>JAZONH010000016.1:0-94180 GCA_045654405.1 Acutalibacteraceae bacterium | reverse complement strand
ACATCGGTTCACTCACAGGCGGTTTTGTTTGGTCAATCGGTAAAGGCCTTCTTGGTGACCTTGGTGATATGGATTTCAGTGCCATTAAAAACAAATCAAGAAGCCAGGGCGACTTTCAGATGATCCTCAACGTGCTCGCCCCGCTTACACTGTTACGGAGTGTTATTAACGAGATACGCACTTTTTTATGGTGATTTTCAATATTTTTATGTGCAGTTTTTACAAATACAGGTGTAAAAGTATTATACTTTACATACCTGCATTTTTTATTTATGTTATTCACCCTTTGTTTTCCGTTGATTTTACAAGTATTTTATCATTTTGTTACACCAATTGACAAAATCTCTTTTTTGATAGTGTAAAGTTTTATAACTTTACTTTTTATTTTGCTACAAATCACTAAATTATACTTTTATGCATCTTTTTTGTGCATTTTTACGAATGGTGTCTACGGCTGTATTTTATGCTCAGAAAGCAGAAAACACAGGCCTAAGAACCAGTTGTATGATAGGGTAGAAGCTGTAATACGGCTCTACAATGAACTCCGAGCTGAAATTTTGCATTTTGTATATAATTCACCTCTTGTTTGTTGCAAAATGACGAAAAAACGGATATACCCCGTTTTTATGGAATTTCCACTTGAAAAAACAATACCTATTAATGTATAATTCGGGTATGATACTTTGTGCGTTTAGGGGTTGAATTTACCAATGAAGCTTCTTGAAGAAAAAATTGCAAACGAGGGTGTTTCAATAGGCACCGATATCCTTAAGGTTGATATGTTCCTTAACCATCAGTTGGACGTTAATCTTCTTGACGAAATGGGCAAGGAATTCCATCGTCTTTTCAAGGACTGCGGTGCTACAAAAATCGTTACAATTGAGTCCTCAGGTATTGCTATGGCGGTGTTTGCCGCCAAATACTTCAACCTCCCCGCCCTTTTCGCCAAAAAGGCAAGCCACAAAAACATCGGCACTGAGGTTTACAGTGCCAAGTGCTACTCCTTCACCCACGGCAAGGAATACACAATGAACGTTTCCAAAAAATACATTAATTCCGACGACAAGGTGCTTATAATCGACGATTTCCTGGCGGGCGGCAATGCCTGCAACGCCTTGATTGACATTATCAATCAATCGGGCGCAGAGATAGTGGGTATCGGTATCGCTATCGAAAAGGGCTTCCAGCCCGGCGGCAAGGCTCTTCGTGAAAAGGGCTATAATTTACGGTCATTAGCAATCGTAGAAAGTATGAATGATGGCAACATCACCTTCAGAAACGACGACTGCTGACAAATAAAAATCCAATATGGAGGTAATCAAAATGAAAAAGTTTGCAAAAGTTCTTGCTCTTTGTCTCGCACTCGTAATGGTTATCGGCTGCTTCGCAGCTTGCGGCAAAGGCGGCGCAGACAATGGCGAAATCAAAGGTATGAGCGCCTCTCCTCTCGATGCTCCTGAAATCACAAAAGATTTCGAAATCAAAGAAGGTTTCAAAATCGGTTTCATCTGCTTACACGATGAGAACTCCACATACGACAAGAACTTCCTTGATGGTGCTGACGCTGTTATCGAGGCTCTCGGCCTTACAAGCGACCAGTACATCATCAAGAAAAACATTCCCGAAGGCAACGAATGCTACGAAGCTGCTAAGGACCTTGTTGACCAGGGTTGCACAATCATCTTCGCTAACTCCTTCGGTCATGAGGATTTCATGATTAAAGCTGCTAAGGAATTCACAGACGTTGAGTTCTGCCACGCTACAGGCTGCAAGGCTGCTTCTGAAAATCTTCCCAACTATCACAACGCTTTCGCATCTATCTTCGAAGGCAGATATCTTGCAGGTATCGCTGCTGGTATGAAGCTTAACGAAATGATCGAAGCAGGCGACATCACAGCTGAACAGGCTAAGATGGGTTACGTTGGTGCTTTCACATACGCTGAAGTTATTTCCGGTTACACATCATTCTACCTTGGTGCAAAATCAGTTTGTCCCTCAGTTACTATGGACGTTCAGTTCACAGGCTCATGGTATGACCCCACATTAGAGAAAAACGCTGCTGAAGCTCTCATCGCTGCAGACTGCGTTCTTATCAGCCAGCACGCTGACTCTATGGGTGCTCCCGGTGCTTGCGAAGCTGCAGGTGTTCCCAACGTTTCTTACAACGGTTCAACTTATGAATCCTGCCCCGAAACATTCATCGTTTCTTCCAGAATCAACTGGGCTCCCTACTTCAAGTACATCATCAAATGTGTAAACACAGACGAAGCTATTGCTACTGACTGGTGCGGCGGCATTGCAGAAGGCTCTGTTGTTCTTACAGGTATCAACCAGGATGTAGCTGCTGAAGGCACTGTTGAAGCTATTGAGGCTGCAGTTGCTGATCTTAAGGCAGGCACACTTAAGGTTTTCAACACCGCTAACTTCACAGTTGACGGAAAAGCTCTTGTTGACGACCTTGTTGTTGACGGTTACTACAACGAATCAGGTATCGTTTCTGCTCCCTCTTTCGCATTCAACGTTGACGGCATCACTCGTCTTAACGAAAACTTTGGTTAATAACTAACAAAACTAAAAAGTAGGCGGGGTTTATCTCCGCCTATTTCTTGGTTTAAAAAATACCATAGTCACTTGTGATATTTTTTAAGTCAAGAAGTCAGGAGGTGCTTTAAATTGAGTAGTAATATCGCCCTTGAGTGCAGAGGCATTACCAAAACCTTTGGTCAGGTTGTGGCTAACAAAAACGTCAACCTGTCCGTTCACCGAGGGGAAATTTTATCAATTTTAGGCGAAAATGGTAGCGGAAAAACTACCCTTATGAATATGATTTCGGGTATTTATTTCCCCGACCAGGGTAGTATTTTTGTTAACGGCAAAGAGGTTACAATCCGTTCACCCAAGGATGCTTTCAACCTTAAAATCGGTATGATTCACCAGCATTTTAAGCTTGTCGACGTGTTTGATGCCACCGAAAACATTGTATTGGGATTAAGCGGCAAAAAATTCAATATGAAGACCGCTCAGAAAGAAATCCGCGAAACCTGTGACAAGTACGGTTTCGAAATTGACCTTTCAAAGAAAATTTACGATATGAGCGTTTCTGAAAAGCAGACCGTTGAAATTGTTAAGGTGCTTTACAGAGGTGCGGATATACTTATCCTGGACGAGCCCACCGCCGTTCTTACTCCCCAGGAAATTCAAAAGCTTTTCGCCGTTTTACGCCGTATGCGCGACGACGGAAAGGCTATCATAATTATCACCCACAAGCTTAACGAGGTGCTTGAAATTTCCAACAGAGTTTCTGTTCTTCGTAAGGGTGAATATATCGGTACTGTAAACACCTGCGACTCAACAGAGCAGAGCCTTACCGAAATGATGGTGGGCGAAAAAATAAGCCTCGACATCGACAGACCCGAGCCCCACGACACGTCTGACCGTCTTGTAATCAATGGTATAGACTGCTATAACTCCGATGGTATCAAGGTGCTTGACGATATTTCATTCGTTGCTAAAAGCGGTGAAATACTCGGTATTGCAGGTATCGCAGGCTCCGGTCAGCGCGAGCTGCTTGAAGCCATTGCCGGCCTTCAGAAATTAAGTGGCGGCGAAATTATTTATAACGACCCCAAAACTGCAAAGGCTGAAAATCTGCGCAACAAAACACCCATCGAAATCAAAAATCTCGGCGTTCGTCTTTCCTTCGTTCCTGAGGACAGACTTGGCATGGGTCTTGTGGGCAATATGGGTATTGCCGACAATATGATGCTCAGAAGCTACAAAAAGGGCAAAACTCTGTTCCTTGAGCGTAAAGAGCCCAAACAGCTTGCAAATAAAATCATAGCCGATCTTAAGGTTGTTACGCCCGACGCAACCACTCCCGTAAGACGTCTTTCAGGCGGTAACGTACAGAAGGTGCTTGTTGGCCGTGAAATCGCCGCATCCCCCACCGTGCTTATGGCGGCTTACCCTGTTCGCGGACTTGACATTAACTCATCCTACACAATCTACAACCTTCTTACCGAACAAAAGGAAAAGGGCGTTGCCGTTATCTTCGTCGGCGAGGACCTTGACGTTCTGCTTGACTTGTGCGACAGAATCCTTGTTTTAAGCGGCGGTAGAGTTACAGGTATAGTTGACGGCAGAACCGCACAGAAAGAAGAAATCGGTTTACTTATGACCAAATCAAAGGAGGATAACAATGGCTAAAGAAAACAAAGTTCATAATCCTCTTTTCCACGTTGTAAAAAGAGAGCCCCTTTCCTTCTTCCCTGCATTGCTAATCCGTGTAGGTGCAGTTGTGGCGGCACTTATAGTTTCTGCTTTGGTAATCACCATTCTTTCACAGCAGAACCCCTTGTTAGTTTACAAATCAATGGTTGAAGGCTCCTTCGGCTCAACTGTAAGAATATGGAACCTTGCTCAGAACCTGGCAATGCTTTTGTGTGTATCGTTAGTTGTTACACCCGCGTTCAAAATGAAGTTCTGGAACATCGGCGCCGAGGGTCAGGTGCTTATAGCAGGCCTTGCAACGGTTGCCTGTATGTTCTTCCTGGGCGGCAAAATGCATCCCAAATTACTCTTGGTAGTAATGCTCGGTGCCAGTGTGCTTGCGGGTATCCTTTGGGCTGTGCTTCCCGCAGTTTCAAAGGCTTTATGGAACACAAACGAAACTTTGTTCACCCTTATGATGAACTACATCGCCATTCAGCTTGTTGCTTATTTCCTTAAGAAATACGTGAAAAGCGGTTCAGGTGTTCTGGAGCCCATGCCTCAGTACGGTTTGCCCGTTATCGGCGGTATGGACTACCTGCTCAGTATTATTGTAGTTCTTGCACTTACGGTTATCGTTTACATTTACCTTAAGCACAGTAAGCAGGGCTACGAAATCTCTGTTGTTGGTGAAAGCGTTAACACCGCAAAATACGTTGGTATCAACGTAAAAAAGGTTATTATAAGAACTCTCGCGGTTTCCGGTGCTATCGCCGGTGTAGCAGGCTTCCTGCTTGTTGGCGGTATCAACCACACAATCAGCACTACCACAGTTGGTGGCAGGGGCTTTACGGCGATTATGGTATCTTGGCTTGCTAAGTTCAATCCCCTTACCATGATTATCACCTCATTTCTCATCGTATTTATGGAGCGTGGCGCAGAGCAGATAAGCTCCGACTTTAACGTTGACCCGTCTATTTCAGACATTTTAACCGGTATTATCCTTTTCTTTATTATCGGTTGCGAATTCTTCCTTCAGTACAAAATTGTGCTTAACAAAAACAGAAAGGGGGCAAAATAAATGTTATCCTTTCTTGTTAGTGCCATCCGTTTAGGTATGACGTTCCTTTTAGGCTCAACCGGTGAAACCATCACCGAAAAAGCCGGCCACCTTAACCTCGGCACCCCCGGTGTTATGTGTGTGGGCGCTGCTTGCGGTTGCTTTGTAGAGGACCTTTATCTTTCTGAAATGGGTCTTTATGCAAACCCCGTTGTTGCGGTTATTCTCCCTGTTCTGGCGGCCTTCCTCGGCAGTGCTATAATGGGCTTACTGTTCAGCTTTATGACTGTTACACTTAAGGTTAACCAGAACGTTACCGGTCTTGCTCTTACAACCTTTGGTGTGGGCGTTTCTGACTACATCATTTCTCAGGCAGGCCTTGCATTCCAGCGCGGCTCTAAATTCTTCAACGCATCCTTTGAGTTTGCAGATGATTTAGGTTGGTTTGGCGAATTATTCCTCTCACACGGCTTCCTTATTTATTTTGCAATTGCAATTGCATTGCTCACAACCTTTGTGTTTAACAAGACCAAGATCGGTCTTCATCTTCGTGCAGTCGGCGAAAACCCTGCTACTGCAGATGCTGCAGGCATAAACGTTTCTGCTTACAGATACGCGGCTACTTGTATAGGCTGCGGAATCTCAGGCCTTGGCGGTCTTTGCTTCATAATGAACTACCTTAACGGTAACTGGGAATACTGTATCGACGCTATTGGTTGGTTGGCAATTGCCCTTGTTATTTTCACAGTGTGGAAGCCCAGCCTTGCTATTATTGGCTCTATTGTTTTCGGTGGACTTTACATCGCAAGTACTTATATCAAAGGCTTCTCAATCCACGATAACGAAATCCTTAAAATGCTCCCCTATATTGTTACAATCGTTGTGCTTCTCTTCACAAGCATCCGCGATAAAAAGAGCAACCAGCCTCCCCAGAACCTTGGTATTACCTACTTCCGCGAAGAAAGATAAAACAAACAAAAACCCCTCGGTTGTGAACCGAGGGGTTTACTTTATTATTAATCTTCTGATTCGTCATCAACGTCGCAAAGCTCAAATTCATTTTCGTTTTTGCGAAGGAATTTGTGTGTTACGCCATCCTTATTGTATGCGCTGACGGTTTTATCAAAGAATGCTTTTACGGTGTAGGTGTATTCAACACCATCCTCAACGTTTTTATCAACGTATTCGTTACCGTTTCTTACTGTGGCAATGCGTGTCCAGCCTTCTTCACCAACAGCCTTACGGTAAAGATAATAACCGGATGTACCGGAAACTACTTCCCACTCAAGGCAAATGCCTTCCTCCGAGCACACAACCGAAGTAATTTCGGGTGTTTTTACATGCTTAAGAGTTAATCCGCTTTCATAAGCACTGTATGTTTTTTTACAAACAGCTCTTACAGTGTAGGTATAAACAACCTCATTCTCCGTTGTTTTATCTGTATATGATGCGGTTTTAACTGCTCCAAGGTAGGTCCAGCCCTTATCCTCTGCGGCGCGTCTGTAAACGCGGTAACTTGTGGCACCCTTAACTGCATTCCACTTTACGCAAATGCCGTCCTTGGTGTTCTGAATTGTTTTAAGAGCAGGTGTACTTACAAAATCAACGGTAATACCCGTTGCATCATAACAACCCATTGATGAGCCTGACACACCTCTTACTCTGTAACGGTAGCTTTTACCGCTTTCAACCTTAGTATCGGTGTAGCTTGTAGCTGCGTTGCCTTTAACAACTGCGTATTTTGCAAATTTAGCGCCATCCACACTGCGGTAGATATAGTAGCTTGTAGCAGATGCATTTTCATTCCACTGAAGCTTAATGCCCTTCGCATTAACCGTAGCTGATGAAAAAGCAATTTTATCAACGAATTTAAATTCGGTTGAGGGCTTATAGGGGCTCATTGTTTTTTCGTTACAAGCTCTTACAGTGTAAATATAGGTTTTACCGTTTTTAGCGGTTGTGTCGGTGTATGAAGTATCCTTTACGCTTTTAAGTAAAGTCCATTTTCCACCGGGCTGCTTGCGGTAAAAGTTGTATGAATCCGCAAACTTGATTTCGTTCCATTTAACCTCAACACCCTTTGTAGTGCCCGCAATACTGTTAACTACGGGTGCTTCAAGAGTGTCGCCGTTAGCTATGCTAATTGAGTATATTGTCCAGTTATCAGAACCGCAATGTCCGTAGGTGTAGGTTCTTTTTTTGCCGTTGTGGGCCTTATTGTGGGCGTAATCCTGAAGATAGCCGTCGCTGTTTGCACCGTTACAAAGAACTACGTGCTCAAATTCGCCGCATACGTTACATACAAAGAAAATAGGGTCACCCTTTTTTACTTTGCCTTCATTGTCTGACATTCTGATACTGCCGTTTTTGCCGTTTGTAAGAGTGAGTTTATATGATTTGCCGTACTCTTTTGATAAAAGTTCGTTATAAAGATCTTTTACGCGCATACCTGAAAGATCAAGACCGCCGTAGCTGAGGCACTCGTTAACAAACTGAGCGCAAAGCCCGCGACCGTTATTCCAGTTTTTTTCGGCGTAAGTGATAGCGTCACCTATATCGTACCCATCATTATTTGCTGCCTGTGTTTTTGTAACTAATGCGGGGACCAAAACCAAGGTTGCTAAAACAACTAATAACAAACCAAGTAATCGTTTTGTCATATTTTCCTCCAAAAAGGTTACAATCTGTAATCAGTGGCTCGTATTATAACCTTAAAAACTATTTTTGTCAACCCCTTACTATAAAATATGCCCCAAAAGTGTTACAAAATGTAAAAAAGAACGGACAAACTGTCCGTTCTTTGTAACAATCTTTGTTAACTTTTCAGTTACTTTTATCCTTTTCTGCCTGAATAATTCCGCGAAGCTTCTGTGGCATTTCAAAAAACTCGTCCTTGGTGAGCCCCTTTGTAACAATCGGGTCAAGGAAGGTAACCTTTACTGTACCCGACGTAATATTGCCCGTTTCTTCAAAGCAGGCTCTTGTGCCCTCAAGGTAAACGGGAACAACCTTTGCGCCTGTTTCCATAGCAATTTTCATTGCGCCGCCCTTAAACTCGCCTAACTCGCCGTTTTTAGAGCGTGTGCCCTCGGGGAAAATAACAATGCTTCTGCCGTTTTTAACCATTTCAATGGCATCGTGAAGTGATGAGCGCGCCTTAGTCTTGTTTTTTCTGTCAACAAACACACAATCCATTACCCACATCCAGTCTTTAACAAGCGGGAATGAAGCAATTTCCTTTTTAGCCATAAAAATGGGCACGCTAGGTGCACTGAGAATAACCGCAGGAATATCAAACAAGCCTGCGTGGTTGGGAGTGTAGATAACGGGCTCGTTTACGGGAACCCTTTCCTTACCCTCAACTACAAAATCCACCCCCGCCATATCTACAAGGGGATTAAGCCAATTGTAAAGTTGTTCGTCAACGAAGGGCTTGTAATCGCTCCAGTCCTTGTTTTTTTTAAGCTCCATTGCTTTTTTTAGCTGGGGCTTGCACTTAACAAGGCTTGACACTAATTTAGTAAACCATTTTGCTGTAAAACCATTCATAAGCTTTCTCCTACAAAAAATATACTAGTCATTTTATCATACCACCCACAAAAAGCAAGTAATTTTATGAAAAATATGGTTTTTATTGAAGAAATGTATTATATATGTTAAAATATTTACCGATAATATACAGGGAGGTTATTATGGATTTTTTTGGTAATGATTTTATTATTTCTGCTGCCGATCCCATAGGCTTAAGAGCCGCCGACTTTTTCGCAAAGGAGCTTGCTAAAAGGTCCTCGGGCACTGTTACAATCACCGAAGAAGCTATCCCCTGCTTCGTAGCCTTTAAAACAAATCCCGATATACCCGTAAAAGACCAATACACCATAGCCCGCACACAAAGGGGCTTCAAAATCACCGCAAAGACCATACGCGGGTTGATTTTCGGCTACTCCCATATTTTAAGAAAAGCAAAATTCAACGCCGACGGTGTAATTATAATAGAAGATATTGAGGGCACCTACAAGCCCCAAAAGCAGATAATCGGCCACCAGGTCGGCTACCGTACCACCCCAAACACCTACGATGCCTGGGATTATAATCAGTACTTTGATTATTACCTTGATATGATGGCATTCGGTACCAATACCTGCGAGCATAACACCACCAAATTCGGTAAAAATGAAATGAATCCCCTTATGCGTTACACTCAGGAGGAATTCGTTATTGAGGCCTCCCGCCTTGCAGATATTGTGGATTTGGACGTTTCTCTCTGGCACGCAAACGACGATCGCGAATCCGAGGAAGAGGCATTAAGAATCCGCGAGAATATTTACTCAAAAATACCGCGTATAAACGCCGTATTCCCTCCCGGCGGTGACCCCGGTGAAATGTACGCCGACACATTTGTTGAGCGTTGCAGAAAAATATCGGATATACTTAAAAAAAGTCATCCTGAGGCACAGATGCACCCCTCGGCTCAGGCACCACATAAATACAGAGACTGGGGCGACGTCTTTGTGCGTGAAATGGAAAAGCACCCCACCGAAATTGACACGGTAATTATGGGTCCCAACCACGCATTCCCCATGCACGAGCTCAGAAAGAAAATTCCCGCTCGCTATCCCTTAAGATTTTATCCCGATATTACCCACAACCTCCGTTGTGAATATCCCGTCAATTTCCTTGAGGATGACTGGCATTTTGCTTTAGCCTCCACCCTTTCAAGAGAAAGCGTGAATCCCCGCCCCACCGAATTAAGAACACTTCACCGCCTTTTTGCCCCCTACACCATCGGCAGTGTAAGCTACTCGGAGGGTGTGCACGATGACGTGAATAAAATGATATGGAGTGCCTTGGAATGGAATAAGGACGTATCTATACGCGAGGTTTTGCTTGATTACGCAAGATATTTTATGAACGAAGCAGACGAGGAGCTTATTGCAGACACCATCTTCCTTCTTGAAAAAAACTGGCAGGGTGACCCCGTCGAAAACCCCTGTATAGACGTAGCATACAACAATCTTTGCGCGTTAAAGGCTAAGCACCTAAGCCTTGAGAAAAACTGGCGTTTTATGCTCCTTTATTTCAGAGCATGCTGTGATAAGCTTGTAAAGGAGCGCAGAGCCTTTGAACTTAAGCTTTGCAAAAACGCTCTTTACGAGTGCAAAAACTGTAACGTTGACGACGCATTAAAAATCCTTGATACACCCTTTAACGATGGTTATATTGCCCTTCGTAACGAGATTGATTTGCTTGGTAAAACACTGTTTGATTTAATAGGCATTCAGTTGGACGTGGAGCACTACTATGCCGATAGCTGGGAAAGGGGCGCAACCCTTGAAACCATTGACAATAACGTTACCGACAGAGCCTACCTTAAGCAAAAGCTTACCCTCGCAAAGAATCTTGCAGAGAATGACAAAACCGCTTACATAAACCGCCTTATAAACCGCAACAAAACCGACACGGATGAATTTTATTACAGCGTTGCCCTCCACGGTCTTAACACCCTCGGCTTAAAGCAGGAGGGCGAGGTTTACATGGACATTCAGGGAGACAGACCCTACACTAAGGAAAGAGCCTTACCTATGTCCATGACCAAGCTTTATGATAACTACACCTTCAGGGCAAGGCTTGGGGGCTTCAGTCCGCAGACTGATTATACCCTCACAATAGTTTATAAGAGCGACGCTTCCGACACCGCAACCCATACAATTACCGCAAACGGCCATCTTATATATCAGGGCGCACAATTCGGTGGCTTTAAAAACGTGCAGTTTGACAAGGAATTTTTGGTTGACGGATTTGAAAGTGCCACCTATACACTCGGTAAGGACGTTTTTGTAAACGGCACCCTTGAGTTGTTGATTAGCGAGCCCGATATCGGCTTTAAATTCTCAGAAATGTGGATTAAAAAGGCCTAAGCACTACAATTTAATATAAATTTACCTTTTAAAGGACCGATTTTGTAATATTTTTGTAATAAAATATTGAAAAAGTCGGTCCTTTTATGTTATGATATAGTGAATTGTAATTTGGTGACTTATGTCGTCCAATATATTGAAAAGGTGGAAATTATGATTAGAATAATTTGTCCCGAATGTAAAAACGCATATCTTCAGAAGGCAGATGGTGAATTCACCTGTCCCGGTTGTGCCGTTAAGCTCCCTGAAAGCGAAGAAAACTTCCTTTCCGGTGCGCAGTATTACCACGAGGGTGATTTTGAAAACGCTGGCGACTGCCTTATGAAATATATAGTCAAAAACGGTGCCGAGCCCCGTGCAATTTTCTACAAAGCCCTTTGTGACGCACAGAGCATCGACGAAGACACCCTCTCATTATCTGACTTATACGTAAAGGTGCTTGAATCCCTTATGGAAATTTCAGATGATGACTTTGTACGTTACCTTGCAATGGCTAACGACGAGGTTTTGAAGGTTGAAAAGGCACTTACTCAGCTCCATTTAGAGCTTTTTGCAGATGCAGATGCTGAAAAAATCAAAAAAGAGGTTTCTGCAATTATCAAGCTGCAGGATGAAGCCAAAATCTACCGCAAAAAGCTAACTGAATTTGCAGATTCCTATAACGAGCGCGCTACAAACAAAATAAGTCTTAAGCTTTCATCCTGCTATTTTGTTGACCCCGATGCCGCTACCGAGGTAGGTAACAAAAAGTTTGAAAAAATTGTTGAAAGCATCAATGCTCACACGGTTTTCACAGGTATTCTTTCAAACGATATAAAAAATCTTGAAATTTACTACCGTTGTATCGTTATGTTCTTTGAGAAGAATCGTCGCAAATACGAATTCCTTATGTCCAGTGCAGAAAGATTTTCGCAACTCTCAAAGCTTCTTGAAGAAGGCAGATACGCATCCATAAAGGGTGTACCCACAATTTGTGAAAAGCTCAAGTCCGCAGGCTACGACTTCTTCCAGGAAAGCCTCAGAGATCACGACGACGAATTCCAGCAGCAGACCGAAACTGTTGTAGTTATAGTTGCCGAAACTGTTGAAATTCCCGCAGAAGAAACAGAAGCAACAGTCGAAGAGTCCGTAGCAGAAGCAGAGCCCACCGAATTCGAGGACGTTTACTCATCCACTGTTGAAGAAGCAACAGAAGAAGTTATTGAGGAAGCCGAAGCAGTTGCAGAGGATATTACAGAGAATGTTGAGGCTGAGGAAGAAGCTTCCGAAGAAGAAAACCCCGCCGAAATCGCAGTTATTGATATTGACGAAGCGGTAGCAGAAATCGAAGAA
This sequence comes from Acutalibacteraceae bacterium, assembly GCA_045654405.1. GTDB lineage: Bacteria > Bacillota > Clostridia > Oscillospirales > Acutalibacteraceae > DTU089. The sequence goes on along the minus strand of JAZONH010000016.1, from coordinate 81,661 downwards.
GCTGCAGAAATCGAAGAAGCTGCAGAGGTTGAAGAAGCCGCAGAGGTTGAAGAAGCCGCAGAGATTGAAGAAGCTATAGAGCTTGATGAATCCGAAGAAATTGCGGAAACTGAAAAACTTGATGAATACGAAGAAATTGCGGAAACTGAAAATCTTGATGAAACCGTTGAAGCAAACACAGAAGAATCACAGGTAAATAACCTTAAAGCTATTGCCGAAAACGGCAATATAGAAGAGCCCATCGCTGTTGAAGAAGCAGTTGAAGCACCCGCTGAAAATGCAGATGCTGCACCCGCACAGAAGCGTAAACACAAAACAAGCATTGCACCCATTATTGCAGTTGTTGTCGTGCTTATTGCAATAATCGGTCTTGTTGCGGCTAAGTTTGTGCCTGCAATTCTTAAGGAAAGCAATTACGAAAAGGCCGCCGTTTGCTTCAATGACAAAAATTATGCTCAGGCAGCTGAATTATACGAAAAATTAGGCGACTACGAGGATTCTGCCGAGAAATATCTTCTTGCTCGCTATAATCAGGCAAACGACCTTAAAAACGAAGGCAAATTCGCAGAGGCTAAAGCGATTTTCGAAGCTCTTGATGGCTACGAAAACAGTGCCGGCGAGGTATATTCCTGCGACTACGGTATGGCAGAAGCACTCTTAAAGGCCAGCAAGTTTGACGAAGCAATTTCCGCTTTTGAAAAATTGGGAGACTACTCCGATAGTAAGGATAGAGTAACCGAATGCGAATTCAAAAAGGCAGAAAAGCTTATTGAAAGCAAGAAGTACGAGGAAGCACTGGAAATCCTTAACACTATTAAGGATTACGCAGGTGCTGAGGATAAAATTCTTGAAGCAAAATACGGCTACGTTAATGCAAATTTAAGCGCAGATAACAAAACTACACTTTCATTCCTTAAGGACCTTGCCCAAGCAAAATATATGGATAGTGCAGACATCCGCAACGAGCTTTTTGGTACAAGCGGAGTTGTAGCAGACGGTATTTCGGTATGCATTAACTATAGTGAAACCGACACTACCGAAAACCTTACTGAGGTCGAATGTGCAAAAACCTTCTACTTCCACGTAACCGTCACTGACGAGTCACTTTACACAAAGCGACTTACCCTTGATTACGAAACCTCTGCAGGCTACGGCTTCCCCGAAAAATATTTTGTTCTTACCGAAGCCGAAAACACCTATACTCTCTCCTACAAAGCAGACCCGGGTTCAACCTATAGCTTAACCTTCTCTGTTCTTGCAGATGACAATACAACACTTGTTTCACAAACAGTTGCATTAAAATAACCAACAAACAAAACAGGTTGTAGCAAACACGCTACAACCTGCTTTTTATTTATTCAATAACCCTTGAAATTCCTTCTGAAACGTCGGTAATCAACTCAGACATACCCTCAGACACATCTGTAACAATATCACCGATTACACCGTTTTCCATACCCGATTCGTCGGTAATCATCCCCTCGTTTGTTACGTTTGAGGTTGTCATATTTCCTGTGGTAGAAGTTGTGGGAGCAGTGGTGTTATTTTCATCCTTGGCACCGCACCCCACAAAAAGGAGCGCCATACATCCCACAAGAGCCAACGCAGAAGCTATTGTAATAATTTTCTTCATATTCTCACCTACCTCCTTATAATTATTTGCATTTCAAAACGATTTATTCATTATTTTGTCAACACACCGCCGTCTGTATAAAGCAAAAGCAATATATCCTTCTCATCACCCGTCACCGGGTCAATATAAATAAGCACCTCGTTATCCCCTTCGTCGCGGCATCGGTATTCGTACACGTAATTCTCTGTTTCCCATTCCGTGGGAATAAATGCTTTTTTATACGTTAACACCTGCAATTCCGGGTTTATAAGCTTTTTACCCTGAGCTATGGTGTACTTCACCCCCTCGGGAACGCTTCTTTTATGGTGATTCATAAGGTACCCCGTTGCATCAAATGCGGTAATTTTACCCGTATCAAGTGCTACACTGACCTTTATTAAATCCGTGTAATAGGTTATGCCGTTTTCGTAATATGAAAAATTTATCGTGCATATACCATCGGTTGTGGAATAATAGCTTTCCTTTATTTTTTCATATCCTGCCATTTGTAAAAATTCGGTGGCTTTTTTTATTGCCTGCTCGTAGGAAAGCTCTATTTGCGACACAAAATCAGAGGTCATAAAGCTACTTACAATACCCCCGTTAACGGTAACGCTAATACTGTACTCGGAATTATAAAAGGTGTACGTACTCATATTATTCTGTGATTTACTTAAAAAGTGCAAATCATCACTTTTTATACCTAAAAGCTGTGCGGCCTTATCCTTAGCCTGAGCCTCGGTAACCTGTTGTAAATTCTCAGTTACTGAGGATTTTTTATTCATTATATGGTCAGAAAAGGGGCCATCGTAAATAAGGGTCGGGTAATCCCCAAGGGATTGGTTTGCATCATTAAGCTCGTCACCCAGGTACAAGCGTTCCTCGGCATCATTGCTTTGAAGGGTGCTTTTTATCTCCTCAAAATCGAGGGTGCCGTTTTCCTCCTGAGCTATAAGATAATTAATATTTTTGCTTAAATTCTGCGAATACTCCAGTAATTTTGTAAGGCTTTCGGTTTCCTCTGTTGAAAGCCTCTCGCCCTGTGCCAACCGCTTGTTAAGTGAAATTGTGTATTCTCCAACCTGGGATAAGAATTTATAAACTGCCGATATTTCCGTGTTGCCGTCCGTAAGCTCCGACAGACTTTCCTTTGCCGATGCGCTTGAGCGCCAAAGGTCTGCGGATATATCCGACAGCATACTGTCACCGTTACAATACATACACTTCTGCAAATTAAGACTGATATCGTCAAGGTAAGTACCCAATTGGGTCAAAGCCCTTTCATTAGAAATTTTCACCGCAATTTTTGCCTGCGAAAGCTTAAATGAGCTTACCCCGCCCCATATGGCAAGCACTACAACAACCGCACTCAGAAAACTGATAATTCTTATTAAACTTCGTCTGCTTTTTATCATAAGACTTCTCCTTTCACACCAGCATTTTCCCCGATTATTCACAAAATATTCAAGAAAAATACAATAAAACTTAACCTAAAACCATTTACAAAAAGTATAATAATATTGTATAATAAACCGATTAATGATAATTTGATTTAACAAAGGAAGTCGTGCTTTTGACTGCTTATTTTGATAATAGCGCAACCACTAAACCCTGCGCCGAAGCCGCAGAGGCTGCCATCAGCGCAATAACCGAAGATTGGGGTAACCCCTCCTCATTACATTCAATGGGCAGCGATGCCTCCGCTTTACTCAAAAAGAGCCGAAAAAAGGTAGCTAAGCTTTTAGGTGTGAATGAAGATAATTTCTTTTTCACTTCATCAGGCACCACCGCTAACAACACTGCTATTTTCGGTGCATACAACAAGCTTAAAAAGCAGGGCAACCGTATTGTTACCACTGCTATCGAGCATCCAAGCGTGGGCGAGCCCATTAGCGCTCTTGAGCGTGCAGGGGTTGAGGTTATCCGCCTTATGCCCGACAAACACGGCAAAATTAACGAGGATGAGCTTTTTGAAAGCATAAACCATAATACAATCCTTGTTTCGCTTATGGCGGTTAATAACGAGGTGGGCTCAGTGCTCCCCGTTAACAGTGCACGAAAAGCCATAGCTCAAAAGGGTGCACCCGCATTTCTTCATGCAGACTGTGTACAGGCTTTGGGTAAAATCCCCGTTAATCCCCGTACAATTGATGCAGATTTCATCACCGTCAGCGGTCACAAAATACACGCACTCAAGGGTGTGGGCGGCTTGTACGTTAAAACACCCGGCATCATTAACCCCTACGTCTTAGGTGGCGGTCAGGAAAAAAATATGCACTCGGGCACTGAGGCAACACCCGCCATTTTCTCCTTCGGTGCCGCCGCAGAGCAGGCAATGAATATCGGCAGGCATCACGAGCATGTTAAAGTGCTTAAGGCCCGCTTCCAGCAGGGTATAAGCGATTTAAGTTGTGTTACCGTAAACTCACCCGATGATGCAATTCCCTATATTATAAACATCTCAATTCTCGGGCTTCCCAGCCAACCCATTGTAAACTTTATGAGCAGCAAGGGTATATGCATTTCTGCAGGCTCCGCATGTAAAACGGGTCACAGAAGCCCCGTGCTCACCGCTATGGGTCTTGCGCCCGAGGTAATCGACAGTGCGGTGCGTATCAGCTTTTCACGATACAACACAATTGAGGAAGTTGATTTATTAATTGACGCCGTCAGAGAAACTGCTGAAAAATACGGCAAAAAATAAAACCCCCGAAAGGATTAAATATGAAAGAAATAATTCTTATAAAAGACGGCGAATTAGCCCTTAAGGGTCTTAACCGCTCAAGCTTTGAAGATATGCTCGTTAAAAACATCCGCAGAAGAATCAAATGCTTTGGTAATTTTGAGTTCAAAAAATCTCAGTCCACAATCACCGTTGCTCCTCTTGATGATTTTGCAGATTTAGATGCCGCTACCGAAGAGATTTCAAGAGTATTCGGTATAGCAGGCTACTCACGTGCGGCAGTTTGCGAAAAGGATATGGATAAAATCTGCGAGCTTGCACCAGTATATCTTTACGACCAGCTTTCAAGCGCAAAAACCTTCAAGGTTGAAGCAAAACGAAGCGACAAAAAGTTCCCCTTAAAATCCCCTGAAATTTCCGCAACACTCGGCGGCAAAATCTTAGAAAAATTCCCCCACCTGAGAGTTGACGTCAAAAACCCCGAAATCACCGTAACCGTTGAAATCCGTGACGAGGCTTACGTGCGCGGAAATCAGCTTAAGGGTGCAGGCGGTATGCCCTGCGGCTCATCAGGCAGAGCCCTTATACTCATCTCCGGCGGTATTGACAGCCCCGTAGCAGGCTATATGATGTCCAAGCGCGGACTTGACCTTGTGGGCATTCACTTTGCGTCGCCTCCCTACACCTCATTACGCGCAGAGGAAAAGGTGCATGACCTTCTTTCAAAGGTTGCAAGATACAGTGGCAGAATCTGGTTGCACACAGTACCCTTCACCGAAATTCAGGAAGAAATCCGTGAAAAATGCCCCGAGGAATACTTCACAATTATTATGCGTCGTTTTATGATGCGTCTTTCAAATATGCTGGCAAAAGCAACCGACTGTCACGCCCTTATCACAGGCGAAAGCGTAGCTCAGGTTGCAAGCCAGACCACGCTTGCCCTTGGTTGCACCGACGCAGTAGCAGAGTTCCCTGTTTTCCGTCCCTGCATTGGTATGGACAAGGAGGAAATCATAACAATATCCCGCAAAATTGATACGTTCAATATCTCAATCCAACCCTTTGAGGACTGCTGTACGGTATTCACTCCCAAGCACCCCAAAACAAGACCCCACCTTCCCGATATTGAGGAGGCTGAAAAGGTTCTTGATATCGAGAGTCTTTGCCAGAGAGCCTTTGAGGGTATAAAAAGAATTTCAATTACCTCGGAAGGCGTTGAATAATGACTGAACTTCAATTAATCCAATTAGCAGAATCCGTCGTAGATAGGCTCAGAGCAGAAAATAAAACTCTCGGTCTTGCAGAATCCTGCACAGGCGGTTGGCTCAGTAAAATAATTACTGACGTAAGCGGCGCCTCAGCAGTTTACAACGGCGGCATCTGCAGCTACTCAAACGCAGTAAAAATGAAGCTTTTAGGCGTTAAGGAGGAAACCCTTGCGCTTTACGGTGCCGTAAGCGAGCAAACTGCCCGCGAAATGGCTATGGGTGCTAAAGCCGCTCTCGGTAGCGATATCGGCGTAGGAATCACGGGTATTGCAGGCCCTCTTTCAGACAACACGTCAAAAAGCGTCGGCTTAATTTATGTTGCAGTTGCCGTTAACAACACCGTAACAGTTAAGCAATTAAACAATAACTTTACGGACGACGTCCGATTAAATAACAGGCTTTCTGCCGTAGAAACGGCATTACGCCTATTAGGTGATATAAATGAGTAAAAACAAAAACAAACCCAATTCCCAATACGTGTATTTCCACGATATTGAGGAGACGGTCATCCGAAACGATGAAACTCAGAAAAACGCCGTAACAAAGCTCGTTAAACGCAAGCAGGCAAAAAAGTATGTACTTAATACCGTATCGGTGGTGCTTATTATTGCAATTGTGGTTTCATCCATCTTCCTGGGCAAACGCGGTATTGAAAAATTCCTTGTTTTAAGGCAGGAGGAGCAGCAGCACAAGCAGTCCACCATTCCCGATGACGTTATGAGCGAGCTTGAAAACCTTACGGAAGAGGAAAAATGGGCTTATCTTTACAAAAAATACCCCGAGCTTATTAACGTTGACTTCCCCTCAGGTATTCTTTGTGATTACGCTCTTTATTACTCAAACAACCCACAGACCGTAGGCTATCTTAAAATAGACGGCACAAAAGTTGATACCCCCGTAGTGCAGGCGGATAACAACAAATATTACCTTAACCATGACTTCTACGGCAATCCCACAAGCTATGGTGCAGTTTACGCCTCGTACAAAAACAGCTTTTCACCCTTTGACCGTAACACACTTCTTTACGGTCACAATATGAATGACGGCTCTCGCTTTGCTGCCCTTCTTAACTACAAAAGCCTTGATTACTTCAAAAAGCATCCCACAATACAGTTTGACTCCCTTTTCGAGAAAAATATATGGAAAATATACGCGGTAGTAATCACTAACGGCTCAACAGAAAGCGACAATGGTTATTTCTTCGACTTCACCTTTAACCACTGCTCCGACGCTTGCTATGAGGAATATATCGAGGAGCTCGAAAAGCGTAAGCTTTACGACACGGGTGTTGACCTTTTACCAACCGACACCATCGTAACCCTTTGTACCTGCACCTACGAATACGACGATGCAAGACTCCTTGTTATTGCCCGTAAGCTTCGTCCCGGTGAATCACCCGAGGTAGACACAAGCCTTGCCGGTATGAAATCCACCCCCGTCAAATACCCCGACTCATATTACGAGGACCCCTCACAGAACCCCTACAAGAACGACAAAAAGTTCTATTTATATTGATAAATCCCGATTAAGAGGTGTGAAAAATTGAGAATAAAAGCATATTCATTTGAACAAAACAGTATTGCTTTTGCTGATATAAAGCGTTCGGTTGCCGAAAGTCTTACCGATAGCTCAGTCTATTTTGAAAGCTTCTGCGACCCCAAGGCAATGTTTACTGATATAAGTGAATATATTGAAACCACCGATATAATTCTTATAGGCATTGAAACTAAGGTTTACCTTAAATTCAAGCCCATTCTTATTAAGGCCTTCAACTTAACCCCCGCTTATAGCGAGGCAATAACAAAGGCGATTGGTGACAGAATTTCTGACGAAAAGACCCTTAAGGCACACACTCTCGTCCCCAACGAGTGCACCGAAATGATTTCGAATGACGGTCTTTTCAGTGGTTTTTATATTAACGACGGTGACCAGTACATAGTGGTATTCCCCTTGGATGCCAATATTGTGCCCACCGTTTTACAAAAATCGAATTTACCCTTCTTCATCCCTGCAGAAAACAAGGCGGAGCTTTTTGGTGAAATTACAGATTCTTCAAAAGCCTCATCAAAGGCAACCCTTATTGTTGACAAACTGAAGAAAAATAACCTCAGAATGAGTGTGCCCTCAACTCCTGCGGCAAAAATGCTCAAGGAGGATATACGTGCTTGCGAGGGCTATGGTGAATACGTTTTCTTTACCCCCTTTGTAAACGACGCAGGCATTGAAGACCCCAAGGAATACACCGCCCAGCTTGCCAAGGGCGCTATGGAGCTCAGAAGCACAGAAATCGGTGCAACAGTGTCAAACATTTTCCGCGAAAAAAACGGTAATGAAATTATCAGCTACTACGCTTTTATAAGCGTTGCAATTGCCGATAAAATCGTTGTTAAAAAGCTCCTTGCGGACTCCGGGGAAAGTGTTGACAACCTTATTGTTGAAGCCACAAACGAGCTTTACTCAATGATTAACAAATACCTTGACGAGATTATTTTCAAGGCAGGAGCCTCCCCGGATGAAATTGCAAAGTACGAGCAATCACGTATCGAGGCAGAGGTTGTTGCAGACATCAAGCCCGGCAAAAAGAAAAAATCCAATAAAATTTTCGCTATTATTGCGGCAATCCTTCTTTCGATAATCGTATTGCTTGGTGCTTTTTGGTGTATATACCATTTTGGTGGTTATGGCACAAAATCCTCGGATGCTGCCGAAACAGAGGTTTATCAGCAAAACGGCAGACCTACGGACACACAGGATGCGAACCAATTCAACCCCGGTAACACAGTTGCAGAGCTTACCGACATCCCTTCAACTACATCTATTTTTGACGTTACCACTACCCTTCCCCAGCCAAGCGTTATTTATCCCAACAATAACAATAATAACAATAATAAAAACGATAACACTTCAACCACAGCCCCGACTGAAGCAGGGGATTCCACAAATAAAAAACCCGAATCCACCACTCCAGAGACCACTATCGACGACGATTACGCAATAGAATTTTAACAAACTGAAATAAGGAGATATATTATGGCAGTACTTGTAACAGGCGGAGCAGGATACATTGGCTCCCACACATCAATCGAGCTTCTTGAAAGCGGCAAGGACATTGTTATTATCGACAACTTCTACAACAGTTGTCCTAAGGTTCTTGAAAGAATCGAAAAGCTTGCAGGCAAGGGCTTCAGCTTTGAGGAATGCGATATCCGCGACAGAGAAGCTCTTGACAAGGTTTTTGAAAAATACGATATTGACTCCGTCATTCATTTTGCGGGTCTTAAGGCAGTAGGTGAATCCTGCGAAAAGCCCTTACTTTACTATGAAAACAATATCAGTGGTACAGTAACGCTTTGCGAGGCTATGGCTGCCCACGGTTGTAAAAAAATCGTGTTCAGCTCATCCGCTACCGTTTACGGCGAGCACAACGTTTCACCCCTTAAGGAAACAATGATTGCAGGCGGCACCACAAACCCCTACGGCACAACAAAATTCTTTATTGAGCAGATTCTTACAGACGTTGCAAAATCCGATCCCGAATGGAGCGTTTGTATTTTAAGATACTTTAACCCCATCGGTGCCCATATCAGTGGTATGATTGGTGAAAGCCCCAACGGTATTCCCAACAACCTTATGCCTTACATAACACAGGTTGCAGAGGGCAAGCGTGAATTCCTCAGCGTTTACGGCAACGATTACGACACTGTTGACGGCACGGGCGTGCGTGACTATATCCACGTTGTTGACCTTGCAAAGGGTCACCTTAAGGCACTTGATAAAATCCTTGGCGAAAACGGCGTATTCGTTTACAACCTTGGCACAGGCTGCGGCTACAGCGTACTTCAGGTTGTTGAAGCATTCGAAAAAGCATCGGGCGTTAAGGTCCCCTACAAAATTGTTGACCGTCGTCCCGGCGACCTTGCAACGTGCTATTCCGACCCCTCCAAAGCAAAGGCAGAGCTTAACTGGGTGGCAGAAAAAGGCATCGACGAAATGTGCGCCGACTCATACAGATGGCAGCACCAGAACCCCAACGGCTACGAGGACTGATATTTTTGCAATTCATACCTTACAACTCACGAGATTTAAGGCATAAATCCATATTCGGCAGCACAGCCGCAGGCGAAAGCTTGCGGCTTCAAGTTCTTATGCCCCGTAACTTCTCTTGCAGTAAGGTTACTCTCGTTTTCCACAAGGACGGTGAGCCCCACCAATATCGAGACCTGTTCTGGTGCGGTATGAATGGTGATAACGAGGAATGGTGGGATATTAATTTCACCTTTGAGGAAAGCGGACTTTATTTTTATCACTTCACCTATGAAACCCCTTTCGGCAAGGGTAACATCTTTTTACGCTCGGGCGGTTGCGGTGAATTTGCACCTGACGGTCACGAATGGCAACAAACAGTATATAAAAAAGGCTACGCTACACCCCAATGGGTCAAGGGCGGTATTATGTACCAGATTTTCCCCGACCGATTCAACAAAGGCCCCTTACCCGTTGACACCACCTACCCCGACCGCGTAATTCACAACCACACAAACGAATTACCCGTGTGGGAGCCCAATGCACAGGGCAAAATTCTTAACAATGATTATTTTGGCGGTACACTTAAGGGCATCGAAGAAAAGCTTCCCTATTTTAAAGAGCTTGGGGTAACAATGCTTTACCTTAACCCCATTTTTGAAGCTCATTCGAACCACCGCTACAACACGGCGGATTATATGAAAATCGACCCGATGCTCGGCACCGAGGAGGATTTTTGTAGTCTTTGCAATGCCGCTAAGGAATATGGCATACGGGTTATACTTGACGGTGTTTTCTCACACACCGGCTCCGACAGTATTTACTTCAACCGCGAAGGCCGTTATCCCGAGGCAGGGGCATTCAACAACCCCGACAGCCCCTATAAGGATTGGTTTACCTTTAAATCCGACGGCACGTATAACAGCTGGTGGGGCATAGATACCCTGCCCGAAACCAACGAGGACACCCCATCGTTTATTCAATATATCGCAGGCGAAAACGGCGTTGCGCAGAAGTGGCTTGATGCAGGCGCATACGGCTTCAGGCTTGACGTTGCCGATGAATTACCCGACAAATTTCTTGACGAGTTTAAAAAAAGCATAAAGGCACTTAACAAGGATTATTTCATCGTCGGTGAGGTATGGGAGGATGCCACCAACAAATTCAGTCACGGCGGCAGACGCAGATACCTTCTTGGTGACCAGCTTGACTCCGTAATGAACTATCCCTTTGCCTCTGCCATACTTTCATTTATGCGCTACGGCGTTGCAGAAAGCTTTATGGAAAGTGTTGTCACAGTTTGTGAAAATTACCCGAGGCAAGCTCTCAACTGCCTTATGAACCATATCGGTACCCACGACACCGCGCGAATTATCACAAGCCTTATTTACGATTCAATTGAGCATAAGCCCCGTAGTATTCAGGTTAATTGCAAATTAACCCAAGAGGAATACACAAAGGCAAAACGACTTCTTAAGGCCGCTACCATTCTTCAATATACCCTCCCAGGCTTCCCCTCGGTATATTATGGTGATGAAGCAGGTATGCAGGGTGGCGGCGACCCCTTTAACCGCGGCTTTTTCCCCTGGGGCAATGAGGACACCGACCTTACTCAATGGTATAAGCATTTAGGTGCTTTAAGAAGGCAATGCCCCTCACTAAAGGAGGGTACCTTCATCCCCTACTCCGCCATGCTTTCCTGCGTTGCCTATATACGTTACGGAGAAGGCGAAACCCTGTTTGTAATAGTCAACCGTAACAATCACGATATTGACTACTATCTGCCCGACGATTTCAAATATAAACCGGATATTTTAAACGGCGGATATTCCTCGGATTTTATAAAGGTGGAGCCATTCTCTGCAGTAATATTAAAAAAGAGTGATTATTAATTTTATAATAATCGCTCTTTTTCTTTATAATCCGACAAAACTTGACACTGTGTATATAAATGTTATAATATAAAATAGTATATTAAAATGGAGGTGTGTTGTGTGAAAAAGACTATATCACTCATAATAGCGGTTTTTGTTTTTATAACCGCTTCTGTAAGTATATCCGTTACAATATTCGCCGCATACCTTAAGCCCCCCATTATACAAACAATCGAGAACCGCACCGAAGGAATAAGCTTTACCTGGAAAGAGGTTTACGGTGCAACCGGTTACCGTGTTTACAGACGCGGCGCAGGTGAAGGCTGGCAGTATTTAGAAACAGTCAAAACCACCTCATACCTTGACAAAACCGCCACAAGCGGCAAAACCTTCCGCTACACCTTAAAGGCGGTTGACGGCAAAACCATGGGTGATTATGACCGTGAAGGCAAATGTATGCGAAGACTGCTGAACCCCGGCTCATTTAAAATCGCCAACAAAACCGACGGCATCGAAGTAAGCTGGGCGGCGGTAAAGGGTGCTACATCCTACCGTGTTTACAGACGTGGCGCAGGTGAGGGATGGTCTTATCTTAAAACCATAACCACCACTACTTATTTTGACAAAACACCCGAGCAAAACAAGCCCTACCGCTATACAGTCAGAGCAGAATGTGGTAATTACAGAAGCTATTATTCATCCGAAGGTGCCCTTATCAAAAGGCTTTGCGATCCCACTAACATCAAGGCTGCCAACCGTAGCGACGGCGTATTTGTTACCTGGAATGGTGTGACCGGTGCAACAAAGTACCGTGTTTACAGACGGGGTGCAGGTGAAGGCTGGCAACTTCTTAAAACTGTAACAACCAAGTACTACCTTGACAAAACCGCAAAAAAGAACACTACCTACAGATACACCGTACGAGCAGTCAGCGGTTCCGTTTATAGCTATTACAGCCCACAGGGTGCCCTTATTAAATTTAACACCCCGGTATTTAACAGTATAATTGATACTACGTACGCCGAAAGCTATTCCTCAATAAACTCAACGGTTAAGAAGCTTGCGGCTCTTTACCCCGATAAAATCAAAATAACCAACATCGGTAAATCCGAGGCTGACAAGAGCATTACTATGATTACCCTCGGCAACGGTAAAAAGAAGGCTCTCGTAATAGGTGCCATCCATGCCCGAGAGCATATCACCACAAAATACATTTTACGTTGCGTTGAGGATTATTGCTTTGCCTCCACCACCGCAAGCGGTAAGCTGGGAGGCTACAATATCCGAAGCCTTCTGAATGAATACACCCTCTATATTGTTCCATGCGCTAACCCAGACGGACTTGAAATTGTGCGTTCAAGGCTTACGCCCGAAAGCTATACCGTTAAGGACCTTAACGAATACAAGGCAAACTACAACGGTGTTGACCTTAACCGTAACTTCCCCCTTGCATGGGAGCAAATCAACAACGGTGTAACAAAGCCCGCCGACTATTATTTTAAGGGCTACGCAAGTGGCGACCAGAAGGAAACTCAGGCACTTATGAATCTGTGCGAAAATAACGAGTTTGAGTTCATGTTATCCATACATATAAAGGGTAACTGCCTTTATTGGGGTGACACCTACGACACAAAAAACAACGCACAATACAAGGCTTTTGCCAACGATATTGCGAAAGCATGTGATTTTTACATGACCCAGCCCACCAAGGAGGCTACAAGCTATGGCGGCGGCTTTGAAAACTGGTTCCGTCACACCTATAACCGTCCCGGTGTATGCGTGGAATTAAGCGATGTTGACAATATCGTTAAGCCCTGTAACAACTCCAACTATAAGGATTTTAACGGCTTTGTTAATTACAGCGATTCTAAATATGCTATTGCGTCGGCTATGGCATCAACTAACAAAAATTAACGGAGAATAAAATGAACGTTTACGACTTTGATAATACCATATATGATGGCGAAAGCATAATCGACTTCTTTTTTTGGTACTGCAAAAAGGATAAAACGCTTTTGCGCTATATACCCACGGTTATAAAAGCCATGACGAAATATAAAAAGGGTGATTTAACCATCGAGGAAGCTATTTCCCGCTACGGCAAAACCGTAACCGATTATTACGTTAAAAACATCGGTATCGGCAAGGATTTTGTTACATTCTGGAATAATAATATGCACAAAATCAAGCCCTTTTACAAGGATATCCACAGTGATGATGACCTTGTTATTTCTTGCTCGCCCGAAATAAGCCTTAAGGTAATTTGCGAGCGACTGGGTATCAAAAAATACATCGGCACCTCAATCGATTCTGAGACAGGCGAAATCACAAGGCTTTGCTTCAGAGAAAATAAGGTGAAGGCATTTTTTCAAGAATATCCCGACACCCAGATTGAAAACTTTTATACCGACTCCTTAAATGACCAGCCTCTTATAGACATAAGTAAAAACGCATACCTTGTTAAGGGCAATAAAATCACAAAAATAAAATAAAACATAAACTCCCCCGTTATTGCATATTTAAGTAATAGTAATAACGGAGGTGTTTTTTATGACAGATGATAAAAGAACAGGACTTTTGCCCCATAATTGCATTCTTGAGGACCGCAAAAGGCTTTCGGTGTCGGGTGTAAACGACGTAGGTAGCTTTGACGAGCAGGCGATTGTTGCCGTAACAGACTGCGGCGAGCTTACAATACGGGGTGAAAAGCTACATATAACAAAGCTATCATTGGAGGTCGGCGAGCTTTGTATTGAGGGTAAAATAAGCGCCATGCAATACACGGACGTAACCGTTAAAAGTGGCGGCTTTCTTTCGCGGGTATTCCGCTGATGTATTCCGTACCTCAAAGTGAGCAGCTTGCAATTTTCGGCGCATCCCTGGGGATGGGGTTTATATTGGGTGTGATTTACGACGTAATACGAGCCTTAAGGCTTTCCGTAACCCGTTCAAAAATTGTGCTTGTAATCTGCGATATTTTATATTTTGTTTTGTTCGGTGTAATAAGCTTTTTATTCATACTTGCATTAAACAAGGGCGAAATACGCTTTTATATTATATTCGGTGAATTAATCGGCGCATTCTTTTATTACGTGTCCTTCGGGCTTGCAGTTATAAAAATTACCAACAAGCTTGTGTCTCTTCTGCGAAGGCTTTACGCACTGGCTTTTAAGGTTATTTTCGCACCATTCAGACTACTGAAAAAGGCTTTCTCAGGCATTTTCAAAAAATTGACCAAGGTTTTTAAAAAAACCGAAAAAAAGTCCGAAAAAATACAAAAAAACCTCTTGCCAAAACTCAGGTTATACGTGTATAATTTATTTGGTATATTATTGGCAGGCAGATTTAATTCTAAGAAAGGCGGTCGTGATTTTGGCAAAGCAAACGAAGAATAAAAAACAGTTAAAACCTGTTAGCATTATCGCTATTATTGTTTGTTCTTGCATTGTTTTGTATTTCGGTATCTCCATCGTTAAAGAGCTTTCCGAATACAAGCAAAACAAATCCGAGCTTAATAACGTCGAGAGCATTTACGAAAGTCAGCTTTCTGAAAATGAAGATCTTTCAAAAGCAGTTGACGAGGGCGACGAGGCCGCTATCGCAGAAAAGGTAGCCCGCGAAGAGGGTTACGTTATGCCCGACGAGCACGTTTATGTGGACATAACACCCGGCGCATAATATCAGAAAATTATTCAACAGAGGTAAACTATGGCAGTGGAAATCGGTGCGATTCTTGAAGGTAAAGTAACAGGCATTACAAATTTTGGGGCATTTGTAGAATTCCCCGACAAAACAACCGGTATGGTACATATTTCGGAGGTTTCATCATCTTTTATTAAAGATATCCATGAAAAGCTTTCCGAGGGTGATACAGTTAAGGTTAAGGTTATCGACATTAACGAAAAAGGCAAAATTGCCCTTTCAATCAAAAAGGCTCTTCCCCAGGAAGAAGAACAGCCCAAGCCCAAGCGTCCCGACCGTCCCAGAAGGTCACAGCCCCAGGTATGGACAGGTACACAGCGCACCGAGCCCGAAAATATGTCTTTTGAAGATATGATGGCAAGATTCAAAACCGTAAGCGACGAAAAAATGAGCGACCTTAAAAAGAACTCTGCCGCAAAACGCGGTACTTCAACCCCCCGTCGTGGCGGTAACCAAAGAGGTTAATTACTAAAACCGTGTCGTTATCGGCACGGTTAGTTTTATAGAAGGTGAAAATATGCGCGAAATAAGTGCATCCACAATCGAAAAGCAGGTTGAACAGCTTTTTATAAAGGCAAACTCGGTCCTCGCTCCCTCATTAGAAACCAAAATCCGTAACGGTGAGAGCATTGAAAGAGAAGCGCTTGCTAAAAGTATTTTTTGCGATATGTGTAAAAATCTTGACGCGGCAAGGGAGCTCAACATACCTATTTGTCAGGATACGGGTATGGCAGTTTTGTTCTGCGAATTGGGCCAGGACGTACACGTTACTGACGGCGATTTTAACATAGCAATAAATAACGGTGTCAAAAGAGCTTACCTTGATGGCAAAATGCGTTGCTCGATTGTAAGTGACCCCTTAAGACGCGAAAACACCGGCGACAACACCCCTGCCCTTGTGCATATATCCATAGTGCCGGGTGATAAAATAAAACTCACCGCCGCACCCAAGGGCTTTGGCAGTGAGAATATGAGTCAGATTAAAATGTTCACCCCATCCGCAACGGTTGATGACATTGTGGATTTTGTGGTAGGTGCCGTTAAAACCGCAGGCTCAAACCCCTGCCCCCCCATAGTGCTTGGAGTGGGTATCGGTAGCGATTTTGAGGGCGTTGCCCTGCTTTCCAAAAGGGCATTGTGCCGTGATATTAACTTACGAAATCCCGACGAATTTTACAAATCACTTGAAGAGCGTATGCTCAACGAGGTAAACAAGCTGAATATAGGGCCCCAGGGCTTCGGCGGAAATACAACTGCACTTGCGGTTAATATTGAAGCCGCACCCACCCACATTGCAGGATTACCCGTGGCAGTCAACGTTGGTTGCCACGTAACCCGCCACGCTTCGGTTATAATATAATTTTATTTTTCATTTCCTCATAAATTTCCAACAGCTTAAATTTAACAATATACTTATTCCCGCCGTTGACTATTTTGTTACCGCTTTCAGTAAGGTAGTCATCGGTGGTGTTTTTTACCTCAACCCCACCTGCGGCGGGCACACACAGTGGCGGAAACATTACACACCACCAATTTTTACCCTCGCCTGCCCCGATTATTACCTTTAATGCGGTGTATTCACCTGCCGGGAATGTCATATCACCATATTGACGGGTTTCAAAATACTCCTCATCAATATACATTTCCACCTTGTAATCAAAGCCATTTTCTGCAATCACACTACGAGCAGCTTCAAGAAGCTCATCCCGTGAAAGTTCAAAATATTCCACCGCATTTTCTTTGGTTACACCCTGTGAAAGTAACAGAGTATTTTTATCCAACAGTGCGTCCCTTATCTTTATTTTTAATTCCTGATCAACGGCACTATCACTGTTTGCAAGAATGTGCAGTCTTACCACGTCCTGCCTTACGCTTGCCGCCGCCCCTGCAAAATATGTACAGGAAAACGCAAGATACACACTTATAGCACAGGCTATAGTGCTTAGTATAATTTTATCCCTTCCGGGATTGAAGCATTTTGTTTTAAGCATAAAAAAACCGTCCT
Organism: Acutalibacteraceae bacterium; assembly: GCA_045654405.1. GTDB lineage: Bacteria > Bacillota > Clostridia > Oscillospirales > Acutalibacteraceae > DTU089. The sequence goes on along the minus strand of JAZONH010000016.1, from coordinate 64,494 downwards.
TTCGTTTCAAAATGATTATGGACGGTTTCTTGCTTTTTTATTCAGTTAATCAAATTATTTCTACGCCTACCTTTTCAGGTGTGCAAAGGTAAACGTTCCGGAACTTAGCCTTAAGCTCGGTTATAGCGGCTTCCGCTTCTGCCTTTTCTTTGAAAATGCCGTAAACTGCAGAGCCTGAGCCTGTCATACAGGAAGCAACCGCACCGTTTTTGTTGCAAATATCCTTAATATCCACTCTGCCAGGCACCTCAAGAGCCTGTTCAAAAACGTTGCCGCAAAGCTTTAATGCCTCGTGAATTTCGCCATCGGCAAAGTGCTCAAGCATAGCATTATTTTTGGTATGCTTCATATCCTGCAGGGCATCAACTGCCGCATACGCTTCCTTGGTTGAAACTCCATCCTCGGGCTTTACAATAGCTATATAGTAGCCCTCAACGTCCGTAAGAGGTGCCACAATTGCGCCTGTATCAAGAGCAAGTGCAGTGCCACCAATAATGCAGAAGGGAATATCTGCACCAACCTTAACACCAATACGACAAAGAATTTTATCTGAATAGTTGGTATTATAAATTCTGTTAAGTGCCACAAGCACTGCCGCACCATCGGCGCTACCGCCGCCCATGCCCGCACAGAAGGGTGTAACCTTATCAATATGTATGTGCACACCGCGGTTGTCGGTAATGCCCGCATATTCAAAGAATTTAACGGCACATTTATAAACTATGTTTCTGCTGTCTGTGGGAACACCGGGCACCGTGCAGGAAATGGTAATATCATCACCTTCGGTTTTTTCAACGCTTACCGTGTCGCCAAGACTTATGGACTGCATAATGGTAAAAAGACTGTGGTAACCATTCTTTTTTACACCTGTAACATCAAGAATAAGATTAATTTTGGCATTTGCCTTAACGGTGAGTTTCATAAAGCCTCACTCCTCTCAGGAATATTTTAACATATATATAATTATTTTTAAAGATTATTATTTTATTTTTTAATATAAAACCCTATTCTTTTTTGTCAATTTGTGTTATTATAAGTCACATGGAAAGAAGGTTTTTTTATGAGCGATATTAAAATTATTGACTTACACACCCACACCGACAACTCTCAGGACGGTAACCATTCTGCCACCTATATGGCTGAAATTGCCGCTATGAACGGCATTGAAACCGTGGCTTTTACCGACCATTGCGAGGTTGACGTTTTCTATAAGGACGGCTTTGACCGTCGTGCAAATCAGAGCTTTTTTGAGGTTTCCAAGGCTAAGGTTGCCTTTGACGGTAAGCTTGAAATTCTTCGTGGTATTGAGCTTGCTCAGCCCCACTACGTGCCCGACCTTGCCGAAAAAATCGTTACCTCACAGAATTACGACGTTATTATAGGCTCCATTCACAACCTTCGTAATATGGAGGATTTTTACTACTTCAAATCCTTCGACGACTACAATATCGAGGACTTAATGAATGAATATTTTGACGAGCTTCTTCAGATGATGGAGTGGGGCAACTTTGATATTCTTGCCCACATCACCTACCCCTTCAGATACATTTTTAACCTCTGCGGTTATGTTGAGGATATCAACAAATACTCCAAAAAGGTTGACGAGCTTCTGAAGCTTTGCGCCGAAAAGGACAAGGCTCTTGAGATTAATATGGGCGGTCTTAAGTACCCTATTAACAAGCCCGCACCCGACGTTGACACTGTTAAGCGTTATAAGGAATTAGGCGGCAGACTCGTAAGCGTAGGCTCCGACTCACACTATGCGGAGCGTATTGGCTTCGGTATTCCCCAGGCTTATGAAATAGCCCGAGAGGCAGGCTTCGACTTCGTTGCAAAGTTCAACGAGCGTAAGGTTTCAGAATTCCCCATAAAGTAAAACTCAATGAATAAAGTGTATATTTATTAAAAATATGCACTTTATTGTTTTTTATCCTCTGCAAAATGTATGTAAAATATGTAAAGTCAAAAGCTTGTCATTGTTCATAACTCTGTTTAATTTGTTTATAAGTTCAGGTTTTTGATTTTTTGGAATTTAAAAACCACTAAAAATCGTAAAGCAACTGACTTTACATCTACAAAGTTATGAACAAAAGCCAATTTTCGACTTTTGTATATACACTTGCATATACATTTCGCGTTTTTTCGCAAATCCTGTTTTGTTCATAAACTCAGAAGGAGGTTTATCGTTATCAGAGCTATAAAATATACAGTAAATAATGAATATAACAACAGACCTCTTTTACATTTTCTGAAGGGTCACGTTAAGCTTTCGACCCATATTGTACAATCGCTACGCCACAATTACGGAGCGGTGCTTATTAACGGAAAGCCCCACAGATTGGTTGATACGGTGTCTGAGGGTGACGAGCTTGAAATCCACCTTCCCGATAAAACCACCCTCCCCCCTCTTTTGGAAATGGAGCTTGAGGTAATTTTCGAGGATGAGGACTTACTTATAATAAATAAGCCCTCGGGGATTTCGGTGCACCCAACCTACAACCACCCCAACGGCACCCTTTGCAACGCAGTGGCAAATTACCTTGTTAAAACCAATCAAAAAAACATTCCTCCCCGTGCCGTAGGCAGACTTGACAAGGTAACCTCAGGTGTTATGATTTTTGCAAAAAATGCCTTTAGTGCATCACGGCTTAACGGCAACCTTGACAAAACCTACACCGCCATAGCATGGGGTGAAGCCGAAAGCTCAGGCACCGTAAATGCCCCCATTTACAGACCCGACCCCAACAAAACAATCCGTGCAGTAGGAGACCGGGGAGATTACGCCGTAACCCATTGGGAGCGTATATCTTATTCCGATAATAAATCATACCTCAAAATCAAAACCGAAACCGGCAGGACTCACCAGATAAGGGTTCACTGCGCTTATATGGGTCATCCTCTTTTAGGTGATGAAATGTATGGTGCGCCCGTTACCGATAACCTTAAGCGTGCCGCCCTGCACTGCAAAAGCGTTACCCTCACCCACCCAGTAACAGGTAAGCAGATGACCTTTGTTGCAGAGGAGCCCGATGATATGAAAAAAGAACTTAAAAAAACAGATATTATTGTTGACAAACCGTAATTTATCTGTTAAAATACCATTTGCCGCATATTAAGGGCGGGTGTGTTGTTATGCCCACAAACACAAAAGTGTGCCTTGTTAGCGAGACTGAAAGAAAGCAGGTAATAATCTATGTACGCAATCATCGAAACAGGCGGAAAACAGTACAAAGTTCAGAACGGCGACGTTATCTTCGTTGAGAAGCTTGAAGTTGAAGCTGATTCCGAAATAACCTTCGATAAGGTTATCGCAGTTGGTGCAGATGACGGTATTAAGGTCGGTGCTCCTTACGTTGACGGTGCTTCCGTTAGCGCAAAGGTTCTTAAAAACGGCAAAGGCAAGAAGATCGTTGTTGCTACCTACAAAGCAAAAAAGAATGAAAAGCGCAAAATGGGTCACAGACAGCCCTACACAAAGGTTGAGATTTCAGCCATCAATGCGTAATCAATGATAAAGGTTAAATTTTATCATTCTGACAATGCACCCATCGGTTTTGAAATATCAGGTCACTCAGGCCATGGTACCCACGGTAACGACATTGTTTGTTCCGCAGTTTCCTCAGCCGCATATATGACCGCTAACACCCTCATCGAAATTATGAAGCTTCCAGTTTCTGCAATTGTTGATGACGGTTACATGAAAATTTCAATCCCCACAGAGTGTGCAGCTAAATCAAACGATATTTTGCTCGGACTTGAGCTTCACGTTAATGAGCTCGCAGAGCAATACCCTAAAAATGTTACGATAACTACTACGGAGGTGTAACGAATGCTTAAAATCAACATCCAGTTATTTGCTCATAAAAAAGGTATGGGTTCTACCCGTAACGGCCGTGACTCCGAATCCAAAAGACTCGGCGCTAAAAGAGCTGACGGTCAGTATGTTCTTGCAGGTAACATCCTCGTAAGACAGAGAGGCACTAAAATCCACCCCGGTACTAACGTAGGCAAAGGTAAAGACGATACTCTCTTTGCTCTTGTTGACGGTCAGGTTCGTTTTGAACGTCTTGGCAGAGACCGCAAAAAAGTTAGTGTTTATCCCGTTGAGCAGTAATCAATAAAAAATCACCCCATCCGATAACGGATGGGGCTTTTTTTATTTTATAAACCATTTACCTATAATCAGAGCTATTACATACTATTATATAATAAGATTGACCTCCGTTATTTTGCATTTTAAATTTTGATTTTTGCACTACGTGGGTCATATTCACAAACTATTTACAAAAAATAATTTCAAAACTGTTGACAAATCCGTTGATTGGGGGTATATTATTAACAGAGTTAGCACTCACCCGCGCCGAGTGCTAATAGGTGCTAAAACCAAATTAACAACGAGGTGATGCTTGTGCTTGAACTGTCAGAACGCAAACAACATATTCTTGCTGTTATCGTTGAACGGTACATCGCAACGGGCGAACCCGTGGGCTCCAAGGTTATCTGCACACAAATGGGTAACGCAGTTTCATCTGCCACCATACGTAACGATATGGCGGATTTAGTTGAGCTTGGGCTTCTTGCTCAGCCCCACACCTCCGCAGGCAGAATTCCATCACAGGCAGGCTACCGCTACTACGTCGACAACCTTATGTCCGACTACGAGCTCGACACCGACGAGCAGGAACGAATCAAAATTTGGCTCGGCTCCTTTTCAGGTGAGCCTGACAAGCTTTTAGAAAAGGCGGGCAGTATTCTTGCTGAGCTTACAAACTGCGTTGCAGTTTCATCATCCCCCGCGGATAGCGACGCAATTATAAAGCGCATCGAGCTTGTGCCCTTAAGCAACCACACCGCAATGATAGTTTTATTAGCATCATCCGGTATTCTTAAAAGCGCCGTTGTCAGAAGCGACTCTGAAATAACCATGGATATCGCAGAGGTTTTCTATAACATCTGCCAGACCTACTTCATAAACCGAAGTGTAGCAAATATCTCAATCCCCTTTATTCAGACCTTGGTTGCATCCCTTGGTGATAAGGTTTTTGTAATGTCCCCATTTCTGTGCGCCATTTCAGACCTTTGCGAGGCGGTTAAAACCACCGATCTTCACCTTAAAGGGCAGAACAACATACTTAACCACACAGAGCTTTCCGAGGAAGCCTTCGGGCTTATGGATTTCATCCACCGTGGCACACCCTTAGAAAACATGCTGGATTCACACAAGGCTCCCTTAAACGTTGCTATCGGTAGCGAAAACCTTTACCGCGAGCTTAAAAACAGCACAACAATATTTTCAAAATATTCGGTCGGCAACAAGGACAGTGGCTCAATCGGCATTATCGGCCCCACTCGCCTTGACTACGCCCACCTTATACCCACCATAAAATATCTTGCAGGTGTTATCGGCAACATGCTTACCGAAACCCTCGATGAATAAAAAGGAGAGCAGAAATGACTACCGACGAAACCAAGGTAACCCCTGAGGAAGCTCAGGAGCCCGCTGAGGAAAAAGAAACAAAAGCAAAAAAGAAAAAGGCCGACAAAAAGGCAGAGCTCGAAAAGCTTACTGCAGAAACTGAAAAGCTTAATCAGGAGCTTGCCGCACTTAAGGACACACACTTAAGAACGTTGGCAGAGTATTCCAACTTCCGCAACCGTTCACAGCGCGAAAAAGAGGCTCTTTACGGCGATGCGAAGGCAAACACGTTAAAAACGTTGCTTCCTGTTATCGATAACTTTGACAGAGCAACCGATAATAAAACCGACGACATTGAGGCTTACCGCAAGGGAATCGAAATGACCTACTCTCAGTTAAAGGACATTCTCGGCACACTTGAGGTTGAGGCATTCGGTGAAATCGGCGACGAATTCGACCCCAACATTCACAACGCAGTTATGACTGTTGAAAATCCTGACCTTCCCGAGGGCTCTATTGCCGGAGTATTCGAGAAGGGCTACAGAATGGGTGACAGAATTCTCAGATTTGCAACCGTTCAGGTTACAAACTAAAAAACATTAAACATATTATATATACGGAGGTTTTTAATTATGGCAAAAGCAATTGGTATCGACTTAGGTACAACAAACTCATGCGTAGCAGTTATTGAAGGCGGCGAGCCCGTAGTTATCGCAAACGTAGAAGGCAACAGAACAACTCCCTCTGTTGTTGGCTTCAGCAAAACAGGCGAAAGACTTGTTGGTCAGGTTGCAAAGCGTCAGGCTGTGCAGAACCCCGCAAGAACAATTTCATCAATCAAACGTGAAATGGGTACCAACTACAAGGTTACCGTTGACGACAAAAACTACACCCCCCAGGAAATTTCCGCAATGATTCTTGCAAAGCTTAAGGCAGACGCAGAAAGCTACCTTGGCGAAAAGGTAACAGAAGCAGTTATCACTGTTCCCGCATACTTCACAGACGCTCAGCGTCAGGCTACAAAGGACGCAGGTAAAATCGCAGGTCTTGAGGTTAAGCGTATCGTTAACGAGCCCACCGCAGCTGCACTTGCTTATGGTATCGACAAGGAAGCAGAGCAGAAGGTTATGGTTTACGACTTAGGTGGTGGTACTTTCGACGTATCAATCATCGAAATGGGCGACGGCGTTCAGGAGGTTAAGGCTACTGCAGGTAACAACCGCCTTGGTGGTGACGACTTCGACCAGAGAATCATCAACTGGCTTGTTGCTGAATTCAAGAAAGAAAACGGCGCAGACCTTTCAACTGATAAAATGGCAATGCAGAGACTTAAGGAAGCAGCAGAAAAAGCAAAAATCGAGCTTTCAGGCGTTACCTCATCTGCAATCAACCTTCCCTTCATCACCATGACTGAGGCAGGTCCCCTTCACCTTGACACAACACTTACAAGAGCTAAGTTCAACGAGCTTACAGCAGACCTTGTTGAAGCAACAATGGGTCCTGTTCGTCAGGCTATTGCAGACTCAGGCTTCTCAGTAAACGAAATCAACAAGGTTCTTATGGTTGGTGGTTCTTCCAGAATTCCCGCTGTTCAGGACGCTGTTAAGGCATACACAGGCAAGGAGCCCTTCAAGGGCATCAACCCCGACGAATGCGTAGCTATCGGTGCTGCACTTCAGGCAGGTGTTCTTGGCGGCGACGTTGAAGGTCTTCTCCTTCTCGACGTTACTCCCCTTTCACTCGGTATTGAAACCCTCGGTAACGTTTGCACAAAGATCATTGAAAGAAATACAACTATCCCCACAAAGAAGAGCCAGGTATTCTCAACTGCCGCAGACAATCAGACATCAGTTGAAATCCACGTTCTTCAGGGCGAAAGTGAATTTGCAAGAGATAATAAAACTCTTGGTATGTTCCACCTTGACGGTATCCTTCCCGCTCGTCGCGGCACACCCCAGATTGAGGTTACCTTCGACATCGACGCTAATGGTATCGTACATGTTTCCGCCAAGGATCTTGGCACAGGTAAGGAGCAGTCAATCTCAATCACATCCTCAACAAATATGAGCAAGGACGATATCGACCGTGCCGTAAGAGAAGCAGAGCAGTTTGCTGAAGAGGATAAGAAGCGTAAGGAAGAGGTTGACACACGTAACGGCGCAGACCAGATGGTATTCCAGTGTGAAAAGCTTCTTGCAGACTCAGGCGACAAGTTCGACGAAGCAGACAAGAACGAAATCAACGCAAAGATTGATGACCTTAAGGAAGCTCTTAAGGGCGACAACATCGAAATCATCAAGGCTAAGCAGGAAGCACTTCAGACAAAATTCTACGAAATTTCTGAAAAGCTTTACAAAGCTGCAGGCGGTGCACAGGGCTTCGTCCCCAATATGGGCGCAGGCTTTGACCCCAACGCAGGCGCACAGGGTGACGGCTACACAGAGGCACCCTTCACAGACGTTGACTAATAAAATTATAAATAAAGACGGTGCTCATTTATGGGTGCCGTCTTTAGAAGGATTTACTTATGGCAGATAAAAGAGATTATTACGAGGTCTTAGGCGTATCCAAAGGCGCTACGCCCGATGAAATAAAAAAGGCTTATCGTCAGCTTGCAAAGAAATATCACCCCGACCTTAATCCTGACAATAAGGAAGCGGAGGAAAAGTTCAAGGAAGCTAACGAGGCTTACGAAATTCTTTCCGATGCCGACAAAAAGGAAAAATACGACCGCTTCGGCTTTGCCGGTGTTGACCCCAGCTACGGCGCAGGTCAGGGCGGATACGGCGGTGGCTTCGGCGGATTCGGCGACGGCATGGAATTCGACCTTGGTGACCTTTTCGGCTCATTCTTCGGCGGATTCGGTGGTGGCGGCTCTCGTTCAAACCCCAGAGCACCCCGTCGCGGCAGTGACATACAGACTTCTCTCCACATTACATTTGAAGAGGCGGCAAAGGGCTGCACAAAGAAGGTTACCTTCCAACGCATTGAGGCTTGTGACGAATGTGGTGGCAGCGGTGCCGCTAAGGGCTCCAGTCCCCAGACCTGCCCCGATTGTAACGGCAGAGGTCAGGTAAACGTTCAACAGCGCACCCCCTTCGGCACAATAAGTACTACTAAAACCTGCCAACGCTGTGGTGGCAAGGGCACCTTTAACCCCACCCCCTGCTCACGTTGTAAGGGTAACGGCAGAATCCGTAAAACCATCAGCAAGGACGTTACAGTACCCGCAGGTATTGCAGACGGTCAGGCAATCCCCGTACGCGGCGAGGGCAACCACGGTCTTAACAACGGCCCCGCAGGCGATTTACACGTAAGAATTGCCGTTAAACCCCATGCATTCTTTGAGCGTGACGGCTACAACGTATGGTACGATATGCGCGTTTCATACATCCAGGCAACTCTTGGCGATAAATTACGCGTACCCACTCTTGACGGTAACGTTGAATACGACTTACCTGCAGGCACACAGCCCGGCGACGTATTCAAGCTTAAGGGCCGCGGTATCCCCGTGCTTAACTCAAACCGACGCGGTGACCAGCTTATAAGAATTATAGTTGACGTACCTCGCAACCTTAACGAAACACAGAAGGCAGCTTTGCTTCATTTTAACGAAACACTGGGCAACAACCCCATCAAGCCCGAGGAAAAGCGCGGCTTCTTCGGTGGCAAAAAGAAAAGATAAACCACAACAGTAGCAATTCACAAAAATTGCTACTGTTACTTTATTTATACTAAAACTTGTGATATACTGAAGGCAATCGGAGGTGAGAGAAATGGCAGACGAGCTACAGATATTCAAAAACCGTTTAAAGGAATTATCGGAGCGTTCCCAAAACCGCGGTATATATTTATACAGCGAGTTTCTTAATATGCACGAGCAAACAATATTGTCGCAAACCATAAAATACGGCTACACCCTCGAGGGCGGATTCCCCGATGCAGAGCGCAAAATTGCCTGCTTCGGCAACGAAAATGACCTTTGCTACCCGCCACAACCGCCAATTGTAATAATCTGCATCGAGCCCTTGTCCGCCAAATTCTCAGACACCTTAACACACCGTGATTTTTTAGGCTCATTAATCGGTTTAGGAATTAAAAGAGAAACCCTTGGTGATATTATAATTAAGGATAACGTAGGTTACCTTTTTTGCCTTGAAAGCATTAGTAAATTTATTATTGATAACCTTATAAAGGTGCGCCACACAAGCGTCAGCTGTACCCTGTGCGACAATCTGCCCGACAATATTTTACCCGAGCCCAAGGAGAAAATGGTTATTGTTTCTTCCCTGCGCTTAGACGGTATAATATCGGCAGTTTACAACATATCCCGTAGCAAAAGCTCGGCTCTGATTGATAGTGAAAAAGTATTCGTAAACGGTAAATTGACCGTCAGTTCCTCAAAAAACATTGAAATCAATGATATAATCTCAGTCAGAGGTTATGGAAGATTTCGCTGCACCGAAATCTTAGGCGACACAAGAAAAGGCAGAACGCGGATTTTGTGTGATATATATTAAATTAAAATAATGCGAAGCCTATCATCCCTGTGCGAAGCATAGGGAGGGGGACCGCACCGTAGGTGTGGTGGTGGGTAGTTCTCTTAGTGTTACCCATCATTAACAAAGAAAAAAGTTAAAAAATGTTTATAACTGTGATATAAACAAAGAATCAAAAGATGCTGAAACAACAAAACATTACAGTTGCATAGAAAGAGCGAAAGAGCAGGGTGTTGATGTTACGGTTACTTTTACTGAAGAATAACCACAAGAGAACTACCCACCACCGCTAACGCGGTCCCCCTCCCTATTTTGTCTGCGACAAAACAGGGATGATAGGCTTCGCTACAACAAAAAGAAAGGACTATTATTTATGAGAACAATGAAACTCGGTAAAAGCGGTGTAGAAGTACCCGTTATCGCTGTTGGCTGTATGCGTATGGCTGACAAAACCGTCGATGAAGCAAAAGAAGTTATTGATACCGCTATGGGTGCGGGGCTTAACTTTTTCGACCATGCCGATCTTTACGGTGGTGGCAAAAGCGAAGAGGTTTTTGCCAAGGCTATCGGCATGAATGACGACGTGCGCGAAAAAATCATCTTACAGTCCAAATGCGGAATTTGCCCCGGCAAGGTTATGTTTGACTTTTCAAAGGAGCATATAATTGAATCAACCGAGGGCTGCCTTAAAAGGCTTAACACCGATTACCTTGACTTCCTTTTACTCCACAGACCCGACACACTCTACGAGCCCGAGGAGGTTGCAGAAGCACTGCTTACACTTAAGGAGCAGGGCAAGGTGCATCACTTCGGCGTTTCCAACCAAAACCCTATGCAGATGCGTCTTTTACAGAAATATATGGGTGACGAGCCCATTTGCGCCAACCAGCTACAGTTCAGTATTACCGACTGCCATATTGTAAAGCAGGGCCTGTATGTAAATATGAGGGAGGATAACGCTATTGATCGTGACGGCGGTGTGCTTGAATATTGCCGATATGAGGATATTACAATTCAGGCATGGTCACCCTTCCAATACGGCTTCTTTGAGGGTGTTTACGTTGATAATCCCGATTTTCCCGAAATTAACGCAAAGCTTCAGGAATTAGCCGACAAATATGGTGTTACAAAATCCACAATAGTTATTGCATGGATTCTCAGACACCCGGCAAAAATGCAGCCCCTTACAGGCACAATGAACCCCGCTCGCCTTCTTGAATGTGCCGCCGCTTCAGACATCACCATTACTAAGCATGAATGGTACGAAATATTCTCAAGCGCAGGGAATGTTATTCCGTAATAGCATTATCACTTTATAACCAAAACAGGTAGTTCGCCAAACGAACTACCTGTTTCTCATTTTATTTCTTGTTCTAAATCATCAAATAATGGTGAGTTGAAAAACTCTTTTATATCCATCTCAAGACCATCACAAATCTTTTTGATTGTTGATATGTTTGCACTGTTATTTCGTCCGCCTGTAATATTATTTATGGTTGACTGTGTTAAGCCGGATATCGTTGCAAGCTTATTTAACGTAATATTGTTTTTATCAGCCAACTCAATAATTCGCAATCTGACTGCTTCACCTATAGTCATATAAAAACCTCACTTGTATTTTATATAACTATGTTAACCATTTTGAGTTTACAATATTACCTCTTTTGAGTTGACTTATATTTATTAGTATGATATTATTCTTTTGAGGTGGTTATATGTACAAGAAAATGTATTTACTCCTATTCAACGCTATAACAGATGATTTACAAAAGTCGGATACAGACGAAATAAAAGTAATTTTAAACCAAGCCCAAATTGATGCTGAAGAAATCTGCATAAACAGTGACGAGGATATATAAAAACGGCAGGAGCAAAAAATCCTGCCGTTTTAATTTTATATCTTTCTGACTCTTATAATATCCTCGTTAGCCTTGAGTGTAGAAATTACACTATCGGGGATTTTATCCGCCGCTACAAGTGTATATGCATATTCACCCTTTGCCTTTGAAGCAAAGCCGGTTGTTTCAACGCCATTCTTCATAAATGCGCCAAGCACGTCATTCATAACGTTAAGTGCATTGTAGTGGATGATTGAAACTCTTTCGCCCTCGTTATCAAGTGCAACGTTGGGGAAGTTAACAGAATTTTTTATATTACCCTTTTCAAGGTATTCACGGATTTCAACTGCCGCCATATATGCACAATTTTCTTCACTTTCAGGTGTTGAAGCACCAAGGTGAGGAAGTGCAGTTACATTTTCGACGCCAATAACCTCGTCTGAAGGGAAGTCGGTAACGTAAGCGCCGATTTTGCCGCTCTTTACAGCTGCCGCCATGTCTGCGCCAACTACAAGCTCGCCACGTGCAAAGTTAAGAATACGAACGCCGTCCTTCATCTTTGCGATTGTTTCTGCGTTAATCATACCCTTGGTTGCGGGAACACAGGGAAGGTGAAGCGTGATGTAATCGGACTTTTCATAAATTGCATCAAGAGAATCAACGTATTCGGTATCAGCAGGAAGCTCGCCCTTAAACTCTTCGTTGAAGTAGGGGTCGTAGCCTACGATTTTCATTCCAAGACCATTTGCGGCACTTGCAACAAGTCTGCCGATAGCACCAAGACCAACAACACCGAGGGTCTTGCCGAGAATTTCGGGGCCTGCAAACTGTGATTTACCCTTTTCAACAAGCTTGCCAACGTTGTCGCCCTCACCCTTAAGGGTTTTGCACCAGTCATAAGCCGCTGCAACGCGTCTTGATGACATCATAAGACCGCCGATAACGAGCTCCTTAACTGCGTTTGCGTTAGCACCGGGAGTGTTGAAAACAACCACACCCTTCTTTGTGCATTCATCAACGGGGATGTTGTTAACACCGGCACCTGCTCTTGCTACTGCAAGTGTTTTCTCATTGAAGTTATAGTCGTGCATTGCTGCAGAACGTACGATAATACCATCGGGAGCATCGCAAGTATCGGTTACATTATATTTTTCATCTAACTCTTTAAGACCGATTTGTGAAATCTTATTAAGTGTAAGAATATCAAACATTATAAATCTTCCTTTCAGGAATTTTCCTTTTCGAATTTCTTCATAAATTCAACAAGCTTTTCAACACCTTCGATGGGCATCGAGTTGTAGATTGAAGCTCTCATACCGCCTACTGAACGGTGACCCTTAAGGTTCACGAAGCCTGCAGCAGTAGCTTCAGATACGAACTTAGCATTAAGCTCATCATTGGGAGTAACAAAGGTTACGTTCATCATTGAACGGTCTTCCTTTCTTACTGTATTGATATAGAAATCGGTAGAATCAATGTAATCATAAAGAACGTTAGCCTTTTTAAGGTTTCTTTCCTTCATTGCTTCCATACCGCCAATTGACTTGAGCCACTCAAGCATAAGCTTGCACATATAGATGCACCAGCAGGGAGGTGTGTTGTACATTGATTCTGCATCAGCAACCTGCTTGTAGTCTGTTATTGAAGGACATTCTGTTCTTGCATTGCCGATAAGGTCTTCACGGATGATTACGATTGTAAGACCTGCAGGAGCAATGTTCTTCTGCGCGCCACCGTAAATCATGCCGAATTTGCTTACGTCAATGGGCTCTGAAAGGAAACAGGATGAAAGGTCTGCTACAAGGGGAACGTCACCTGTATCGGGGATATAGGGGTACTTTGTACCGTAGATTGTGTTGTTGAAGCAGATGTGAACGTAGTCAGCATCCTCGCTTACGTCTTCCTTTGTGATTTTGGGAATGTATGAGAAGTTTTCGTCCTTTGAGGATGCAATAGCCTTTACTTCACCGTATTTTGCAGCTTCCTTGTAGCTCTTTGTTGAGAACTGACCTGTAAGAACGTAGTCCGCCTTTTTATTCTTGTTCATAAGGTTGAGGGGGATTGCCGCAAACTGGAGTGATGCACCACCCTGAAGGAAAAGGACCTTGTAGTTGTCGGGGATGTTATACACTTCTCTGAAAAGTGCTTCGGTATCCTTTGCAATTTTATCAAACACCTTTGAACGATGTGACATCTCCATAACGGACTGACCAGAGCCTTCATAATCAAGCATTTCTGCAGCGGCCTTTTTTAATACTTCCTCAGGAAGCATTGAGGGACCCGCAGAAAAGTTATACACTCGTGCCATATATATTTCTCCTTTTAATAGTATGTTAATAATATAACAATTATATTACTCTAAAAAACTTTTTTCAAGTGCATTTTAAATCTTTTGGCAATTCAACAAAATTCCCTTGATTTCAAAGGAATTTTAGTTACTTATACCTTAATCTTAACCCCTAACCTTATATTATATTTCTCTCGTGAAAAAATGATACAAAAAGCCCATCCTAAAAGGGAGCGCAATTCAGGGATTTATTAGGTTTAAATTTATTAATACATTATGAAAATGCACCGTAGGCGCCAGCCTTACGGTGCATTTGTCATTTCGTCTGAAAGAAAGCTATTTAAATTTAAACTGCACAGCACCTTAAATCCCTAATTTACACTCCCTGCTCGAGCGACTTATTTTTAAAAAATATTAATATGCAAATTCTATAAATTCGGCGCTTACCCAACCAGCATATCTGGAATCATAAATTACGTAAGCCCACGTAGCATCCGCATTATAGCAAACAAACTTAACCATACTACCATCGGGTATGCTTCCTACACGCTTTTCACTTGTGCTATCGCCGCTACGCATATTAAGGGGGTCTCCGCCGGCATCAACGGTGTACCAATAATTCGCACCATCGGGCTGATATTCATACTCAGTGGGAATAAGATATTTATAGCTTACCCAGCCTTCATAGCCACCCCAGCTTACGTATACCCAACCTTTAACGTTGGTTGCGTAGCCTTCAACTATAACTGCAGAGCTATTAGGAACAAGCTTTACTATCTGTGATTCCTCGGTGGGCTCAAAGCGCATATTAAGTCCGCCGTCTGCCTTGACCTTCATATAGAAGCTACGTTCATGATTTTTAATAACCACGTCCTGAGCATTAAGAACATCCTTTGAAATCTCGTTCTTAGTTGCTTTTAAAAGTGCAACACCCTCACTGCCGGGGAAAAAACCAAACTCAACGAGAATCATCTTTTGGGTGTTGATTTTAAGCTCACTTACAATTGCATCAAAGTCAACGCCTGCACCACGTGTAACGGTACCGTTGCCGATTTGTAAACCTGTAGCCTCATCGTAAACCTTACCGTTTTCGGCATCACATTTCAAAACGTATGCCTTGATTGTGAACTGACCTGCCGCCTCATCATATTCTGATGAAACAACCTTGCCATAGTAATCAAAATTGCCTTTTTGAGCATCTTCAGCATCACGAATTATAAAGCCCTTGGATGTAACTATATCGTTTGCACCAAGAACACTTGTGATAGTAACAGTGCCTGCACCCCAAAGAGTATTCATTCTATCCTGAACCTCGGATGCTTTGTAAACGGCATAGCCATTGTCGTTTGCACCAAGGTTATTGTACTCCTCTTCGGTCATAATATCTGAAACCAGAATACCTTCGGTAGCATCTTCTGCCACTACCTCAAGCTCGGAGTTGTAGCCCATATCAGTAGTCAATCTGTAATCGTTATACGCAATAGCTTCAATACCATAATCCGCTAAATTAAACGGGGTATCATAATAAACAACCTCGTATGAGTTAAAGGTGTATTCATTCATCATTTTATTGAAGAAGTGCTCGGCATCGTCAGCTGTATATTCCTCGGGGGCTTTAATTGTGTTGCCCTCGTTAAGCTCGTCCGCCTCAAGGGTAATGGTGTTATAAACTCCGTCACCATACACGAAAATGTTTTTCTCATACGTACCATTACCGTATTCAACCCTTAAGGTATATTCGCCAATTAAAAGATTTGTAATCTTATATCTGTTAAGTCCCGAAACCACGTCGTATTCGGGGACGTCTGTAATCTGAACATCGTCAATAAAGGGCACCGCACCTTCGGGAACGTATATCTCGTAACTGGGACAAGCGGATACAAGAACTCTATACTCGTCAAAATACCAGAAGCCGTCAACTGCCTTTTCAACGGTAAACACAAGGCTGAACTCGTCATCTGTCAACAACTCGTATACCGTTTCTGTTTCAGAAGCACTGACAGTGACTAAATCGTAATCACTCTTGCCGTTAAAGACACCAAGACCCGTACCATCATCATAGGAAAAGTTATCGGTAAACTGCTCGTATGTAACAATCCCCTGGTCGGCAAACATCATATCATAAATACCTTCGGTGTCGCCGCTTGTAAGCTTAACGGCAAAATCCTCTGCGGCAACTTCGGGTCCTGCAAAGAACGAGCCCACAACAAGACCGATAACACCAAGAAGCGCCAGACCAAGCGCAAGAACAATCATAATTATTGCCGCAATCAGGCCGCCCTTCTTTTTCTTTTTGGGCTTTCCCTCACTTTGGGGTTGCTCGGGCTCCATAATATTTTGCTGTACATCGGGACTTGCGGCGGTAACGTGCACCGCCTGTTGATTTCTTACGAAATTAACGGGTGGCTCCGTAAGCAACGTGGTTTCCTCAGAACCCTCGCCATTGGCAAAGCGATAGCCGCAATTTCCACAAAAGGAAACTCTATCTTCTAAAGATATTCCGCAATTAGGACAAAACATAAATCTTCCTCCTTAAAGTAGGCAATATTTACTAATTTGTAATTACATTATATTCTATTTTTCTACATTTTGCAACACAAAAAAACAAACAGACCGCTTTGTAAGCGGTCCGCCTGTTTTTGAAAGGAGCCTATTTAAAATCTAATAAATTACTTGTAATTATCCGGCGCTATAACACCGTAGCCCGTGGCGTTACGCTTATACACAACGTTTATTTCGTCGGTATCCGCATTAAGGAACATATAAAACGTATGACCCAAAAGGTTCATTTGTAATATAGCCTCCTCAACACTCTGGGGCTTAAGAGAAATTGTTTTTTCACGGATTACGTCAAAATCCTCGTCCTCGTCAATGGGCTCGAAGAAATCATCAAGCACCTGAGCATGAAGCTTTTTGTCGAGGCGGGTTTTGTTTTTACGAATCTGCCTTATAAGGGAGTCAACACAATTATCAAGCGCGTCAAGCATATTTTCCGCACTTTCTTCTGCGCGGAAAATCATACCGCTTTTGGTGACCGTCACCTCCACAATATGGCAGGATTTTTCGACAGTTGCTGTTACCTTTGCGGCAACCTCCTCACCGAAAAGCTTGTCGATTTTACTCAGACGCTTTTCTGCACGCAGACGGAAGTCTTCACGAGGGTTACATTTACGGCCAACGATAGTAATGTTCATAAAAACATCCCTTTCTGTGTATATTCTCTTTTCATCCTAATATTATCACCCTACAGGGTACAATGTCAATACATTTTATGCAAGTTCACCAATTTTTAACATTCTCACAACATTTTATTGACCTTTTTGGTCAAAAATAACAATTGATTCGACTGTAAGCCGAATCAATTGTCAATTACTTCATACATATTTGCGGCATCATCTTTTTTAGCGTACTCGTTTATGGATAAAACCTTGTACTTTGTAAGATTTGAGCCCATCTGAATGGCAATAACATCTCCTGTTTTAACCTCGTATGAGGCACGGGCTATTTTGCCGTTAACTTCAACGTGTTTAGCATCGCACACCTCGTTGGCAACGGTGCGTCGCTTGATAATGCGCGATACCTTTAAATACTTATCTAATCGCATAAAAGCTCCTATAATTTTTAGTTTCTTGTGCCCGACCAAAACAGATGATTTTTAATCAATAATGCTCGGCAGGGTGCCGCCTCAACCCCTGAAATTTTAAGGGGCTGCGCCATAAGGAAATATCTGCCAGGCTCTACCTCTGAAAGGTCAAGACCCTCAATAATGGGGATATCCGCGCTTAACAAGGCGCGATGAATAATATGGTTTGAGCTATGGTTACCAATAGTCTGTGAATCGGTGCCGATAAGCTTTATACCCGAATCCACAACATAGTAAGCACTGCTTTCCATAAGGTAGGAAAGGCCGTTACCCTTAATCAACACCCTTTCGCAATCCCAAGGGAAGGCTTCCTCTGCAAATGCACCTGTAATAGGCCCGGGAGGAGCTTCAACCACAAGGCACTCACCGATAAATAAATCTAAGGGGAATTTATCGATAGTATTGCCTCCCTCAATAAAATGCAGAGGTGCGTCAACGTGGGTAGCGGTGTGAAGACAAGTGTAAACAGAGTTAAGGTTACAGCTGTCCCCCGCTCTTAAATTTTTAATAGGGTCCACGTAGCACTCGGGGTCACCGGGATACACGGGGGTTTTAAGCAAATCTCTGGAAACGTCTATAATCTCCATAAAAAATCACCTTAAAAGATTATTTATGTCCATCTGTGTAAGAGCAGAAAAATCCGCACTGTCAAATTCTGCAACCGCCTTGTTCATATATGCTCTTTCGAATGATTCGTCAAAGGCATTCAATGAAACCTCGGTCTGTGAGCCATCGTCCATACATTTAAGCATTGCAACGCCGTTTTCAAGCTCGTTATCACCGATAACAATTGTGAATTCTGAGTTAAGCTTATTAGCAAACTTCATCTGAGCCTTGATTGAACGACCAACAGTATCAATATTAACACTATAGCCCTGTGCTCTGAGGTCCGCTGAAAGCTCAAGTGCCTTAAGAAGTGCATTTTCGCCTGCGGTAACAATTGACAGGTTGCACTTAGGTGCTGCAGGGAAGGGAATACCACTTTCCTCCATAGCAATAAGAAGTCTTTCAAGACCCATTGCAAAGCCGCAAGCGGGCATGGACGCACCGCCCAATTCCTCAATAAGACCATCGTAACGACCACCGCCGCCAAGCACAAGACCCTTTGTCTTTTCATCAAGTGAAACAAACTCAAAAACAGTTCTTGTGTAGTAGTCAAGACCGCGTACAATCTGAGGATTAACAACGTAAGAGATGTTTAAAGCATCAAGGTATGTTTTGAGCTTTTCAAAGTGGTCACGACAGTCGTCGCAGATGTAGTCAAGCACTACGGGTGCACTTTCGGCAATTTTGGAACAAACGGGGCTCTTACAGTCAAGAATACGCATGGGGTTGCGCTCAAGACGTGAAAGACAGGTTTCGCAAAGCTCCGCCTTTTTATCCTCAAAGTATGCCTTAAGGGCCTCAGAATATTTTTTACGGCATTCCGGACAACCGATTGAGTTGATTTCAACCGCAAGCTTTTCAATGCCGATAAAGTTAAAGTAGCTGTTGGCAAGCGCAATAATTTCTGCATCTGCTACGGGTGAACCCGCACCGAAGCACTCAATACCGAACTGATGGAATTCTCTGAGTCTGCCTGCCTGAGGCTTCTCATAACGGTAGCATGAGGTAAGGTAGCAAACCTTCTGAGGAAGGGGCTCGTTAAAAAGACCATGCTCAAGGAAAGCGCGCACCGCACCTGCAGTACCCTCGGGACGAAGAGTGATTGAACGGTCGCCCTTGTCGTTGAAGGTGTACATCTCCTTCTGAACAACGTCGGTGGTTTCACCAACTGAACGATCAAAAAGCTCGGTGTATTCAAAAACGGGTGTACGCATTTCGTGGAAGCCGTAAGCCTTAGCGGTGTCGAGAGCCGCCTGCTCAATATACTGTAATTTATAGCTTTCTGAGGGTAAGGTATCCTTAGTACCTTTGATTGCTTTAATATTTCCTGCCATATTAAGCTCCTATAAAAATAAGATTTTTCAATAAAAAATCGGGTGAAAGAGGCGTAACCTCACACACCCGACCGTAATTCAATTATCCTTTGGGATTAACGATGTCACGCCAATCAAGGTCGCCGCGTTCAAGACTGTGGATGAGTGCCTCCGCAGTTGCAATATTAGTAGCAACAGGGATATTGTGAACGTCACAAAGTCTTAAAAGGTTGGCTTCATTGGGCTCACCCGGTTTGGGATTAAGGGGGTCACGAAAAACCAACAACAAGTCAATTTCGTCGCAGGCAATACGTGAGCCGATCTGCTGAGCGCCTCCCTGAGAGCCGCTAAGATATCGTTCAATGGTGAGGCCTGTCGCTTCCGCAACAAGCTTGCCCGTTGTACCCGTGGCACAAAGGCTATGCTTACTTAAAATACCGCAATAAGCTATACAGAACTGTGTCATAAGTTCTTTTTTAGAATCGTGCGCTATTAATGCTATGTTCATCAAGTCACGCTCCTTAATTGGAATCCTTTTTCAGTATTGTAACAGAAAAAGCCTTGTTTTTCAACATTTTATGATAATATTTTTTGCTTTTTTGTCAATTTTTGACACCTTATGAATTAAGGTTTTCGAAGTTTTTCTTGTTGGATGCGTAAAGGTTTTTGTAAACCTCGTAGTATTTATCGTAAACCTTTTTAGCCTCCATATCGGGAGTGAAGGTTTTGCTTACGGGAATAAGCTTTTTAGCATCCTCAATTGATGCGCACTGCCCCATACCAACTGCAATAAGAACAGCCGCACCCATTGCACCAACGTTCTGAGGTGTGTCAACGGTTTCAACAACCTTGCCCGTACAGTCTGCAAGTATCTGGCAGGTAAGGTCTGAAAGAGCACCGCCACCTACAAAGCGTACCTTATCGGAGGATTTAACCTTCTTTTCCTCTGTTTCAAGGAACCATCTTAAGTGGTAACAAACACCCTCAAGCACCGCTCTGATCATTTCGCTCTTGCCTGTTTCAAGGCTTAAGTTAAAGAACATTCCCCTTGCGTTGGGATCCTCAAAGGGACAACGGTTACCATGGAGCCAGGGGGTGAAGATAACACCGCCTGCACCTGCGGGCACCTTTGAAACAACGTGGGTCATATAATCGTAAAGGCTTGTAAACTCTGCCTCATAGCCGTCGGTAACGTTCTTCTTTTCAAGGTAGATACCGATTTCGTCAAGGGCAAGGTGATCCTTAACCCATTCAAGGCATTTACCTGCAGTTTCAAGCTCTGCAAAGTAGTTGTATCTACCCTCCTCTGCGCCGACAACTGCGGCAATCATAGCGGAAGCGTCAACAATGCTTTTATCAACAACGGTTGAAACCCAACCGGATGTACCACTGTAAATATGTGTGTCGCCAAGGGCAACGGAGCCTGCGCCGACACCGATGAGTGATGCGTCACCGCCACCACCGAACACGGCAGTACCTGGTGCAAGACCCAACTCAGCGGCTGCCTGGGGTTGAAGCTCGCCAACCTTTTCGGCAGATTTTTTGATTTCGGGAAGATGGTCGGGATTAACGCCAAGCATCTTGCACATTTTTTTGCTGAACTCGTGTTTTTTGATGTCGTAAAGAAGTGTTGCAAAGGCAGAGTCGTGAGTCATACAAAACTCACCTGTCATTCTTGCAATGAAATATTCCTTAACGTCAAGCCATTTATGTACACGCTTAAAGTTTTCGGGCTCGTTCTTTTCAACCCATTTGTATTTCCATACAGGGTCCTTAACAGATGCTGCAACGGCACCTGTTATGCTTAATGAAATAAGAAGCTTCGGAATAAATGCGCCTGCAATCTGAGGACCGTAAGCAATACCCTCCTTAAGCTCCTTACGCGCACGCTGATCCATATAGCTCATTGCACGGCGCACGGGCTTTGCGTCCTTATCCACAAGCACAATACCCTGCATCTGTGAGCAGAATGAAATACCGCAGATGTCGTTAATATCAACGTCGCATTTATCAAGAACCTTTCTGGTAGTGGAGCACATAGCATCCCACCACTCCTGAGGCTCCTGCTCGGCACCGCCATCCGGGAAAACGTAAAGGTTATAACCCTCAGAAGCGGCTGATACTAATTTAATTGTATCGCCAAGCTCAAAAATACAGGTTTTAACACCTGTTGTACCAATATCATAGCTGATAGCATATTTACCCATATCCATATTCCTCCATATTACGGAACTACACACCTTATATTATGCACCATTTTATGTGAATAATCAACAGTATTAGCACAGAAAAATTGCACAAATTTTATTCACTTCGTCTGTATTTATCAAACATAAAAATTTTTTCAAAAAAAATTAAAAAAATGCTTGACTTTTTTTAAAACGATGATATAATAGTCAATGTTCTTCGGAGGACGAACAGTTCTTCGCAGTCGGTGTTGATGGCGTTGAGGGTCCACCCGTTCCCATCCCGAACACGGTAGTTAAGCTCAACAGCGCCGAAGATACTTAGTGGGAAGCCGCTTGGGAAAATAGGGCGACGCCGACACTAACAAAAACAACCACCCAAAAGGGTGGTTGTTTTTTTGTTTAATTAATTGTAATCGCCATACACTGCAAGCATCATTTAATATTATTCATTCACATAGAAAGCCGATACTTATCCTTAAGATAAATACCGGCTTTTGTTTTTATTTAAACTTTGCCTCAACCCTGTTAATGGGTACGCCCATACCTGAGAAGCGTCTTTCGTATTCGGTCATAACGTTGCCCTCCATATACTCTGAGTTATGAAGGTCGAAGGTAAGCTTATCAAGAAGCATACCGTATTCCTTAAATTCCTCTAAGGAGAAGTCAAAAAGACCTCTGTTATCGGTTTTAAAGAAAATGGCGCCATCCTCCTTAAGTATTTTTTCATAAGTAGCAAGGAAGCTTCTGTATGTAAGCCTTCTTTTTTCGTGACGTGATTTGGGCCACGGGTCAGAGAAGTTAAGGTAAATACGGTCAATACTACCCTCGGGAAAAATCTCCGCAAGCTCCTTAGCATCAACACAGCAAACCCTGATGTTTTTAAGCTCGCTCTTTTTTACCTTTTCAGCTGCAAGCATTAAAACGTCGGACACCTTCTCAATTGCAAGGAAGTTAACGTCAGGGGCCTTTGCGGCAGTGCCCACAATAAAGTCACCCTTACCGCAACCGATTTCTATACGCAGCGGCTTATCGTTACCGAAAAGCTCCTTAGAGGTTGCGCCCTCTTCCCTTAAATTCTTAATAACAATTTCACCGCATGCCTCAAGTCTTTCGGCACCGTGTTTTTTCTTTTTAATTCTCATACAATAAACCTCACGTAAGATCTGTCGTCAAATGACGTTGAATTTTTCTGTAAGCCCTTTGTTGAGCGGTAGTCACCGTCGCAAAGGGGATTATTTTTTAACTGAAGCTGCAGCTTTTCTTCGCTTTCAGCAAGACTCTCACAAAGCTCGGGATAGCCGTCGCTTGCAAGCACAACCATATCCCCTGCCTTAACCTTATGAACAACAATATCCTTTTCGAACACGGCCCTACCGTTAATAACACCGTAGGAAAACCTGCCACTACCATTGGCAAAAATGCTCTGTTTTTTTAAAATGGGCAAAACAAATTCCCTGCCGATATCACGTGCCATAAGCTCCTCATCCATTGCGCCCTCAAGCCGTGCAATTTCCAAAACAAGGGCTCGCATATCCGACACAATGCGGTCAACTGCCTTTTCGTGCAGGTGCTTTTCGCCGTTTATAATACATTGGCAGTCGCCTATGCTCCATATTTCATTACGGTGCCTGTTGTAAATAATCACGCCTGCGGCGGCTCCGTATTCACATTCGCCCTCATCATAAAGACCACGCACACTTTTGGTCATAAGCTCAACCGCTTCATACACGTCAATATCGCTTCTGAAGCCACTTACCGCATCACACACGGCCCTTGCGGCAGCTCTTCCGCCCGATTCGCCGTTAAAAAGTTGACTGCCCTTTGGGGTAACGCCGTCTGCCACTACCACAAAGGCATCGTTACAAAAAATCATATCCTCACAAAGGCTTTGGTCTACTGACTTACCCTTAATAAATTGTTCAATAATCTTCATCTGCCTGCCTCCGCAAATATTATATTTACAAAACCTTTCTTTGTCAATTAAAATACTTGTATTTATAAGGCTCGTTGTGTATAATACTTTATATTTAAAATTGTATAAGGGGTTAGCTATGGAAAACAAAAATATTGACATGGGTTTACAATTAAACAAAAAAACCATGATTGCCATATCCTTGGTGCTTATCTCGGTATTGGCTTTTATTGGAGTATTAACCCAGACACTCCCTCGCGGTGAATACGAAATTGCCGAGATAAACGGTCACGATGCCATTGTGGACGGCACCTACACCGAAATGCCCGACTATAAAATGCCTATATGGAAAATCATCGCCTCGCCCATTCTTTGCTTCGGAAGCTCCCAGGCAGGCACAGGCCTTACCATTATACTGATGATTGTGCTCATCGGCGGTTCATTCCTTATTCTTGATAAATGTGGCATCCTTAAATACATAATGGCAACCCTTATCAAGAAATTCAGTCACAAAAAATATACCCTTATGGCGGTTGTTATTTTTGTATGTATGCTGCTCGGCTCTACGGCGGGTATTCTTGAGGAAAGTATAACCCTTGTACCCATAGCCGTTGCCATATCGTTGGCTCTGGGGTGGGACTCCCTGGTTGGCTTGGGTCTTAGCCTTGTATCCATTGCATGGGGCTTCACCGCCGCAACCTTTAATCCCTTTAACGTTGTTACCGTGCAGAAATTAGCCGACCTTGAAATCTTCTCAGGTCTTTGGTTGCGCCTTATTGTTTTTGTTGGCGTTTATCTTATACTTTTCTCCTTCCTTGCCCTTTACGCTAAACGAATTGAAAAGAATCCAAAAAAATCCCCCGTTTACGAAAGCGACAAGGCATTAAGGCAAAAATATAGCCTTGACGATGCAGATGCAGTCCTTGCAAACCCTAAAATCCGTAAGGGCACACGGGCATTCATCATCTGCATACTTATTGACGTGCTCTTTATAATCCTTGACTTTGTTCTCGGCACAGGCGGTGTAATCTCCCTTCCCGCTATGGCAGTGCTTTTCACAACCGGCGGCCTTCTTGCAGGCGGCTTTTCAGGCCTTAAAGGCAAGGCATTAGCCAAAAGCTTCCTCCAGGGAACTAAGAGCATTGCCCCCGCAATCCCCCTTATTATATTCGTTGTGGCTATTTCCTACGTGCTTAACGAAGGTAAAATCATGCACACAATCCTTTACGAATTAAACGAGCTTATGAAGGGTCTTTCACCCTACGTTGCTATTTTACTTCTCTTTGCAGTTATTGCACTCTTAGAGTTCTTTATCGGTAGCGGTAGCGCAAAGGCATTCCTTATTATGCCCCTTGTAGCGCCCCTTTCCGACCTTGTGGGAATCACCCGCCAGAGCGTTGTAACCACCTTCTGCATGGCGGACGGCTTCACAAACCTCCTTTACCCCACAAGCGGTATTATGATTATCGCTATTGGTCTTGTGGGCGTTTCCTACGGCAAATGGATTAAATGGTCATGGAAATTATTTGTTGGTGAATTCATTTTCTCGGCTTTAATAATGCTTCTTATGGTAGCAATAAACTACAAATAAGGTGATTTTTATGAAAAATGTAAAAGAACTTTACACTAAGCAAAATCGTCCCGAAAAAATACTCCAGTTCGGCGAGGGCAACTTCTTAAGAGCCTTTGCAGACTATCTTGTTGACGTAATGAATGAGCAGGGCTTATTCGACGGTAGCGTTGTTATGTGCCAGCCCATTAAAAACGGTCTGTGCGAGCTTATAAACGAGCAGAACGGCATTTATACTCTTATTCTTCGCGGCAGAGAAAAGGGCGAGGCAACCGAAAAAACAAGGGTAATCAACAGTGTTTCACGCTGTGTTGACCCTTATGCGGATTTTGACTCACTTTTAGAAATTGCCCGTAGCGAGGATTTGAAAATAATTATTTCCAACACCACCGAGGCAGGAATTGCATTTGTGGAAAGCGATAATTTCAACGATGCACCACCCTCATCCTACCCCGCTAAGCTTACACGATTTTTATTTGAACGCTTTACTTATTTCAAGGGCAGTGACGAAAGTGCACTTTACCTTTTACCCGTAGAGCTCATTGAAAACAACGGTACCGAGCTTAAAAAATG
Source organism: Acutalibacteraceae bacterium (assembly GCA_045654405.1). GTDB lineage: Bacteria > Bacillota > Clostridia > Oscillospirales > Acutalibacteraceae > DTU089. The sequence goes on along the minus strand of JAZONH010000016.1, from coordinate 38,648 downwards.
CGTAAAGCAATATGCCGAGCTTTGGGAGCTTGGGGAAGAGTTTGCAATATGGCTTGATAAATGCAGCTTCTCAAACACCCTTGTTGACAGAATCGTTACAGGCTACCCCAAAAAGGACGTAGATGAATTCTACAGCAAATTAGGCTATACAGACCCCCTTCTTGACACTGCAGAGCCCTTTTTCTTCTGGGCTATTGAGGATAAGGAAGGTCTCAAGGATATTTTCCCCGCACACAAATCGGGCTTAGGTGCAGTATTCTGTGATGATATTTCAGGCTACAAAATGCGCAAGGTTCGTATCCTTAACGGCGCACACACCGTAAGCGTCCTTGGAGCATACCTTGCGGGCTTTGACATTGTGCGCGATATGATGAATGACGAGGCTTTCAACTCCTTCATCATAACAACTCTTAAGGAGGAGGTTATCCCCTACATTCCCCTTCCAGAAAAGGAAAAGGAGGGTTTTGCCCTTTCAGTCCTCGAAAGATTTAACAACCCCTTCATCGACCACCGACTCCTTGATATTTCCCTTAACTCAGTTTCAAAATTCAAGGCAAGATGCTTGCCCTCATTACTTGATAACGTTAAAGCAGGTAGCTTCTCCAAGCGACTTTTCTTCGGTCTTGCCTGCCTTATTGAGTTCTATAACGGCGACTTCAAGGACGGTGCCTTTGTAAGCACACGTAATGGTGCCGAATACGAAATCAAGGACAATGCAGAGGTGCTTGAATTCTTCGGCAGAGTTAACAAGATCCCCGACACAAAAGTGCAGGAGGTACTTAAGAACGTTGATTTCTGGGGCTGTGACCTTACTGAAATTGAAAATGCCGCACAGTTTGTTGAGGACTGCTGTAAGGCAATTGAAAATAACGGCGTAAAGGCCGCTTTGGAGCTTTTATAATGGATAAGGCTATAATCATCAACTCACGGGACAACGTGGGAGTTGCCCTTAACGAGTTTAAGGCAGGAGATGCCTTCGAGGGTGTCACCTTAGCAGTCAATATCCCTGAAAAACACAAATTTGCACTGACGGATATTGCCGAGGGTGAAAGCGTAATAAAATACGGCTACCCCATCGGTATAGCAAGGTGCAATATAAAAAAGGGCGAGCACGTGCACACCCATAACCTGAAAACCGCCCTCACCGAGTGCGAGGAATACACGTTTAAGGGTAACAATCCATACACACCCGATGAATCCCACCTCACCTTTATGGGCTATTTAAGAGAAAACGGCAAGGTGGGTATAAGAAACAGAATCTTTATTATCCCCACCGTTGGTTGTGCCAACAACGCGGCTAAGATGATCGCCCGGAAGGCAACCGAAGCCCTTGGGCTTGATAACGAGGTTTTAGCCCTCACTCACCCCTACGGTTGCTCACAATTGAGCGAGGATGCGGATAATACTGCAAAATGCCTTGCTGCGCTTTGCAAGCACCCTAATGCAGGCGGTGCGTTACTTCTGTCACTTGGTTGCGAAAATAACAACCTTGAGGTTATGAAGCCCTTTTTAGGCGAATATGACAAAACCAGAATCAAGCTCCTTAATATGCAGGAATGCGACGACGAACTTGAAGCAGGTCTTGAAAAGGTTAAAGAAATTTACGAAATAACCAAAGAGGATAAGCGTACGCCCCAACCCATAAGCAAGCTTACAATCGGCTTCAAATGCGGCGGTTCTGACGGTTTCTCGGGCATTACCGCAAACCCTCTGTGCGGTAAAATCTGTGACAAACTAACAGACCAGGGGGCACGAGCAATACTCACTGAGGTGCCCGAAATGTTCGGCGCAGAAACCATCCTGATGAATCGTAGCCTTAACGAAGAGGTTTTCAACAAAACCGTTGATATGATAAACGGCTTCAAAAATTACTTTACACGCCATAACCAGGTGGTGTATGAAAACCCCTCACCAGGCAACAAGGACGGCGGTATAACCACCTTAGAGGAGAAATCCTTAGGATGCGTTACAAAGGGCGGTACAGCCGTCATAACGGACGTTCTGGGTCTTTATGAGCCTTGCGAAAAAAGCGGCGTATCCCTTCTGTGGGGCCCCGGAAACGATATTGTTTCCACCACCAACCTCGCCTGTGCCGATGCGGTAATCATCCTCTTCACCACTGGCAGAGGAAACCCCTTAGGTGCACCCATACCCACCTTAAAAATAAGCACCAACACGCCTCTTTCATCAAAGAAAAAATCCTGGATTGACTTTGATGCGGGCATACTTCTCGAAAATGCCGGCTTCGAGGAAGCGTCCAACGAGCTACTCAATGCAATAATTGATATTGCCGACGGCAAAAAAGCCCTTAACGAAATTAACAATTATGAAGAAATTGCTATTTTTAAGGACGGCGTAACATTATAACTAACAAAAGACTCTCATTCCATTCAGGAACGAGAGTCTTTTTTATTAATCATCTAATCGTTCTGTTTCAAAGAGGTCCAGGGATTCTGTTTCATAGTCAACGCCTTCAACGCCTTCGCGAACAATCTTACCGTTTGCAAAACCAGCCTCGATAACAATGGAATCATCTATCCAACGGTCATCGTCGTCATCATCAAGAATAATCGCACCGTTTTCATCATACTCCACGATTGCGGGTCTGTTTTTATACTTGACAACTATTATAACTACCACAACGGCAATTACCAATAAAACCGCCGCTACGATAATAAAGGGCAATGGATTCATTTTTTCGGTCTGCACAATCTCGGGAGCTTCCTCAAAGCTTGCACCAACAACTACGTCTCCCTCGGGCATAATGAAGCTGAGCACGTCACTGTGCTTACCATTGATTGTAACACTGCCTGCAACAAGGCGCTTGCCTGCATCGGGCTTAACGGTGATAATAACAACCTCGCCTACACTTGCAGTGCCGGGGTTAACCGCAATGGTACCATCGGGCACTTCTTTTACGGTTATTTTATATTCAACGGTGTCCGGAGCGGCTTCCCACTTAGCGTAGATTACTGTGCCCTTCTCGGCAATGCTTTTACTAAAATCCCAAGCCTCGGTGAACTTTTCATCCCTGTACCAGCCCTTGAAAACATAACCCTTTCTTACGGGCATATTGGGCTGAGGAACCAAGCCGGGCTTATCAAGAATCGTTTTAAGCCTGCGCTCGCCGTTGTTTCTCTCAAGATATACAAAGAACTGACCGTCCTTAAGCAACGCCTCGTCCTCATCGGTGGTTTCTGTTTCGGTGGGCTCTGTGGTTTCGGCTTTTGTGGTTTTTTCGTCAGTCTTTCTTGTAGTGTCGTTTGTGTTTTTGGTGGGTTTTTCAGTAGTATTTGTGGAAGTCGTTGGCTTTACCTGGGCTTGCGTGGTAGCAGGCTTAGTCTCCTTGCGGGTTGTTTCCTCCGTAGTCTCCTCTTCTGTTTCCTGAACTGTGGGCACGTCATCGTCGTCGAAAAAGTCTTCTTCAACCTCGCCCTCGAACTCGCCCCACTGGGGTGCCGCAAGAGTCATTGTAAAGCTGGTGCACAGAATACACAGTATAACACCTAAACTGAGCAACAATTTAAAATACTTTTTAGTCATTTTTTCACCTTAAGAACTAATTAATAAGTAGAATCCATATTCTCGGTTACGGTTTCTTTAACTTCCTTAACAAAGGATGAGTTTTGGATTTTATCCTGAAGCATATTGTAGAAGAGCTCCTCATCAATGGGTAAGGTAACGGTTTTACCCAACCATGATGAAAGGAATGCGGCGTTAGAAATCATAAGACCGTTGATGCCCTCCTGACCTGATGCGGTAATGGGCTCACCACGAAGGATTGCGCCTGCAAATTTATTAACAACCTCGGGGTGCTGAATATTTCTGCCGTCAAGCTCTGCTTCAAATACCTTTGTATCGATTCTGCCGAAGCCCTCAGCTGCATTTTTAGTAAACTCGCTTACGCTTTCAGCAACCTCACAAACGGTAAGCTTACCGTTTTCACAAACGAGCTTAGCCTTATCAAGAGTAATTTCAAGTCTGTTTGTGCCGGGGAAGTCGCCCGTTGTGGTGATAAAGGTACCCGTAGCACCATTAGGATACTCAGCATAAATCATAACGTCGTCCTCAACCTCGATATTATGCCATTTGCCCTCGTGACAAACTGCAGTAATTTTTTCGGGCATACCGCAAATCCACTGCCACAAGTCGAGCTGATGGGGGCACTGATTAAGAAGCACGCCGCCGCCTTCACCTGACCATGTTGCACGCCATCCGCCTGAATTATAGTAGGACTGTGTTCTGTACCAGTCGGTAATAATCCATGTTACACGCTGTAATTCGCCGTATTTGCCGCTATGCACAATTTCGTGAGCCTTTCTGTAAAGGCAGTTTGTACGCTGGTTGAACATAATTGCAAATATTTTATCGCTCTTGTCTGCAACTGCATTCATTTCGCGAACCTGCTTTGTATAAACACCTGCGGGCTTTTCACTCATAACGTGAAGACCCTTTTCCAAAGCCTCTATAACAAGAGGGGGATGGTCATAGTGAGGAGTAGCAATAAGAACTGCATCAACCTCACCTGAATCCATAAGCGCGGATGCAGTGTCAAAGGTTTTAACCTCGGGGAGCTGTTCCTTAGCCCAATCAAGTCTATCTGGCTTAATATCGGCTACTGCCGTAATTTCGATTTCAGGCATTGTGCCTTTAAGAGCATTTTTAATGTGGCTTGAGCCCATATTGCCCACGCCTATGATACCTAAACGTACTTTTTCCATTATGATTTATCCTCTCTTAATAATTTTTGTTATTTATGAAATAATATCCACGAGGTGAATATTATGAAAAAACACAACAAGAGCAAGGTGCAGGAGGTTATCGACGCCGATAACAACCTTGACCCCAATATTCTGAGTGATGTCAACGGCTCATATACGGGTAAGCCCCTTAACGGCGACGAGCCCGTGCAGGACGCTGACGACCTGTAGAACGCTTTTTACGTTCGAAATTGTGCACAATATGCGTTCCCGTAAGTGCAAAAAGTGAAATTGCTGTAAAGAACAATTGCATAAACGCCATCTGCAGGCAGTTAAGATGCTCAAGACCCGAAACCAGGGCAAGCACCGCAACAACCGCAATACCGATACCCATTGCACAAATCTGGAAGATGTGTATAACCTGCTTAATAGCACTAAGCGACAACGCACTTTTTATGCAATGCAGGAAGCTTGTAGCCTTGCCGTCGTGCAAAAGCAAAGCGTCGGCGGCAGAGGTTGTGCATGCCTCGTATGATTTATAAAGATCACCCGATACCGCTGACAAAACCTTAACACCACTCACGGGCAGGTTAAGCTTATTTGCAACCATTGTGTCGGTTATGTTGGCATCATCTGAACGCACAAGCAATGAAATGCAGTTGCCTTCAATGGTTTTAAGAAGTCGTGCGTTTGCAGAGTTAACGTCGTATGAAATTATAAATACCGCGGCCGCCTTACCATCAATAGCAAGATACAGGGGGTATCTGCCCTCGGTAAGGTGCTTTTCAATAAGCGCCATATCGGGAATTTCAACGTTGTGATTTTTAAGTAAATCTGCATTACCCACAAGCACACGTCTGTTGAAAATCCATGCAGAAAGGCCCAGCTTCTCCTCATATGCCAAGGTGTCAACGGGAGGAAGAAGGGAAACCTCGCCCACAATGACCCTTTTAAACAGGTTACCGAGTGGTCCGCCGGAGGCTATAACCAACGCGGCAGTGTTGATAATGGCTTCATCAATTTCCATATCGTAGAAAAGATGTATGCCATAAACGTTGCCGCCGTTTTCATCAAAAATATCCGCCGAATCAACTGCAATGGCATTTGCATTTTCGCAGGCTCTTAAAGCGTCCCAGCCTGCAATCATACCACCCTTTTTACGGGCTTTGGCAGACACACGCTTAATAGCAATGGCATCCGCAATAAAGGAAAAATAAGGTAAGCTGATACACTGTGCGGCAGTAAATGCGGTTATACCGCTTAAAAGGTGCTTTGTAACCACCAGTGAAATTGCGCCGATTAAAACGGACACGCCGAAGCTTATGGGAATAAGCTTACGGGCAATATCGTCCGAGGGATAAAATTTACTTGAAAGCTCTACAAAGCGTCGGGGGAATAAGGTTTTCTGAGAAGCAATAACAACGGGCTCCTCAAGAAGCAATCCCCTGCCGATTTCAAATGCAGTTTCGCCTTGCTCAATAGGCCCTACTGCATAAATATCCTGCTTTTCGGTCATATATGCGAAATTTTCACTGATTCTGGTAATTTCAATCACGCGGGCGGTAAGACTGAGCCCCAGGCTCAACACTGCCACACAACCGAACAAGCTGATACCCTTTTCAAAGGGGTCTGCTGTGAACAAGAATGCCATTTCCTGCACAAGGGCGGCAACAAGACCGAGGAAAACCCCCGTATCACGATTAAGCCTGAAGCCCTTGAACCCCTTCACACCGTCAATAATGGTGCTTATATTAACCACACAGGGTGCAATAGTAAGAAGCAACGAGGCTATAACTAAAATCGTTCCGCCTTCGGTAAAGTTTTTGGCAATCAATGAGATTACCATAAGCAAAAAGAATGATATATATGAGAATACTGCACCGATTAAAGCGGTATTCTTTTGTTTTCTTAAGAAGTAAGCAACCTTAAATTTATCATCAGGCATACGGTATTCGTCGGTACCGTATTTTTTAACAGGCTCATTGGTGTCAGGCTCGTCAGGCTCGCTTGTGACGGTAAATTTACTTGCCTTTTCCTTGCGTTTTTTAAGAAGCTGCTCTTCAACTTCTCTTTCGTCAACAATTTCAACTGCATCGTCGTTGAAGCCCTCAAAGGTAAGCTGTGCGCCGTCATCCTCATCGGGGATTTCAATATCGTGGGCATCACCATCGGTTACCGCAAGGGAACGAAGGCCGATTGTTTTAGTATATTTTTTATCGTCAAACACCACGGTTTTGTCGGTAGCGCTCATCTGACCCACCTTATGGTCGGGCACGAGATTGGGCACCGGCGAAAAATCCGACGTATGTGCAAAATTGCTTTGTTTTTTTACAAATCCACCACGCTCGTATTTCTGCTCCTCAGGGGGTACTATACGGTGCTCGGCAGTTTTTTCAAGGTTCTGAATAGGTTTATTAAAAAAGCGATTCCGATACTTTTCGCTGACAAAGGTACCGTAAACCTGAGGCTCTGCCACACTGTCAGAGCGCTCAACCGTATCGGTTATAATGCGGTGCTCTATATTATCATTGTGACCGGGTCTGGGGTTAAAGGAAACTGCCTTGGGGGTATGCTCGATTGTTTCTACAAACTCAATGGCATCTCTGCCATTTTGAAGCATCCCACTGTCCTGAAGCAACTCGTCAATTTCCTCCAAAGACCACTTTCGTGCTTTTTTTCTATCGTCAGCCATCTTTATTCCTCACTTAAATATCGCGCTGTCTGGATATTTCATACATCAGAATACCTGCGGCAACCGATGCATTAAGAGAATTAATCTGCCCTTTCATAGGCATTGAAAGAATAACGTCGCATTTTTCCTTAACGAGTCTGCCTACACCCTTACCCTCGGAGCCGATAACAAGCGCCACCGCTCCCTTAAGGTTAGCGTTGTAAAAGGTTTCGCCGTCCATATCCGCACAGTAAATCCAGACGCCCCTGGCCTTAAGCTCGTCGAGTGTCTGAGGGATATTTGTAACTCTTGCCACGTGCATAAACTCAACTGCACCTGCAGAGGTTTTAGCAACGGCAAAGCTCAGGGGTGCACTGCGTCTTTTGGGAACGATAACACCGTGAGCACCTGCGGCCTCGGCAGTTCTGATAATTGCGCCAAGGTTATGAGGATCCTCAATTTCATCGCAAACAATGATGAAGGGAGCCTCGCCCTTTTCCTCGGCTTTTGCAAAAATATCGTCAACGGTTGAATATGCCTTAACGGCACCCATTGCAATAACGCCCTGGTGATTTGCGTGACCACAAAGGAAGTCAAGCTTCTTACGGTCAACCTCCTTAATGGGTATACCCGCATTTTTTGCATCTGCAAGAATTTTGGGCACTGAGCCTGAGCGTTCACCCCTTGCAACCATAACACTGTCAAGGGGACGACCCGCCTTTATTGCCTCGGCAACAGAGTTTCTGCCGAATATTATATCCTTTTCATTTTGATTTTCTCTTTCAGAAAAATCTTCCTTATGACCGTCAAATTTCTTTTTACGGTCATTGAATTTATCATTTTTATACATAGAAATACCTAAATACGGATGCGATGCATCCACTCAATTTTGCATTTTGAATTTTGCTTATACCGTAGGAATAAGCTTTTCCTTGCCGCCCATATAGGGTCTTAACGCTACGGGAATATTTACGCTACCATCTGCGTTAAGGTTATTTTCAAGGAATGCAATAAGCATTCTGGGAGGAGCAACAACGGTGTTATTGAGTGTGTGGGGGAAGTACTTTTTGTCCTTACCGCCTGCACGGATTTTAAGACGTCTTGCCTGAGCATCTGAAAGGTTTGAGCAAGAGCCAACCTCAAAATACTTCTGCTGTCTGGGGCTCCTAGCCTCAACGTCAACTGATTTAACCTTAAGCTCTGCAAGGTCACCTGAGCAGCACTCCAGTTTTCTTACGGGGATATCAAGTGAACGGAATAAATCAACTGTGTTTTTCCAGAGCTGGTCAAACCAGTAGGGGCTATCCTCGGGCTTACAAACAACAATCATTTCCTGCTTTTCGAACTGATGGATACGGTAAACGCCGCGCTCCTCAATACCGTGAGCGCCCTTCTCCTTACGGAAGCAGGGTGAGTAGCTTGTAAGTGTCTGGGGAAGCTTTTCCTCGGGAACGATGGTGTCAATGAACTTACCGATCATTGAGTGCTCACTTGTACCGATAAGGTAAAGATCCTCGCCCTCGATTTTATACATCATAGCATCCATTTCTGCAAAGCTCATAACACCTGTTACAACGTTTGAACGGATCATAAAGGGAGGAATGTAGTATGTGAAGCCGCGATCAATCATAAAGTCACGAGCGTATGAAATAACCGCTGAATGAAGTCTTGCAATGTCACCGCAAAGGTAATAGAAGCCGTTACCTGCTACTCTGCCTGCACTGTCAAGGTCGATACCCTCAAAGCTTTCCATAATTTCACGATGATAGGGAATTTCGAATTCGGGCACGAATGCCTCGCCGAAGCGCTCGATTTCAACGTTTTCGGAGTCATCCTTACCAATGGGAACACTGGGGTCGATAATGTTGGGGATAACCATCATTATGTCGTTAACCTTCTTTGAAAGCTCAACCTCAAGAGCCTCAAGCTCTGCAAGACGCTTTGCATCCTCGGCAACCTGCTTTTTCATTGCCTCTGCCTCGTCTTTTTTGCCCTGACCCATAAGAGCACCGATCATCTTGCTGTTTTTGTTTCTTGATGCACGAAGGCTGTCTGCCTCGCCCTTAACCTTACGGCTTTCAGCGTCAAGCTCAATTACCTCGTCAACAAGTGCAAGCTTTTTATCCTGGAATTTATTTTTAATATTCTGTTTTACTATCTCGGGATTCTCTCTTAAAAATTTAATATCAATCATTGCTCTGTCTCCTTATTCGTTGTCAAATATTTTCAAAAGCTTTTTAAGGTCGTCGTCGTCAAAAAACTCAATTTCCAACGAACCCTTTTTACTTGATTTTGTAACCTTAACCTGTCTTCCCAGTACGTCGGAAAGTGCAAGCTCAACCTCGTCGTAGTAGGGATTGCGCTTCTTAGCCTTTTTGCCGGTTTTAACGTCGCTTGTGGATTTTCTTGCAAGCCTTTCGGTTGTTCTTACGGACAAATCCTCTTTAACAACAAGCTTTGCGAGCTCAATCTGATAATCCTTGTCTGCGGCGGTCAATATTGCCTTAGCATGACCCGCAGAAAGCTCGTTTCGCATAACCATTGCCTGCACCTCTTCGGGAAGTGTAAGTATTCTCAATGCGTTTGCAACCGCTGAACGGGAACGACCGACTATCTCTGAGATTTCCTCCTGAGTGTATCCGAATTTTTCAGAAAGCTCCTTGTAGCCGTTAGCCTCCTCAAGAACGTTCAAGTCCTCGCGCTGAATATTCTCAACAAGAGCAAGCTCTGCAACCTGAGCATCTGTTAAATCCTTTATAACAACGGGCACCTCGGTAAGACCCGCCATTCTTGATGCACGCCAACGGCGCTCACCTGCTACAAGCTGATAGCTGCCGTCAAGCATGGGTCTTACAAGAAGGGGTTGAAGAACGCCGTGCTTCAAGATGCTTTCGGAAAGCTCTGCCAAAGCATCCTCATCAAACTGCTTACGGGGCTGGTCACGATTGGGCTCAATATCCGTTAATTTAACCTTAACGGCGCCTGCACTTGATGAAAGCTCCTCAACGGAGTTATCAAGCATAATAGCGTCAAATCCCCTGCCAAGACCTGATTTTTTAGCTGCCATTTATTATCACCTTAATTCATTTTCAAAAATTCTTCTGCCAAAGCGTTGTAGCTTTCGCTTCCCTTTGAGGCGCGGTCATAATAAATAACCGGCTCACCGAACGAGGGTGCCTCGGAAAGTCTTACGTTACGGGGGATAACCGTTGCGTAGACCTTTTTCGGGAAAAAGTTTTTAACCTCGGCAACAACCTGCTGAGTAAGGTTAAGTCTGCCGTCGTACATTGTAAGCAAAACGCCCTCAAGCTCAATATAGGGATTGTAGAGTCTTTTTATGGTACGCACGGTAGCCATAAGCTGTGACAGACCCTCAAGAGCATAGTATTCACACTGAATAGGAACAATAAAGCTGTCTGACGCGGTAAGTGCGTTAAGGGTTATAAGACCTAACGAGGGGGGACAATCAAAGAAAATGAAATCGTAATTCTCCTGAATTGTTGCAAGGGCATTCTTTAAAAGCGCCTCACGCTTGTCCATAACCGCAAGCTCTATTTCCGCACCTGCAAGATTGATGTTTGAGGGGATAATATCAACCCCCTGAAACTTGGTTTTTATAACGGACTGTGCCGCGTTGCAGGAGCCTATAAGTAACTCGTAGGATGTGGCGGTAAGATTTTTACGGGAGATGCCGTATCCGCTTGTGGTGTTGCCCTGGGGGTCAATATCAACAAGGAGTATCCTTTTGCCGAGGGCACCCAACGCCGCCGCAAGATTCACGGCACTTGTGGTCTTACCGACGCCACCCTTCTGATTAACGATTGAAATAATTTTAGCCATTGAAAAATTCCTTCCGTGCTTTAAAATATAAGCACCCAATTTTCCTATTATATAATTAATTAGAGTATATCATATATATAATAAAAAGTGAATAGAAAACAACAAAAAAATCCCGCCAAAAACAACGGAATTTTTTGAGTTAAAAGATGTAAAAATCAAGGCTGATTCATAATTCCGAATTATGCATTCCGATTTCCGAATTATTTTATTCTCAGTCCCTTTGGATAGTGGTTTTTGGCTCTGCCGTTTACCACCTTGGCACCGCCGAGAGCACAACCGTTCACGGTTACAACCGCCCAACCGTTGGAGCAGTTTGCTTCAATTTCTTCGCCGTGAAGGTACCTCTTTATTTCATCACTATCTGGTGCAAGGTCAATTTTTCTTTTAAATGAGTCGCCCATACCCATAAAGAATTGGTGATGGGGCTGAAGGTAGCCCTTGCGCACCTCGCCGATGGTAATACCCATGGCAAAAACAGTGGCTCTGCCAACCTCAAAATCCGGGTCAAAATACACGGGTGTGCCCTTATGTAAAAGGACCCTTTCTACGTCGTAATCCGCAAGATTTTCATCAAGAAAATCATAGATAATTTTGTCAATTTTAGCCTTGCCTTTGGCTCTGTTAATGGGGTAATTACGGGGTGTATTTGTGTTATGAAGCACCGCTGCAAACTGCCCCTCTCCCTTACTTTTATGGGGGTAAAAACGCCTTGTAAGGTGTATATTTTCGCACTCGCAACCCGTAAATTTTATGCCGTCGCAGGTGCTTTTTGCAACCATTTCAGGCACCCCGACAAGCTCAAAATCGGGATGATTTTTAAGGAAATTATCGACAGTTTTTTCGTTTTCATCCACCGAAAACGTACAGGTTGCGTACACAATATAGCCACCTGATTTAAGGCATTTTACGGCATTTTCTAAAATTTCCTGCTGACGGATAGCGCAGCTTTCAACGTTTTCCTCGCTCCATTCGTCAATAGCAATTTCCTCTTTTCTGAACATACCCTCACCTGAGCAAGGGGCATCAACCATAATCATATCAAAGGCTTCGGGGAAATTTTCCGCAAGTCTTTTGGTGTCCATACAGGTGGTTACAACGTTTTTAAGACCAAGCCTTTCAACGTTACCCGTAAGTATTTTGCACCTTGAGGGAATAATCTCATTTGACACAAGAATACCGTTTTCGCCCAATTTATTTTTAAGCTGGGTGCTTTTGCCGCCGGGTGCGGCGCACATATCCAGAATATGCCAGTCAGGGTCGATTTCGATGCACTCTGCAGGCATCATAGCCCCCGGCTCCTGAACGTAAATCATACCCGCATGGTGAAATGGATGGTTACCGATTTTTTCATCCTCAAAGTAAAATCCGTTTTCAACGTAGGGGATTTTTTCAGCAGCAAATGGGTTGATTTTTTCAAACTCTGCTAACGAAATTTTATCGGTATTTACCCTGAATGCCCTTACGGGCTTTTCATCAAGCGAGGCGATATAATTGTCGTATTCATTGCCCAGAATAAGCTTCATTCTTTCGGCAAATTTTTCGGGTAATGCTTTCATTTTCACTCAACCTCAACGTTCATTTCCGCATAAAGCATACACATACTGAGGGCTGTTATTGCCGCAGTTTCGGTACGCAGAACCCTTTTTCCCAAGGATACAATATTGCCGCCCATATCCTGTGCAAGGTCTATCTCTTTTTCGTCAAAGCCGCCCTCTGGGCCAATAAGAATACCCACCTTCATACCACTTTTCATCTGTGAAAGAGCTTTTTTGGTAGATTCCATACCGTCCTTTGACTCGTAGGGCACAATAAAAAGATCCATTTCCTCTGCCATTTTAAGGGCATTTTTATATGAAGTAATGTCATAAACCGTTGGTATTACGGTTCTTTTGCTCTGCTTTGCGGCACTTTCGGAAATTGCCTGCCAGCGTGCCTGCTTGCTTTTCTTTTTCTTTTCCTCGACCTTCACAACGCATCGGCTCATTTCAACGGGGATAATACCCTCTGCGCCAAGCTCAACCGCCTTCTGGATAACAAGCTCCATTTTATCGCTTTTAGGAAGTCCTTGGAAAAGGTACAGCTTAACACTGAGGCTTGTGTCCTGATAATTTTCTTCCTCAATTTTAGCAATGGCAGTATCCCCTGTAAGCTCGTCAAGCACGCAAAGGTCGCTTTTACCATTAAGGCTCACAAGAAATTTATCCCCCGCCTTCATACGAAGAACGTTTTTAATATGGTTAAAGTCACCATCGGTGATATAATAGTAATCACCGTTACGGCTTCTGTCGTTAACAAAAAAATTATGCATCACAACACATCCTTTGATTTTAATTATAACAAATAAGTAAAACCATTACAACGGCAGATAAAAATTATTTTTACCGCAAAAACCTTGACAATGTACAAAAGTATATGTATAATATCTCTTGCTTGTTAAAGCTATGCTGATATAGCTCAGGTGGTAGAGTGCATCCTTGGTAAGGATGAGGTCACCGGTTCGAATCCGGTTATCAGCTCCAAAAAAGGACTTCTTCGGAAGTCCTTTATTTTTTGTTTTTATTGATATTTTCATAATTTTGTGATATTCTAAAGTTACCACACAAATCGAATATTGGGCATATTATAAGGGAATGTTTTTTACTTCGGTAAAAATGCATTCTCCAATTGTGCATTCCTTGTGATATGCCTATGATTTGTGTGGTAGCAATCAGGGGTTATGCGTTTTTCGGTGTGTGTAACTTCGGTTGCACACACTTTTTATTTTTAGAAAGAAGGAATATTTTTGAAAAAGAATTGGTATGAAAAAACTTGGTTCATAGTTATAATGTTAATCACAGTTTTTCCCGTAGGCATATTCTTCATGTGGAAATTCACCAATTGGAAAAAGCCCATTAAAATTATAATAACTGTTGTTTTGGCTTTAATTGGAACAATAACATTATTCGCCGGTATGGGTGATAACTCGATCGACTATGTTGATACTACAGAAAACACAACTATTTTTGAAGAAACTCTTATCGAAGAAACCATTGAGACAACACCTACTACAACAGACAGCACAACAGTAAAAGATCTTAATGTTCAAACTACTCTCGCAACCGCACAAGAATCACCAACAGTTCCAACTACAACAGAAAAACAAACTACTACTGAAAAGCAAACTACCACCGAAAAGCAAACTACCACCGAAAAAGAAACTACTCAAATTGAGTACGAACCCGAATACTCATCAATGGTCTGGATTCCGCAATCAGGTTCAAAATACCACAGCCATGCAGGTTGTAGCGGTATGAAAAACCCCTCTCAAGTATCTTTAGAATATGCTCAAAGTATGGGTTATACTCCCTGCTCCAGATGTTATTAATACATAAAGCATCCACTTACCAATGGTAAGTGGATGCTTTTCTGATTATATGTTACGGATCACAATTGCCGCAGGGTGAATAACCTTGTGCGATAAGATCTTCTCTGCTGCCCGTATATTCAGCTCGATTGCTTTCTGAAATCTTGTCTGCAGAACTGCAATTGGGATAATGGAATTTATTGGAATTAGTATTAAGAATATAAGTTGTTCCCGTTACAGAACCGCCAGAAGACCCACCCGAGCTTCCGCACGAATCCGTGCTTTCACCCGTCGCATAATTAATGGTTATGGTCGGTTGGTTATTGTAGCAATACACATTAAAGGAGATGCCTTCGCCCTTATCTTCAACGGAATACGCTTCTATCTGTACACCTCTGGCAACAAGTTCATTACCCTTAAATACAGGGGTAACTCTGTAAAGAACGTGATTTCCTGTTTCCTCGATATAGTCGGCAACCATATTCTCAAACGGCAACATACCCTCCACATTCAAATAACGCGTTCCTGTTATAAGGTTTTTAGTATTGGCATTTTCTGCAGAAAGCTGGAAACCTATAAGATGACAACGATTATAAAGATATTTGCCATCAACACAGTCATATTTTACTGTGTGCCAACCTGATGGCTTTACTGAACCTATACTTCCTCTATCTTCGGTAGGCATAGTTTCAACACCAAGACACGCAAACGCAACACCGCAACGACCGAGAGAATCAAGAGCAGAATATTTTTCAAAATACTTAGAACTTCTATCATAAACAGAAAGACCGGGAACATTATTATTTATAACAATGTATGGTGTTGAACCATTAAATGCCGGTATGGTTTTAAGATTAGCTTTATAAGCACTATTAGCAGTAAACTTAATAGAAACACCTGTGGAGCTATAGCTACTTACAATGTTGGAATAATATGCCTTTACAGTATATCTGTAATTCTGATTCACATACACACTTTTATCTGAATACGAATTGGTTTTCACGTTACCAAGGCAAGTCCACGAGGTAGCGTTATTCATTTTTCGATAAACCTTGTAGCCCGTCGCACCCTTAACCACATCCCAAGTAATCTTCACATGCTCAACGTTTTGGGTTACTTTAAAGTTTGCGGGATTGGTAAGTCTTTTGGTGGTTACACCCGTTGCATTATACGAGCTTACAATTGAACCGCTGTACGCTTTTATTGTGTAAGTGTAGCTTGTACCTGCAGAAATACTTTTGTCATCATAGGAATTCGTCTTAACCGCACCGAGATATGTCCAGGATGTTGCACTACCCGCCTTGCGGTAAACCTTGTAACCAGCAGCACCCTTTACTGCATCCCACGTAACCTTTATGCTCGAAGCACCATTTACAGCTTTGATTCCGGTAGGATTAGTAAGTCTTTTGGTGGTTACACCCGTGGTATTATATGAGCTTACGATTGAACCACTATACGCTTTCATAGTGTAGGTGTAGTTTGTGCCTGCAGAAACACTTTTATCAACATAAGAATTAGTCTTTACTGCACCAAGATATGTCCAGGATTTGGCACTTCCCGCCTTGCGGTAAACCTTGTATCCGCCTGCACCCTTCACTGCATTCCACGTAACCTTAACACCGCTTGCTGTGTTTGCAACCTTGATTCCCGCGGGGTTGGCAAGTCTTTTTATTGAAAGACCGCTTTCATATTTACCGTAAGCGCCATTGACCAATGCTTTAACGGTGTATTTATATGTTGTACCGCTAGCCGCTTTCGTATCGGTATACGTAAGACTTGTGGTTTCGGCTAATTTCTGCCATGAGCCGTTTGAAACCTTGCGATAAACCCTGTATTTTTTAGCACCGCTCACCTTCTGCCAGGCTACCTTAACACCCTTTGCTTCGTTGGCAACGCCCGTTAAATGCGGGGCTTTAGCCGCGGCGGCATACGCCTCACTAACCAAAACATTGCTTTGGTTATCCGTTACCGTAGTACAAAAAACCGCACCGAACAACATTAAAATGGTTACTAATAATATACTGACTCTTCGTTTCATAGAGCTCACTCCTTTGCTTCATTCTATCACACTGACTTTATTTTTTCAATAAGGTTTAACTGTTATATCCAATTGAAGAATAACCGTAAGGAAACTGACACCATTCCGAGCAAGTTTTTTATACAATAAGTGCTTAGGACCTCCCACCATCGCAAGCGATGGTCCCCCCTCCTCCAGAGCAGGAGGGCTAGGCTTCGCGTTACAACAACTTAATTATCATCGGCTTTGCCCCTTCAATTCCGAATTATAATCACCTTTCTCACTTGACCTTGCCCCGTTAAAATTGTATAATCCCCTTATATGGAGGTGTTGGTAATGAACGTTACTGAAAAGGCCAAGCGCAAGCTTTTTAATGCTATCGGCAAGGTTATTAATAAGCTTGGTCAGAATGAGGCTATGGCAACCGATGATTTAGTTAAAGATGTTACCGAGGGTATCCCTGAGCTTTTAAGGGAGGCAGGTGCAGAGGGCACCATCCTTTTAAGAAATGATGGGGTTTTACCCGTAAAGGATAACGAAATTATATCACTCTTCGGCAGAGTGCAGAATGACTATATCTACGTGGGCTACGGCTCAGGTGGTGACGTTATCAAGCCCTATACCGTAAATCTTACAGAGGGTCTGCGCAATAACGGTGCAAGCCTTAACGAGGAGCTTGCCGCTATCTATGACAAATGGTGCAAGGAGAATGTCCCCGACCACGGCTTTTGGGGACACTGGCCCCACTATTATGAGGAAATGCCCATTGACGATGCAACTATTAAAGCCGCCGCAGAAAAAAGCCACGTTGGTATTGTGGTAATCGGCAGAGCCGCAGGCGAGGACCGTGAAAACACCCTTACAAACGGTAGCTTCTACCTTACTGATGATGAAAAATCGCTTATTTCCCGAGTGTCTGCGAGCTTCAAAAAAACCGCGGTAATTCTTAATATCGGCGGCATTATTGATATGAGCTGGGAAAAGGAGCTTCTTAAGGGCGACTCAGCAATTCTTATTCCCTGGCAGGGCGGTATGGAAAGCGGCAACTCAGTTGCCGAGGTGCTTCTGGGCAAGCGTGAGCCTTCAGGCAGACTTACCGACACCATTGCAAAATCCTTTGAGGATTACCCCTCATCCGACAATTTTGGCAACAGGGATTACAACAACTACACCGAGGATATTTACGTGGGCTACCGCTATTTTGAAACCTTCAACAAGGATGCGGTTTTATACCCCTTCGGCTTCGGTCTTAGCTACACCAAATTCCAGCGTGAATTTATTTCCGCATCAGCTTGCGACAATCAGCTTTCCGTTACTGTTTCAACCAAAAATGTCGGCGACACCTATCAGGGCAAGGACGTTTTACAGCTTTATGTTGAGGCACCCCAGGGTGTGTTAGGTAAACCCGCACGCGTGTTATCTGCATTCCGGAAATCCCGCAAGCTCAACTGCGGTGAAAAGCAGGAATTCACCTTCAACGTTCCCTTCTACACCTTCGCTTCATACGATGACGGCAGCAAAACCACCCGCAGAAGCGCATACGTAATAGAAAAGGGTGTTTATAACGTATATCTTGGCGGTGACGTAAGAAGTGCCGAAAAAATCCATTCATTTGAGATCGCCGAGGACATCGTCCTTGACCAGCTCAAGGAGGTTGCGGCACCTGTTGAAGCCTTCGACCGCCTTACACCCAAGGCAGTGGACGGTAAATTCACAAAGAGCTACGAAAAGGTGCCCACCACCACAAATGACTTAAAGAGCATTATTCTTAACGAGCTTCCCGCAGATTGCGGCACATCCCAAAAACGCACCATTAAATTATCGGACGTAAAGAATGGAAACGAAAGCCTTGATAGCTTTGTTGCTCAGCTTACTCCCGACGAACTTGAGGCAATAAGCCGTGGCGCTTACGTAATGAACAGTCCCCTTGGTGCTAAGGGCAACGCAGGTGTTATGGGCGGGGTGCTCCCCTCATTAAGAGAGCTGGGTGTTGACCCCCTTACCACAACTGACGGCCCCTCAGGCATCAGACTGCTTGCGTGCTGCTCATTATTACCCTCTGGCACGTCCCTTGCATCAATGTGGAATACGGATTTAGCCCACAGTGTTTATAAAAAAATCGGCGGTGAAATGAAGGTAAAGGGGTCAGACATTCTTTTGGCTCCCGGTATGAATATTCACCGCAGTCCCCTTTGCGGTAGAAACTTTGAATATTATTCCGAAGACCCCTTATTAACGGGGAAAACCGCCGCGGCAGTTGTTTCGGGACTTCAGAGCGAGGGGGTTGCCGCATGTCCCAAGCATTTTGCTTGTAACAATCAGGAAACCAACCGTAACAAAAACGATTCCCGACTTTCCGAAAGGGCATTGCGTGAAATCTACCTTAAGGGCTTCGAAATTTGCGTTAAAGAGGCCAAGCCCTTAACCATTATGACCTCCTACAACAAGATTAACGGCGTATGGGCTCACTACCACTACGACCTTTGCACACGTGTTTTGCGTCAGGAATGGAGCTACGACGGCCTTGTAATGACTGACTGGTGGATGCAGTCATCACCCAGCCACGAGTTCCCCAAGCTTACTGACAATGCCTATCGCGTAAGGGCAGGTGTTGACGTATTAATGCCCGGTGGCAAGCGCTCCGGCAAGAAAAAGCCCGACGGCACATTACTTAAAACCTACCAAAAGAAGGACGGCATAACCCTTGGCGAAATGCAACGGACTGCGAAAACAGTGCTGAAGCTTGTAATGAAATTAAAATAAAAAAGCAAAAAATTAACCCCGATTCAAATGAATCGGGGCTTTGTTTTAAGTATTAACTTAAGCGATAACGTAAGGAATTTCACCTGCAATGTGGAGGATGTATCTTACGTCAACAGTTGTGATTTCGCCGTCCTCGTCGATATCGCCAACTTCAAGCTGATAGTCGGTTGCTTTAACCTGACCTGCTGCAATCTTAAGTGCAAGCTTTGCGTCAAGTGTGTTAACTGCACCGCTGTTATCAACGTCACCAAGAAGACCATCAAGTGTGATAGGTGTTACGTGTCTCTTATATGTGTTGTAAAGAGAGAACTGAGGATGATTTTCTTTATCGGTGTGTACTGTGTACTGCTCGTCTGCATTAAGGAGCCAGATGATAGTATCCAATGTACCGTCGTTTGCATTGTACTGGCTATGCTTCATATTCTTGATAAGCCATGTCTGCTCGGGGAACATTGCTGTTGACATATCAATCTTATAGTCCCATGAAACGTGGTTGTGACCGTCTTTAATTTCCTGTGTGTAAACCTGAGCCCAGTCATCGTGTGCCTGAAGGTAAAGTGCACAGTTAGCGCCACCTGTCATATACTCAACGTCGATAACCTCGTCGCTCTGCTTGTACTCTGTGCTGATAGGAACCATCTGACGGTTGTAACCGCAAACGATTGCGAATCTCATCCCTTCTGCCTGAGCAGATTCAATAATCTGCTTAGCATTTACCTGAATATCGTAGTAAGGATCAATGATTGCTTCAAGATTTGCATCAACACCCTCGGGGAAGAGGAAGTCCTTAGAAGCCTCGTAGTACTCTGCGGGTACAAGAGCCCATAAGCCGGGCATACCTGCCATAAGAGGAATAAGGCTATCTTCGTAAACATAAGGTATAACACCCTGAAGCGCTGCGTTGATGTCGCCGAAGTATTCGTGTGAAAGACCTTCATAGCTTGCAATGTAGGAGATAATATATGCAATGATATGAGTTGTTGCACTAACGTCAGCAGATTTAACAAGGTAGTTTTCAACTGCAAAGATGTCAAGCTCAAGGTTACCTGCGAAAAGGTTACCAACGAGGCTTGTGCCCTGCCATGCGGGAGAAGCGAATACGCAGTTATTAATACGGTTACCGCCGTTTTCTGCCAAATATGCAAGAACTACTGCTGAACCCATGCTCAATGCTACAACGTTAACCTTTTTGCAACCTTCCTGTGCTCTTACGTAGTTAACGAATGCCTTGAACTCTTCAGCAATCTCGATGGGGCTCTTGCGCCAGTCATAGCTGAAGCAGTAAGCCTTGTCTTCACCATATTCTTTAGCTGTATCGATTGTGTATGTAGTGAAAAGCTGAGCCTTTTCTTCGTCTGTGTATTCAGCGATAGGCTTATCTGTTACATAGTAACCGATATCATTCTTGGGGGTACCATCGGTGTTGTAAGCGATGGACTCAAAATATTTATTGAGTGCGGGAATGAAGCTATCTGCAAAAGCTTCAAAATCCTTGTTGTTGTAGCCGTATTTGATAAGGCCCTTAACAAAGGCGCCACCTACGTCTGTTACCATAGCTTCAACGTCGGTATCACTGCCGAAGAATGCCTCCTTCTGATTTTCGGTACCGAAGTCTGTGTAAAGCTTTGTTGAAGCGAAGCCGTCAACAATTACGAGGGGTAAATCGTCAGCCGCAGCAACGGGCATAACGAAAGCAAGTGCTACCATAACCATCGCAAGTGTGAGACACACAATTTTCTTGGTTGCTTTCATAATAATCCTCCTATTAGATACTAATAGCATTATACTACCATATATACAAACTGATTTTAACACATAAATCCGTTAAATGCAATAGCAATATTAAATTTTTACCCCTTGAGTTTGACGATTTCGAGGGGCAATTATTGTGTAAATTGAATAATTTTCAGGTTTTGAGTCTTACTGATATTTCACCCGAGTTAAGGGTAACTGTGCTACCATCCCCAAGCTCTGCCAAAAGCCCGAAATTCTCATCAAGACCCACTGCTTTTGCAGGAGTTTTTTCGTCATTATTTATTATGGTTACATCCTTGCCTATAACAAAGCATTTCTGTCTGTATTTATCGTAATAATCCTTTTTTTCAAGGGCGTTATAATAGCTCATAAATGAGTTAAGAAACTCCGCGGCAATGGTATTACGCTGATTTTCTTTTTTGCTTTCAAATACCGAGCCCGCAATGCTCTGAAGCTCAGGCGGAAAGCCCTCATCTGGCTCATAAACGTTTATGCCGACGCCCAAAACAACGTAGTCCAGGGTGCCGTTCTGAGGGTTGAAACTACCCTCCGTAAGTATTCCGCAAACCTTTTTATCGTTCAAAAAAACGTCGTTAACCCATTTGAGGGCGGTGCTTACGACGCCCACCTTTTCCAAAGCATCGCAAACGCTTACCGCCGCAGCAGTGGTAATGAGCACACTTTGCTCCGGGGTGATCGAGGGTCTTAACAGTAAGCTCATATAAAGTCCGGTATCATCGGGCGAAAAAAAGCTTCTGCCAAGTCTTCCCCTGCCTGCAGTCTGCTCGCCTGCAATCACAAAAAGCCCCTCTGCGTCACCGCAGGAAGCACGCTTTTTCACAACCGTATTGGTTGAGTCGGTTTTAGTCAAAACCTCAACCCTGATTGAATCCCTCAGGGCATCGGAAAGGGCACTGTTAATACCCTTACAAGATAAAGCATCCATATAAAACACCTTAGAAAACAAAACACCGTCCGAAGACGGTGTTTGATAACGCTATATAAGAATTAATATTCGATTACAAATTCGTCTTCGCAGTCGATACCAACCTCAGCATCAATACCCATAGCAGAAAGGCTAAGGATACAGGGAGCCTGAACGTAGAGAGCTACAAGGTTACCGTCTGCATCAATTGTTGCTTTAAGCGTACAGGGATCGTAATCAAGCTTGATGTTAGAAATTTCAATAACACCTGCAACAGCATCAGTAATTGTTTTTTCTTCGATTATAGAAACTGCAGAACCGATACCGCTACCTGCCTTGGGATTTGACTCAGCCTTAGTAACTATAGTAACGATGGTTTTGTCGCCATCCTTCTGAACGTCAACTGACTGAACTGCTGCAGAATCAAGTGTGCAGTTAGCACCCTTGGGAGGAAGGTCGTTCTTGTCAATATCAAGAGGAGTTGTATCTTCCTTCATAAAGGTACCCATAAGGCTCTTTGCGATGCTTGAAAGCATACCGGCCTTAACGTGACCCTTATAGTTAGAAGCGTTAGTTCTTACGCGGGTAACCTTAGCTGCAGATGTCTTTGCCTTGTTAAGAGCATCAACGTACATCTTAAGGCCGTCGCCCTGTGCAGCACCAACATCCTCAGAGCCTCCATTGTTGTCAGCTACGGGAGCCTTATCGCCGCTATCGGTTGAACCTGAATTGGTCTGTGTATTCTGTGAACCACTGTTGGAACCACTGCTTGTTGAACCACCGGGAGTTGTAGAAACGTAACCGCCGTTGGAACCACTGTTTGTAGAACCACCATTACCTGAAAGATTAATATTCTCAATCTGCTCGATATACGCAGCGTTATTTTTAGCTGCCTTGAAAGTAAGTACAGATGAAAGAATGTTTGAAGAAACAATTGTCATAGCAACGCTTACTACAACAATGCAAATCACAAACTTTGCCAAAGTTGACATTTTCATTAACATGCACACTCCATTTCGCATTTAATCTACATTATTATAAATTAACTTTTCGTAAATGTCAACAACTTTCATGAAATGCAAAATTTATAAGCACAATTTTTTCGCTTCGGTATTGTTTATTTTAATATAATATTGTAAAATACCCTGGTAAACCTTTAATTCGGAGCAAAAACATGAAAGAAAATTCACGTTCCAATAAAATATTATCAGAGGCAGGCCTCGGCATTACGGGCGCATTGCTTACAGGGGCTTTCACCCTTTCTGTTTGCGCCGTAACCGGTCGTGGTCTTTTTGCCTTTCTGATTTGCAGTGTGTTATGCTTTGTTTTTTCAATTAAAAATAAAAACAAAGTTTTTGCACCGCACCCGTTTTTATTGCTGCCCTTGTTCTTCGCATTATCGGGCGGTTCACCCTTAGCGGGAGGCTTGGCAATAGCCCTGGGCGGTCTTTTATACCTTGCAATTTCAAAGCTCATCAAAGACGACCCCATACCTGACTTTGTGGCTTCAGGTATGGGTATCGGTGTTGCAGTGGGCGTTACCATCCTTCTTACAAACTCATATTTCGGCATCGGTGCCGACTCATACACGCCCTTTGAAATGCTTAAGGAATTCCGCTCCCTGGGCTTCCACCCAAACTTCCGAGGACTTTTTTACGGCACCATTACCCTTTTTGCAATGATTACCTTCCCCTTCAAGTTCAAAAAGCTCAATAAATACCTTCCCGCGGCGTTTATTACGTTATTAATCCCCTTTATTTTCAATCTTTTTCTTAACCCACAAAGGGAGCTTACAACAATAAACGAAGCCCTTTCGCTTGTTGCCCCCCTTTCCATAAGGGATGAATTTTCCGCTTATACTCAGATTTCTGCTAACGATATACCCTATATATTAAAAGGAGCAGTGGGCTTCAGCGCTATACTTTACATCTTAGCAAAGGGCAACACAACCGACGGTCTCGCAAACTGTGCAACGGGCGCTTTGTCAGGATTCCCTGTTAAAGCCCACCCTATAAAAAGCTACGGCGTAATTTCCGCCCTTGTATCAATAGTGGTTGTTACCGTACCCGTTTTACTTTTCCCCGGCATTTTTTCAAGACTTCCCTTGCACTGCGCAGGGTCAATGCTTATAGTCTGCGCATGGCAGAGCCTGCCCGTTCCCTCGTTAAAAAACGTTTTCAAGGAGCGCAATTTAATCAAAATACTGCTTATGGTATTGTGTGCAGTGCCCTTTGTTATTACTGACGTTTCCACCGCCGCAATTATCGCCTTTGTGCTTTGTGCAATTTTCGGTAGAGCCGAAAGAAAGGGGGCGGCAAAATGAAAAAGGATAAAAAGAAAATAGCCCGCGTTGTTGCAACTTGGGTTGTGACCGTCGTAATGCTCAGTGTATTTCTTTTAGACACCGCCGTTTTAATCCTTGACAACCGCTACGTTTCGGCAATAACCGTATCCGACGAGGATTTCACCTTAAAAAACGGTGACGACCGTATACACTTTCTCAACACCGCAAACTCCGACTGCATCTTAATTGAAAGCAACGGCAGATTCGCACTTGTTGACTCGGGCGAGGGTAACGAAAACCCCCGAAAGGACGAGGGCTACAAGGGTTACCGCGACGAGGTTTTAAGCTATATAAAAAAGGTTGCCGCCGACGAAAAGGGCAAGGTTACCCTTGATTTTATGCTTGCAACCCATATGCACTATGACCACGCAGGAAACTTCACCTACATTATAAACGACAAGGATATAAACATCACTAAGGCATACATCAAGCAATACGACACCTCAAGCGTTTCCGCAATGGATAAGGAAAACTGGGGCAACGGCGAAATGTATGAGAATATTATAAAAGCCCTTAAGGAAAACAACGTACCCATTATTCAGGATTTGCCCGACAAAAGCTTTACCTTCGGTGATTTTATTATACAGTTTATAAACAGTAAAACTCCCGAGGAAATAACCGTAGAAAACGAAAACGCCAATAGCGTGGGCGTTAAAATCACCAAGGGTAGCAAAATCGCCTTCCTCGCCGCAGATATTACCGCCGACACGGGGCTTGAGGATTACTATGCCGACACAATCGGTGACGTTGATTTATTAAAAATCGGTCACCACGGCTACTACGGCTCATCCTCCAAGGATTTCCTTAAGGTGATAAAGCCCGAAATCTGCATTTGCACCAACCAGATCGGCAAGGTTTATCCCAATGTAAAATGGAATATTACAATGGTTGCAAAGGCGCCCATGTTCTCTACGGCCCACCGTAACGGAATTATTGCAAGCTTCACCGACGAAAGCACCATTGTATTAACACAGAACATTATGTAAAACAAAAAGCGTAACTCAATTGAGTTACGCTTTTATTTTAAAATATTGTCTGAAAAACCGATAACACCGGGAGAGTCCACCCGAAAATATAGGGCAAGCACACACCGTAGGCTACAGCAAGCAAAAACGTAAGTGAATACTTTTCAAGACACGCAGTCACACAGCTCAGTGCGAAAAATGGTGCAAAAATTATTTTAAAAAACAAGTTTTTTCTGCCGTAAACGCTATCCTTGAATGCAATCATATCCTCAAAAGAGGGTGCACAGTTTGCAACTAATGATATACCAAACCATAAAAACAGGTATGAGAAAATATTTTTTGTGTCACCGATATACATAAGCTGATATGCAGAGCCACACAAGAAGTAGTTACCTATAATCAGATTCATTATAAAGGGAAAGCTACATACAAAAAATGATTTCCAAGGGTTTTCATTAAGGCTTTCGTGCTCAACGTGACCGCACAACGCAGAATATTTGAACGCTCTGCTATCGTACACCGCAATTGAGCAAATTCTGCAAACTAACAGCTCCCACAAGCTTCTTGAAAATGCACCGGGTATGGTGAGTATTCTGGTAATTACATAAATCAACGTCATTCCACGTCACCTGTCCCTTCTGTAAACAATTGCTCGGCGGTAATAGTACCCGCAAGATATGACTCAAGTCTGGCGGAAGGATAAATACCATAGCCTTCAAGCATTGAGAGTGTTTCCTCTACTGTTTCGGCGTTACCAAGCTCGTTTTCAATTACAATTGCAGTATAGTAAAGTAATCCGTATGACTCATAGCTCAAAGCCTCGTAAATAACTTCCTTAGCTGTAAATACATCGCCGCTTACTACAAGCGCCATCGCCTTAAGTCTTAAAACCTCCGCATTCTGTGGATTTGCCTCAAGAGCCTTGTCAACCCACTCTACCGCCTTGGTGCCATCTCCCGAAAGCCTTGCAATAGTTGAATAAAGGTTATATCCGTCAGGGTCCTGCCTGTTTGCTTCAACAAGCTCACCTGCAAGCTTTTCTGCAGTTTCCATATCCCCTGTATTTATGGCAGAAAGGGCATATTCGTATGCATACAACCACAAATACTCAGGCTCTGTCTCGTAAACCATTGCAAGATATTCCTGCGCCTCATAGGTTTTGCCCGATGAGTAAGCAAACATATACTGACAAAATCTTACCATAGCCTCGTTAGCGGGCATTTCCTTAATTTTGCCGTCGACGGTTGTTATTTCAACAGTGGTACCTGCAATGCCGTCAATTTCCTTCATAATACTATTATACATAGTTGTGTTATCGACAGTGTATTGCTGGTATTCTTCCTTATTCACAATATCATAAAAGCTTTGCATTGTGGCATAAAGCTGCTGGCTTTCATATCCCATATTTTTATACCTTGTGTATTGTGGCATAGGCAGCACACTATCCTTATAGCCCATTGCTACACGGTTTGCAACCTCCTCCATTGAGGTGGAGCCCTCGGACATCTGTGCAAAAATAACCTCGGCGCTTTCAAAATAAAGCTTACGGGGAATTATAGTATCGCCAATCCATTTCACGTCATTTTCAACGTCCTTGCCCGCAAAATAGCTTATAGCCTTATCGTAAGCCGACTGAGCAGAAACCAGATTACCCCTGGAGAAGTTTGCCTTTGCCTCATAGGCAAGGGCGTAGCCCTCAACATTCTGCCAGAAGCCACGCATTGCCACAATTGACAATATACCAATTACGAGTATTACAATAATATTTTTAAATTTAAGAGGTTGAAGGCGAAGCTCCGCAAGACATTCCTCGCACACGCCATCCTTACCGTTTTTGTAGGGCGCACCGCAAATCTCGCATACAAGCACCTCTTCCTCTGCCTCCTCTGTTGCCTCCTCTTCGGCCTCAGACTCGTTCTCTGTGGGTGCTTCCTCTGTAGCTGACTCGTATTCCTCGGTAGTTTTGGCAAGCTCAGTTCTGAAAAGCTCTGCAAGAGCCTCTAACTCAGTATTAAGAGCCTCGGTATCAACTGTAGCCGCATTAATATCGGAATCCTCCGTGTTTTCGATAACCCGGGGATTCTCGTTATTTTCTAAAATCTTGTTGTCTTCCAAGGAAAAACCTCCTTTGAAAAAATATGCATCTATTTTAACATCATTTTACTGAAATTTCAAATAAAAACACACAAATCAAAGGAGGTTTACAAATTATTTACTTTTTAGTTTTCAAAATCTTCAAATCAGGTGATTTGAAATCGAAAATTGCACCCAAAGCTGCACAGCCTATCACGGTTATTATAAGCTCGGGTAGCATATAGCCACCGTTGTATTCCAAGGAATACCGCCACACCTCTTTAGCGCCGTTGGTGTAATCGCCCCATATTGTAACACCGCTCACAAAGTGACACAAAAAGCGTATTACCGACACAACCGCACCACCCAAAGCAAGTGAAGCCGCTTGGTTTTTAATGATTTTTTTAAACATACCGCCAAGGCCAAGGGCACCGAAGGCGATAAGATAATCTGCCAAAAGCAGGATTAAATAAGCCACAATACCGCTTACGTAGGCAAAGTTGCCGAGACCAAAAAGGGTTTGAATCACGCCCATTGCAAGACCTGAAAAAACACCCCATTTAACACCATAACGGTAGGCGATAACCACCATAGGCACCTGACTGAAAATAGTTACACTGCCGCCAAAGGGGAACTTAACTACCGCAAGCTCTGCAAGAATTGTTGAAAGTGCAAGCATAAGCGCAGTTTCCACAATTCGTCTTATTTTTTGTTTTTTTGTTAATTCACTCATAAATTTTCCTCCGAATTAAAATCTCCCTACGGCGGTAACACAGCCATAGGGAGATACTTTCAGAGAGTTATTTTTCCTACGACGGCATTATCCGCATCAGGTTATTAGGGTCAGAAAAGGGTTATTTTCTTTCTCAGCCGACTTCCGTCAGCTCCCCTGTTTTATTTTCGGCGCGAAGCGTAGCTACTTTCTTCGAGCAACTTTATTATATTACTAATTTTTATTTTGTCAACACAAATTACAGATTCTTTTCTCTGAAGGGTATATTTTCTCCTGTAATTCTTTTAGCAATTCTGAGCAGCGCCTGGTTACCCTTGCATTCATACGGAATCTTGCGACCCTCAACCGAGCCGTAAATTTCCTGAGAATCGGGCACAACACCCAAAAATCTTGCGCCAACGGTATCAATAATTTCATCCACGTTTATTGCTTTGTGAGTTTTCTTATTGAATTTATTTACCACAAGGCGCAGGTTTGAAATTCCCGCCTTACGCACGTTGGTTGCGGCATATGATGCGGCCCTTATGCTGATAGCATCGGGGGTGGAAATTATAATGCAGCTATCGGCGGCCTTGGATGCAAGCTTAAAGCCGCTTTCAAGACCCGCAGGTGCATCAAGAAAAATATAGTCAAAATCCTTGGCAAATACACTAAGCGCCTGAGCAAATGCCTCGGGGGTATAGCTGTCGTCAAAATCAATAGGTGCGGGCAACAAAAACAAGCCGTTGGCACACTGAATAACCGCTTTGCGGTAATCACTGTTACCCTTAATTATATCGCCCCAGTTGTAAACTGTTTTTTCGGACACGCCCAGAAGTATATCAAGACTTCTGACACCGATATCCATATCCACAAGCAGAATGCTTTTGCCGTGCATAGCAAGGAGCTTACCCACGCCATAGCAGAAGGTGGATTTTCCTACACCGCCTTTTGCGGATGCAACTGTAATAATCTTCATCTTATAATCACCTTTTTAATCCCTTAGGGAATAAGAGTGTTTGGTGCTTCCTGAACGTCAAATTGCGTTTTCTGACTGAAATAATAGTTATAAATGGGTACCGCCGCCTGTGAGGTTTTGCTACCTGTAAGGGCGTTTTCTGCAACAATAGCAATGGCAATTTCCGGGTCATCGTAGGGTGCAAAGGAAATAAAGAAACCATTGTTACAGTCCATAGTAACACCAGACGAGGTTGTACGCTTGAGCTGTGAGGTACCGGTTTTGCCCGCCGCATCAACTATACATTTACTGAAATATGTGTTACACGAGCTATTAAGAACAACGTCACGCATACCACTTTTTACAATATCAAGATTTTTATCGTCCACGTTAAGGGTATTAAGAACAACCGGCTCTGTTTCATAAATAACCTCGCTCATATCTGCCGAAAGGACGGATTTTATAATATAGGGTTTAAATCTTGTACCGCCGTTTGCAATGGTTGCACAGTAGTTTGCAAGCTGTAAGGGTGTGAAAAGGTTGTCAGACTGACCGATTGCCGCCTGAACGGTGTCACCGGGAAGCCACACCTGACCCGCCGCCTCTTTATTGGCAACGCTTGCCAGCATGCCCTCTGACTCGGGAAGCTCAAGACCCGTATCCTGACCCAAGCCTAAAAGGTTGCAGTATTTGTTCATTTTATCAATGCCCAATTCCCTACCCATTTCAAAGAAGAAAATGTTACAGGATTTTTCAAGGGCAGTTGTAACGTTAAGATAACCGTGGTGACCAAGGCATTTAAAGGTCTGGTCCTCAAGAACGTAGGTAGCACCACAGTAGCAGGCACTATCAACGGTTATAACGCCCTCCTCCAAGGCTGCAAGAGCAATGGCAGGCTTCATGGTAGAGCCGGGGGCATACGCGCTCTGAATACCGCGATTCCACAAGGGGCTGTTGGTATCTGCCGCAAGCTTATCGTAATCCTCAAAATATTTTGTAATATCGTACGTAGGAAGTGACACGCAAGCAAGCACCGCACCCGTGTTACAATCCATAACAACAATTGCGCCTGCACTACCGAAATATGATGAATTCTTGTTATCCTTCAACATATCCTCAAGAGCTTGCGCGGCAACTAACTGAAGACCCGAATCAATGGTTGTTACCACCGTGTTACCCTGTTGGGGCTTTGTAAGATAATCCTCTATAACTGTACCGTCCGAGGCAATTGTTGTTGTTTTAATGCCGTTTGTACCCCTGAGATAGCTTTCCATTGTAGCCTCAATACCACTTTTGCCATATTTATCGTCAAGGGAGTAGGCGTTATTTTTAATAGAAAGAATTTCTGTTGCAGTAAGGGATTCATCGCTTAATTTTTCATTAAGCAGTGTTTCTTCCTTAGCGTATTCGTCCGCATTTATGGAGCCCACCACACCAAGAATATGGGAATATGAAATTTTGTCACTGTACTCGCGGTAGCTTACGCTTTCGCTTGTTACACCGGGATAGGTTTCGCTCATTTCCATAATAATTGAAACAACCTCAGTAGGCACGTCCTCTGCAAAGGTATATGGCGAGGTTACCGAGAAAGAAAGGTACTTCATACCAAAGCACACAGAGGCAATTTTTCGTGCATCCTGCCTTGAATAGCCCTCAAGACCATATCTTGCAATAAGCGCATCAAGACATTCGTCGGCTGTTGAATCCGTACCCTTTTCAAGTTCAAGCATATTTTCAGATACCATATACTCAAACTCCTGGGTTTTATCTTCGTCAACCACAAGCTTACCACCAACGTATTTTACGGGAAGGCGATCAATCCATTCAACGCTATTTTTTTCACACAGCTGAATAAGTGAAAAAATGAGCTTGTTTCTGTCGCTCTGATTTTTTGCTTCTGGGAAATCGGCGTATTTGAACACGACTGAATTACCCTGCCTGTTTGTAACAAGAGGGTTACCGTTACGGTCAAGAATCTCACCACGGGGTGCCTTAACCTTGCTTGTGGATACTGCAAGGCTTTTTGCCGCCGCCTTATACTTGTCGCCGTTAACAATCTGTGTTATGGACAAGGAAGCAATAAGGGCAATAAAGCACAGGGCAATGATTATTGTACCTGTTATTCTTCTTTTTTTACGCAATTCAATAGACATACAAATAACCTTTATTCATCTGCAGTTTTGTGAGAATTAAAAATCCACGAAACAGGGAAATAAAAAATCGGAACAAACACCAACGTGTAAATACACGAGGGTAAATAAAAAGTAAACACCTGTATAACCGATGCCCCCGCACCGCTTAACACAAGGTTTATGATTATGTAAAGAACACAGTAGCATACTACCGCACCTGCACCGAGTACCAACGCCGTAAGTATATTATTACGCATAAGGCGGATGATAAGCAGACTGCACGCGGCACAAATAATAAGCAACACTATGGAGTTGAAGCCATCCCTTGCGGAGCCTATATCCCACAGCACCCCTGCAAGCACGCCGAAAACCGCCGCAGCAATTTCTCGCTCAAACATAGCTATACTTACTAACAGAGGCAATAGAATAAATGCCCTTGCACCAAAAATATCGGGAAGTATATAGGGGGAATTCTGAACAAGTGCCGCAAGCACGATTATAATTGCATACAATCCGAAGCGTTTGTATTTAGGCTTGTTATTTCCGTAATGCAAGGGTATCACCTCTCTTTATAAAATAATTTCAAATTAATCCTTGATTTCGCCCTCGCCCTGGCCCTCAAAGGAGGTTATAACGAAAACGTCACTTATACGGTCAAGCTCTGCGTAGGGCTCAACTAAAGCGTAGCAAGCGGATGAAACGTCATCGTTTTTAACCGCTGTAACCTGACCTATAATAAGTCCGTCGGGGAATACACCGCCTGCACCGGAGGTGCACACAACACCACCACTTACGATGGATGTGGATGAATCAAGACCGTAAAGCTTGCAAAGACCCTGAGAATAAAGCTTATCCTCACCGCTTACGTAGCCGTATTCACGAGTACCCGATTCAAAGGCACCAATGTTGACTCTGGGGTCAAGCACCGAGTAAACCACGCAGGTTGAAAAATTAACCTTTTTAACAATACCCACAACGTACTCGCCGTATATTACGGGGTCGCCAACCTCAACACCATCCTTAGAGCCTGTGTTAAGCACAAACGAGCCGTAAACGTCCGCCGCATCGCGGGATATAACGGAGCCGTAGCTGATTTCGAAATCAGCATTTTTCTGCTTTATGCCGTAAAATTCCTCGTAGGCATCAACCTTCTGCTTAAGGTCGTTGTATTCTGCAAGCTGCTTACGATAACCCTCGATTTCTTTTTTGAGAGCTTCATTTTCCTCAATGTAAACCGAGGATGACGTGAAGGCGGCAGAAACGTTATCGAAGCTATCCGATATTGCTACGGAAATTTTCTGAAGGGGTGAAAAAATCGTGCCGATTACCGATGTAAAGGGCGATGATGCATTGTGGCTTACGGAAGCACACAAAACACCAAACAGAACCACTGCGGTAACAATTACAAGATTTTTGAACGTACCGCTCTGTAAAAACCTTTTCATTTTCTCAATCCTTTATTTTCTGTTGAATCCCAATAAATCCTTTTCAAGGCAGATACCCGTACCACTTACAACACAGTCGAGAGGATTTTCTGCAACATTAACAGGCATACCTGTTTCGGTTGAAATAAGCTTATCAAGACCTCTGAGCAATGCACCGCCGCCGGTAAGGGTGATACCCCTTTCGATAATATCGGCAGAAAGCTCGGGGGGAGTTCTGTCAAGTGTATAGCGGATAGCGTCAAGAATTTCATCAACGGGGTCGGCAAGTGCCTGACGTACCTGCTCGCTTGTAATTTCTACGGACTTGGGAAGACCATCAATAAGGTTTCTACCCTTTATTTCCATAGCGGCCTCGCCCTCGTAGGGGTAAGCGGAGCCTAATTTAAGCTTTATATCCTCTGCAGAGCGCTCACCGATAAGAAGGTTAAAGGTTCTTTTAACGTAGGAAATAATTGCCTCGTCGAAATTGTCACCTGCAACCCTTACTGATTTGGAAGTAACGATATCGCCCAATGAAATAACCGCAACCTCGGATGTACCGCCGCCGATGTCAACAATCATACTACCTGTTGCTTCAAGCACGGGAAGACCCGCACCAATAGCCGCCGCCATGGGCTCCTCAATAAGGCTTACGTATCTTGCGCCCGCGCTTTTAGCCGCGTCGTGCACCGCGCGTCTTTCAACCTCGGTAACGCCTGATGGAATACAAATCATAACTCTTGCTCTGTTGAAGGGTGAGCCGCTTATAGCTCTTTTCACAAAGGCCTTAAGCATATCGGCAGTCATATCAAAGTCTGCAATAACGCCATCCTTAAGGGGACGCACTGCAGTAATTGAGCCGGGTGTTCTACCAATCATTTTTTTGGCGTCTGCGCCAACTGCAACAACTGTTTTAGGGTTTGTTCTTTCATCAACAGCCACAACTGAGGGCTCTCTGATAACAATACCCTTACCTTTAACAAATACCAGGGTGTTAGCTGTACCAAGGTCAACACCTATATCCTGTGAAAACAACATATATATACATTCCTTTCGGGATTATTTTTTTCTTAATAAGTACGTGATGAAGAATATTACCGCCGAAACTGTAACAATGGTAGCGCCTGCTGAGGTATCGGCATAGAAGGAAATCAGAAGACCCGATACTGCAGAAACCAGTGACAGTGCCACCGAAAAGCCCATATACTGTCTTGAATTTTTAGCAATATTTCTTGCGGCTGCGGCAGGTAAAATAAGAAGTGAATTTATGAGCAATATACCCACCCATTTAATTGAAATCATAACCACAACCGCAACCATTATAACGAAAATGTTTTCGTAAAGGGTTGTTTTGATGCCTCGGCTTGCCGCAAGTTCACGGTTAACGGTTATAACAAGCAATTTATTGTATATAAGCGACCACACGGCTATCACCGCAACAAAGGTGATAAGAAGATACAGCAATTCTTTTTGGGTTATACTTAAAACGTCACCCACAAGGTAGGAGCTGTATTTTGAAAAGCTACCACCGTAGGAAAGCACAAGCAAACCGATTGCTATACTTGTTGATGAAAATACGCTTATAACAGTATCCGATGATGAATTACCGCGATTTTTAACACGAGTAATTATAAGGGCAATAAGCACACCGAATGCCACAAGGGAAATTATTTCATTCTGTATACCCAAAAGCACACCGAGGGCTATACCCGTAAAGGCACTGTGACCGAGAGCGTCCGAGAAAAACGCCATTTTGTTATTAACCGCCATAGTGCCAAGCACACCCATCAGGGGTGCAATAAGAAGCACCGCAAGGAAAGCGTTAATCATAAATTTATAGTCCGCCCAATGGAATGGAATCACGCTACCTAAAACGTCGTATATAACACTCACGCAAACGCCCCCTTTTCGGGCACGGTAAAGAAAACCTTTTTAAATTCGTCAGATTCAAAAACCTCGTTTGCAGGACCGCTTTTTAACACTGTTTTGTTTATAAGAATCACCTTATCCGCATATTCACGCACAATTTCAAGGTCATGTGAAACCATGGCAATTGCCATGTGGTAATTATGCTTAAGGTTAAGAATTGCCTCGTAGAATTTCTCGCTACCCTGAGCATCCACACCGGAAACAGGCTCATCGAGAATAAGAAGCTCGGGAAGCGGGTAAAGAGCATTTACGAGCATTACACGTTGAAGCTCGCCGCCCGAAAGCTCGCCAAGCTTGCGCTTTTTAAGCTCAAGACAACCAACCGCCTCAAGGGCCTCATCAAGCCGAGCGGATATTTTTTTGTTACGCCAAAAGCACACGGGACTTGCAGTCCTGCCCACCAGAAGAAAATCCTCAACACTTACGGGGGCAAAACGGTCAAAATCCAACCTTTGAGGCACGTAACCGATTGTTATTTTATTAAGCTTTTCGCCGTTATGTGATTCAAACCCAACGCTACCGTCGTGCTGAATCTCACCTAAAATTGATTTAACCAAGGTGGTTTTACCGGCGCCGTTTACACCAATAACCGCAGTAAGCTCACCACAGTGGAGGTGAAAGGATACGTCGGAAAGGATAACATCCGACCCCTTTTTAACTCCGATATTATTTACCGATATTTTGCAAAGACCGCAACCGTTTTCGGATGCCATCAGCTCACCGCCTTTAAGATGGTTTGTATGTTCTGCTTCATTATATCCTCGTAAGCTGTCAGGGAATTTTCACCCTCGGTTACGGGATTGAGCACATAGATAATTACACCTGTTTCCGCCGCAAGTATTTCTGCCGCGCTACCGTTGTAATTGGGCTCAACAAAAAGCGCTCTAACGTTTCTCTCGGGTATTACGTCACAAAGGAGTGCAATCCTTTTTGCCGAGGGCTCTGCACCCTCATCGCTTTCTATGCACTCGCTTACAACGAAGCCCGACTCCGCCGCCATATATTCATAGGCACCATGGAAGGTAATAATCTCCTTACCCTGCACCATGGGATAATTTTCGGCAAGCTGAAGTGATAATTCATTCAGGCGTTTTACGTAGCCCTCGTAATTATTATTAATCTGTTTTTCGTATTTGGGATATTTTGCAACAAGTCCATTTTTAATGTTAAGCACCTGTTTTTTCGCATTTTCCACCGAAAGCCATATATGTGAATTGTTTTCATGGTTGTGACCATGAGCATCCACATGCTCATCCTCATGGTCATCATTATGTGAGCAGATAAGCTCAATACCCACAGAGGAATCAATCACGGGCAAATCCCCCACCGCTTCACCTATATCATCCATAAAGCTTTCAAGGCCTGCACCGTTTATGATGAAAAGCTCGGCATCGCTGAGAAGCTTGGCATCACGGGCAGAAAGGGTGTAATCGTGAAGGCAGCCGGTTGATTGCTCTGCCATACACTTAACCGTAACACCCTCGATACCATCAACAAGATTCAAGGTGAAAATATATATGGGGTAAAAGGATACGGCAATAACCGAGTCAGTTGTGCTTTCAGTAGTAGCCGCGCCGCATCCCGCGGTAAAAAGCAATGAAATTACCAATATCATTGCAAGGATTTTTTTCACTGCTTTCTCACCTTACCAGTCTGAAGTAATAGGGAATCTCTGAGCCGTAAATACCCGTTTCAATCCTGACGTAATAAGTGCCTGCGGGCACTAAAACAACGCCCGTTGTAACAAGGTGCTCGTTAAGATATGAGTTCACCGTGCAGTATTCCTTGCCGCTTTCGTCAACCACGCTTGCGGTCCAGCAATGCTCGTTCACCTTGCCTGCCTCGTGATAGAACTCAAGGCAGATTCGTGTATCCTTTTCAAGCTCAAATTTATAGTAGTCCTCGTCATAGAGAGAGTCTGTTGAAATAATTGCACCGTGATAATACTTACCGAACGTTGCAGAATCACATGTTTCAAGGATGCCGTTTGGCTCGTGCTCAAAATTCTCGGCCTCGGTGAAGCTCCACTTACAAGTATAATACGACGAGTTGTATGAAACTGAGTCACCGTCAATGCAGATGTAATAATCACCGGGGTAAAGACCCATATCCTCAATTACAAGGCGTTCCTCGTTCCACATTGAAATTTTACGGACAATTTCGTAATATGAGCCGTCCTCAAGAGGCTTAAGAAGGCGGATATTCCAGCCGCGCTTGTCTCCCTCAAGAATTTCGTGCTCGAACTCAAAATCAATGTATCCCTCGGCGGGAACGGTGAATTTATAATAATCCTTGTCAAGACCGAGGATTCTGTCGGCAAGACTACCGCCAATCATTACGGACTCAGGAAGATTTGTTGCTGTTTCGGGTGTATCGTTAAGCTCAAACTCGTTGTTTGTTGCCTTATCAGAGCCTACAAGAATTGTATAGGTGTCGGGTACCTCGGACTGGGCCTCAACCACAATATAGTACGTACCCGTCTGCAAGCCCATAATACCCGTTTTAACTATGGTTTCATTAAGCCTTGAAGTAAACTGAGTTATAAGCTTATCGGATGAATCGTAAAGAGTGATACTCCAACCAACAACGGGCAACGTATTGTCGTTGTGGGTAAAGGTGATGTTTATGATACTGTCCTCAAGAAGCTCAAGTACGTACCAGTCGGTATCCGTGCCGTCCTCACGCCTTGATGATGAGCCGTATTTACCATATTTCACCGCAATGGGTGTTGCTTCATCAATAGTATCGTTAGGCTCTTTTTCGTAGGTTTCGGTTTCGGTGAACATAGTAACAAGGGTGTAATCGGTTTCGATAAAATAAGTACCCGCCTTTACCACAACACAATACGTGCCGGGGGTAACACCCGTTTCACCCCAGGTTGAGGTTACGTCACTCCAGAAGGATTCAAAAAAGGTTAACTCCTTATAAACCCTTTCCTCACCATCGATTATTTTATAAAGGGTTATCTGCCAGCCTGTTTTGGCGTTATCATCGTAACCCTCATGGTCGAGCCTTACAACCAACGCACCATTGGCAGGAACCTCAAAAATATATGCGTCATAATCATCTGCACTTCTGAGAATACCGGTTGCCTGTGAATTGAGCGCCATATAGGTCGGGGTATTATTTTTAAACAAGCTATCCTGCACTATTACGGAAGCGGCACCTGCACCAACGGAGGCCACCAAAATAACAATAGCCACAATAAGGGCAATAATTTTTATTTTACGCTTATTCATCAGCCAGACTCCTTTTCAAAATTTCTGACGCCGTATCATATCCGGGCGTCGTATCCGTGTATGAGCAAAGCACAGTTTCCGCAAGCTCAATATTGAGTATGGAAAACGCGCATTTTAATTGCCATTTCATAAAATCTATGCACTTTTCACCATCACGACCTGCGGCGGCAATAAGTATTGCCTTGCGACGCTTTTTGATGGGTTGAACCTTGCCGTTGTGGTAAAAGGACGTGTAATAAACCTGAAACCTGTCAATAAGCGCCTTAACGGGTGCGGAAAACGTACCGTTATAAACAGGGCTTGAAAATATAATTAAATCCGCATTCTCGAAGCTTTCAAAAAATGCATTTAGGTCATCGTGCACACATCTGCCGTTGTTCTCGCAAAAGTTGCAGCCGTTGCAAAAGGCAAATTCCTCTTTGTAAGTATCGAAAACCTCAATCTGACAATCTGCGAGTAATTCCTCAGCCTCAAGACAAAGACGGTTTGTGAAGCTCCCGTTACGGTTGGAGCCTTTTATAATCAAAACTCTTTTAGCTTCCATAAATCACTCATCCGTTACCAAAATCGTCATTCCGACCTTAAATTTAATAGAAAAATCCATTATCGGTTAATTATAACATATGTAATATATAAAATAAATACCTTAATAACAATTTCACGAAAATTTTACAAAAACAAAACAGCCCTTGGCGAATAATCGACAAAGACTGTAAATTTGCTTTTTAATCTGCGCTAAAAGCACCGTACCTTTATTTAAAACGAGTGATTTTAGATGCAGACGGCTTTTTATTGCCCCGACGGTGTATGACGATACTCCGAGTGGGCGATAAAACGCCGCACAAACCAAAAGAGGTA
>JAZONH010000015.1:0-209457 GCA_045654405.1 Acutalibacteraceae bacterium | reverse complement strand
TGCAGTTTAAATTTAAATAGTTTTCGTTCAGACGAAATGACAAATGCACCGTAAGGCTGGCGCCTACGGTGCATTTTCATAATGTATTAACGGAAAATATTAAATTTAAACCTGATAAATCCCTAATTTACGCTCCCTTTTGTCAGAACCGTTTTGTTTTTATTCTGCTAAAAATCTACCCATTAATACACCCATTACAGATGCCATCATAAGTCCTCGTGTCCAGCCGGAGGAATCACCAAGGCAGTGGAGACCCTTGACGCTTGTGTTAAGCTCGGTATCCATTTTTATTTTATTACTGTAGAATTTAAGCTCGGGTGAGTAAAGCAATGTTTCTGTTGATGCGAAGCCCGGTACAACGTGGTCAACCGCCTGAATGAAGTTGATAATGTTTGTCATTGCACGGTAGGGCATAGCGGCGGTAATGTCTCCTGCAACCGCATCGGGAAGTGAAGGTCGCAGATTGGATTGAGCCAATTCCTTGGGCCACGTACGCTTGCCGTCAAGTATATCGCCGTATCTTTGCACAAGTATGTGACCTGCGCCAAGCATATTGGTAAGCTCGCCAACCTTCTGTGCGTATTCAATGGGCTGATTGAAGGGATAGTTGAAGTTGTGCGAGCAAAGAATAGCAACGTTTGTGTTGTTTGACTTTTTCTCTTTATACGAATGACCGTTAACAACTGCAAGGTCGTTGTCATAATTTTCCTGACTTACAAATCCACCGGGGTTCTGGCAGAAGGTGCGCACCTTGTTTTTGAAGGGCTTGGGATAACCGATGAGCTTTGACTCGTAAAGCACGCGGTTAACCTTTTCCATAACCTCGTTACGTACCTCAACTCGTACGCCGATATCAACCGTGCCTGCCTGATGCTCAATACCATGCTCGTTGCAAAGCTTTTCAAGCCAATCTGCACCGCGCCTGCCCGTAGCCACAACAATCCTTTCGGCGTCAATCTGTTGATGGTCATCACCCTTGCTTATAAGCACACCCTTGCAAACACCATCCTGTATAATAATGTTGTTACATTCGTAGCCGAACATCATATCAACGTTACAGGCTCTGAGGTGATTTTCAATTTCAAGGTAAAGGGTCTGGGCTTTTTCGGTGCCTAAATGACGGATGGGGCAATCCACAAGCTTAAGGCCTGCCTGAATAGCGTTCTTACGTATTTCCTTAACCTCTGCATCATTACTGATACCCTCAATATGCTCGTCTGCGCCAAATTCAAGGTAAATCTTGTCGGTGTAGTCAATTAGCTCTTGTGCAAAATCCTCACCGATAAGTGTTGGTAAATCACCGCCAACCTCGTAGCTGAGGCTGAGCTTACCGTCAGAGAATGCGCCTGCACCCGAAAAGCCTGTTGTAATATGGCAATAGGGCTTGCAGTTAACACATTGCTTTGTTTTTGATTTAGGACAGCTACGCTTTTCAACGGGCTGACCCTTTTCGATTATAAGTATGGATTTATTGCAGCCTTTTCTGCGCATTTCAAGTGCGGTAAAAATGCCTGCAGGACCTGCGCCCACAATAACAACGTCATATTTCATTATGTAACAACTCCTTGTATTTATATGAATTGAATAGCTCGTCTGCTTCGGGGGTATAGTTGCCGTTTTCGTCCTCTAAAATTAAAGGGGGTTGTATTCTGAAGCCCTGCGCCGAGCCCTTTTTACCCTCTACGAGCACAAGGCTTGGCTCCTTGCCGCGGCGTTGGATAACCTCGCGCATGGATTTTGGCTCGATTTTGAATTTGCGCATTGCTTCAAAAATATCGGGCAGTCTTTCGGGTCGTTGACAGATGCAGAAGCGACCGCCGAATTTTAAAAGCCGGGCTGCCGCCTTTGATGCATCCTCAAGGGTGCAGTTGAATTCGTGTCGGGCATTTTTGTAATCCTCACCCTCGTTTACAATGCCCGTGCCGAGCTTTTTGTATGGGGGATTAATACTGACTACGTCATAATATTCATTTGGCAAAACGCCCTTTAAGGCCCTTAAATCGCAATGCACAATATTAACCTTGTTTTGCAGATTGTTTTCGTCAAGGGTTTTGTTAAAAAGCCTTATGGCACTTTCGCTAAGCTCAACGCCCGCAATCTCCTTTGGTTGAAAGTCCCTGAGCCATAGCAGGGGAATGATGCCGTTACCTGTGCCGAGGTCACAGCATTTATCCTTGTGACGTGGAGCACAAAAGGCGGCAAGCACTATGGCGTCGGATGTGAAAATGTGAGCTTCACTAACGTATATTTTTAAGTTTTTGGCTAAATCCTCGGTTCTTTCTTCTCTTGAAACCATAAGCTGCTCCTTGTTAAAACTGATGTTCACATACATCCTAATTTTATCACAAAGAGCAGTTATATTCAATAAAATGCAGTTCGTAACAATTCACAAAATAAAAAGGATTGTTTTGTTTATTCCTCCATCTGCTTTCCAAGGAACGTTGCGGCAACCTGAGCCAGCTTGATTTCCGTGTCGGTAAGATTGGTGTAATCGCCGTTGCTTAAAAATAAAACCGCACCGCCTATATCACCGCCCGAAATAATGGGGAAGGCGGTGAGCGCCTCAATATCGCAGTTATCAATGGGGAAAAGGTGATAATTTTCACGGGATTTAATGTATTTATCCCTGTTTTCCATGATTGTTTCAAGCTCTTTTGAAATGTGCCTATCCATATACTCCTTTTTGGGGAGACCTGAAACAGAAATAACGTGGTCACGGTCGGTGATAATAACGGGCAAATCCGCAGTACGGCTTAAAATATCCGAGTATTGCCCCGAAAACTCCGATAACTCACCCATGGGCGAGTATTTTTTAAAAATAACCTCACCGTCACTTGCAGTAAAAATCTCTAACGGGTCACCCTCACGAATCCTCAAAGTCCTTCTGATTTCTTTCGGAATAACCACACGACCAAGGTCGTCAATTCTGCGAACTATTCCTGTTGCTTTCATAATATATAACAATCTCCTTGCTTTACAAATTTGTACTGTTAGTATCTGTAAAACAAGGAGATTTATACTTAGTTTTAGTTAATCTTATTTTTAATATCTTCACCGAGTATCCAGTCACTTTTTTTATAAGCATATGCAATATTATAAGAATCACGAAGATATATCACATAGCACGAATCACCTATATTTATAGCGTTGTATAGGGTAGAATTGTTCCTAAAAGTAAAGCAAGGTCCATTATTAAAAAAAAGTTTATATTTGATTGATGCGGGGCCATCATCCGTGTCGTTATTTCGTTTTTTAGAACAAACTTCACACTTTAAAATGTATTCTCCGTTTAGTGCCTTTTGTTTCTTTTTATCCCAATCGCGTTTGTAAAGATATGCAATGAGAATCCCGACAAGCGAAATCCCAGCTGTAAACAAGGCTAAAATCCCACACAACACACTTATTGTAACCATTATATGATTGGTATGTACTAAATGTTCGTCAGAAATATTTTTTACGATTTGATTATGATTTAAAATATTGCTTTCAGAATTAATTAAAGATTGTGGATTGTTTGCAATTTCCACAAAATTTTTCATTTCCATATGTTTTATCCCCTTATGTTTTTGCGTTTGAAATTTAATTTAGTGTAACATAAATCAACAGCGGAAACAAGGAGTATTATTTACTTTCTGCATACTCTCTCCACCACACTATGTATCGCAATACAAAACCTGTCGAAAGGTGTCAATGTTGTCAGCAAGGGGTCTCCCTCACGAATCCTCAAAGTCCTACGAATTTCCTTGGGAATAACAACCCTGCCTAAATCGTCAATTCTTCTCACAATCCCGGTTGCTTTCATATATATCATTCTCCTTAAATTTCAAATCTTGATGTTAGTATTTGTGATTAAAGGGAATTTATACTGTGTGAATTTACTTTTTAACTCAAAAATGCTATAATAATAAAAAACAAAAATGAGGTGATCTTTTGGGCTGTTGGGGAATGGGTCTAACACAAAGCGATGAATATTGTGAGATTTACGAGCGGTTTATGGAAGAATATGACGAAGGCAAACCTGTTGCAGATATTACAAAAGATATATTAGAAGATTATCTTGATGAATTTGAAGAAGATGACGGAGTTTTGCATGATGTCTATTTTGCTTTAGGTAAAGCAGAGTGGATGTGTGGTGGTATTTCTGATGCTATTTATAATAGAATATCCAATATTATCAATAATAATGAGAACATCGTTTTCTTAAAGGAGTTGGAAGCAACAGAATCCGACTTGAAATTAAGAAAAAAGAATTTAGAAAAGTTTTTGAAAAGTTTGAGCGTACCAAGAGAAAAGGCAAGAAAACGAAAAACTCCTGAAAGCAAATATGTTCCTTGCGAGAAAGTAACATATCCTCCCTTACCTAAATTAAAAATTGGTGATGTGTTCGCTTATAAACATAAAAAAGGTTATCGCATTTTTGCAATAGTCAGAAGAGAAAAATTATACCAAAGACCGGCAGCGTACACTTATGCTTGGAAAAAAGATTTTAAAGAAATTCCCAAGCTTGAAGATTTAGAACAAGAGTATGTTATTCCACTTGGTTATTTTCTTGGAGATACTTTTCCTGATGAATCGGATTACTTCCTTATAGGGAATTCAACAGAAATAAGGAAGTTAGGAACTATCTATCGTCCTGAAGTTATTAATCAGGTTTGGAAACCTGCAACCTTTGCATTGGTTAAGCCGGATAATCTTGTTGAGGAATACCCTATACATTTATGTCTGCCTTTAAACGAGGTTTATAAAAGAATTTACGAATTTAAAGAAAAAATCAGTAAAGAATGGTAAATAACAGCAGAGTGATTCACTCTGCTGTTACTCTTTTTACAAAACTATGTACCCCAAAGCAAAACTTGTTGAAAAGTGTCAATGTTGTATGTGACGGGTCACCCTCACGAATCCTCAAAGTCCTACGAATTTCCTTGGGAATAACAACCCTTCCTAAATCATCAATCCTTCTCACAATTCCTGTTGCTTTCATATATACATTTCTCCTTAAACTCAAATTATGTTGTTATTATCTGTAATTGTGGGAGAAATATACCGCAAGATTTACTTTTGAAATTAAATATGATATGATGATTTAAAGGCGGTGATTTGATGAAAAACATTTTGCCAGAAGAAGAATTGATAGAATATGCAAAACTATATTTGAAAGCAAAAGGGTTTAAGAAAAAGAACAAACGCTGGACAAAAGATATCGGTGAATTCACTCTTTGTTTTTATATTCAAGGTAGTTGTTATGCTAAACAAGATTATTATATAAGACCTGGTATTTACATCAATTCATTATTACCAACCAATTTGGGATATGGTCACTTTATGACAGAAATTGAGCAAGCATCGCCTGAAGAGATAATGCGAAAGTTTGAACAATGGTGCGAGGAATGGACAAATAAATCTTTAATAAAGGAGCGTTTGCTTGCGTTTATAGAATGGGAAAAACGAAATCCACTTGAAAAACGTAGAGCAAAACTTGTGGATTATGAAAAAGACCCTGTTCCTGCAGAAGAATTTTTTATGATTGATACGCCACCAACAACCCCATCTACCAAGCAATATATTTTAGATAATTTTTAATGCAGAAGCGAGGTGAAATTCACCTCGCTTTATATCTTTTTACAACACTATGTATAGAAAAGTGAAAATTGTCGAAAACTGTCAATGTTGTA
The DNA here is from genome assembly GCA_045654405.1 of Acutalibacteraceae bacterium. GTDB lineage: Bacteria > Bacillota > Clostridia > Oscillospirales > Acutalibacteraceae > DTU089. The sequence goes on along the minus strand of JAZONH010000015.1, from coordinate 203,785 downwards.
TGTGACGGGTCACCCTCACGAATCCTCAAAGTCCTACGAATTTCCTTGGGAATAACAACCCTGCCTAAATCGTCAATTCTTCTCACAAAACCCCTTGCGGTGCCCAAAATTGTCGGGCGCTCCTGCTCGTCGCTGACAATTTTGACCGCTACGCTTCCTTACGCTCGCTGTATCATCCACTGGATGCGCTCGCGACGTCACCAGTTGCTTTCATATTATATAAATTCTCCTTTAATTTCAAATCGTGATACTATTATTTGTGATTAAAGGGAATTTATACTGCAAAAATTTACTTTTTGGGTTTGTTGTGGTATAATTCAAATAATACAAAATAAACCGTTCGGGGGAAGTAAGCGTGAATATCGAAGAACTTGTAAAAAAGCAACGGGAGTATTTTAATACCGGTGAAACCTTACCGGTAAGCTTTCGTATAAAAAACCTTATTAAGCTTTATAAATGCATCAGAAAGCATGAGGCTGAAATTAACGTAGCTCTCGAGAAGGACCTGGGCAAATGTCAGTTTGAGGCATTCACTTGCGAAACGGGTCTTGTGCTTATGGAGCTCAATTATATGATTCGCCATACGCCATTTTATGTTGCGAAGCATCGTATTTATACGCCTGTTGGTCAGTGTATCGGTAGCGGCTTCAAAAAGTCCGTGCCATATGGTAACGTGCTTGTGATGAGCCCCTGGAACTATCCCTTCCTTCTTACAATGGAGCCCATTTCGGATGCTATTGCGGCGGGCAACACAATCATCGTTAAGCCCAGTGCCTATGCACCCGCAACCGGTGACGTTATTGAAAAAATTATTAAAGAATGCTTCCCTGAGGAGTATATTGCTGTTGTGCGTGGCGGTCGCGAGGAAAACACCGAGCTTCTCAAACAGAAATTTGATATGATTTTCTTCACCGGTAGTCAGGCGGTGGGCAAAGAGGTTTTACGCAATGCCGCAGAGCATATTACCCCCGTTGTGCTTGAGCTTGGTGGCAAAAGCCCTTGCGTGGTTGATTCAACCGCACGCATTAAACTTGCCGCAAGACGTATTGTTTACGGTAAATTCCTTAACTGCGGTCAGACCTGCGTTGTGCCCGATTACATAATTTGTCACAAAAGCGTTAAGGACAAGCTTGTTAAAGAAATTTGCAAGCAGATTAAGGTGCAATTCGGCGAAAAGCCCTTGGAGAATCCCGAATACGGCAGAATTGTAAATGATAAGCACTTTAACAGAATTTGTAATCTTATTGATGAAAACAAGGTAGTATACGGCGGTCAGACAAACCCTGAAATGCTTAAGATTGCTCCCACTGTTATGGATAACGTAACCTGGGATGATGCGGTTATGCAAGAGGAAATTTTCGGCCCTGTGCTTCCCATTCTTACCTTTGATTCATACGATGAATTGTATGAGCTTTTTGCAAGCAGGCCCAAGCCCCTTGGATTTTACATCTTTTCTGAGGATAAAAAGCGTATCAATGAAACTATTGAGCGTTGTAGCTTTGGTGGTGGTTGCATTAACGATACAATTATGCAGATTGCTATTAATAGCTTCGGCTTTGGTGGCGTCGGCGAAAGCGGTATGGGCAGCTATCATGGTAAGGCGGGTTTTGATGCCTTCTCACACGAAAAGAGTATTCATAAAAAGGTTACCTGGTTCGATTTCCCCGTAAGGTATTCGCCTCACAATAAGCTTTTTAAGTTTTTGTCACACCTTTATTTAAGATGAGTTAAATAATATAAGTATGATATATTAAAATTTGTGCTCAGTGTGTAATTTTTCACAGGTTCAGATTATTACCAGAAACGTATCTCGCAAATATTCTTTTTCTAATGCCGATAATTCATTGGAGCACTCAATGCATAATTTATACAAGGATGCTGTTACGTTATGTATCAGAAACGTTATCGAGCGTATTGCTACAACCAATAATTGGTCCTGCTTGAATAAAGAAGCCAGCGAAGTGGAATCTGAATAAATCAGTCTTTTAAAGCTGAATTAAAGCGGGGTGATTTTCACCTCGCTTTTTGCGTATGGGTGTTGTAATTTTTATAGTGTTATGATAATATTCTTGTATAAAATCATTCCAGGAGGCGTTATTTATGTTTGAAAACGTTGGTAAAAAAATACAGGGCTTTGCAAAATCAATTTTTATAACTGAGATAGTTCTCAGCGTTATATCGTGTATCATAACATTGTTTGCGATGATTTTGGATTATTGGGACTTTGGCTATATTTGTCTTTGGGTTATAGCTGCTCCTGTTGCTATTTTTGTTGTGGGGATTCTGGCTTGGATCCAGGTGGTTTTTATTTACGGCTTCGGTAAGCTCATTGAAGATGTGGGTGCAATTCGCTCTTCACTTTCGCATCCCAAAAAGGGCAGCGTTGATAAGTCTCCTGTTCAGCCTCATGCACCCGCTATGCCTCATGCACCCGCTCAACCTCACGCACCGGGTATTCCTGAACAAGAATTTGATAATCACGTGATATTAAACTAAAAAACATAAAAACCACGGTATATACCGTGGTTTTTGTGTCTTATGCGTTATTTATTGAATACATAGCTTATATGAAACCTTGATAGTATTAATCTGTAAACGTTGCACCGCAGTGCCAACAACGTGTTCTGTTGCTCGGTTGCTCACAACCGCATTGTGAACAGATTATTTTGTTATCATCCGTGGTGGCGAAGGTTGCGGTTTCTGCTTTTTGTGGTTTAACCTCAGGTGCTGCCTTAGGTGCTTCTGTCACAAAGGTTGCACCGCAGTTCCAACAACGTGTTCTGTTACTTGGTTGCTCTGATTTGCATTGTGAACAGATTATTTTATCGTTGCTCACAGGAGTGAAGTTTTCAGTTTGCTGTATAACGTTGATAGGATTTTCTTTGATGATTTTAAGCATTTCGCTCGTGTTTCTCTCGTTTTCACAGGTTTTTTCAACAAGCTCACCAAATGCGTATAAAAGCCATGAGGAAATCCAGGCGGCAATGGGGCCGATAAAAATTGTAAGAAGACCAACTAAAAAGAAAAACTCAACAAAAAGCAAAACTACGCCCGATATTATGGCGATAATTGCTTCAACAATAAATATCCATTTTGCCCAGCTTTTTGAGCTTTTGTCCGATGTTTTCGTATAAAATATCTAACATAATTAATCCCTCCGTTTATAAAATTTTATCATATCAATACACTAAAATCAATAAAAGATTGAGGTTTGATTCAGTAAACCGCTACCATTTTAATTTACAATTTATGTTGTTTATGATATAGTGGAGACAAGGCGGTGATGGTGTGAAGATTAAAGCAGGTTTATCTGCGGCTTTGGGTATTGCTTTTGGCTTGGGTGCATATTTCATATTGGAATTTTTGGCTATTGATAATGCACTCGCTTTTTCAATTATGAGCGGTTTGTTGTTTTATCTTTTAATATTTTGTTATCTTGTTGTTCACGGCAAGGTAATGGATAAAAAATATAATAAATTTGAAAAAGAAATTACTTCACCCATTTTTTATAAATCAAACGGTAACTTTAATCTGGGGAATGGTAAGGTTAAAAACGGAAACATATATTTTTGTGATGAGGGTATTGTTTGTGTTTGTCTTGACGAAAAGCCATATGCCTTGGATGAGGTTTTAAAGACCGATATAAAGGAACTTTATTTTGATAATATCCGCTTGGTTATTGAAACCAAGGACGACAGAGCGTTTTATATTACAACCTCTGACGTGAATGGCGTGCTTAAAGCCCTTGAAGAAAAGGGTTGGATAGATATATAAAAAAATCAGAGTGAAATTTCACTCTGATTTTTGCTTTTGTATTTAATTTACTATGAAGGAAAGAAGTTTCACGGCAACAGTTAAAATAACTACAAATGCAACGTTTAAGCCTGTGAAAATAAGTATGTATTTCTTGGTTTGCTTAGGGTATAAAACCTTAAATTCGTTAAAGGTTATAAGGCTCGCAAGGGATGCAATAAGTGTACCTGTGCCGCCGATATTCACACCCAACAAAAGGGCAGGGTAGTCGGTGGTGAATCTTGAAAGTAAAATTGCCGAGGGTACGTTGCTTATAACCTGGCAGGAAAGTATCGACACTATAAGAGTGTCCTTTTGAAGAAGCGAGGAGAAAAGTGCGTTCACTGCCTCCACTCTTGCCAGATTGCCTGCGAAAATAAAGAAAAAGAAGAACGTGCCAAGCAGTCCGTAGTCAACCATTTTTAATGCGTCGCGGTCAATAAATAAAAGCACTGCAGGGATGAGTACAAGCCCGATTGCAAAGGGAATTACCCTGAAAACAATGAGTATTGAAATAAGGAATAATACGCAATAAAGTATTGTTTTGGGGATATTGAGCTTTTCGGGGAATTTCTCGTTAATGGTGAACTTGGTGGCTTTTACGGGTATGCACGCCACGAGCAGAAGTGTTACCGCAAGCAAAAATGCAGGAAGCATTATAAGGCAGAACTCACCGGTGGGTATTTTGAAGTATGAATATAAATAAAGGTTTTGTGGATTGCCGAAGGGGGTGAGCATACCGCCAAGGTTTGCGGATATATTCTGCAAAACAAAAAGGTATGCCATGTATTTTTGTTGCTTTGCAACCGAAAGTGCAAAATATCCAAGGGGTAAAAAGGTTATAAGCGCCATATCGTTTGCAATAATCATTGAGCCGATAAAGGTTATGACAATGAGTAGCACAAATAACGATCGCAGGTTACCTGTTAAAATAACCAGCTTACGTGCAAGGATTGTAAAAAACTTGATGTTTCTTAATGCACAAATAACTGCAAGGGTTATAAACAGACAGGAAAGGGTTTTCCAATCGAAATAATTAAGATATTCTTTGTCGGGTGGCACAAGGAAGCAGGATACAATTGCCGCCAGTGCCGCAATGAAAAAGACTATGTTTTTCTTTATAAATCTAAATACCTTCAAGCTATCACCATATATTCCCAGATTCACAACCCGCTAATTATATTACAAATAAAAACCAAAGTCAATCGTAGAATTTATCATCCCTGTGCGAAGCATAGGGAGGGGGACCGCACCGAAGCAAAGCGTAGGTGGGGTGGTGGATAGTTTTTTCTATGTTATCGTTGATTATGATAAAATGAATTAAATTTAATAGATGATTATTTATTAATTAATTTACATTGTGTTTTCCTTGTGGTATATTAAAACAAAGGCGGTGACATTATGCGTAATTTCTGGGCGTATGTAACTAATGGTGAATTTTCAGTTGGCTGTACGGGTCGCACGGTGTTTATTTATGATAAAGATAATAATGAATTAGGGCAATTTAAGGATGTTACTTATGGCTACACTCCGATGATATCTCCCGATGGAAAAATAGTTGTAGTAAAAACAACGGAAGGACGTTTTGCGGTTTACTCTCTTGAAACTCTTTCGTTAATCAAAAAGTTTCGTTTTTCTAAGGTTGACGGAGCTCAGGATGATGGCTTTTGTTTCTCTCCGGACAGTAAGTATCTTATAAATCTTGAAAGACAAATAGATGATTTACACTCTGCCATATCCGTTTACGACACCTCTGATTTTTCGTTAGTTGGTCGGATGTGCTTTGACAAGAATATAATGTTAAGTACCATTGAATATGATGAGCAATCAGATATGTACTTTGTTTTGGGCTTTGAAAGAGGCACTGAAGGATATGCAAGTAAGTTTTTCGTAGCCCGGCTTGTTGATTTGCAGATTGTGAACGTTACATATATTCCACAAGAAGAGAAAGTGTTTTATCGACGGTATAAAGATTTGGAAATTATGGGTTTCACCAAAAAGGCATATCAATGGTCATTCTTGAATTACAGTCTGGATGAATTAAAATCTATGAATTGTTCCCTTGCCGAATTATATAAACGATACAATTCATAAAACACTTTTATTTTTGATTTTCTTGTGTTATAATACACCCCGATATTTATAAAAGGTGGCGTTTCGATGCTCGATTTTTTAAAAGATTTACCCTTGGATAAAATTATAACCGCGGCGGTATTGATTGTTATTTGCCTTGTGGTTATTAAAATAATCTTGTTCCTTTTTGATAAGCTTGTTAAAAAGGTAAAGCTTGACCCACTTATCTGCAAGATTCTTCGTATAGCAGTAAAGGTTTTGCTGTTGTTTGTTTCACTTATTATTGTTTTGGGTAGCTTTGGTATATCTGTTGCATCACTCGTAGCGGCGTTGTCCGTGGTTGGTGTTGCTTTTTCACTTGCAATTCAGGGTTTTTTGTCCAATGTTTTCGGCGGTGTTCAGATTATTTCAAATCAGCCCTTCCACATTGGCGATTATGTTGATGCCGGCGGTGAGTCGGGTGTTGTGCGCGAGGTCGGCTTATTTTATACCAAGCTCGATACTCCCGATAAAAAGCTTATTCGTATTCCCAACAGTGTTATTGCAAATTCAAATATAATAAACTATTCAAGCGCCGCTAACAGACGCGTGGATATTACTGTTACTGCCTCTTACGATGATGACGTTGAAAAGGTAAAAGCAGTTTTGTTACACCTTGTTGAAAGTCACCCTAAGGTCCTAAAGGGTGCGGACATTGATCCGGTGGTTCACGTAAGCGGCTATAATCCCAACGATATAAGCTATATAATTCGCGCATGGTCATTGAATGATGATTATTGGACAGTTTATTTTGATATTATGGATTCGATTAAACCTACGTTCGACAAAAACGGTATAACAATAACATATCCTCACGTAAACGTTCATATGGATAAATAAAAAACTAAAGCAGAGTGGATTGTCCACTCTGCTTATTTTTATGGCTTGCGGATTGTAAAGTTAAGACCTAATGCCGCAACTGCTAAGGCAAGAAGTAAAATGAAGGGGGCTACGTAGCTACCAGTTGAAGCAAGCAAGCTACTGCTGAAGGTAGCAATAAATGAAGCTACAATAAGATTGAAGTTTGTGATACTGTAGTTTGTGGGGAAATATTTTGTGCCGTAGAAGGATGCGGTGAATGCAGATGTAATTGTGGGGGATGAGCCGTATGAAAGGCCTGTAAGACAAAGACCCACAATGCAAAGCGGTAATGAATTAGTAAGCACCGCAACAAGGGTAAGACCTGCCGCAAAAATTGTGAGCAGATTTGCTGCAAGCATAGTGGTTTTTCTGCCAAGTGCATCAAAAAGAGCACCTGTTATAATACGGCCAAGACCATTGAAAATCGAAAGCACACCAACAAGTGTGGTTGCAAGTGCAGGTGCCGCATCAACTGATAAAACAAGGTCTCTTGCGAAGCTGATAACTGTATTGCCAACTGCGGTAATAAGTATCATAAAAATAAACGCGCGCCAGAAGGTGAAGTTTTTAAGCATCTCCTTGGTGGTGAAATCACGCACCTCGAAGCTTTCCTTCTTGATTGACTTTTTAGCCTTAGGGGCGGGGAATACAATATCTGTGTCGGGCTTTTGCAATATAATTGCCGAAACAATAAGAGCAAAAGCGACCACTGCACCTAAAATAACGTAGGTTTTGCTCCAGCCAATGCTTTCAATTTCAAATAACTTGCTTACAACGTTGCCAAGTAAAAGCGTACTGATGCCGAAGCCCATCATAAGGCAACCTGAGCAGAAGCCCTTTTTGTCGGGGAACCATGAGTTAACGGTAGATACTACAACGTTGTATGAAATACCGATACCCGTACCCGCAAGAAGTGCGTAGGTTACGTACAATAAATAGGGGGTGGTGTCGGCAGTTAAAAAGCCTGTGGACACAAAACCAACCGCAACCAACACACCTGCAATAACAAGAGTGAGCTTAGGGCCTATGCGCTTGCATATAAGACTGCCGAAAAACGCACCAAGGCAGAAGAAACACATTGTTAGGGTGAAGTTGAGGGCGAGAGCTTTATCATCCCATCCGAATTCGCTCTTGAACGGGATTTTTAATATTGACCAAGCGTATAATACGCCTGAAAAAAGCATTGTGAATACGCCGGATATAAGGAACAACCAGCGTTTATTGAGTTTGGTATTTGCTGACATTTGGGGGGCTCCTTAAAGAGTGTTGAGAATATTAAGCACGCATCTGAGTTCTTCGGGTTGAACCTTTTCCACGGGCTTGTCGTTAACTACGCAATCAAAGAAATACTTAATTTCGTTTGCGTAAGCATTACTTTGGGGAAGGTTGATATCACCCGTGTCGCCCTCTGCTTCGGCAGATAAGTCGATTGTCTGATCATCTCTGAGATAAATCATCATTTTGCCGTTTTCGTTTGCAACAATTGCATCCTCAAACTGGAAGCGGAACTGTGCGGTGAAGGGATAGCAGGTTGCGTACCATGATGCTTCTGTATTAATGGTGAAATCACCAAAATCATAATTGATTGAAATAAAGTCCTGGTCGGGACGCTTTGCGCGATATTGATATGCAACCTTTTGGGGCATACCAAAGGCATATACCATATAGTCAAGGTCATGGATATGTAAGTCAAAGGGGACAAGGCCACTGCGCTTTTCGTCCATCATCCAACCGTCCCAGCTCCATTTGGGATAGCAACCAAGACGAGTCATTGTTGCGGAAAGTAAGTCGCCATATTTCTTGGTGTCATAAATTTCTTTAAGCAATTCATATTCGGGCCAGAATCTTAAAACCTGCGCAACCATAAATTTAACGTTGTTTCTTTTGGCGGTTTCATAAACTCTGTCAATATCCTCTTCTTTTAATGAAATAGGCTTTTCGCAAATAACGTGAATACCGCGCTCCATAGCCTTTACCGCATAATCTGCATGTAAATAGGTAGGAAGGCAAATGTCAAGAATATCAATTTCTTCATTCTCGAGCATTTCATCAAAGTCTGTATAATGTTTTTTGTTTTCGTATTGTTCCATACGTTCGGGGCGTATATCGCATAATGCAACTAACTCAGCATTTTCCATTTCGTCCCAAGCGGGGATGTGAGCACCGCTGATACCGCCCACACCTACAAGTGCAATTTTTAACATAAGTACCTCCGTAGTGTAAAAGTAGGTTGAATCTATTGCATATAATTTTACCACATTATTTTGAAAAAACAAGTAGCGGCGCATATATATAATAGTATATAAATAAAAAAATCCCCGCTTGTAACAAGCGGGGATTGAATTTATGAAAAATTATACACGAACGATTTCTGTGCTGAGTTCCATAAGACCGTCTGTAAGAGCAGATGCAACGCCGCCACCGAGAGAGATGAGCTCGTGGTAGTGGTTTGCGGGGTCACCCATTGTGTAGTCGTTATCGGGAACTACGTAACCGATAGCGTCGTTCATAAGACCGAAGCACTGGATATCCTCGCCGAAGATTGCGCTTGCAGCAGATGATTTGTAGTCCTTACCTGTAACAGCGTATTTACCGATAAGTGAAATACCGTTGGGAGCAACAAGGTCCTGACAAATTTCACCGGGAAGGAATACTGTCTTGAACTGGTCACCGATTTCCATGTAACCGATTTCAGTGATGGTTGCGTATGAGCCATCGTCCTTAGTGATAACAACGTAGTTAGCCATGTTAAGCTTACCAACTGCTTTAATAAGAGCATTGCCGATGGGAACTTCAACCTGCTTGAGGTAGAGGTTGAGGTAGGGGGCTACTTCAACTTCTTCAACGGGCTCCCAGTTTTCGTACCAAATTGTGTACTCAGAGTTGATAGGCATCATTTCGTCTTCGTAAACCTTGCCGCTCTGAGATTTAACAAGTTTTTTGTATTCAGCCTTGAGCTTTGCATTTGTAACTTCAATTTCAACAAGGGCAGCGCCGTTGAAAATGATTTCGAAAGCACCTGTTTCGCTGTTGATACCTGCAGTTGCCTTTGTTTCGTCAAGGAAGATTTCGGAGATGTTGCCATCTTCATCAGCAACAGCAGCAAAACCATAAAGATCCATAGCGGTTACAAACTTATCTTCGCCGTAGGTGAATTTGTAAGCAACCTCGTCTTCACACTTAACGGTAACTGTGTTATCCTCTTCGCTTGCTTCGAATGTGAAGGGAGCGTTAAGGTTATGGATTTTGATGGTTGCTTCATCAGATGTAAGTGTAGTAGTGATGTAGTTGATGAATGAGTAGTTGTATCTTGTGAAGTTTTCTGAAAGCTCACCGTTTTCATCATAGACAGAAACGAGCTGAGTATTCTTTTCAACCTCTGCAATGTTTGAAAGTCTGTCGTCTGCAAGGATTTCTTCTTCGGTAAGGTTCATTGAAAGAAGGATTCTTGCAAGCTCGTAACCATATCTCTGTGATTCTTCAACTCTCTGCTGAGTTTCAACGCCGTCACCGGTTTCGCCACGAGCCATGTAGATACCTGCGATAGCGCCCTGGAAGAACATAAAGTTGTAGCCGTATTTTTCAAGGAACTGACCACAGTAGAATACGTAGTCACCACTGATTTCTCTACCTGAGTTGCTTTCTGTGGGAAGACCTGCAACGTCGGGGTGAGCAGCGATGTTAAGAATCATTGTAGCCTTAACAGCTTCGTTATCGGGTCTGAATACGAATCTTGTGATGTCGGTCATAGCGATTTCTGTTTCGCCTGTGAATACCTTTTCGCCATCCTCGTTGGTCTCGTAAATCATCTGACCTGCAGAAGGACGGTTTTTGTTCTGGAAGTAATCCTGACCGATGTCCTTTGTTGAGTATGTAAGTGTACCGGGCTCCATATTAATGAATGCAGCCTTAAGAGCATCTGCAACAGTTTCCTTAAGGAATGCCATGTATTCGGGGTTTGTACCCTGCTGGAGCTCTTCGTCAGCCTTAGTACCGCTTACGATACCGTTTGACACGATCTTAGAAATGTTTCTTGTCCAAAGACCTTCTGTGTCGATACAGCTATGTGTATGAGTAGAAGAAACGTTGATTGAAACGATGTTGTTATCAGCTGCAAAGTCAGCAAGTAATGCACGGATATCTTTGATATCGGCGTTTGTGATACCGATACAGTCAACAGTTGCAAAAAGCACTGTGCCTTTACCTGTGCCGTCGCTGATAGCAATTGCTCTAACCTTCATATCGTCTCTGCCGTAGCCGGGGATCTGTGCGATGCCTTCAACTACGTTTGTGAAGCCGTTTTCGGGGGCAATGTAACCACCGATGAAGTATTCGCCGTTGTCGTAATCCTCGGGGATGAGGCTTGCGTTAGCGTAGCCGAGGTGCCACTGAGCGCCTTCTTCTGCTTCGCTTACGAATTCTTTACCGATACCTTCGTAATAATTTTCGCTTGCAAGTGCTTCTGCTTCTTCCTGGTCAACGAAGCCGGGGCCGTCGCCAAACAGACCTGCAAATAAATTAAGTATGAATTTCAGGATTGTATCAACAATATCTGAGAAAATCACACCTATGGGGTCTTCGCTTCCTGTGATGGGGTATGCACTTGAAGCTCCTACTGTTACGGCACTGAATGCCGAGAACGCCAGAATAAGGGCGAGAGTAACAGCAATGAGTTTTGTGAACCTGCTCTTTTTCATATAGCTCTGTCTCCTTTTACATTGTCATTTGGTGACAACATTATTTGATAACATATTTTACTATATATATTAAAGAATTTCAAGTATCATTATTGCTAAATTATGCCTTGTTAGTTTAGTGTTTTGCACAAAAAATTACATTTAATAAAAACAAATCAAGTATCGTAACTTTTTGTATTGACAATTTGTGTTGTTTTGTGTAAAATGTTATGGAAGTTATATGGTATCAAGGGGGATACTCAGATGAAAAATACAGATAAAAAATCCAGAGCAAGATTTTCGACTGTCTTAGTTATGATACTTGCTACATGTGTAGTTATGGGTCTCTTAACAAGCACAACTGTTAAGCTTGTGTCTTCTGCATATCTTTACATAGATAGCATTAGAACAATCCCTGTTGTTGGCGAGCCTCTTGCCGACTTTGTTGAAAACGTAGCACCTACTCAGCCTACAACACAGGCACCCACAACACAGGCGCCTACAACACAGGCACCCACAACAAAGGCTCCTGAAACAACAAAGGCTCCTGAAACAACAAAAGCTCCCGAGACAACAAAGGCTCCCGAAACCGAGTCCACAACAAGTAGTGCTCAGCTTTTAAAACAGAATCAGGCAATTGTTAAAACTTACAATGACGTTCTTTCAAAGGCAAAGCGTGAGGGCAATTACCCCGGCTTTACCAAGGCTACATACAGAAGTCTTTCATGGGACTTTTTGGGTAGCATATTCTTCGGTAACGTTGCAGGCAACAATCCCGAATACTTTGTTTCTGAAGATGCTGCAAAGGCATCACCCGTAGTTGTTGCTAAGGGTATAGCTAACTCAGAGCTCGCTATTCCCAACAAGCTTTTTGCAAGCCTTCTTGACGACGAAAATGCAGATGCAGTTGCAGAAGCAATCAAGTCCGCTACAAAAGAAGATCTTAAAAACGGCACAGCAAAAATCACTTTAGTACTTAACGATGAAGCAAATCCTGCACCCATCAAGGCTACTGACAAAAAGGCTGCTAACTTCACAAGTAAGCTTTTCCCTGTTACTACTGCAGACGCGTTCAGAGTTGATATTATGGATAACGACGACGTTAACGCAGTTAGCCTTAACTACTCTGACTGTACAGTTGAACTCGTTTACGTTGTATCAACAGGTGAGATTGTTTCAATGAAGCAGATGGTAAAATATACTGCAGACGTTGAGATGGGCTTAATCTCCGGCGCAGGTACCGTTAGCGAAACAATCGAATACTACAACTTCATCTATTAATTCCCTTACCAAAAAATTATAGGAAGAACAAGCTAAAAACTTGTTCTTCCTCTTTTTTATAACTTGATAAATGTATAGTAATATGATATAATGAATCGATATTAGAGTGGGTAATACTATTCTGAAATTACGGTATGATTGTGAGGAGATTTATATGACCAGGAGTGAAGCAAGAGAACAAGCATTTTTTGTTCTTTTCGAAAAATCTTTTTGCGAGGATTTAACAATAAATGAAATTATTGAAAATGCCCAGGAGACAGGCTTAATTAAAATCAATAATTTTGCAAAGCTCTTACTTGATACTGCTGAAGCAAATGCAGCGGAAATTGATGATTTTATTACTGGTAGTTTACGCGGATGGACAATCCAGCGTCTGCCCAAGGTTACTGTTGCAGTGTTGCGCCTTGCAGTTTGTGAAATTAAGTATATTGATGAAATTCCCGCAGGTGTTACCGTAAATGAAGCGGTTGAGCTTATTAAAAAGTATGGCACTGCCGAAGACGCTTCTTATGTAAACGGCGTTTTGGGCACAGTTGCAAAAGGCTGATAAATATGGGTTCATTAGGCATTGACACAAGCAATTATACAACTTCCGTTGCTTTTTATAATGGTGTTGAGTTTGTGCAGAACAAGCGTCTTTTACCGGTAAAAGATGGTGAAAGGGGCATACGCCAGAGCGATGCGGTTTTTCATCATACGAAGGCGTATCCGCAATTGTTGGCAGAGCTTCTCGAAAAATCGGGCAATGATATTAAATCTGTGGGTGTTTCGGTTACCCCTACAACGCAGGCAGGCTCTTATATGCCTTGCTTTCTTGTGGGCGAGGGAGCGGCAACTGCCGTAAGCCTTGCCTTGGGTGTGCCGTTGCACAAGTTTTCACATCAGCAGGGGCATATTGCCGCCGCGCTGTATTCTGCTGGTAAAACCGATATGCTGGAGAATAAGTTTCTTGCCTTTCACGTTTCGGGAGGCACCACTGATTTGGTATTGTGCGAGCCTGATGAAGAAGCTATTTTTAAAACAACGCCCTTAGCATCCTCATCCGACCTTAAGGCGGGTCAGGCGGTTGACCGCATAGGTGTAAAAATGGGTATCCCTTTCCCTGCAGGAGTAGGAATAGAAAAGCTTGCAGAGAAATCCGATAAAAGCTTTAAAAATAAAATTAAGCTTCAGGATGGCTTTTGTTCACTTTCAGGGCTTGAAAATAAATGTCTTAAAATGCTTGAAAATGGCGAAAGTCCCGAAGATACCGCTAAGTTTCTATTATGTTATATTGCGGATGCGGTCAGTGAAATGACCCGTCACGCTTTTGAAAAATACGGCGAGCTACCCGTAATTTATGCGGGTGGCGTTATGTCCGATAAAATTATTAAGGATATTATAACCTCGCGCTATGAAGCGTTTTTTGCTCAGCCTGAATTTTCCTGTGATAATGCGGCGGGGGTAGCCTATTTAAGTCATTTAAGAGGTGAATTATGATAACACCCACTCCGACTGTTTACAGTGTTAATGACCTTAACAGCTATGTTAAACAGATTCTGGATAATGATGAAAATTTAAAATACGTTTTTGTAACGGGCGAAATTTCAAACTATAAGGCTCACTACAGTGGTCATATGTACCTTACGCTAAAGGATGAAAAGGCCGCGGTAAAGGCTGTAATGTTTGCGGGTAACGCGTCAAAGCTTCGCTTTATGCCTGAAAATGGTATGAAAATCCTTGCTTTTGGCACGGTTTCGCTATTTCCTCGTGACGGTACGTATCAGCTATATATAAATGATATGCAGCCTGACGGCATTGGTGCATTGAGCATTGCCTTCGAGCAATTGAAAAATAAATTAGAAGCAGAAGGGCTTTTTTCGCCACTGCACAAAAAGTCCATACCCCGATTTCCGGAAAGGGTGGGCGTTATAACCTCTGAAACAGGTGCGGCGGTTCAAGATATTTTTAACGTACTGTCAAGACGCTATCCCTTAGCAGAGGTGGTTTTACGACCTGCAAAGGTTCAGGGTGATGGTGCCGCGCGGGATATTGCGGCGGCTATAAAGGAATTTAATAAAACTGACGCCGCAGACGTGCTTATTGTTGGTAGGGGCGGCGGCTCCATAGAGGATTTATGGGCGTTTAATGAGGAAATTGTTGCAAGAGCAGTTTTTGAATCTCGTATCCCCATTATTTCCGCAGTCGGTCATGAAACAGATTATACGATTTGTGATTTTGTTGCAGATTTACGGGCACCCACTCCATCTGCTGCGGCAGAGCTGGCGGTACCCGATAAACTGGAATTAAAAGGGGAATTGCTTTCATATAAGCAGCAGCTTCTTTCCAGTGCAAGGGAAGCAATAAACAAGCAAAGGGCAATTATTAATTTAATTGAAAAGAACGAGGTTCTTCGTAACCCTGTTTCGAAAATTCAGGATAAGCGTAAGGATTTGGTTTACCTTAGTGAAAAAATTGAGAATTTAACCTTCAACGCCCTTAACCACGGCAAAAAGCAGGTGGGCGTTTTGGCAGGTAAGCTTGATGCACTGAGTCCTTTGGGCGTAGTGGCAAGAGGATATGTCCTCGCCGAAAAAGACGATAAGCTTGTGAAATCAATAAATGACGTTGCAATTGACGACGATGTTAGTCTTAAGGTATCTGACGGCGTAATCACCGTAAAGGTAACGGGTGTTTCAGAGTCCAAAATATAAGATGTGTGAAAATGAGGGTTGAAAATGAATCAAAGCTATGAAAAATCCTTAAGCAGACTTGAGGAAATAGTTGCACTCCTTGAAGAGGGCGGACAACCTCTTGAAAAAACCTTGGAGCTTTTTTCGGAGGGGACCGAGCTTATAACTTTCTGCAGTAAATACCTTGATGAAGCGGAACAAAAAATTACAAAACTTTTGGATAATGGTGAGAAAGATGCATGATAAAATAAAATTATTTTCAGAGCTCATTAATAAAGATTTGTATGCCTATCTTGATGTGTATCGTGAAGAATACAAGGTTGTATTTGATTCAATGCGCTACAGTGTGGAAAACGGCGGTAAAAGGGTAAGACCCTTGCTTACGCTTCTTTTCTGCGATGCTTGCGGCGGCGATGTAAACAAAGCGTTGCCCTTAGCGGATGCAGTTGAGTATATTCACACGTATTCCTTGATTCACGATGATCTTCCCTGTATGGATAACGATGACTACCGTCGCGGTAAGCCCTCAAACCATAAGGTGTATGGTGAAGCCTTTGCGCTTCTTGCAGGTGACGGTCTTCTTACCGCTGCATTTGAAAGAATTACCGACTGTCAGAAGGCGGGCCTTTATTCTGCGGATGTTGCAGTTAACGCAATATACACTCTTTCACATCTTGCAGGTAGCCGTGGTATGATAGGCGGCCAAATAATCGACCTTTTAAATGAAAATAACAGTGATGCAGATTTCGATAATCTTAAGCTTATGGATACCCTTAAAACCGGTGCATTGATTGAAGCTGCGTGTGTTATGGGTTGTATAGCCGCAGACGCGGATGAAGTGAAAATCAATGCAGCAACCGAGTTTGCTCAGAAAATCGGTCTTGCATTCCAGATTAAGGACGATATTCTTGACGTTACAAGCACCCTTGAAAAACTGGGTAAAATGGCAGGTAGCGACGCACAGAACGGCAAATCAACCTACGTTACACTTCTTGGTGTTGAGGAATGCCAGAAGCTTGTTGATAAGCTTACGGACGAGGCTATGAGTGCCTTGAACGTCTTTGAAAATAACGATGCATTAACAGAGTACGCAAAATATCTTGCTGATAGAGAGAATTGATATGGAACATAAAATTCTTGAGAGTTTAAAATCTCCCGGTGACGTTAAAAAGCTTAATTATGAGCAGACACTCACTCTTGCTGATGAGGTAAGAGATACAATCATTTCAACTGTATCAAAAACGGGCGGTCATCTTGCCTCCAATCTTGGTGCGGTTGAGTTGACTATTGCTCTTCACAAGGCATTTGACTCACCTGATGATAAAATTATATGGGACGTTGGTCACCAGGTATATACCCACAAGCTTCTGACGGGTCGATATGAAAATTTCGGTACACTCAGAACAGAAGGAGGTATCTCAGGCTTTTCACGTCCTAATGAAAGTGAGCACGACATTGTTTACAGTGGTCATAGCAGTGTTTCGATATCTACTGCTTTAGGTATTGCCGCCGCTAACAAGGTTAACGGTAAAAAGAACTATGCGGTTGCGGTGCTCGGTGACGGAGCACTCACTGGTGGCCTTATTTACGAAGCAATAAATAATGCGGGCCGTATGAAGGACGCAAGACTTATTATTGTTCTTAACGACAATGGTATGTCAATATCCAAAAACGTGGGTAACCTTGCTAAGCGTCTTGCGGCAATGCGCTCAAGAACAGGCTATTACAGGCTTAAGGCTTTTGCCGAAAAGGCTCTTTCAAAAATACCACTTGTAGGCAAGCCCCTTGCAAATAAGTTCTTTAAATTAAAAACAAATGTTAAAAACGCAATGTATCAGAGCAACTTCTTCGAGGATTTTGGCGTTACCTATATGGGTCCCATTGACGGCCATAATATCAGTCAGCTTTGCAATGCGTTTGAGGGCGCCAAGATTATTAACGGTCCAGTGCTTGTTCACGTAAACACCATAAAGGGGAAGGGTTATTCTCCTGCCGAGGTTAATCCATCTGCTTTCCATGGTGTTCCGCCCTTTGACGTGGAGGAGGGCGAACTTCCTCAGTCTAAAAACAATTTCTCCGAAAAATTCGGTAATTTCCTTTTCAATCAGGCCGCTAAGGATAAGCGTATTTGTGCTATAACTGCCGCAATGTCCCTGGGTACGGGTCTTAAGCGCTTCTCTGACGTTTATCCCGACAGATTTTATGACGTTGGTATTGCCGAGGAGCACGCAGTACCCTTTGCTTTAGGTCTTGCAAAGGGCAATATGGTGCCTGTTTTCGTTGTTTATTCAACGTTCCTACAGCGTTGCTACGACCAGCTTATGCACGACTGTGCGTTACAGGACACAAAGATGATTATTGCCGTTGACCGCGCAGGTATCGTTGGCGATGACGGTGAAACCCATAACGGTATTTACGATACCGCATTCTTCAATGGTATTCCCAATATTACCGTTTATTCACCATCCTACTATGCAGACCTTAACAATGCCTTTGTTAATGCTATTTATCACAGTGAAGGTCCCAGTGTTATCAGGTACCCCAGAGGTGCAGAGCCTGCAATGCCTGAGGGCTACACCTGTAGCGGTAATACCTTTGATGTTTTCGGCGATGAGGATGCAGAGCTTGCAATTGTAACCTACGGCAGAATTTTTGGCGATGCATACAAAGTGTATGAAAAACTCAGAGCCGAGGGAACAAAAGTTAAAATTGTTAAGCTTAACGTTATTGTGCCCATCCCCGAGGAAGCGGTAGAGGCTCTTAAAAACGTTAAAAAGATATTCTTCTTTGAAGAGGGCATAAGAAGCGGCGGTGTCGGCGAAAGCTTCGGCAGCGTTGTTCTTGAAAATAACCTTAAGCCTGATTTTGTTCTTACCGCATTCCCTGATTGCTTTGTGGCTCAGGGTAAAATCAGTAGTGTTCTGAACAAATATAAGCTTGATTTTGATGGTATGTATAACACTATTAAGGAGTCCTTATGAGTGATAAAAAAAGACTCGATATAGTTTTATTTGAGCGTGGCTTTGCAGAAAGTCGCGAAAAAGCCAAGGCTCTTATTATGTCGGGTATTGTTTACGTTAATGACCAAAAGGAAATAAAAGCTGGTAGGGACGTTAAGCCCGACGATATTATTGAGGTGCGCGGAAGCACGTTGAAATACGTTAGTCGTGGCGGTCTTAAGCTTGAAAAGGCTATGGAAAGCTTTCCTATTTCCCTTAATGATTGTACTTGTATGGATATTGGCGCATCCACGGGTGGTTTTACCGATTGCATGCTACAGAACGGCGCTAAAAAGGTTTACGCAATTGACGTGGGCTATGGTCAGCTTGCTTGGAAGCTACGTAGCGACGAAAGGGTAGTAAACCTTGAAAGAACAAATTTCCGTTACGTAACGCACGAGCTCATTCCTGAAGAAATCGATTTTGCATCAGTGGACGTGTCCTTTATTTCTCTTAAATTAATATTACCTGTAATGTACACCTTGTTAAAAACAGGTGGTCAGGCAGTTTGTCTTATTAAGCCTCAGTTTGAAGCGGGACGTGAAAACGTTGGCAAAAAGGGTGTTGTAAGAGACCCTCAGGTGCACGAAAACGTTATAAGAACCGTTGCTGAGTTTGCCGATGCACAGTGTTTCAGGGTGCTTGGGCTCGAGCATTCACCAGTAAAGGGACCGGAGGGTAATATTGAGTATCTTATGTATCTTGAAAAGTGTGGCGAGCCACAGAATTCGGCAGAGGTTATAGATACCGCTACCGAGCTTGTGGAGCGTTCGCATAGGGTACTGGATAAATAACAGGTGATAGTATGAAATTTTACGTTATACCCAATATGACAAGGGCAAATACCTTTGCCGTTACTACGGAACTGCTGAAAAATATTGTTGATTTGGGTTGTGTTGCAATTCTCTCACCAGACCTTGAATCGATTTTCGGTAAGGGTGAGGGGGTTGCTTACATAGATGAAGCAGAAGGTATTCTGGCATGTGATATGGTCATTGCTGTAGGCGGCGACGGCACGTTTATCAATGCCGCCAAGGTTGCGGTGAATAACAATAAGCCCGTTATATGTGTAAATGCGGGCAAGCTTGCATACCTTGCGTGCCTTGAGGCGGATGAGCTTCATTTGTTGCGTAGCATTACTGACGGTAATTACGTAACTGAAAAAAGAATGATGCTCAGCGTTAATATCGTTGACAAAGACCAAAAAATATTATATCATTCAAATTGTGTTAACGATGCGGTTGTTTCCAGAAGCGGCAACATACGCATTATGAATCTTTCGGTTTATTGTAATAATGCACCGTTAATCGATTTCCCGGCAGATGGTGCAATTGTTGCAACACCCACGGGCTCAACGGCTTACTCATTATCCGCCGGCGGACCCATTGTTCAACCTTCTGTTGAAAGTATTCTTGTTACACCCGTTTGTCCCCATAGTGTTTTTTCACGTTCAATAGTTCTCGGGGGCAATAGCAAGCTTCAGCTTGTGCACGATAATACAGGGGAGGCAATTCTTTCCTGTGATGGTCAGTCTGCAGTAAATATTCCTGCAGGTGCCGTGGTTACGGTTGAACGCTCAGAAGATTACGTTTCATTTATCAAAATAAAAGCGGATACTTTTATTGACGTTTTAAATAAAAAAATATCGGGTTAGTGATTGAAATGAAAAAAAGAAGACATAAGCTTATACTTGAATTAATTGAACAATACGATATCGGCACTCAGGAAGAGCTTCTTGCAATGCTTAAGGAAAAGGGTTGTGACGTAACGCAGGCAACCGTTTCCCGCGACGTTAAGGAGCTGCGTCTTTTAAAGACTCAGGGTGCTAACGGTATATATAAGTACACGGTTGAAAAGGCTAAGGATAACGGCTATACCGATATGTTTGACGCTCTTTTCCAGACCGCAATGACCAAGGTTGATTATGCAGGTAATATTTGTGTTATTAAATGCTCACCCGGTCTTGCAGGTGCCGCATGTGCAACCATTGATGCGATGAATGTCAGCGAGGTTGTAGGTACCATCGCAGGCGATGATACAATATTTATGCTCTGCCGCACAACCGATGAGGCACACGGCGTAGCCGAAGCACTTAACAGAATGATGATAAGGTGAAAAATATGCTTTCCGTTTTGAAAATACAGAACATTGCTATAATTGAAAGTGCAGAAATTGAATTTTCTGAGGGCTTTAATGTTTTGAGTGGTGAAACGGGTGCCGGTAAATCTATAATACTTGACTCTATTAACGCAGTACTTGGCTTTCGTACGTCCCGTGAGCTTATCAGAACAGGGGAGACTGAAGCGCAGGTTACTGCGTTGTTTTCCTGTGTGGGCGAAAACGTAAACAATAAGCTTCGCGCCTTGGATTTACCTGTTTCGCCCGATGATACTCTGCTTATTTCCAGAGTAATAAGCGCCGATAGAAACGTGTGTCGAGTAAATAACGCTATTACAAACGTTACCGCGTTGCGTGAGCTGGGTACTGAGCTTATCTCTATTCACGGCCAGCAGGATAACCGTGATTTGCTTAATAATGAAACCCATATTACATATGTAGATGCTATGTCTTCTGCAGAAGACCTTATTAATGATTATAAAACCGCGTACGAGGAACTAATCGAAACTAAAGGTAAGCTTAAGCGTCTTTCGGGCGAAAAAAGCGAGAAGGCCCGCAGAGCGGATATCCTCGCTTTCCAGATTAAAGAAATCGAGGACGCGGAAATCAATCCCGGTGAATGGGATAATCTTAAAAACCGACGTAACGAGCTGCTCAATTTTGAAAAGATTCAGGGCGGCTTGTACGGCGCATACGGTGCCTTGACAGGTGATGATTCATTCCATGGTGCAGTTGAAATGATTTCAGGTGCATTTAAGGAGCTTAGCTCAATAGCACAGTACTCAAAGGATGTTGAAGAGCTTTCCGAAAAGCTTGGTAGCCTTTATTACGAGCTTGAGGACGTGGCGGATACAATAAGAAGCTATATTGGTGAAGATGGCTATTCCCGCGAAGAGCTGGAAAACGTTGAAAACAGGCTTAACGTAATATATAACTTAAGTAAAAAATACGGCGAAACAGAAGAAAAAATTCTTGAATTTTTAGAAAATGCCAAGACGGAATACGATGAAATTTCATTCTCTGACGAAAAGCTGGAGGAATTAAAGCTTCTTTATGAAAAACAGCTTATTAAAGCAACCGACCTTGCCAATGAGTTGTCCCTTAAGCGTAAGGAGGTAGCAATAGCGTTTTCAGAAAAGGTTTGTAAGGAATTGGAATTTCTTGATATGCCCAACGTGGAATTTGTTGTGGATTTTGAAGAAATCGAGCTTTGTGAAAACGGTATTGATAGGGTTGAATTCCTCATTTCTGCAAACCTTGGTGAAATTCCCAAGCCTATTGCAAAAATTGCAAGTGGTGGTGAATTATCAAGAATAATGCTTGCTTTTAAAACCGTTATGGCTAATAAGGATAAAATTCAGTCCATGGTTTTTGACGAAATTGATTCCGGTGTCAGCGGTAGGGCGGCTCTCAAGGTTGCCTCTAAGCTTAAAGAGGTGTCAATGGGCAAGCAGGTTTTGTGTGTTACCCACCTTGCACAGCTTATGTCCTATGCAGATAGCCATTATCTTATAGCAAAGGCTACTAACAACGGTAAAACGTATACAAGCGTAACACCCCTTGATTCAGAGGGCAGAAAAAATGAGATTGCACGTATCATAAGTGGTGGTAAAATAACTCAGACTCAGCTTCAGAATGCTGAGGAGATGTTAATTGAAGCGAAAGCGGGTGCTGTTTTATGAAAATAGGTATTTGCAGAGGACTTGATGATTTTGACGCTATAAAAAATGGCGTTAAAGCTGGTGTTGATTACCTTGAAACAGGCTTCGGTTGCCTTGCGAATTTTACTGAGGAAAAGTTTCAGGAATCTGCGGCTTATCTTAAGGATGCGGGCTTGAAATGTATTGCCGCTAATGGGTTTATTCCCGGTGATATGAAGCTTGTGGGTAATGACGTTGACTACGCGGCTCTTAGTGAGTATATTGATCGTGGCTTTAATCGTGCCGAAAAATTGGGCGTTAAAACAGTTGTTTTAGGTAGCGGTAAAGCTCGTAGCTTTGACGAAGGCTTCCCCTTAGAAAAGGCAAAAGAGCAACTTGCATACTTCCTTAGTGAATACGCGGCACCGAGAGCGGAAAGGGCAGGGTCTATAATAGTTATGGAGCCCTTGCGTTTTTGTGAATCTACAATGATTTACACTGTAAACGACGGAATAGAGATTGCCAAAATGTGCGGTAAAAGCAACGTTAAAACTCTTGCGGACCTTTATCACGTTTACGGAAATGACGATAGCATTGAGGGAATTGCTCAGTGCTATGGTGAGATTTGTCACGCTCATATAGCTCAGCCCATTACCCGTAACTACCCGTCGGTTAATGATGATGATGCGATAAAGGCAATTTACCGTAAGTTTTTTGCCGCATTGAAAAGCTGTGGCTGTGAAACCTGCTCAATTGAAGCGCGCACAGATGATTTTGCCAAGGATATAGTTGATGGTATCAAGTTAATTAAGGATTTAACATAATCGACTTTTATTGACTTTTTTATACAGTGGCTTTATAATATTAATTGTAATAAATCTAATCGAAAGGTTTGTGTATTATGGGAAAGATTTTAATAATGGAGCATCCTCTTATTCAGCATAAGCTTTCTATTTTGAGAGATAAAAATACAAGCTCCAAGGAATTCAGAGCTCTTATTTCAGAAATCGCAACACTTATTTGTTACGAGGCAACAAGGGATTTACCCCTTGAAGAAACAGAGGTTGAAACACCCCTTTGTACTGCTAAGACCAAGGTTCTTGCAGGTAAAAAGCTTGCGGTAGTTCCTATTTTAAGAGCAGGTCTTGGTATGGTTGACGGCATGTTGGCTTTGGTTCCCTCTGCGCGTGTTGGTCATATCGGCCTTTATCGTGATCCCGAAACATTAATGCCCGTTGAGTATTATTGTAAGCTCCCTGCAGACATCGAAGAGCGCGAGGTATTTGTTGTTGACCCCATGCTCGCAACAGGTGGCTCTGCAATTGATGCTATTACACAGATCAAAAAGCGTGGCCCCAAGCACATTAAATTCCTTGGTATCATCGCTGCTCCCGAAGGTCTTGATGCTTTAGCAAAGGCACATCCTGACGTTGATATTTTTGTTGCTTCTCTTGACGAGAAGCTCAACGACCACGCCTACATCCTTCCCGGTCTTGGTGATGCAGGCGACAGAATTTTCGGAACAAAATAAGTTTTTAAAAAGCCGATTTTTGCAAACGCAAGAATCGACTTTTTTGAGTGGTGTGTTATGAGAAAAAGAATATTGAGCCTTTGTCTTGCGGTGGTTACGTTGCTTGTGCTTGGTTCGTGTGGTGAAGGTGACAAAAGTAATTCGATTGAGCAGATAATCGTTGCTTCGTCATCAAACTCAGGCGACGTAAATGCGGCTAAGGATTTCGCCAAGTCTATAAATGCTCAACACGTTGAATTTTCTTCGGATTCGGACGCTATTGTTGCAGTTCTCAACGGTAGGGCGGATTACGTTATTCTTGATGAATATGCAGGGTATGCCGCCTTGAAAGAAAATAAATCTCTCAGCTTTTATAAAAAGTGTGATTACGGGGTGGATTACAGAGCATGCTTTACTTCAGAAAATACCGAGTTGTGTGAAGATTTCAACGAGGCTTTCGCGAAGCTTGCGAAGGATGGAACAATAGATGATATTAAATCTGCGGTGTATAACAATGAGCAGTATGAAATTATTGAGCCATCAGGGGATAAGGGTACTCTTGTGATGATTTGTGATCCAATTTTTGACAATCGTTTGTATTTTCAAGAAGATGGTACTGTAACCGGTACTGAGGTTTACATTGCTAAAGAGGTTTGCAACTACCTTGGTTATACTTTGGTTATAAAACACGTGAATTTTGAGGATATGTTTGCAGCTCTTGATGCCGGCGAGGGCGATTTTATAATGTCTTGTATGGAGCGCACTGACCAACGGGCAGAGCAGTATCTGTTCAGTAACGTTTATGCATCCTTTGATTACAATGCCTACAAGCTGAAATAATATGATAAAAAAACTCCTCGGAACCAAGGTTCCGAGGAGTAAGCTTTTATAGGTTAATTAAGCAAGTTCTGCGAAGTACTTGATTGTTCTAACCATCTGGCTTGTGTAGCTGTTTTCGTTGTCATACCAAGAAACAACCTGAACTTCGTAAAGGTCATCAGCAACCTTAGCAACCATTGTCTGAGTTGCATCGAAGAGTGAACCGTACTTCATACCGATAACGTCTGAAGAAACGATTTCATCTGTGTTGTAGCCGAATGATTCAGAAGCAGCAGCCTTCATAGCAGCGTTGATGCCGTCCTTTGTTACGTCTGCGCCCTTAACAACTGCAGTAAGGATTGTTGTTGAACCTGTGGGAACAGGAACACGCTGTGCAGAACCGATGAGCTTGCCGTTAAGCTCGGGGATAACAAGGCCGATAGCCTTAGCAGCACCTGTTGAGTTGGGAACGATGTTTGCAGCACCTGCACGAGCTCTTCTCATATCGCCTTTTCTGTGGGGGCCGTCAAGGATCATCTGGTCACCTGTGTAAGCGTGGATTGTGCTCATGATACCGCTCTGGATGGGAGCATAATCGTTAAGAGCCTTTGCCATAGGAGCAAGACAGTTTGTTGTACAAGAAGCAGCAGAGATGATCTGGTCATCAGCTGTAAGAGTATCTTCGTTTACTGAGAAAACGATTGTCTTGAGGTCGTTACCTGCGGGAGCAGAAATAACAACTTTCTTTGCACCTGCGTTGATGTGAGCCATGCTCTTATCCTTTGAGCAGTAGAAACCTGTGCACTCAAGAACAACGTCAACACCGATTTCGCCCCAGGGAAGCTCAGCAGCGTTAGCTTTTGCGTAGATTTTAAGAGTTTTGCCGTCAACTGTGATTGTACCTGCTTCGTCGTCTGCTTCAACAGTGTGAAGGTTTTCGCCGATTTTACCACAGTAACCACCCTGTGCTGTGTCATACTTGAGAAGCTGAGCAAGCATTGAGGGCTTTGTAAGGTCGTTGATAGCTACTACATCGTAACCTTCAGCGCCGAACATCTGACGGAATGCGAGACGGCCGATACGACCGAAACCGTTAATTGCAACTTTAACTGACATTTGAATTACCTCCAAATATTTTTTTAGTTTTATATTTAACCTATAACATTTTACCACAAAAAGGAATAATTGCAAGAACTTTGACATAATTTTAACTTATATTTTTAAGTTTTGTCATAATGTTGAAAAAATATTCCCTAATGTAGTAAAAAATGGGTTAAAATCCAATAAAATTTACTTATTTACTACGTTAATGGGAGCACCATTAAGGTATGCCTTTATGTTTTCTTCAAGAATACCCATAAGGCGCACTCTTGTTTCGTATGCCGCCCATGCAATATGGGGGGTAATAAGGCAGTTGGGAGCACCTAAAAGGGGATTGTCCTCCTTGGGAGGCTCTGTTGAAAGCACGTCTGTGCCGTAGCCTGCAAGAGCACCGGTTTTTAAAGCCTCGGCAACGTCCTTTTCGTTAGCCACGGGGCCGCGTGCGGTGTTGATAACGTAAGCACCCTTTTTCATTTTACCAATAAATTCTGCATTAATAAGCCCTGCGGTGTCCGGTGTAAGGGGACAGTGAACGGAAATAAAATCAGAATTACTGATTACTGTATCCTTATCCGTAAATTCAACGTTGGGGAAGCCCTCTTTTTTGCCCGAGGGAGTGTAGCAGAGCACTCTCATACCGAAAGCGGTGGCAATCTGCGACACTCTTGCGCCTATTTTACCGAAGCCTATTATGCCAAGGGTTTTGCCGTCAAGCTCATAAAGCGGGGAGTTCCAGTAGCAGAAATCCTTGCATTTTGACCAGGTACCGCTTTTAACGTCGGCGGTGTATTCACTTACCTTGTTTATAAGCTCTAAGATGTATGCAAAAACCATCTGTGCAACTGCGTTGGTAGAATATGCGGGGATATTTGAAACGGGGATTCCCTTTTCCTTTAAAGCCTCGCAATCTAATTGGTTGTAGCCCGTTGCAAGGGTAGCAACAAATTTAAGCTTGGGCAGGTCGTTTAAAAGCTCGCGGGTTATGGCAACCTTGTTGACAATAAGTATATCTGCGTCCTTACCGCGTTCTATAATTTCGTCGGGTGCGCTTCGGGGGTAAACGGTTAAATCAACCAGATCTTCAATAACTGACCAGGAAATATCACCGGGATTTTCTGTGTAACCGTCAAGTATTACGGCTTTGAGTTTATTGTTCATAACATCACCGCAATTATTATACACAATATTAAACCCACTTTCAACCAATACTTTTTGTAAAATTATAAAGCTCTTACTTGACCTCGGCGTAATATTGGTATAAAATGATTGTTTAGAATAGCTGCTTTGTGGCTATGCGTTATATACATTGTCAGAATAATCCGAAAGGAATTTGAATATGAAAAAGAATGTAATTAAAACTCCCGAATTTCTTGAAAGACTTGCCGTAGTTTACGGTGACGAAGCAGGTGCTCAGCAAGAACGCTTCTACAATCTTGCCGAAGCCTACGAAAAGGATTTTGATTGTGAAGCAGATTTAAGATTTTTCTCTGCACCCGGCAGAACTGAGGTTGGCGGTAACCATACTGACCACAATAACGGTAAAGTGCTTGCGGCGGCAATTAATCTTGACGCTATTGCGGCTGTTGAGGCACGCGACGACGGTATTATCTGCGTTAATTCACAGGGCTATACACCCATTACCGTTGACACTGCAAGCCTTGAGGTAGTTGATGACGAAGCCGGTAAATCCGACGCTCTCATCAGAGGTGTATGTGCAAGATTCAATCAGCTCGGCTACAAATACGGTGGTTTTAATGCAAGCGTTACATCACGCGTTCTTTCGGGCTCAGGTCTTTCATCATCTGCCGCTTACGAGGTTCTTATCGGTACAATTCTTAACTACCTCTATAACGACGGCAAAATCAGTGCAGTTGAAATTGCACAGATTTCACAGTACGCAGAAAACGTATATTTCAAAAAGCCCTGTGGTCTTATGGACCAGACTGCTTGCTCAGTTGGTGGCTTTGTTAAAATTGATTTTGAGGATACCAATGCGCCCGTTATCGAAAAGGTTGATTTTGATATTGCAAAGCACGGCTACAACCTCTGCATTGTTGATACAGGCGGAAACCACGCAGACCTTACAGGTGACTATGCCGCTATCCGTCTTGAAATGAACTCTGTTGCAGAATTCTTCGGCAAGAGCGTTCTTCGTCAGGTGCCCGAGGCAGAGGTTTTTGCAAATGTTGGTGCAATTCGTGAGAAAACAGGCGACAGAGCAATTGAACGCGCAATCCATTTCTATAACGAAAACAAGCGTGTTGAGCGTCTTGCAAAGGCTTTGGCAGATGGTAACTTTGATGAATTCAAGGCTACAATTATCGAAAGCGGTAAATCATCATATATGTATAATCAGAACTGCTTTACTTTATCCGCTCCCGCAGAGCAGCCCGTTGCGCTTTCATTGTGCATAGCAGAGGAACTCCTCAAGGGTAAGGGCGCGTACCGTGTTCACGGCGGTGGCTTTGCAGGTACAATTCAGGCATTTGTGCCCGTTGAGGAAACAGATGCGTTTGTTAAAACAATGAGTAGCTTTTTAGGCGAAAATTCTTGTTACATACTTAAAGTCAGAAGCCACGGCGGCTGTGAAATATGATTAAAAAAGTAACGGATAAAATTAATTTAAGCGGCGTTTCATCGCCGCTTTTACCGTTAATATACTGTGATTTTGTTTATAACTCAGGTGACTCGGAGGGCGTTTATTTTCTTTACGACAATAATGATGAGCCTGCTGCCGTTTTTTCTCTTAAAAACGGTTGCGCTACCTTTGTCAAAATCAAAGTGGTGGACTATTCAGAGGTGTCAATTTTTTTTGATTTCTATGGTGTTACCGAGGTTTTGTCGGATTATCCTATTGACGATTCCTTTAAAGCCACACCGATTCTCAATACAGAGACCCGAATGTTGGGTAGTACTGATGTTGAGCACTTAAACGAAGTCTCAAAAATGAGAGAATACCTTGGGGTTTTTAATCTTCTGAATGATACAGAGGGTGATTTTGCCCGATGGTACAGTGTTTTTTCTAAAAAAATTAATTCCTCGGTCAGCTGCGGAGTGTATAAGGTTTCAGAAAATAGTGTTGTAAGCACTGCTACCGCAACGGCGATTTATAAAGGTAAAGCCGTGATTTCGGGTGTGTTTACTGACCCCGTGCACAGGGGAAGGGGTTACGCTTCCGAATGTGTAAACGCAGTTATAAACGAGCTTTTTAAAATGAACGTGCACCACGTTTATCTTTGGTGTGATGTGGATAAAATACCGTTTTACGAGAAACTCGGTTTTTCTTTGAATGGTGAAATTTATATAAGAAGGGTATAAAAATGTCTTTTTTTAACGTAAGCGACGAGCTTCAGGCCTTGTCAGAAAAGGCAATGCTTAAATGTGAAAAGAAGTTCAGCGAAATTGATAAAATTACCGAATACAACCAACAAAGGGTGCTTAAAGCCTTTATAAACAATGGTATAAGCGAATCACACTTCAGTGTTTCCACGGGCTACGGCTACGGCGACAGAGGTCGCGAGGTGCTTGATGAGCTTACTGCCGAGATTTTCGGCGCAGAGGATGCTATTATCCGTCATAGCTTCGCAAGCGGTACACACACTCTGTGTGTTATGCTTTTTGGTGTGTTGCGTCCCGGTGATAAGGTGCTCTGCGCTACTGGCACACCCTACGATACCATCCATTCTGTAATCGGTTTAACAGGCGAGGGTATGGGCTCTCTTAAGGATTTTGGCGTTTCCTTTGATATTGTTGATTTGCTTCAGGATGGCTCTGTTGACTACGAGGGCTTCGAAAAACAGCTTGCTTCACAGGAATATAAGGCAGTGTACGTTCAACGTTCAAGGGGATATAGCTTAAGACCAACCTTAACCTGTGCAGAAATCAAAAAAATTGTTGATATTACAAAGGCTAATAGTAAGGCAATTGTTATGCTTGATAACTGTTATGGTGAATTTACCGAGTATCAGGACCCCTCAAGTGTGGGTGTTGACCTTTTTGCAGGCTCGCTTATTAAAAACCCTGGCGGCGGTATCGCCAAATGCGGTGGATATATTGCAGGCAGAAAGGACCTTGTGGAGCTTTGCTCTTACAGAATGACCACACCAGGTGTAGGTCGTGAGGTAGGTGCAACCCTCGGTAATAACCGTGACATATTTATGGGGCTTTTCAATGCCCCCCACGTTACAGGTGAAGCGCTTAAGGTTGCAGTTTTCACTGCGGCACTTTTTGAAGAAATGGGTTACGAGGTTTCACCCAATAGCAGTGAAGTGCGTGCAGATATAATTCAAAGTATAAAGCTCGGAAATCGTGAAAAGCTCGTGGCATTTTGCCAGGGACTTCAGAGTGGCTCTGTTATTGATAGCTACGTTGTGCCCGAGCCTTGGGCAATGCCCGGCTACGATTCAGACGTTATTATGGCGGCGGGAGCCTTCACCAACGGCTCATCGATTGAGTTATCTGCCGATGCACCCTTGCGTGAGCCTTTTGCCGTTTGGTTGCAGGGTGGTCTTAATTTCCACAGTGCAAAAATCGGTGTGCTTTTAGGTGCACAGCGTGTTCTTGATTTGGGGTAAATTACCTCTTTCGCAAGGCAGTTTATTGCAAAAAGATTGGGTATGGCCATAAGACCGTTGCAGATATCTGCAAAGCTCCATATAAGCTTAGGTGAGTTTATGCCACCCACAAAAACAAGAATTATATACACTGCCTTGTACAAATTAATATATTTTTTACCGAACAGGTATTCGAAGCCCTTTTCACCGTAAAAGGAGCAGCCCGTAAGCGACATAAAGGCAAAAATAGCGGTTAGTATTCCCACACCGCCCTTGCCGATATTACCTGCTACAGCAAAGGCTTCGGCAGAAAGCTCGGCACCGAAAAGATTATTTTCATTATAATTTGTTGCTACGAGCATCACCACGGCGGTTAAACTACACATAAGTATTGTGTCAGTAAAAACCTCAAGCATTGCCCATGAGCCCTGCTTTTCGCCGCTTTTGTCCTTTGCTTGTGCGTGAATAAGGGTGGATGACCCAAGACCTGCTTCGTTTGAAAATACGCCGCGAGATATTCCGTATCTTGCGGCTTTATATATTCCGTAGCCGCCTACTGCACGTAGCGTTAAGGCTTCACTTAAAATGAATCTTAAGCAGGGTAGTATATCTGCTTTATGCTTCACCAGTATTACTCCGCATAGGCCGAAGAAGAATATACACATTATTGGTACTACAAGAGTTTGTACTTTTGCTATACGCTTCATACCGCCCGTAATTATAACAAGGCACAGTAGGGCACAAATACCTGCAGTGATAAAAGGGGATATACCGAAGCTGCTTTTTAAAGCGGCAGAAACCGAGTTGCTTTGGGTCATATTACCCATTCCCAACGCGGACATAAGGCAGAAAAATGCGTAAGACTTGGTAAGTCCCTTCATTTTTACACCGTTTTCTATATATGCAAAGGCCCCCATGGACCTGTCGCTTGTGTATTTAGTGCCAAGATAATTTTCTGAATAAGCAGTCATCATACTGAAAAATGCAGATACAACCATCCAGAAAACCGTGCCTGCACCACCCGAATACAATGCGGTTGCAACTCCTACAATGTTTCCTGTGCCGATGCACGCACCAAGCACCGAGCAGAAGGCGGAAAATTGCGAGATGCCCTTTTGATCTTTTTCTTTTCTGAACAGGTCAAATAAGGTGTTTTTCAATATTTTTATCGGGTGAAGCTGAAAAAATCGGCTACGCATGGAAAAACGCAGGGCAGTATAAATAAAAAATATAAGCATTGGTGTGCCCCAGACTACAGAGTTTACACAATCCGTAAGGTTTTGCATATTTTGTCAACTCCCGTCTTTACTTTTTTGGAAAAACTAATATAATTATATTGAAATTTTTTGAAAGATAGAAGCTTGCTATGACTAATGATTTAACTAAAGGCTCTGTCGGAAGGGTTTTGTTGAAATTCACTTTGCCACTTTTTATAAGCGTGGTTTTTCAACAGATGTACAGTATTGCCGACAGTGTGATTGCAGGTAGATTTGCAGGGGAGGATGCTCTCGCTGCAGTTGGTGCCTCATACCCTATAACCAATATTTTTAACGCGGTGGCAATCGGTTGTAACATCGGTTGCAGTGTTGTTATATCCCAATATTTTGGCGGTAAGCAGTACACCAAGGTTAAAACCGCCGCTTCAACTGCCCTTATTTCAGGCGGTATTCTCAGTGCATTGTTGGCTGCTTTGGGCATTATTTTTACCCCTGCACTTATGAATGCCGTTGAAACACCAAAAAATATTTTTGACGATTCTGCTTTATATCTTGAGATTTATATAGGAGGCTTCGTATTCCTTTTTATTTACAACGTGGCAAACGGTATATTTACTTCTCTGGGCGATTCTAAAACACCGTTGTATTTCCTGATGTTTTCATCGGTTTTCAACGTATTGCTCGACTACGTTTTTGTAAGGTATCTTCATATGGGCGTGTCGGGTGTTGCGTGGGCAACATTTATAGCTCAGGGCGTTGCAGGTGTACTGTCACTCTTAACACTGTTAAGGCATCTTAAAAAGCTTGAAACAGATGGTAGAGCTCCCTTGTTTTCCTTTGAAATACTAAAGCGGATTGCCCGTATCTCAATACCGAGTGTTTTACAGCAAAGCTTCGTTTCTGTTGGTAACGTGTTTATACAGAAGCTTATCAATAGCTTCGGCTCATCTGTAATTGCAGGCTATTCGGCGGCAATTAAGCTTAACACCTTCACTATAAATTCCCTTTGCACCTTCGGTAACGGTGTGTCGGGCTTTACGGCGCAGAACGTGGGTGCAGGTAAAAGCACCAGGCTTAAAAAGGGGCTTCTTCACGGCTCGCTTATGGTTATTGTTACAGGTGTTATTTTTGCGGGAGCTTACCTTATATTTAACCAATGGCTCATTACAAGCTTTATGGACAGTGAGGGCACACCCGAAGCAATTAAGGCAGGTACCGCATTTTTGAAAACCGTAGCACCGTTCTATTGCTTTATCGGTGTTAAGCTTGTGGGTGACGGAATTTTGCGAGGCACGGGCAGTATGAAGCTTTTTATGGTTGCAACCTTTACCGACCTTGTTTTGCGCGTTGTGTTGGCGTTTGCCTTTGCACCTATATGGGGATACGAGGGTATATGGGTATCATGGCCTATCGGTTGGACTGTTGCAACGGTTCTTTCCCTTGTGTTCAGTCTTGTGGTGCTGAAAAAGCAACGTAAAATTGCAGTAAATGATAAAAACTTTTAAATATGTTATCTTTTTAACAAAAAGTATTTGCTTTTTTAAATAAATGTGATAAAATGTATTGCGTATGAATGTAATTCAAGAAAGGATGAATTTAATGGACTACAAAATGGAATTAACACCTGAACAGCTTGCCATGCTCAACGGCGAACAGGGCGAAACAATGGCAAAGGTCGTAAAGACTCTTGTTATGTATGGTGAGGCTTTCGGTGCAACAAAAATGGTGCCCGTTACAAGCGAAAAGGGTCACCTTGTTACAAGCTTCGGTCTTAAGGTTATGACTCCCGTTTACGATCTTATGGATCAGCTTATTGATGCGGGTCTTTCTTCAAAGCAGAAATTCTCTGTTGACCCCAAGCCCGTTGATCCCAAGGTTCCTTCAAACTTCTTAAAGAACTTTGTTTTCAACAAATTTATGTATACAAAGCAGGATAGCTATGATGAACAGCTCAAGAAGCTTGGTCTTGTTAGCGATGATGCATACACATGTACATGCTATATGAACGAGGTTGGTAACCTTCCTAAGAAGGGTGACGTTCTTTCATGGGCAGAATCAAGTGCGGTTGTTTACGCTAACTCCGTTCTTGGTGCACGTTGTAACCGTAACTCAGGTATTATTGAGCTTTTCGGTTCAATTGCAGGCTTCGTTCCCTACTTCGGTCTTGTTACCGACGAGGGCAGAAAAGCAACATGGGTTGTTGAAGTTAAATGCAAAAAGAAACCCGAAGCACAGGTTCTCGGTTCTGCTATCGGTATGAAGGTTATGGAGGATGTTCCTTACGTTAAGGGTCTTACCGATTGGATCGGCACAGAGCTTGACGATGATGCTAAGGCATACCTTAAGGATTTCGGTGCTGCTACAGCTTCTAACGGTGCTGTTGGTCTTTACCACATTGCAGACCTTACTCCCGAAGCAGTTGAAATGGGTGAAAGCCTTATTGCAGAAAATGCACAGGTTTACGTTATCGACGATGCTGAGCTTGAAAGAGTTAAAAATTCTTACCCCGTTATGTGGAAGGATCCCAACAAGGCTCCTCAGCTTTGCTTTATCGGTTGTCCTCATCTTTCACTTCAGCAGCTTAAGGAATGGACCGACAACGTTTGCGAAGGTCTTAAAAAGAGCGGCAAGAAGAAGGTTACAATCCCCACAGTATTCACAGCAGCTCCCGCAGTTTGCGACGAATTCAATAAGACAGAGTATGCTGCAAAGCTCGCTGAAACAGGCGTAGTTCTTAGCTACATTTGTCCTCTTATGTATATGAACAACCCCTTAGCTAAAAAGGGTAGAGTAATCACTAACTCAAACAAACTTCGTACATATACAACATCTCGTTATTACACAAGTGAAGAGATTCTTGATATAATCACAAAGGGGGCAAAATAAGATGAAAACATTTAAAGGTCGTCCCGTAGTACCGGGCACATGCGAAGCAACTGCTCTCGTTTCACACGGCGGTTTTAACACACTTGCATCCTTCCAGAATGCGCTTCAGTTCGGCGATAAGGAAGCAAAATGCGGTGACCAGAATAACAAGGATATTTTTGAAAAACCCATGGTAGGTACAGCTCTTTGTCTTCCTCAGACAATCGGTTCAACAACCGGTGGTATGGTTCTTTACTGTGCAAAGGTTATGGAAAGAAGCCCTGCTTGTATGCTTTTCTCAGAGCATATCGACTCTCTTGCAGCTGCAGGTGCAATCCTCGGTTCAGTTTGGACCGACACTCCCATGCCCACAGTTGACTGCCTTGGTGATGAATTCCTTAACGCAGTTAAGACAGGCGATAAAATCAAAGTGTACGAAGACGGTACAGTAGAAATTCTTTAATAAATTTGCGAATTTGCGCGTTTGTTCACCTTGCAGTACCTTGTACAGCGTCGGCTCACAATTCACGCAACTCCCAAAATGTACCTAATAAGTAGCATGAATCAATAAAAACAGGCATCTGCGGATGCCTGTTTTGTTTTGCCATAAATTTTATATAAAAATTTCAAAAAAATACTCGCAAATTTGTTTTTTTTATAGTACAATTGATTCATTAAAATTTTTGCTGTGCAAAAATGTATAAAGGAGGAGAATCTGTAATGGCTAAAAAGTCAAAAATTGATTCTAACGGTTACCGCAAGTTTGGTATGCTCGATAAGCTTGGCTATGCAATGGGCGATATGGGCTGCGGTTTTTCATTCCAGCTGGTTGCAACCTATATGCAGCTGTTCTATTTGCAGTATATTGGTGTAACTGCTGAGCATTATGCAGTTATCATTATGATTTCTAAGGTTTTTGATGCAATTAACGATATTGTCATCGGTAACCTTGTTGACTCAAAGCGCCTCAGTAAAAAAAGTAAATATATGCCTTGGGTATTGCTCGGAGCGGTTACGCTCATAATATTCAACGTTGCAATTTTCTTCCCTGTAACAAGCTTTAGCTATCTTGGTAAGTGCTTGTGGTGTCTTGGCACATATTGCTTGTGGTCAATTGCTTATACTATGGTTAACGTGCCCTACGGCTCACTTCACTCGGTTATCACTGAGGATCCTCAGCAGCGAGTATCTCTTTCCACCTTCCGTAGCATCGGTGCGTCTCTTCCCGCCATTGTTATCATGATGGTTCTTCCCAAAATCGTTTACGATAAAAAGGTAACCTCTTCAGGTGAGGAAATAGAGATATTAAAGGGTAATACACTTCTTCCCGTTGCGTTGGTTTTATCCTTGGTTGCACTTGTGGTTCTTTTTGCAATGACAAGGCTTGTTGTTGAACGTGTTCACAGAGAAAGCGCAGAAAAATCCACAGGCTTTAAGGCAATGATTTCTTCGGTAAAATCATATTTTACAAACCGTGCAATGGTTGGCGCAACAATTGCAACGGTGGCATCTGTTGCACTTTTCAACTCAACAATGTCTCTCAATAATATGGTTTTCCAGTATTTCTTCAAGGATCCCGATAAAATGGCTATTGCTATGGTGGGTAGCTATGCACCCATGATTGTGTTTATGGCACTTATCGGTAAGCTCACTGCTAAGTACGGCAAGAAAAAGGTTATTGTTTCTACAATGCTTGTCGGTGCAATTTCGGGTATAGTTTCAATATTTGCCCCCATCAACCCCAATTCAACCGGTATGATTATCTACATCGTTTGCCTTATGGGTCTTAACATTGGTAATGCGGTGTTCCAGATTTCTGTATGGGCAATTATTGCTGACTGTATCGCTGTCAGCTACAAAAAGACAGGTAAAAGCGAAGAGGGCTCACTTTACGCTCTGTATTCCTTCTTCCGTAAGCTTGCTCAGGGTATAGGTCAGGCAGTTGTTGCCTTAGGACTTTCTGCTATCGGCTTTGTTGAGGGCGAAAATGCAGTTCAGCCCGCTTCCTTCGGTGGCGATTTAAAAATTCTTTACTTTATAATACTTGCAGTTGGTTCACTTATTGCCTTCCTTTCAATGCAGTTCATTTACAATATCGGCAAAAAAGAGGAAGAAGAATTTAATCAGATTTAAATAAAAGCCTGACAGGAACAACCTGTCAGGCTTTCTTTATGAGTGAATATTAACAAATTCAATAAGTCTTTGCCAGTCCTCGCGGCTGAAGTAATGAAGACCCTTTCGCATATGGTAGCCGACGTCACCCTCAAGGAATTTATCGCCAATCTGTGGCGGCCTGTCCTCGTAAATAAAGGGCTTGTTAAAGGCGTCGCTTGCTCCGATACAACCAAGCATTTCGGAAAGGGGATCTGCCCATTTATCCTCAGAGGCACTACCTATAAGCGCGTTTCGGGGTGCAATAGAAGCAATAAGGTAATGCTGGTCAAAGGGCATATTGTCCTCGTTGTTGCAGTATTTTTTGTAATTTTCGCAGAACCAGAAGGGGAAATTGCGGCATATATCGGCAATTCTTTCACCACCGGGAGCAGTACCACGGGCAATTGCCGCACCGCTGCATCCTGAGTCATTTGAATATGAAAAAGCAAATCTCTCGTCGGTAGCACCTGCAAGTAACGCAGTTTTGCCAAGCCTTGAATGACCGCAAACTACCGAGCGCTTCATATCAAGCTTATCCGGATTACCCTCGGCGTAATCAAGCAGTCTTTGTGCCGCCCACGCCCACATTGCAATTTTACCGCAATCGGTGTCATTTTTTCTTATACCGTCGGGGTAGAGGATACCTGCAAGTCCGTTTGTGAAATCGTTGTCATCGCTTGCAACGTCATTGTAATAAACGCTAAGCACCGCAAAACCATTGTCTATAAGCTCCTCCGTGGGCATATATCTGTCGGGGTTTTCGGGTCTGAAATTAACGTGAACAAAGAAGGGATGCACCTCGTTATCGGTTGGTAAGGTGGCAAGGAAGGGGAATGAAAAATCCTTACCGTTTACAATTGTGTGCACGGTTACCCTATTACAAACCGCCTTGCCTGCACAAAATTTGGGTATAATATTCTCCTCAATCTCAAAGGATATTTTCTCGGGCTTTGGCGGCATAAAGCCGAAAAGGTCACTCTGTATAACCTTAAGCATTTCTTCCCTTGGTAAAAGAGCGGGGACGCCTCTTTCCTTGAGCATTTCTTTAAGCATAAACTCAACTCCTTATAACGATTATAGTTGGTATAATTGAAAAAAACAAGTAAAAAAGACACTTTGTTACGGATAACAAAGTGTCTTTTAATATTGCTTGTAATCAGATTAAGCCCTGAGCCATCATAGCATCGGCAACCTTAACGAAGCCTGCAATGTTAGCACCTGCTACAAGGTCGTAGCCAAGGCCGTATTTTTCAGCAGCTTCTGCAGAGTTGTCGTGGATGTTCTTCATAATCATTTTGAGCTTTTCATCAACCTCTTCAGCAGTCCAACTGTATCTCATTGAGTTCTGGCTCATTTCAAGAGCTGAAACTGCAACGCCGCCGGCATTTACTGCCTTTGAGGGAGCAACTGCCTTGCAGTTCTCCTTGAGGTATTCAAGAGCATCGTTTGTTGTGGGCATATTTGCTACTTCGATGTAGTAGGGAACACCGTTTTCAACGATTTTCTTAGCTTCATCCATATTGATTTCGTTCTGTGTTGCACAAGGCATAGCAACGTCAACCTTTACGCCCCAAGGCTTCTGACCTGCATAGAATTCAACGCCGAATTTGTCTGCATAATCCTGAACCTTATCGCGGCCTGAAGCGCGCATTTCAAGCAAGTAGTTGATTTTTTCTTCAGTTACGATACCATCGGGGTCATAAATGTAGCCGTCGGGACCTGAAACGGTAACTGCTTTACCGCCAAGCTCAGCAATTTTCTTTGCTGCACCCCATGCAACGTTACCAAAGCCTGAAAGAGCAAAGGTTTTACCCTTGATGTCTTCGCCGAAATGCTTTAACATTTCAACTGCGTAATATGTAGCACCGTAGCCTGTTGCTTCGGGTCTGATAAGAGAGCCGCCGTATGAAAGGCCCTTACCTGTAAGAACGCCGTTTTCAAATGCGCCACGGATTCTTCTGTACTGACCGTAAAGGTAGCCGATTTCTCTTGCACCAACACCGATGTCGCCTGCAGGAACGTCAACGTCGGGACCGATATGTCTGTAAAGCTCGGTCATAAATGCCTGGCAGAAGCGAAGGATTTCTGCGTCGCTCTTACCTCTGGGGTCGAAGTCTGAGCCACCCTTACCGCCACCGATGGGGAGGCCTGTAAGGCTGTTTTTGAAGGTCTGCTCGAAAGCAAGGAACTTCATAATACCGATGTAAACTGAAGGATGGAAACGAAGACCGCCCTTGTAGGGACCGATAGCGCCGTTGAACTGTACACGGTAGCCGGTGTTTACGTTAACCTTGCCGTTGTCGTCAACCCATGTAACGCGGAAGGAAATCTGTCTTTCGGGCTCAACCATTCTTTCAAGTAATGCTGCTTTTTCGTACTCGGGATGCTGGTCAATAACAGGAGAGAGGGAGTTTAAAACCTCGGTAACTGTCTGAACAAACTCGGGCTCGTTTGCGTGCTTTTTAGCAACGTAATCGATTGTGTTCTGAATATAGCTCATTATATACACTCCTTTTTAGGTGCTGTAGCAACACGATAAATTATAGAAATACCAACAAAAATTGATAATGTTGTACAAGACATCTAATTTTATGTTGTATATTTTATACTATGAAAAATCAAAAATCAATAAAATATTGGTCTTGCATACAAATATTGTAAGTATAAACAAAAATGAATATTTACAGAAAAAGGTTTTTTTGCAAAAAGTTGAAACCGAAGAGGGGATTTGGCGGTGAATATAAATTCACATTGTTTTATGTTTAACAAAGCTGGTTTTTTTATCGGCAATTACTAATTTTTATGCATAGTTTTTGGGCGGTATGTCGGGTATTTTTCGGTTGAATAGCGTGGGGGAGTATGTTAAAATATTAAAAAAAATACAGTTGGTGATATTATGGAAAAATATCTTATTAACCCTAATCAAAAAATCTCGAAAATCAATAAGGATATTTACGGCACCTTTTCAGAGCATCTTGGCAGATGTATCTACGAGGGTGTTTACGTTGGCGAGGATTCACCCATACCCAACGTTAACGGTATGCGTAAGGACGTTGTTAACGCTCTTAAGGAAATGGGTATTCCCGTGCTTCGTTGGCCCGGCGGCTGCTTTGCGGATGAATACCACTGGAAGGACGGTATCGGTCCTAAGTCAGAGCGTAAAAAAATGATTAATACCCATTGGGGCGGCGTTGTGGAGGATAACTCCTTCGGCACACACGAATTCTTCGAGCTTTGCGAGCAGCTTGGCTGTGATGCCTACGTTAACGGTAACCTTGGCAGCGGCACCGTGCAGGAAATGAGCGAGTGGATTGAATATATGACCTTTGACGGTCTTTCACCCATGAGTGAGCTTCGTAAAAAGAATGGTCGCGAAAAGCCCTGGAGGGTTAAATACTTTGGTGTCGGTAACGAAAACTGGGGTTGCGGCGGTAATATGAAGCCTGATTATTACGCCCACGAATACCGCAGATATCAGACCTATGTTCGCGATTACGATTGGAATAACCGCATTTACCGTATAGCCTGTGGTGCAAGTGATTTTAACTATAACTGGACCGATGAGGTTATGCGTATAGCAGGGGACAGAATGAACGGCATATCCCTTCATTACTACACTCTTCCCGGTGACTGGGGCAACAAGGGTAAGTCAACCGTTTATACCGACGAGGAATACTATACAACACTTGCAAAAGCATATAGGATGGAGGAGCTTCTCCGTCGTCACAGTGCCGTTATGGATAAGTACGACCCCGACAAGCACGTTGACCTTATCGTGGACGAATGGGGTACCTGGTACGACGTTGAGGAGGGCACAAATCCCGGCTTCCTTTATCAGCAGAGCACCCTTCGTGATGCACTTGTGGCAGGTATTACACTTAATATTTTCAATAAGCATTCCGATAGAGTAAGAATGGCAAATATTGCACAGACAGTTAACGTGCTTCAGTCCGTGATTCTTACCGACGGTGAGGATATGCTTCTTACACCCACGTATCACATTTTCAAAATGTTCAAATCCCACTCAGAGAATACACTTCTTGGTAGCTTTATTACATCCGAATACCTTGAGGATAATAAAAATACCCCCGTGCTTACCGAAAGTGCCTCTATTGACGAAAACGGCACTATTGTTTCAACAATTTCTAATGCGTCACTTACCGAGGGTTATGAAATCAAGTGTCAGGTGGCAGATTTTGCAGTAACTGAGGTTAAGGCAGAAATCGTAAGCGGTAACGCAAGGGATTACAACACCTTTGATAATAAGGATGTTGTTAAAACCGTTGACTTTACTGATTTCACTCTTACTGCAGACGGCTTTGTTGCCCAAATTCCGCCCTGCTGCGTTGTTAAATTTATTATTAAATAATGGCTCAGGAGTGTAAAAAATGCCTTCTGTACGAAAGCGCAGAGGCAGACGTTTTAAATGATATAAAGGAAAAAATCAGAAAGCTTCCCGAAAAGGATAAATGCACGGACGCTGAGTATAATCAGCGTCTGGAGCATTGCAAGAATTGTGATAACCTTATTTCAGGAGTTTGTATGAAATGTGGCTGTTACGTTGAATTCCGCGCGGCATTCAAAACTCAGAAATGCCCCGACGTAAGGTGCAGAAAGTGGTAAAATGTCAATAAAAAACAACTATAATCATACTGTTTTTGCTTGCTACTTCGGCTACGTTGTGCAGGCAATTGTTAATAATTTTGCGCCCCTTTTGTTTCTGACGTTCAGAAATGAATTCGGCATACCTCTTGAAAAAATAACCTCGCTTATAACCATCAACTTTTTATTTCAGCTGGTGGTGGATGTTATTGCCGCAAAGGTTGTTGACAAAATCGGCTATCGTAAGTGCATAGTAGCCGCTCAATTCTTTTCGGCGTTGGGTATTGCGGGTATGGGCTTTTTGCCCAATTTGTTTTCAGACCCCTATTACGGTCTGTTGATTTCAATACTCCTTTACGCTTTGGGCGGTGGATTGATTGAGGTGCTTGTAAGCCCCATTGTTGAGGCATGCCCCATTAAGGGTAAAAAGGCGGCAATGAGCCTTCTGCATTCGTTTTATTGCTGGGGACACTTGTTTGTTGTGCTTTTCTCAACACTATTTTTCACCCTTTTTGGTATCGAAAACTGGCGTATTCTCGCCGTTATATGGGCGATTATTCCCTTTGCTAACGGCTTTTACTTTATGGGTGTACCCATTGCAAAGCTTACTGCGGAGGGGGAGCAGATACCCATCAGAAAGCTTTTTGGTTCAAAGACCTTTTTGCTTTTCATCATCGTTATGGTGTGCGCAGGCGCATCCGAGCAGGGTATGAGTCAGTGGGCTTCAACCTTTGCCGAAATGGGTCTTAACGTTTCCAAAACCGTCGGTGATTTAGCAGGGCCAAGCCTTTTTGCAATAACAATGGGTGTTTCCCGTGTTATTTACTCAAAAATCAGCGAGCGTGTTGACCTTACAAAATATATGACTGCCTGTGCGGTTTTGTGCATAGCCTCCTACGTTATTGCATCCTTTTCCGGCAACCCTGCATTTTCCCTTGTGGGGTGTGCAATATGCGGATTTTCCGTTGGTGTTATGTGGCCGGGTGCATTCTCGCTTGCCTCCGAAAATTTCCCCAAGGGTGGTACGGCAATGTTTGCCTTTTTAGCCTTGGCAGGGGATTTTGGTTGCTCCTTCGGTCCTACGGTAGTGGGCTTCGCTACCGATGCTTTAAACGATGATATCAAACGCGGAGTTTTCGCAGCAGTTATTTTTCCCCTGTTGCTTATTGTCGCGTTGTTGGTTATGAAACGAGTAAAAACTAAAAAATTAAAAGTTTGAATAATACGGTTGTGAATCAAAGGGTTCATAACCGTATTGCTATATAAATTTACATAATAAACTATACAAACTTATTGTCTTTTTTATATAACTGTGATAAAATAACTACAACTATAAGCACAAGGAGGGTCTTTTATGAGCAATGGCGACGGTTCCTCTCTTAAAGAC
This sequence comes from Acutalibacteraceae bacterium, assembly GCA_045654405.1. Classification (GTDB taxonomy): domain Bacteria; phylum Bacillota; class Clostridia; order Oscillospirales; family Acutalibacteraceae; genus DTU089. The sequence goes on along the minus strand of JAZONH010000015.1, from coordinate 161,426 downwards.
AAGGTTGGCGGCTTTTTTAATGAAGTAACAACTCATTGGAAAACCCCTGCCGATGGTAAATACGTGCCTTATAAGGAATATAAGGACGTTGTTATCGGTGTTGGTGCAAACTATGCGGGCTCAAAAACACTTGAGTATATCGGCTTCTGGTCAAGCTGCTTTCTCATTATGCACCATTATAAATTGCCCTATCTTACCTTCTCGGTAATCGGGCTTCTTAATATGCCCCTTGGTTATGTTTCGGCACTTATCTGGTGGTATGTTTGTGACAACTTGGGCTTCCTGCCTAAAAAGAAGGAACGACTGGTTTATCTGTCGTACGGTCTTATGATGGCGTTCGGTATATCTACGCTGCTATTCGACTATTCACAGCTATTTAACCAATCGGGCTCGTTTATAACCATTCTTAACAGCTTTGAGGGTATGAATGCCACGGCGTGCTTTAAGACCTTCGGTACCCATTTCCTGTACACGGGTTGGGTTGGTGCCCGTAATATTTTCTGGCGTAAAAAGCTTATTCCCAAATACGGCAGATATAAATATAGCCTCTATTGTGACGTTATCCCCAAGTGTATTATGGTTATACTTATCGGTTGGCTTCCCGTTTACAATATTGATGACGTTGCTACACGTGTGTGGGTTGCAAACCTTCTGTTTGCTACGTTTAACGTTTTCGGCTTCGGTAACGTGCTCGAGCAATGCACAAAGCTCATCAGCCCCAATTTGCAGGAGCGTATCCTCGTGCGTAGCTATCCTATTAAGATTTCACATATCTTCAACTCCATTCTTGCAATTATCCTGCCGGTTATCGTAGGTATGCTTAAGGATGAATGGGCAGATATTAACTTCTACAGATGGGTTGTTCCCATAACCTTCTGTGTTTCTGCGGCATTTACAATGGGTCTTGCAGGACGTATTAAAGAAAGAATACCTCAGCCGCCCATTGAAAAGAAGGTTCAGATTAAATTCTGGGACGGTCTTTTCGGTGTTCTTAAGAATAAATATCTTCTTATTAACACCATTGTTGGTCTTATTGACTCCTTGGGTAATGGTATGCTACCCTTTGCAACCATCCTTTATTTCTACACCTTCCGTCTTAGCGGACTTCCGTATTCGCTTATTGTGGCGCTTATATCCTTTGCGGGTACACCGCCCGACTTGTTATCACCATATTTCCTCAAGCGCTTCTCTTATAAGCAGATTATGATATTCTATCAGCTCAGCCGTGCTTTGGGTAACGTGGTAATTGCCCTTGCAATGGTAATGCTTGGCGATAATCTTGCTCTTTGCGGTACAATCTGTATTGTGGTATTGTTCTTTATGGAAATGACCAAAACCGTTCCCACAACCGCAAGCCACGATATGAATATCCGTATCGGCGACTATCAGATGTATCTGTCAGGTGAGCGTCTTGAAAACTTTGCAGGTATTTTCGGTTGGTTTACAGGACCTATTACATCTTTTGTAGGTCTCATTATTCCCATTTTCTTGCTCAAATACGGCTTTAACAGCAACTGGGAGATTCTGTTCTTTGACGGCACAAGGACGAACATTATTATCGTTCCCCTTATTGTTGATGCCATTGGCTTCTTCCTTATGACTATCCCGTATTTGTTCTGGGATTACGATAATAAAAAGCAGAACCTTGTTATGGAGGTTCTTAAACGACGTGCCGAGGTAACGGAAAAGAACGCCGAAGAAGAGGGCGTTTCCGTTTCGGGCGGATATACAGGTTAAGGGGGTGTGTCGGATGAGTAAAAAAGAAAAGAAAGCCAAAAAGATTGACGAATGGCAGACCGACGTACACCTGGATATACCTGAGGAAGAAATATGGTCTTATCAGGTACCGGGTCTTGCGGCACCTCACATCAATAAGCCTCATAAATACTACCTTCTCAAAAAGCTTGTATTTGTGCTTGTTATTATTGTTGCAGTTTCACTGTCAATCTACTTCAGTATTCTTGCACTTCAGAACGAGACCTTCGAATACAACGATGGTGAGCTTGTAAAATTCAGCAATACAGGTTACCTGTACGAGCTTGATATTGATTATGAGTGTGCAGTTGAATACATTGCCGGTAACAATGACCCCAAAACAAATTTCAGGGTTGTTAAGGACACAACCAAGCCCATTACCTCAGTAAGACAGTTTGCCCTTAACTGCGATGATAAAATTAAAACCATCCGTATAGGCGAAAGCGTTGAGTTTGTGGATACCAAGGCGTTTTATTCCTGTTGGGCATTGCAGAATATTGAGGTTGACGAAAATAACCCTAATTACTGCGATGTTGACGGCGTTCTTTATAATAAAGATAAAACCGAGATTCTTTGCTATCCCTGCGACCACGACGAATATTTAAGGCAGAAATACGGTTACAAAGAAGAATTTTACACCGATGATATTACACCTGAATACGAAAGAGATATTCAGACCTACGTTGTACCCTCAACGGTTGTAAAAATTGATGAAATGTGCTTTAACTATGCAAACCTCAGAGTGATTTATTTGCCCGAAGGCTTAAAGACTATTGAAACCCTGTCAATATTCAAGCTTCATGAGCGTAAGGATGAATGGGGCGGCACAACACCCTCACTTAAGAATATCTATTCTTATACGGGCGAAAACGTTTCCGACACCCATTTAACAAGCAAAAAGGCTTTGGGCGAGATTTATGATTCATTGCCCGAGGGTCTTGAGTATATCGGCTCAGACGCCCTTAGCTATAACAGTGCGCTTACATATCTTTATATACCTGAAAGTGTAGTGTGTATCGGTCACCATGCCTTCTGGGATACCGTTTATAAAGAGGACGGCGAGCTTAAGGGTGTTGCCGAGATTTATGTTGCTGTGGATGAAGATACCTTTGAAAACGATCTTGACGTGGGCGATGACTGGAAGCCTAAATATGACTTTCTGTTATTTAAAAAGGCTGTGGATGTAGTATATTCCGCCGAAAGAATCGTTGCTGAATAAACCCAGAGGGGGATGTGTATGTTTTGTATTAAATGTGGCGCTCAGTTGCCTGATGACGTATTAGTTTGTGAAGCCTGCGGCGCAGATTTAAATGAGGAGGTTAAGGGCATTTCCGCTACAATTGAAACAGTTGAAGCAGAAAAGGTTGATAACAACGAATGCCTTCATTCCTTCAATAATATGGACTATGAGGAAGATAAGGCTGCAAAGAAGCAGCTCAAAAAAGCCCGTCGTCTTGCAGATGCTTCGTTAGGGACCGGTATTGCGGCAGTCAGTTTTTTGATTCTGGGCGTGGTGCTTATACCGTTTTTCTGGTTCCTTTGGTTTGTTGCCTTTATGTTGGGCATAGCTTCCTTTGTGCTTGCTTTTTTGTCAAAAAGGTCAATGTACGAGCTTTTATTCAACGATTTGTATGAGCTCCAGATCAAAAAGGTCAAGCTTACGTATCGTAAGGGTAAAATTGCCTCCGTTATCGCAATGATTTCGACAATTGTTGGTGCGGCAGCAATCGTATTTACTATCTATTATCTGGCAACCGCCTTTTTCCAGAGCGATTTTACAGAAGCAGTTCAGCTCCTTTGGGGTCTTGTAACTGATGCAATCAGTAATGTTTTCTGATTATTTAATAGCGGAAAACCCGGGATTTAATTGCGAATCCCGGGTTTTTTATTTAAAGCGAAGCTTATCCTGTCAAAAAACAATATGAAAATTTGTCACAAATGCGAATTGAAAAAGACGTGAATTAATTTGATAATAGTTGTATATTCAGTTATAAAAAGAGGTTAAACCATGTTTAATTGTAAGTGTAAAATGTGCGGTGCCGTATTGGAGTATAACGGTGACGAAACAATTGTAAGCTGTGAATATTGCGGTACACAGCAAATGCTTCCCGGGGTTGAGCTACCGGATGGATTTTCAGATGAGGCCGAGGCTATCAGAATAAAAAATCACAGAGACGGTATTGATAATGCCAATAAAAAGATCAAAAAAATATACTGGCTTGTGTTTGCGGCACTTGCGGTACTTCCGGCAATACCCGGCACTCTGTTTTCTGATGTGGATTTTAGCATGGGTGAAGGCTTTGCGGGTACTGTTATAGGTTATTTGTTAATGGCTGGTGCCTATAGCTTTGTTGTTTTGCTCTTGAATCTTCCTACGCTGATAACGTCAATGGTTTATATTTTCGCTAAGCCCAAAACACAGAAAGCGCGTAAAAGGCTCAAACGTCTAAATATTGTAAATAAGATTTTCTTGTTTAGCGGAATTGGCTGGAGCTTTACATTTGCTCTTTTCGGGATGGAGGGTTCATTGGATTTCTTAGATTTTGGCTTAGTGTATTTGCTGGTGGGTATATGTAAAATTGGCTTTTTGGTTATTTCATTTAAGAAAAGTAATTACAAGTATTAAAAAAGTACGGCAGGTGGTTGTAATCACTTGCCGTACTTTTATGTTTAATTAATCAAAAAGATAAACTCTTGTTTCGTAGGGCTTGGTTGTAAAGCCGTTGTCCTGAATTTCTGTGTCCTTGTAGTTTGAGAGCACGCATTTGCCCTTTGATAAATCGAAGCCCTTGGGAGCCTTGAATTTAACGGGCTTATCGCCGAATACGTTAACTACAAGCATACGCTTGCCCTCGTAGTTTCTTTCATAAACGTAAAGAGTTTTACTGCTCTTGTAGTGCTCCTTGTAATCACCGTAAATAACGATTTCGTTTTCTTTTCTGAACTTAAGAAGTGCACGGTAGAAGTTAAGGATACTGTCGGGATCATTTTCTGCAGCTGCAACGTTAATTTCCTTATAGTTGGGGTTAACTACGAACCAGGGCTTATCTGCGGTTGTGAAGCCCGCATTCTTTTCGTCGTTCCACTGCACAACGCTACGTGCGTTATCACGTGATGCGTAGTTTGCAAGGTTAAGAGCCTTTTCTGCGCCCATAATCTTCTTTGCTACGTTGTAGTTATTGATTGTTGAAACGTCGGTGTACTGGTCAATGCTTTCAAAGGGATAGTTAAGCATACCGATTTCCTGACCCTGATAAATGAAGGGTGTACCGCTCTGGCAGATGTATGTAACTGCAAGCATCTTAGCACTTTCAACGCGGTATTCGGGGCTACCGTAACGGTTGATAACACGGGGCTGGTCGTGGTTTTCAAGGTAGAGGGCATTCCATGCCTTGCCGTAAAGGTCCTTCTGCCATCTTGAGAAAACCTTTTTGAGGTTTTTAAGTTTGAATTTTGTTTTAAACCAGCTGTAGAACAAGCAGTCTGCCGCCATATGCTCAAAGTGGAACATCATATTAAGGTGCTGGTCGGGACCCTCTGTAATATGCTTAAGAGCCTTTTTGGTTGTCATCATGGGTGCTTCACCAACTGTCATACAGTCGTAGTTTGCAAGCACGTCGTTTTTGAATTCAAGAAGATATTCGTCAAGGTGGGGGCCGTGCATATAGTTTTCAATACCTGTTGCAACGGGGAACCAGTAGGGGCTTGAGGGTAAGCCTTCTTTCTTGGAAATGAATGTGATAACGTCCTCACGGAAGCCGTCAACACCCATATCAAGCCAGAATTTCATAATATCCTTAACCTCAGCACGTACCTCGGGGTTATCCATATTAAGGTCGGGCTGTTCAACAGCAAAAAGGTGAAGGTAATATTCGTCGTTCTTTTCATTGTATTCCCAAGCGGGACCTGCAAAGGTGGACATCCAGTTGTTGGGGCGGCGTTTTCCCTTGCCCTTGTACCAGTGGTAATAATCGTGATATTTGCTTGTCGGGTCTTCAATACTCTTTTTGAACCATTCGTGCTGGTCAGAGGTATGGTTTACAACAAGGTCCATAATAACTCTGAGACCTCTTTCGTGAGCACCGTCAAGAACCTTTTTGAAATCCTCCATTGTGCCGTATTCGGGCTGAATGCTACGGTAATCGGCAATGTCATAGCCGTAGTCCTTCTGGGGGGATTTGTAAAGGGGTGAGAACCATATAGCGTCAACGCCAAGGCTCTTTATGTAATCGAGTTTTGATAACACGCCCTTAAGGTCGCCGATGCCGTCGCCGTCACCATCGCAGAATGAACGTGGCCAGACTTGATAGACCGCCATTTCTTTGTACCAGGATTTTTGCATTAAAAAAACCTCACTTCGTTTTAACATTTGAAATCAGTTTAACACAATATTAATAAAATTACAATTAATTGAATGAAATTTGCAGAATAAACATAAAAATTTAACGAATTAGTTAAAAATTGCTATGTACTTTTTTGTTTTTGTGGTGTATAATTAATTGAATTTAAATCACGTTCCGTGAGGTATATAGATGAAAAAATCAATTATAATCATCATAGCCTTGGCAGTGGCTTTGGTTTTTACTGTCTTGGTGTTGGTTACAACAATTCTGGGGCCTAAGGTAGACGAGGCTTTGTCCTGGTTTAAAAAGGATGAGGTTACATACGATTATTCCTATTCGGCAGTCCCCACAACAACTGCACCCGTAGCTCCCCAGGATACAGAGGCTTGGATTGATATTAATGCAATCGCAGGGGATCTTGCAACAGCTTCAGATACAAGCTCGGAATCAATGAGTCTTGCCCCCATAGTTATAGGTACAGAGGGTGGCAGTAACCTTACTTCAATAGTTTATATTGACCAGTTTGGTAATATTGTTGACCCAAATACCATTAACAACAATAAAACAACAACCCAGATTGATAACGATATTGCCTTTGACGACACCATTGCCACAAGCGAGGATGACAGCTCCTTGGGCGAATATGAGATTAACTCTGCGGGTATTATCACCAACTATTTCGGCATCAGTAAGGTTGTTATCATACCCTCTAAAATTCAGGGTAAAACCGTTAAGGGTATCGGTAAGGATTGCTTCGAATCAAGGCAGATAACAGGTGTGCAGATTCCCGAAACCGTTCAGATTATCGAGGCGGGTGCCTTCAGAAATTGCACCAAGCTCGAAACCGTTATTTTTGCAAATCAGAAATCAAGCGTTGAAATCGGTAACTCTGCCTTTAAGGGTTGCACAAGCCTTAAGAGCATTAATCTTCCCATTACACCCAAAATCGGCTTGTCGGCATTCGAGAGCTGTACTTCATTAAAAACTCTTGACATCAAAAAGGGTACGAAGGAAATCGGTCAGTATTGCTTTGCTTATTGTGAATCCCTTACATCTCTTACAATCCGCGATGATGCGGCAGTTTTCAACGGAATCACAACCTTCCAGGGGTGCAAAAAGGATAAGCTTATCGTGTACTGCGAGGTTGATTCGGATGTTGAGCAGACTCTCAAGGGCTATGGTTTAAACACATCACCCATTGCAGGTTAATAAAGTAAATTAAAAGCACTGTAGGACGTTGGTCTTACAGTGCTTTATTTTTTCTTTTAACCGATGGACAAATTGTGAATATACTGAAAGTGACAGGCGAAAATTAAACTCCCTGTGATTATTTTTGTAAATGTAAGGCAAAAATAAGGATGTAAACTTCATATGGGAGAGTGATAATTTGAATATTAAGCGAGGGGATATATTCTTTGCAGATCTTAGCCCTGTTGTAGGCTCGGAGCAAGGGGGAATACGGCCTGTACTTATTGTTCAGAATGACGTGGGTAACAAATTCAGTCCGACGGTAATAGCCGCCGCTATTACAAGCCAACAATTTAAAACGAGGCTTCCTACGCATATAAACGTTGATGCGGCGGTGTGTGGGTTATCCAAGGATTCAGTGGTGCTTTTAGAGCAAATAAGAACCCTTGATAAACAACGTCTGAAAGAAAAAATGGGTAATTTACCCGAAAAGGATATGAATCGTATTAACGATGCGCTTTCAGTTAGTATGGGGCTTGACCGGTAATCAGTTAAGCCTCCATTCTGATTCTTTAAAATATGCAGCTACGGTGTATTCATGACTGTTCTTATCCTTTACTGCGGCTAAGTAATATAAGTCACCGACCTGTATTCTTTCGAACTCCGCCGAGCCTTTAACCTCTGCAAACATATCTGTCCAGGAATCCATGAATCCGTCAAAACGTAAATAATAGGTTGTGCTATCGTCGCCCTCTTGTTTGATTTTATCCCTACATTTACGCAAAACAATTTTATAATTGCTTCTGTAACGGGTTTTCTTGAAGCTGCTTATAAAAGACATTAAAGAACTGATGCATAACAAAAATCCGATGATGCCAAGACCCGGATGAATCGTGCCTGCTCCGGCGAAGCATAAGATACCCGCCGCCAATAAAACTATTGCCCATATAAACGTGCCGCCCGCATTGATTGTGGTTTTGATACGGCGGTCAGTCAGCAGCTTTTTCTGATTCTGCGGTATTGCTTGTTTTGGCGGGTTGGATGGTTGAGGCTGAGGCGGTGTCGGTTGGGGAACGGACGCCGCAGGTTTTGGTTGAGGTGCCGTTGTAACGGATGGTGTTGCCTCCGGTATATACGGTTTAACATAATCCTGATTGACTACGGGCTTGTTGGGGGCCTGTTCGCTGAATTTTCTTTTGTTTCCGCAATTTTTGCAGAATTTATCTTCGGGAGAAAATGCGGTGCCGCATTTTCCACAAAACAACTGGCTCATAAATACCTCACACACAATTAAATTTAGCTCAGTTTGAGTATAATGTAAATTTATATAAATTTCAATACCTTTGGGGAGTATAGCTTTCATTTGACGTGTTACTTGGCAGTAAAACCTGAATGCTATAACAAATAAATCAATTCGTTTTCATATCTGCTCCGACATAACTTGACATTAATTGTAATGTGGTGTAGAATGAGAATGTAATTCTATGTCTTCACGGAGGATGTTTCTATGCTTAAAAGATTTTTTACATCAGAGTCTGTAACCGAGGGTCATCCCGATAAGGTTTGCGACCAGGTATCTGATGCCATTCTTGATGCAATGCTCGAGCAGGACTGCATGTCCCGCGTTGCTTGCGAAACTGTTTGTACAACAGGTATGGTTATGGTTATGGGTGAAATCACCACAAAGGCTCAGGTTGATATTCCCGCAATCATTCGCGAGGTTGTTTGTGATATCGGCTTCGATAACCCTCAGTGTGGTTTTGACGGCAACAGCTGTGCGGTATTTACAACTCTTGACAAGCAGTCACCCGACATCGCAATGGGTGTTGATAAGTCATTTGAGCTCAAGGGCGGCGAGGAAGATGCATACAATCTTCACGGCGCAGGCGACCAGGGTATGATGTTTGGCTTCGCTTGTAACGATACAGAAGAACTTATGCCCTTACCCATTTCACTTGCTCACAAGCTTGCTCTTAAGCTTACTAAAGTTCGTAAGGACGGCACTCTTTCATACCTTCGTCCCGACGGCAAGAGCCAGGTAACTATTGAATACGACGAAAACGACAAGCCCGTAAGAGTTGAGGCAGTTGTTGTTTCCACACAGCACGACCCTATTGATATGGAGGTTCTCAGAAAGGATATTTTCGAAAACGTTATCAAGCCTGTTATTCCTGAAAAGTATCTTGATGCTGACACCAAGATTTACGTTAACCCCACAGGCAACTTTGTTGTTGGCGGACCCGTGGGTGACAGCGGTCTTACAGGTCGTAAAATTATTGTTGATACATACGGCGGTTACTCACGTCACGGTGGCGGTGCCTTCTCTGGTAAGGACCCCACGAAGGTTGACAGAAGTGCAGCTTATGCCGCAAGATACGTTGCTAAGAACATTGTTGCAGCAGGTCTTGCAGAAAAGTGCGAGGTTCAGCTTGCTTACGCTATCGGTGTTGCACGTCCTCTTTCAGTTCGTGTTGATACATTCGGTACAGGTAAAATTGACGATGCGGCTCTTGATGCACTTGTTGATAAATTCTTTGACCTTCGTCCCGCCGCAATTATCGAGAAGCTTGAATTGAGAAAGCCCCAGTACAGACAGCTTGCAGCATATGGTCATATGGGCAGAACTGACCTTGACGTTGCTTGGGAAAGAACTGATATGGCTCAGGCTCTTAAGGATGCAGTTGCAGGCATCTGACGATTATGAAAGATAGCAATAACGTTCATGCAGGTCATCGATCAAGGGTGAAGCAGGCAGTTAAAGAAAATGGCTTTGGTCACCTTAGCGATCGCAGACTCCTTGAATTAATGTTGTTTTATTCCATACCGCGGGCAGATACTAACGAAATTGCCCGAAACCTTCTTGATGAGTTCGGCTCATTGCACGAGGTCTTCAGTACTGATATTGAAAGGCTTACAAAGGTTGAGGGTGTAGGTGAGGGCACGGCAATGCTTATTGCAACTGCCGGTGAAGCCTTCAGGCGTTCATCAATGCCCAAGGTTGACAAACGATTTGCCCTTAAAAGCACAGAGGATGTTAAAAGCCTTGCACGTAGCCAGTTATATGGGCTTAATAACGAAAACGTTATTTTGGTTTGTCTTGATAATGCCAAAAGAGTTAAAAAGATTGTTCACCTTTCCGAAGGGGATAAAAGGGAATCCTTCATTGACGTGCGTAAAGCGGTGCAGACGGCTATCGAATGCGAGGCGACCACTGCTTTTATTGCCCATAATCATCCTGAGAATTCCTGCGACCCATCTGCAAGTGATGTGGACTCAACCCGTTCCTTGTGCGTTATGTTCAGAAAGCTGGGCATTGTGCTCATTGACCATATAATTATCGGTAGCGACGGTAGTGCATATTCAATGCGTAGCGACAAGGCGTTCACTCAACTATTTTACTGATAAAAGAACAATTTAACAATCTTAGGCGAGATAATAAAACTCGTAAAATCGGCACACAGAGCGCTCGGCAATGTGTGCCGTGATTTTTTTATACCCACAGACCCGTAATATACGGTCATTGTGTAAAAGGTGGTTTCGGTTGAGCCCATCATAACCGAGGCACACCTACCGATGAAGCTATCGGGGCCGTGGTCCTTTAACATGCTTTCAAACATCCCTAACGAGCCGCTTCCTGATATGGGCGATAAAACCGTAAGAGGGGCAATTTCGTTGGGTATGCCAAGAAATGTTGTTACGGGGGATAAAAATGAGCACAGGGTATCTAATCCGCCCGAGGCCTTTAAAAGTTCAATTGAAAAAATCAGACCTACAAGGGCGGGGAGGATATTAAGCACAATTTTGAATCCCTCTTTTGCCCCGTCGGTAAATTCATTGAATACGTTTACCCCTTTAAAAATGCCGTAACCAATCATAATGACAATTATGGCGGGGATTATAAAATTACTTATCTGGGTCATCTGAACACCTTTTTCAGTATGATTGTCATTAAAATGCCTATGCTAAGACTTAATGCGGAGGTAATAAGTGCGGGGATTATAATTTCAGTGGGGGATTTACTGCCGTATTCGTTGCGTAGCATAGCAATTGTAGTGGAAATCAGGTGAAGGGAAGCGGTGTTTATTACAACAAACCTTACCATATTATCATCCGCGGTTGAGAAATGATTGTTTAGCCTGCTTAATCTTCCCATTGCCTTAAGGCCCAGGGGTGTTGCCGCGTTGTCAAGTCCTAATATGTTGGCGGTAATATTCATAGCAATAAGCTGGCGGGCCTCCTCGTCCTTTAGCTTTGGGAAAAGTATTTTTAAAACAGGGGACATCAGCTTAGCAAGAAGCTTTGTAAGTCCGCTTTTCTCGGCAATTTTTATTAACCCGTTCCATAAGCAAACAATACCCAAAAGCTTAATGGCTAAAGAAACCGCAATGCCGCCACTATCTATAACTGCGTTGGAAAGATTAGCCATTTTTCCGTTAAAAATAGCGCAAATAAAAGCAAAAATAATCATCAATGGCCATATATAGTTCATCATTGTCCCTTTAATCACCCCACAAACCCTTAATGAACAATATTTTACTTGACTAAATTACTAGATATTGTATAATATATAGGATAAAATCCCTAAACTTGGTATTTTTCGAAAGGATAGGTAATCAGATGGCTAAAACACAAACGCCGAAGGAATACGGTAATGACAGTATTAAAAAATTAAAGGGTGCCGACCGAGTGCGTAAGCGTCCCGCTGTTATTTTCGGTTCCGACGGTCTTGAGGGTTGCGAACACTCTGTTTTTGAAATTATTTCCAACTCAATCGACGAAGCGCGTGAGGGTCACGGTAAGAAAATTGTTGTTACACGTTTTCTTGACAAGTCTGTCGAGGTTCAGGACTTTGGTCGCGGTATTCCCGTTGACTATAACAATCGTGAAAAATGCTATAACTGGGAGTTGGTTTTCTGCGATTTGTACGCAGGCGGTAAATACGATACCAACGACGGCGGTAGCTACGAATATTCATTAGGTCTTAATGGTCTTGGCTTGTGTGCTACCCAGTACGCTTCCGAATATATGGAGGCCGAGATTCACACGGGTGGTTACTGCTACGAATTGAATTTCAAGGCGGGTAAAATAAACGGTGAAATGAAAAAGACTCCTTATGAAAAGAAGGACACGGGCTCTCGTATCAAATGGCGTCCCGATATGAAGGTCTTTACCGATATTAACATCCCCCTTGAATTTTATCAGGATACCCTTAAGCGTCAGTCAGTTGTTAACTCAGGAATCAAGTTTATTCTTAAAAATCAGTTAACTGAAACCAAATTCGAAACATATGAGTATATGTACGAAAACGGCATTGTTGACTACGTTAACGAATTTGTAGGGGATGATGGTTTAACAAGCGTTCAATTCTGGCAGGCAGACCGTAAGGGTCGTGACCGCGAGGATAAACCCGAATACAAATTAAAGATGAATATGGCTCTTTGCTTCTCAAATAAAAAGCAACTTAAAGAGTACTATCATAACTCAAGCTTCCTTGAGCACGGCGGTGCTCCCGAAAAGGCAGCAAAAAGCGCCTTTGTAGCACAGATTGATGCATACCTTAAGCAGAATAGCAAATACCTTAAAACCGATGCTAAAATAAGCTTCCAGGACGTTGAGGATTGCCTTGTGCTTGTTGTATCATCCTTCTCAACTCAGACATCCTACGAAAATCAGACCAAAAAGGCCATTACGAATAAATTTATTCAAGAGGCTATGACTGATTTTATAAAGCATCAGCTTGAAATTTACTTTATTGAAAATAAGCTTGATGCGGATAAGCTTTGCGAGCAGGTGCTTATTAATATGCGTTCGCGCGTTAAGGCAGAAACCACAAGGCTTAATCTTAAAAAGACGCTTGCTACATCTAATGATATGACAAGCCGCGTTGAAAAATTCGTTGACTGCCGTAGCAAGGATAAAAACGAACGCGAAATTTTCATCGTTGAGGGTGATTCGGCTCTCGGTGCCTGTAAGCAGGCAAGGGACTCTGCCTTCCAGGCGGTTATCCCCGTAAGAGGTAAAATCCTTAACTGTCTCAAATGTGACTACAACCGTATTTTCAAAAGCGATATTATCGTTGACCTTATTAAGGTTCTCGGATGCGGTGTTGAGGTTTCTTCAAAATCAAATAAAGAGCTTTCGCTTTTCAGTCTTGATAATCTTCGTTGGAATAAGGTTATTATCTGTACCGACGCGGACGTTGACGGCTTCCATATCAGAACGCTTATTCTCACAATGATTTACAGGCTTATGCCCACGCTTATCAAAGAGGGTAAGGTATTTATAGCGGAGTCACCCCTTTATGAAATCACCTCAAAGGGTGAAACCTGGTTCGCTTATACCGAGCGTGAAAAGGCGGATGCACTTGAGCAAATCGGCAATGCTAAATATACAATTCAGCGTTCAAAGGGACTTGGTGAAAACGATGCAGATATGATGTGGCTCACCACCATGAACCCCAAAACACGCCGACTCATTAAGGTTGAGCCCGATGATATGGAGGATATCATTGCAGAAAAATTTGAGTTGTTCTTGGGTGACAACCTTCAGGACAGAAAAGAATATATCGCAGAAAACGGTCATTTATATATTGACCTTGCAGATATTTCGTAATAGGAGATAATTATGGCAAGAAAGAAAAAAGAAAATCCTGCAATAATTAAAGAAGATGAAGTTAAGGCAAATATTATTGGTGCGGGCGAGGTTGTAACTCAGCAGATTACCGGTACACTTGAAACTAACTTTATGCCCTATGCTATGAGCGTTATAGTTTCACGTGCCATTCCCGAAATTGACGGCTTCAAGCCCTCACATCGTAAATTGCTTTACACTATGTATAAGATGGGTCTTATTAACGGTGGCAGAATCAAGTCTGCTAACATCGTTGGTCGTACAATGCAGCTTAACCCCCATGGTGACGCGGCAATTTATGAAACAATGGTCCGTCTTTCAAAGGGTAACGAAACCCTTTTACATCCTTATATTGACAGTAAGGGTAACTTTGGTAAGGCGTACTCCAAAAATATGGTGTATGCGGCAGCTCGTTATACCGAGGCAAAGCTTGAGAGCATTTGCTCAGAGCTTTTTGGTGATATTGATAAAGATACAGTTGATTTCGTTGATAACTATGACAGCACAATGAAGGAGCCCACACTTTTGCCCGTGTCCTTCCCCAGTGTGCTTGTTAATATGAATAGCGGTATTGCCGTTGGTATGGCAAGTAATATCTGCTCATTCAACCTTCGTGAGCTTTGCGAAACTACAATCGGTCTTGTTAAAAATCCCGAGTTTGACGTTTTCGAAACCCTTAAGGCACCCGATTTCATCGGTGGTGGTCAGATTGTTTACGACAGAGATGCCCTTGAAGAGGTTTATAAAACAGGTAGGGGCTCAATTAAAATCAGAGCCAAATACGCCTACGATAAATCAAACAACTGTATCGATATTACCGAAATTCCCGCAACCACAACCTGCGAAGCAATTATTGAAAAAATAATCGAAAAGGTAAAGGCGGGCTCACTTAAGGAAATAAGCGATATCCGTGACGAAACAGACAAGTCAGGTCTTAAAATCACTATTGACCTTAAGCGTGGCACCGATGCAGAAAAGCTGATGAAGCGCCTTTATAAAATGACTCCTCTTGAGGATTCATTCAGTGCAAACTTCAATATTCTTGTTGCCGGCGTGCCCAAGGTAATGGGCGTTGCTGAGATACTCAACGAATGGATTGCATTCCGTACCGAGTGCGTAAGAAGACGCGTTTATTTTGACCTGAGCAAGGCTAAGGATAAATTACACCTTCTTTTGGGTCTTAAAAAGATTCTTCTTGATATTGATAAGGCTATTAAAATCGTTCGCGAAACTGAGGAGGAATCCGAGGTTGTTCCCAACTTGATGATCGGCTTCGGTATTGATGAAATTCAGGCAGAATACGTAGCGGAAATCAAACTCCGTCACCTTAACCGTGAATATATCCTTAAACGTCTCGATGATATCGACGACCTTAAAAAGAGCATTGAGGATATGGAGGATATTCTTAACAGTAAATCACGTATTAAGAAGATTATTGTTGAGGAGCTTACCAAGATTTCGCAGAAATATGGTAAGGACAGAAAGAGCGAAATCATCTACGATGCAGATACCGAGGAGGACGTTGTTGAGGAGGTACCCGATTACGAGGTTAACCTGTTCTTTACACGCGATGGTTACTTTAAGAAAATTACACCCTTGTCACTTCGTATGAGCGGTGAACAAAAGCTCAAAGAGGGCGATGAGCTTGTTTCTTCAGTGAACACAAGAAACACTGCCGAGGTGCTTTTCTTTACCGACCAATGTCAGGTATATAAATCTAAGGCTGGGGAGTTTGACGATACTAAGGCAAGTGCTCTTGGTGACTTTGTTCCCTCAAAGCTTGGCTTCGATAAGGATGAAAAGCCTATATATATGGCGGTTACAAGCGATTATAAGGGTTATATGCTTTTCTTCTTTGAAAACGGCAAGGTGGCAAAGGTAAGCATGGCTTCATATGCTACTAAAACCAATCGTAAGAAGCTTATAAAGGCATACAGTGACAAGTCACCCTTGATTGCAGCACTTTATATTACCGACGAAACTGAAATTGTTATTACCTCTACCGCTGGTAGAAATCTGCTCGTTAATACCGGTGCAATTTCTGCTAAAACAACTAAGGATACGGCGGGTGTTAACGTGCTTACTCTTAAGAAGTATCATAAGCTTCAGGGAGCGAGATTGTATAAAGAAGGGGAGTTTACAAAGCCCCACAGATACCGCACCAAAACACTTCCTGCGGCGGGTGCACTTTTAAGCGCAGATGATACTGCAGAACAGTTAACCTTAGAGTAAAAATAAAAACGCCTGTTCAGAAATGAACAGGCGTAACAAATAAATTTCTTGTATCAGAATAGGCCATAGGGGCTTGTTTAACACACATCAAAATACAAGTGCAAACGCTCAATAATTTATTTGTTAATTGTATTTTAACCACATACAACTTTTTTAAACATTTTTTTAAAAAAATAAAAAAAAGACTTGCTTTTTTAAAAAGGTTGTGGTATTATAGTCGGGCGTTGTGAAAGTATTACTTCCCGAATGAAAGGAAAGTCAGATATATGGAATGGTTTCATTATGTTATCGGCGGCGTACTTATTTTATCAGCAATAATTATCGTTGTTACTGTTATGCTTCAGCAGAGTCAGCAGCAGGGCCTTTCCGGTGCAATTGCCGGTGGCGCAGATACATTCTTTGATAAAAACAAGGGCCGTACAATTGAGTCAAAAATCGCTTTGATTACAAAGATTGTTGCAGGCGTTTTCTTTGTTGTAGCGCTTGGTTCAGTTCTTCTCTTTGCATTTATAAAATAACCCTGACCTCTCAGGGTTAAAATATGAGTTATTAGCTCAGTAGGCAGAGCACCTGCCTTTTAAGCAGGGTGTCCGGGGTTCGAATCCCCGATAACTCACCAAAAGACAACCACATGTGCGTGTGGTTGTCCTTTTTTTGTATGGATTTATGATAAAGGGATTCGAACCCCACTCGCCGAAGGCGAACATAATCGGGTGTTGCGTAGCAACGATGGGCAGAGCCCATCGAATCCCCGATAACTCACCAAAAGACAACTACACGTGCGTGTGGTTGTTTTTTTGTAAAAATGTGCAGAGGGATTCGAACCAATATTATTTATAATTCTCTATCCTGAACATTATCATCGTCCCCACAAAACCAATAATTGCAACGCTTTTTATTACGCTCAACAAATCCTCTGACAATGTTATGAATTCATAGTATAGTGGGTTGCTTGTTGCTGTGTGGGTGTATATTGCGACAGCCAGAAGGGTACAAACAGCTATTAAGCTGATTCGTATTATTAAGCGTGTGTAGCCGCCAAGGCTATGGTAAAAGCTACGCACGTTTTTAATTTTTTTGCTCATTTTATCACCATAACAATGTTACAATATAAATTAAGTGCTTTCAATGGTAAATCAAACCACATAAAATGTAAAAATAACTTGAATTGAAAAATAAATTTGTTATAATATGTATGTATATATAAAGAAAAGGGGTGCCCTTTATGAAATGTCCTTTCTGCAGTTTCGAGGAAAGCAAGGTTATTGACTCAAGACCCACCGACGAGGGTGAACGTATCCGCCGTCGTAGAGAGTGTATGAGCTGCGGTAAACGTTTTACTACATACGAAATTATTGAGAGTGTGCCTATCGTTGTTGTAAAGAAGGATAAATCACGCGAGGTTTTTGATCGTGATAAATTATTCAACGGTATGATGCGCGCTTGTGAAAAGCGTCCTGTTTCAGTTGACGTTATCGAAAAGGCCATTGACGAAATCGAAGCAGAGCTTCAGAATTCACTTGACCGTGAGGTTACGTCGGTTAAAATCGGTGAGTATGTAATGGATAAGCTTAAGGATATCGACGAAGTGGCATACGTTCGCTTTGCATCTGTTTATCGTCAGTTTAAGGACATAAACACGTTTATGAGCGAGCTTAAAAAACTTCTTATTGAGGAATAAATTAAGGCTGCCGACGGCAGCCTTTAATGGTTTATTATATGACTTGTTTTATTTGTCCTGTTTGTAAAGAGCAGTTGAATTTAACAGATAAAAGCTACCTGTGTCCCAATCGGCATACCTTTGATGTTTCAAAGGATGGATACGTTAATCTGCTGATGTCGCAGCAGTCCTCCTTGAAGCGTCACGGTGACGATAAGCTTATGGTTCGTGCTCGTCGCGATTTTCTCGAAAAGGGTTTTTACGAGCCCTTGCGCAAGGCACTGTGTGAAGCAGTTTTGTCACGGGTTAGCGTTGGCGGATTTATTACCGATATCGGTTGCGGCGAGGGCTATTATACCGGTGCTCTGGCGTCTGCGGGGCAGTACGTTATATCGGGTATAGATATATCAAAGGAAGCCTTGAAATACGCATCCAAAAGCCTTAAGGCTTGCCGCTTTGCCGTGGCAAGCGCTTTCGATTTACCCTTTGGTGATAACACGGTAGATTGTGCTCTTAATATTTTTGCACCCTCTGCCTACGGCGAGTTTTCACGTATATTAAAGGACGAGGGCGTGCTAATAAAGGCCGTTCCCTTGGAGGATCATCTGTGGGAGCTTAAATGTGCTTTATACGACGTTCCTTACAAAAACAAGCCCGAAAAACGTGACGACGAGCTTTTTAGGCTTGCCACCGTTAACGAGCTTAAATATAAAATTAATCTGACTTGTAACGAGGATATTATGAATCTTTTCAGAATGACCCCGTATTATTACAAAACAGGCAGAAAAGAAACAGAAAAACTGATGAATCTCACCGAGCTTGAAACCACTGTTCACTTCGGTGTTGAAGTATATGAAAAGAGGTAAATTTATGTTTGAAAATAATTGGGAATCCTTAAATGCCAGAAAGGTGCCTGAGTGGTTTGGTAAGGCTAAGTTCGGTATCTTTATCCATTGGGGTCTTTACAGTATCCCTGCATATGCTCCCGTTAAGGACTATGCTGAGTGGTACGGCTATTGCTGTAATATGGAGAATCCTCAGTCTGAGGCACATATAAAAACCAAGGCATACCATAAGGAGCACTACAACTCAAAGCCTTATTATGATTTTAAGGATGAATTTACTGGTCACCGATTTGATGCCAATAAATGGGCAGATCTTTTCAAGCGTGCAGGGGCTAAGTATATAAACTTTGTTTCCAAGCATCACGACGGCTATTGCCTTTATGAAACACAGTATGCGCCCGGTCTTAACTCTGTAGAGTGTGCGCCCAAGCGTGACTTCCTTATGGAGCTTAAGAATGCTCTTGAGGGTACGGGTGTGCGCTTCGGTGTTTACCATTCCGTTTACGAGTGGTGGCATCCTTACTACCTTGAGGACCCTGAAAAATATGCCTTAGAGCATCTTCATCCTATGCTTAAGGAGCTTGTTGAGAAATATCAGCCCAACACTCTTTTCACAGACGGTGAATGGGAGCAAACAAGCGACGTGTGGCATTCAACCGAGTTTTTACAGTGGCTTTACAACGAGTCATCTGTTAAGGATTTCATCGTTCCCAATGACCGTTGGGGCAAGGAAACACGTGGCAGAAAGGGCGGTAACTTTACTACCGAATACGGCATTATTGACGTTTATCTCGGCACCGAAAGACGTATCGAGGACGTTGAGCTTGACAGACCCTTTGAGGAATGCCGTGGTATCGGTTGCTCATTCGGTATCAATAAGGAGGAGGGCTGCGAAAATTACCTTACAGTAAAGCAGCTGCTTAACACTCTTTGTGACCTTGTTTCCAAGGGTGGTAACTTCCTTCTTAACATTGGTCCCGACGCTGACGGTACAATTCCGCCCCTTATGGAGGAACGCCTTTTAGGTATGGGTAAATGGCTTGAGGTTAACGGTGAAGCTATTTACGAAAGCGAGGTTTACTCTAAAAAGTCAGCTGACGGCGTTTATTATACTCAGCGTGACGGTAATATTTATGCTATTACCAATACCTTCCCCTCAAAGGAAACCGTGTTTACAGAAATCGAGTATTCTGACAAATATAACGTAAGCTTGCTTGGCAGTGACGCAAGGGTTGAGCTTATTAACCGTGACGGTAAATTGGCACTTAAGGCAGATATCTGTTCGCCCGATGAGGTTGCTTGTGAGCACCTTTACGTGTTTAAGTTAAGCTGATATGGCACATCCGTTTAAGCATTTTAAAACCATTACAAGGCACAGAAATGCCGTTATAAAGCATTGTGCTAAGGCGGGTATTTTCTTTCAGGGCTTGCGTCACGACTTATCAAAATATTCGCCCACCGAGTTTTTGCCCGGTGCCCATTATTACATAGGTACCCGTAGCCCTAATGAGGGCGAAAGGGAGGAAAAGGGCTATTCGCTTGCGTGGATTCACCATAAGGGCAGAAATAAACACCATTTTGAATATTGGACTGATTATAATATCAAAACCAAGCGCATTGAACCTGTTGAGATGCCATTGCGCTACGTTGCCGAGATGTTTTGCGACAGAGTTGCCGCAAGCAAAATATATAGTGGCGACAAATATACCGACCAATTCCCGCTTGATTATTTCTTAAGGGCGAAGGGGCGCAGGGTTATTCACCCGGTAACGTCGGATTTGCTTGAGTCCTTGTTGCGTGAGCTTGCCGAAAATGGTGAGGCGCAGACCTTTGCTCATTTAAAGCAAATGCTTAAGGAAGACAAAAAGCGCAGTTGAATTTTGCCTGAATTTTAATTGTTTGTAAACTTTTAATTACGGTTTAGGTATATTTATTGTATTTGTTATTGTGTTATGTTAAAATCGATATGTATTTATCAGTCGGAGGGTTTTATGAAAAAAATTATTTTATCAATTATAGCAATCAGCGTAGCGTCACTTGTTTTTGTTTTAAGCGGATGCGAGCTTTCATTCAATACTGACCCCGATGCTACACAGTCCCATACTGCAATTATCGAGGTTACCGATGAGGCAGGCAACATTGTTACTCAGGTGGTTACAATGTCTGATGACGAGGTAAAGGAAGCCGAAAACTTCTACGAAACAGTCAATAATTCTACAACTGCTCCCAGTGGCGTTTCTGCAGACAGAATTCAGCAGGGTCTTAACAATGGTGGGTCTTCAACAAGCACCACCACCGCAAAGGGCTCAGATAAAAATGATAAAAACAATAAAGATGATTCTTCTGAGGATTTACCCGTTATTGTGGACGACAGACATGTTCTCGCTTCAACTCAGTATATGATTGTTGGTAGGGTAGAGGCAGAAGGTAGGTCAACGCCATATAAAATCGCAAGAAGCGGTGAAAGGGTTGCAATGTACACCGACTACAATGGCAATCAGCTCGGTATAATCATCCTTGAGGATAAGGTTTACATTCTTTCTGCTAACGATAAAATGTATCTCGAGGTTTCCAAGGAGCTTCTTAAGGAAAACACAGACGATGCGGATATGCTTGAAATGTTTACAGGCAGTGCCCTTGACCGTGATTCCAAGATTACTCAGACTCTCAACCAGGCAGAGGATGGCGTAGTTTACGACGTTGTTGTGTATGAAACAGGTGAAAAGGACTATTTACTTGGCGGCACAATTATTAAAACCGTTGCTCCCGACGGCGGAGTTCTTTACTACGATTCAGTTTCTGCAGTAGTGCCCTCAAGCGTGTTTGCGCCCCCTGCAGATTATACAAAGCAGACCCTTAACGAGGATAGCGTTTCTGATTTCGCAGGAATCGTTGATACAACTACCGTAGCATAAGCTATGAGTGGTAAAAAAATTGCCCTTGTAACAGGCGGGGCAAGGGGTATAGGCGAAGCCATTTGCATTCAGTTGGCAAAGGACGGCTACAGCATAGCCCTTAATTACAATAATTCAGAGGCAGAAGCGCAGGCGTTAAAGAATACGCTTTCGGCTATAACCGAGGTAGAAATTTTTAAGGCGGACGTTTCTGATTCCTCACAAGTTAATACAATGTTTGAGCTTGTTGAAAAGCGCTTCGGTGGTGTTGACGTGCTTGTTAACAATGCGGGCATTGCTCAGCAGGCACTTTTCACCGATATCACCGACGAAATGTGGCAGCGTATGATTGGTGTTAATCTTACAGGTGCATTTAATTGCTGCCGTAGGGCGTTACCGTATATGATTAACCGGAAATTCGGTACGGTAATCAACGTAGCCTCTATGTGGGGCGAGGTTGGTGCTTCTATGGAGGTTCATTATTCCGCTTCAAAGGCGGGCTTGATCGGGCTTACAAAGGCACTTGCCAAAGAGGTTGGGCTTTCGGGTATTACAGTTAATGCGGTTTCACCGGGTGTTGTACTTACTGATATGATGGCGCAGTTTTCCGATGATGATAAAAACGTACTTGTTGACGAAACCCCCATGGCAACCCTTGGCAAGCCTCAGGATATAGCTTCTGCAGTGGCTTTCCTTGCAAGCGAAAACGCACGCTTCATAACAGGTCAGGTAATATCCGTAAACGGTGGATTTGTTATATGATTTTAAAATAATCCCTTTCTTGAAAAAAGAGAGGGATTATTTGTTTTTTATATAATAAAATACTATATAAAACCTGTTTCTTTGTTGGTTTTTTATGGTTGACAATGGTAATGGTGTGTGTTATATTTATAACAACCGATAGAGGTGCATTTTGCTATCAGTAACCGTGGCGTAATGGTCTGCCAAGGCCGTCACGGCAAAAGGAGCAGGTGCCGAAGACGATTCATGGCAAAGGGTCGTGCTGGCAACAGGGAATAATATCTGTGTTGCTGTCGCCTTATGGCGGAGAGCTATCTTGCATACCTTGAATACCCGTGGGTATTTATATGTGTAGATAGTTGCTTTTCGGCAACTATTATTTTTATGGAGTGATTTTATGAAAAACACAGTATTCCAGGGCGTAGGTACCGCCCTTGTAACACCCTTGAACGAGAACGGTGTTGACTACGAAGCATTTGAAAGACTTATTGAATGGCAGATTGCCGAGGGTGTTAACGCCCTTGTTATTGCCGGCACAACAGGTGAGGGCTCAACCCTTACTGACGAGGAGCACAAGGAGGTTCTTCGATTCTCTGTTGAAAAGGTAAACGGTCGTGTACCGATTGTTGCAGGCACAGGCTCAAACGATACTGCGTATGCAATTGCACTTACCAAGTTTGCTTGTGAGGTTGGCTGTGACGCAATGCTTCTTGTTACACCTTACTATAATAAAGCAACTCAGCGTGGCCTTATTGAGTCATTTAAGGCTATTGCAGACGCTTCAACAAAGCCCTGCATCCTTTACAACGTTCCCTCAAGAACAGGCTGTAATTTAACACCCGCTTCATGTGCAGTTCTTGCTCAGCATCCCAATATCGTTGGTATTAAGGAAGCAAGCGGCAATATTTCACAGATTGCAGAAATTGCGGCACTTACAAAGGGCGAATTCGACATTTACTCAGGTAACGACGACCAGATCGTACCCCTTCTTTCATTGGGCGGTAAGGGTGTTATCTCAGTTGTTTCAAACATTCTTCCCAAAAAGACTGTTGAAATCTGCGACAAATTCTTTGCAGGTGATTTGGAGGGTAGCCGTGACTTACAGCTCCAGCTTCTTCCCCTTATCAACTCACTTTTCTGCGAGGTTAACCCCATTCCCGCAAAGGCAGCAGTAGCCGCAATGGGCTTCGGTGAAAATTATGTAAGACTTCCTCTTACAACAATGGAGCCAGAAAACGAGGCTAAAATGCGTCAGCTTATGAGAGAACAGGGCCTTGACGTATGATTTGCAGTAACCTTCAGATAAAAGACGGCGTTTTGTTCTTCGGTGGCAGAAGCACCGTTGAGCTTGCCGAAAAATACGGAACACCCATTTACGTAATGGATGAACAGACCATTCGTAAAAACTGTCGTAAATACACCGTTGCGCTTAAAAAATACTTCGGCGATAATGCTCGTGCCTTTTACGCAAGTAAGGCATGCTCATTCAAAAGGATTTACAATATTGTGCAGTCCGAGGGTATGTGTGTTGACGTAGTTTCACCCGGTGAAATCTACACCGCCAAAAGTGCAGGATTTGATATGGCAAACGTGTGCTTCCATTCAAATAGCAAGAACGATTTTGATATCAATTTTGCTATGGATAACGGTGTCGGATGCTTTGCGGTTGATAACCTTGAGGAGCTTACGGCAATCAATAGCTTTGCGGGCGAGCGAGGCTTTAAGCAGAAGATTATTTTCCGTGTAACACCAGGTATTGATACCCATACATACGAGGCGGTAAATACCGGTAAGGTTGACTCCAAGTTCGGCTTCCCCATTGAAACCGGTGCGGCTATGGAGATTACAAGAATTGCACTCGGTATGGATAATATCGACCTTGCAGGCTTCCATTGTCACGTTGGCTCTCAGCTTTTTGATTCAGACGTTTTCCTTCGTTCTGCTAAGATTATGCTCGAGTTTATCGCTCAGGTTAAGTCGGAGCTGGGCTACGAAGCACGTGAGCTTGATTTAGGTGGTGGCTACGGCGTAAGATACACCGAAAATGACCCAGAAATCGATATTGAGGATAATATCCGTCAGGTTGCAGAATATGTAAAGGCACTTTGCGCAGAGCTCGGTCTTAATGAGCCCGCAATCAGTATGGAGCCCGGAAGAAGCATTGTTGCAGATGCAGGCATCACACTTTACAAGGTGGGTAACGTTAAGCGTATTGAGGGCTACAAAAATTACGTAGCCATCGATGGTGGTATGGGTGACAACCCACGATATGCACTTTATGAGTCTGAGTACACAGTTGTTGCCGCAGATAAGGCAAACGAGCCCTGTAACTTCCTCTGTGACCTTGTGGGACGCTTTTGTGAAAGTGGCGATATAATTCAGCCCAGGGTTTATCTCCCCGAATCTGTTACAAGAGGGGACATTATAGCAGTGCTTACAACCGGTGCCTACAATTACTCTATGGCATCCAATTACAACCGCATTCCCAAGCTCCCCGTTATTATAGTTAATGGTGACGACGATTACATCGCAGTCAAGGGCGAAACCCTTGAGGATTTAATCCGTAATGATATGTAAATAACGTTCATTAAAATAGTAAAAAGCTGTGTAGAAAATTCTACACAGCTTTTGTTTGGTTATATAAGGTGAAAAATGTGTTGCGATTAGCGAAAATAGGAAAGGTAATCAGGTGGAAAATCAAAGTTGTAAATTAAAAGAGTTAAATTGAACCTCGGTGTACCTCCTTTCGAAAGAAAGGGGGAAATTAACACCAATCTATGCCAATTCTTTCGAAATCGTTTTCCGCCCGTTTAATTATAGCATATAATTCATTCACTTTTTCTTGGTGCCATATTATAAACTCGGCATATAGGCGATTTTCAGGAAGAATGCATGTTGTTTCTGTATGTTTTTTGTTGTAACTTATTGTGTACTGAATGTTGGATTTTAGTGTATCGCCTATAAAGCCCTGAATGTTATTATACAATTCTTCATCTATATTTGCCCATGCATTATTAACCGCGCCTAATTGTTGGTTTAATGTTTTATTTTTTAAAGATTTAACCCATTTGATTGTGTATTTATCTAACGGCATGTGGCAATCATAAAACTTGTTTTCGAAGTTGATTGCATCAGCGTAGCAATATAAATACTTAAAAGACATATTTGTGAATTTTTGTGCTACGCCATATCTATTGTTATTGAGAATTTGTTTTGACAAAGCAATACAATCGTTAAAACAAGAATTAAAGTTATCTTCGGCAGAATTAAAATATTTAAAAAGTCTATCCACAATAGGTTCCATCAAAGTTTGCTTTGCGGTTGCATACTTTTTCTTCTCTCTGCGAGCATATTGATTAAAAGCATCATCAAAAGCCTTTTCCATGCCGAAATAATAATCTTCTTTCCGTGTTAAAGAAAGATTTGGTTGCAGTTTCATCTCTTTGATAAACTCTATCTTCTCTTGTAATAAAAGATTCAAATAAAACACCGCCACATAACATTTTATTTATTATAACATAAACTTGATAAAAATACAAACAACAACAAAAATCCCCTTGGATTGCTCCAAGGGGATTCGGTTTACTTTACAAATCTAATTACTTAGATTCCTTGATAGTAGCCTATGGGGCAAGGAAGAAACGTAGGAGATTACAGTTCAAACAATATCGGGTTCAAAGCTGATGCAGGTGAATTTTTTCTCGGTTTAACAGTAACTTTTTTGCTTGACAACTGAATTTCACCGAGGGTGTTTAAATCGATTGTTTCGGGTAAGTTTTCTCTGAGTAATTCATTGTTGTTTGAATCGACAACGCAAAGCAAAGGCAGATATTTGCCACTATCTAAAAGTCGAAGATAAATTGTCGCTTTGACTTTTTCAGTTTTCTTTTCTTTGAAAAGCATTAACATCTTTTCACCTTTTTGTGCTTCAAGGAAAGCGGTGTTGATTATTTTTTCTGTGTTTTCATTTGAACTGAATATACTCATTAAAATAAGTTTCAACTTTTCAAAAATATAATCGGTATCCGTGTTCAGCTTCTCGTAATCTTGCTTATTAACTCCGATATTACAATATCTGTACCACGGGTGATAACTGTCAGATTTATCAACTAATTCAATTTTATCTTCAGGTATGCAAACAGTAAAATTCACATAAAGATGATCAAATCCGCCTAAAGAAAACTGTTGCTCTCTTAACTTCATAACTACACGGCTTACAGCAATATTAAGTGCTTTATTTGCAAAACTCATATGATTATCAATGTCGGAGCTCTTATATAATCTTATATCACTTATTAGTTTCATTGATGGCACCTGCCAAGTTTTCATTATGTAAATATTATAGCAATTAAAACTAATAATTACAATACAAAAGCACCCAATATTCTTTTGAACTGCCCCAGTTTGTACTGTCCGCACAAATTGGGGCAGTTCAGTTTGTACAAAAACAGACGGGGGTTTTTGTGATGCTGTACAATTTTTTTTGAAAAACTTCGGAAAGTTAGACAACATTTTAAAAAAATGTCATTATTAAATAGAATGAAATTAATCGACATCTAAAGTATCGTGAGTTGATGTTGGGAGTGACAGATATGATGTGAAAATTACAAGAGAATAATATGATAATTAAATGTTGTTATTATACGACGGAGGAAAAATTATGAAAAGATATATTAGTTTAATTTTATGTTTAACAATGGTTTTATGTATGTTTTTTACTACAATATCCACTGTTGCAGCTGCATCACAGAGCGAAAACTCTTTTTCTTATGAATTACAATCCAACGAAAAGGAATATGGTGTAAAAATAAGTAAATTAGAAAATGTGGACGTGGTATTCCCCAGTACATACAAAGGTTTGCCTGTAACAACAATAAATAGCGGGTCAAAGGGGGGCAGTGCTGTTGAATCTATTTATATTCCGGACAGTATTGTTACCATTGATGACGGAGCATTTAAAGATTTCAAGGCATTAAAAAAAGTGAGTGGAGCCGTCAATCTCCAAAAAATCGGTAGAAACGCATTTTCAAATTGCGTGAAGCTTACTGAGGTTGATTTGGGTTTAAAGGTTTCTTCTATCGGAAACGATGCTTTTAAAAATGTACCGGTAAAAAGCGAGTATGATTATAGCAATTTAGTTATTGTTGATAATTATTTGATTAAGGGAACGGCAAAGGAAAACGAGGCAACTCTTGTTATTCCGGAGGGTATAATTGGCATAGCTGATTATGCTTTAGAGGGTGCTTTTCAGATGAGTGATATGGTGCAAGGGGCTAAAACTGTTGTTTTGCCTGAATCACTTAGGTATATCGGCGCATATGCATTTTTTGAAACATGGGGTATGACTGATATTCAGCTTCCTTCTAAATTGCTTTCAATTGGTGAGTATGCTTTCAGTTTTAATGGTGGTTTAAAGAACGTTAAAATTCCTGCAAGTGTTAAAACAATCGGCGTTGGTGCCTTCAGCGATTGCGGCTCAATAGCGGTAACAATGGATGCCGATAACAAATATTTTAAGATTGTTGATAACGTTTTGTTCAGAAAAGATGGTAAGGTTATTTATGATAGCTATGGTGTCAATAAAAGTAATTATACTGTGCCGTCGGGTGTTGTGAAAATTGCTGATAAAGCCTTTTACGGATCTTATATAACCGGTGTTACCATTTCATCAACTGTAAAAACAATATGCGAGAGTGCCTTTGAAAATTGTAAAAATCTTAAAACTGTTGTGCTTGGTGCAAGTGTAACTACTGTGGGTGAACGAGCTTTTTCAGGTTGCTCTAAATTAACTACTTTAACAATACAAAAGGGGTGTAAAACAATCGGCGATCGCATGTTTTCCGGATGCACCTCTCTGAAAACGGTTAGTTTACCTTCTGGCGTTACATCTGTAGGTAATTATGCGTTCGCAGATTGTTCAAAGCTTTCTAAGATTTCATTACCTTCAACAATAACTAATATAGGTAGTAATGCCTTCTATAATACATATTATTTGAATAATGCAAAGTACACCAATGGTATCCTTTATTGCGGTACAAATGTAATTTCAACAAAGGTATCCGGATTATCTTCTACAATTACAATTAAGGAGGGTACTACATATATTGCGAGCTATACCTTCGGAGGTCTTACTGTTTCTGGAAGTACAAGTATAACTATTACCGGTGATACTAAGGTAAAAAACATAGTCCTACCCGCAAGTCTTAAGTATATCGGAATGTATGCCTTCAGCGATTTTTACGGTATAACCTCCGTAACAATTCCGGCAGGTGTTAAAAGTATAGGTGAAGGTGCATTTGGTAACTGCAAAAAACTTAAAACCATAACTATAAAGGGCGGTACAACAGAAATCGGTAACAGAACTTTTGTGAATGGTACAACCGCTAATAACGCGTCAGTTACTATATGTGCATTAAAAGGAAGTAAAACCCATAGCTATGCTACACAGAATGGTTTTAAGTTTAAATCAATTGGTGTTCATCTTGTGGCGCCTAAACTCACAGCAACCGCCAATGTAAATAGTGGGGTTAATATTAAATGGAACACAGTTAAGTATGCAGAAGGTTACAGAGTATATAGAAAGGCTGCTGGCGAGACCTCCTGGACGAAATTAGCTGATGTAACAGGTTTATCTTACACAGATAAAAGCGTTAAAAATGGTAAGCAATACACATATACCGTAAGGGCATTTAACGGCAAAACTTTTGGTAGTTATGATAAGGTGGGGATTACACAAAGCTTTATTTCAACTCCTAAGATTTCAAAAATACAAAATGGTGCCTCTGGAATAAAAATTGATTGGAGCAAAGTAAGTGGCGTTGACGGCTATGTTGTTTATAGAAAAACGTCGGGTGGTTGGGTCAAACTTGCGAAAATAAAAGGAGCTTCGAATGTAAGCTATTACGATAAAGATGTTAAGGCAGGTACTACATATACATATACTGTAAAAGCTTATGACGCTTCCCTTGTTTCAGGCTACAATACAACCGGAACTGTTATTAAAAGGTTGTTGACACCTCAGTTGCTCAGTGCAACATCTTCGAAATCAGGCGTTACTATTAAGTGGGGCAAGGTAACAGGTGCAGGTGGATATAATGTTTACAGAAAAACCGGCAATGGTTCATGGGAAAGAATAGCAACTATAACAGGTGGCACAAAAGTTAGTTTCCTTGACAAAACTGCTAAAAAAGGTGTTACTTATTCTTATACGGTTAAAGCAGTAAGTGGTAAATATTCAAGTTCACATAACGCAAATGGACTTAGCATAAAAGATAAATATTAATTGTGTCACACTATAGATGTGTAATGATAACAATACCCCCATTCCTACTGGAATGGGGGTGTTGTTATTGAATCTCTTCAAGACAATTTATAAGCTCGGTTATGACTTCTAAATCATACCCAACAAAGCTATATGTATAACCATTGTTATAAAAGTAAAGCTGATATGAGTCAACGTCACTAAGATCGAGTAAATAACACTCGAATCCATTGATATGGGTTTGAGGATAATTAGAGATAAACTCATCATTTTCTATCAAATTGCCCTCTTGTATAGAGTAATTTACTCTTGAGTCATCAAATGTGAAAATGATTTCGTCATGTGTATTATAAAAAAAGTGTGTTATGGAGTTTAATTTGTGTCGGGTGAATCTGTTTCCCGGAACAAGTACATTGATGTCGTACTGTTCTGAAAATTCATCAATTGTGTCAAACTCGATACCTTCAATTTTGCCGAACTCTTGGTCTCCCTCATAATATACTTCGCCAACCGGAGCCTTATCCACACCACCAAACATTTTTTTGAAAATTTTTTCGTGAGACCATTTTATATCCGCTGTGGTAGAAAGTGTCAATATAGTGATGATAATGGGTATGATGGCGGCAATTATCAAAAGCTTGGCTTTACGGATATGTTTGGGTTTCTTTTGTGGGTCTTCTGCAAATGGAATACTGTTTATAAAACTGTCTGTTTGCTTGGGAGTAAGATCGGCGTTTTTGTTTTGTAAATCCAATAGCAATTCTACACTAACATTTAATAAATCTTCGTCTGCTTCATTTTCAGGTTTACCAAGCTCGGCATCGCGAATGATAGATAAATACTCAATTGCTTTTGTTTTATTGTAAAAATCATCAGGCATATTTAACACTCCTTTCCCTAAAAAATCATTCTGTTTATATATTACACAAAATTGAAATGTTGTCGTGTTGCTTATTAAAAAATTGTTTTAATTATTATTGAGCCAATCACACTAAGTGAAAGCTTTACAAGAGCTTTTATTTTTCGCTGAAGCTTTGATGCCCTTAAGCTTACTGCATTTTTACTTAAATTAAGCTCATCTGCGATTTGTAGGTGAGTTTTCTTCTCGATAAATATTTTAGTATAAATTTCCAGTTCGGATTCACTAAGGCATTTTAATATAAGCTGCTTGCATTTTTCTATGTATTCTTCTGATAGTTCTTCACATTCTGTAAAATATTTGTCAATATAAATGTACATGTCTGCTGTTGGGATTGTATCAGGCTCTAACGGTACAAGCATAGCATCTTTTTTGTTTTCTCTGTAAAACTCTCTGACCTTGTTTTTTGCCGTAATCAAAAGCCAACGACGTATGTTTTGGTTTTCGAGAGAGTCGAGCTTTTCCTGAAACGTCAGAAAAACCTCCTGGGTTATGTCTTGGGCCTCACTTTCGGAACAGTGGGCATAAGAAAGGCAATATGCGTATACATCATTATAGTGCTTTTTAGCTACGGTTATAGCTGTTTGCTTGTCTATCATACATATCGCCTCCTTTTTAGATATAATATCACTTGTTTACTATTAAATCAACGTTTTTTCTCCGCAATAAATGCTCTGAATAAGGGGAGACAGGCGTCGAAGAAGCCCTTGTAGCTTTCACAATAATTTCTATCCTCTCGTGAGCGCTTGCAGCCGCCTGCACGGCACAGGGGGTAATATCTGCATCCTTTACACTCATCGGGCACGTAAAGGCTTTCCTTCAAAAAGCGTATTGCCTTTTGTGAGTGTGCAAGGGTGTCAAAATTTTCGTTTTCGTTATTTATATTGCCAAGCAACCATTCATCCGTGCAGTAGAAGTCGCAGGGGTAAATATTGCCGTTACCCTCGGCTACAAATTGGTGCATACAATGACCGCACATACCGCATTGCTCCGTGGGGTTGCCGAGGTATAAATGCACAAGGTTATCAAAATAACGTATGCTGGTATATTCATCCCTTACGTAATCCTTAACGTAGGCGTTAAAGCCGTGAATAAGGAAGTGCTTGTATTGCTTTGGGGTCATATACAGCTCGCTTTCGGTTTTGTCCCCAAAGGGTCGAAGGCAGGGGATGAACTGCAGGTATTTAAATCCTCGCTTTTTGTAATGCTTTAAAATATCATCAATATTCTCGGCGCATCTGCCGGTTAACACCGTAAGTATATTAAAATCCACACCGTGCTTTTCAAATATGTTGGCGGCTTTTATTATTTTGTAATAGGCGTTTTCGCCCTTGTCATCAACTCTGAATGAGTTGTTCAAAAAATCGCCGTCAAGGCTGAGCCCGATAAGGAATTTGTGCTGCTTAAAGAATCTTGCCCATGCATCATCTATGGTTGTGCCGTTGGTCTGCAGACCATAATGGATGGTGCTGTTTTTTGTGTTCAGCTCGCTGACCCTTTTGCAAAAAAATCTGTAAAAATCAATACCTGTCAGCGTGGGCTCGCCGCCCTGGAATGCAAAGGCAATACTTTCACCGTCAGCAAACTCAAGAGCCTTTTTTATTAAGCTTTCTGCAGTTTCCTCGCTCATCATACCAAAGCTTTTTACGTCACGGTGGTCTGTTACGTCGTGATAAAAGCAGTATTTGCACCGCATATTGCAAAGGCTCGATGCGGGCTTAATCATTATTGAAAGTGGCGGCATGTTTTCACCCCGTTCCAAAAACCCCCAACATCCGTGCGGTGTCGGGGGATTTTTTTAAATTAATCGTAATATTGGTCTATAACACCTCTGCGGTTAGCCTTGAAGCCTGCCATTACCTCGTTCATTTTATTGTTCATTTCCTCAGCAACAGTGGGATAAACGGTTGAACGGTTAAGGTTTTCGCCTGCATCATCACTGAGTATGTGCAGCCAATTCTTTCTGTATTTGTCAAAGAATGCAGAATTGTCATTCTGAATATTCTGGAAGTACTTGAAGGTTATGTATTTATTATCGGTCAATACCTCGTAATCAAAATTCTTGTATTCGTCCTGTGACAGAATTTCGGACGTAGGCACAGTGTACTGAATAGCCTTAAGCTTTTCACGCTTCATATGAAGAATAGGGTATTCCTTAGTGTGTATTACCGTGTCATTTTTAAGAAGGGGTACAAGGGATGCACCGTCAATTTCACGATCAAAGGGCAGGTAGCTTGCCTTGCCACCGTCACCTGTAATACCGCAAAGCTCAACAAGTGTGGGGAACATATCCACAAGTGTTGCACTGCTTGATCGGGTTTCGCCCTGCTTCCAAAGACCATTGTTGTTACCCCAACGTATCATAAAGGGTACCTTCTGACCTGCTTCGTAAGCGGTGTACTTACCGCCTCTGAGCTCACCTGCGGAGCCTTCGAGTGCAGGACCGTTATCGCTTGTGAAAATAATAATTGTGTCATCCATTACACCCAGGGTTTCAAGGGTGTTGAACAATTCACCAAGGTAGTAGTCGAATTCGGTTATACAGTCGGCGTATGTACCCATACCCGTTGCACCGTTGAATTCATCACCAACAAAAACCGGGGCATGGGGCCAGGGTGTAGCGTAATATGCAAAGAATGGCTCGTCAGACTCTGTAACCTGCTCGGTAATCCAGCTGTTAATTTCCTCGTGAATCCATTCGCTTGCCTGACGCTGGTCCTTTTTGCCGTTTTCGTCACGTAAATCGTCAGTACCCTTAACAATTTCATACTCGCCGTTTTCTTCCTGAACGTGGTAGAAGGGGGTCATATCGTTAACGTGGTGACTGCCGTAGAAGTAGTCAAAGCCTTGGTTTGTGGGTAAGTATTCTCCGTAATCACCAAGGTGCCATTTACCGAATGCACCAGTGTTGTAGCCTGCATTCTTAAATACCTCTGCTATGGTGATTTCGTCGCCAAGCATACCGTCACAGTTATTACCCATTTCAATTGAGTTGAAAATTCTTGTTTGTGCAAAGGGTGAAAGAGTGTCAACGGTGGGATAAATTACGTTATCTGCATAGCCTCTGAAGGGGTATCTGCCGGTCATTAAGGCAAATCTTGCAGGGGAGCAGACAGAGTAGCTTGAGTAGAAGTTGTCAAAGTTAAGACCTTCCTCGCCGATTCGGTCCATATTTGGTGTGTCGTAAATAGCACCGTTAAGTGAGGTGTCTGCGTAGCCCATATCGTCCATAAGTATGAAAAGCACGTTGGGACTGCCGCTTTTTGCTTTATCTACACCGTCAAGGTAGTCGTCGTGACCCTCCCACAAGCGTACAACGTTGGGCTCGGCACGAAGATTCATTGTAAGCACGTATAAAACGGTTGTGCCTGCAAGGAAAATGCTGAGCACAGAGGTAACGATTCTTTGAATAATCGCCTTGCAGTTTAATTTTTTAACGCATATAAGTAAAATCGCAAATGCAATGATACAGGGTAAAAGTAAAATTATACCGCCTGCAAATCTTGTGAGGAAATTACCTTCACCTGCGAATAAGGGGTTGTCAATGCTTGTCCAACCGGCTTTGCCGCTTGAAAATGCGCCAAAGCCTGCGTCCGCGCCCCAGATAAGGAAGTAGATGTATATACCCAAGGCGGGGGCACCGTAGCCAACAAGGAACCATTTATAAAGCTTTTTTAAGAATATAACACCAATGAATATACATGCGCTGACAATGCACATAAAGCCCACGTTTACAACTGCAAGAAGATTGAGTCGGGCAATATTGAGCGCCAGAGCAAGACCAACACCAAGGATTGCTATAATCAAGGGGAAGGGCTTGAGTGCTTTTTCAAAAACAGTATTATTTTTCAATGCCAAAACCTCTTTCAATTAAACTGAAACAGAAATTACATATTTGTTACCGTTGAAAAGATTTACAACGTCGTCGGGGTTAATGTGGCTTTTAGCCCTGATGGTGAAAAGACAAGCATATTTTTCGTGCCGTCTTTCAACCGAGTTTGAAATGATTGTGTAGCCGTGCTCTTTAAATATGTTTGATATAACCTCAACTGCATCTGCATCGTCAATAAGCTTCATTGTAACCGATGTGGTGCTGGTGTTTTCAACGGGTAAAATTCTGTGAATAACAATCTGCACAACAAGAAGGATTACCGTGGCATAAACTGCAATACCATACATACCTGCACCTGCTGCAAGGCCTATACCAGCTGTGGTCCAGACACCTGCGGCGGTGGTAAGACCCTTAACAGTACCTTTATAAACGATAATACCTGCACCTAAGAAGCTGATGCCGGTAACAACCTGTGCCGCAAGTCTTGCACCGTCAAGCTTAACGCTGTCGGAAAGGCTCATAAGGTCAAAGAAGCCGTATTTACTAACAATCATAATAAGAGCAGAGCCGAGAGCAACGATGATATGTGTACGTATGCCTGCCTCCTTCTGACGAAGGGTTCTTTCTACACCGATAGCGGCACCGCATAATACGGCAACCACAAGACCTAAAATATAGGGGAGAAAGCTTTCGATGCGGAAGGTGTCTAAAAAGGTTTTAAAAACCTCACCTAAATCATAAACGGGTGTTACGGATAAAATCACAAAACTGCACTCCTTGGAAATATATTTATATATCTATATATAATATCATATTATAATTTTTATGTCAATTATTCACGTGCCGTCATAAAACATGTCTTTGCTACATAACTATTGTTGAACGCAGAGCGACAGTATTAAATAATACCCTCGTTCTTAATGGAGGTAGATTTATGACAGAAACAAGTATTTATAAGGATATTCAAGCAAGAACAGGCGGGGATATTTATATTGGTGTGGTGGGCCCCGTCAGAACGGGTAAATCATCCTTTATCAAGCGGTTTATGGATACCCTTGTTATACCCAATATTGATAGTGAGTATAAGCGGGGCAGGGCGCAGGATGAGCTTCCTCAATCCGCCGCAGGCAGAACGATTATGACAACCGAGCCTAAATTTATTCCCGAGGAAGCGGTTAAAATTGAATTGCCCGACAATGCAAGCCTTAACGTAAGGCTTATTGACTGCGTGGGTTATATTGTTCCAAGCTCTTTGGGCTACGTGGAGGAGGAAAAGCCACGTATGGTTAAAACTCCGTGGTATGAGCACGAAATCCCCTTTAATATGGCGGCAGAAATTGGTACCCAAAAGGTAATAACCGAGCATTCCACCATCGGACTTCTGGTTACGACAGACGGGTCAATAAGCGATATTCCTCGTGATGAATACGAGGAGGCAGAGGAAAGGGTAGTTGATGA
Source organism: Acutalibacteraceae bacterium (assembly GCA_045654405.1). GTDB lineage: Bacteria > Bacillota > Clostridia > Oscillospirales > Acutalibacteraceae > DTU089. The sequence continues at coordinate 125,668 of JAZONH010000015.1, read as the reverse complement.
ATTAAAGGCGATTAACAAGCCCTTTGTAATGCTTCTTAATTCAACTGACCCGCGTGGTGAGATGGCACTCAGCCTTGCCGCAAGTTTAACTCAAAAATATTCGGTACCCGTTATGCCTGTTAATTGCCTTGATATGGACGAGGGGCTTATAAAAGAGGTGCTTACGGCAATTCTTTACCGATTCCCCGTAAGAGAAATCGGCATAAATTTACCCAATTGGGTTATGTCCCTTGACCGTGAGCATTGGCTCAGGGCATCGGTTTTGCGTAGCGTTAAGGACTCGGCAGTCAACGTAGCCTGCGTAGGGGATATGGGCTATATCCTTAACGGACTTAAGGATAACGAAAACATAGTTACCTCTGAAATTGCAAGCCTTGATTTGGGTAAGGGATCGGCACAGCTTAAGGCAGTGCTTTCGGGTGATTTGATTTATAAAATAATCGAAGAAAAAACGGGTCTTGGGATTAAGTGTGAGGAAACCCTTATGGAAAGCCTTGAGGAGCTTTGCGATATCAAAAAGAAATATGACCGTATAAAAAATGCCCTTGATGAGGTTGAGGCAACGGGCTACGGAATAGTTATGCCCGATATTGACGAGTTGACCCTTAAGGAGCCCGAAATTGTAAAGCAGGGTGGCAGATACGGTGTGCGGCTTTCTGCCTCGGCACCATCCATACATATGCTTAAAACCTGCATTGAAACCGAGGTTGCGCCCGTTGTTGGCACCGAAAGTCAGTCAGAGGAGCTTCTTAAATATCTGCTTGAAGGGTTTGAAGAAGACCCCCATAAAATATGGGAGTCTGATATCTTCGGTAAATCCTTGAACGAGCTTGTCAACGAGGGTCTCAGAAGCAAGCTTTGTCATATGCCCGTTGATGCTAGAGCCAAAATCCAGGAAACTCTTGAGCGTATAATCAACGAGGGCTGCAGCGGACTTATATGTATTATACTTTAATCATTTTCGCTTTTTAGCTGACCGTAGCTTCTGTCAACCACTATAACTGCGTAAAGGTTGCCGTTACCGGCTTCGTTTACGCGGTTTTTTATTAGGTGCTTCAATTCCTTGTCGCTTAATTTATACCTTGGAGGTATAACAATGTCGAAAAGCACGTTTTTAGCGGTGTCGCCCACAACAACCCTGAAATCGTGGAAGGTGATAATGGGGTCTATATCGTAAAGAATGCCCCTTACAACCTCCTTCAGCTCGTTGGTTTCTTCACAGTCAAGCACAGTGGGATCAAGGTGAACAACAAGGTGTATGTTTAATTCCTTTTGAAAATCACGCTCAATTTTATCCATAATATCGTGGCATACAAGCACGTCGATTTTTGCGTCCATTTCAATATGAGCGGATGCAAAATAGCTGCCGGGACCATAGCTGTGCACAAGTAAATCATGAACACCGAGCACGTTATCGTATGTTAAAATCTTCTGCTCGATTTTTTCATACATTTCCTTAGAGGGGGCTTGACCCAAAAGGGGACCGACAGTTTCCTTAATAAGACCAATGCCTGAAACAAGGATGAAAATTGCAACGCCCACACCCATATAGCCGTCAAGGTTAAAGCCTGTAAAGTGCGAAATAACGGCGGCAACAAGAACTGCAAGGGTTGAAATGCAGTCGTTTCTGCTATCGGCGGCGGTTGCATCAAGGGCAGTGGACTTAATAAGTTTGCCAAGGCTTCTGTTAAAGCGGCTGAGCCAAAGCTTAACTATTATTGAAACCACAAGTATTACCGCAGTTACCCAGCTAAATTCGCTTGCTTCGGGAGTGATGATTTTTTCGACCGAGGTCTTAAAGATTTCAAAGCCGATAAGCATAATAAGGAACGAAATTATAAGCCCCGTTATGTATTCGATTCGTGCATGACCGTAGGGGTGGTCCTCATCCGCAGGCTTTTCAGAAAGCCTGAAGCCGATTAAGGTGATAATTGATGAGCCTGCGTCCGCAATATTATTTGTGGCGTCGGCAGTGATTGAAACACTGTGGGTAAGGTAACCCAGAACAAATTTCAGTCCGCTTAAAAGCAGGTTGCATATAATACCCACAACACCCGCAATTTTGCCGTAGCTTTCTCTACCACCGGGGGAATCGGGGTTTTTATTTTTCAAAAATATTTTAACAATAAGCTTTGTCATAAAAAATCTCCGTTTTTCAATGTTTATTCAATTATAAGGCTTAAAATATAAATGTCAACACTACCCAATAAACTTTGTATAGACAAAAAAATTTTTATGTGTTATGATATTACATACAAATGTAAGCAATTACATGAAAGGTTGGTATAATAAAATGGATAAAACATTAGTTATTCTTGCTGCCGGTATGGGTAGCCGTTACGGCGGTCTTAAGCAGATTGACCCCGTAGGCCCCGATAATTCAATTATTATTGACTATTCTATCTTCGACGCTTTAAAGAGCGGCTTTAACAAGGTTGTTTTCATTATCAAAAAAGAGAATGAGCAGCTTTTTAAAGAGGTAATCGGTGACAAGGTTTCAAAGCATATTAAGGTTGAGTACGTTTTCCAGAGCCTTGACAAGCTTCCTGAAGGCTACGAGGTTCCTGCAGAGCGTGTTAAGCCCTGGGGTACTGCACACGCCATCTATTGCTGTAAGGGTGTAGTTAACGAGCCCTTTGCAGTTATTAACTCTGACGATTTCTACGGCAGAAGTGGTTATGCGGCAGTTTCCGAATGGATCGAAAAGACTGATTTCAACGGCGATAAATTCAAAATCGCTATGGCGGGCTACCTTCTTAAAAATACCCTTACCGATAATGGTACTGTTTCACGTGGTGTTTGCGAGGTTGACGAAAACAATCAGCTTATCGACGTTATTGAAAGAACTAAAATTCAGCGCGTTGACGGCAAAATCTGCTATACTGAGGATGGCGAAAGCTGGACCGAGCTTTGCGAGGATGCTTATGCTTCAATGAACTTCTGGTGCTATCCTCCTCAGATTATCGACGAAATCGAAAGCTACCTTGTTAAATTCCTCGAAAACGAGGTTCCCGCAAATCCCCTTAAGTCTGAGTTTTTCCTTCCCTTCCTCGTTCGTGATTTGCTTAACGAGAAAAAGTGCACAGTTGACGTTCTTGAAACCAAGGATCGTTGGTTCGGCGTTACGTATAAGGAAGATAAGCCCGACGTTGTTAAATCTGTTCAGGACCTTGTTGATGCAGGTGTTTATCCTGAAAAGCTGTGGTAATTGACTATGAAAAAAATAGCGTTAATTATGGCTCTTGTTATGGTGCTTTGTGCCTTTGCTTCATGCAACAAGGCTACCGATGAGCCTACCACAACCGAAGCAACTCAGGTTCAGCCTGAGAACGTTGTAATTCATATTAAAAAGGACCTCGTTGATGAAACAACCTTTATTACCGCAATAAGCGAGTTTGAGGGTATTACAGTTACAAGCAACGATACCTTCCATATCCTCACAATGTCACAGGCTACTTACGTTACCTTTTTAAAAGCTAAGGCTCAGGAGGTCTACGATATGTTTGACCAATTGATTGCCGCAGATAGCTTTATTGAGGATATCAGCTACAACGAAAATTTCAGAACAGTTAAGGTTATTGTTGACCGTGACGGCTTTGACGCAATTGGCAAGGATACACAGCGTGTTCAGCTTATGACAATCGGTGCATATGCGATGAGCTACCAGATGTTCCTTGAAGAGGGTCAGAAAACAACTGTTATCGCAGTTTATTCCGACACCGAGGAGGAAGCAATGGTAATGACCTTACCTATAACAATGTAAAATTAAATAAGTTATATAACCAGAGTTGCTGTATTTGCATTTGTACAGCAACTCTTTTTTGTTGAATTTCACAAAGCAGTGCTTTGTATTTTGTGAATTAATACAAATTTGAAAAAACATGAAAATTTTTATGTAGTCTTTTGCATTTTTTGTCATTAATATATGAAACCAAAATTCAAAAGGGGGTGGTGACGATGCACTGTTAAGCATTCGTATATCTGAATCTAAGAAAAATAGAAAGGATGGCAGAAATGAAACGGATAATAAAAATATTATCGGTATTCCTCAGCTTTGTAATGTTTCTGCGCGTTTTTTCGGGGCAAATCCTGCCATAGCAGCATAAATGCAGGAAACTGAAAATAGCCAAACAACCAATACCTCCGAAAATGCAGAGAATACGGCAACAACTATGCTACCTACGTAGGCTCACAATTACTTACCGAAAATGAATACGCTACGAATAACGGTGTATTGGATTTGACAAGATACGGTAATGTTGATACAATTAATGGCAAGACGGGGGACAAGAACGGGGACGGTCTATGTCTCGGTCTTGATGTTCTAAGAGTTTTTTGAAATAAGTAGTTAGCTTTAATTTTAAAATTAGGATTCGGGGATTGTTCGTGTGAATAATCAATAAGACACAGAACCGTTCCCTGTCCTATTGATAACCCTCGTTATTGTATGAAGAGATAGGTTGGGATTGATATGAAACAGACTAAGAAAAAGTGGCAGATTCCAATAATTGTTTTCTTGATTATTTGCTTTTTGGGGATTAATATTATTGCTTTTATAAAAAAATGCAATTATATTGATTCTTTTGAAATGAATCAATATGAACCGGAAAATACACCGGTGACGTACGTCCATTTTGATACAATTCATATGGGTGATGAAGTCATAAATCTTGATAGTGTATTAGATAATGAAAACTATATTGTTGAGCAAGTCTTTTGTGTTGACGAAAACAAAATATATTTTTGTTATAGATACAGCGAAAATGATAAGGTGTATTGGTGTTTAGCAACTGTGGATATCGTTACTTCGGAATTTAATATAGTTTTTGAAGAGTGTTTTGATTTTGAGCATAATCGGTATAACGTTGTTGTTAGTAAAGACTATAAAGAGCGTTCTGGTTATTTTTACGATAATAAAATTATTATTACAGATTATTCAAGACTTATAGAATATGACATAAATACTGCTATATGTTCCGAGTATCAGTATGCTGATTATAACCATCCTTGTATGGATTTATCATGGGAAATCTCGCACAATAATGGAGCTATTTCTTTATATGGACAAACAGATAAAGCGTTTATAAATAAAGAGATATTGTCCTCAAAAAGCGATGTCGCAAAAAAAATAATTGACAAGAATAATCATGATATCTGGAGCGGTGAAAATTCGTTGACGTATTTTTTTGATTCTGTACAAATTGTAAATGATGAAGTTTATTTAATTTGTAGCGTGTTAGGGTATTTTGGTTCTACATATGCTTTGATTTTTTGTTGTGACTTAGCCGAACAAGAATACAACTACACGGGATATTGTTTTACCGATGATGTAATAAACGAAAAAGAGTTTTATATAATTCCTCAAATAAACTAACACAATCAGACTAACTATTAAAAGTCAAGACAAAACAGTGGCTTCGGACGGTTCTGTGTCTCGGTCTTGATGTTCTAAGAGTTTTTTGAAATAAGTAGTTAGCTTTAATTTTAAAATTAGGATTCGGGGATTGTTCGTGTGAATAATCAATAAGACACAGAACCGTCATTTATCCTACATTGATATATTTGAGAGAGTTTTTGTTGATTTTCAATTATTTGTATATGATTGGAAACGGAGGCGTTGTTTAATGACACAATTAATCAAAGAGAAAAAACTTCGATTATCTTCAATGCTGACGATACAAAAGCTATCGTAAAAAAAAGGAATAACGAACAGACATATTTATATGATTTTAATTTTGATACAAAGATTAGAATTGATGTTTTTGGATTGGGAATATTTTCTGTTGCTTTTTCAAAGGAAAATGATTATGTGACCCTGTTATTGTATGACAAAAAAACTTGTGATTTGGAAAAACTTTTGATTGTTAATTGCAAAACAGGAGAAGCTGTTAAAACTGTATCTATAAAAGATTATGTTCAGGACGATGTAGGATTAATAGCACCTGTACATAATTCAAAAAACTATATTGTGGTATCTTTGCAAAAATCAAATGCATCAGGTGCAGTGCTTTTGGTTGTTGATTTAAATAATAATTTTTCGATTTGTGTGAAGGATTTTCATAGAACTGTAATTACAACAGTCCATTGTATTGAAAATAAATTGTTGGTGTTATCAACAAAGGGTTTTATTTATTCGCTTGAATGTCCAAATCTGAAAATTATGGATGAGTATTTGTATGACAAGGGGATTTTATGTTCCGTTAAATCGTATGATTGTTGTGGTAAAATACAAATTTACTCATTCATTCATCCGAATTTAATGCCGTACCGAAAGTATATGGTAAGTGAATTTGATGTGCTTTCAGGTAAAATCAAACAGATAAGTAAATACACAAAACGTCAAAGAAAAATGCCCGAACCCGACCAATACTTATTTGATAAGGGTTGTATTCTTGCTACAAAAACTAAAAGAAAATTTTTAAAAAAGGAAAGGATTTACGGTGCGTATAAAATTGAAAATTTGGATTTTATTGGTGAATTCTTGATTAGCGATAATTCGGTGAGCTTTTTCGATGGTGAAAAAACTGTAGAGATATTGACGTCTGATGATATAAATCTATCCTCTAATGAGAAAATATTGGCATATGATTTATCAAACACAGGTAAATATTCTGTTGTTTACACTAACAAATTCACGTATGTTTTAGAGAATAAAGACCAATCAGACTAACTATTAAAAGTCAATAGTAAGAAGTAAAAAATGTTGTGGAATTCAAGATGGTAAAAAAGGGCACAACAAAACAGACGTCAAAGACGCCGAGTTTGTTTTGAAATAAGACAGGGGACGGTTCTATGTCGCGGTCTTAGTTCTCTTGAAATTCGTTCAAAGATAGAACCCCGAATATAAATATTAAAGGCTACAAATTTACCGTAAGGTAAGCTTGTAGCCTGTTTTTTATATCAATGTGTCATAAAAGGGTATGTAATAATTGTTGTTATCAAGGGGGCCACCGGTCATAAGCTCGGGTGCTGCATTCTTTAAATGTGTAAGAGTGCGTATAAGACTCTCTTTCTTGATGTGCAGCTTTTTAACCAAGCGTAAGGGGAATGAAACCGCTTGTGTAAACACCGTATAATAAGCCGTTCCCTCGGGGTGCTTTGTGAGCGAGCCGTCAAGAATTGAGTGGAAGGTTGAAAATATCATATCCGTAACCTTAACGTCGCCAATTTCCTTGGCGGCGTTTTTATCAATTGCCTTGCCGAAGGAGATGAAGTTGAGTATTCTTGCGGTCTTTTTAACGGTGAGCTTATCAATCCATTTTAAAAGGGGCTTTGCCACAATCCAGATTTTGTTTGCCTTTTTCTCGTTGATTCCAAGGCAGGCAACAAGTGCCGAAAATCTTTCCTTTTCGTTTTCGCGAGCCGCCGCAAAAACCTTTGTGAACATCGCGGTTGCATGTTCCTTAAGGAAGTCGTTGGTATATTCCTCACCGTTATATGTGAAGCTTTTAAGGTGCTCTGTTTTAAGGTCAACGCCGTTTGTGTCAACATTACAGTAAACAATGGGGGCAGGGTAACCGCTTATGGAACCAACATTTACTTCATAAAATGGGTTGCCCTTGTCGGACTCGATTTTCCTTATGTGTTGCATATGTGAGTGACCTGTAAACATAAGTGAAAAGCCGATGTCAGCAAATTTTTTGCAAAGTTTTTCACGATATTCAACGGAGCCCCTACCATTAATAACACGGTCAAATTCTGTTAAATGCAGGTGGTGATGTTGCATACCAAGTACCGCGTCACCACGTTTTTTGGCCTCGTATGTCTGCTCTGTAATCCACTGGAAATGCTCGTCAGAGTAGCCTGATCCACCCTCACCATTCTGGTCATCGTCAAGGCAGAATACGGTTAAGCCCTCGCAGGGTCTTACAACATAAGAAACCTTGTCTTGATGGGTGTGGAATTCTGAAATAGCCTCGCTAAGACCGTAATCACGGTAGAATTCGTGCAGCTCCTCAGGGGGGATGGTATCAACGTCGTTGAAAATTTCGTCACCCTCAAAGCGTCTGGGGTTACCGTCACAGCACCAGTCGTGGGTTGCGGTTATAACGTAAACGGGCTTGTGCTTTTTGAACTCTGCAAGTATCTCACGCATTTCCTCGTGTGAGCAACGCTCGCCGTCGTTGGAAAGGTCGCCTGCAATCAAAAGGAACTGTGCATCGCTATTTTTGATTTCTTCAAGGGCGGCTATAATTGTGCCCTTGCTTTTAGCAAGCATTTTCTGGTCGGACGCCTCGCGTCTTTCGTATGCCTTACCCGTGGTACCAAGTGTTTCTGAATAATAATGTGGGTCGGCAATTATAGCAAATTTACTCATTTAATCAATCCTTACCAATGAATTTTAACTGTTGAGCCGGATCGTTCATATGTTATGGGATCAAAAAACGTGGTAGGGTAGGTGGGGTCGTTTTGGGTCTTTTTTAATGCATTTGCAAAGGCCTGAGCCATCTGCTTGTCTGTAAAAGTAAGAGTCATATCAAGGTCAATAAGCATGGGTACACCTGCATGGAAAACCTTGAAGCCTGTAAGCCACCAGTGCTTTTCGGGACCTCTTGAGAATACCAGCTCGTCCTGGTTATAAAAATCAAACTGCATTTCGATTAAGTCTTCATCATCGGCGCAATCATACTGGAAGTTTTTAGAGGGGTCACGGTTATAAAGACCGATTTCCGCACCGGATGTAATGCCGTACTGACCCTTCCAGATCTGCACCATCCATTCACGATCATCGTATTCAAACTCAATTCTTCGTGTATCGTAAATCATTCCTGTAAGAGGAGCAGCCATATCGTAACCGACATTAAAGCCAAATTTTCTTTGAAGGGGGTTCATCTGTGAGTAATAGATGCCCTGCTCTTCGTCATATTCAAAGCCTGCAAAGTCAAGTATTTTGCCTGCGGTGTTGGGGTCGCTTGTAGCAAAAAGGAGGTCCTGAAGCTCCTTAACTGTAAGCTCCTCCAACTGTTCGTCTGTTACAGGGGTTGTAACGTCAACAACCGGGGCGGTTGTGGTTGTGTTATTTTGTGCGGGCTTGCTTGTGTTATTAGTAGCACCGCTGTTATTTGTAGTGTTGTTGGTTACGGGTGTGTGTGTCTGCGCTTGGGTTGAGGGGGGCACAACGCTTGCACTGTCGGTAACGGTCTGGTTGTTGGTGGTAACGCCGTCCGCTACCTCTGAGTTGCCGATATTAACTGAAACGTCTGTGTTGTCCTTATGGAAAATCGAACGTGTGAAGTCAACAATTCCGCAACCTGAAAAACAAATAACTATTACAAGAAGCATTGCAATTGCCGAAAAGGTTTTTGCGAATTTTCTCATTAAAAAATCACTCCTTACATACAGATACAAATATAACACATATTAACACTTTTGTCACCACATTTTTGCTAATTTAACAACAAATTAACAAGATTGACAAAAATATAATAGAATAATATAATTAAGGGTAGATTTAAGAGGTGATTTTATGTACACTCAGTTAAAAAAAATAGTTTGCGAAGCGAATATCGAGCTTCACGCCTTTGGACTTGCACCCTTTACCTGGGGCAACGTTTCTCAGGTTGACCGTAATCTTGGAGTTTTTGCAATCAAACCCTCGGGGGTGCCTTATTCAGAGCTTACTCCCGAAAAAATCGTTGTGGTTTCTCTTGCGGATGGCAGTGTTGTTGAAGGGGAGTATAACCCCTCGTCCGATACACCCACACACTACGTATTATATAAAGAGTTTGAAGAGCTTAGTGGTGTTGTTCATACCCATTCCGTAAACGCTTCTGCATTTGCTCAGTCGGGCAGATGCATCCCTGCCTACGGCACAACACATGCGGATTTTTCATACACCGCCGTGCCTTGCACGAGAGCTTTGACTGAGGCGGAGGTTAAAACCGAGTACGAGCTTAACACCGGTAAGGTTATTTCCGAGCATTTTAAAAGCAATAATCTCGACGTTTTGTCAACGCCTGCAGTGCTTGTGCGCTCACACGCTCCATTTGTTTTCGGAAAAAATGCAGGTGATGCGGTACACAATGCGGCAGTGCTTGAAATAGTGGCAGAAATGGCACTTAAAACCGAAATTATAAACCCCGATGCTACGGATATTGACTCATATTTATCAGATAAGCATTATTTCAGAAAACATGGTAAGGATGCCTATTACGGACAAAAATAATTATTATGACAGATTTTACTCACTTACATCTTCATAGTGAATACAGCCTTCTCGACGGCGCGTGTCGCATCGGGGAGGTAGCCAGTCTTGCCAAAAATCTTGGGCAGAAAAGCCTTGCAGTTACCGACCACGGTGTTTTATATGGTGCGGTCGCCTTTTATAAGGCTTGTAAGGCAGAGGGTATAAAGCCCATTATCGGTTGCGAGGTATATGTTGCGCCCCGTTCAAGGTACGATAAGGTGCACGGCATTGACAGTGCAAGGTATCACCTTATACTTTTGTGCAAAAATGAAACGGGCTATAAAAATCTTTTAAAGCTTGTTTCCTCTGCCTGGGTTGACGGCTTTTATACCAAGCCCCGTGTTGACCGTGATTTGTTGGAGGAATACCACGAGGGTCTTATTGCCTTGTCGGGGTGTCTTTTTGGCGAAGTGGCTCAGAAAATCGTTCAACGAAATCCACAGGAGGCAGAAGCCGCCGCTTTGTGGTATAAAAACGTCTTTGGCGAGGGTAACTATTACCTTGAGGTGCAAAATCACGGCATGATTGAGGAGCAGGAGGTAATTGATGGAGTTGTGGATATCAGCCGCAAACTCAATATACCCATTGTTGCCACAAACGACGTTCACTATTGCTATAAAAGTGATGCAGATATTCAGCGTGTGCTTATTGCTATACAGACCAACAAGGTTGTTGGTGAAGAAAATGCGCTTGAATTTACTAACGATGAATTTTACCTTAAAAGCGGTGACGAAATGGCAGAGGCTTTCCGGGATTATCCCGAGGCCGTTGCCAACACCAACGTAATTGCCGAGCAATGCAATTTTGACTTTGAATTTGGTGTTACAAAGCTCCCGCTTTTTGATATACCTACCAATGACCATAAGGCATATCTCAGATGCGAGTGTGTTAAGGGCCTTGAAAAATTAATGGGCACTATACCCGAAAACTATGTAAAACGCCTTGATTACGAGCTTTCGGTAATTAATGAAATGGGCTTTGACGACTATTTTTTAATTGTCGCCGATTTTATTCGCTTTGCTAAAAATAACGATATTCCTGTGGGACCCGGTCGAGGCTCTGCGGCAGGCTCTCTTGCGGCTTATGCCCTTGGTATTACAGGTATTGACCCTATACAAAACAAGCTCCTTTTTGAGCGTTTCCTTAACCCCGAAAGGGTTAGTATGCCCGATATTGACATTGACTTCTGCTACGAGCGCCGGGGCGAGGTTATTGATTACGTAACTGCAAAATACGGCTCTGACAGAGTTGCACAGATTGTAACCTTCGGTACTCTTCAGGCAAAGGCGGCGGTGCGTGACGTTGCGCGAGCTCTCGGCTTCCCGTACAGCACGGGTGATATTGTGGCAAAGCAGCTTTCCCGTGAGTTTAAGGATATAAACGACGCTCTTGCTAAAAATAACGACCTTAAAAATCTCTATAATTCTGACGAAAACATTAAGCGCGTTGTCGATACCGCCTCCAGACTTGAGGGTATGCCGCGACATGCCTCAACCCACGCGGCGGGTGTAGTTATTACTCGTGATGAGGTCAGCTCATATGTGCCCCTTGCCAAAAACGGCGACCAGACCGTAACTCAGTTTACGATGACTGAAATCGAGCAATTGGGTCTTTTGAAAATGGACTTTCTTGGTCTGCGTACACTTACTGTTATAAATGATGCAGTTACCGAGGTGCGCAAAACTGAGCCCGATTTTGATATATTTCAGATACCGTTAGATTATGACGGTGTATTTACCGAAATGTCACGTGGTAATACCGTTGGCGTATTCCAGTGTGAATCTGCGGGTATGACAAACCTGATTGTTAATATGAAGCCCGAACGCTTTTCGGATATTGCAGCGGCTATCGCCCTTTATCGTCCGGGTCCTATGTATTTCATTGATACCTACCTTGACAATCGCAAAAACCGCAACCATATTTCATACCGCACACCGCTCCTTAAGGAGATACTTGATGAAACCAACGGATGTATGGTTTATCAGGAGCAGGTTATGCAGGTTTTTAGAACACTTGCGGGCTATTCATACGGCAGAGCGGACGTTGTGCGCCGTGCTATGAGTAAAAAGAAACGCGATGTTATGGAAAGCGAGCGTAATATTTTTATCCACGGCTTAACCGATGAAAATGGTAATTGCATAATCGAGGGTGCAGTGCGTAGAGGTATTGATGAAAAAACGGCGGACGCGGTTTTCTCGGATATGATATCCTTTGCATCCTACGGCTTTAATAAAAGCCATACCGCCGCCTACGGTCTTGTTGCATATCAGACCGCATACCTTAAGGTTAAATACCCCAAAGCTTTTATGGCGGCACTTCTTACAAGCGTAATAGGTGACGTAACCAAAACCGTAATTTATATAAATGAGTGCGCACGTTTGTCAATCAACGTGCTTTCGCCCCACGTCAACAGAAGTACAAGCCGTTTTTCTGTTGTGGGTAACGATATTGTTTTCCCACTTTTGGGCATTAAAAATATCGGCAGGGCATTAATTGAAAAAATCGTTGCAGAGTATAAATTAAACGGCGCATTTAAAAGCTATTGGGACTTTTGCAAGCGTGTCAGTGGCACCGAGCTTAACCGCCGCGCACTTGAGTGCCTTATAAAGGCGGGTGCTCTTGACGGACTTGGTATGAACCGTTGCGAAATGCTTAGAAACCTTGATTTAGCTATCGAAAGCGCCGCTAAGGAAAGTGCAATGTATGCAGGCGGTCAGCTTGATATGTTCTCGGTTTTCGGCGGTGAGGATTATTCCTCAGAGCCTGTTTTCTCAAGGTGTGACGAAATGCCCAAGAACGAGCTTCTGAACTTTGAAAAAGAGGTTGCAGGGCTTTATTTCTCGGGTCATCCCTTGGAGGAATACCGTCAGGTAAGCGCAGGGCTTAAATGCCCCAGAACTGCCGATCTTTACGAAGCACTTGAAAGCGGTAAGGAAAGCATCTTCGATAACAAAAAGGTGCAGTTTATAGGTATTATCAACTCCGCTAAAAAGAAGGTTACAAAGCGTGATGACATAATGGCCTTCTGTGGTGTTGAGGATTTATACGGCGAAATTGAGATGATAGTTTTCCCTAAGGTGCTTGCGGAATTTTCAGGCGTTCTTACGGTGGGTAATATCGTTCTCATAGACGGCAGACTTTCAGTTAAGGATGATGAAATCAAGCTCCTTGCCGAAAAAATTTCACCCGCACCCAAAACCGTGCAGGAGGCTGGCATAGCAGAGGCTATTGAAGAAAAATCATCCTCTGATTCCAAGCAACGCAAGGGCTTGTTTTTAAGGCTACCTGCAAAAAATGAAGCGGTGCTCGGCTCAATTAAAAACCTCGTATCAATTTTTGAGGGCAAAACACCCGTTTACCTTTATTTTGAGGATACAAAGCGGTACGAGTTTTTGGGTAACGAATACCTTACAACCATCAATGACCCTATGGTAAGGGAATTAAAACTGAAATTAGGTGAAAATAACGTTGTTTTAAGGCAATGATATGACAATTTTTGTCATTTGCTCTTGTTAATTTAAATAATGTGTGTTATAATCCCTTAGATTTATTATCACATAATGTGTTATGGAGGTACTGAAATTGAAAACTATTGGTGTTCTTACAAGCGGCGGGGATGCTCCCGGTATGAATGCTGCCATTCGTGCAGTTGTACGAAGCGGTTGCGAAAGCGGTATGCGCGTTATGGGTATCCGTCGCGGTTATAAAGGTCTTATCGAGGGCGATATGTACGAGATGAATCTTCGCTCTGTTTCCGACATTATCCATCGTGGTGGTACAATGCTTTACTCTGCTCGTTGCACAGAGTTTGCAGAGTCAGAGGTACAGGATAAGGCAGTTGAGGTATGTAAGGAATTCGGCCTTGACGGTATTGTTACAATCGGTGGTGACGGCACGTTCAAGGGTGCTCGCGCACTTACACTTAAGGGTATTCCCTGTATCGGTATTCCCGGCACAATCGACAACGATATCGCATCCTGTGATTACACAATCGGTTACGACACAGCTTTAAATACAGTTATGGATATGGTTGACAGAATCCGTGACACCACAGAATCACACGACAGATGCTCAATCGTTGAGGTTATGGGCAGAAACGCAGGCTACCTTGCACTTAATGCAGGTATTGCAGTTGGTGCTACTTGTATCCTTATCCCTGAGATTGATTACGATATTGATTCATACATAATCGAGCGTATGAAGCGTACTCAGAAAACAGGTAAGGAGCATTTCGTTATCGTTGTTGCTGAAGGCGTTAAGGGTATCGACGTTAACTCACTTGCAAAATACATCGAGCAGAAAACCGGTGTTGAAAGCCGTGCAACTGTTCTCGGTCACGTTCAGCGCGGTGGTTCACCCTCAGTTCGCGACAGAGTTCTTGCAAGCCAGATGGGCTTCCATGCTGTTCAGCTTCTTAAACAGGATATTGGTAACAGAGTTGTTGTTGTTAAAAACGATACAATCGTTGACTACGACATCATCGAAGCTCTTAATATGAAAAAGTCCATCGATCCCGAGCTTTATCGCATCGCAAACGAAATCTCTATCTGATTTAAATTAAAAATTTTACCACCTTCCCAAAGAAGGTGGTTTTATTTTTTGCTTAAATTGTCATTTTTATTTTTTTCATCCCTGCACAAATTAAATCTGTGAGTGTGAGGTGTGAAAAAATGAAGTTTAAACAGACGTTTTTGTCACTTTTGTGCATCGTTTTGTGCGGTGCGTTGATGTTCGGGGTGTTTTCTGCGTCAAGCCTCCGTGATACGACCGCGGCGGACGTTAAGCTTTCGGGTGTCACAGGCAGATTGCAAAAAATCGGCGAGGATTTTTTTAGGAATTTATCACCCGAAAAAGAAAAAACAGATACAGAATCCCAAAATCAGGGCGTTTACGAACGGGTTGCACTTGGTGGTTATCCCGTGGGGCTTAAGCTTTATGCGGACGGTGTGATTGTTGTGGGTACCGAATCCGTCGATACATCAACGGGTCAGGTTAATCCTGCGGCGGTTGCAGGTCTTAAAACAGGGGATATAATTAAAAAAGTAAATGGCGAGGATGTAAATACCAATTATCAGGTTTCACGTTATATCGAAAAAAGTCAGGGCGATGAGCTTCAGTTTCAGATTTTACGTGGCGACGAAACCCTTAGTGTCACCTTTAAAGCGGCTTTTTCCGTCAGTGAGGGTAAGTATAAGGCGGGACTATGGATAAGGGATAGCTCCGCGGGTATCGGAACCGTAACCTTTTGTACTCAGGACGGGGCGTTTGCATCCTTGGGCCACGCGGTGTGCGATATTGATACCAAGGAGGTTTTGCCCATATCCCAGGGAACAAGCACTGATGTGAATATTACGGGTATAACTAAGGGCAGTACTGCCGCAACAGGTGAAATTTGCGGTGTTCTTGAGCAGAGCGAAACGGGTGACGTTTTATATAATGGTAGCCTTGGTGTTTACGGCATTTTTGATAACCCACCACAGGGCGAGCTGTACGAAATTGCAGCGCCCGAACAAATTGAAACGGGCACAGCCACTGTTTACACAACTGTTGAAAACGGTGTTCTTACACAATTTGAAGTCGAAATTCTTTCCATTGATTTTTCGGCGGATGAAAATAAAAACCTTGTTTTAAAGGTTCGGGATAAAGCACTGTTGGATAAAACAGGGGGTATTATACAGGGAATGAGCGGCTCGCCCATAGTGCAGAACGGCAGAATAGTCGGTGCGGTAACCCACGTTTTTCTTAATGACCCCACAGGTGGTTACGGCATTTTTGCAAGCACAATGTACGAAAAGCTGCAAACGGAAGCCTATTGACTTGAAATATTATAAAACATAATTTATAATAATCACATATTCCTTTCAGGAGGGTTATTATGAACTATTATATCGGTGCGGATTTAGGTACGTCCGCTTTAAAATTATTACTTGTTGATACCGACGGCAATATTGTCAATACCGTTTCAAAGGCTTATGAGGTTTGCTTTCCTAAGGCGGGCTGGAGTGAACAGAGCCCCGAGGATTGGTGGACTGCACTTGTTGAGGGTATCGGCGAATTAACCGCAGATATTGATAAATCCAAGGTGCGCGGTATCGGTGTTGGCGGTCAGATGCACGGACTTGTTATTCTTGATGAAAACGATGATGTTATCCGCCCTGCAATCCTTTGGAATGACGGCAGAACCTTTAAAGAAACTGATTATCTTAATGAGGTTGTTGGTACCAAAAGGCTTGCGGAGCTTACGGGCAATATTGCTTTCGCAGGCTTTACTGCACCTAAAATTATGTGGGTAAGGGATAACGAGCCCGAGAATTTTGCAAAAATCAAAAGGATTATGTTGCCCAAGGACTTTATCAACTATCGTCTTACCGGTGTGCATTCAATGGATTATTCCGATGCATCGGGCACGCTTTTGCTTAACGTCGAAAATAAAAAGTGGTCACCCGAGATGCTCGAAATTTGCGGTGTTACCGAGGCTCAGCTTCCCAATCTTTTCGAAAGCTATGATAAAACAGGCACCATTCTTCCCGATGTTGCTGAATTATTAGGTCTTGGCGAAATTACCGTTGTTGCAGGTGCAGGGGATAATGCCGCCGCGGCTATCGGCACGGGTACAGTTGTTGACGGTAAATGTAATATTTCATTAGGCACATCGGGCACCTTCTTTGTATCTGCTAAGGATTTCGCTGCCCTTAGCAATAATGCTATTCATTCATTCTGCCACGCTAACGGCGACTATCATATTATGGGCTGTATTCTCAGTGCCGCATCATGTAATAAATGGTTCTGCGAGGATATTTTAAAAACCGATGATTATTCTGCTGAGCAGGTGGCAATAACCGATGATAAGTTAGGCACAAACGACGTGTATTTTCTGCCATATTTAATGGGCGAGCGTAGCCCTATTAACGATACGGATGCCCGCGGTGTGCTTATAGGTATGCGCCTTGACACCAAGCGCGAGGATATAGTTCAGGCAGTACTTGAGGGCGTAGCCTTTGCCGTAAGGGATAATTTTGAAATCGCAAAGCAGGCAGGGGTTAATATTGCCCGTAGCACCCTTTGCGGTGGTGGTGCCAAGTCACCCCTGTGGCGCAAAATTATGGCAAACGTACTTAATATACCCATAGATATTCCCTCTGCCGAGGAGGGTCCCGGCTTTGGCGGTGCCGTGCTCGCAATGATTGGTGACGGTGCTTACGAAAGCGTTTCACAATGCACCGAGAAGTTCGTAAGCATAAAGGGCACCGTTGCCCCCGATCCCGAAATCGTTGAAAGATACAACGACAGATACGAAAAATTCAAGCAGCTTTATCCCTCGTTAAAAGAGGTTTTCAAGTCTATTAAAGAGTAACGTTAAAAAGTACGTTTTCAAATCAAACAACATCTGTTTTTCACAAAACAGGTGTTGTTTTTTTGTCACTTTCTACAAATTTAAAAAATTTTGAAAATTTTTATGTAGTCTTTTGAATTTTTTGTCATTAATATATGAAACCAAAATTCAAAAAAGGGGCTGGTGCCGATGTACCGTTAAGCATTCGTATATCTGAATCTAAGAAAAATAGAAAGGGTGGCAAAAATGAAACGGATAATAAAAATATTATCGGTATTCCTCAGTTTTTTAATGTTTCTGAGCGTATTTTCGGCGGCAAATCCTGCCATAGCCGCAGAAATTCAAAACACTGAGGCAACAAAAACTAACGTTTTTGATGCAGAAAATGTACAAGCGGATGATGAAGCTTCTGAAAAAGAGCCTGAAATTATCGGTGAGGATGAAACACGTCGCGACGAAACTACAAAGCATTTCATAATGAGCGACGGTAGCCGAAAGGCTGTTAAATATTCGCAACCTATACATTACCGTGAAAACGGAAGGTGGGTTGATATTGACAATACACTTGAATACGACAATAAAAATGACGAATATACCAACAAGCATAATACCTTTGACGTTAAATTCAAAAAGGATTTTGAAGATGACGACTTTTTCAGCATTGAAAATGAAGGATACATACTTTCTTGGGAATATTCAGGTAACAAGCTTAGCAAGTATTTTGTGTCCGGTGATGTTGCAGAAAATAAAGAACCTGAAACCAATGAGGAAAGGTTTACACAAAAGCATAACGGCAACATCAAATACAGCAATTTTGAAAACAATTGTGAGCTTGAATATATCGTAACAAGCACGGGTGTAAAAGAGAATATTATACTTAAAAAGAATTCGGCAAAAAATGAATTTGAGTTTAGTGTAACTGCCGATGGCTTGGAGTTGGTAAAAAACACCGACGGCAGTATCTCGGCTAACGACGAAAACGGACAGGAGATATTCTATATTCCGGCCCCGTTTATGTACGATTCAAAAAATGTGTATTCCTATGATGTAAGCTATACTCTTAATGAAAACAACGACGGAGTATACACAATTACCGTAACAGCTGATGAAGAATGGCTCGAGGATAAGGAAAGGGTTTATCCTGTAGTTATCGACCCGGTTATCAGCACCAAGCGTAGCCGCAATGATATAGATTCATCCTTTATAGCATCCGATAACCCCAATACTAATTACTACGAAACAAACCATTTATCCATTGGCTGGGAATCATCGGATTACGGTCATACAAGAACGTTAATAAAATTTACTTTGCCCACGCTTAATAAGGGCGATATGGTTATGGGTGCATCATTGAATCTCGTGACGTATAACGAGAGTGCATATACGTCAACAACACCAAAGCAACAGATTGATGCACATATTATTAAAACTGCCTGGGCGGAAGAAACTGTAACGTGGAACACAAAACCGAGCACGTATCCAGCGATACTTGATTACGATTTTCTTAATGCAGACGGTAACCCGGAGTGGCATCAATTTGATATAACACGTGCCGTTAAGGGTTGGCACGAGGGCACCCTTGATAACTACGGCATTATGCTTAAGCAGAATGTTGAAAGCGGCACCTACGCCGAAAATTGCGCTAATGCATGGTATTGGACCGAAAAATACAATAATGAATATGACTACTATCCCGTTATTGTTATAGATTACCGTAATAACAAAGGTTACGAGGATTATTGGACTTACACCGGTTTTTCTGCCGGCGGAGCTGTGGGTAGCGTAAACGATTATACAGGTAATGCGGTAGTACAGATTCCACTTGCATCATCTGTAAGCGAAATAATGCCCGTATCATTAAGTCTTGTGTATAACACGTATAGTGCGGGTCAGAAGTATGTCAGCGGTAAAAATTCATCTTTCCTTACCACTCCCGGTAGGGGTTGGAAATTAAATATCCAAGAAACAGTTTTACCTTCCACCCAATACGGCTTAACAGGTGATGAGGCAGAGCTTTATCCGTATGTATATACGGATGGTGACGGAACAGAGCATTACTTCAAAAAGGTTACCAAAAAGGACGATAACGGCAATGATGTTACGACTTTAGAGGATGAGGACAACCTCGGTCTTACCCTTGATGACGTTGCCACAAGTACCTATAAATACAAAATAACGGATAAAAACGACACTCAATATCTGTTCAACGGTAAGGGTAACTTAGGCATAATTCAGGATTCAAACGGCAATAAAATTAAAATCCATTTTAATGACGACCGAACCAAAATTACAAAGGTTACCGACGGTACAGGACATACCTTTGATTTTACATATTACACACCCGATGGCGGTGCAGAAACCGACTATTTGCAGGTGATTACCGACAATGCAGGTAGGCAAACAAAGCTTCATTTTACCCAAGGATATTTAGATACCGTAACCTATTGTGACAATTCTGAAGTATGGGTATATTATGAGGACGAGGATAATCTCGGCAATACAGGCTTTGAAGGTCTCATTAATTATGTCAAAACAAGTGACGGTGACGGCTTTAACTTTGACTACACCTCAAAGGCTACGGGCAGACGTGTTCTGAGGCTTAAGGAAATAGGAACCAATGCAACGGGCTCTCTCGTAGGCGGTCAGATAATAACCTTTGACAGAAGTGCATATAATACAACGGTGATACGTTCTGCAGGCATTGATGGATTCCACGTTGAGACCGATTCAGCAAAAGGCAAAGACGACATCGTTACCACCTTGCAGTTTGATAACTCAGGTAAAACAATTTCTCAGCAGGTTTCCTACGGTGATGGTAGCGAGGTCGGTGCCGGTGCGTACGACTACGGCAACGGCTCGGGCAATAAGAACAGGGTTACGGATTCTGCAACCCTTGGTAAAAACACGGTAAACCTTTTAACCAACCCAAATGCAGAAAGTCTTGACGGTTGGACACAGGTTACAAGCGGAACACTTACAACTCAAAAAACACTTGCGTCCGATTTTCAATACACAGGTAACAATAGTATAAAAATCAGTAATACATCTATTGAAACCAACGGAGCGAACAGTTATTATCGTCAGATTATATCGGGTACGTATAAGCCCGATGATTTTTACACGTTTTCTGCTTTTGTTAAAACAAGCAACCTTGTAAAACAGGGTACAAGTGGTTATCAGGGCGCATATATTCAGCTTGCGGCTTATGATGCAAATAACACAAGCCTTGTTAGTGAAAAATCACAGCTTATTGATTCAACTACCGAAACAGGAATAAACAACGGTTGGCGAAGGCTGAGCGCAAGTATTAAAATCCCTGCAGGTACAACAAAGCTCACAGTATATATGTGCTTGCGTAACGCTAAGGGTGAAGCATATTTCGACTCTATGCAGTTAGAAAAGGGTGAGGTACCTACGTCTGTTAACTTGCTTGAAAATTCAAGCTTTGAAAAGGCAAATTCAAACGGTACACCTGCCGGCTGGACAAGTGCAGGAAATTGTGATATAGTAGTAGATAAGGTAACGTCTGCAAGCTTCAAAGACGGCTCAAAATCCATTGTGGTTAACGGTGTTGCCAATCTTTCAAAAGGCTATAAGCAGACCATTCCCGTTCAGCCAAACGAGAACGACACGTATATTGTCAGCGGTTGGGCAATGGCTGATGCAGTCAATTCTACTTTCCACAGCCATTACGAAAAGGACGGCGCAACCATTACGGATGAAGCCGCCAACGAAATTTTCACAAATACCAATAAAAAAGACGACGAAACAGTAGAGCTTGTTGAGGACACCAAGTTTGAAATTGCCGTTGCGGTTAAATACCAAAAAACCGATGCACAGGGCGTTTCAACAAACGTAACCCAATACAAAGACCCGGCTAAATTCAATACCACTGTTTCAGGCTGGCAATATTCTGCCGTGCCCGTCAGTCTTAAATATACCGGCGGTGAAAAGGGGTACACCTACACTCCCACGTCTATCACCGTGGTTCCGAGATATAATAAACAGGTGAACTGTGCCTATTTTGACCATATACAGTTAATTAAGGATGCGGCTCAGTCCTATGTGTATGACGACGAAGGTAACCTTGTTTCTGTTACGGCTAATGCCGAGCAGAAAAACAATATGACCTATGACGGTGAGGATAATCTTGTTGAATACAAGGATGCCATAAACTGTATAACGAGCTTCACCTATGAAGAAAACACTCACAATCTGCTGAGCGTTAAAAGTCCCAAGGGCGTTACAAGTAAATATACCTACAACGCCAAGGGTCAGGCTATTGCTTCTGAAACACAGAACAAAGCAGGAAGCCTTAAAATTAAAACCGAAACAGGCTACACAACTGCTTCGGGCTCAATTACCGCCGGTGCCTACGTCAGCTACACCTCCGACGAGCACGGCAACAGAACAACCTATGGCTATGATATGCCCACGGGTGCGTTGCTTACCACAACCAATGCAAACGGTAATACAACAACCAACGCATATAACGAAAAATATACAAGGATTGAGTCCGTAACCTCGGGCGGCAGCAAGGTAAGCTACACCTACGACGGTAACCGTATAGATACAATAACCTTTGGTACCGGTGGAAATGCCGAAACCTACAGCTTTGAGTATGATTCATTTGGTAACGTAACTAAAACCAAGGTTGGTAACGTTCCTCTTTCCACAAATACCTACGGTAGTCGTAACGGTGCGCTTCAGCAAAGCAAATATGCCAATAATGATATTGTAGCATACGAGTATGATAATTCCGGTCGTGTAATTGAGGAACTTAAATCCGATAATCCCACCGTGCTCAGCGATTCGGATTTAATAGCGTGGGAAACACCATATCTTTGGTCATACTCCGTTGACGGCACACCCCGAACACACACTGATAACGAAAACAACTTAAAATACAGCTATAGCTATGACTCTATCGGCAGGCTTATCCGTACCGATATACAGGATATTTCAACCAACGGTGCGGTGGGCTCAATTGAATACGGCTTTAACAGTCGCGGTCACATGACCTCACTTAAAAGTGAAATCGGCGGACGACTTCACGCACAGTATTACAGCTATTCAAAAATAACGGATAGCAATGGTGTTGTAATTAACAACTCCCTTGAAAACGGCAAGGACGGCTTACCCACAAGGTACAAAATATCATCAACCCGTTATGCAGACTATAGCTACGATTCCCTTAATCGCTTGAATCTGCGTGCCTTCTCTACAAACAGACCATTGTATAACAACTATATATACAATATGTCTGAAAGAGACGATGGTACAGATACTTACAGAACAAATCAGCTTGCCATAGAAATTATTGATAATACTGCGTATAAATATACCTATGACAACGTTGGTAACATAACCAAAATTGAAAAGGGTTCAAGAACTAACGCGAATAGTTCTGAAATTGCTAACGGTAATTATTCAGTATATCGCCGGTATAGCTACGATGATTTGGGTCAGCTTTTGACAGAGACCAATAATGGTGTTACAACAACCTATACCTATGACCAGTTTGGTAATATCCTTACCAAAACCACAAACGGAGCAGCCATAAAATATAATTATGGTGAGTATACCGGAGCCGGTTGGAAGAATCTGTTGACAGGAATAGAGACTACAACTTATGATGATAAGGGTGTAGCTACTACTGTCACCGAAAGCATTGCTTATGATGCAATAGGCAACCCCGTTAATTACCGTGGTGCAACCGTTGAGTGGTACGGCAGACAGATGACGTCC
Organism: Acutalibacteraceae bacterium; assembly: GCA_045654405.1. GTDB lineage: Bacteria > Bacillota > Clostridia > Oscillospirales > Acutalibacteraceae > DTU089. Next base: position 102,401 of record JAZONH010000015.1, on the reverse strand, counting down.
TATAGCAAGGGCGGCGTTTCCGCAACCTTTACCTACGATGCAGACGGTCTGCGTGGTTCAAAGACAGTTAACGGTGCAAAAACTACCTATTTCTACGTTGGCGACCAACTGATGTATGAAAGCCGTCCCGACGGTACTAAGCTTTACTTCTATTACGATAGCTACGGAGCTCTTTCTGCTATCCGTTACGTAACCGCAGCCAATAACGAGTATTACTATTACGTAACCACCAATAAACAGGGTGACGTTTTAGGCATTTACTCTGCTGTAGGTGACTTGCTCGCATCTTATGAATACGATGCCTGGGGTAATTGCACAGTAAAAGATGCCGAAGATAATGTTATTACTTCATCTAACCACATTGGCAATATTAACCCCATACGCTACCGTGGATATTACTACGATAAAGATTTAGGTCTTTACTACTTACAGAGCCGCTATTATGATGCTGGTATTGGTAGGTTTATTAATGCGGACGGGTATATAACAACCAACCCTACATATCCGCTTGCGTACAATATGTTTGCGTATTGTTTAAATAATCCTATTAAAATGGAGGATCCCTACGGAACATTTCCGTGGCTGGCTGTAGCCATTGTTGTTTTAGTTGTTTGCACTGTTGTTGGTGCAGTTATGGGAGCAACTTCTGAAACTAAAATATATGACGTAGAAAAAGATGAAGATACTGCAGGTTCTAACAAAACCCCTTCACAAGAGGATGTTCAAAGCAAATTAACCGGTGGTCAAAGAGTACTTAATACTGTAGTCGGTGGCTCTATAGGTTTAGCAGTTGGTGGTGCAATCGTGGTAGTTGGTGGAGCAGCTATTACATTAGGTGGTGTTGTGGCTGGTGTGGGTGCTACAGTGACAGCTGGCACACAAATAGTTGCAATAGGTGCATTAGCTTTTGATGCTTTTGCAATTTTGGTTGCTCCCATTTTTGGTTTGGAAATTGACCCATTAGAACTTTAGTATGGAGGTAAATATGATTGTTTTTGAAGGTTTAATTACAGGTTTAGCGGAAAAACAGTTTTGGAAAGAATATAGAAAGAATGCACTAATTGTACTTGGTATAGGAACTATTATTTTGTTTCCGGTATTTTTGATTGCTACACTCTATGTGAAAAGTTGGTTGATTCCACTTATTTTTGTTTTGGGAATGTTGTTTGCTATCATAGTTATGTTTTTGCCAAAAACCAAAAATGAAAAAGTGAAAATGTTGCCAAGTAAAATATATATCAGAGACGAATGTATAGTAAGTGTTTCAAAAGATTACACAGACACCAAAAGCACAACCGATATAAAAGAAATACGTGATTATGGAGATTTTTATGTGGTGCTTTTCCCTTTTGGGAAACTTAGTCATCATTTTATCTGTCAAAAATCATTAATCACCAAAGGGTCGGTCGACGATTTTGAAAAAACATTTGAAGATGTGATTATTAAAATGACCAATCAGGGTAACCAATCAGGGGACGGTTCTATGATTGAGCCGTAACCCCTGTTAAATCAAGGTTTTGTCGTCTTAAATTTTAAAATCAGCAAACAATCAGGGGACGGTTCTATGATTGAGCCGTAACCCCTGATAATTAAAGGCTTTTTCGTCTTAAAATTTAAAAATCTGGGGCGGTTTGTCTTTGGATAAACCCCAATCACAGAACCGTCCCCTGATTTGACACAGAACCGTCCCCTGATTTGACAGGTTGGGCAAAAGGAAAAAATATTCCTATTATTTCTGCTTGGGCATTGAATTTCGAGAAACTTGATATTTACAAAAATGGTTGGGATAAACGAGGTTATGTAAATGTCGGAATTGCTATTTGGGGCGTATTAGGTATATAGGAGGGCGTTATGAAGAAATTAGCTTTGGCATTATCAATTGTTATGTTTTTTTGCTCATTGGTTGCATGTAACAAAGGAAATACAGAAGTTAAAACTACCGATAACTTAAAAATCGAGAAGAAAACATATAGTGATATTTATGAAATCAACGGAATAGAAAATTTTGACAAGTTCGACGGCCCTTCCGAAATTAACGTAGATATACTGCCATCCGATGATTTTGCAGAAAAATTCAAGTACATTGATGCACAATATTTTTACAAAGAGTGTTATGATGGTTGGTGGGATGTTTTAGCAGATGAAAAAAGTGTGGTTGTTTTTAATTATGATGAAACAGAATATGTTGCTGCTAAAGAATTTTGCTTGAATGAAATGAATTTAAGTAATACATATACATTGCAGTATAACGGTTACATATTTATGGAAAATATTGAAACGGCTATACGATATTCTACGTACTCGGAAGAAACGGTAAATAGTTTTCCGCAAAGGTTCAATATGGTTGCTTATAATGATAAGTTGAATACGCTTGTGTTTTTTGGCGGCTATTTTTCGAGTTATTCCAATGAAGATGCTATGTTTATAATCAGTCAATGGGGGGAATTTTTAAAAGCCAATTTTTCTGATATGTATAGTTTTGATGATTAGGATGTGCTTCAAAACCTCTGAAAAAGTCTGATAACACAATCAGGGGACGGTTCTGTGATTGACAATTGATGAGCAAAGTGATAGGAGACCAATCAGGAGACCAATCAGGAGACGGTTCTGTGTCTCGGTCTTAACGCTCCGAAATTGCATTGAAAACAGTAGTTAGCTTTAATTTTTAATAGGATTAGGGGATTGTTCGGGTGAATAATCAACAAGATACAAAGCAATCCCTATATCCCGCTAATACAGAGGTAAACCTCACAAAATATGAACACCCCAACCGTAGATTCCTACGGTTGGGGTGTGCTTTTATTTGTTGATTAAATTGGGCTTCTGAGTGTATCGAGATAAAACTTATGCGCAGCAGTTAATATATGTGCTTGAAAGCAATGTTGATTTTTCATAATCATCACACCTTGTGCAAACCTCGTGTTTATAAGATTTTTTTAGACAACGAGGTGCAGTTGCACGTGCTTTATGTGTAGTTACCGTTACACTTGAAGTGTCAATTTTATGCCCGATTACAGAGCAAATTAAGCCGTAGGTTACAACTCCGTCATCTTCATTTTCATGATTGTGGTCGGGGTCTGAATAGTAGGCATATATTTTTGCTTTTGCTTCTTCTGAAATATCATCGTTTAAAATAACAATTTCAATTTCCTCGTGGTTATGCTCATCAGCAGCGCCAACGGGCATAATAAAAAGGGTTAAAAGTGTGCAAATGGCTAATGTTAATGCTAAAAGCTTTTTTGTTTTCATTCTATTTCCTCCAAGTTTTCTATCAAATTAATAATTTCGTTCAACTCGCTGTGATTAAAGCAATAGGTATAGCCATTGTGATTTAAATATACCTGATAAAGTCCAACGTCACTGAGGTCAACTATGTAGCAATCGAAACCATTTATGTTTTTTTGAATGTATTGCAAATTTTGTGTTTCCTTTTGTAAAACGTCGTAGGTATAGATTATGTAATTTAACCCGCCTTTTTCAAAATAGATTTCTATTTCATTGCCTGTAGGATAATTTACCAAAGTAATACTGCTGATACTGTTTTGGGTAAAGTTGTAGCCGGGAATCAAAATATGTATGTCGTAATCCTTTGCAAAATCTTCTGGTGATTCGTAAAAATAAGCATTGTTCTTTTCGATTTCAACACCATTATCGTAAATTACTTCACCAACGGGTGTCTTGTCCACACCGCCGAATGATTCTTTCAAGACTTTTGCGTATGACCAATCTATATCCGCCATAGCAATGAGTGTCAGAATGGTTAAAAGTATGGGTATAATCGCAGCGATCAGAAGTAATTTGATTTTGTTTATTTTTTTCTTATTAGTTTTTAAGTTTATTATCTGCTTTGTTTCGATAAACGGTATTTTATTTACCAGTTCGTCGATTTGTTCGGGTGTAAGGTGTGCATCTTTATTTTGCAGGTCCAATAACAACTCAACGCAGGCGTTTATTAATTCCTTGTCCGCTTCGTGGTCGTGCTTTGCAATTTCCGCATCACGGATAACGGAAAGGTATTCTATTACCTTGTTTTTATCGTTATATTTACTGCTCATAAACACGCTCCTTTCCCGAAGGTTAAACCTCCTTTCAATATATAATGACAATATATTGAAAAGACTACAAAAAAATTTGAAATTTTTTTAAAAAAATTTATTTTTTACAAAAACAGGGTCTTAATTATTATCTGACCAACCATACTGAGAGTTATTTTGGCAAGCATTTCAACCCTTTTTCTTAGTCTTGAAACCATTACGCCAACGTTTTTGCGGTTGGTGTTCATTTCCTCTGCCACTTGAGCGTAGCTTTTCTTTTCTACAAATACCTTTACGTATAGTTCACGCTCACGCTTGGTAAGTAAATTAAGCACAATCTCCTTGGCTTTTTCTATGTATTCATCCGAAAGGTTGTCCTCGTTTTCAAAATACTTGTCGATATATACGTACATATCGTCCGTGGGTAGCTGCTCAGGATCAAGGGGCACTAATTTATCTGCCTTTTTCTTTGCTCTGAAATACTCGCGGCTTTTATTTTTAGCCGTTTTCATCAACCACATACTTAAATTTATATCGTTAAGCTTGTCTAACTTGTTCTGAAAGGTTAAAAATACCTCTTGGGTAATTTCATATGCTTCGTCCTCGTTACAGTTAACCTGTGAAAGGCAATATGCATATATTTCGTTGTAATGCTCCTTGGTTATTCTTTCAGCCGTAGCCTTATCTATCACGCATATCGCCTCCTTTGCAGTCGAATACTGTCTAATGATAACATTTAAGTTTAAAATAATCAAGCCGTCTGCACAATGCCTGTTATACGTTAAAATTAACAAATTTTAATATGTGTTTTTGGGCTTTGTTACAAAGTTGAAAAATTGTACTGTTTTTTTGTGTAGTCTTTTGGGTTTTGTGTCATTTAATATTGGAATCCCAAAAATTAAATAGTGGCAGTGGCTTTTTGTGAATCGTGATTTCTGACGCGTTTTTCTTTGTGTTTTTGAGGGAGGTGTACCGTGTTTCTGGCGTAAGGGTGCGGTTGAAATTTGTGTTAATTCACCGGGGCAGTTGTTGGTTTATTTGCTTTTTGGATTTATGCCGATGTCATATTCCACAAAGGATTTGACACTGTTCGACAAAATAAAACTATATTCTGCTTGTTATGATATTGTGTATTTGACGCTTTTTGTTTATAACGACGATATTCGTTGACTCATATTGCTAAAAGCAGCTTTCAATGCTACAATTATCTTACTTTTTTAGGAGGTGTTTACGGAATGGTTAGCAACTTATCTGTTTTATTGACTGATGAAAAAGATGATGCTACTCTTAAGCTTGCAACAGTTCTTCGCAGTAATAAAATGGATGTGAGGATGTGTGCAAAAAATGGGGCAGAGCTTTTAAAAATCTATGAGGAAGCCCACCCCGATGTAATAATTATGGATGTTTTTTTACAGCATATTGACGCAATGGGCGTTATTTCCCGTATCAATATGAATGATCCTGTTAAAAGACCGTTGATTATTGTAATGTCGGGTATAGATAACCCGAATTTTGAAAGGGAGATAACCAAGTGCGGTGTTGATTATTATTTCCTTAAGCCCATTGACCCGCAAATGATGGCTGAGCGTATTGTTCAGATTTCAAGCTGGAAGGGCGTTGGTGTTACCGCTAACTATCAGGCTCAGGAGGATTTAACGGTTGTTATTACCGAGATCCTTCATCAGATTGGTGTTCCTGCACATATCAAGGGCTATCAGTACGTAAGAGAGGCTATTCGCCTTACTGTTGAAAACCCCGAAATGTTAAATTCTGTTACCAAAATTCTTTATCCCACAGTGGCAAAGAATTTTAAAAGCACTTCATCACGTGTTGAAAGGGCGATTCGCCACGCAATTGAGGTTGCCTGGGACAGGGGCGACGTAGAGGTGCTCAATTCCTATTTCGGCTACACAATTCAAAGCCAGCGCGGCAAGCCCACTAACTCTGAATTTGTTGCCATGATTTCTGATAAAATAAGGCTTAAAAGGCGAGTTTGTTAAGTTGAAGCCGACGGAGTTATTCCGTCGGCTTTATTTGTTGTGTATTTTATATATAAATATATGTGTATTTTTAGTTATTTATAATCCGAAAATTAGAGGTTTAACTATTTACAAGCAAGGGCATTTATTGTAAAATAGTAGAGTAAAAAATTATGCCGTAATTTGCGGTGAAAGGGGATTATTTTTATGGAACCCGTTTATAAAAGACTGCTTTTAAAACTCAGCGGTGAGGTTCTTGCCGGTGAAGCAGGTCACGGTTTTGATTTCAATATTATCAACGAGGTCTGCAATGCAGTTAAAAAGGTTACAGATAAGGGTGTTCAGGTTGGTATCGTTGTTGGCGGCGGCAATTTCTGGCGTGGTCGTTCAAGCGGCGATATGGACAGAACAAGAGCCGACAGCATCGGTATGTTGGCAACAGTTATGAATTCTTTGGCTTTACAGCAGGGCTTTCTTGACGTTGGGGTTGATGCCCGCGTTATGTCTGCCGTTCAGATTGTGGGTGTTGTTGAAACATTCGTGCGCGACGAGGCTGTAAGACATCTTGAAAAGGGCAGGGTAGTTATTTTTGCAGGCGGCACAGGTAACCCCTTCTTCTCAACTGACTCCGGTGCAGCACTCAGAGCTGCTCAGATTAATGCAGACGTTTATTTCAAGGCTACAAATGTTGACGGTGTTTACGATAAGGATCCTAACAAATTCAGCGACGCAGTCAAATTTGATAAAATCTCTCACGACGAGCTTCTTGCAAGAAACCTTGCAGTTATGGATACTGCGGCGGCTGCAATTTGTCGCGAGAACAAAATACCGATTCTGGTATTTAATCTTAATGATACAGAAAATATCAACAGAGCTGTTTGCGGTGAAAATGCCGGCACAGTAGTTTCTTAATTAACGGAGGAAAAAACAATGAAAGCAGTATTTGACAGAGCTAATGAAAAAATGGAGAAGAGCGTTGCTTCTCTTAAGTATGAATACAACGGCATCAGAGCAGGCAGAGCAAACGCCGCAGTTCTTGATAAAATTCAGGTTGACTACTACGGCTGTCCCACACCCATCAATCAGATGGCTGCTATTTCAGTTCCCGAAGCACGTGTGCTTGCTATTCAGCCCTGGGATATGTCTGCATTAAGCCTTATCGAAAAAGCAATCCTTGCTTCTGATTTGGGTCTTAATCCCTCAAACGACGGCAGAATCATCCGTCTTGTTTTCCCTGCACTTACAGAGGATCGCAGAAAACAGCTTTCAAAGGACGTTGCTGCTTTAGCAGAGGATGCAAAGGTTGCAGTTCGTCAGATCAGACGTGATTGCATCGAAAAAATCAAAACAATGAAAAAGAATTCCGAAATCACCGAGGATGATCAGAAATACGGTGAAGAAGAAATGCAGAAGATTACGGATAGCTTCATCAAAAAGATTGATGAGGTTGCAGCTGCAAAATCTAAAGAAATAATGGAAATATAATTATGTACGATAATATTCCTGAATTTGAAGTTTTACCCCAGCATATCGGTTTTATAATGGATGGTAACGGCAGGTGGGCTAAGGAGCGCGGCCTTGAGCGTAGCGCGGGTCATAAGGAGGGCGCAAAAACCTTCCGCAGAATATGCGAGTATTGTGCCGACGTTGGCATCAAGCATATGACCTTCTATGCCTTCTCAACCGAAAACTGGTCACGCCCCAAAAAGGAAGTCGGCGCTCTTATGCGCCTTTTCAAGGAATACCTTATGGAGGGTGACGAGCGTACCGCTGAAAACGATATTAAGCAGATGCGTCTTAAGTTCATCGGTGAGCGTGAGGGTCTTCCCAAGGATCTTTTGAGGTTAATTGAACGTGCAGAAAAAAGAACCGCAAAGTATTCACACGTTACCGTTAACATTGCCCTGAATTACGGCGGCAGAGCCGAAATAACCCACGCAGTTAAGGAAATTGCCCAAAAGGTTAAGGATGGCGAGCTTTCCGTTGATGATATCAACCAGGAAACAATCAGCGATTACATTTATACCGCAGGCCAGCCCGACCCCGATATAATCGTGCGTCCCAGTGGCGAATATCGTTTGTCTAACTTCCTTACCTGGCAGTCTGCTTATTCCGAGTTTTGGTTTTCCGATATACTCTGGCCCGATTTTACCGAGGAGAGTGTAAACGAAATCCTCTACGATTATCAAAAGCGCAATCGCCGTTTTGGTGGCGTATAATAATTGCTGTTAAAAATCCGTTGGCGAAAGCTTTCGGATTTTAATGGCTTTTATAGTATATTCGAAAGGATGTTTTTATGAAACAAAGAGTAATAACGGGGGCGTTGTTTGCAATAATATTTATTGGCGCAATGCTTTTGATGAACACCCTTGTGTTCCCTGTATTTATCGCTTTGCTTTCAGTAATTGCGGTGTGGGAGATTGAAAAGGCAGTTGGTCTTAAAAACCCATTCATTATGGCGGCAAGCATGACTCTTGCGGCGGCAATACCGTTCTTAATGCATTTTAAAATCAGTGTTCCCTTTGCGGTTGTGGGCGGTGTTTACGTAGTAGCAATTCTCATATTTATGTTGCTTCAGTACGAAAAGACGAAGTTTATTCACGCGGTTATGGCTATTTTCGCCTCGCTCTGTATCCCTTACGCATTTTCCGTAATGATTATCTTCCGCGATATTGGTAGCTATATTGAGGGCTACAAGCAGATTGATGGTATTTATCTGCTTATCTTCTCATTCTTCGCATCGTGGATGACCGATATTTTTGCATATTTCGTAGGCAGTAAATTCGGCAAGCACAAGCTTTGCCCCAAGATTAGTCCCAAGAAATCGATTGAGGGTGCAATCGGCGGCGTTGCAGGTGCGGTGCTTTTAAATGTTCTGCTTCTTCTGGTGTTTAAAAAATGCTTCGACGGTGGCGCGGGCTTCACATACCCGGTGGTTATTGTGTTAAGCGTTATCCTTTCTATTGTAAGTATGTTCGGCGACCTTGCCGCATCAACAATAAAACGTAATTTCGGCATCAAGGACTTTGGTAAACTTTTACCCGGTCACGGCGGAATTATGGATAGATTCGACAGTGCATTGTTCGTTATGCCGGTTTTGTATTCGGCAATATACATAGTAAATAAGTTTTGAGTGAAAAGTTATGAAAAAGATAAATTTATTAGGTTCAACAGGTTCAATCGGTGTTCAGACACTTGACGTTGCAAGAGCAAGGGGATATAAAATCGAATCCCTTGCGGCTTTCTCAAACGTTGATATTATTGAAAAGCAAATCAGAGAATTTAAGCCTGCTTATGCGGCACTTGTAGATGAAAAAGCCGCCGCAGAGCTTAAGGTAAGGGTTGCAGATTTACCCGTTAAGGTTTATAGCGGTCTTGAGGGTGTATCCTTCTGCGGTGCAGAGGCTGACGGTGAAATTACTCTTAACTCCGTTGTTGGTATGGCGGGTCTTAAGCCCACCCTTGACGCAGTTAATGCAGGTAAAATTATTGCCCTTGCCAATAAAGAAACTCTTGTTGCGGGCGGTAAGCTTGTAACTGATGCGGCTAAGAAAAATAACGTGCCCTTGTTACCCGTTGATAGCGAGCACTCGGCAATTTTTCAGTGCCTTTTAGGTGCACCCCGCAACTCTGCGTTAAAAAGAATTATTTTAACTGCTTCGGGCGGTCCCTTCTTTGGCAAAACACGTGAGGAATTACAGAAGGTAACCCTTGCAGACGCTCTTAAGCATCCAAGCTGGAGTATGGGTCAGAAAATCACTATCGACAGTGCCACAATGTTCAATAAGGGTCTTGAGCTCATCGAGGCGGTGTGGTTGTTTGATGTTAGCCCCGATATGATTGATATTGTTGTGCATCGCGAAAGCATTGTTCATTCTCTTATAGAGTATGACGACAACTCGGTTATTGCTCAGCTTGGTCATCCCGATATGCGTTTGCCCATTCAGTTTGCAATTACCTATCCCGATCGCTACGAATCACCAGAAAAGCAGTTGGATTTGTGGGAGGTTGGCAACCTTTCGTTCTATAAGCCTGACTACGAAAACTTCCCCTGTATGGATATCTGCCGTAATGCAATTAAAGCGGGCGGCCTTATTCCTGCGGCGGTTAACTGCGCTAACGAGGAAGCAAACCTTCTTTTCAGGCAGGGTAAAATTTCATTCCTGCAGATTCCTGAGCTTATTTCAAAGGCAGCAGAGTTTGCCCCCGATAAGCCCGATTACACTTTGCAGGACGTTCTTGATACAGATGTGCTTATGCGTGAAAAGGTACGCGAGTTAGCATCTATATAATTCGGAGGTGTTTTTTATCAATCTCGATATCGGCGTTATCTGGTCCAGTGTCTGGCCCTATTTGTTAGCTGTGGTTCTTTTTGGCGCAATCATCGGCATTCACGAGTTCGGACATTTCTTCTTTGCGAAGCTCTTTAAGGTTAAGGTTAACGAGTTTTCGTTGGGTATGGGCCCGAAAATCATAAAAAAACAAATAGGTGAAACACTTTATGCATTGCGTCTTTTCCCTATTGGCGGCTTTGTAAGCATGGAGGGTGAGGATGAAGAAAGCGATAGCGAAAGAGCCTTTAACAAAAAAAGACCGTGGCAAAGATTCATAATCGTTGCCGCAGGTGCAATATTGAATTTGCTTTTAGGTGTGCTTGTTGTTGCTATTTGTCTTACCTTTAGTGGTGCGGTAGGCACAAGAACCGTTCATAGCTTTGACGAGGATGCTACAAGCCAGCGTTGTGGCCTTCAGGTTGGTGACGAGATAGTTAAAATCAATAATACCCCCGTTTATTCATCTATGGGTATATCCTTCAACCTTGTTCGTGATACGGATAATAAGATTGACCTTACTGTTAAGCGTGACGGCGAAAAGGTTGTTCTTAAGGACGTTGAGTTTGGTCAGTTTGAGTTGGAGGGTAAAAAATATATTCAGCAGGATTTCTTTATTGTGGGCGAAAGACCCAACGTTAAAAACGTGTTGGTGAATTCTGTACTTGATTCTGCTTCAATTGTTCAGATGGTGCGTTTAAGCCTTGTGGATATTGTAACCGGTAAATATGGTATGAAGGAGCTTTCGGGCCCCATTGGTACTATTTCGGCAATTGCTCAGACCACCTCACAGGCGGCAAGCTTCGGTGATAAAATTCTTACAGCCCTGTCGTTCTTGTCAATGCTTACTATTAACGTGGGTGTATTTAATCTTTTACCCATTCCCGCACTTGATGGCGGAAGATTATTCTTTATTTTTATCGAGATGCTTCGTAAAAAGCCAATACCCACAAAATTTGAGGGTATTATTCATACTGTAGGCATCGTAATTTTATTGTTGTTCATGGCAGTTATATCAATTAAAGACGTTATATTTCTTTTTTAGTGGTGATTAATTATGATTAGACGTATTTCAAGACAGGTTAAGGTTGGTAACATTAAAATCGGTGGCGATGCGCCCATCGCTATTCAGTCAATGCTTAATGCACCTGCTTCAGATTACGAGGGTAACCTTGCTCAGCTTAAGGCATTAGAGGATGCGGGCTGTGAAATTGTGCGTATGGCAGTTCCTGATATGGATGCCGTTAAGGTTCTTGGTAAGCTTAAGGAAAATTCAAGGGTGCCCCTTGTTGCAGATATTCATTTTGATTACAGACTTGCCCTTGAAAGCCTTCAGGCAGGTGTTGATAAAATCCGTATCAACCCCGGTAACATCGGCTCCGCAGAGCGTGTAGCCGCCGTTGCGGATGCCTGTGCCTTAAAGAGTGTGCCCATTCGTATTGGTGTAAACTCAGGCTCAGTTGAAAAGGACCTTCTTGAAAAATTCGGCGGTGCAACTCCTGAAGCAATGGTGGAAAGTGCATTCAGACACGTTAAGCTTCTTGAGGATTGCGGTTTTTACGATACTGTTATTTCAATTAAATCATCCGACGTTGAAAATATGGTCAACGCTTATTCACTTGTTGCTGAGCGTTGCGATTACCCCTTGCACTTAGGTGTAACCGAAGCGGGCACCGAAAGAAGCGCTCTTGTTAAATCTTCAATCGGTATCGGCTCATTGCTTCTTAAGGGTATTGGTGATACTATGCGTGTTTCAATCACCGATTCACCCGTTAAAGAGATTTATGCCGCAAGAAACATCCTTAATGCGGTTAATCTTCGCGTTGAAACACCCCAGATCGTTGCTTGTCCCACGTGTGGCAGAACAAAAATCGACCTTGTTACCTTAGCCGCTCAGGTTGAGGATGCAGTTAAAAACATCAAAAAGCCTGTTAAAATTGCTGTTATGGGTTGCGTTGTTAACGGACCCGGTGAAGCGAGAGAAGCCGACATAGGTATTGCAGGCGGTGACGGATGTGCAGTCCTTTTCAAAAAGGGCGAAATTTTAAGAAAGGTGTCCGAAGAGGACATTGTCAAAGAATTACTTGACGAATTGGATAAAATATGAAATTGTACAATTTCCTTGAAATATTCGGTGAATACATATCTACCGATAAATACAGGGGTATGTTAAAAAACACCCTGTTCACCGATTTACATATTAATAAAGAGGAACAGTCAATGACTGCTTTATTGCACATAGATATTTTTGACAATATTATGTGCCTTAAGGCGGTAGCAGGGGAGGTTAAAAGCTCTCTTTCTCTTAAAAAAGTTGAGTTTGATTACGTTTTACCTCCCGAGGCACTTAAATATGAGTGCTTCCCCATGCTTTTAAGGGTTGTTAAAAAGAGTGTTCCCCAGACAAACGGATTTTTAGATCAGATAGAAACAACCTTCGTTGACGACGTTTTTACCGTTAAGTTCTTAAAGCACGGCAGAGATATTTGCGAAAATGCCAAGGCAGATAAATTCCTTGAGGATTACATTTTACAGCACTTTGAAAGAAAAATTACCGTTGTTTTCGAGGGTGAAAACAGTAGTGAAGAGGATTTCTTGAAAAAACAACGTGAAATCGACAGGTCAAACCAGCCTGTAAAGCCCCCTGAGGTTAATCCTAATTTTGAGGGCGTGCCCCTTGATTTCAATAGTGTTCAGGCAATTTTCGGCCAGTTTAAATACGCTAAGCCCACACCTATGAGCGAGATTTCGTTCGATGATGGCGAAATCCTTGTGTGGGGTGATGTTTTCAAATACGAAAAGCGTGAAACCAAGGACGGTAAGCGTTCAATTATCGAGTTTAATATTACCGATAATACAGGCTCTTTTGGTTGTAAGTTCTTTGATTTAAAAGAACAGCTTGAATATCTTGACAGTAAAATTAAAGATGGGGTGACCGTTATTGTTCGCGGTCCGCTTCTTTATGATGATTATAAAAAGGACTTTATTATTAAGCCCACCTCAGTTTCAACCGTTTCAAAGGTTGAGAGCGTTGACGAAGCAGAGGAAAAGCGTATTGAGCTTCACCTTCATACAAATATGTCTGCAATGGATGCTATGAGCAGTGCAAAATCCATTGTTAAAACCGCTATGAAGTGGGGGCATAAGGCGATTGCCATTACCGACCATGGTTGTGTACAGGCATTCCCCGAGGCTTGCAATACCGCTCGTGGTAGTGATTTTAAAATTATTTACGGTTGTGAAGCCTACCTTGTAAACGACATTAATTCCGACGGCTCCAGAAAGCCCAAGGAAGAAATTCTCACTGACAGTTATTACCATTGTATTCTGCTTGTTAAAAATAAGGTTGGACTTAAAAATCTTTATAAGCTTATTTCACGCTCCAACCTTGATTATTTCCGTGGCAAGCCCCGTATGCCCAAGAGCCTTATTGACGAAATGCGTGAGGGTCTTATTATCGGTAGTGCTTGCTCCGAGGGTGAGCTTTTTGAGGCCTTTGTTAAAAATGAGCCCCACGAAAAATTGGTTGAGATTGCTTCATTCTACGATTATCTTGAAATTCAGCCCGTTGGCAACAACGAGTATATGCTTAGAAAAGACCAGATGCGTGAAGCAATGCGCGAGCTTTATGCGGACATCAACTCATTTGATGACATCAGAACTATTAACCGTGCAATTATAAACCTTGGTGACGAGCTTGGCAAAAAGACAGTTGCTACAGGTGACGTGCACTTCCTTAAGAAAGAAGATGCCAAGTTCAGAGCCATTCTTCAGGCGGGGCAGGGCTTTAAGGATGCGGATTATCAACCGCCACTTTACCTTAAAACAACCGCAGAAATGCTCGAGGAGTTCAGCTACCTTGGTGAAGAAACCGCAAAAGAGGTTGTTGTTACCAACACAAACTATATTGCAGATATGGTTGAGCCGGGTATTTTACCCATTCCTGATGGTACCTTTAACCCGATCATTCCCGGTGCAGAAGAGGATTTAACCAAGCATTGCTGGGACAGAGCTAAGGAATGGTACGGTGACCCCGTTCCCCAGATTGTTGCCGAAAGACTTGAGAAGGAGCTTAAATCCATTATTGAAAATGGCTTTGCGGGTCTTTATATGATTGCCCGACTTCTTGTTAAGCACTCTGAAGAATGTGGCTATTATGTTGGTTCCCGAGGCTCAGTTGGTTCATCATTCGTTGCAATTATGGCAGGTATTTCCGAGGTTAACCCCTTACAGCCCCATTATCGTTGCACCAATTGCCGGTATTCCGAGTTCTTTATTCACAACGAGGTTGGCTCGGGCTTTGACCTTCCTGCGAAGAATTGTCCCCATTGCGGCACACCCTTGTTCCGTGACGGTCACGAAATTCCCTTTGAAACCTTCCTTGGCTTCTTTGGTGATAAATCACCCGATATCGACCTTAACTTTGCCGGTGAATACCAGGCACAATCCCATAAATATACCGAGGAATTATTCGGCAAGGCCTACGTTTTCAAAGCGGGCACAATCTCAGGTGTTGCAGACAAAACTGCTTACGGCTTCGTTAAGAAGTATATGGACGAGCGTGGCCTTACAATGACCAAGGCGGAAATTGATCGCCTTACCATTGGTTGTACGGGTGTTAAGCGTACAACGGGTCAGCACCCAGGTGGTATGGTTGTTGTTCCTAATACCTATGAGGTAGAGGACTTTACACCTGTTCAAAGACCTGCGGATGACGCTACAAAGGACATTATCACCACTCACTTTGACTTCAACTCTATGCACGATACGTTGTTGAAGCTTGACGAGCTGGGTCATGATGTTCCCACGATTTATAAGCATCTTACAGACCTTACTGGCATTGACGTTCTTGATATTGACATCAGTGACCGTAAGCTTTACGAAATTTGTACCTCTCCCGAGCCCCTTGGCGTTACGGAGGAAGAGTTGGGTTGGCCCACAGGTACACTTTCAATTCCAGAAATGGGTACGGACTTTACCAAGGGAATGCTTCTTGAAGCAAGACCACAGACCTTTGCCGACCTTATTCAGATTGCGGGTCTTTCACACGGTACCGCCGTGTGGTTGGGCAACGCACAGGATCTTATTAAAGAAGGTATATGTACCATTTCCGAGGTTATCGGTACTCGAGACAGTATTATGGTTTACCTTCTTCATAAGGGTCTTGAGCCCAAGCACGCCTTCGATATTATGGAAGACGTACGTAAAAAGAATAAACAGTTAAAGCCCGAGCAGGAGGCTATGATGCGCGAGCACGGTGTTCCCGAATGGTACATTGATTCTTGTAAAAAGATTCAGTATATGTTCCCCAAGGCACACGCCGCCGCATATATTATTGCATCCTTAAGACTTGCCTGGTTTAAGATTTATAAGCCCCTTGAGTATTACTGTGCGTATCTTACCGTTCGTGGTGACGACGTAGATGCAGAGGCTATGTCAAAGGGAAAGAACGCGGTTAAATCATTACTGCAGATGATACGCGCCAAAGGCAAGGAAGCTTCCGCCGCCGAAAAGAGTAAGGAAACAATTATGATGATTGTTTACGAGGCTATGGTCCGCGGCATTGAGTTCTTACCTATTGATATTTACAAATCCACTGCAAGCTCATACGTGCCCGAGGACGGCAAAATCCGTATGCCATTTGCATCACTTGCGGGTGTTGGTGGTAACGCTGCCGCTCAGCTTGCAAACGCCCGAAACGACGGCGGTCCTGAATTTTCATCCATCGAGGACTTTGAGGTTCGTTCAGGTGCGGGTAGCTCTACAATTGCAGTTTTAAAGAATTGCGGTGCTTTCGGTGACCTTCCCGATAGTGACCAGATGTCTTTATTTTAATTAAAGTTCAGGAGTTGATATTATGAAAAAGGCAACTAAATATATTTTAGCGGGTACAGGTGCTCTTGCTGCCGCAGGTGTTGGTGTTAGCATGGTAAGAGCCGCTACAACCTATAAGGCCAAGCCTGTTGCTGAGGTTGATAAGCTTCCTCCCGAAGAGGTTGACGTTGAAAGATTTATTAATAACCTCTCCAAGGCTATTCAGTATCCTACAATCGCCAACGTTGATGAGAGCCTTGTTGATTGGTCTGTTTTTGACGAGTTCCATGCGTTCCTTAAGGAAGCGTATCCCTTGGTACACGAGAAGCTTGATTTACAGATTATTTCAACACGCTCACTTATGTATCATTGGAAGAGCGCTCATCCCGAAAAACAACCCATCGCTTTGCTTGCACATCAGGACGTTGTTCCTGTTACACCCGGTACTGAGGACGATTGGACTCACGCGCCCTTTGGTGGCGAGATAGCCGATGGTTACGTATGGGGCAGAGGCGCTATTGATATTAAAAATCAGCTTATCGGTATTATGGAAGCTGTTGAAACTCTTCTTGCTGAAGGCTATGTGCCCGAGCGTGACGTTTATCTTTGCTTTGGTCACAACGAGGAGGTTATGGCAGAGGGTGAACAGTGCGGTGCCCACAGTATGATGATGTGGTTTAAGGAACGCGGAATCAAGCTTGATAGTGTAATTGACGAGGGCGGCGCAATCCTTTCAATTAAGGTTGATAAAGTAATTGACGGTCACCTTGCAGGTATCGGTATTGCTGAAAAGGGTCACGTTGATTTTGAAATTTCAGTTAATGCAAAGGGTGGTCACTCATCTCAGCCTCCCAAGCACAGTGCAATCGGCGAGCTTTCAAAAATTGTATGCAACCTTGAAAAGCATCAGTTTAAAGCAGAGCTTACACCCCAGCTTTCATCACTTTTCAATGAGCTTGGCAAAAGCACGTCATATCCTGTAAGATGCGTTATGAGCAATTTCCCCATACTTAAGCCTCTTATTAAGCGTGTATGTACCGAGATTCCTCCCGTTGCTTCAATGATGCGTACAACTACCGCTATTACAATGTCAAACGGTAGCCCTGCACCCAACGTGCTTCCGCAGAAGGCTTCGGTTGTTGCTAACTTCCGTATTATGCCCGGTCAGACAGTTGATGACGTTGAAGCACATATCAAGAAATATGCAGGTCCCAAGGCAGAGGTTAAGCTTCTCAGTGGTAAGAATCCCTCAAAGATTTCACCCACTGATTCAAGAGCCTTTAGAGTTATTGAAAGTATTTGCAGAAGCATGGACCCCAAGGTTATTGTTGCACCCTACCTTGTTATGGGTGGTACGGATGCCCGTCAGTATGAGGATGTTTGTGATAACATTTATCGTTATTCACCATACCTTATGACAACCGAGCTCCTTCTTACAACCCACGGTACAAACGAAAGAATACCCATCAGCACAATGGAATCCGGTGTGGCATTCTTTAAAAGATATATCCGTGCTCTTACAAAGGATTAAAAATTTCAGGTCAGTAAGCGAAAGCCTACTGACCTGTTTTTTATATTGATTCTATTGAGTTTTTGAATTCCGTAAAGAAGCGCTCAAGCAATTCCTTGTCCTTTTCATTGCCTCTTAGGCACATTGAAGCTCGTAATCTGCCGTTAATAGTTAATGCAGTCATTACGGCGCAAGGCTTATTTTTAGCGGCACCTGCTACAAACGCAGAGAATGGGGGATTGTCCGCCAAGGCAAAGGCCACGGTATTAATCTTACCTACGTTGCTGACCGAAAGGGTGGGGTTATTATAGAATAAATTTACAATCGCTTCTGCCTGAATGTAAAACATTGCGTTGTATGCAGAATTTAATAAGGGCAATCCGTGAAGACCCATATAGGGGTCTTCTTTTAATTCCTTGGTCTTTTTAGAAACCTTAGTAAGGGTAGCCTTAATGTCGGCCCCCTTACTGTCAAGGTAGCAATGAGCGAATGAAACGTGGTTTGTGTAGCCGATTGTTGATGGGTCCTTTAAGTGACGCCTTAAATCAGTGGCGCAGGAAACGTTAATGGACTCATCCGCACTCATTCCCGAAACCTTGCCAAAGGCATCAATATATGCGGCAACAACAATGTCGTTGACGGTTGCACCAATGCTTTTTGCATAATTAACTGCATTTGCAAACTTTTCTTCACCGATTTCGCGCCATACTATAATAACGCTATCCTCTTTTTTCAGGCTATCAAACGGCAGTATGTGCTTGTCCTTTGGTGAAACGTTGGCATATTGTTTCTTTGCTTTTTTTGCAAAGTCCTTGTCCATATCCTTATATATTTCGTTGTATTTTCGCGAGCCGCTTGAAAAGTTAACGGGGGATATGCCCTTGAGCACGTAATCTGAATAGTTTTTACAGAAGTCGGTCCAGAATGCCTTGTATCCGCCGCCATCAAAGCACATATGATTCCAAATAAAGCACACGTATGATTTACCCTTGTTAATTAAAACTCCGATTTTCATCTGTACGTTACTGTTAAGGGGAATCTCCTGAGCAAAAAATTCCATTCTTGCCTTTTCAACATCCTCAACCTGCTTGAAGGCAATCATTTGGTCAATATGGTAGTCGGATACTCTCCAATAAGGGGATATTGGGCTGTTAATAACCTGTGAGTGCATAAATGGTGCACACTCAAGGCAGCATATTGCAACGTTTTTAAATGCTACCTCGTCTATAACAAAGTCGTAATCAACCTCAAAGCGTGCCATTCTGTCCATATATTTACGGCACATAAGGTTAACCTTGTCGTACATTTCGCAGGGGATTTTGCTACGTGAAAGTGCGGGATTTTTATCTTTGTGACGGATAAGGTCGTTGATTACCTTGTCATCGGTTAATCCCTTGTTTTTTAATGAAATAAATTCATTTTCTTTAGTTCTTTTATAAGCCATTTTTACTCTGCTATGTGTGAGAAGAAGAAATCTCGTTTTTCATCTGTGTCAATTACTTTAATGGGCTTTACCTGGTTAAGGTTTGCGCCTCTTGCACGTAAAACCTCGCGGTAGTCGTCGTAAGTACCGTGGCGTAAAAATTTAACCTCGCAATGACCTAAGGCACCGCTTTTTATAAGGGGCTCAACGCTTACGTTACCCTTGCAGAGCATTTCTTCGAATGCCTGGTTATAAAGAGCCTTCTTTTCATCACTTATGGGCTCAGCGGTTTCAACCAATAATATGTAGTGACCGGGTGAAGTGCTTCTGTCGGGATAAATGCTGTAGCCAACGTATAAATCATCCATTTTTTCAGAAAGGTTAGCAACAATTTCGTCAAAGGCAAGTGAGCTTACTTTTTCACCACTGATGTTTGCAATCTGGTTAAGGCGGTAACAGAAGGTGATTTTGGGGGATTGATGGTAGTAGCCCGTAACCTTGATAACGTCCTCAATTCTGTAACGGTAGAAGCCGCTCATATTAGTGAGGATGATTTCATATTCCTTACCAACCTCAAGGTCCTTAATTGTAAGAAGGTTATCGTAGTTGTCGCAATCAAGGGGTCTGAATTCATAAAAGCCATTGTTGGGAAGCATTACGTATTCAAATGAGTTAAACTCAATGGGTACTGCCATAAATGCTTCTGTGGCGGTGTAGCCGAGATAATGTATGGGTAAATCCTCACCAATGTATCGTCTGAGCTTTTTAGCGTAGAAGGCGAGTGCACCTGTGCCCATACCGTACATCCAACCAACCTTAGGCCAGATACGTGGAATAATGGGGGATTCGTCAAAGCCCTTGCGGAATTCTCTGCGTAATTCCTCTGCTCTTTTGGGGTTGGGTTTAAGCTTTTTATTGTACTTTGCGCGAAGCTCCTCTGGCATTTTAATGCTATCGTTAATGATACCCTTTTCAATATCATCACAAAGCATTTCCCAGTTTTCTTCCATGTAAAAGAACATAGATTCCAGTGTGGTGATAAATATAGTACCTAAGTAGCTTGTCTTTTTATCGGGTAAGGCAAAGCGCAGCTTAAGGTAATGCATATCCATATCTGCACCGGGCTCGGGGAAAAGCACCTCTTTGGGTGACGTGGTAAAACGAGGTACAAGGGGACGTGCATTTAAAAGAGGTATGGATGATAAGCAGCTTATTGTACCGCCCTTAACCTTTCTGCAACCTATTTCTGCGGTCAAAAGACCCTTCTGCGGGGGGATGGGGCGTCCTTTTCTACCAAACCATTTTACAGCGCAACCAACGGGAGCACTGAAACTGAAGCATTGGCAAACCCATTCTGCCCAATAGGAAAGGGGAACGAGCTTTTGCTTGCCGGTGCTACCGGATGATTCGGTGAAACGGCGCACGTACATATTGGTGATAAGACCCTTTTCGCCATTAGCCATACGCCATACGTAATCATCATAATCTGCGTATGTTGAAAGGGGAACAATGCGCTGATAATCCTCGATGGATTTAACATCTTTGAAATTATTTAATTTACCGTAAACGGTGGTTTTATTTTTACGCATAAGACGCTTGATGCATTTTGCTTGCATTTTATTGGCTCTGCGTGAATAAATATAAAGCTTTATATGCTCGCAAACACCCATAAAACCGCCGTACGCGGCAAGAATTTGTGCTATTACATGACCCATAAAAATTACTCCATTTGTTTAAATTACTAACGTCATATCGCTCATTGGATATGAACAACAGGGATGAATGATGCCGTGACTTGAATCTGCAAGGCGGCGCATGTCAACGTCTTTGGGTATAAATACGTTACCCTTAAGAAGCTTTGCGCGGCAAAAACCACATTCTCCCGAACGACATAATGATGGTGCTTGTATGCCTTCGCGTTCAAGTGCCACAAGCAGTGATTCTGTTGAACAGCAGGGAACCGTTGAAACTAATTTGCCATCCTTCATAACCTTGCATAAAAAGGTTTTGCCTATTGCATCTGGCGGGAAATCTGGCAAGGTCTCGGGGTTATTAATTTGTCCGTTCAAGCCGAAACGTATATATTTGTTTTCAAGCTTAAGCTCGCTTATTTGCGGTATAAGACGATTGTACAAGGTATTAGAGCCATTTACAAATAAGCTGTATTTTGAAAACGGAGCATATTTTTCAATAAGGCTTTTGGTAACGAAGCCGCGCTCGCATTTGAAAATATGTTCGTCACTGAAAACGTAAATTACACGGAAATTTGGCGTGGCTTGTGAAAGCTCATCAAAGCGTTGTGACATAATAGCCTCGTTTTGCTTTCTTGCGTAATAAATCAAGGTTAAATCCATATTAAGTGATTTATCAGCAATAGCCTCTGCCATTGACAGAAAGGCGGAAAAGCCCTTGTTATCACACACTGCAACAACGTTTTTTGAATCCCTGAGTGGTTGGAAGTAGAAATTGCCGCAGGGGGCTGATGCAACAACCTCGGTGCCCTTGCGCCAGTTGTTCAATATATAATGTGAAGCAAAGCCGTCTGGCTTTTTGCTGACAATAAGCATATACTCATCTTCAATTGAGCGCAGAGGTGATGAGCAAATGGTGTACGGCCTTGTAACTGTAGCATTGCCTATCTGCAGTTTTACACTAATCCATTGACCTGGCCTGAAAAAGGCGAGCTTTGCAGTGCCGTGAGCAGTATCTGGCTCAAGGATATATGCTCTCGTGTTACTGTTGATTTCCGCAACCTGCTTGACTTTAAGATACTGCACGCTTGGGTGCAGAAAATTTGCAATTGAATTAACCGTAAAATTACCTTCAACAGGTGAATCCGGTGCTTCGCTGATGATACCCTTTCGTAATTCGGGTATGTTCATAAAGTTTTTAACGTCCTTTATTTTGGAGCGTACAGTAATTTTAGTCTTCATTATGCTCGCCCCTTTTTTCGTTTATATCACCCATGGTAGCATAGGCGGCATTTCTGCCCGATGCTACTGCGGAGTTAACGCCCGAAAGCTGTGTGCCCCATCCGCCGCAAAAACGAAGTCCGGGTGTGTCGCAATCAAGCTCCTCGGTCATAAATCGTGCAATTATACCATCCCAATTGTCACCAAGATAGCCATAAATACAGCCTTGCGGTGTGTTGGTGTATCTTGCAAAGGTTGAAGGTGTTGCAACCTCAACTTCTTCAATGAATTTGTGTATACTGATGCCCGTTGCTTCCTCAAACCTTGAAATAAGTCGGGCGGCAAGTAAATCCTTTTCATCAAAATAACCCTCGGGGGTTACGTCTGCCCAACAATTGTCGGTGTAAAAGGTAGTAATACACAGGATAGTTGTTCCTTGGGGTGAGCAATCGGGATTTGCTATATTTAAACAAACTGTGGCCTGAGCCGAGTTTGTATCTATCGATTTCATAAGTGCAAACTGTGAGGCGGTGTCGGCAGTATCGGTAATAAAATACGAGTAATTTTTTATACCAAGCTCTTCAGGTGAGCGGTTAAGACCAATGTAAACGCAAGCCCCTCTGACACCAAGAGTGCGGGCATTGGTTCTTTTAAGAGCGGATACGGGTACGTCGCTCTTTTTCATCATTTTTGAGTAAACGGTGGTGGGGGAGCAGTTGCATATAATGTGCTCACAGTCAATTTTTTCACCGTTTTTGAGAATAACCCCCGAGGCAAGTCCATCCTTGAATAAAATTCTTGAAACGTGGGAATTATATCGGATTTCGCCATCGTTATCCTCAATAACACCTGCCAGCGCCATACTGAGTGCGTGGCTACGCAGGGTGGGTACAAAGGCACCGTGCTTCATGTAGGAGTAAACCATAGAAACATAGTGGGTAAAGCTTAATCGGTCGCAATCAACACCAAGGTACATCCAGTAAGCGTTGAAAATTTCCTGGGCCTTTTTAGGCATATTAAGTGCATCAAGAACCTCGTTAACAGAGTAGGGTGCGGTTTTTATAAAATTACCATACTTTTTCATTATGCTACGAACTTCTTTGAAACTCATCTTTGTTTCGTTGGCAGCAAAGTAATCTGTTGCTTCTTCAATTTCTTCTGCAAGAGCAAAAAGCTTGGTGACAGAGGTCTTGCTACCGGGGACGTAATGCTCCAAAGCATCAATGAAGCTATCCGTACCGAAGGGCATAGTAACGTCAATTTTTGTTCCGTCATAGGATTTGCTTATAAATCTGTATGCCTCGGGAACGGATGACCACTCCAGCTTGTCGCTTACACCGATGTGGTCAAAAATTTGGCGCAATTCACCAAGCCCTGCTTTATCGGAAAAACGGCAGAGCTCGTGTAAGGATACGTCAAATTCAAATCTGCCCCTTACAAAGCTTGAGGAAAAACCGCCTGGGGCATTGTGGCGTTCAAGTAATAATACTTTTTTTCCTTCCTTAGCAGCACATGCTGCGGCGGTTAAACCGCCGCAACCTGCACCAATAACTATAATATCATAGTTTTTTTCGGACATTGATTAAGGACCTCTTTAGTTGATTTCTGAAAGCTTAACGGGTCTACCTTCGTTAGCGGATTTTTCAGCAGCAAGGGCAATCTTTACTGACTGAAGACCTGCGTGAATACCAACGGGTGTTTCCTTATCATTGATACAGCAGTCAACAAACTGTCTTACCTCTTCTGAGAATGAGCCCATGTATCTTTCAAGGAAGAAGTAAAGGGGCTTTTCACCTGTAACACCGTTAGCATCTGCAATAACAGCGGTTGAGAGCGTGTCGTTTGAAGTTGCAACCATACCCTTTGAGCCGAAGAGCTCTGCTCTCTGGTCGTAGCCGTACATAGCCTGACGTGAATTGTCAATAACTGCAAGAGCGCCGTTTTCCATTTTCATTGAAATGATGGCTGTGTCAAAGTCGCCATATTCACGGATGCCGGGGTTGATAAGAGCATCAGCGTAAACATAAAGCTCTTCAACGTCACTGTTTGTAAGGAAGCAAGCCATATCAAAATCATGAATTGTCATATCAAGGAAAATGCTTGCTGCACAGTAGCCAACGGGAGGTGCCTGAGGGTCACGTGATGTGATTTTAAGAATCTGTGCATCACCGATTCTGCCTTCATCGTAAGCTTTTCTTACAGCGGCAAAGTTGTGGTCAAATCTACGATTGAAGCCAACCTGGAATTTTACCTCGGGGTGAGCCTTAAGTGCATCGGCAATTTCAAGGATTTTATCAACTGTGTTTGCGAGGGGCTTTTCACAGAAAACGTGCTTGCCGGCGTTGATAGCTTCAATTGAAATAGGAGCGTGAGTATCGGTTGAAGAGCAAACAAGAACAGCGTCAATTGTTTCATCTTCAATGATTTTCTTGTAATCTGTGTAGATTTTTTCAACACCGAAGCCCTCGCAGAAGGCTTTGGTTTCGTCGTTCATAAATGGGTCTGCAATTGCAGTTACAACCGCATTTTTTACGTGATATGAAATGGATTCGAGGTGAACCTTACCAATACGGCCTGCGCCGATAATACCAATGTTAAGCATAATTATTATATCCTTTCTTGGGGTTTATATTGTTCCGTCCCATGTAGAAACTTCAGTTTTCTTGATTTCGTCCTCGTCAAACCAACGTGTGGTTATACATTTGCTTTCGGTGAAGAATCTGTAAGAATCTTTACCAAGGCAGTGAAGGTCACCAAAGAATGAATCTTTATGACCTGAGAAGGGGAAGAAGCCGATAGGAACGGGAATACCAACGTTAACACCAACCATACCGCCATGGGTGTGACGGGTGAATTCACGGGCGTAGTGACCGTTCTGTGTGAAGATAACCGAGCCATTTGCGTAGGGGTTAGCATTCATAACCGCAAGACCCTCGTGGAAATCTTTAACACGTTTAACGCAAAGCACGGGGCCAAAAACCTCGTCTCTGCCGATTGTCATATCTTCAGTAACGTTATCAAAAATTGTGGGGCCTACAAAGTAGCCGTTTTTGATTTCGTCGGGAAGCTCGGGATTTCTGCCATCAAGAACAAGTGTTGCACCTTCATTAATACCCTTTTCGATGTCTGCAACAACCTCATCATAATGCTTTTTGTATGTAAGGGGACCAAGCTTTGATGATTTATCAACAGACTTGCCAACCTTAATCTGCATTGCCTGCTTTTTAAGCTCGGCAACAAATTTATCAGCAATTGATTCCTGAACAACACAGCAGGAAAGAGCCATACAACGCTGGCCTGCACAACCATATGCAGAGTTGATAATACCTGCAACAGTTCTTTCAATGGGTGCATCCTCAAGAACAAGTGCATGGTTTTTAGCCTGACAAAGAGCCTGCACACGCTTGCCTGCTTTTGCAGCTCTTTCGTAAATAAGCTTACCAACGGGTGTTGAACCAACAAAGGTGATCCCCTTGATATCGGGGTGGTCAAGAAGTGTGTTGATTTCGTTTCTTGAGCAGGTAACAACGTTAACAACGCCGTCGGGCATACCTGCTTCTTTATAAAGCTCGGCAATTCTTAAAGCGGTACGGGGTGTAAGTGATGCGGCCTTAAGAACAATTGTGTTACCGCAAGCAACGCAAACGGGAACCATCCAACCGAAGGGGATCATAGCGGGGAAGTTTACGGGTACGATACCTGCAAAAACACCCATTGACTCACGATATAAAACTGTGTCAAAGCCTGCGGAAGCATCCATAAGGCTTTCGCCCATCATAAGTGAAGTTGTCTGAATAGCAAGCTCTGTGCCTTCTTTTGCTTTGAGCACGTCACCCTCGGCCTCTGCCCATACCTTGCCGTTTTCCTCTGCAACAAGTGTTGTAAGCTCTTCCATATGCTTAATAAGAAGATTACGAACGTTGTAGAGTATCTGTGAACGCTTGATAGCGGGTGTAGCACTCCATGCAGGGTAGGCTTTCTTTGCGGCTTCAATAGCCTCAAGAACCTCGTCGTTTGTGCAGCAGGGGGCATAGCCTGTTACCTCGCCTGTGCTGGGGTTGTGAAGGTCGTACCATACGTCGGTTTTTGATTCAAGGTACTGACCGTTACAAAAATATTTTAATTTTTCAGCTGACATTATTAAAACACCTTTCCGTATTATAAGCCTGCTTTTTCAGCAATATATTTTCTTGCCTTAAGAGCGTATTCAAAGGGATTTGCGATTGCGGGATCCTGTTCTGCTTCAACAAGCACATAGCCCTCGTAATCGTTTTCTGAAAGTACCTCAAAGATAGGTGCAAAATCAATAACGCCGTCACCGGGAACGGTAAAAGTACCCTTTCTAACACCCTGAAGGAAGCTTTCCTTGTTAGCCTTAACGTCGGCAATAACGTCGGGACGAACGTCTTTAAGATGAACGTGCTTAATACGCTTAATATATTTTTTTAGTACGCTCATATAATCCTCGCCGCAATATGCAAGGTGACCTGAGTCGAAAAGAAGGTTGAAGAGCTCAGGGTCTGTGTTTTCCATAAGTCTGTCAATTTCAGCTTCTGTCTGTACAACTGTACCCATGTGGTGGTGGAAGGTAAGGGTGATGCCCATATCCTTAGCAACCTTGCCGAGTTTGTTGAGACCTGTGCAAAGCATATCCCATTCTTCATCGTTCATAACGTACTTATCGTCGAAGATTGAAAGGTCAGTGCCCTGGATTGAGTGACCCTGCTCGGATACACCAACAACCTTAGCACCCATTTCCTTAAGGAATGTGATGTGTTCAATAAAGTCCTTTTCTGTTTCCTCATAGGGCTTTGTGGTAAGGAAGGTTGAGAACCAAGCGTTGCAAATCTGCATACCGCGAAGGTCAAGCGCCTTTTTAAGCACCTTTGTATCCTTGGGGTATTTGTTGCCAACCTCACAACCTGTAAAGCCTGCAAGAGCCATTTCAGAGATACACTGTTCGAATGTGTTTTCTGCACCAAGGTCGGGCATATCGTCGTTTGTCCATGCGATGGGTGCAATACCGAGTTTTACTTTGTTTTTATCAAGCATCAGAATTTCCTCGCTTTTCTAAGATTTTCGTCTTTATTTTGGAAAGCCTTATTAACGCTTTCTTTAGATGAAGTTGATGCAATGCCAACGTGCCACCATGCACCGTAGCCGTCGGTCATTGATTTGGGGAGCACCTTAATGTCAATAAGGGTTGATACACTCTGCTTTTTACTGTCAATAAGTGCGGCTTCAAGCTCATCAAGGGTTGTTGCGGTGTAGGTTTTTACGCCGTAGCCCGATGCGCACTTTGCAAAATCGATTGTGAATATATCACCTAGAAGGTCACCGTTTTCGTCACGTTTTCTGAATTCGGTGGCAAGGTTGCCGATGCCGTTTGACATCTGCAGGTTGTTGATGCAACCAAAGCCTGAGTTATCGAAAAGAAGCACGTTGATTTTCTTGTTTTCCTGAATAGCTGTTACAAGCTCGCTGTGAAGCATAAGATAGCTACCGTCACCGCAGAAGGCGTAAACCTCTTTGTCGGGCTCTGCAAGCTTTGAGCCAAGAGCACCTGCGATTTCGTAGCCCATACATGAGTAGCCGTATTCCATATTGTATGAATATAAAGAATCAGTAGTCCACATTCTTTGCATACAGCCGGGGAGTGAGCCTGCGGCGGCAACTGCAATTGCATCGTCGTCAATAATTTTTCTGATAAGTGCAAGGGCTGAAGTCTGTGTGATTTTACCACCGGTTTTTTCTACGAATTCGGGGATAGTCTTTTCGTATCTTGCCTTGATGATGGGTTCAAAATCATCGGAATAGGTGTAGGATGAAAGCTTTTCCATTTCCTCGTCCCAAGCTTTTTTAGCATCCGCAATTTCGGTTGTGTATTCTGTTTTATAATCATCGATTGCTTTATCGAGGGCTTCAATGCCGAGCTTTGCGTCGCAAACGGCCTTGATAGCGCCTAACTTGTAAGCGTCGAATCTATCGGTGTTGATTGTTATAAATTTAGCATCGTCCTTGAATAATGATTTAGAAGCAGTTGTAAAGTCTGAAAAACGTGTGCCGATACCAATTACAACGTCTGCCTCTTTAGCGATAAGGTTAGCAGAAAGGTTACCTGTAACACCAACGCCACCAAGATTTAAGCTATGTGATGAAAGTACGGCAGATTTACCATTCTGTGTTTCTGCAAAGGGGATGTTATGCTTTTCGCAGAATTTCTGTAAGGTGTCGCCGCATTCGGAGTATCTTACACCACCACCTGCAATAATAAGGGGCTTCTTTGCAGATTTAAGGATTTCGGCAATATCTGCAATCTCATCCTCTGCAGGAGCAATTCTTGTTATTTTGTGAACTCTTTTCTTGAAGAATTCCTCGGGGTAATCGTAGCTTTCACCCTCAACGTCCTGACAAAGCGCAACGCAAACGGCACCCGTATTAGCGGTGTCTGTAAGCACTCGCATTGCATTCAGCATTGCAGACATAAGCTGCTCGGGTCGTGTAACTCTGTCCCAATATCTGCAAACGGGCTTATAAGCATCGTTTGTGGTTACTGATAAAGAGTAGGGTTGTTCAAACTGCTGTAATACGGGATCGGGCTGACGACAAGCAAAGGTGTCGGCAGGGAATAATAACAAGGGTACGTTATTAACCGTTGCAGTAGCGGCCGCAGTAATCATATTAGCGGCACCGGGTCCTATTGAGGATGAGCAGGCTATGATTTTACGTCGGTTATGCTGCTTAGCGAAGCTTGCTGCAACGTGCGCCATGCCTTGCTCGTTTTTACCTTGATATACTGTAAGAGAGCCTTTGTCCTCGTCAAGCGCCTGACCAAGACCGCAAACAATACCGTGACCGAAAACGGTGAAGATACCGTCAACAAACTTGGTTTCCTCGCCGTCAAATGATACGTACTGATTGTCAAGGAACTTAACAAGCGCCTGACCCATTGTCATAATTGGCATTTATATCACTCCTTAGAATAATTTACTTAGTAAGCCATTGGTGTTCGTCTGAAACAAAGCGGGTTGTTTTATACCAAGGGTCATCGGGTAAATGGCGAATCATCCAGATATAACACATTTCATAGCCGGGGGCAACAACCTGCTGATGATCGTTGCCGTCGGTAATATAAACCGCACTGCCTTGAACACTTTTGTAAACGTTATCACCCACGAATGCCGCGCCAAAGCCCTGGGGCTTATCGAACTGATAGTAGTAAACCTCGGGCTGAGGATGGTGGTGGGGTGGGTAGCTGGACCAACGACCGGGTTGGTTATAAACCTCACCGAGCACCATGTTTGAGTAAGGTGCGTTGTCGGGGTCAAAAACAGTTGACACAATTCTGTAGCCCGTGCCTTCCCATTGATCCTTGCCGAAATGCTGGTAAAGAATCATATCGGGTGTATAGAAAACCGGGGTGAAAATAATATCGTTATCTGTTTGTTGAATAAGAATTCGAGATTCCTTGTTGGCTTTGATTGTTACCTCGGTTTCCTTGGGCACGTGTAAACAGAAGGAAGCCTTAACAAAAGGGTTTTCTCTTGCCATATTTCTGGTTTCACCATTCCAGGAAATATCAACGTCACCATAAAGGATAAGGAAAGCAGTTTCGCAATCGTTGTCGAAAAGGGTGTATGTATCCTCAGAATCGAAATGCTTTACCTTTATGTTCATAAGCATATCAGAATGCTTGCCGTCCATTTCACAAAGAATCTGTTCGTTGTTTTCGTTAAAAGAAAGCTTTTCAAACATAATCTTAACCTCGTGCAATCATTTCGCCGTATTCTTCTTTTTTGGCCTTTATGAATTCCTTAACTGCATCGGCTGAGGGCATATCCTGTGAGCAAGCGTGGCTTGCAACAAGCATAGCAGCAGAGGCAGAGCCAAATTCAAGGGCGTCCATTATATCCCATCCTTCGAAAAGCCCGTAAAGGAAAGCGGAAGCGTAGCCGTCACCGCCACCGAAGGATTTAAGAAGCTTAACGGGGAAGGGTTTGATTTTATAAGATTGGCCATCGTTTGTATAAGCGGTTGAGCCCTCCTTACCGTGCTTAACGATAACGATTTTAGCACCGTTTGAATGCCAGTATTTAGCAGATGTTTCGTCAGTGCCGTTAAGACCGATAAGCTTTTCGGTAAGGTCAAATTCCTCACGTGAGCCTAAAATGATATCAGCCTTAGAAGCGAGTGTTGAGTAGTAGATTGCAATTTCATCTGCATTCTTCCAGTTATATGCACGGTAGTCGATATCAAAAATTACGGGGATATTATTTTTCTTAGCAATCATTGTAGCCTTGAGAGCTGCTTCTCTTGAGGGGCTTTCGCAGAGCGAGGTACCAGAAATAAGGAGAGCCTTTGCCTTAGTGATGTAATCCTCGTCAATATCCTCAACAGAAAGCTTAAGGTCAGCTGCCTCGTTTCTGTACATAAGGATTGAGCTTTCGGTTTCTGAACGGATTTCGGTAAAGGTAAGACCGATTTTTTCACCGTTTTTGCAACGGGTGATGTGTGAGCAGTCAATACCCTCGTTTTTAAAGAAATTTTCAACAAAGGTGCCTAATTCATCGTCGGATACCTTTGCGAAGAATCCGCATTTTTTACCAAGTCGTGAAAGACCAACGGCAATGTTTGCGGGGGAACCGCCGAGGTATCTTTTGAAGGTTGTGCTTTCAGATAAGGGGCAGTAATAGTCAACGGGATTGAAGTCAACTGCCACACGACCAAGAAGAATTAAGTCGTATTCTTTGTTGTTGTCAAACTCAATGTATTTCATAAATAAGACTCCTTATTTCTAAGATTTTGTGCTTGAAAAAACGTGTGGTTTTTTGTGTACAAATATACAGTATTATTTTACAATATATAGTAGCTTAAATCAACAAAAAAGCCACAATTTATCATTCGTCAGATTGATAAATTATGGCGTTGAAATTATACAATTTACACAAATTTTGTTAAATAAAATAACGAGAGCCGTCTTAAATAAAACGGCTCTCGTTATTTGCGTAAAGTTATTGGCGTATTAACTTTAATGATATGTTATCACGGATTATTTCAAAAATCAAGAGAAAATAGATGGTTGTTTTTAACAAATATTAGGTCGTAAAATTATGCAAAATGCACCATTGCCATTAATTGCTTTTTAAGATGGGTTATGTTAATATTTAATTAGAATATTAGGGGGGGTTTTGTGCAATATTTCTTTTTGGTTTTGGGTATAATTGTGGCTGTAATTTTTATTGCTTTACGTAAGCCTCAGGTAACGTTAAATGTGGTTGTTATCAAGGGCATCGCAAGCCTTGGCTTTATCTTTACTGCGCTTTTTGCATTTGTGGGCAATTCTGATTGTCCCGCGTATCTTGGTGCATTTACCGTTGCGGGTGCCTGCTTCGGCTTGATTGGCGACATTGTCCTTGATTTAAAATATCTCTATAAGTCCGACGCAGATAAGTTTCTTAATATGGGCTTTATAAGCTTTCTTATCGGTCACTTGTTTTATGCGGCGGGTATGATTTACACCTACGGATATAACGTTTATGTTTTCGGCTTTACTGCCCTTTGCGTAGTTTGCGGTGCATTGTTTGCAGTTGTGGCAGAAAAGATAATGAAGTATAAATACGGTAAATTTAAGCTTGTTACCATTCTTTACACTGCAGTGCTTAATGCAACCTTCGGTATGGCTTTTGCCTACGCCGTAGCGAAGCCCGGTGCTCACTCAATTGTTATTACCGTTGGCTTGTTTTTCTTCCTTCTTTCAGACCTTATTTTATCCGGTACATATTTTAGTCAGAAGGAAAAGGATCGCAATAACCGTGTTACGGTTGTGCTTAACCATTCTGCTTATTATATTGCCCAGTTTCTTATTGCTTCTTCACTTATTCTTTTTTGAGGTAATTTATGAAAACAATCCGTTTGTATTACGAAAATGCTTATATAAAAGAGTTTGATGCAACCGTTCTTTCCTGCGTTACGGTAAAGAACGGTTATGAAATTTTGCTTGATAAAACTGCCTTTTTCCCCGAGGGTGGCGGTCAGAAAAGCGATGAGGGCTTTATTGGCGGCATCGCAGTTGCCGACGTCCAGGAGGTTGATGGTGAAATCCGCCACTATACCTCTGAGCCCTTAAAGGAAGGCGCAGTGGTGTATTGCTCTATTGATTGGAATAAGCGCTTTTTGAGAATGCAGAACCATAGCGGCGAGCATATTGTTTCGGGCGTTGTGCATTCGCTTTTCGGCTACGATAACGTAGGATTTCATATGGATGAGGGTATGGTGACAGTTGATTTTAACGGCGAGCTTACCCGTGAGCAGCTTGATATGGTTGAGGATAAGGCTAACGAGGCTATTTATGCCGATTATAAAATTAATTGCTTTTTCCCAAGTGCAGACGAGCTCGATAAATACGATTATCGAAGTAAGCTTGATTTAACAGAAAACGTAAGATTGGTTGAAATTGAAAACACCGATTTATGCGCTTGCTGCGCTCCTCACGTTAAGTCAACGGGGGAGATAGGCATTGTGAAAATACTTGATTTTATGCGTCACCGCGGCGGTGTGCGTATTGTTATGAAATCGGGTTACGATGCGTTACAGGATTATCGTGAAAAATACAGAAACGTTTATGAGATATCAGGGCTTTTGTCAGCTAAGCAGGAATGCGTGGCAGAGTACGTTAAACGCCTGATTGATGAAACTGATGCAATAAAGCGACAGTTTTATCAGTTCAGGTTAAGCGTGGCCCAAAGGGATAAGGAAAGCCTTAAATATACGAATGATATATCCTACCTTATAACCGACGGCTACGATGCGGATATGATGCGTGAGGTGGCAAATTACGGTGCTGAAAAATCAGCCCTTTGCATAGTTTTTTCAGGTGATGATGAGTCGGGCTATTCTTATATTGCCTGCAGCTTAAGCTACGATATGAAAAAGGTTGCCGCGATCATCAATAAAACCCTTAACGGCAGGGGTGGCGGCAGAGATACAATGATTCAGGGCAAGGTTGCCGTTGATAAAAGTAGTATCGTTGCATTTTTAAATTCTGTTGATTTTAACGGGTGATATTATGGGTCTTTTAAATAAAATACCGTCCTTTGATGCTGATTTTCTTACATATCCTTCGGGCGAAGATTGTGAACTTTATCTTTTAAAGAACGTAAAATTTGAAGCCTTCGTATCATATTGTGCGAAGCTTAGTCAGGATGGATTCATTTGTGTTAATAAAAATAAACTCGAAAACAACTTTTTTGAGTTTTATAAAAAGGGTAACGTTGCGGTTTGCGTCGGCTACTATGATTGCGACAACACAATTCGTGTTGTGGTTGATGCACAGACTGATTATCCTGCATTTGCACCTAAGGCTGCACCCAACGTAACTGAAAGCAAGCTCTGGCAGTTTGAGGTTGACCATTCCCTTATTGACTGTGGTATGTGTTATATACTTCAGTTGTCATCAGGTGCATTTTTCGTTATTGACAGTGCCCACACTTATTCTGTAAACGATTGCGAAAGAATCCATAAATTCCTTCGTGAAAGAACACCTGACGGTAAAAAGATACAGATTGCGGGCTGGTTTTTCTCACACGCTCACGATGATCATATTGCGCAGTTTATCAGTTATCTGAACTTTTATTGCTACGATACGGTTATTGATGCGCTTTATTTTAACTTTATTTCTCCTGACCACCGTGACGGCGGTGATTGGATGGAAACTCACAGGGGCTATTATGCCTTGTTTTACGGCGCTTTGGAAAATCACCCAGAGATTCCCGTTATCCGTCTGCACACGGGTCAGACATTTTACATTGAAAATATGAGGGTTGACGTGCTTTGCTCACACGAGGACGTTTTCCCAAATGATAACAGCAATTATAACGATTCATCCGTTGTGCTTATGCTTACAGTTGATGGCACCAAGATACTTATTCCCGGTGACGCAGGTCACGAGGAAAGCTATGTTCTTGAGGCACGTTATCCCAAATATCTTAAGTCAGATATCGTTCAATCTGCACATCACGGCCATTTCGGCACTACCGAGAATTTTTACAGACTTGTTGACGCGGACGTTGTGCTTTTCCCCGTAACGCAGATTATGTTTGATGGTGACTTTGACCGTTATCCCTGTAACAAGGTTGCTATTGATTTAGCGGATGAATACCACATTGCTTCAAACGGCACTGTTGAGATTCCTTTACCCTATAAAAAGGGCAATCTTAAGGTTTACCCTGACGAAACCTTTGAAAGCTTCAAGGGTGTATTTGATTTGTGGACTTACACATACACTCCCGAATATAAGGAAAAGCTTTATAACGAATACCTTGCAAGGGGCGGTAAGCCTCTTGAGGAATACAAAAACGGATTTTAATTATGATATTTAATTATACTGTTATTCGTTCAAATCGAAAATCCGTAGCTATTCAGGTGGGTGTCGATTGCTCAATTACCGTGCGTGCACCCTTAAGAATCTCTCAAAAAGAGATTGACAACATTATGCAGGATAAAAAGGAATGGCTTGAAAAAGCAATTATTTCCCAACGTGAAAAGTCAAAGAATGCAAAGACCTATACGGATGACGAAATAAAGCTTTTAAGAGCTAAGGCTAAAGAGGTTATACCCAAAAAGGTTGAATATTATTCTGCAATAATGGGTGTTAAGCCCACTGCAGTCAAAATCAATTCCGCTAAAAAACGCTACGGCTCCTGCTCTGGTGAAAACAGCCTTAATTTTTCGCTTTACCTTATGAATAAGGACGAGCGTTTTGTTGACTACGTGGTTGTGCATGAGCTGGCACACATCAGACACCACAATCACAGTAAGGATTTTTATAGGTTTATTGAGGGCTTTATGCCCGATTATAAAGAAAGAATGAAATTAAAGTAAGGTGATGTTATGTCATTCGTTTCATCGTTATTAACAACAGTAGTAAAAACACGCGGTAAAATGAGCCTTAAAAAAAGGGGAGTTAAGCCCCTTGGCGGTGTAAGGGTTGATTTTATTGACAATCCCAAGGGCGAGTGCTTTACCGTAGGCTTCGGTAAAAGTGTTTTGTTACCCGACGATATTGAAACCAAGAAATATTATATTGCAGGCTATGGGGAGAATAACCCTGCACGAGGTGTTATTGACCCACAGTATGCCCACGCAGTTTACCTTGATGATAACAGCTCAAGGGGTGCGGTGCTTATTGTTTCACTTGACGTTGTGGGTCTTCTTAATAAGGACGTTAATATCATTCGTGAGCAGTTAAAGGATTTCTGTAAGGAAACAGGATGCCGTAAAATTGACGTAATGTGCACCCATAACCATGCGGGTATTGACACCATGGGTATATGGGGCAAGCTGCCCTTTACAGGCAAGGACGAAAAGTTTATGAGCATACTTTTCGAGGGCGTTAAAAAAGCCGCCTATGAGGCTTACAAAAGCCGCAAGGACGGTAATTTATATCTTGGTACAATCGAAGTTCCCGATATGCAGGAGGATATAAGAACACCCGTTGTGTATTCAAAAACCCTGACCCGATTCAGGTTCAAGCCCTTTAACGAGGGTAACGAGGTGTGGCTGCTTAACTTTGCTTCACACTCCGAGTCACTTCAGGGATGTAACCACCTTGTAAGTGCCGATTTTCCTTGCTATCTCAGGGAAAAAATCAAAAAGACTGTTGGTGCGGATACACTTTACACCGTTGGTGCTATCGGCGGTATGATAAGTATGGATGTACCCAATGAGGACACCTTACGCAAAGAGCATAGGCTTATCGAGTCCACCCGTGACATCGGCTATAAGCTTGCGGATTACGCCATTGCTATTACCGAGGAAACAAAGCTTGAGCCTAAAATCAACTTTGCAACTAAAGAATTTTATGCAGACGTTGAAAATCCTGTTCTCACAATTGCCTGTGATATCGGTATAATGACTGCCGAAAAATTTGCAACTAAGGATGCGCCATTGTATTGGACGCTTAAATCCGAAATCACATACTACGAAATCGGTGGTAAGAAGATTTTACTTCTGCCTTGTGAGATTTTCCCTGAGTTGGTTTTTGGCGGTGCTTTAAGTGCCGAGGAATCTGCAACGGGAAAGGGTCCCGAGGTTAATCCCGAGCTTATTTGTGATATAACAGGGGATAAGGAGATTCTTGTTTTCGGACTTGCCAATGATGAGTTGGGATACGTTTTACCGCCCAATGATTTTATACTTAATGAAAAATCGCCCTATATTGACAATGCCCGCGACAAATTCAATCGCAAGCATTATGAGGAAACTAACTCCGTAGGACCTAAAACCGCCGAGGTTATCGCAAGTGTAGTTAAAGAAATTATAGATAATGTAAAATAATAAAAATAACCCCCGTATCTGTCACAAAACAGATGCGGGGTTTTGAATAATAGGGGATTGCTCTGTGTCTTGTTGATTATTCACCCGAACAATCCCCTATCCAATTTTTAAAAACGTTAATCCAAAGAGATTTCAAGGCTACTGGGAGCAGGACACAGAACCGTCACCTGTCTTATCCTTAGTGGGATTTCCCCAAAGGGCGAAATGCGAGCAAATCACCCTTTGAGGTTGGATTTAATCAGACTTTTTCAGTGGTTTCGAACCGTCCTTTGATTGGTTTTTGGTCTCAAACCAAAACATTACAACCCAATAAATAACTTATAATATCAAATTCTGGATATTTGGGAAAAACGGCACTAAAACCCTCAAAATCTCTGATAAAATAGTGAACAAGTATCACCTCGTTATCATATTTATTTTGCATTACGAATGCACCTGTAACACCGATAATAGGCATAAACCAATCAACCCTCGTTGGTTTCATTTCAGATGCCCAAATAGATACATCCCCGTCTGTGTGTTTAATAACCGCCATTTCTTTCAAAGCATCAATCTCATCGTTTAACGAACTGTCGTACACAAATATCATAATTGTTGATTCATCTTCATTTTCATAAACGGAACGGTACTCATTAGTATCAAGAACATTACTATCGTTTCTATTCTCTTGTCCGCTATTAAATTTATTTTTTAACTCCATATACGCGAAAGACAAATTGTCTGTGTCTATATTGGGAGTGTGTTTTTGATTAAGGAAAAACATGCGTGCTGGAATAAATAATGAGAAAATAATGCATAAAATAATGCATAAAATTAAAGCAATAACTAAATATTTGTTTGGTTTTTTTATAACCATGAAAACACCCCCTAATGAAATGTTATGTAAAATACTCATTATAAATAGTTTCCAAGATTTCCAAAGAATACTTACCCGCTTTCTTCATATTGCTTTTGTTACAAGATACTTTATCAACATCTGATGAATTTAGATGATGCCAAGCCCCTTTTTGGCCTTTATATGTTGGGTACGTAGCTTTTGTATCTATTTTAAAGTTTATATCTACTTTCTTGTTTGTCACCAATCTAATAAAGTCGTTTTTTTTAGAAAACTTAACATGTTCGTCCGTGT
Organism: Acutalibacteraceae bacterium; assembly: GCA_045654405.1. Lineage (GTDB taxonomy): Bacteria > Bacillota > Clostridia > Oscillospirales > Acutalibacteraceae > DTU089. Next base: position 64,935 of record JAZONH010000015.1, on the reverse strand, counting down.
GAGCATAAAAATCTTGTAAGGGATGCAAAGCATATCCCAAATATTTTAAGGCTTCGTCTTTATAGTCTTCCTTTTTTTTCTTTTTAGTACAAGTTTTCATAAGTTCTAACCGATCTATACAGCAACCTAACATTTCCAAACAAGCCCAAAATCTAGAATCTGTATGATTATTCGTTCCCTTATTTGTATTAAAATGAAATCTTTGGTTATATGCAAAATTACCCAAAGGAAGCCACGGTGAATATATTGTATCAACATCATTACAAGCTTTTCCAATAGCTATTGCATCGTTATATGAAAATCCTACAGAAAAAGCCCAATAAAACGTACCATAATAATTATTATCAATAAATGGAACGTAATATTTTTTTAACCCATTTATGCTTAACTTTTTCAATGTTACACCTTGAGAATTGCTTGCATTGAGATTCTTGGTTTTATAATACCCCGCATGCACATCATAAGCCCACGTACCCGTTGCATCCGTATAATTCACCGGATCATTTTCGCAATAAGCAAACAAATTATAGGAAAGAAGTGTATCTGTTGTGCCGAGATAGTCGGTACTGTCAGCATTGATGAATCTGCAAATTGTCGGGTCGTAATATCTTGACTGCAGATAATACATACCTATATCGTAGTCATAGCAATAACCGCGATAAGTGAAGGGGTTAATCTGCGAAAGCTTTGCAGCTAAGGTCATGTGGGTCATACTTGTTGAGCCGAAGTTCACGTTACCCCAGGCATCGTAAGTGCAGGTGAGTATAACCTCGCCGTTTTCGTTGACTATTCCCGTAAGAAAAATCAGGGGACGGTTCTGTGATTGGGGTATTTTCCAACTAAAAACTACCCCTGATTTTTAAATTTTAAGACGACAAAACCTTGATTTATCAGGGTTTACGGCTCGATCATAGAACCGTCCCCTGTTGGGTGAGTGTAGCACCGCGGTAGTTTGTGGGGTTGCCCAAAGGGTGAGCGAACAAATCACCCTTTGAGAGTAATTTAATCAGAGCTTTTTCGGTGGTTTTGAATCGTCCCCGGTCTTATTTCAAAACAAACTCGGCGTCTTTGACGTCTATTTTGTTGTGCCCTTTTTTACCATCTTGAATTCCACAACATTTTTTACTTCTTACTATTGACTTTTAATAGTTATTCTGTCTTACCTCAATAGTTTCAAATCGTCCTTTGTCTTTTCTTTAAGCGCGAGATATAGGTCTGTCCACTTCCTTTTGCTATCCTATAAATGTTAAATCTTTCTTGTATTCTGTGCGTTCAGTATCTTGTAAAATATCGTTCACCTCTGCAGGGGCCTTGTATTGTTTACCATCAACAAAAGCGATTAATTCACTATTAGAAAAATAGATAAATTCAGGTCCAACATCGAACTCGCCACCATAGCACCCCGAAACGGCACACATATATATTTGTTTATTATCCGCAGGTAAGCTACCAGTTTCTATCGGCTCTGAATTTTCAATAGACTCAAAAAAATTCAATATCAAAGAAATCTGCTCAGGGTCATTTATTGTCTGCTTTTTAGATTTTTGGTCGCTGCTAATACCGGGATAAACAATTAATAAGCTATCAACTTCGTTATGAATCTCTTCAAGTTTAGGGACAACAAGATTTTTTCTCTGATAAATTGAATTTTCCCATATCAAAAGAGGAATATAAATAAAATTAAGGTTTTCATCTCTCTTATCGGCAACAAACGACTCATCAATGGAATATACATCTTTATCCATTAAACTGTTGTCATATTCAGTTAAACTGTAGCTGCACAGAAACGGACGGAATTCATCTTCGAAAGTATATTCATGCTCTATGTATTCCACTCCATTATATGAAACCGATGTCATTTCTTCGTTGTTGGATTTTACAATGTCTTCAGATACACTGGATTGACAAGAAGAAAATAATATTATAACCACAAGTGTAATTGTAACAAGATGAATTTTTTTCATAGTCGCACCACCTATCACTTAAGTAAACCTAATTTGATTATAGATTTAGCCAATGCATAACCAGAATATTTATTGCTAAGTAATTTTGTTTCAAATGAAGGATATAAATATCTCATCTTTTCAAACGCTGCTGCATTCGAATCGTAGCCAAACCCCTTGTTAGGTGTACCTATATCAGTGGTTTTAGCTTTCAAAAAAGTTTTTTCTTCATCCTTGCTTCTGTTTTTAATATCTTTCAAACCAATGTAAAGAATATAATGAACCAGTAACTCAAATTGTATCCCTTCTACGGTTCTGCCAAGTAAACTATATTTGCTAATTCGTTTGGCCGCATAATATATGCCATAAGCTAAGTGATACGTCCATTTTTGTTTTATAACGTTAGTCATTGCTGCAGTTTGATTACTAACACTAATTATGTTGTTTTCAAAAACAAAGAACGGGGATATACGTGTAATCTTACCATATTTATTCGTATGACTCATCTTTGCATTAATAAAATACAAAGATGTATCAATTTTCGTATAGTATAAATCTACATAAACAAAAAACGTTCCCTTCGGATCAACCCTATTCACCGGATCATTTTCACAATATGCGAAAAGGTTGCAACCAAGTACTGTTCCTGTGGCGTTGAGGTAGTCGGTGCTGTCGGCATTTATAAAGCGACCGGTGTCAGGGTCATAGTATCGTGACTGCAGATAATATAGGCCTGTGTATGTATCATAGCAATAATCGCGGTAACCGAAGGGGGTAAGGGCATTTACCATCACCTGCTCCACCAGTTCAAGCATACCCATAACAGTAGAACCGTCAGCCTGATAATGCACTGTTTGTTTGCCGAAAACATCATAAGTAAATTCAACAAGCAATTTACCGCTTGCACTAACTATATGGGTTATATCACCCTGAAGATTTTTAAGGTAATAGTAGGTTGAAAGACTGCCATCAGCATTGGTTAAAATCATACCAATTGGTTCATCACTGTCGTTATACAGGTATTTTGCCGTGGTAGTTGTACCGATAGTTACGTAAACTATGGATATCAGCTTACCGTCAACCCAGACGTACTCATAGCTGCCAAGTGCTCCGTCTGCCTTGCTTGTAACGGTTGTACGGTAACGCATACCGTTTTCGTCATATTCGTACTCAATTATGTTTGTTTCATCTTCATAAGACGTTAAGGTTCTGCCTTCCCACGTAAGGTTTGCACCGAGATAATTCATCGGGTTGCCTATGCAATCGTAAACAATTGATTTATCATCCACGGCTACAAGTTTATCTTTCCAATGGGTATCGTAAGTATAAGAAACTGTATTTAAAATAGTGCCCAACTCTTCCGAAAGCGTGTAGGCATATTCATTCTTGCTTAGAATATTACCGTTAGCATCGTAAGTGTATGTGTACGTTTTACCCGAAACTGCGTCGTTATAGCGCACAAGCTGCCCTAATTTATCATACTCGTAGGAATACTTATCCAAAACCGTACCGTCGGCATTGAGTGTTTTTTGTGCAGAAATTTTATTGTTTAAAGTGTATTCATAAGCAGAGCCAACAAAAATACGAGGCTCTTGGTTAGTTCCATTATACACCTTGTTAATATGTTTTTCAACATTTAATGATGTTTTACCATTTTCACTTTCGTGATAATGAAATTCTGTATTAATCGAACCCAAAACCTGAGCACTTTCGTCGGAAGCCGAAGAAACCTTTATTTCGTCTGCGTTCTTTCTTCCGAACCAGTCGATTTTTGCTTTCTGCTCTAACTGATATTTATCCGAGATGTTAAGATTTTTCGTTTGGGTTGAAATTCCTGTTTCCGAGTCATAATCAGATGAAACTTCTGATTCTTCGTAAGAAACTCCGTAATTTTCTTCGGTAACAAGACCCTCATCATCAGTTGATGAAATGTAAACAAGGGAACCTTCGGCATTATAAATATATGTACCGGTATCCGTATAATTTACGGTTCTTCCACCTACATTTTCAATAGACTTCAAAGCACCAAGGTTATCGTAGTTAATATTGTGCTTGTCGCTATTATTCAGTTTGATATTATTAACCGTGCCGTCATCATTATACAAATATTCAAATACATTCATATTTGATGATGAATTGATGTATGTGACAGTTTTGACCTGTCCTCTGTCTTCGCCCTCACCGTAGGTGTACTGTACTAAAGGAACAAGGTATTCTGTACTACCATCGGAAACTACTATATTTACCGATGAAACCTGACCCCAGACATCGTACAATACGCGGTAAACCTCATTAAGAGTTATAATATCGCTTAATCTGTCATCAACATATATGTACTCTATGTCCTGTACTTCCGTATCGCTGACTCTTGAAGAAATCGAAACCACGTTACCTGATGCATCATAGGAATAATCAATGCTCGACAATGCAGTACCGCCGTTTACCGGATTAGAAACAGATTTTAAAATTCCGTTCAATACATCGTAGTTATAGCCGTACACGCTTCCGTTTTCATCTGTGTAATTTAAAAGATTGTTTCCGTCGGATGTAAAAGTTGATAAAGACTCTATATACAACCGACCGTTAGTGCTTCTGTTTGAAATAGTATTGCCGAATGAATCTTTGGTGGAAGTTACTGTCCTCAAACATTCGGGACATTGACACATATCATTAATTGCACCTGTACAAGGACAATTTTCACCATAGCAACAATCCTCACAACCACAAGAACAATTTTCCAAAAGGTCATCTGTTTCGGTTGTGTCGTCAATAGTTTCGTCATCAGTTTCTTCGTCAAGCAAAGTACTCACTGCCGACTGGTTAAGTGTAAGCTCAACACCTGTTACGTATGCGGGTTCAATAATGTTTTTACCAATCACGGTTACGTCAACGGATTGGGTGTCACCCTTAAGAGCAAAGGAGTCCACCGCATATTGCCAGCCGTTGTTATGAGGTGCAAAATCGACTGCAAAATTTTCGGTTAAGGTTTCGGTAGAATCAGCACCGTTATCGTCCGTTGTGGTTTGGTTATAGGTATATGTAACCTTAATCTGTGCCGTTGAAGATGCTAAAGCTTGTGTTGTTTCACTGAATTCAGGATTTGCATATTCACTTAATGAATTATCGTCAAACAGACCGTTGAACCAACCGCCAACTGAGTAAACATCGCCCTTTTTACCGTTGATTTTAACATTCTGTGTTATTGCGCAAACAGAATCCTCAAGGGTGTAGCCGTCGCCCGACTGTGTATAGACGGGCAATCCACATTCAAGCTTAAGTGCATTTACACTTTTGCCGTAAATGTTTCCGTCAACTACCGTGGCGTTTGTCCATTTGTCGCTTGAATGGTTAAAACTGCCGTTTTCAATATAATTGTAATCGGCAGTACCCTTACCCGATTCAAGCTGAACGTTGTCGATATAGAATGTACCGCAACTGTCATTAAAGCCTATACAAGCGGTAATCTCCGACACTTGGAAAGTGCCGTTTTCTGTAACAGGATTAAAGGTTACGGAATACCTTGTCCATTCTTCTGCGTTTTCTACAGAAAGCATTTTTGTAACCGTATCATTTGATGAATTTTTTGCAATTATTTTCAAATAAAGCTTACCGTCAACATCGTCGGCAACCGCACTTTTAACGTCAACGGACAAGGTGTAAGAAGTAACGTTTTTGACTTCAACGCTCTGCTCCAAAAACTCGGTTACGGTACCTTCACTTGAAATACTGTAAACATAACTACCCGTGGGTGCTGTGTCGTTGGTTACTCTTTCAAATCCGCTTGACCAATGCTTTGCACGGGTTGAAAGAATAGCGTTGGATTCCTCAAACGAGCCGTTTCGCAAAAGGTTTTCTGATGCGGTTTCCCAATCGGTTATTTCAAAAACCGTTGCATCATTGGCGGCGGCATCAAAGGATTTTTGGTAATTGCCTTTATCGTCAAACGTATATTGTAACTTACCTGTTACACCAAACTGATAGGTTGTGGTGCCGTAATACGCATCGTTAACCTTAATCTGACGATTGCTAAGCTCTGTTAATTCAATGTAGTTGCCTTTGGTATCATTGGCATACTCTGTAATGGTTTTAACCTTTCCTCGATTGTCATAAGTATACCTTACATTATACCCGTCAATATTCTGCACCTTAACAAGGTTGCTGTTTGAGTCATAGGTATATGTAACGGTTTTACCGTCAGGGTAAGTCACGCCCGTAAGATTACGGTTACCGTCGTAGGTGTAGGTGATTTTTAAATCAATATCGGTTGTTCCCGCTTTAATTGGTGTACCGTCAGCGGTAACACATTTGATTTCGGATAGTAAGCCTGTTTGGGTATTATAGGTAAAAACATATTTTCTACCGACACCGTCTACAACCGAATTTATAACAAAGGGATTTTCCTCGTCATAATTAACGGTGATACTGTCGTACGTTCCGTCAGTATTTGCTTCAGGTTCGTTGATACGAGTGACAAAACCGTTGTCGTCGAAGCTTAAGGTTTCTCCAACAGGATTTGTAACAACCATATTTGTATACGACAAATCACCATTGGTGTCTATAAGCTCAAGATAGTAGCCACTGTCACTTGCTTCGTCGGCTTCAAAAACTGTTCGGGTTATTTCAACGCTCTCGCCATCAGCCTCCTCGGTATCAGTTTCTTCTGTTTGATTAAAGGTTACAATGGTACCTTCGGCTGTGTAGAACCAATACTGTCCTGTGGTTATTTCGGTAATCATTTGCAGATATGAAGATGACCAATTATTACCGTAAGGTGACATAATAGCCGTCTCACCGTACAGTTCATTTACTGCGTTAAACATCGCCAAATAGTCTGTTAACGCACTGTTATAATTAAACTGTGCATTAACCGGCATACGCAAACCGTCCATTGATAAATCGGAGCGAGTTAAGCTCAAACCGCGACTGAAAACGTTTACATTAACTGCACCTGCCCGTCCGATTTCCTGTGTAAGATACTCAAAAGAATCGTTATTTCCAGATGTATCAACATAATCAACTGAGCAGTAACTTGAAAACATATGTGTCACGGTACCTTGGGGTGCATATTCACCGCCTATTAACATATATCCGGTAGTATCGGTGTTCTCAGGCACGATGGCAAAGCCCGTGTTTTCTCTTTCACCGCTTAACCATTCTTTAAAAAGAGTGGTAATATTAAAGTGAATGCTTGTGGCTTCTTCGCTCGTCACTTGTGGTGATACACCGGTAAAATAATCGGTTACGGTGTTTCCGTAGGTTATTAAGGGTGTTAATTCTGTATTAGGAAAAACGTCCGCATAGGTTATGGTTTTACTGTCCCAATCGCCTTCAATAGGTTTAACCAAGGCGTTACCGCCCTTAAGAAAGCCGTCGCCTAAAAATGTGACATTTGTAACTTCAATGTTTGACTTTTTCAAACCGGAAAATGCACCCATATTTAATTTGACGAGTATGTTAGATTGCATTTCCTCATTATCACAAATAAAACCACCGGCAAAATTTGAATAATTTGTTGTTTTTGCCGTAATGTCGTCTGCTTTACTCATTATCACGGTATCTTCGATAATCAAATCTTCCGTGCTCGGAAAAACAATAACAGGGTCAATAACGATGGGGTAAACTCTATCCTTATCATTGAGCCAATTTTTTGACGGTGAATATATAAGTGTAAACACGGATTTATCGGTGTCGCTTACCGAAACACCTATATCATAGGATATATTACCCTCAGCATCCGACATAACGGGAGCAGGAATTGTAAAAACAATTTCATTTTCAGTATTTTTAAATGCAACGTTATTTTCATCGTCAAGTGCAACGGTAAGATTACCTTTTTCTATATCAAAAGAATATGTATCCTTAACCGCTGATTTATCGTTAATTATTATATTTTCTTTTACAAATTCTGGTGAAACAACATATTGGACATCGGTTTTGTTATCTACCGACTCATAAGTTATCTCAGAAACTGTTTTAGACAAATCTTTTTCAATAACATTACTCTCATTGGTTTCGGGAGTTGTTACAACCGCAGAAGAATCAGCAATATCATTTACAGAAAAAGCAATGCTTTCACCGTTATTTGTTACGGTGATTTTTTCATTTTCTGAAATAGTTTCTGGGAATTGTACGTCAAAAACACCATTAAGATTCTTTATAACGTTATCTTCAATCTTAAGTGTGTTATCAACGTTAATCCATTTTCCTTCCTCAAGGGTATGTATAGGTGAGGAAGAATAAATAGTTGTAAACGAGCCGTCCGTGCGCTTGTATGTTTTAGAAAACTCGTCACGCTTTTCGGTAAGCTCGCAGACTATTTCAGATTTAACACAGTCATTTGTAACTGTTTCGGACACTAATTTGTTTGTGTATTCTTTTGTATTAGTATGCTCGTTGTATTCCTGAGCCAGAACCGTCGTGGAGCTCGAAAAAAATCCGATAAACAATACAACACTCATTATTATCGATAATATTTTGATTGTTGTTTTCATACTGTTCTTCCTTTCTTATAATTTATTGTTTTTTACCTCATAAAATGGTATCAGTTGTACATCGGCACCAGCCCCTTTTGAATTTTGGTTTCATATATTAATGACAAAAAATCCAAAAGACTACATAAAAATTTTCATATTTTTTTAAAATTTGTAGAAAGTGACAAAAAACCGCATCTGTTTTATGCAAAACAGATGCGGTTTTTGAATATTAAATGTAATTATTTCATCAAGCCGTTTGCTACGCACCAATCGTGGAAGGATTTGATTGAGCGAAGTCTTGCGGGTGAAAGGTGGTGTGTGCCTCTGGTGTACCAGTTGAAGCCCTCAATACCCTGAAGTCTGATAAGCTCCTTTGCACTTGCGCAGAAGCCACTGTCAATAGCGTTGTCGAGAAGAATAATTTCGTTATATCTCTGCTCTGCAAGAGCCATATCACCGCTTAAGAATGCCTCGTGGAATCTCTGGAAGAATGCGCCACCGCAGGATGTGGGTGTTGCCATAACACCACGTGCGCCTGCTACGTAAGAATCAAAGAGGTAGGGCATATTAGCCTGAATGATTGTTGAATCGCCCTTGTTAGCAATCTTATCCTTAATCTTCTCGATGGAGCAGGTTGTATCCTTGATACCCCAGATAAGACCGTCCTTTGTAAGCTCGCCGTAGGCTTTAGCGCTCATTAAATGAGGCTGGAAGCCGGGGAACTCGTAAAGGAAAACGGGGAGGGTTGTGCTCTCGGCAAGGGTTTTGATGTATTCAACAAGCTTATCGTCATCGTCGCCCATACCCTTAGTTGTAAGAACAAGACCGTCAACACCTGTGGCTTCCATTTTCTTGATTTCTTCAAGGTTACCCTCAAGTGTGGGCTCAATGTTTGCAGTAGCAACGACTGTTGTGTCGCCCTTGTGCTTAACGGTGAGTGTTGCAAGCTTAAGTCTTTCTTCGAGTGTAAGCTCCTTCATTTCTGAGCTACCGCAAACTGCAAAAAGGTGTTCAACGCCCTGTGCAACCTGCCAGTCAGCATATTCCTCGTATGTATTGTAGTCAATGCTTCTGTCCTCAAAGAAGGGGGTGAGCATAAGTGAATAGATACCGTCTTTTGTTTCTCTTGTAAGCTTTGCCATTGTAAACGACTTCTTTCTTATAAATATTTTTACAAAGAGTACAAGGGTTGCACCGAAGCGCAACCCTGTAAATTATAATTACTGAACGTTTTTCTTAAGTGTTTCAAGTTCTGCAGCAAGTACGGGAGGAATCTTGTCGCCGAATTTAGCGTAGAATTCTTCAATACCCTTTGCATCTTCCTGCCAGAGTTCTTTTTCAACTTCAAGAATGCTGTTAAGTGATTCAAGAGTTACTTCACCCTCAAGACCTTCGATGTTGATGTCTTCTGCATAGGGGATGTAACCGATTTCTGTTGACTTAGCATCAACCTTGCCTTCGCAACGGTCAATAATCCACTCAAGAACACGAAGGTTGTCACCGAAGCCGGGCCACATAAAGTTGCCTTCGTCATCCTTACGGAACCAGTTAACGTTGAAGATTTTGGGTGCCTTAGCGGGATCAAGGTCTGCGCCGATGTTGATCCAGTGCTGCCAGTAGTCAGCCATGTTGTAGCCACAGAAGGGAAGCATAGCCATGGGGTCGCGACGAACAACACCTACTGCGCCTGCAGCAGCTGCAGTTGTTTCAGAAGCCATGATTGAGCCAACGAATACACCGTGGTTCCAGTCACGTGACTGATATACGAGGGGAGCAAGCTTTGCACGTCTGCCGCCGAATACGATAGCTGAAATCGGAACACCGTTGGGGTTCTCGAACTCTGAGCTGGGGCAGGGGCAGTTAATAGCGGGAGCTGTGAAACGGCTATTGGGATGTGCGCCTTTTTCTTCGCTTTCCTGACCGTTCCAGGGGTTGCCCTTCCATTCAACTGCGTTTGCGGGGGGATTCTTATCAAGACCTTCCCACCAAACTGTGTTGTCATCAAGGTTGTGAGCAACGTTTGTGAAGATTGTGCCCTTCTTAGTTGAAGCAAGAGCGTTAGGGTTTGATTTATCGTTTGTACCGGGTGCAACACCGAAGAAGCCGTTTTCGGGGTTGATAGCATAAAGTCTGCCATCAGCACCTTTACGGATCCAAGAAATATCGTCACCTACGCACCATACCTTGTAGCCCTTAGCCTGATAGCTTTCAGGGGGGATAAGCATAGCAAGGTTTGTTTTACCGCAAGCAGAGGGGAATGCAGCACAGATGTATTTAACCTCACCCTGGGGATTTTCGATACCAAGGATAAGCATATGCTCTGCCTGCCAGCCTTCCTTCCAGCCCTGGTAAGAAGCGATACGAAGCGCGAAGCATTTTTTGCCGAGAAGAACGTTTCCGCCGTAACCGGAGTTAACTGAGATAATTGTGTTGTCCTGAGGGAACTGACAGATGTATCTCTTTTCTTCGTCGATATCGCAACGGCAATGAAGACCACGAACCCAGTCGTTGCTGTCGCCGAGAACCTCAAGAACCTCTGCGCCAACTCTGGTCATAATTGCCATGTTAAGAACAACGTAAATTGAGTCTGTAAGCTCGATACCAACCTTGGCAAAGGGTGAGCCAACGGGACCCATTGAGTAGGGAATAACGTACATAGTTCTGCCCTTGTAGCTATCACGAGCAATGTCGTAAAGCATCTCGTAAGCTTCAGCGGGATCCATCCAGTTGTTGGTGGGGCCTGCCTCTTCCTTTGAGGGGGCACAGATGAATGTTCTGCCTTCAACACGTGCAACGTCGTTTACAGCAGTTCTGTGAAGATAGCAATCGGGAAGGAGCTCCTGATTAAGCTTAATGAGCTCGCCTGTTGAGCAAGCAATAGCTCTGAGTTCTTCGATTTGTTCTTTTGAACCGTCAATCCAAACGATATTGTCGGGCTTTACAAGCTCAACCTTTTCGTCAATCCAGGAAAGAACACTTTTGTTTGATGTTAATGCTGACATTATACATATCCTCCTGTAATAAAATATCCAAAAATTACCGATTATGTAATCGTAATTATAATACAACATATTACGATTAAATTCAAGCAATTTTTTAATTATTATTTATTTTTGTAAATTTGCTTCTGAGTAATCTTGGTTTGGCATAATTCGTTATATATAATATGAAAAAACGCCCTGAATATTCAGAGCGTTTTTGCTTATAAATTGATATTAGACGGTTGCAGGCTCAACGTATTTGTCAATAAACTCAAAGGTTTTGGGCCAATAAAGCTCGGGGTGATAAAGGTGAGCATTTGCGTGGTCGGCATCAGGGATTGAAAGCTTTTCCTTGGGACATGCCGCAGCGTTGTAGTTAAGGTCCATCATTCTGTAGGGAACAAAGTTGTCCTTTTCACCATGGATAAAGAGTGTGGGTGTTTTGGACTTTGCAAGCTGCTTTATAGATGAAGCCTCTTTGTAAGTGTAGCCGTTGACAATTTTACTTGTAAGCGTTGCGGGGGCAAGGAGTACAAAGGGAGCGCCAAACTTGAATTCATCCTTAAGCTCGTGGTCAAATTCGTCCCAAACGGAGCTGAAGCCGCAGTCGGCAATACAGCATTTAACGTTATCGGGTAAGTCTTCGCCGGTGGTCATCATTACGGTTGCAGAGCCCATTGAAACACCGTGAAGAATGATTGAGGGATTGTCATAAATTGTAACAAGGTAGTCAATCCAGTCAAGCATATCCAATCTGTCAAGCCAGCCCATTGTTATGTGCTTATGGTCGCTTATATCGTGACCACGTAATACGGGGAATAAAATGTTATAACCGCGTTCGTAATGATGTAACGCATAGCTACCTACACGACGGGGTGAGCTTGTGTAACCATGTACGCAAATTGCCCATTTGTCCGAGGGCTCTTTAGCCTTTACAATGTAGCCGTGCAAGGGTCTGTTTTTGCTATTTTTAATAACAACATACTCTTTCTCCTGTTGGTCAAACCAATCCTCGCCCTCTTTGTCAAGGCGGGCTACCTGTTCGTCAATGGGGGGAGCAGTTTTCTTTCTTTCGGCACTGATTTTGTCAAAAATCGGCACGGATGCTCTGGTGAGCACCAGTTTATTTGATAACAAACCAAAACCTAAAAAGGCAGTAGCAGCTGCCGCAGAGGTTCCCAATAAAATTTTGGTTGATTTTTTCATTTAAGTACGCGACCTTTCAGTTTTTCTTTTATTATACAATATTTGTCAACGAAAATAAATAGAAAAAGGAAAATTTTTGTTGTTTTATCATTATACTTCTGTTATACTTATGCTAGTATAGTGGTATAATATGCACAACACGGAGGTAATCTAAGTGAGTGATATTGTTTTTAAAACAAAAGCCTTTGGCGGTTACAACAAAAAAGACGTTATGGACTACATAAACAGTCTTTTGGCAGAAAAAAGCGAGCTTAATAAAACTGTTGCGTCTTTTGTTGATGCTAACACAAAGCTCGAGGCAGAAATCGCCGAATATAAAAATAAATGCGAGGAAATAGGCGAGCTCAGAAGTGCACTTGCAGCCGAAACAACTCTTAGCGCAGAGTATAAGTCTCAGCTTGATTCTAAGGAATCAGAAATTCAGAATCTTCTGACTGAAATTCAGGAGCGTGACGATAAAATCCTTAAATTGGAAAACACCGTCAGCGAAAATATGATGAGCGAAGCTGCCGAAAAGGAAATTGAATATTTACGCGGTGAGGTACAACGCCTTAAAAATGAATGCGAGCGCACCAAAGATATGGAGCGTCAGGTTGGCGCAGCTATGCTTGATGCAAGAGTGCATTCCGAGGAGCTTGTTGAGGCCGCAAGAGAGCGTGCAAACAACGTAACAAAGGCAGTTTATGCCGCTATCGGTGATACTGCGGTTAAGATTGATGATTTGTCCGATGGTATCGGTGAAATTGCCCGCGCCTTTACAAAATCTGTTGAAGAGGTTGAGTTGCGTATTAAAGCCCTTACAGGTGATATGAGCAAAACAGCTCAGCTTCTTATTGCAGAAACTGGTGTTATATCCGACTCATCGCGCGAGGCACCCACAGAAATTGAGTATGATTTTAATAATCACGGTGAAGAAACCTTATGAGTGAATATTATCTTGATACTTCGAATATTAATGATTGGGTAGCGGATTTAAAAGCGGGGGACAGAGTTTACCTTTCAGGTACTGTTTTTACCGCAAGGGATGCCGCTCATAAAATAATTACCAGCTTAATTAAAACTGCGGAGGAATTACCCTTTGATTTAAATGGTGCCGTTATTTATTATGCGGGCCCCACACCTGAAAAGGATAACCTTGCTATTGGCAGTATTGGCCCTACAACATCCTCAAGAATGGATGTTTTTGCCCCCGGGCTTATTTCCCTTGGCCTTAAGGCTATGATAGGTAAGGGTAACCGATCTGCAGACGTAGTTGAAGCTATGAAAAAGCACACCTGCGTTTACTTTGCCGCAATCGGTGGTGCGGGTGCACTGTATTCCCGTTGCGTTACAGAGTGTGAGGTTGTAGCCTTCCCAGAGTTAGGTTGTGAGTCGGTTAAAAAGCTGACTGTAAAGGATTTTCCTTTAGTTGTGGCAATTGACTCGTTTGGTGATTCACTTTATAAATAATTTCAGAGGTGCTCTTGAAAAAATCTTACGATTATTTTAAGACGTTGAAAGAATTGTCGCACTGTGTTTTTTCAGTGTACACAAATGCCGTTACAAACGGTGATTTTAAAAAGACGTTAATCAGGTTTGAGGGCTTGAAAAACGAGCTATCGGATAACTTGGTTGATGACTTTGTAACCCCGCTCGAACGGGGTGACATTTATAATTTGTCGTTTTGTATGCACAAGGAACTGTGGCAGATTGATGAGTTGTATAATTACAATTCACTTGCTGATATCGGTTCCTTTTTGTATGCAAATTGCATTGGCGATTTATTGCAGAAGCAAAACGAGGTTGTTGAATTATTATTTCTTTCCAAAAACACCGACAGGATTTCAAAATCTATCGACGAGGGTATGAATCTTTGTGGCTCGGTTAAAAATAGGGTGCTTAAAAATCTGAGGTCAGTTTTACGCGAATCTGATCAACCGTTAATTGCGTATGGACTCAATTGTGCTTATCTGACTCTTTTAGAAAGCATAGATATTACCTTTAGCGAAATGGAAAGAATACTGATAGTTAAAAGTTAGGATGTTGTTATGAATTTTTTACAGTTGCGAAAGCAGTTAATTGAGGCTGAGTTTTCACGAATGAACGATATGCAGAGGAAGGCGGTATTTAACGTTAATGGTGCCGTTCTTATTCTTGCGGGTGCGGGCTCGGGTAAAACGACGGTGCTTGTTAACCGAATTGCGTACCTTATAAAATATGGTAATGCATATAATTCTGATTTTACATACAGAGCCACCAACGAAGCAGATTGCCTTGCTTTAAAGGATTATATTGATAATAAAGGCGAGCTTTCTGCAGACGTTCAAAGGCTTCTTAGTGTGGATGCACCTGCACCCTGGCAGATTCTTGCCATTACCTTCACCAATAAAGCTGCAAATGAGCTTAAGTCAAGGCTCGAGGCAATGCTTGGCGAAAAGGGTAACGATGTGTGGGCAAGCACCTTCCATTCATGTTGTGTGCGTATTCTCCGTCGTGATGCGGAGCGTATAGGCTTCTCAAAGCACTTTACAATTTATGATACGGATGATTCAAAGCGTGTAATGAAAGAGGTTTTGCGCGTTCTTGATATTGACGAAAAAAGATTACCTGTTAAATTCGTGCTTTCCGAAATCGGCAAGGCAAAGGATTCTCTTATGACTCCCGATGAGTATGCGGATTCCGTAAGCTATGATATAAACAAAAAGTTGATTGCTCAGGCTTTTGCTAAGTATGAGGAAATGCTGAAAAAAGCCGATGCAATGGATTTTGATGATATTATTGTCAATACTGTTAAGCTGCTTAAAGAGAATCCCGACGTGCTTGAATATTATCAGAGGCGCTTCAGATATGTAATGGTGGACGAGTATCAGGATACCAACCATGCCCAGTACGTGCTTACCTCATTACTTGCAGGGGGATACAGAAATATCTGTGTTGTTGGTGACGATGACCAGAGTATTTATAAATTCCGCGGAGCAACTATTGAAAACATCCTTGATTTTGAAAATCAGTATGACGATAGTATGGTTATCCGCCTTGAGCAGAATTATCGTTCAACCTCAATTATTCTTGATGCGGCAAACGCTGTTATTAAGAATAACCAGGGCAGAAAGGGTAAGACTCTTTGGACTCAGAAGGCAGGCGGCGATAAAATCTGCGTGCGCCTTCTTACAGATGAACGTGATGAGGGCAGATTCGTAGCCGACGAAATATTAAACGGTGTTGCTACTGGTCGTAAGCTTTCTGATTTTGCGATTCTTTACAGAACTAACGCACAGTCAAGCAGTATAGAGCGTGCCCTTGTGTATAACGCAGTGCCTTATAAGATTTTTGGCGGCCATAAGTTCTATGACCGTAAAGAGGTTAAGGACGTGCTTGCATATCTTTCGGTTATCGCTAACCCATCAGATACTGTGCGTATGAGAAGAATCATTAACGAGCCTAAAAGGGGAATCGGTGAAACTACTATCAATAACGCCGCTTCGATTGCCGATGGTCTCGGCTTAACATTCTATGACGTTATTTCACACGCTAACGATTATCCTATGCTTTCAAGAGCATCTGCAAAGCTTCTTGAATTCACAAATCTTCTTAACACACTTGCCGAGTCACTTGAGGAAAAGGAAATCCAGGATTTCTACGAGGACGTAATAACTCTTACAGGCTATATGCAGTATCTTGAGCTTGATAAGGAAACTGCAGAGGAGCGTAAGGCCAACGTTATGGAGCTTCTCGCAAACCTTTTACGCTACATGGAGGAAAACGAGGGCGGCACCTTAACAGGCTTCCTGGAAGAGGTTGCCTTAATGACCGATATTGATAACTATAACTCTGAAAATGAGTCCGCTGTTATGATGACCCTTCACTCTGCTAAAGGTCTTGAATTCCCCGTGGTATTCATCGTTGGTGTTGAGGAAGGTCTTTTCCCAGGAAATCAGGTTATGTATGACCCCTCTGAGGTTGAAGAAGAGCGTAGATTATGCTATGTCGGTATTACCCGCGCTAAGGAGAAGCTTTACATAACAAACGCGCGCACACGTATGATTTACGGCAATACCTCCGTTACAAGGCCCTCGCGCTTCCTTTCCGAGATACCCGACGAGTTAATTGATTCAAATCTTAACTCTCCTCAACAGACCTTCTATGGCGGTTATTCTACAAAATCTGCTTACGGCTCTTCATTTAGTGGTGGCTTCAGTCGTGATACTGCAAGAAATGATAAATCAACCACCTATCAACGTACACAAAAACCTGCTTCTTCAGCTCACGGTTTTTCACGTGGTGGCTTCAGCAGTGCACCTAAAGCAGAAAAAGCCGCGGCTCCTTCTCTTGATTACAAGGTAGGAGAAATGGTTGAGCATAAAACCTTCGGTCAGGGCCTTATTGTTAGCGCTAATTCGGTTGGTGGTGATATGGTGCTTGAAATTGCATTCGATAACTGTGGTACCAAAAAAATTATGGCTAAAATGGCAAAGCTAAAAAAAATATAATAGAAAGCCTTCAGATTATCAAAAATCTGAAGGCTTTTGTTATATCTCTGAGAAGGGTGAAGCAATTTTAGTAAGTCTGAAGTTGACCGCTTCCCTTGAACGATTAAAGCGATATATACTGAACACAAGTCCAACACCAACGTAAAGACAAAGGGTACTTGTACCGCCCGCGCTGAAGAATGGAAGCGTGATGCCGATAACGGGTAAAAGCATAATGCACATACCGATGTTGATTACGACCTGCGCGGCAATCATTGATGCAATTCCATAGCAGGCAAGCTGTGATGAAAAGTCCCTGGCATTTTTGCCCGTTTTAATCATTATAAAGCAGATTGCGAACAATAATCCAAGACACACAATACAACCGAAGAAGCCTGTTTCCTCGCCGATTGCAGTGAAAATAAAGTCATTCTCACTTTCGGGAACGATGCCACCTTGAGTGTAAGTGCCGTTAAAAAGACCTTGTCCGAAGAAGCCGCCCGAGCCTAAAGCATTCATACCCTTAAGCTGCTGGTAGCTTTCTGCCTCGAATTCCTCGGGCTTTATAAGAGCTAAGAATCTGTTTCTTTGATAATCGTCGAAAACGTACATCCATATAAGTGGGGATGATGCTATTGCAAGCAGTCCACCACCCGCAAAGAAACCGATGTGTAGCCCTGCAAAATAAAGCATAGCAACCGTCATAAACACGAAAACAAGGGCGGAGCCCATATCACCCGTAAGAACAACAAGACCAACGGGAACAAGGGCGTGAATACCAAGCAGTAGAACAGAAAGGGGCTTGTTAATTGTATCTCTGCAAAGCTCAAGATGCATCGAGAAGGTGATAACGTAGCCTATTTTAACAAGCTCTGACGTCTGAAAGTAAATAGGACCGAACGCAAGCCACGACCTTGCGTCGGGACGGGACTCAGGCGCAACACCGAACAGCAGTGTTACGACCATCAATACAATACAGACTATGCCGATTATGGGCCATAGCTTCATTATTAGCTCGTAGTCTATGGCGGAGATTATAAGCGTTATTATAAGACCCATAACTGCGGCTATAATCATAACCGTAGCGTCACGGGATATAAACTGACCATCCTCAAGACCGCACAGAGTAGCACTGTGCACCATAAGAATACCGAATATGGAAGCCGCCAGAATCAGAAAAAACAGTGTTTTGTTGGTTTCTGCTATAAAGCGCTTCGATAGGGAAAATATTTTTTTCAAGGCATTGCCCCCTTGATTTTAACAACTAATATTGTTATTATACATATATCGGAATTTTATTTCAAGTGTTTTACTTTTTTTGAGGTTTTTATGGTAGAAGTTATTTCAAATTCACCAAGCCAGACTGAGGACTTTGCAGAGAAGCTCGGTAGGGTGCTTACAGGTGGCGAAACCATCGCGTATTTTGGTGGTCTTGGTATGGGGAAAACCCGTTTTACGGCGGGGCTTGCCCGCGGTATGGGTATTAATGCGGACGTTTCAAGCCCTACCTTTGCCCTTGTGCACGAGTATCGCGCTGATAAGAATTTATATCATTTTGATATGTACAGAATTTCAACCTTTGAGGATTTGTGCTCAACAGGCTTTTATGATTACCTTGATTGGGGTGGTGTGCTTGCCGTTGAATGGAGCGAAAACATCGAAAACGCCCTGCCCGAGGATAAGTTAATCAGAATCGAGATTTCACGCGGTGAAAATGATGATAGCCGTGTTTTAAGAATGAGTGGTGACAGTATTTATGAAGATTCTTGGCGTTGAAAGCTCTGCTACTGCGGCAAGTGCAGCAGTTTATTGTGATGGCAAAATCCTTGCAGATGTTTTTTCAAATACAGGTCTTACTCATAGTCAGACGCTTTTACCCATGGTTGAAAGTGCGCTGAAATCTGCAGGTTGTACGATTAATGATATTGATTTGATTGCCGTGTCAAACGGCCCCGGCTCCTTTACGGGTGTCAGAATCGGGGTTTCTGCTATTAAAGGCATCGCACAACCCCTTAATAAAAGGTGTGTTGTGGTTTCAACCCTTGAGGCAATTGCGAAGCCCCTTGAGAACACGGGTTGCTTAGCGGTTGCGGTTATGGATGCAAGATGCAACCAGGTTTACACCGCTCGTTTTGACTGTAATGGCGGCTTTAAAAGAGTTTCGCCCGATGAGGCAATTACAATTGACGAGCTTGGCGAAAGTCTTGCAGATGTAGCACAACCCGTTGTGCTTATCGGTGACGGTACTAACGTTGCTTATAAAAAGCTTGCAGACAAGCTCTCTAATGTATCAACGGCACCTGCATGTGTGCGTTATCAGAATGCAAGCAGTGTTGCTTTGATTGCCGCCGAAAATTATGAAAACGGCACGTTGGAGTCTCTTGATGCAAAGGATGTTTTGCCGAATTATCTTCGTCTTTCACAGGCGGAGCGTGAATTAAAAAAGAAAAATAATAATTGAAAGGTTGTTAAATATGTTAGTTTTAGCTTCAGATCACGCCGGATTTCCCCTTAAGGAAGAAATCAAGGCTTACCTTGACGAGAAGGGTGTGGCTTATATAGATTGCGGTACTGATTCGCCCGCTTCTGTTGATTATGCAAAATTTGCTCAGACTGCTTGCCTTAAGGTTACAAGCGGTGAGGCGGATAAGGCAATCCTTTGCTGTGGTACCGGCATCGGCATCTCAATGGCCGCTAATAAAGTTAAGGGCATCAGAGCCGCTTGCTGTTCAGATTATTTCAGTGCTAAGTTTACAAGAGTGCATAATGATGCAAACGTACTTTGTATGGGTGCTCGTGTAATCGGCGCAGGCCTTGCTTGCGAGCTTGTTGACGTTTTCATTAATACAGAATTTGAGGGCGGCAGACATCAGCGTCGTGTTGACCAGATTACCGCTATTGAAAACGGTGAGATTCTTTGAGTAAAAAGAAAATAGTTAAGAAAGTCGCATTGTGTCTTGTGGCGGTTTTTCTCGTTATTAACGGTGCAGGTCTTGTTTACGGCAATTTTTACGTTGACGCACAGCAGATACACATTTTTAACGACAAGATTCCCGAAAGCTTTCACAATTACCTGATAGCACATATTTCAGATTATCATAATCGTCCCTCGGCACTTGTGGATAAGCAGATTATCGATAGTCTTAAGGCGGAGAAGCCCGATATAATAGTTATTACAGGTGATCTTATAGATAGCCAAAAGCCAGACGTTGATATTGCACTGGAGTTTGCTGGTAAGGTGAGTGAAATTGCGCCTGTATATTACGTGGCAGGTAATCATGAATCCAACCTATGGCGTGATGATGAGGGTGAATATAACCGACTTATTAACGGTTTAACGGATTTAGGTGTGA
The DNA here is from genome assembly GCA_045654405.1 of Acutalibacteraceae bacterium. GTDB lineage: Bacteria > Bacillota > Clostridia > Oscillospirales > Acutalibacteraceae > DTU089. Next base: position 44,531 of record JAZONH010000015.1, on the reverse strand, counting down.
ATGTTTTACACAATAAAACGGAAAAAATCGTGAATGAGTCAGGGGATTATTTCTATCTGCACGGTATTGATGACCCTTATTTTTATGGTGGATACGAGCAGGATTTTCAAAGAACCGAAATCCTGTGTAATGACCTTGGCATTGATGACAGTGAGCTTAACGTGTTGCTTGCGCATCACCCCGAAACTTTATCGGTTTATTATAAATATAACTTGGATCTTGTTTTTTCGGGACATGCACACGGTGGACAGATAACCTTGTTTGGTAAAGCGATAATGGCGCCTGATCAGGTTTATTTTCCACCCTATGAAGAGGGTCTGTATAAGATGGTTGACACTCAGATGGTATTAAGCAGGGGAATAGGCTACAGTATGTTCCCACTGAGGGTTTTCTGTAATCCCCATCTTATTTACGCCGAGTTTAAGGCACACTGATTTGAATACAAAAATAACAGTCCGAGCAGGTGCTCGGACTGTTGATTTTTATTCTGCCTTTAATGCTCTCTGGAGCCAGATTGATGCAATGTCAATTGCGGCATACATACCATTCTTTTCGGTTCTCTTAACAATTGCCTCAAGAGGGTTGATGTTAGGATCGGTATTCAAAAGCTGAACAATAACCTTGTCTGCAATTTTTACACCGTGTACTTCGTGAGAAGTAGCAACTGAAAGCATTATAACGAAGGGGTCGTTCATGTTACCGTAGTAAATTGTGTTACCCTTACGAACCAGGGGCTTACCTTTATAGGTAAGAAAACTTGCCTGAGTATCAGCCAAACTAAACACTCCTTAATTTAAAATACCTTAGCCGAGAAGATAGGACTTAAGAAGAACCTGAAGAAGTTCGTCGCGGTCGATTTTTCTGATAAGGCTTCTTGCGTTGTTGTGGGTTGTGATGTAGGTGGGGTCTTCTGACAGTATATAACCTACAAGCTGACTGGTAGGATTGTAACCCTTTTCAACTAAGGAATTATAAACTGATACAAGAATCTCACGCATCTCTTTTTCATGGTCATCACTGATTGTGAATTGGATTGTTTTATCTGTCATATATACACCTCCTAAAACTGTATTATCATTATAAACTAAAGTTATAAAAAATACAACATTAATTTATTAAGATTCGGTAAATTATGCTCTGAGCTCAATGCCGATTTCCTTAAGATTTTTAAGGATTTCGTCAATCCAAGTCTGTACCTCGTCCATTTCAAGTGTTCTTTCCTTGGATGAGAAGATAAGACGAATGGTAACACTCTTGATTTCGCCATTGTCATAAACGTCGATAACCTTAACGTTTTCAAGCTCTGCAAGACCAAGCTTGTTCCAGCATTCGCTAAGTTCTGCAAAGGTTTTGCCTTCCTTCATGATGAGTGAAAGGTCATAGTATGTGGACTGTTGTGTTGAAGGCTCAACAAAGGCGATGTTAGCACCGTTAACGCTGATGAAATCGTCAATATCAATTTCAATACAAACCACCTTAGCAACCTTGTCAAGCTTTGTTGCGTTTGTGGGGTGAAGGGTATTGATAATACCCATATCAACACCGTCGCAGGTGATAAGTGCTGTGTTCTTGGGGTGCTGCCATGCGTGAAGGGGACCAACCTTTTTAAGAACGGGTGCCTTGTGCTTAATCTGTGAGAAAATGTTGTTTACGATTGTAAGACCCTTGAAGAATAATTCTTTTTCTGTTGAGTTTTTGTCGTAAAGAACAATACCGAGGCTGCGGCGCTCGTTTGCAGTGCCGTCTTCCTTAATGCCCTTAACAATTCTGCCGATTTCAAAGATGCCGTACTTTTCTGCAAAATCCTTGTTTTCGGATGCGGCAAGTAAAAGGGTGGGAATCATTGAGTTACGGATTGTACCGTTGTCAGAGCTTTCGATGTTGAGAATCTTAACGTTTTCTTCAACCTCTATGCCGAGCTTCTTATATTTTCTTACGTCACCCCAAATATATGAGTGTACCTCGTGAAGGTCGTAGTGCTTAACAAGAATATCCTTGATTTCGTTGCTTTCGGAACGAACAGGTGCGCTCTTAACAGGCTTAAGGGGACTCTTTGTTGTAATAATACTGAAGTTATCGTAGCCGTAAATTCTTGTAATTTCCTCAATAATATCAGCCTTGATTGTAACGTCCTTAGTAGCTCTGTATGAGGGAACCTTAACTGTAAAGTCATTACCGTCCTTAGTAACCTCAAAGCCGAGAGCGGTAAGCGTTTTAACAATTCTTTCCTCACTGATGTCGATACCTGTGTATTTATCAACGTATGCCTTATCGAAGGAAATTGTGATTTCGGGATATTTTCTTACGTATTCGTCGGTTAACTGCGAAGCAACAACCGCACCCTCGTCAATTGATTTAAGAAGGTAAGCGAAGCGCTTTGCGGCAGTAACAGTCATCTCGGGGTCGAGCATTTTTTCGTATCTTGCAGAAGCATCTGTACGAAGACCGAGTCTTGAGGATGACTTTCTTACACTGATACCGTCGAAGTTTGCACATTCAAGCACAACTGCGTTTGTATCGCCAACGATTTCAGAGTCAAGACCACCCATGATACCTGCAATTGCAACGGGTGTTGAGCCGTTCTGAATAAGAAGGGTATCGGTTGTTATGTCACGCTCTGTGTTGTCAAGAGTAACAAATTTGCAGTCCTCAACGGGTGTGCCGATAACGATTTCATCGATTTTATTAGCATCGAATGCGTGTGTGGGCTGACCCATTTCAAGCATGATGTAGTTTGTAAGGTCCGCAAGAAGGTTAATGCCACGCATACCGCAGTAATAAAGTCTGATCTGCATTGCCATGGGGCTTACGTTCTTTGTGATGTTATCCATCTTAATGCATGAATAACGGTAAACAAGGTCGGGACGATTAACTGTAACGTTGATTTTTTCGTCGCCGTCGTATGCTAAATCTGAAAGATTAAGGGGCTTTAACTCTCTGTCAGTAAGCGCTGCAAATTCACGTGCGATACCATAGTGACCCCAAAGGTCGGGACGGTTGGTAAGTGATTTGTTATCAACCTCGAAAATAATATCGTCGATGGGGTAGATGTCTTTAAGATTTGTGCCGTTAGGTGCATCTACGTCGATTTCCATAAGACCTGCCTTGTCGTCGGAAAGACCAAGCTCATATGCAGAGCAGCACATACCCTCGGATTCGAAGCCTGCAACGGTTGCCTTTGTAATTTCGCCTGCAGGTACACGACCGCCGGCTTTAACGAAGGCAATTTTCATATTCTCACGAACGTTGGGTGCACCGCAAACAACGTCGTAAATTCTGTCGCCGCCGTCAACCTTAAGAAGGTGAAGCTTCTTTGAGTTGGGGTGGTTTTCGATTGAAAGAATTTCACCAACAACTACGTCGCGTAAATCCTCACCCTTAACGATGATATCCTCAACCTCAGCGGTTGCAAGTGTGAAGCTGTTAATAAGTGCTTTTATGTCAAGACCCTCAAGGTCAACATATTCTTTTATCCAATTAATTGAAACAAACATTTATTTGACCTCCTTTTCGGGCTGCTTAAAGGTTGCGTTTTCAAACTGTGAAAGTGATTTAAGGTTGCATGAGTTGAATACGCGGATATCCTTGATACCGTAGCGCATCATAGCAAGTCTTGTAAGACCGAGACCGAATGCAAAGCCTGTGTATTTTTCGGGGTCAAGACCACCTGCAGTAAGTACGTTGGGGTGAATCATGCCGCAGGGACAAAGCTCAAGCCAACCTGAATCCTTACAGGAGGGACAGCCCTCACCACCACAGATTGTGCACTGAATGTCAAGCTCGAAGCCGGGCTCAACGAAGGGGAAGAAGCCGGGACGGAGTCTTACTGTGATATCCTGCTGGAAAACCTCTGAAAGCATGGTTTTCATGAAGTAGATAAGGTTTGAGATAGAAATATCCTTATCAACCATAACGCCTTCCATCTGGAAGAAGGTGTTTTCGTGACAGGCGTGAATCTTTTCGTTTCTGAAGCATCTGCCGGGAAAGATAACACGGATGGGGCGGTCTGCCTCAAGCTCGGGTGTGTATTTTTTAAGAATAGCATTCTGTGCGGCAGAGGTGTGTGTTTTAAGCAACTGATTTGTGCTGAGGTAGTAGGTATCCTGCATATCACGTGCGGGGTGATGCTTCGGGATATTAAGTGCCTCGAAGCAATGATAATCGTCAACGATTTCATCATAGTCCTCGATTGAGAAGCCCATTGCTGCAAAGATATCCTCAAGCTCACGCTGAACAAGGGTAATGGGGTGATATGATCCCTTTTCCTCGGTTATGGGGAATGTAACGTCATAGTCCTCAGCTGCGTTGATGAGTCGCTCCTCTTCAAGCTTCTGAAGCTCAACGTTTTTGTCCTTAATTGTGTTTTCAACAAACTGTTTAACCTCGTTGATAATCTGACCTGCTTCTTTTTTCTGGTCGTTGGGCACGTTTCTGAGCTCACTCATAAGTGAGGCAACCGCACCCTTTTTGCCGAGGAATTCAATTCTCAACTGTTCAAGGTCAGCAGGTGTTTTAGCCGTGCTTACCTTTTCCTCGAATTGCAGTTTTAACTGCTGTGCTTTTTCGAGCATTTTTTTCAATCCTTTCAAAATTTGGTTGAGTTTATTGAAGATGGTGACAGAAAATAAAAAAAGCCCCCATCCCAAAAGGGACGAAGACAAACTCCGCGGTACCACCCTAATTTTTGCTTTCTTTTCAGAGCAAACACTCGTCTGTAATATAACGGTTACACCCGTCGCAGCCTACTTGGTTTCAGTTGCGATGCTCACAAGTGAACTTCAAAGAAAATCTTGGTAACGTGCTTACAGCCATGGCACGTCTCTCTGTGACGCCGATTAGCTTCTACTCTCTTGCTCAACGCATTTGTCATATAATACCATATATAAAATTAAAATTCAAGTCTTTTATATATAAAAAATCCCCGCAATTTGCGGGGATTTTGAGCATTAGCCTTTAACCTGGCCGCCTTTCATTTTAATGAGCTCGCGATAGCTGATAAGCTCAACGTCATGGTCCTTAAGATACTGATGAACGTAGGGGTCCTTCATAAGCTCGTATTCCCATACGCGGTCCTGCCATCTGCCGGTGATACCCTTAAGCTCGTCGCATTCAACTGAAGGATGAACGAAGGTTTCTGTTACACCGTTTTCGGGGATGTTTGTCCAGATTTTAAGGATTGTGTCACGATAAACCTCATAGCTTACACGCATATCGTCGTTCCAATCGGGGAAGAGAAGATAATCAGGGATAATAACGTTGTATTTTTTACCCCAGTGCTTTGAGAGAAGTGTTACTGCAGCATATGCAATGTAGGGAGTGCCGTTGGGACAGATTCTCTTATCGTGCTTAACGTAAAGTCTGTAAGCGTAGCCGTAAGAGCCGCAAATTTTAAGCGCAAGCTTTGAAAGACCAAGTCTGCCTGTGTAGTGACCGTAAAGTGAGCCCATATGGTTGTCAACGTGTGAGGGCTTCATACCCATGCTGTGCGCAAGGTCAATCTGAGCACGTACCTCTTTTTCAATATCCTCGTAAGAAGCATTCTTTTCAACCTGGTCACTTTCGTGCCACATAAAGCCTTCTTCGTCGATAAGTGTTTTACCGTCGGTAAGGGGCTTCCAACGATATTTACCCCATTCACTTGTGAGGGTGGTATGTACACCAATAGCATATTCGGGGTGAGCCTTTGAGAACTCAACTGCATCAGCCGCTGTGGGGCAGGGCATCATGATGGTTGCGGATTTAAGCCAACCACCAAGGAAAAGCTCGTTAACAGCCTCGTTTGCTGCGTTACACATACCATAGTCGTCTGCGTTTACAATAAGATATTTAGCCATAATATTCCTTTCATACCCGAGGGTGATAAAATAAATTCTTAACAATATTATAATACTTGCAAAAAATAAATCAAGTATGTTCAAAAAATTTGTTCACTATATTCATTAAACTCTTTACTTTAGGCAAATGTGTGGTAAAATAAAGTCGTACTATGGAGGTGCTATTATGTCAGATATTAAACTTGGTGTTCAGCTTTATACCTTGCGTGACAAGTGCAAAAATGCTGAGGATTTTGAAACTACACTTAAATTTCTTGATGATATTGGTTGTAACGTAATTCAGATTTCTGCAATCGGTGATATTCATCCTGAAATTGTTGCAGAGCTCGTTGACAAATACAAAATGGACGTTTGTGTAACCCATAAGCCCTTTGATAGAATGAAAAACGACCTCGATGCTCTTATGCACGAGCACGACCTTATTCACTGTGATAATATCGGTGTTGGTGCAATGCCCGGCAATATTCATGAATCTGCCGAGGGTGTAACAGGCTTCATCGTTAAATGTAATGAAATTATCGAAAAAATGGCAAAGCAGGGTAAGTATCTTAACTACCATAATCATGCCTTTGAATTTGAGGTTTACGATGGTAAACGTACCTTTGAAAGACTTATTGACGAGGTGCCTGGTCTTCGCTTTATTCCCGATACATATTGGATGCAGGTTGGCGGCGTTAACCCCGCTGAATATATGAAAAAGCTTAAGGGCCGTGTTGAGGTATGTCATTTTAAGGATATGCGTATTGTTAATAGTCAGCAACGATTTGCCGAATGCGGAACAGGTAACCTTGATTTAGGTGCATGCTATCGCACCTGCAAGGAAATCGGCGCTAAGTATATTGTTATTGAGCAGGACCTTTGCTACGATTTGGATCCCTATGAAAGTGTTAAAATCGGCTTTGAGGGTCTTAAGCGTATTGCGGCAGAGAATAAATAACAACTATGGTTTATGAATTGAAAAATTGTCGTGACGGTAGCACGGCAACCTATAAAACAACAGTTGATATTACCGTAAACGATGGTATTGCTACCTTTGTTTTTGACGCTGTTAACACCGAATTTTATTGTCCTCATTCAGGATACAATAAAATTCATTCAGAAGGGGATGCCTGCGAGGTTCTGATAGGCTCTGACCCTGATCGTAAGGTTTATTATGAAATTGAAATAAGCCCCGAGAATGACCTTATGGTTGCGGAAATGGTGAATCACGGCTTTGATGAAAATAACGAGCCGATTCTCGATATTCACTTTGTTGACGATTGCTTTGTTAAGGGCGACGTTCAAAAAAGAGATAATGGTTACGTTGCAACGGTCAGCTTCCCGTTAGATAAAATTAGTAGTGGTGATGGTGAGGTTTATTTTAACGCGTATCGTCTTGAAACAGACGGCGGTGAAATGGATAAGCACCTATTTGCCTTGAATCCTACGATGCTTCCCAAATTCCACGCACCTGAATACTTTGTGTTTTTAAAGGATTTCATCTAAAATTAAAGCTTGCTTCAGAAAACTGAGGCAAGCTTTGTTTTTATTATTTATAGTTTTCACATTGAGCAACTGCAAGGCGGTCGCAACGCTCGTTTTCGGGATGCTCGTTATGTCCTTTAACCCAATTAAGTGTAACCTGATGCTTGTCGAGCAGTTCAAGTAATTCTTTCCATAAATCAACATTCAATGCAGGCTTTTTGTCTGCCTTTCGCCATCCGTTTTTTTGCCAAGAATAAACCCAACCCTTGGTGATTGACTCATAAACGTATTTTGAGTCTGTGGTTACAGTAACCAAGCAGGGTTCCTTAAGAGCTTTGAGTGCAAAAATAACCGCACTTAACTCCATCCTGTTGTTTGTGGTGTCGGCAGCACCGCCGCTAAGCTCTTTTTCAACACCGTTATATCTTAAAATTGCACCCCAACCACCGGGACCGGGATTGCCGCTGCATGCACCATCTGTGAAAATTTCTACTTTTTTCATTGTTTCGATTCCTTTGAAAGTTTTTTACATATTAACATATTTTCGGAACATTTTAAAGATGTAAATTATATTTTTAGGGAGATAATTGATGATTGCGGTGATTATTGAAAGATGTAGCAGAGCCTTGGCCGAGTGCTACGGGGTGAAAAATGTTGGTGAAATACCATTTTTTGACACAATCTTAAGTGAAGTATTGGATAAAAACAGTGTGCTTAAGGGCGCGGAAAAAACCATAAAAATACCCGCACAAAATCAAAAAAATGAGCTCGAAAAGCTCAAAGTTTTGCTTAGTAAAAAATTTTGTGAAAGGGTGCTTGTAACCTATTCTGACGTGTACTTTTTCGGTGAAAATGCGGATGAGTTTATAAGGGAAAATGAAGGGGATTTTGTAGTAAAAAACAATGCAAATCATGTGGCCTTTTGTGTTGTGGAGGGCTCGTTTTTACTGCAAAAGCTCAACGAAAATAATGATGATTTTTCTTCCTTTTTTAAGACAATAAAGTGTGAAAAAACTTATAGAGAAAAATTTATAGTCATCGAAAATCCATTGATATACAAGGGATTTTGCCGTGACGTGCTTTGTGGTAGTGTGCCTTACAGATTGCCCGAAGTAGCACAAGGAATATACGCATCATCGGTAATTCCCGGGGGCGATTTTGTTATAGTGCCGCCCGTGTATTTCGGTGATGATATTCAGATTGAAAAGGGGTGCGTAATCGGCCCAAACGTAATAATTTCAGATGGCGTTCTTGTGGCGGGAGGTAGCCGTATCTGTAACTCTGTTATAGGTGAAAATTCATACGTTTCATCGAGGTGCCGTGTTGAGGGATGTGTTGCTTCTTCAAACGTGGTTTTGCGCCGTAACAGTACTATTCTCAATGACAGTATTTTGTGTCACGACGTGACTGTCGGGGAGGGTTCGGTTGTTGAAAGCAACAGCTTTATCAGAGCCTTTTCGCGTGTTGACGATTACGGGGATTTTTTTGTTAGCTTTAAAGCAGAAAATAGCGATACAGTCGATGGTTTTTATGGTTACACACCCGAGAGGGCAGCTCGCCTTGGTGCGGCAACGGGTATCTGCTTCGATATGCCTAAAATCGGCATTGCAAGTGACGGTGAATTAAACTCTACCGCCTTAAAGCTTGCGTTTCTGGGCGGCGCATTAACCACTGGTGCCCAATGCTATGATTTCGGTAACGGGTTTTACTCGTCGCTACATTACTTTATGGATTTTTGCCAACTTGATTGTGCCGCATTTTTTAGCGGTAATGAAAACGGAACGCTCATAAGCTTGTTTAGAAAAGGGGAAACAGGGCTTTCGAGGTCGGATTTTTTTAATCTTAAAAGCGTTATTTCTTCGTCAGATATACCAAGAAGCGGTCGAGAGCAGTGTAAAAGCATTCGTCAGATACACGGTATGCAAAGAATGTACGTGCAAAATATCACCAGATTGTTTGAGGAAAGCTTGGATTTTTATCCTGTTTTTAATTCGGATAATGCGTTTTTATGTACGTTGAGTAAAATTATTACCTCAAAAATTGGTTTTAAGAAATCGGGTAAGCGAGTAGAATTTAACGTGAATTACGGTGCAACTAAGGTAACTGTAAATTATGATGGGATTGTTTATTCTCATTCAAAGCTACTTGAAATTGCCAGTTTTTATCGGCTAAAGTATATGGACATTTTTAAGGATTTCTTTAAATTTGATAGCCTTATATTGAGCTTTTACATTATGAAAATTATCAGTCTTGAAAAGGAAAACCTAAAAGAAATAACAGAAAAATTGCCACGCTTTTATGTTGCAGAAAAAAATGTTAACAATCCTTGCGGGCTTTGTGTTTTGGCGGCGGATCTTTCGCGTGAGAATAAAATAGATTTCAGAAAGGATACCATTTTTTACAAGGATGGCCTTAGTGCTGTGAAAATCAACCAGCTTAATAAGGGTGAATTCTGCATCAGAGCAAAATCACCCACGATGGAAGCTGCAGCGGAAATTGTCGAAAATCTGACACGCTTTATCGCCCAAAGGGATATGCTAAACTATTGACATTTTTATCAAATAATTGTATTATTAATAATTAGTAAAGTAGCGCATTGTGCCGTCTTGTAAAGTCGGCGTTACATATATTACGGATTTTTATGAATGATTGATTATCAGGTGATTATTATGGCTAAAGAAAACAAAAACAAAAACCCCTTGCCACAGGGAAAGAAAAAGGCCCCTAAGGCAGGCGGCAAGAAAAAAGACGTGGCTAAGAAAACAAAATCAACTAAACAGAATAATGCCGTAGATAAAAAGGCAACAGAAAACAAAAGGGTTGATAAAAACAAAAAACAGAATAAACAGACAAGAAAGAAAACAACAAATAAAAAGAATCAGGGTGCGTTATATTCTCGTGTTACACCGCCCGTAAGCAATACCCCCGTTAAGGTTTCATTCCTTGGTGGTATTAACGAGGTTGGCAAGAATATGACCTGCTACGAATACGGCAACTCAATGCTTATTGTTGACTGCGGTCTTGCGTTCCCCGAGTCCGACCAATTGGGTGTTGACTTTGTAATTCCTGATTTCACCTTTGTTGAGCGTAACGCCGATAAGCTTAAGGGTATTCTTATTACCCATGGTCACGAGGACCATATCGGTGGTCTTTGCTACCTTCTTAAAAAGGTTAATATCCCTGTTTACACAACTCTTCTTACTGCAGGGCTTATCCGTGGTAAGCTTTCTGAGCATAAGCTTGAGCACGAGGTTGTAATTAACGTAGTTAAAGCGGGGGACGAGATTCCTCTTGGTGACTTTAACGTTGAGTTTATAAAGGTTAACCACTCTATTCCCGATGCAGTTGCTCTTGCTATTAAGTGCGAGGCGGGTATAGTTATTCAGACTGGTGACTTTAAGATTGATACCAGTCCCATTGATGGCGGTATTATTGATTTATCAAGATTTGCCGAGCTTGGTAACGAGGGCGTTTTGTGTCTGCTTTCTGACTCAACAAACGCCGAGCAGCCGGGTTACACACAAAGCGAAAGCAAGGTTGGTGAAACCTTCCGCAACCTGTTCACTCAGGCAGGGGACAGACGTATTATTATTGCGACCTTTGCTTCAAACATTCACCGCGTTCAACAGATTATCGATATCGCCGCCAACACCGGCAGAAAGGTGGCTCTTTCAGGCAGAAGCCTTGAAAACGTTGTTGCAATTGCAAGTGAGTTAGGTTACGTTAGTATTCCCTCCGGCACCCTTATTGGTATAGACGAGGTTAAAAAATATACTGATGACCAGCTTGTTATTATTACAACGGGCAGTCAGGGCGAGCCTATGTCCGCTCTTTCAAGAATGGCGTCGGGCAATCACCGTAAGGTGAGCATCGGCTTTAACGACTGCGTAATTATCTCTGCAAGACCTATTCCCGGTAACGAAAAAACCGTTTACCGTGTTATTAACGACCTTATGCGCCTTGGTGCAAGGGTTATTTATGAAAAAATGTACGACGTGCACGTTTCGGGTCACGCCTGTCAGGAAGAGCTTAAAATTATGTTATCACTTGTTAAGCCCCGTTATTTCATTCCTGTACACGGTGAGCAGAAGCACCTTCGCTATCATGCAAGGGTTGCCGAGAGTGTGGGTGTTGATCCCAATAATATTCTTATTGCGGATAACGGCTATGAGGTTTCACTGAGCGAGCGCTCAATGAGTGTTTCGGGCACTGTAGCTAATGGTAAAATTTACGTTGACGGCTATGGCGTTGGTGACGTTGGTACACGTGTTATGAAGGAGCGTCTGCATCTTGGTCAGGATGGTATCATTATCATCGCGGCTACCATTGACGGTGCTTCAGGTGAGCTTCTTTCAGGGCCTGAGGTGCTTTCAAAGGGTTTTGTTTACGTTAAGGAGGCCGAGCTTCTTATGAAGGAGGCGGTTGCACTTTCAATGCACGTAATTGATAGCTTCCCGCCTTATAGCTACGACCTTAACGCTATGAATACCAAGCTTAAGGATGAAATTTCCCGACTTATGTACGAAAGAACGAAGCGTAGTCCCATGATTTTACCCGTTCTTATGAGAGTATGATATTATTTTCCCGTAAAGGGGTGTGAAAATGAAGTTTAAAGCTTATTTGCGGCAAAATCCCGTTGGTTTTGTTGCAGTTTTGTTGCTTTTGTTGAGCACACTTTTAAGCAGTTATTTTTCTGAGCCGTCAGTTACCATCTGCTTCGGTGTTCTTACATTGATTGTTCTTGCTTCTCAGCTGGTTTACACGCTTTTTGTGTTTAAAAACACACGTAAATATGTTAAGTATCTTACCAAATCACTATTTCCCGATACAAATTCTGCGGATTGCAGCTTCCCGCTTGCTTGTGCAGTTTGTGATAAATCGGGTAACATTGTGTGGTACAACAAGCAGTTTTCGGATGATATTGTTAACGGCTATGAAATTAAAAGCCTTACAATGAACGACTTTTTTGAGGACTTCTCTTTTGCTAAGATTTCCGAAGAAAAGGTTTCGGATGCACGCTTTTCCGATAAAAAGTTCACTGCCTTCTCTATTACGGCAAATAACCTTTTGTGCGTTTATTTCTTTGATGATACGTACCTTAAAAACATTTCGCAGGAGTATCATTTTTCGAGGCCCTTCGTTATGCTTATGCTTGTTGATAACATCGAGGAGCTTTCCCGAAGTCTTACTGATAGTAAATTCGCTATGATTTCGGGCGGTATTGAAAGCCTTATTGAAGAATGGCTAAAGGGCGAAAGCGTAATTTTCAAGAAAATTGCCAACGGTAATTTCCTTGTTCTTGGTGAAAAGCGTAATCTTGATAGCCTGTGCGAAAATAAATTTTCGGTACTCAGTAAGGTTCGTAATTACACCTATGGTGACAGTCCCGTTAACGCCACGCTTTCCATCGGTGTCGGTAGTGGTTCATCCTTTTCTGAATGTGAAGCCAAGGCCCGAAAAGCCCTTGATATGTCCTTGGGCAGGGGTGGTGACCAGGCGGCGGTACATACTGACGATGGTTACGTTTATTTTGGCGGTGTTTCGAACAGGGCTAACGATAGCTCACGTGTTTCACCACGCAGGACTGCGGCGAATATTTCAACCTGTGTAAAGCAGTTTGAAAAGGTCTATATTATGGGGCACAAGTATTCCGATTACGATTCGGTTGGTGCCGCGATGGGTATGCAGTTTTTCTGCCAGGCGAATGGCGTTAACGCTCAGGTAGTTGTAGACAACAAAACCACCCTTGCTTCACCACTTGTTGCCTTAGCTAATAATAGTGGTTACAAGCACTTTATTTCTGTAAATAAAGCGCTTGATTCCTGCGATGATGATACACTTGTTATTGTGGTTGATACCCACAGACAAGCCCTTCTTGATGAGCCCGATTTGTTTGCGCTTGCGGGCGGTGTTATAGTTATTGACCATCACAGGCGTTCGGATGATTATATTCAGGAGGCGGAGATTATCTATATGTCGCCTTCGTCATCGTCGTCCTGTGAAATGGTGACCGAATTAATACAGTATTCAACAATTCTTGACAATATTCCTTCGGTGGTGTCCACTGCATTGTTGTCGGGTATTGTTCTTGATACGAAGGATTACGTTCTCAGAACTTCACAAAGAACCTTTGAGGCGGCAGGCTTCCTTCGTGATAACGATGCGGATACCGTGTCCGTTAAAAAGCTTTTCTCAATTGATTCAGAAATGGCTGAGCTTAAAAATCAGATTGTAAGCAGTGGCGAAATTCACGACGGTTATATGATAAGCATCACTAATGCTGATACTAAAAACATACGCATAATAACCTCGTCTGCGGCAGATGATATGCTTTCTATTGACGGTGTTCGTGCCTCATTCGTTTTGTCCAAGCTCGGTATGGGTAAGGTGCAGATTTCTGCCCGCTCATTAGGCGAGGAAAACGTTCAGCTTATTATGGAAATTCTTGGTGGCGGTGGCCACAACACAATGGCGGCGGCTCAGATTAAGAGTGCCAGTCTTGAAAGTGCAAAAATAATGCTCTTAAATGCAATTGAGCAATATAAATCAAATAAATAACTTTCTATCGGAGGTAACAATAATGGAAGTTTTATTAAAAAGTGACGTAAAGGGTCTTGGTAAAAAAGGCGAAAAGGTTAGCGTTTCCGAGGGGTACGCTCGTAATTTCCTTTTCCCCAGAGGGCTCGCTGCAGAGATGAATGCACAGCTTATGTCCGAACTCAAAAATAAAGAGTCATCCGAAAAATTCAAAGCAGACGAGGAATTAAAGGCCGCAAAGAATTTTGCTTCTAAAATCAACGGCCAAACTGTTGTAATTAAAGCAAAGGGCGGTGCCAACGGCAAGCTTTTTGGCTCTGTAACTGCTAAGGAAATTGCAAACGTTGTAACAACTAAGTTTTCTGTTAAGGTTGATAAGCGCAAAATTGCAGTTGATGATATCAAAGCCTTCGGCACCTATAACGCTCAGGTAAGGCTCCATCCACAGGTTACTGCAGACTTTAAGGTGCAGGTAACTGAGGCTTAATTTACTACAAAACACTATTCTGAAAGGGATATAATTATGGCTGATATTCAGACATTTGATAATATCAATTTGCCCTTTAGCCTTGAAACTGAGCAGGCAGTTATCGGCTCGGTGTTGATTAACCCCGAGTGTGTAAGCGTGGTGCTTTCACACATCAAGCCCGATTATTTTTATCTGCCTCAGCACAGGTCTATTATGGAGGCAATTGTAATTCTTGATACCCTTGGCTCAAGAATCGATGCTCTTACAATTCTTGATAAGCTTAGCTCTGATTCAACATTTGATATGGAGAGTGGTAAAAACTACCTTTTCCAGATTGCTCAGATGGTGCCCTCTGCAGCTAACGTTGAGAATTACTGCAAAATTGTAAGAGAGAAGCATTTCCTTCGCTCACTTATTACAATTTCAAAGGAAACTATCGATTCTGCAGTTGATGGCGGCGCAGAGGCGGATAAAATTCTTGATGCCGCTGAGCAGAAAATTTATGACATACGTAAGGGTAAAACAACGGGCTCTTTGCAGAAATTAAGCGACGTTATTTCTGCAGAGGTTTATCCCAACCTTGTTAATATCACATCGGAAAATGCAGAGGAATTCAAGGGTATTCCCATGGGCTTTTCAAAAATCGATGAAATCACCTCGGGTCTTAACCGCTCTGACCTTATTCTGATTGGTGCCCGTCCTGCTATGGGTAAGACAAGCTTCGCCCTTAATATTGCCCGTAACGTTTCAATGACAGGCAAAAAGGTTATATTCTTTTCCTTGGAAATGTCCAACGAGCAGTTGGCAGCTCGTGTGCTTTCAACCGAGGCACGAGTTGAGTCCAATAAGCTTCGTTCAGGTGATATTTCATCAGAGGAGTGGGTGCGTCTTGCAGAGGCTACCGACCGTTTGACAAGGTGCAACCTTTATTTTGATGATACTGCATCAATTACAGTTCCCGAAATCAAATCTAAAATTAAACGTGCTAAGGACGTTGATTGTATTATTATCGACTACCTTGGTCTTATGGAATCCGCTAAGAAAAAGGAAAACCGAGTGCAGGAGGTTACGGAAATTACCCGAAGCCTTAAGATGCTTGCGAAGGATTTAAAAATCCCTGTTGTTGTTTGTGCTCAGCTTTCCCGTGGGCCCGAAAAGAATGGTAAATCATCAAACAGACCCATGCTTTCTGACCTTCGAGATTCCGGTTCAATCGAGCAGGACGCAGATATCGTTATGATGCTTTATCGTGAAGGCTACTATAAAAACAGTGCCCAGAATGCGGACGAAATCGATATGACTCAGGCGGACGTTGATATTGCTAAAAACCGACACGGCTCAACTGAGCGTGTAAAGCTCCATTGGGATGCTCAATACACCTTGTTCTCTACTTTGGAGTACAGAGATGAATAACTTTACTTTTATTGTACGAAACAAGGCATTAAAGGCTATTGCGGACCATTCTATGCTTTGGGAAGCACGTCGGGTTGTTGTAGGCTTTTCGGGCGGTGCAGATTCTGTTTGCTTGTTACATATGCTTAACTCTCTTAAAGAAGAGCTTGGTTTTGAACTTGTGGGGGCGCACGTTAACCATGGTATTCGTGGTGACGAAGCATTGCGCGATGCGGACTTTGCACAGAGCTTTTGTGAAAGGCTTGGCATTGAATTCAGGCTTCTTAATATTGACTGTGTAAGGCTTTCTGCAGAAAGTGGCGATAGTCTGGAGGTCTGCGGCAGAAATGAAAGATATAAATTCTTTCATTCACTGGCAGGTGACGGCGTTAAAATTGCAACGGCTCATAATGCTAACGATAATGCGGAAACCGTGCTTTTTAACATTGCAAGAGGCTCTACAATTAAGGGCGGCGGTGGAATTCCACCGGTCAGGGATGCCATTATCCGACCCTTGATTTACTGCACCCGTAAGGAAATTGAGGGCTATTGTGATGAAAATGGTCTTGAATACGTTACCGATAGCACAAATTTAAGTGATGATTACACAAGGAATAAAATCCGTCACTCGGTTTTACCCGTTTTGGAGGAAATTAATTCCGAATCAATCTCTAACTTCACTTATTTTAGCTCGAATGCCCGCGAGGTTAGCGATTATGTTAAGCGTGAGGCGCTCAGAGCGCTTGATTGTGCTCGGGACTTCGGCGGTAATTATTTTGTTGGTGCACTATTGGATTTTGATGACGTTATTGTTCGCGAGGCTTTAGTTATTCTGATTCAGGATCTGACGGATAAAACCCTCGATCGTAAAAAACTCGATGAGCTTATGGCGTTACTTAAAGGTGCGGGCAGAATACAGGTTTACGGCGATATATTTGCAGAAGCCGTAAAAGGTAAATTTCGTTTTTTTATAAAAGATAAGCAGTCCGCACCCGAGGCTGTTTGTGTGGATAATTTACCTTTTGAAGCAGTTCTTGGTGATTACTTTATTAAAACCGAAGCAATTGCCCAAAGTTCAGAAAAATTTAATAAAAAGGTATTGGATAATTTAATTGATTGTGATAAAATTGTAGGAAAAGTTTTCCTCAGAACCCGCATTGTTGGTGACAAAATTTCGCTTCGCAAGCGCGGTGTTACCAAAAGCTTAAAAAAATTATTCAGTGAAATGAATATGCCGGTTGAAAAACGTGATTTTATACCTGTTTTATGCGATGACGTAGGTGTTGTGTGGGTTTATTCCGTGGGAGTTGACGCACGATGCCAAGTTGATGCCAATTCAAGTAATATTATTTTTATTGGGGGAAAAAATAATGATTAATACAGAAGATATGCTTCAGGATATTGAAAACGTTATTATTTCTGAAGAAGAGCTTGCACAGATTGTTAAAGATTTAGGTGCAAGAATTTCTGAGGATTACAAGGATAAGGATTTGCTTTTAGTAAGCGTGCTCAAGGGCTCAGTTTTATTTATGGCAGACCTTATGCGTGAAATTAAAATTCCTTGCAACATCGACTTTATGGCGGTTTCAAGCTATGGCTCAGGTACCAAAACAAGTGGTGTTGTTAAGATTATCAAGGATCTGGATG
Source organism: Acutalibacteraceae bacterium (assembly GCA_045654405.1). Taxonomy (GTDB): domain Bacteria; phylum Bacillota; class Clostridia; order Oscillospirales; family Acutalibacteraceae; genus DTU089. Next base: position 27,188 of record JAZONH010000015.1, on the reverse strand, counting down.
CTTCTATTGAGGGCAAGGATCTGCTTATTGTTGAGGATATTCTTGACAGTGGCAGAACCTTAAGCTATATACGTGAGCTTCTTCTTGCTCGCAACCCCAAGAGCATCAAAATTTGTACACTTTTTGATAAGCCCGAAAGACGTGAGGCTGATTTATACGCCGATTATATCGGCTCACGCGTGCCTAACGAATTTATCGTTGGTTATGGTCTTGATTATAATGAATATTACAGAAATTTACCGTATATCGGTGCGTTAAAACGCTCTGTTTATTCTGATTAATATAGTTAGTGAGGTGAGCTGTCATTAAACGCAGCGAAAAAATCAAATCTTTTTTACCCTATGTGCTTATACCTCTTGTGCTTATAATTTTTGTTGGCCTTTATGCAGGCGGCGGTAGCAAAAACACAAAGCTAGAGTACTACCAGGTTGTCGAGTATTTTGATAGCGGTAAAATTACCGAATATGAGCTTAATATCGGTACAGGTGCACTTAAATTTAAGTTGGACGATGGTACTTCAAAAAAATATACCGTGCCCAACGTTAACCTCTTCCTTGAGGACGTCCACGATGACGTTGTTGAATTTAACCGTGCAAATCCCAAAACACCTATTAAATTCAATTATGTTTCAGGTGCATCTTATTCATTTTGGCTTCAGCTTATTCCCATTATCCTTGCGGTTGTTTTCCTTGTAATCGGCGGATATATCTTTATGAAGCGTATGAATAATACCATTAACTCAGAAAATAACAGGGCTATGAACTTCGGTAAGGCACGTGTTAAATTCGGTAAGGATGAAAAACGTAAAACAACCTTCAAGGAGGTTGCAGGTGCGGACGAAGAAAAGGAAGAATTACAGGAAATTGTTGAATTCCTAAAGGACCCCCGTAAGTTTACTGAGCTTGGCGCTCGTATTCCCAAGGGCGTACTTCTTGTTGGCCCTCCCGGTACAGGTAAAACCTTGCTCGCCCGTGCAGTAGCAGGCGAGGCAGACGTGCCCTTCTTCTCAATTTCAGGTTCTGACTTTGTTGAAATGTACGTTGGTGTTGGTGCATCCCGTGTGCGTGACCTTTTTGACCAAGCTAAAAAGAGCTCTCCTGCAATTATCTTTATTGATGAAATTGACGCCGTTGGTCGTCATCGCGGCGCAGGTATGGGCGGCGGTCATGACGAGCGTGAGCAGACTCTTAACCAGTTGCTTGTTGAAATGGATGGCTTCGGTAATAACGAGGGTATCATTATCATTGCGGCTACTAACCGTCCCGACATTCTTGACCCTGCATTGCTTCGTCCCGGTCGTTTTGACCGACAGGTAACTGTAGGCAGACCCGACCTTAAGGGCAGAGAAGAGATTCTCAGAGTTCACGCAAAAAATAAACCTCTCGCACCCGACGTTGACCTTAAAACTGTTGCACACGGTACAGTTGGCTTTGTTGGTGCGGACCTTGAAAACCTCCTTAACGAGGCGGCGTTGCTTGCGGCTAAACGCAACAAAAAGGCTGTAACAATGACTGAAATTGACGAGGCAATTGTTAAGGTTGAGGTTGGTACTGAAAAGAAATCTCATAAATATACCGAGAAAGAAAAGAAGATGACCGCTTATCATGAGGCAGGTCATGCAGTTGTTGCATTCTATCTTGAGCATAGCGACCCCGTTTATGAAATTTCGATCATACCTCGCGGTATGGCTGGTGGTTATACGCTTTACAGACCCGATGAGGACTCATCATATATGAGCAAATCTGAGATGCTTGACAGAATTGTTTCCCTTATGGGTGGTCGTGTTGCCGAAAAGCTTATCGGTAATGATATTTCTACCGGCCCTTCGTCGGATATTTCCAGAGCATCCGATATGGCTCGATCAATGGTTACCCGCTATGGTATGAGCGAAAAGCTCGGCCCCATTGTTTACGGTAAAGATCATGACGAGGTTTTCCTTGGTATGGAATCAACCAAAACCAAGAACTTCTCAGATTGCTATGCCGAGCAGATTGACGACGAGATTAAGCGTATCGTTACCGAGTGCGAAGCTCGTTGTACAGAGCTTCTTAACGAGCACAATGATAAACTTATCTTAATTGCCGAAACTCTTATTAAAGATGAAAAAATCGGCAAAGAAAAATTCCTTCAGCTTATGGATGAAAATTACACACCCGTTGTTGAAAAGGCTGCTGAGGGTGTTGAAGAAAAAGAAGAGGAGATCATTACTCCCGAATCAGAAGCACCTGAATCTACCGATGAAGAATAAAAAATTACCTCGTACAGCACAAGCCGTACGAGGTGTTTTTTATTAAAAATGCTTGTATATTTCTGAGTAATCGTTTATGTAAACGTCGCAGAGAGCTTTTATTTCTTCGGGGTCTGCGGCCTCGGAAACGTCGTTTATTCCCACTATTCTGTAGCCTGCCTTGTGAGCGGTTTCTATTGCGTAAAGAGCATCCTCAAAAACAAAAGTCGTTTCCTTGGCGGTGCCTAAATGCTCAAGGGCTTTATCATAAATTACTGGTGTGTCCTTGCCTGCGCCAACGACGGTGCAAGTGAAAATTTCAGAAAAATAATCAAGTATGCCGTTGCGTTCAAGAGCTTTTTCCACCATGTATTTATCGGTTGCGGTGGCAATACACATTTTTACGTTTTTAGCCTTTAAGTGTTCAAGGAATTCAACCACGCCGTCTTTAAGCAATACCTCTTTAAGATAGAAGTCCTCAACAAGTGCGTTAATGCTTTTAACAATATCCATAACAGTTTTGTGAGGTGCGTAATTTTTAATATAAAATTCTGCTGCCTGAACAAGGCTAAGCTTTACAAATTCCTCGGAGGCACCCGGAGGGGGTGTAACACCCTCGTTTTTCAGGAATTTTAAGCCGATTTCGCTCCAAATGTACATTGAGTCGAGGAGTGTGCCGTCAAGGTCAAATATTGCGCCTGTGATATTAGTTAAGCATTTATTTTCCATATTATCCTCCGATTTTAAATTCTCTGCCTTTGCTGTTCCATATAACGCAAAGCTTGCCCTTATTTACGGCGATTTTTGCGTTTTTGCCAATAAATTCATTGCTTACTCCCAAGGGATAGTCGGGGGTTAAAGACGCATTTTCAAGGCTATAAAGTAACCCCGAAAGATTGACGCCCTCGGCTTTTTCGGAAATTGCAAAAACAGAAACGATTCCTTGATTATTGTCTGTGAAGGTAATTGTACTTTCCTTAATAACCGTAAGAAAGGTTTCGTTATCAATAAAAGTTGCTGAGCCACCCTTTTCGGCAACATAGGATGCTGTCTGAATGCTTGCAAGAGTGTGGTCCAGCCTGCCGCCGAGGCAACCGTAAATAATAAAATTACCGTAACCCTTTGAAAAGGCAATATCTATTGCAAGTATGGTGTCTGTTTCATCCTTTTTTACGGGATGCTTTATAACGTTGTCGCCCGCGGGTGTGTAGCTCAGTGAGTCAAAGTCACCAACTATAAGGTCAGGAGTTATATTGAATTTTTCGAGGGTTTTGAACCCACCGTCGGCGGCTATAACAAAATCATCATCCGTAGGCTTTACGGCAATATTATCAAGAGGCATTGCGCCGAATATAAAACAAGTTTTCATTTAATCACCAAGTTGATAGTATAAAACCGCTGTTGGGTAACAGCGGTTAAAATTAAAAGATTCCGTAAGTAATAAGTGACATAATAAGTCCTGCAATAAACACACCCAGGGCAATCATAGGAAGGCACCTTTTCATTCTTAAATCCATTAATGCGGCAATAAGTGCACCTGTCCAACCACCCGTGCCGGGAAGGGGAATGGCAACAAAAAGTAAAAGGCCCCATTCCTTGTATTTTTCGATTGTACCCTTTTTCTTTTCTGCTCTTGCCTCAAGCTTGTCAACAATTTTGCCGAGAGGCTTAACCTTGCGCATAAGCTTGAAGATTTTTCTTATGAAAAGTAATATAAAGGGGATGGGTATCATATTACCGATAAAACAAACCAGGAAGGCCTGAATGAAATCGATTTCAAGAATACGCGCCGCAATCATACCGCCACGTAATTCAAGCACGGGGAATAGTGAAACAATAAAGGGTATTAACTGCTCGGGAATATTAAAGCTTTCGAGAAATTCCACGAATGCCTTAGCAATACTTTCAGTCATTTTTTACCTCGTCGATATAATTATTTTCAATCAAGAAATCACGCGCATCCTTTAAAATAGCCTTGTCATTGTCAAACTTAAGGCAGTTGTAAGCACTATCAAAGGGGAGCCAGATGTAATCTTCAATTTCCTCGGGTTGAATTCTTGTCTGCTCGTCGCTTGTTGTTGCAACAAAGATCTGAACAGTTTTCTGGATTCTGTTCTGAATAGAGTACTGAGATTTGCTCATAAAGCCGGGGAAAATTTTGATTCTGATACCGGCCTCCTCAAGCACCTCGCGCATTGCAGTTTCTTCAAGTGTTTCGCCGTTTTCAACGTGACCCTTTGGGAAGCTCCAATTTGAACTGCGACGGTTTTTGATAAGAAGGTATCTGATAGTGCCGCCGATGTTTCTGTAAACAACTGCGCCGCAGGAACGCTCGTAATAGCAGTCAAGCACAAAGGGTCTATTGGCAGTGTAGAAGCTTATGAGCTTTCTGATTTCCCAATCGATTAACCTTTTGGACTTGGGAGCTGCAACGATTTTTTGCTCGCCGTTGTCTTTGAATTTAATAATGCCGATAACACGACCATCAAAATGCTTGACAGGGTTATCAATACCAAGAATAAGAACACCGCTTATGGGTGTAGTGGGACGGAATTTACCGATAGGTGTGCCGTGATTAAGTTTGTAAACACCACCGTCAGGTAAGGGGGAACCAACCGCTTCGGTAACCGCAACCCGAATTAATTTACCTAACATTTAAGTAACCTCTCAAAAAACAAGAAAATCTATTTTGATTATAAAACTTTTTTTTGATACTTTCAATATACAAACTTGTTATAATTGAGTAAAGTTTTTTGGTGTTTTCATTCAAAATTACATAAAAATGGCTGTTTTTTAATGATAATTGGTTGTGTTGACTTTTTTTATAATACTTGTTATCATAAAAGAAATACAGAAAGAGGTGATAATTACGAAGAAGATATTTTCAATTTTACTTTGCTTAATATTTGTGTTTTCTTTAGTTGTTGAGTGCTTTGCCGCGTCAACGCCCGTAGTTGTTACCGAGTATTTTGAAGAGTATTGTGACGATTATTACGAAGGGGCTGCCGTTGAATATTTAAGTAATTATTCTGCAGAGTACCTTTCTTCAAATAACATTTCTGCAAGATCTTATTCTTCTTTTAATTTGCTTTCTGACCTTGAAAGGGTGTTTTATAACAAGGTATTATCACTGGACGTTGGTGTGTTAAGCTTTACAATTGACTATTCACCCGCCCTTACCAAGGCACAATATGAGTCTATAGATTTTACGAAAATTATGTACGCCATTTGCCTTGACCATCCTGAGATTTTCTACTATAACGGCTACGGCATCAGTCGCTCGTACTATCCTTCAACGGGTGCAGTAACTAAAATTACTTATAAGATAGGCATTAAAAAGCATGGTCAGACCAATGCTGAGATTTATAACACTTCTAACATAAAAAGCAATTATAATGCTATGATGCAGGTTGTGAACAACACCCAATTCAACACTACTACCCGCTATGATTTTGTAAAATCCTTGCACGATTATCTTTGTAATAACATAGTTTACATCAACGATTACGCAAGCTGTCATGATGCTTACGGAGCTTTGGTGAATGGCGAGGCGGTTTGTCAGGGGTATGCAGAGGCCTTTAAGCTTTTCTGCGATAAATACAGGGTGCCTTGCGTGTGCATTACGGGTACTGCAAGTGGCGGTGCTCATATGTGGAACGCTGTGCAGATGGAGGACGGCAAGTGGTATCTGTTGGATGCTACGTGGGATGATCAGGAAGCATACGGTATATTTACAGACTTCTTTTTGATAGGATTAAAGACCAAGGATATATATTTTGGCGGCAGTACGTTTGAAGCAAGCCACGTCTCTGACGGCTCACCATTTTTACCCGTTCTGGAATACTCAGACTATGCGTTCAATAGTAGCAATAAATATAGTAATTTTACCGCTACATATAACTCAAAAGCGGATTTCACCCAACGTAAGCTTGTTATGTCATTCTTTGATGGCAGTGATAACGAAATATATTTCCATGGAATGTATGCACCTGTGTCCGGTTACTTTACTTCAGGTACTTTTACGGCGCCTTCGGGTAAGAATAATGCTATTGAAAATTGGCGTTTGATACTGATTGGTGACTGTAACGGTGACGGCTCGGCCAACTCGTCGGATTATTCTTTGGCGGTGAATAAAGCCCTGGCAGGGGATGGAATTCAAACGGATTTTGACGAAGCGTGCGATGCGGATTCTGATGGTGTAATCGACGTTCTGGATGTTGCAATTCTGGAAAGAGCGATTGACGGCTCAAACACAAAAATAGTTATTGAATAATAAAAAATTAAGGAGTTACCGTTGTCGGTAACTCCTTGTTTTTTAAAGATTTTTGATTGTGTTAATAACCTCGGCAGCTTTACCGCAGGTTAAGGGACCCTCAGGGCATTTTGAAACGTAGCAACTGGGACCGTAGAAGCTAAATACTGTTTTGTCAGCTTCGCGAAGCTTTTTGAGCATATCGATAGCAAAATCTCTGATTTCCCACTGAGCTCTGTTGCAGGAACGAAGCTTCATAAACAAGAGTAACTCACGGCCGTTGATTGTAGTAACAATATCAACGGTGTTACCGCTTAACTGCATATAAGCAAGAAGCTCCTCGGAAATGCCGTTTTTCTTTAATTCATCATACAGGTCGGCGGTTTTGGTGAATGCTTCGCAGTATCTTTCTTTAAAGCCGGGCTTCTGCGCAATTGTTTCGGGTAAGATGTGCCTTCTTCTGTCTGTTAAGGTGAGAGAGGGGATACCGATTGACTGAATTCTGTGCCTTGCAAAGTGTGTTAAACATGACAATGAAACGTTATTTATACGGAAGGTGAAGGTTGCAGCTTCAAGAGGTCTTTGCCTTTTTGAGTTAATAACCGTCTTGATGATTGAGGCGCATTCCTTTTCGTCTGAAGTGATTTTTTCAATCTGAGCTGTGGGAAGATTGCAGGATTCAATAAGAGCGGCTCTTGCAATAACCTTTGATGCTTCGGGTGTGTAGCTGAGAAGCTCAACCGGAGCCTCGTCTTTAATAAGCTCAGGGTCGGGCTTGTAATTGAATACGGGTACGTCCTGAACAGTGGGGCGACGATTTTCAAAGTCTGTGAAGATACCGGGTGTAAGGCGTTTTGCCTGCTCAAGCAAGGATTCGCCCAGTGTTCTGATTTCGGCAAATTGTGAGCCTCTGCCGTAAATCATTGCATAAAGCATATTGATCATTTCACGGGCATTAAGTGTACAGTAGAAGTTACTGTAAAGTGAATAGGGAAGAAGGAAACGAGCATCCTCCTTAGGGACGCCTGCGTCAATAAATGCCTCGTATTCCTTGTAGAGGTAATCCATATGCGCCATATATTTGTCGTGAACTGATTTTGAAGCGAAATGGGGTACGTAGTAGCCTAATTTTGCAAAGTCAACGTAACGTCTTGACTTAACGGTAAAGGAAGCAAGGCGGAATTCGATGATGAACTGCTCAACAAGCACTGAAACGTTCTGAAAAGCAAGGTTGAACACGGTATGCTCAACAGTTGAGTTGTGACCCGAGCGTGTAACCTTTGAAATAAGATTAGCGTTTTTCTGCGCATCCTTTGATAATTCAAGTATCTCAAGTGCTGTGCCGGGCTGAGTTGAAATTCTGCCTGAGGCGGCAGGGATTCTTTCGCCGGTGTCGGTAAGGCCGATGATTATAGCCTTTGAATTTGTGTTGAATTCCGTGGTCATAGCGTTAACCTCCGTCAAGTAATGTGTACATATTTACTACATACTATCACATATTTTTTGCAAATTCAAGAAGAAGTTGAATTTGTCGCTAAATTATAACAATTTTAGTTATTTATTAATATATTATTTTACAATTATATGTTTTTTAATCTTGAAAATATAGCGGTGTTGTGGTATGATAACTTAAATAGTGGGTGAATGTTGTTTTTTGTCCGCTTTATTGCAGAGGAGTGTGTTTTATGGCAATTATTAAAAAGGAAGCTTACTTCAATTCCTCGACGGGTGTTAACAAAATCCGTACTCTTATCTGGTACGATGATTCCGTTGAGCTTAAGGCAGTTTTTCAGATTGCTCACGGTGTGTGCGAGCATATTGCAAGATATGAAGAGTTTGCAGTTTTCCTTGCTAAAAACGGCTATGTAGTTTGCGGTAACGACCATCTCGGTCACGGTAAATCCATAGAAAGCGAAGCCGATTTAGGTTTTACTGCCGAGAAGGAGGGCTATCGCCGTTTTGTTGACGATATGCACATTCTTTACACAATAATGCACAGAAGATACCCCGATTTGCCTTATTACCTTTTCGGTCACAGCATGGGTTCACTTTGTGCAAGGGTATATGCCAGCACCTTCGGTCACGAGCTTGCAGGCCTTATTCTTTGCGGTACTGCTCAGATTCCTGCGGGTCTTGGTATGTTTGTGGACACTATCGAGAAGGCTGTTAGTAAGTTCGGCCCCCGTACTATTAATCACACCTTGGCTTCAATGCTCAATAAGGTTTCATCTCTGAGCGTTTCCGATAAGCAGACAGATCTTGACTGGCTTAGTCTTAACAAACAGAACGTTGAGGATTACATTAAGGACCCTCTTTGCGGTCAGGAGCTTACTCTTGCAGGTATCAGAGACCTTGCTACAATCGGTATTCTTGCTTGTGATAAAATGTGGCCTGCTACTGTTCCCGTAGGCTTACCCATCCTTATTATTGGTGGCGCCCTTGACCCCGTTGGTCAGAATGGTAAGGGTCCCATTAATTGTGCAGATTCACTTGTTGATGCAGGTCACGAGCCCACAGTTCTTATTTATCCTTGTTGCCGTCATGAGATTCTTAACGAGGATTCCAAGGAAAAGATTTTTAACGATATTTTGGGTTGGCTTGTTCAACCCTATTAAGGAGTATATTTTGCAGAAGAATTTTTTTGTTGATGAATCAGAATTGCTTAAGCAAAAGGAATATTCTGAAAAGGTTAACAGTGTTTTGAATGCGCGCTTTCCCGCCGAGCCACCTAAGGCGTTTATTCACACCTATGGTTGCCAGGGTAACGTTGCCGACAGTGAGCATATCAAGGGTATGCTTGTTGAAATGGGCTACGTTCTTTGTGATGATGAAGCTCAGGCAGACTTTATTTTGTTTAATACCTGTGCAATCCGTGAGCACGCCGAGGATAGAGTTTTCGGTAACGTTGGCGCACTTAAGAAATATAAAAAAGACAAGCCCCATTTAATTATAGCGCTTTGTGGTTGTATGATGCAGCAGGAGCATATTGCCGAGAAGATTAAAAACAGCTATCCCTTTGTTAATCTTGTTTTTGGTACCCACGTTACTTACCGCTTGCCCGAGCTTGTTTCAAGAGTGCTTTGTACCGGTAAACGAGTTTTTTGCACTGATAATAGCGACGGCGTTATTGCTGAGGGCTTACCCACGGTGCGTGACAGTGGTGATAACGCTTGGCTTCCGATTATGTACGGTTGCAACAATTTCTGTTCATACTGTATCGTTCCCCACGTAAGGGGCAGAGAGCGAAGCAGAAGGCCCGAGGTAATTCTTGACGAAGCGAGAGCTTTGGTGTCAGAGGGCTATAAGCTTATAACTCTTCTGGGTCAGAACGTTAACTCTTACGGCAAAAACTGTGACTTTGAAATGAACTTTGCACAGCTTATCCGTGAGATTGACGCAATTGAGGGCGATTTTAAATTCGACTTTATGACCTCGCACCCCAGGGATTGTAGCTATGAGCTTCTTGATGTGCTTGCAGAGAGCAAGCATTTCTGCGGTCACCTTCATTTACCCGTTCAGTCAGGTAACAACCGCATTCTCAAGGAGATGAATCGTCACTATACAAGGGAGCATTACCTTGAGCTTGTTAAATACGCAAAGGAAAAAATGCCCCACATCAATCTTACAACCGATATAATAGTCGGCTTCCCCGGTGAAACCTATGACGAGTTTCTTGATACTCTGTCGTTGGTCAGAGAGGTAGAGTACGGCTCAATGTTCACCTTCATTTATTCACCGCGAAAGGGTACACCTGCCGCGACGATGCCCGACCCCTTCACCAAGAAGGAAAAAACCAAATGGTTCCTCGAGCTTCTTAAGGTACAGGAAGAAATCGAGAAACGCACAAACCAATAAACAATGTTTCATTGTTGAAATTTTTTATATACTAAGGAGTACACAAAAATGACAGTTATTGAAATCACAAGACAGCTTGGCGCTGCAATCCAGGAAGATGCACGTTACAAAGAGTACGAAGCAGCAAGAAAGGCAAACGAGCAGGACGATGCTCTCAACAACCTTATCGGCTCCATCAACCTTATTCAGCTCAACTACCAGAATGAGGCAGCAAAGGGCGAAGAAGCAGACGCTGCTAAAATGGAACAGTTTGCAAAGGAATTTGAAGAAAAATACCGTGAGATTATGCTCAACGGAAATATGGTTAAATTCGAGGCTGCTAAGAATGCAGTTGATGAAATGATGAACGAAATCATGGGCATCCTTGCTTGCTGTGTTGACGGTCAGGATCCTGCAACATGCTCACCCCAGCAGGAGCATCACTGCGGCGGTAGCTGTGATTCATGCGGCGGTTGCCACTAATTTTTAAAAAATCTTACTAAGTACTGAGGTAAAAAATGGCTAAGCTTTCTCCTATGATGGAACAATACTTCCAAATAAAACAGAATTACCCGGAAACTCTTTTGTTTTTCCGCTTGGGCGATTTTTACGAGATGTTTTTCGAGGATGCTAAAATTGCATCCAAGGAGCTTGAGCTCGTGCTCACGGGGAGAGACTGCGGCCAGGAGGAGCGCGCACCTATGTGCGGCGTTCCTTTCCACAGTGCTGATTCCTATATTGCGAAGCTTGTTGCCCGCGGCTATAAGGTTGCAATCTGCGAGCAGGTTGAGGACCCTGCAACTGCGAAGGGTATCGTAAAGCGTGACGTTGTCAGAATCGTTACCCCCGGCACAGTTATTGAAAGCAATATGCTTGACGAAAGCAAGAACAACTTTCTTGCTTCCGTTTTCGTTACTGATAAAAACTGCGGTCTTGCGTTTGTTGACGTATCAACAGGTGAGGTTCATCTTGACTGCGCAACCGACAATGCTTCACAATACATAATCAATCGCCTTGGTTGTTATTCACCAAGCGAGGTTATTCTTAACAAATATGCTTCTTCAATCAAATCCGTTTCAGATTTCATTAAGAACAGACTTTCTGTTGATTATCAGATTGTTAACGAAAAGGATTATGATCCTGAAGCGTTAAAATCAACCGTTCTTTCTCATATTTCTGGACAGGACGGTCAGTTTGACAAGTTCCAACAGAATCCCGCGCTTTTATATGCCTTTGGTGTTGCGGTTGAATACCTTAAAAGCGTGCAGAAAACAGAACTTGAAAATATCAATGACGTTGATTTTTATAATGAAGACAGCTATCTTTCACTCGATTTATCCGCAAGGCGTAACCTTGAGTTAACCGAAACTCAGATCCGCCGTGAAAAAAGAGGTAGTTTGTTATGGGTGCTTGACCATACCAAAACCGCTATGGGTAAACGCCTTATGCGTACCTGGGTTGAGCAACCGCTTGTAAATTATTCTTCAATTATTTTAAGACAGAATGCGGTTGAGGAGCTTTCCTCCGATACGATTCTGCTTGACTCATTAATGGGTTATCTTTCAGATATTTTTGACCTTGAAAGAATTATGACCCGTGTTGTTTACGGTAGCGCAAACGCTAAGGAGCTAAAGACCTTAAGCCAGACTATCGAGCAGTTGGTTAACATCAAATCTGCAATTGTTGACGTTAAATCCAAGATGCTTACGTCTGTTTATGATGACATTGATTTACTTCAGGACGTTCATTCACTTATTAATGACGCCATCTGCGAGAATCCTCCGCTTTCAGTACGAGAGGGTGGTATGATACGCGACGGCTACAACGCAGAGCTTGATACACTCCGCGATATTGTTAACAACGGCAAGGATTATTTAACAGCCGTTGAACAAGCCGAGCAGGAAAAAACAGGTATCAAAAAGCTTAAAATCGGGTATAACCGAGTGTTCGGTTATTATATTGAGGTTACTAACTCGTTCAAAGACCTTGTGCCCGATCATTACATCCGAAAACAAACGCTTACTAATTGCGAAAGATATATTACTCAGGAGCTCAAGGAGCTTGAATCAAAGGTGCTCGGTGCTCAGGAAAGAATTGTGCGTATTGAGTACGAGCTCTTTTCTGCCATCCGTACACAGATTGCAGAGCAGCTTGAGCGTGTAAGAGTTACCGCAAGAGCAGTTGCAAGGCTTGATGCTCTTTGCTCACTTGCATATACTGCGGTTAACAATAATTATACCCGACCCGAAATTCACACAGGTGATGAAATCATTATCGAAAATGGTCGTCACCCCGTGGTTGAGCTTATGCTTAACGGCGTTCCCTTTGTTCCTAACGATACCCACCTTGATTGCCGCGATAACAGAACGGCGATTATAACAGGCCCTAATATGGCGGGTAAATCCACGTATATGCGCCAGGTGGCGATTATAACACTTATGGCTCAGATAGGTAGCTTTGTTCCTGCCTCATCTGCTAAAATCGGCATTGTTGACAAAATCTTTACAAGGGTCGGTGCTTCCGACGACCTCGCGGCAGGTCAGTCAACCTTTATGCTTGAAATGACCGAGGTTGCCGATATTCTTAACAATGCAACCGCCAAAAGCCTTATTGTATTTGACGAAATCGGCAGAGGTACCTCAACCTATGACGGTATGAGTATTGCAAGAGCCGTACTCGAATACACCGCCGATAAAAAGAAAATCGGCGCCAAAACCTTGTTTGCAACCCACTATCACGAGCTTACAGAGCTTGAAAATAAAATTGAGGGTGTCAAAAACTACAACACCTCAGTCAAGAAACGCGGTGACGACATAACCTTCTTAAGACGAATTGTCAAGGGTCCTGCGGATGGTAGCTATGGTGTTGAGGTTGCGAAGCTTGCGGGTGTACCCAAGGTTGTAGTTGAAAATGCCAAAAAGATTCTTGCAACACTTGAATCACAGGCACCCGTTAATGCGGTGCAGACGGTTTCTGCACCCATTGCTGAAGGCGAGGATGATTTACAACTTTCATTTACCTCGGGCGGCAAGGAAGCATTAATTGAAAGACTTAAGGATATCGACGTAAATACCTTAACACCCATTGAAGCAATGACAGTTCTGTTTGAGCTTCAGAAGGATGCTAAATCACTTTAAATTAAACAAAGGGAGGGGACACAATGCCTCGTATTAACGTATTACCCAAAAATATTGCAGACCTTATTGCGGCGGGCGAGGTTGTTGAGCGTCCCTCCTCAGTAATTAAGGAGTTTGTTGAAAACTCAATAGATGCAGGTTCGACTAAGATTATTATCGAAATTCAGAACGGCGGCAAAACCTATATGAGGGTTACTGATAACGGATGTGGTATTGAACGCGAGGACGTGCCTAAGGCGTTCATCAGTCACGCTACCAGTAAAATCAAGTCCGTTTCCGACCTTGATGCTATTGCAACCCTTGGCTTCAGGGGCGAGGCTTTAGCCTCGGTTTGTGCCGTTTCCAAGGTTGAGCTTATGACCACCGCCGAGGGCTCCGACGTAGGCACTCGCTATGTAATTGAAGGTGGCGAAGAAAAGCTTATTGACGACGTTGGTTCACCTATTGGTACAACCATAATCGTTAAGGATTTATTTTATAACATTCCCGCACGACTTAAGTTCTTGAAAAAGGACGTGCAGGAGGGTAACTATATAGCCGCGGTGCTTGAAAGAATTGCGCTTTCTAACCCACAGGTTGCATTTAAGTTTATCCGTGACGGCAAGCTTGCTTTCCAGACACCGGGTGACGGTGACCTTAAATCTGCAGTTTATGCGGTATTCGGTAAGGAGTTTACCTCACAGCTTTTGCCTGTAAGCGGCGAGCACTCGGGTATAAAAATACACGGCTTTGTTACCAAGCCCACTGCGGGCAGGGGTAACCGCTCAATGCAGACCTTTTTTGTTAACGGCCGTTATGTTAAAAGTGTTATTTTCCTTACCGCGTTGGAGAATGCATACAAAAACTCAATTATGGTGGGTAAATACCCCGGTTGCGTTCTTTTCCTTGAAATGCCTTATGAAACCGTTGACGTTAACGTGCACCCCGCAAAAACAGAGGTGCGTTTTTATGAGGATAAGCGTGTTTTTGACGCAGTATATAACACGGTTTTAGGTACACTTAACGCAGATTTTTCACGCCCTCAGGCTACGTTTAATGAGGCTAAGGCTTTTATTGAGCCGGCGACTAAGGGTGAACAGCTTAAAATATCAGAGGTTGTTCCTTCGACACCTAAGACAGAGCGTGGCTTTATAATTAAAGAATTCGGTAATCCCGTTACAGGCCGTGAGGATAAGGTTGCGGCACCTAAGAGCAACGAGCCCAAGCAGTTCGATTTTCTTAAGGAGCAATACCATAAACCGCAGATTAATGTTGTTGAAGAAAAAAGGGAAGAGCCTATAAAAATCAACTTTATTGAGCCCGAGCCCGTTGCGGTTGAGCCTGTAATTGAAAATAAAACAGAAGCTCAACCCGAAAAACGCAAGCCCGTAAACATAATTGTTGAAGATGTGGCTGAAGTTATTGTTGAGCCGCAGGCTAAACAACAAGAGCAACCGATTATTCCTGATTTTAAATATATTGGCGAGGCTTTCAATACCTACCTTATGGCAGAGGTTGAGGGTAAGCTTGTTATTATTGATAAGCATGCCGCCCACGAGCGTATTTTATTTGAAAAATTTAAGACGCTAAATAAAGGTGAATCACAAATGATGCTGATGCCTGTTTCTGTTAGCCTTACCGCGGACGAGTATTCTGCAATTACCGAAAATTTTGAGTTGTTGGAGGATGCGGGCTACGAGGTTTCTGATTTTGGTGACAGATGCGTTAAAGTCAGTGCATGCCCCCCTGAATTGGTTAACGAAAATATCAGTGAGATTATAATAGAAATTGCAGGTTATCTTTCTAAAAACATTAAAACCGTAATGCCCGAAAAGCTTGATTGGATTCTTCATTCAATGGCTTGCCGTGCGGCGGTTAAGGCGGGCAATTTTACCTCACGCTATGAAGCGGAAAAATTTGTTGGCACGTTGCTTGCTAATAAGGAAATACGCTTTTGTCCCCATGGCAGACCTGTTATGGTTGAAATGACAAATCGCGAGCTTGAAAAACAATTCGGACGAATAGTCTAAGGAGAGTTCTTTTGAAAAGAAAAGCAATTGTGGTTGTAGGTCCCACCGCCTCGGGTAAAACTGCCCTTGGTATTAATATTTGCAAACAATTTAATGGTGAGGTTATTTCTGCCGACTCAATGCAGATTTACAAGGGTCTTCAGATTTCAACCGCAAAGCCCGACGTCAATGAAATGGACGGTGTTAAGCATCATCTTATTGATTTTGTGGACACTACCGAAAAATACAGTGTTACAAATTATTGCAAGGATGCTTCTGAGGCATTTGATGATATAGCTGCAAGGGGCAAGCTTCCCGTAATTGTCGGCGGCACAGGGCTTTATATAGATTCTTTTATTACCAACACCTCTTTTCTTGAGGATGCAAGCTCCGATGAAATTCGTAATGAATTGTTTGAGGAATTAAAAAACAACGGTGCGGAATATATGCACCAGAAGCTTTCTGAAGTTGACCCCGACGCTGCAGAGAAAATTCACCCTAATAATACGGTGCGTGTTATCAGAGCGTTGGAGGTTTATAAAACAACGGGTAAAACCATTACCCAACAAACTGTGGAATCCCATAACACCGAGTCGGATATTGAGCCGTTATTCATCGGTATTTCATATAACGACCGTGAAAAGCTTTATGAGCGTATCAACTTAAGGGTTGATTTAATGCTTGAGAAGGGGCTTCTTGATGAGGCGCACAGCTTTTTTGCAGGGAATCCCTCAAAAACATCCTTTAATTCCATTGGTTGTAAGGAGTTAAAGCCCTATCTTGATAACGAAAAAACACTTGAGGAATGCGTTGAGCAGCTTAAGCGTAGCACAAGACGATATGCGAAGCGTCAGCTAACTTGGTTCAGAAGAAACCCCGAAATCAATTGGGTTTATCCGGATTTGTGTGATGGCGACGTTTTAACTGACGTTTATAAATTGATAAATGATTTTTTGGAAGGTGACGCGACTTGAAAAAGAATAGTCTTAATTTCAAAATTATAGCTGTTGTTGTCGCTTTGGGCGTTATTGCTTCCTACGTTATTTATCAGGCGGTGCTTTTCTCTAAGGCGGAAATCGAAACACAGTTTGCCTTGAATGAGGTTGTGTATAAGACTATTGATACAACGGGATTCGTTGTTCGTGACGAGCATTTTATTACTAATGACGTTAAGGGCACCACGGTATCCTTTGCCGAAAATGGCGAAAGGGTAGCAAGGGGCGATACGGTTTCAATGGTGTTTGCTTCATCCGAGGATGCAGTTTCATATTTGAAAATTACCGAAATCGAAAAGAATATTGAGCATTACGAGCAACTGGCAGGTCAGGCAAATTTACAGAAGCTTAACGTTAACACTCTTGATGAGAAAATCAACAGCGAGTTAGTTGATTATCTGGAGTGCCGTGATGCCGATGATTATAAGGGCGCTATCGAGTATGCTAATACCTACCGCGATTCTCTTACAGGTAAGCAGATTGCAACAGGTGAGGAGCTTGATTTTACCGAGCAGCTGGCTGAGCTAAAAAACGAATTAGCGAGCCTTCAAAGTATCAAGTACACCTACACTCAGATTAAAAGCGATACCTCGGGCTACTTTATCAGTGGCGCAGACGGTTATGAAAAAATTATTGATTATACTAAGATTGATGAGCTTTCTGCCGAAACGGTAGAAAAGGCACTTAATAGCAAGGCTGCTGCAGTATCCGAGGATGTAATAGGTCGTGTGGTTGAATCGTTCAGGTGGTATATCGTTTGCTCGGTTGATACTGACGATACAGTTAACCTGTCTTATGACAAGGCCATTTATGTTAATTTTCCGTATAACGGCATTGAGAAATTGCCCGTTAAATTATATAAAATCGGTGACAGAACAGGCGAAAAAACTTTGTTGATTCTTGCCTGCGATCTTATGAATGAAAGCCTTTCTGATTTACGTGTTGAGAATCTTCAAATTATTACTGAGGAATACGAGGGCTACAAAATACCCAACTCAGCAATACGTACCGTTGACGGCGCAAAGGGTGTGTACGTTGTGCGCGGTAATTTGTTAGGCTTCAGAAAGATTCATATTGTTCACGCTACCGATACTTACACACTTGTTAATAATCCCGATGGCGAGTCGGATTATATAAAGCTTTACGATAAGGTTGTTACAAAGGGGGTTGAGCTATATGACAACAAGCTTGTGTGATGACAGATATATTTCAATCTCTGAAAGCCTAAAGAGAATCCGTGATGATATCAACGAGGCCGCTGTCAAATCAGGCCGTAGTGCCGAGGACGTTAAGCTTATGGCGGTTACCAAAACCGTTGAGGTTAAGTACATCAATTACGCAATCACCGATTGTGGTATTGATTTAATCGGCGAAAACAAGGTGCAGGAGTTTCTTTCCAAAAAGGATGAATTGATGCTAGATGGCGTCGAGAAGCACCTTATCGGGCATTTGCAGACTAATAAGGTTAAAAAGATTGTTCCTTACGTTGATATGATTCAGTCGGTTGATAGCTTCAGGCTTGCAAAGGCAATTTCAGACGAAGCCACTAAACTCAACAAAACTATGGATGTTTTGCTTGAAATTAACATTGGCGACGAGGAAAGCAAAACAGGCTTTGACAAAGCTGCTTTTGTTGAGTCTCTCTGTGAAATATCAGAGCTACCGTCAATTAAGGTTAAGGGCCTTATGACCATACCGCCCATTTGCGAAAGCACAACTGAGGCGGAAAAGTATTTTGCAACAATGAGCGATTTTTATAACGAAATCAAAGAGGGGAATTACCCGAATTTTGATTTTAGCATTCTCTCAATGGGAATGTCGGGTGATTATAAAGAGGCTATAATTCACGGTTCAAATCTTGTAAGAATTGGGTCATCCATTTTTGGTGCCCGTATTTATAAATAATTGGAGGTTTTTAAAATGGCATTTACAGATTTATTCAAGAAATTAATTAATGCTTCAGACGATGATTATGATGAAGCAACAGAAGAAACCACTGCAGAGGGCTTTGAAACTACCACATTTTCTTCAGTTCGTGAGTATGATGCAGAGGCAACTCGTACCTCTTCACGCTCAAGACGTCAGCCCACTTATTCAAGCGACCCCAGCAGAGTAGTTGACATCCGTACAACAGCAATGCTTCAGGTTGTGCTTGTAAAACCCGATAAATTTGAGGATGCTCGTGCTATTGCCGACCACCTTAACGAAAAAAGAACAGTTGTGCTTAACCTTGAAGCCGCAAGCAAGGACGTTGCAAGAAGACTTATCGACCTTCTTAACGGTGTTGCTTATGCCAACGGCGGTCAGCTCAAAAAGGTTTCTACAAACACCTACATTATCACACCCTACAACGTTAATGTTTCCGGTGACCTTCTTGACGAGCTTGAAAGCACGGGCGTATTCTTTTAATTTAATTTTTTCAGTGGAAACGGGGAATGTATTATGATGACTCCTTCTCAGCTCAGACAGTATGAGTTTAAATCTGCGGGACGCAATGCATATAAAGCAGAGGACGTTGATGCCTTCTTTGGCGAGGTGCTTGTAAGCTATGAAAGAATGTACCGCGAAAATAGCGAGCTTATTAAGCGTGTAAGCCTTCTTGCAGACAGACTTGAGCAGTATAAAAAGGACGAGGTTGATATTAAGCAGGCTGTGTTAAGCGCACAGAAGGCCGCAGATATTATTGTCCGTGATGCTAAGGCGGCTTCTGAGGATGCAAAGCTTGAAGCAGAAGCAATGCTTGCGGCAGCAAAGGGCGAGGCACAGATTATCAAGGAAGATGCAGAAAAGCAGGCAATTGCCGATTCTGACCTTCTTATGTCAATGGCTCGCGACAAGGCGGAAGAAATTTTAAATAAAGCTAAAGAGAAAGCACACGGCATTCTTATTGCAGCTAACGATAGCGCAAGCGATGCAATGGGTGCGGCTAACAGAACAGTTACCAGTGAGTCACTTCATTATGAAATGCTCAAAAAAGAGGTTGCTGAATTCAGAGCTTCAATTCTTGCACAGTACAAGGCGCATATCGAAATGCTTTCAAAATTGCCCGAGCTTGCAGTTGAAGAGGCCGCTAAAATCGATAACCCTCCTGTTGAGGAAAAGGTTGATATGACTGAAATCGAGAATCGTTTTGAGGTTGCTGAGGAAGCTTCTGAGGAAGCTTCTGAGGAAGCTTCAGAGCCTGAAGACATTGTTCTTGAATACGTTGAAAACATTGAGGTTAGTGACGGCGCATCTGTTTTAGAGCCTGAATTACTTGAAGAAACAGAGGAAATTGTAACTGAAAACGAGCCTGAAGCAGAGGAAGAGGCTACAGTGGTTTTAGAGGAAATCGAGGCATCTGAGGAGCCCGCAGATATTCCCATTACCAAGGGCTTTAATATCAGTACAAATGATTTGCGGTTTGATGGCTTTGATGATGTAGCTGACGACTCCTTTGAAGCTGAGCCTGAAATTCAGGAAGAAAGCAATGCTGAAGATGAAATTTCGGTTAATGACAGCTTTGAAAGCAGTACTTCTTTCTTTGAATCAATTGAAAGCATCAGTACTGATGATAGTGACGAAAAGCCCAAGAAAAAGGGTCTTTTCGGAAAATGGAGATAATTTCAGGAGTAGTGTATGTTTGTTGTTATTGCTATAATCGTGTCTGCGCTCCTTGTTGGTCTGGATCAGTTCACAAAATATCTTGCAGTTGAGTACCTTGCAAATGGTGATTATGTAACCGTTATTGACAAGGTTCTCAGATTCAGATACGTTGAAAATACAGGTGCGGTTTTTGGTTCATTTTCAAACCATACTGGTGGCTTAACAATTTTTTCGACGTTGTTAGTTGTTGTGTTGGGTGCTGTGTTATTATTTGTCGGTCGTAAAGGCCTTCCCAAATTTATGAATTTCTGCTTTGTGTTAATGCTTTCGGGTGGTATCGGAAATATTATCGACAGAATTCGCCTCGGCTACGTAATTGATTTTATTGAGCCCGTTTTTGTTAATTTTGCGGTGTTTAATTTTGCTGATTGCCTTATAACCGTAAGCGCGTTCTTGGTGGTTGGATATTTACTTTATGGTGTAATAAAGGACGCCATAAGAGTTAAAAACAAGTATAAGGATACTACAACTCCTGTTAGCGACGGTGCTTCGGCGGAAGCGGAGAAAGACGATGGAGCAGAATGATTTTATTGTAACGGCGGAGGTTGCGGGCTCACGTCTTGACAAGGCTGTTACAATGCTTTGCTCCGACCTTTCCCGTAACAGTGCTCAACAGCTTATTGAATCGGGTAACATACTTGTTAATGGTGGCATCTGCAGTAAAAAGTATTCGGTTTGCGAAGGTGATACTGTTACTGTTGAATTGCCGGAGCCCACTAATCTTTCCATTGATCCCGAGGATATACCCCTTGACATTGTTTATGAGGACGAGCATCTTTTGGTTGTTAATAAGCCCAAGGGTATGGTTGTTCATCCCGCCGCCGGTAATTATAACGGAACACTTGTCAATGCTTTGCTATACCATTGCGGTGATTCGCTTTCAGGCATTAATGGTGTTATCAGACCGGGTATTGTACATAGAATTGATAAGGATACAAGTGGTCTGTTAGTGGTTGCTAAAAATGATGCGGCTCACAAGGGTCTTGCTGAGCAGATTAAGGAGCATAGCTTTACAAGGGTTTACAATACGGTTGTTGTTGGTAATATTAAGGACGATTCCGGTACTATTGATGCACCAATCGGCAGACATCCTAAGGACCGTAAAAAGCAAGCCGTTATTGACAAAAACTCGAAAAATGCAGTTACACATTTTGAGGTGCTCGACCGTTACAATGGATTTACCTTCCTTAAGGTTAAGCTTGAGACGGGCAGAACACATCAGATAAGGGTGCATATGGCTTATAGGGGTACACCTGTAGCAGGCGACGTTGTTTATGGCAATCCCAAGAAAACTTATGGGTTGCAGGGACAATGCCTTAATGCGTCAACAATTGGCTTTATTCACCCCATAACGGGCGAGTATCTTGAGTTTACAACTGATTTACCCGATTATTTTAAAGATTTTCTCAGGAGAATATCTTAATGAAAAAAGATTATTCACAGTGGCTGCTGGTTTCTGATATAGACGGCACGCTTAACGACAAGTCGATGAATCTGCCTGTCGCAAATAAGGATGCAATTGAGCGTTATGTTAAAAACGGCGGTATTTTCACCCTGTGCTCAGGTCGTAATCTGCAATCCCTGTCAATACATTATAATAAGTTAGGGGTCAAAACCCCGGCAATATATCTTAACGGTGCAGGTATTTATGACTTTGCAACCGCTAAAAACGTTTATTTTAATCCCATAACTGCTGAGGGCGAGAATATAATTCTTGATATTTTTAAGCAGTTTAAAACCCTTGAATTAACTGTTTTCGGCGCTGATATGATTTACCTTGCCACAAGAACGTGCCTTTATGGTTGGGTAATTTCAAAAATAGATAAGTTAAATTACACTCTTTGCAAGAAAATCGATGATTTACCCCGCGGTATATGGGGGAAGGTTTCATTTTTCGGAACACGCAAGCTTGTAAAAAGGGTAGAGGGTATAATAAAAAATCAGTATTCTGATTATTTTGATTGTTTTTTTACGTCGCCCTATACCTTAGAGGTTGTTAATAAAGGTGTTAACAAGGGCTCGGGTGTTCAGAAGCTTGTGGACTTGCTCGGCATTTCTGCAGAGAACACCTCTGCAATCGGTGATTATTATAACGACGTGGATATGTTAAAAACAGTTAGCCATCCTGCTTGTTGCGGTCAGGCGCCCGACGATATTAAAGCCTTGTGCGAATACGTTGCGTGCCATTGCAATAAGGGTGCGGTTGCTGATTTTATAAATTACTTAGAAAAAAATTATATTTTATAAACGGAGGTTTATATTATGGACGTTGTTGCCAAAAAAGAATTGGCTAAGGTTGCCTGTAATGTCCGCAAGGGCATCATTGAGGGTACCTTCAATGCCAAATCCGGTCATCCCGGTGGTTCTCTTTCAATTGCAGACATCATCTCATATCTTTATTTCAAAGAAATGAATATTGACCCTGCAAATCCCGCTATGCCTGAAAGAGACAGATTTGTTCTCTCAAAAGGTCATGCCGCACCCGCTCTTTACTCGGTAATGGCTCAGAGAGGCTATTTCCCTGTTGAGGAGCTTAAGACTCTTCGTAAAATCGGCTCAAGACTTCAGGGTCACCCCAGTATGAATTGCCTTCCCGGTGTTGATATCAGCACAGGCTCATTGGGTCAGGGTATCTCTGCTGCTTGCGGTATGGCTCTTGGTGCAAAGCTTCAAAATGCAGATTTCCGCGTTTACTCGATTCTTGGTGACGGCGAAATTGAAGAGGGTCAGGTTTGGGAGGCAGCTATGTATGCCGCTGCTAAAAAGCTTGATAACCTTGTTGCTTTTGTTGATAACAATAATCTTCAGATTGACGGTACTGTTGAAGAGGTTAACTCACCCTATCCCATTCCTGAAAAATTCGTTGCATTCGGTTGGAATGTAATCGAAATTGACGGTCACGATTTTGACGCAATTGAAAATGCACTTAACGAAGCTCGTGCTTGCAAGGGTAAGCCCACTGCAATTATTGCCACAACAGTTAAGGGCAAGGGCGTTTCCTTTATGGAAAACCAGGTTAACTGGCACGGTGCCGCACCTAACGCAGAACAGTACGAAATAGCTATGAACGAACTTGATGCAGTTCTTAATGGATTGGAGGGCTAAGAAATGGCAGATGTAATTAAAGTTGCTACACGTGATGCTTACGGTAAAGCTCTCGTTGAATTAGGCGAAAAGAACCCTAACGTTGTTGTTCTTGATGCCGACCTTGCCGCCGCTACAAAAACAGGTGGTTTTAAAAAGGCTTTCCCCGACAGATTCTTTGATACAGGTATTGCAGAATCAAATATGATGGGTGTTGCCGCAGGTCTTGCTACAACAGGTTATACTGTTTTTGCAAGCTCTTTCGCAATGTTCTCTGCAGGCAGGGCATTCGAGCAGGTTAGAAATACAATTGGTTATCCCCACCTTAATGTTAAAATCGGCGCAACACACGCAGGTATTTCTGTGGGTGAGGACGGCGCAAGCCACCAGTGTTGTGAGGATATTGCCCTTATGCGCTCAATTCCCGGTATGGTAATCATTAATCCTGCAGATGATATTGAAGCACGCGCCGCAGTTCTTGCCGCTGCTGAAATGGACGGTCCCGTTTATATGCGCTTCGGCAGACTTGCAGTGCCGAGAATTTTTGACGAGGATTATAAATTCGAAATCGGTAAGGCAGTTACACTTAAAGAGGGTACAGACGTTACAATTATTGCAACCGGCCTTATGGTTAAGGAAGCAATTGAGGCTGCAGAAATACTTGAAGCAGAGGGCGTATCTGTTGAGCTTATCAATATGCACACAATCAAGCCCCTTGATAAAGAGGCAGTTGTTGCAGCCGCTAAGAAAACAGGTTGTATTGTTACTGCAGAAGAGCATAATGTTATCGGCGGTCTTGGCGATGCAGTTTGCGACGCGGTTTGCGGTGAATACCCTGTACCCGTTGTAAAGGTAGGCGTTGAGGATACTTTCGGTAAGTCAGGTCCTGCAGTTGACCTTCTTCATTTATTTGGCCTTGATGCTAAAAATATTGTTGAAAAGGCTAAAATTGCAATTTCTAAAAAATAATGTTGCGTTTTAACTAAAATTTAGTTTAAAATGTTCCTTTTTTATTGAAAATACAAAATTAGTATGTTATAATACTTCAATAGATACTATTATTTCTATTGATAGGTAGGAGATATTATGGCTAACTGTCCTAAGTGTGGATACAAACTCAGAATGATAGATGTAAAGGCTGAATGCCCCAAATGCGGCGTTAACCTTTTATATTACAACCAGCAGGAAAGATTGGCTCTCGATGCCGATATGGCAGAGGAAGAGCACATCAGAATGCAGCCCAAGATTGACAGAATCAAGTTCGCCTTTGTTGGTACAAAGCTTTCAATTGTCAGACTTGTTTGCTTGTTGATTCCCATCGGCTTTATGTTCCTTCCCTTGGTTAGCGTTAACGTTAATATGCCCTGGAACACAATCGATAAGGATATTTCAATTCTTAATGTTGTTATGGATATCATAATGAACCTTAAGTTCGATATTCTTCTTGATATGATTACGGGCTCCGAATTAATGAGGGGTGTGTTTATCTTCTATGCCGCCGCTATAATCTTTATTTTGTTGGCAGCAGTGTTCGCAATACTCAGTATTCCCTTCGATGCAGTTTCATGCTCACCCAAGGGCTTTAAGCGTAACGTTGCTCTTTCTTCATGCGGCATCGTTTTAACAATTCTCAGCATCATCTCATTTGTGGTTTTCAATTCACAGCTTGAGAAGGTATTCGGTGGTATATATTCCGGTAACCTTAGCTTCGGTGGTTTCCTTGTTATAGTTGGCTTTATTGCCATCATCGTTGTTAACGTACTTATTAAGAAGCAGAACATTCCCGTTAAGTACACAGACGTTTCTGAATACGTTGAAAGAATTGCAAGACGTAAAGAAGAAATTGCAGAAATGGAAGCTCAGGCAGCTC
The DNA here is from genome assembly GCA_045654405.1 of Acutalibacteraceae bacterium. Lineage (GTDB taxonomy): Bacteria > Bacillota > Clostridia > Oscillospirales > Acutalibacteraceae > DTU089. The sequence continues at coordinate 2,156 of JAZONH010000015.1, read as the reverse complement.
TTGCAAGAAAAGCTTATCAGGAGCGCATGAACGCTGAATCTAAATAATTTTTAAGGAGTGTCAGTTGACACTCCTTATTTTTTACAAAATATAAAACACGGAGCCGTAAGACTCCGTGTAATTTTTTAGCCCCGCCGTGCCGGATGCGATAATAGTAACCTGCTTTCAGCAGGTGGGTGTCCTCTCTACGGGTTCACGCTCCCTTCGTCCGTCATAAGACGGGAGGTCTGCAATCCGCCGCGGAAGTGGGACTCCCTTTTAATAGACATAGGGTTAGTATTAGTCGCATTTATCGAACACCGCAGGAATATTAGTATGAATTTTTTTGTGGGGATTATTCGCCGTCAAATTCAAAATAATCAGCAAGTCTTTCTTCGAAAAGTTCACCGATTTTGTTGAAAAGCTTGTCATCCTCGATGGGCTCAAGGTAGATTTCACCGTCCTCATCCTCAACAACTGAAAGGATGATTAATTCACCGTCATCATCGAGAATTTCTTCTGCTTCTGAATAAACGGGAAGAAGGGCGATGAAACGACCCTCGTCGGTTTCAATTCTATCAAGCTCTTCAAAGGTATGCTGAACACCGTTTTCGTCAACAACGGAAACAAGGTCGTTACCAAATTCGTTTTCAAAATTATCTGTCATAGTTTTCACCAATGCCTTTCGTGTATTACAATTACATTTTATAATATTACGGGTTAGTAGTCAACTGTAATTTATTCACAAATTTCAACGTTCCAGCTAAAGCTTTTTTCTGTATTGGGCTCAAGTGACATAATACCGCGCTTCTGTGAAAAATCGTTCTTCTTATCATAGTTGTCGTTAACGCCCCACCAAGGCTCAAGGCAAACGTAGGGGGCATTGGGCTTAGCCCAGATACCAAGGAAGGGTGAATCAAAGCTGAAGCTTATAACACGGTTGTGGTTGTTGCTCTTGATTTTGATGTTTTTGGATTTGAAGTCACTTAGAATCAAAGCATCGTCGTTGAAAATATCGGGTGTTAAAACGATTTTATTACCGTCCATTGCAACGGGGAACTTTTCTTCAATAAGAATTGATTCGTGGTCAATACGCTCTGTGAGAAGCTCTGTATCATCTGATAACTCGAGATAATCGCCGATTTCACAGTTGAAGCCGGGGTGAGCACCGAAGGAGTAGTACATAACAGTATTATTTTTATTAACAACTGTATGTGTTACCTTAAGACCGTTGTCGGTGATTTTAAATTCAACAATAAGGTCGAATTCGTAGGGATAAGCCTCAAGAGACTGTGCATCGCTTGACTGAATGAATTTTAAAGAATTTTCGGTTTTTTCGAGTAATTTGAAGGGGTTTTTTCTTACAATACCGTGCTTGGGCATTGTGTATTCCTTGCCGTTTACTCTGTATTTATCGTCTAAAAGTCTGCCGATAATAGGGAAAAGAATAGGGGACTGACCGTACCAGATTTCATCCCTGCCGTACCAGATATATTCAATACCTGTTTCCTTGGATTTGAAAGAGGTTAATTCTGCACCCATTTCCTTAACGCCTAAGGAGAACTTGGGAGTTTCAAGTGTGTAAATCATTGCTACCATCCTTTATAACAAAGGCATCACGTCAAAAACGTAATGCCTTTTTAGTTTGTTTAATTATATAACATGCATACTTAAGTGTCAATCTTATTCAGCTGTTTCTTCAACTTTCTTCTTTGAAAGAATTGCGTTGAGAATGATACCGAGAATAAGTGCACAAGCGATTGTTGTGATTGAAATTTTACCAAAAGTCAATGTAAGACCACCGATACCTGAGATGAGGATTGCAGAAACAACGAAGAGGTTTCTATTGTCCTCAAGGTTAACCTTCTGTACCATTTTAAGACCGCTTACTGCGATGAAACCATACAATGCAACACAAACACCGCCCATTACGCAGGAAGGAATTGAGTTAACAAATCCTACAAAGGGTGACACAAATGAGATGATAATTGCAAGTAAAGCCGCGGTGATAATAGTGTAAACAGAAGCGTTCTTTGTGATAGCTACGCAACCTACAGATTCACCATATGTTGTGTTGGGGCATCCGCCAAAAATAGCACCAAACATTGAGCCTACGCCGTCACCAAGGAGTGTTCTTGAAAGACCGGGTTCTTCAAGAAGATCTTTTTCAATGATTG
>JAZONH010000014.1:0-65339 GCA_045654405.1 Acutalibacteraceae bacterium | reverse complement strand
CAAGGTTTTTGGTGACAGAAATGACATAGTAAAGCTTGCTGCTGACCTTGATGTGGATGAAATTTTCTTTGCGGTTCCCTCTGCAAATGAAAAGAGCCGTAAGGAAATTCTTGAAATATGTAACAGAACAGGCTGTGTTCTTAAAACTTTGCCCAGCATTACCTCAGTTGGTAAAACAGATGGTGACATTTCATCAAAGCTCCGCAAGGTTGATTATACAGACCTTCTCGGCAGAGAGCAGATAAGCCCTGACCTTACAAAGGTATTTGACCTTTTACGCGGTCATACAGTGTTTGTTTCAGGTGGCGGCGGCTCAATCGGTAGCGAGCTTGTTCGTCAGGTTGCCGCAAGCGGTGTTGCAAAGACCATCATCATTTTTGATATTGCTGAAAACGGTGCATACGAAATTCAGCAGGAAATCCGCAGAAATTATCCTCAGGTTGACCTTAAGGTGCTTATCGGCTCAATCCGTGACGAGAAACGCCTTTGCGAAATCTTTGAGGAATACAAGCCCGACTTCGTTTACCACGCAGCGGCTCACAAGCACGTTCCCCTTATGGAGGATAGCCCCAAGGAAGCAGTCAAAAACAACGTTTTCGGTACCTACAACCTTGCAAAAACTGCCGACAAATACGGCGTTAAGCGCTTCGTTATGATTTCAACGGATAAGGCAGTTAACCCCACAAACGTTATGGGTGCCACAAAGCGTATTTGTGAAATGATTGTTCAGTCCTTCAACAAGAATTCCAAAACAGAGTACGTTGCAGTTCGTTTCGGTAACGTTCTCGGCTCAAACGGCAGCGTTATTCCGCTCTTTAAGGAGCAGATTGAAAAGGGTGGCCCCGTTACCGTTACCCACCCCGACATTATCCGTTACTTTATGCTTATTCCCGAGGCAGTGTCCCTTGTTCTTCAGGCGGGTGCATATGCTAACGGCGGCGAAATCTTTATTCTTGATATGGGCTCACCCGTTAAAATCCGTGAGCTTGCAGAAAACCTCATCAGACTTTCCGGTCACGTGCCTGATGTGGATATCGAAATTAAATACACAGGTCTTCGTGATGGTGAAAAGCTTTACGAGGAGCTTCTTATCAGTGAAGAGGGTATTCAGAAAACCCAGAATAACCTCATCTACATCGCAAGACCTATGGAATTTGACTCCGAAAACCTTTTCAACAAAATCAGTTATATGCGTGAAATTATGGAAGGCGCAACAGGTCGTGAAATTGTTGATATAGTTAAGGAGCTTGTTCCCACCTTCAAGCCTCAGAACGTTGCCTTCAAGGACGAGGCTCCCGAAAAGGAAGAGGCTCACGTATAAATCATTAAAATTTTAGCCGAGGAGGGTCGGGTATGAAAATTTTAGCAATTTGTCAATATTATTATCCCGAGCCCTTCAAGGTTCACGACGTATGCGAGGCATTGGTTGCCGAAGGGCACGAGGTTGACGTTATAACCTCATACCCCAATTACCCTATGGGTGAAATTTACGAGGGGTATAAAAACGGCGAACACAGGGACGAGGTAATAAACGGCGTTAACGTGCACAGAGTTTTTACCATCGGAAGAAAAAGCGGCTTTGTATGGCGCACACTTAATTACTACACATATTCAATAGCGGCATCCCGATACGCTTCAAAAATAAAAAAGGATTATGACGTGGTTTTTGTTTATCAGCTTTCACCCGTGCTTATGACAAACGCCGCCATAAAATACAAGAAAAAGCACAACAAAAAGATCCTTCTCTACTGCCTCGACCTCTGGCCCGACAGCCTTACTCTGGGCGGTGTTAAAAAAGGAAGCGCCATTTATAACTATTATAGAAAAAAATCTGAGCGCATTTATAAAGAGGCGGATAAAATACTTGTTTCGTCAAAAATGTTTGAACAATACTTTGACGAAATGTTCAGAATTAACGGAAACAAAACAGAATATCTGCCCCAATATGCAGAGGATGTTTTTGTTCCCCATCCGTACAAGGATGACGGTGTGTTTGATATAACCTTTGCGGGGAATATCGGCACAACACAGAGCATCGAAACAATACTTTACGCTGCGCAGAAGCTTGCGGACGAAAATGTTAAATTCCACCTTTACGGCGAGGGCTCGGGTCTTTCGGATTTTGAAGCCCTGGCAAAAAGGCTTAACCTTAAGAACGTGATTTTTCACGGTAGAATACCTCTTGACGAGGTAGCACGCAAATATGCCGAAAGCGACGGACTTATTGTTACGCTTTCCGATAACCCGGTGCTGTCGATGTCCTTCCCCGGTAAAATACAGACCTATATGGCGGCGGGTAAGCCAATTATCGGTGCGGTTAACGGTGAAGCGGCAGAAATTATAAAGGAAGCAGATTGCGGATTTTGTGCTAAAGCAGAGGATGCGGACGGACTTGCCGAATGCATAAGGGATTTTATGAAATCCGACAGAATTCAGTTGGGCAAAAATGCCCGTAGGTACTACGAAGAAAATTTCCAAAAAGCAGATTTTATCAATAAGCTTTCGGAGCAGCTGGAAAAGCTAAGGTGATTTTATGAAGATACTCATTGTAGGCTTTGCAAAAATTAAATATATGCCCTACCTTGATTTGTATCTTGATAATCTGGACAGGGTGGGAAATGAGGTTCACCTTGTTTATTGGAATAGGGACCTTAAGGAAGAAAATCTTTCAAAGCTTGAGGGTATAACCCTTCACGAGTTTTCATCCTATCAGGAGGATGACGTAGCCAAGCTTTCAAAGCTCGATAGCTTCAAAAAATTCAGGGAGTACACCACCACTGTTTTAAAAGAGGGCTTCGATTTTGTAATTGTTCTTCACTCCCTTCCTGCAGTGTTGCTTTCTAAGGAGCTTACAGGCGACTATAGGGGCAGATATATTTTTGATTACAGAGATTTTACCTATGAGGGCTTTTTCCTCTACAAATCAATTATTCACACCCTTGTAAATAACTCATATAAAACCTTTGTCAGCAGTGATGCATTCAGGGTTTTCCTTCCCGAAAGCAAAAAAATTCAGACGTCGCACAATATTTCATCCAAGGATTTTGAATTTGCCGAGGCTATCGGCAAAAACCCTGCGGAAAAAATACGTATCGGCTTCTGGGGCTTTATCAGAGAGGAAAGGGTAAACCTTCAGTTAATAAAGGCCCTTGCAAATGACGAGCGATTCGAATTGCATTATTACGGCAGGGAGCAGGACGTGTGCCGACACCTTAAGGAATATGCATCCGAAAATGCGTCAAACGTGTATTTCCACGGTGAATACATCCCCGAAGAAAAAATCGATTTTGTCAAAAACACCGATTTGCTTCACAATATCTACGGCGGCAATAATATGAAGCTTGCCGTAAGCAATAAATATTACGACGGCTTGATTTTTGAAATCCCCCAGCTTGTTATGAAGGGCTCGTATATGGGTGTGCTTGTTGCCGATAACGGCACAGGTAAGGCCCTTGACCCAAGGGATGAAAATTTTGCCGATATGGTTTATGAGTATTACAGCTCAATAAACCGTGATGAATTTAAAATTAATTGCCGTAAGGCGTCAGATAAAGTTAAAGCCCAACAGACCCTTGTGTGGGATGAGATTAAAAAAATAAGCGAATGAGGTAGTCTTAAATGCCCGAAGTAAGTGTTATTGTTGCTACTTATCGCCGTGAAGGCGAGTTGAAAAGAGCTCTGGAATCACTCAAAGAGCAACAATTTAAAAGTTTTGAAACTATAATAGTTGACGATAACGCCGACCCTGAGTATAACGCCAAGGTCAGCGCGGTTGTTGATGCATTTAAAGCTGAAAACCCTAATATGTCAATTGAGCTTATAACAAATCCCCAAAATATGGGTTCTGCCGAAACACGTAATATCGGCATAAATGCTTCAAGGGGTGAATATATCACCTTCCTTGACGATGATGATATTTATCTTCCCCCTAAAATTCAAAAGCAGTATGAATTTATGAAAAACGGGGGTTACGACTATTCAATTACCGACCTTGATTTATATAACGAAAAGGGTACGCTTATCAGAAAGCGCGTAAGGGGCTTTATTAAGGACACCTCATACGAATCACTTTTTAAATATCACCTTATGTATCATATTACCGGTACTGACGCTATGATGTTTACAAAGGCATACCTTAAGCGTATCGAGGGATTTGCCCCTATTAACGTGGGTGATGAGTTTTACCTTATGCAAAGGGCGATAAACGAAAAGGGAAAATTCGGTTATCTTCCCGGATGCGATATTAAGGCATATATCCACACCGGTGAGTGCGGTTTATCAAGCGGTGAGGGTAAAATTATTGGTGAAAATAACCTTTATGAATATAAAAAGGGCTATTTTGATAAATTGGACAAAAAAACGGTCAGATACATAAAAATGCGTCATAGTGCCGTTCTTGCTTTTGCCGAAATCCGCCGTAAAAAATACGGTGAATTTATAAGACACGCAGTTAAGTCATTTTTATACTCACCATATTCCTGTATAAAAATGTTCCTCTTTGAAAGGTAAGCAAATGGAAAGTAAAAAAATCGGAATTGCCACGGTTTATACGGGCTTCAATTACGGCTCGGCTTTACAGGCATTTGCTACTAAAAGCATATTGGCTTCAATGGGCTACGAGGGCGAGCTTTTAAAGCTCAGCGGCAGTCTGCTGCCGGGCAGGGACGTAAGACTTAAAAAGCTTATGACCGTGGGTGTTCGCTCAATGCTTCATTCCGGCGGTATGAAAAGCCTTAAAAACTATGGCGATAGTATTAAAAAGCCCTTATCCGGGGAAAGCACGGCAATGTTCAGGCAGTTTGCCGATTTCAGCCTTCGTCCCCGTGAGGTTAAATATAAAAATTTAAAAAAGGAAGCACACTCCAATAAATACGGCGCCTTTATTTGCGGTAGTGACCAGATATGGAATTCGGCGGTTTTCTACGTTGACCCATTTTATTATCTGCGTTTTGCACCCGAGGAAAAAAGGATAGCCCTTGCACCCAGCTTCGGCAGAGAGTTTATACCCGATTACAACAAAAGAAAAATCAAAAAATACGTTTCGGGCATAAAATACAAATCTGTAAGAGAGGAATCGGGCGCAGAGCTTATAAAGGGCTTAACCGGTGAGAGTGCTCAGGTGCTTCTTGACCCAACCCTTGTGCTTGATAAGGCTCAGTGGACCCAAGCACTCAGGTTAAAGGAAGTTAACGGGGAAAAATATCTTCTTGCATACTTTCTTGACGAGCCTTCCCCAAGGGCTAAAAAAGCCGTAGAAGAAATAAGTAAAAAATACGGCTTAAAAATAATTGGCTTACCATACAGCTTCGACGGCACCTTGTGGGCGGATAATATTGCCAATGCAGGTCCCGCAGAATTTGTTGAGTATATAAAAAATGCGACCTTTGTTTGTACGGATTCTTTCCACGGCACTGCATTTTCACTTAATTTCAATATTCCCTTTTATACCTTTGAGCGAGAATACGGAAATGCAGGCAAGCAGAGTGAGCGAATAAATTCGATTCTCAATATAGTTTCGCAAAAGGAAAGATATGAGCCCGAGGGTATTGAAAATGCCTTTGACGTATCCTTTGAAAATGCAAATCAGATTCTTGAGAATGAACGAAAAAAATCAAAAGCGTACCTTGAAAAAATTATCCCATCCGTTGCCTTTGCAAAGACAGAGTGCAAGGGCGTACTTCAGGAAGCCAACATCCGTCAGTGTACGGGCTGCGGTGCTTGTGAATGTGTCTGTCCCGTGGGTGCAATAAAAATTACCGAAAATAAAGAGGGCTTTTATACCCCTGTTATTGATAATGGTAAGTGCATCGACTGCGGCTTATGCAAAAAAACCTGCTATAAATTCGACAAAGCCTTCAAAATCAGAGAAAATGAGTATTTTGAATGCTACAGTGCGGTTAATAAAAGCGAAAACGAGCTTTTAACCGCATCCTCGGGAGGTGTGTCAACGGAGCTTATGAAGGCGGCGTTGAAGGACGGCTATTTTGTTGCAGGTGTTGCCTACGACGTAAAAACACACCGTGCCGTTACACGCATTGCAAAAGACGAGGCGGATTTAGAGCAATTCAAGGGCTCAAAATATTTCCAGAGCTACACTGCAGAAGCCTTTAAGGAAATACTTTCTGATAAATCTGATCAAAAATATGCAATTTTCGGCACACCCTGTCAGATTTATGCGTTGTCAAAAGTGGCACAGTCAAAAGGCCTTACAGATAAATTTTTATTTGTGGATATTTTCTGTCACGGCTGTCCCTCCCTTAAGCTTTGGGATAAATATCTTGACTACGTAGAAGCCAAAAAGGGCGTAAGGGATTTTACAAAAATCAATTTCCGCAGTAAAACCCACGGTTGGCACGAATATTGCTTTGACTTTTTCAGTGGTAAAAGGCATTTTTCAAGCTCAAAATATTCAGACCCGTTCCACGAAATGTTTTTCGGTCTGGATGCTATGAATGAGGCCTGTTACGACTGTGTGGCACGAAGCACCGTTGAAAAAACCGATATAAGAATCGGTGATTTCTGGGGCAAGCGCTACGATATGAATACCAAAGGTGTTTCGGCGGTAGTTATTGCAAGTGAAAAGGGTAAGGTCCTTTTTGATAAAGTAAAGGGCAACTTTGATATTGAAAAAGCGGATTTCAACGAAATTATAAGTGAACAATCCTATAAAAAAATCCATAAGGCCAATTTCAAAAGACGCCAGGAAACCCTTTCAGAATTATCAGGAAACAAAAAGCTTATTAAGATAGTCAAGGAAAGACGAAAAAAATTATCCTTCCTTGAAAATCTTAAAAGAGAAACAAAAAGTACATTAAAGCACCTGCCTAAAGGGGTTTACTTAAAAATTAAAACGAAATTAAGGTAATTAAAATGTCAGAATTTCAGATTTTGTGCGTTACGATGCATCAGAATGATTTTTCCAAATTAAAGGAAATGAACGTGCATTCCGATATTGTTTACGCCAACCAATGTGACAAAACTGCCTTTGAAGAAATCGAGTTTGATTCCCATAAGGCAAAGATGATATCAACTACCACAAGGGGCGTGGGCGTCAACAGAAACCTGGCGCTGACCTATGCGGAAGGGGATATCTGCCTTATGGCGGACGATGATGTGTGCTACAAGGACGATGCACAGGAAAGAATTTTAAAGGAATTTAAAGACCACCCCGATGCGGACGTTATTATTTTCCACTTTGATTCCAACGACCCCCACAGAAAGCCACCCAAATATAATAAAACCAAAAAATGGCCCAAATTCGCCACAACCCCCTGGGGTGCGGTGCGAATTGCCTTCAGGCTTGAGTCTGTAAGAAAAGCCAACGTCTGGTTTACAACTCTTTTTGGTGGCGGATGTCTTTTCCCCTCGGGTGAGGACAGTATGTGGATAAAGGATTTACGCAAGGCAGGGCTTACGTTCTACGTGTCAAAGGAAACAATAGGAACGGTGTCCTACGAAACCTCAACCTGGTTTACAGGCTACGATGAAAAATATTTTTATGGTGTGGGCGCATGCTTCACCGCAATAAATTCCCGCACAACCATCTTCAAGTATGCATATATGGCACTGCGTACCAGGGGCAAGGGCAGCTTAAGCCTTTCCCAGAAGCTTCATTGGATGAAGCAGGGCAAGAGGGGCTACAACGAGATGCTGTCCTTTGAGGATTTTAAAAATAAATACGAATAATAAATTATGAAAGGAAGGTAAGAAATGAGTCTTGACGTTTTGTTTTTAGGCAAGCTTTTTCCTCGCGAAAAAGAGCAGGAAATAAAAAACAAAATGAAAACCGGTATGCAGGATGCGGCAAACGCACTTCAGTGGAATATCATTGACGGCTTTGAAGCAAACGATTTCGGCAGGATGAAAATCATTAACTACCTTCCCGTGGATGCCTATCCTAACGGATATACCGATAAATTTATCGAGGGCTTTACCTTTCAGCATACCGAAAATTACAGGGCGGACGACGTTAACGTAAAATGCTGCAACGTTTTTGGTATAAAAAGATTTATAAACAGCCTGTATTTCAGAAAATATATTAAAAAATGGGCTAAGGAGGACAACGGCAAAAAGAAGGTTATTTTGTCCTACACCGCCAATTCCATGTTTCTGGGCTTGGTGAAGCTTGCAAAAAAATATAACAAAAATATTGTTGCAGGGTGCATTATTGCGGATATTCCTCAGTTTGCAACTGCCCGTGAAATGACAGGCTTCAAAAAGCTTTATCATAGCTATCAGGTTAAAAAATGTGCAAGCCTTTACGACCTTGTGGACAGATTTGTGCTTTTAACCGAGCAAATGGCTCAGAAGCTTGAAATTAAATCCCCCCATATCGTGATTGAGGGAATAGCAACAACCGATGCATACGAAACGGACGAGAGCTTACTCAATACCCTTAAGGGTCAAAGCTACGTTTTGTATTCGGGTACACTCAATTATAAATTCGGCATCGGCACACTTCTTGAAGCCTTTGAAAAAACTGACGACGACAATTTAAAATTAGTTATCTGCGGCTTTGGCGAGGCAGAGGAGCTTATAAAGGAAAAGCAAAAAGAGGATACACGTATCCTGTACTTGGGCAGGGTGGACAGAGCTCAGGTGCTAGCGCTTCAAAAAAATGCAACAGTCCTTGTAAACCCTCGTCAGAATAACGAGGAATTTACAAAATATTCGTTCCCGTCCAAAAATCTCGAATATCTTTCCTCAGGCGTGCCCCTTGTAGCATACAAGCTCGACGGCATACCTCAGGAGTATGACGATTACATTATCTATCCCGCGGATGATTCCGCTGAAGCTCTTTCACAGGAGATTATAAAAATCAGCAATCTGCCCGACGATGAAAGACAAAGCCTCGGTCAGAAAGCAAAGGACTTTGTTTTTGAAAACAAAAACAAGGTAAAGCAGGCTCAAAGGATTATTGAGTTTATTAAGTAAGAAAGTAAGTTAGCAGGAGAGTAATAAATGGGTGCTTCACGGTTAGTCAAAAAGAAACAACCATATTATTTAATAGCCTTCCGCATATTGTTAGCACTGTTGTGGACGCAATATACGGTTATGACCTTTGTGCGCGCAGTCGTACAGAGGATACCGTATTTTAGCATTTTTGCAGATTACGTGGTGCCCGCGGCAATTGTTCTGGCATTGATTGTGTCTATACCCTGGTTCATAAAGAGCATACGGGGTGTGGACGTGCTGTTCTACCTTGGTCTGGTGGTTCTGGTTATATTCACAATGCTTGTGTTTAAAAACAACGTTGAGGTTATCAGTGAGCAATGGTGGAGAATATTTATATCATCCGCAGGCTTCTATTTCCTGGGTCTTGCCTACACGCATAAGGATTGCTGGCGTGATTTGTTCTGGTATTCCCTTGCAAGCGTCGTTCTGGTTTTTGTTTATCAGCTGTTTAAAATCAGAAGCGGTCAGGTGCTTGAGGAAGACAATATGTACGTTGCCTACAACCTTTTACCCAGTGTTATGTACCTTGTATATTATGCAAGCATAACCCGCCGCAAAAAGTTCTGGCTTATAGCGGCAGGTGCTGCGATGACTATGTTCGTTTACGGTACACGTGGACCTATATTATGTATTCTTGTTTACGTTGCGGTTTACTTGCTCCACAGATTCTCAAAGACCACAAATAAACGTAAATTCATTTTGGTTCTGGTAATATTGTTTGCCTTATCCGTGGTGCTTGTTTATGACGACCTGTTTATAAAAATAGCATCGCTGGTGTCCAATATATTTGAACGCTTCGGCTTCAGTACTCGTATTTTTGACTACTTTGTTTCGGGTGACGTGGCTATAAGTAAGGGTCGAGATTATCTTACAGCTCAGGTAACGGAGGCCATAGGCAACAACCCCATTTTCGGCTACGGCTTTATGGGTGACCAGTATCTTCTGGGCGTTTATTGCCATAACCTTATTCTTGAAATGTGGTGCCATTATGGTGTGGTAATGGGTACACTGGTGTTGGTGGCGTTGGTTGCCCTTACGGTTAGTGCGCTTATAAAGAGCAAGGGGAATAAGAAGCTGTTCTTCTTCGTTCTTATGCTTATTTGTATGGTGTACGTAAAGCTGATGCTTTCTAACACATACACCTTAGAGCCGTATTTCTATTTTATGATTGGTGTTTTTGTGACGGTGAATCGTCAGTTTGTAAAAAAACGTACAAGGAACAAGAAGCACGAGGAGTGAAGGGTATGAAGATATGTGATGTTGTATCTAACTCTGTGTGGTACGACCCCAGAGTCAGAAAACAGCTTGTTGAATATATGAATAACAACGTTGAAGTTGTTTGTGTAGGGCTTAAGGATCATCGATATGATGAGGAAAAAATGCAAAATGTGCCTTGCCCCGTTGTGCTTGCAGATATTGACGAAAAATATAAAAAGCCTCTTTCTAAGGTTGAGGTTTTATTAAAGGAATTTAACAGGGTAAAAAAACTGAGGGAGGCAATTATCTCTCAGAAGCCCGAGATTATTCACACAAACGACCTGGATACCCTTACTGCTGCTTGCCAGGCAGCAAAGAAGCTGGGTTGCAAGGTTGTTTATGATTCCCACGAAATATGCGTTGAAAACCATAATATGAAGGGCATTTACAAAAAGCTCAACGCCCTTTGCGAAAAGGTTTTTATTAAGCGAATTGACAAAATGGTTTGTGTTAGCCATGCGGCGGCGGACTATTTTGAAAACAAATATTCCATCCAAAAGCCCATGGTTATTACCAACTGCTCCCTTAAGGCAGAAAAGAGCGTTTCGGACGAAAAGCACCCGGGCTTTGAGGTTCTTAATCACGGCGTTTATTATGGGGGCAGGGGATACGATATTATAGTTGAATCCTCGGCACTTCTTAAGGATTACCCCGAAATTAAAATTGCCCTGCGTGGCTTTGGTGCTATGGAGGATGAGTTACGTAAAAGAGCGGATGAAATCGGTACCGATAACGTGATTTTTTATCCCCCGGTGCTTGTTAACGAGCTTATACCCTACGCTTCAAAATCAAAAGTGGGTGTAGCAATTACGGAAAACACCTGCATTAACTTTGAGCTTTCCGTATCAAATAAAATTTTCGAATATGCGTCTGCGGGTCTTCCTGTTATTATGTCGGATATCCCCGAGCACAGATACCTTAACGAAAAATACAATTTCGGCATCATTCTTAAGGAAAACACACCCGAGTGCTTCGCCGAGGCGGCAAAAAAGCTTTATACGGATAAGGAGCTTTATGCCCTTTGTGTCGAAAATGCCGAAAAATTAAGTGACGAGGTAAACTGGGAAAATGAATTTTCCCGTCTTATAGAAATTGAAAGGTCTTGGGTCAATGGCTAAAAACGAAGTCAAATGGGGTGCGCTGCTATCCTATTTGCTTGTAATTTTAAACTCCATATACGGTTTTTTAATCATTCCCTATATTTTGTCCTCCCTGGGCGATGCGGAATACGGAGTTTATAAAACTATATCCTCGCTTTCATCGGCATTGATGATTCTTGATTTGGGCTTGGGCGGCACCGCGATGCGTTACATTGCCAAATTCAAGGCTGACGGTAAGAAAGATAAAATACAATCCTTTATCTCTATGGCGTTGGGTGAGGGCTCAATAATATGCGTGGGGCTTATTCTTATAAGCGTTGCTATTTACTTTTTCATACCCACAATCTATTCTCAGGGTCTGAATGCAGAAGAAATCGGTCTTGCCAAAAATCTTTTTGTAATTCTTGCGCTGAACATGGTTTTCCATATTATTGAAAACGTGTTTAACGGCGTTATTTCAGGCTTTAATAAATTTACCGTTTCCAACGGTATAAAGCTTGGTCGTATAATATTGAGGGTCGGCTTGCTTTTTGTGGTTTTTGCATTCGTAAAAAGCGCGGTTGCCCTTGTGCTTATAGACCTTGGTCTTACAATTGCTCAGATTTTCGTTGAATTTATCTACATAAGCCTGAGGCTTAAAACTAAGGTCAGACTTTCCTTCAGAAATTGGGATAAGGCAATATTCAGGGAATCCTTTAAATACACAATGCTTCTTTTCATTACCACCATCGCGGCACAGATAAACAATAATCTCGACAATGTTGTTATCGGTGCAATTCGTGGCTCTGAATTGGTTGCAGTTTATTCAATGGGACTGTTGATTTTCGGTATGTTTGAGCAGCTTTCAACCTCCCTTTCGGGGGTTATGCTACCCACGGTTACCAACGTTTTGAAAAATGACAGTAACGGTACCGAAATTCAAAAAACAGTTATCAGCGTAGGTAGAATACAGTTTGCCCTTCTTGGTGCGGCACTTGTGGGCTTTGCAATTCTTGGAAGGAGTGCAATCACTCTGTGGCTGGGCGAAGGGTACGAGGACGTGTATGTTATTACCCTTATTCTTATGGCGCCCGCACTTCTTGAGCTTTGCGTCAACGTTTGTCTTGCAATCCTGCGTGCTAAAAATATGTTGGGCTTCAGGACGGCGGTTTTGTTTGGCACAACTGCACTTAATGCGGTAATAACCGTTGTAGGCGTTAAGCTTTTCGGCTACTATGCCGCCGCTGTGGGTACAGCCCTTAGCTTTATAATCGGTAGCGTAGTGATAATGAACGTATACTATTGGAAAAAGCTTTCCTTCAACATGATTAAAATTTATCTTAAGATTTTCAGCAGAACGTGGATTTGTCTGTTGATATCGGGTGTTGCTATATTTGTTTCATCACACTTTTTAACAGAGGGCTGGCTGGCTTTGATAGTAAATATTGCAATTTTTGTTGCGGTTTACGGAGTAACACTTCTTTTATTTGGGTTTACAAAAGAAGAAAAGAAAAAAATTCCTATTTTAAATAAATTGTTCAGATAACAGAGGAGAAAATTATGGTTAACGTTATAGGTCTTGGATATATTGGCTTACCCACAGCGCTTATGCTTGCCTCACATGGGGTTGAGGTTGTGGGCACCGACTATAACAAGGAGCTTGTGGCAACACTTAATGCAGGCAGAACAACCTTTGAGGAAATGGGTCTTGATGAATTATTTGCCGATGCTTTGGATTCGGGAATAAAATTCACAACCGATTATCAGGTGACGGATACTTATATCGTTTCGGTTCCCACTCCTTATGATAAGGATACTAAAAAAATAGACGCCTGCTACGTAAATGCGGCGGTAAAGGAGATTATGCGGGTTTGCCCCAAGGGTGCAACGGTGGTTATTGAGTCAACTGTTTCTCCCGGTACTATTGACCGCTTTGTAAGACCCATTATTGAAGAAAATGGCTTCGAAATCGGCAAGGATATTAACCTTGTGCACGCTCCCGAAAGAATTATCCCCGGCAATATGGTTTACGAGCTTCTTCACAATTCCCGTACAATCGGTGCCGACAGTGCCGAAATCGGTGAAAAAATAAAAAAGCTTTATTCTTCATTCTGCCTTGGTGATATTGTTGTTACCGACATCAAAACTGCCGAGATGACCAAGGTTATTGAGAATACCTACCGTGCGGTTAATATCGCCTTTGCTAACGAGCTTGCAAAAATCTGCCGATATGACGATATGGACGTTTACGAAATTATCCGTATCTGTAATATGCATCCCAGAGTAAATATTCTTTCACCCGGTCCTGGTGTCGGCGGACACTGTATTTCGGTTGACCCCTGGTTTTTGGTTGGCGATTATCCCGAGCTTACTAAGGTAATCGGGGAGTCAATGCAGATTAACGCATCAATGCCCCGCTTTGTTCTTGACAGAATCTGCAATATTATGAAGGAAAATAATATTACAGATTTTGCAGACGTTGGTCTTTACGGACTTACTTATAAAGAAAACGTGGACGATTACCGCGAATCGCCCACACTCCAGCTTTTAGAGTGTTGCGAGGGTGCGGGTGTCCCCGTGCTTAAGTCCTACGACCCCTACATTAAACAGGATATTGTTGAAAATCAGTATCATAATTTTGATGAATTCCTTGCAGAAACCAAGCTTGTTGTTATTCTTGTGGGTCACAACGAAATTAAAGAAAATATGGACAAGCTTAAAAATAAAATTGTTCTTGATACACGCAAAATCTGTGATTTAGACGGTATATACCGACTTTAATAATTTGGTGATTAAATGAAAACTGTTATGCTTGTTTTCGGCACCCGACCCGAGGCAATTAAAATGTGCCCCCTGGTCAACGAGCTGAAGCAGCGGAAAAATATCAAAACGGTTGTTTGTGTAACGGGTCAGCACCGCCAGATGCTTGATATGGTCCTTGACACCTTCGGCGTTGTGCCCGATTACGACCTTTCCATAATGAAGGAAAAGCAAACCCTTTTTGATATTACCGCAAACATTTTACTTAATATAAAAGGTGTTCTTGAGGAGGTAAAGCCCGACGTTGTGCTGGTGCACGGCGACACATCCACAACCTTTGTAACGGCACTTGCATGCTACTATATGCAGATACCCGTGGGTCACGTGGAGGCGGGCCTCAGAACATACAATATATATTCCCCCTATCCTGAGGAATTCAACAGGCAGGCGGTGGGCATTGTTTCAAAATACAATTTTGCACCCACCGAGCTTTCTGCAAAGAACCTTATTGATGAGGGTAAGGATAAAAATACAATATATATTACGGGTAATACCGCAATTGACGCTCTTAAAACAACGGTGCGTGAGGATTATAAGCATCCTGAGCTTGACTGGGCAGAGGATTCAAGGCTTATTGTTATTACCGCCCACCGACGAGAAAACCTCGGTGAGCCCATGCATCAGATGTTCAGAGCAATCCGCAGAATATTGGATGAAAACCCCGACGTTAAGGCAATTTACCCCATTCATATGAACCCTGCCGTAAGGCAAGCGGCTCAGGAGGAGCTTGGGGATTGCGACAGAATTCATATTATAGAGCCCCTTGACGTGCTTGATTTCCACAACTTCCTTGCAAGGTGCTATATGATACTTACGGACTCGGGCGGTGTTCAGGAGGAGGCACCCTCCTTGGGTAAGCCCGTCCTTGTAATGAGGGACACTACCGAACGCCCCGAGGGAGTTAAGGCAGGAACACTGAAGCTTGTTGGAACTGATGAGGAGACCATATACAGTAATTTCAAGGAGCTTCTTGATAATAAAGAAACCTACGACAAAATGAGCAAGGCAAGTAACCCCTACGGTGACGGCTTTGCATGTAAACGAATAGCAGATATTTTGGAGGAATAAATTATGTCAACATTTTCAGGCAAAACACTTATGATTACAGGTGGTACAGGTTCATTCGGTAATGCGGTGCTTAACCGTTTCCTTGAAACAGACATTGGCGAAATCCGCGTTTTCTCACGTGATGAAAAGAAGCAGGATGATATGCGCCACGAATTTCAGGCTAAGATGCCCGAGGTTGCAGAAAAAATCAAATTCTTCATCGGCGACGTTCGCGACCTTGCAAGCGTAAAAAATGCAATGCACGGTGTTGACTACATATTCCACGCCGCTGCACTTAAGCAGGTTCCCTCATGTGAGTTTTTCCCTCTTGAAGCGGTTAAAACAAACGTAATCGGTACCGATAACGTTCTTACTGCCGCAATTGATGCAGGGGTAAAATCAGTTATCTGCCTTTCAACCGATAAGGCGGCTTATCCCGTTAACGCAATGGGTACCTCAAAGGCAATGATGGAAAAGGTTATCGTTGCAAAAAGCCGTACGGTTGACCCCGACAAAACCAAAATCTGTTGCACACGCTACGGCAACGTTATGTGCAGCCGTGGTAGTGTTATCCCCCTCTGGATTGAGCAGATTAAATCGGGCAAGGCACTTACAATCACCGAGCCCTCAATGACACGCTTCATTATGTCACTTGACGAGGCAGTTGACCTTGTTATATTTGCATTCGAAAACGGTGTATCAGGTGATATCCTTGTTCAGAAAGCACCTGCTTGTACAATCGAGGTGCTTGCTCAGGCAGTTAACGAGCTTTTCAAGGCAGAGCAGGCAATCAAGGTTATCGGTATCCGTCATGGTGAAAAAATGTATGAAACACTTCTTACAAACGAGGAGTGCGCAAACGCAATTGATATGGGCGACTTCTACCGTGTGCCCTGCGACAACCGTGGTCTTAACTACGATAAATATTTCAAGGACGGCGACGTTGAAAGAAACCCCCTTACCGAGTTCAACTCAAACAACACCGAGCTTCTCAGTGTAGAGCAGGTTAAGGAAAAGCTTCTTTCACTTCAGTACATCAGAGACGAGCTTGCAGCCTGGGAGAATAAATAATATGAAAATACTTGTTACAGGTGCCAAGGGCTTCGTTGGTAAAAACCTTTGCGCCGCACTCAGAAACGTAGCCGAGGGCAAGGATAAATCAAGGGGTATCGACAGCGATATTACAATTTACGAATTTGATATTGATACCGATAAAGCCCTTCTTGAGAAATATTGCAGGGATGCAGACTTTGTATTCAACCTTGCAGGCGTCAACAGACCCGAAAATACTGAGGATTTTATGAACGGCAACTTCGGCTTTGCAAGCGAATTGCTGGAAAATCTCAAAAAATACAACAACAAATGTCCCGTTATGCTTTCAAGCTCATTGCAGGCAACCCTTGTGGGCAGATATGCCGAGGGTGAATACGGTAAGAGCAAGAAGGCAGGGGAGGACTTGTTCTTCAATTATTCTGAAGAAACAGGCGCCACCGTTTACGTTTACCGCTTCCCCAATCTTTTTGGTAAATGGTGCCGTCCCAACTACAACAGTGCCGTTGCCACCTTCTGCAACAATATTGCAAATGATTTACCCATTCAGGTAAACGACCGTGCAATTGAGCTTCAGCTTCTTTATATCGACGACCTTGTTGACGATATGTTCGGCATTTTAAAGGGCGAGGCACACCGTTGCGAATACGACGGACTTGATACAGTTGATAATGCAGAGGGCAAATTCTGTTATTGTCCCATAGTGCATAAGGTTACCTTGGGTGAAATTGTTGATTTGCTGGAGGGTTTCAAAAATCAGCCTACAACGCTGGTTATTCCCGAAATTCCCTACAACTCATTTGCAAAGAAGCTTTATTCAACCTACCTTTCGTATCTTCCTGAGGAGAAGGTGTCCTTCCCCTTAAAAATGAACGTTGATCCCCGTGGTAGCTTTACCGAGCTTTTAAGAAGCGAAAAATGCGGTCAGGTAAGCGTTAATATTTCAAAGCCCGGCATTACAAAGGGTCAGCACTGGCACAACACAAAGTGGGAGTTTTTCATCGTTGTTTCGGGTAAGGGTCTTATTCAGCAGCGTAAAATCGGCTCTGATGAGGTGCTTAATTTTGAAGTAAGCGGTGAAAAAATCGAGGCAGTGCATATGCTCCCCGGTTACACCCACAATATTATAAATCTTTCAGACACAGAGGACTTGGTTACCGTAATGTGGGCAAACGAGCAGTTTGACCCCAATAAACCCGATACTTTCTTTGAGGTGGTAGAATAATGGATATTAAACTTGATTATTCAGACGTTTCTTTTAAAAACAACGGCAAATTAAAGCTCCTTATAATCGTGGGCACTCGTCCCGAGATTATAAGACTTGCGGCGGTTATCAACAAATGCCGCGAATATTTTGATTGTGTGCTTGCTCACACCGGTCAGAATTACGACTACAATCTCAACGGCGTTTTCTTTAAGGATTTAAAGCTTGATGCACCCGAGGTTTATATGGATGCAGTGGGCGACGACCTTGGTGCAACGGTTGGTAATATCATCAACTGCTCATACAAGCTTATGGCGCAGATTAAGCCCGACGCACTTCTTATTCTTGGTGACACCAACTCTTGCCTTTCTGCTATTCCCGCAAAAAGGCTTCATATTCCCATTTTCCATATGGAGGCAGGTAACCGTTGCAAGGACGAGTGCCTTCCCGAGGAAACAAACAGAAGAATCGTTGATATTATTTCCGACGTAAACCTTGCTTATAGCGAGCACGCAAGAAGATACCTTCACGAATGCGGTCTTCCCAAGGAGCGTACATACGTTACTGGCTCACCTATGGCAGAGGTGCTTCACAAAAACCTTGAGGATATTGAAAAATCCGATATTCTCAATAAGCTTGGCCTTGAAAAGAAAAAATATATCCTTCTTTCTGCTCACAGAGAGGAAAATATTGATACAGAAAAGAACTTCCTTTCACTTTTCAACGCAATCAACCGTATTGCCGAGAAATATGATATGCCCATTCTTTACTCCTGCCATCCCAGAAGTAAAAAGAGGCTTGAGGAAAGCGGCTTCCAGCTTGATAAAAGGGTTATCCGTCACGAGCCCCTTGGCTTCCACGATTACAATAACCTGCAGATGAATGCCTACGCGGTTGTTTCCGACAGTGGCACACTTCCCGAGGAATCAAGCTTCTTCACATCCGTTGGCAAGCCCTTCCCCGCAGTTTGTATCAGAACAAGCACCGAGCGCCCCGAGGCACTTGACAAGGCTTGCTTCATCCTTGCGGGTATTGATGAAAATTCACTTACTCAGGCGGTTGAAACTGCAGTAAGTATGAACGAAAATGGTGATTACGGTATCCCCGTACCCACATACGTTGAAGAAAACGTTTCAACAAAGGTTGTTAAAATCATTCAGAGCTATACCGGTGTAGTAAATAAAATGGTATGGCGTAAATTCTGATAACTCAGCTTTTTGTGGATGTGATTTTATGAAATATGCTCTTATTGGTTGCGGCAGAGTTGCCGGCAGTCATATAAAAGCGGCAAAGCAAAACGACCTTGAAATTGTTGGTCTTTGCGATATCGTGCCCGAAAAGGCACAGAAGCTTTCTGAAAAATACGGCGTTGAGGCACCTGTTTATGCAGATTATAAGCAGATGCTCAGGGAAACAAAGCCCGACTTCGTTGCAATTGCTACCGTAAGCGGCACCCATGGTGAGATTGCCTGCTACTGTGCAGAAAACGGCTTCAACTTTGTTGTTGAAAAGCCCATGGCTATGAGTATGGCGGAGGCGGACAGAGTAATTGCCGCCGCCGAAAAAAGCGGTGTTGTTGCAGGCGTCTGCCATCAGAATAGGTTTAACGTTGCAGTTCAGGAGCTTCGCAAGGCGGTTGAAAAGGGTAGATTCGGCGCCCTTTCCCACGGTAGTGTTCACGTGCGCTGGTGCCGTGATGAGGAATATTACAACAGTGACGACTGGCGCGGTAAATGGGAAACTGACGGCGGTGCACTGATGAATCAGTGCATTCACGGTATTGATTTACTCCGTTGGATGATGGGGGATGAGGTTGAGTCCGTTTACGGCTCAACACGTAATATCACCCATCCCTATATTGAGGCGGAGGATATCGGTGTTGCAGTGGTTAACTTTAAAAACGGTGCCGTTGCAACTATTGAGGGTACGGTTAATACCATCGATAACCTTGAAGAAACCCTGTGCATCTTCGGTGAAAACGGTATGGTGCGCCTTGGTGGTATGAATGCATCCACCGTTGACGTGTGGAATTTCAAAAAAACTCAGGAGGACGACACCGAGAAGCTTGAAATTGCCGAGCCCGCGCCCAACGTTTACGGTCACGGCCACGTCAGCTTATATATAGACGTAATTGATGCAATAAAAAACAACCGTCAGCCCTACGTGGATTTGTATGCAGGCAAGCGTGCGGTTGAAATGATACTTGCAATTTATAAAAGTCAGTTAACAGGGGAAAAGGTTAATTTACCCCTTAAGGATTTCGCATCTGTAGAAATGACAGGTGTATTTGCAAAGAAGTGATTATATGACGGTTAATGAACTACTTAAAAGAGATATAGTTTTTCTTGATGGTGGTTTTGGCACTGAGCTTATTAAAAAGGGTATGAAGCCTGGCGAGGACTCGGCTTCTGCCGTTTTTGATCACCCCCAATGGGTTAAGGAAATACATAAAGCATATATCGATGCGGGTAGCAATATTATCCTTGCAGATACCTTCGGTGCTAACGCATTCAAGCTTCAGGACTCACCCTACACGGTTGAGGAAAGCATTTTTAAGGCGGTTGAGCTTGCAAAAAGCGTTGCAGAGGGCACAGATACCCTTGTTGCCCTTGACGTAAGCACAACGGGTGAGCTGCTTTTCCCTGCAGGGGAGCTTACCTTTGAAAAGGCTTACGAGGTATATAAGCAGGTTGCCCTTTGCGGTAAAAAGGCAGGGGTTGATCTGGCGTGCCTTGAAACCTTTACAGATTTAAAGGAAGCACGAATTGCCCTTCTTGCAGTTAAGGAAAACACGGATTTACCCGCATTTGTAACACTTTCATTTGATGAAAACGGGCTTACAATGAACGGTAGCACACCCGCCGCCGTTGCAGTGGCATTAAAAGCGGCAGGCGCCGATGCCGTGGGTCTTAATTGCTCCCTCGGTCCTGACAAATTAAAGGAAATTGTAGAGGAATTTTTAAAATATTCCACACTTCCCGTTATAGTTAAGCCCAATGCAGGGCTTCCCGACCCCAAAACGGGGGGATATACTATGAACGCAACTGATTTTGCTGAGTATATGGCAGAATTTTATAAAAAGGGCGTTCTTATTATGGGGGGATGCTGCGGCACAAGCCCCGAGTACATAAAAGCACTTAAAGAGAAAATAAAAAACACCCCCAAATCAGAAAAGGGGCGTGTGATTACCGATATAATATGCGGCGTGAATAATGCGGTGTGCTTGAGTGAGCCCCGTGTTATAGGCGAAAGAATCAACCCCACGGGTAAAAAACGATTCAAGCAGGCTCTTGAGGAAAACGACCTTGATTATATTCTTAACGAGGGTATTTCTCAGGTTGAAGCAGGCGCCGAAATTCTTGACGTTAACGTGGGTCACAGTGCCATTGATGAAAAGGAAATGATGGCAAGGGTTGTTTGCTCGTTGCAGGGGTCAATCGGACTTCCGCTGCAGCTTGACTCAACCTCGCCCGAGGTTTTAGAGAATGCCTTAAGGATTTACACCGGCAAGGCAATTATAAACTCCGTAAACGGTGAAGAAAAATCATTGAGTGCCGTGTTACCGTTAGCCAAAAAATACGGCGCGGCAATAGTTGGTCTTACCCTTGATGAAAGGGGAATCCCCGAAACTGCCGACGAGCGTGTTGAAATAGCCGAAAAAATCATAAACAGAGCCTTGGATTTGGGAATCCCCAAGGAGGATATAATTATCGACTGCCTTACAATGACCGTAAGTGCAAATCAACAGGCGCCCGTAATAACTCTTGAGGCAATGAAACGGGTTAAGGAAAAATTCGGCGTTAAAACAACCCTCGGTGTTTCCAATATTTCATTTGGCTTACCTCAAAGGGAGGTTGTAAATACCGCCTTTGTAACACTTGCCCTTGAAAACGGACTTGATTTACCCATTATGAATCCCAACAGTGCGCCTATGATTAATGCCGTAAGGGCATTCAGGGTGCTTAAGGGCTTTGACGGTGGTGCGGTTGATTATATTGCCGCTCTGTCAGGCGAGGCTAAGACTGAAAGCGTAAAAAAAGAAACAACCCTTTTTGAGGCTATTGAAAAGGGACTTAAAACCCAGGCGGCAGATTTAACCCAAAGTGCATTAAACGAAAAAACTGCCGATGAGGTTATAAATCAGATACTTATACCCGCCCTCGATAAGGTGGGCGAGGAATTTGAAAGGGGCAAGCTCTTCTTACCCCAGCTTATACGCTCTGCCGATGCGGCAGGCGCCGCCTTTGACGTGATTAAGGCAAAGCTTCAGGAGTCGGGCGGTGCCAAGGAAAGCAAGGGTAAAATTATACTTGCCACCGTTAAGGGCGACGTCCACGATATCGGTAAAAACATCGTAAAAACCGTCCTTGAAAACTACGGCTACGAGGTAATTGACCTTGGCAAGGACGTTGACCCCGAAAAGGTTGTAAAGGCACAGATGGAAAACAGCATTAAGCTTGTGGGTCTTTCAGCACTTATGACAACCACTTTGCCCGCTATGGAGGAAACCATAAGGCAATTAAGACTTGCAGGTGCAGACTGTAAAATTATGGTGGGCGGTGCGGTGCTTACCCCCGAATATGCCGAAAAAATAGGCGCAGATTTTTACGCCAAGGACGCAAAAATGAGCGCAGATATTGCAAAAAGTATTTTTGATTGAGGTGGATTAATATGGCAACCAAAAATAAAAACAAAAACACTTTACCGATGCTTCTTTTACCCATTGCCATGCTCGTTGCAGGTATAACAAAGATTATAATCAGTCATATACCTGATCATATTTATTACGTGTTCGGAGATATATATACTACGTTTACATTCAATGCATTCACGATGGTTGGCGAGCTTGCCGCTTTAATTATTATTGTACTTGCCGCCTTGTCCTGCAAGGGCTTAACCAAAAAGCTTATTTTCCTTGCAAGTGCCTATACGGGTACAATTGCGTATATGTTTGTAAGCTACAGGTATGGTTGGCAAAGATTGCTTTGTAGTATTATTGATTATGACGTTGCCGAGGTATTGTCATACATAATTTATATATCCAGTGTAATTATTGCATTTGCTATATCCGTAGTAATTGCAATGCTTATGTTCAAAAAGCTCAGCGGCTACGAGCCCAAGCCTTTTGCCGAGGGCGAAAAGCAACGCTTGGATATTAAAAAGCTGCTTGTACCCGGTGGTCTTATTATGCTTGCGGCAGTTTTGAATAGCGTATTGCTTATTGTATATTATGAATTTTCCGAGAGCAATTATAATATAAATGGCGCACTTATTGAAATTTTATGGTTTTATGGAATGTACCTTCTGGGCTTTGGCATTTTAGCACTTTCTGTATTTTTCGTTAAGGATAAATTTAAGATGTTAACGTGCCTGGCATCAGCCGCTCTGGGATATGGTGTTGTTTCCTGGTTTATTTTTGGCGTTTTGTATGAAGCTTTAATATCAATTATTTCATTATTTGTAGTTATGCAAGACGGTTATTATGACGTTGTATGGAACGTTGTTAAACTCATATATGCAATAACAGTAGCTGTTTTTGGCATAGGCTTCTACATTCTTTTAAACAGAAAAGATATGGTTAGCATTTATAAAGCCGAGAAATAAAAAGATTTTTAAAAGGGAGATGTGGCTATGTTTTGCAGATATTGCGGTAATAACATTAACGGCGATTCGATTTTCTGCGAGGTTTGCGGTAAAAGACTCAGGGATGAGCAAGTAAATCAGGCACCCGTGTACAGTGCACCCACAAACCAACAGACGGTTTATCAACAAACAAATAATATGGAGCCTGGTTATTATAGCAACCCGACGCCTGCTTACAATGCACCCCAGGCATACGAAGCACCTGCGGCGCAACCGACACAAAATAATTACTCCGCAAAATATGAAAGAATAACGGGTTATTCGGGCTCGTTAGCTAACGAAAACAACACACCCGCACAAAGCACGGCGCAATATAACCCCGAGCCCGTTCAGCAGGTTGCGTATAATCCAACACCCGTTCAACAGGTAGCATATAATCCCCAGCCCGCACCTAAAATTGAATATAAGCCCGACCCCAAGGCTGTGGCAAAGCCCAAAAAGAAAAAGCGCAAGGGCGTTTTACCCTACATAATGTTACCAGTATCACAGGTTTCGGGCATTATCTGTCTTATAATAGGTGTGGTGGTAGCGGCTGTAATTGCAAACGTTATATATAGATATGAAGGATATAATGATGTTACATTCGGAATTTTCGTAGCTATTGATAACTTGTTTATGAACCTCGGGCTTTTGATTGGTATTGTACCCTTTATTTTTAGTTGTAGGGCTAAGGGTCAGAAGGCAAGCTTTTTAATGAGCTGCTATGCAGGTCGGATGGGCTCACTGATAGGCACAATTCTCATAGTTATAATAGGGTATGTTATCCTTTATACAAAAGGATTTTACAGTATTGAATCAAGCACGGATATATCTGCATGGCTTGGTCTGTGTATTTTTATAGGGTATTTCTGTTTTATACCCGTAAGCATACCCTGGTTTATATCCGCGTCTAAATATACAGTAATAAAAGAAAAAAAGACCAAGCCCGCTCAATTAATAGTTGGCGCAGTGCTTTTATGTGTATATGGTTTATTTGCATTGGCAGTAGAGGTATTGGCAAGTAACGCAATATCCGATGCCCTGGTGCCTTTATTTGGTGAATATAGTGCTACCTTTGCCTCATACGTAGCAAAGCTGATTGCGGATAGCATATCTTTTGCGGCAATATTTATTTTTGCCCTTGGCTCCAAGGGTGGGTACAGAAAGGTTACCTTTGTGGGTAGTGCCTTTTTGGCCAAAAATCTCCTGGTATTTTTGTGCGGACTTTCAGCAGCCATATTCTCGGGCAGCATCGGCTATACCGAAGGCTTCAGAGTGGGTCAGATTGCACAGTACCTTTTAGCAATCCCCGTTGCGGTTACGATCTACCTCCTCCTCAACAGATACCAGGTTGAAAAGGTAAAGAAAATTAAAACGGAAGAATAAGGAGCAGTGGCTATGTTTTGCAAATATTGTGGTAACGTAATAGACGGCGACTCCGTTTTCTGTAAGGTGTGCGGCAAGAACGTTACATCCGAGCCTCAGATTCAGGAGCCCGTTATACATAATCCCATAGCACAGGAGCCCGTTGAGGTTAAGCCCTATGTAGAGGAAGCGGTGCAATATAACCCCGAGCCCGTTCAGCAGGTAGCCTATAACTCCGAGCCCTCACCTCAGGTTGAATACAAAAGCCCGACCGAGGTACCCTCAAAAAAACGCAAGAGTAAAAACAAGGTTTTGCCCTTTATAATGTTACCTATAGCGGTTACAATAAGCGTTCTTGTTAGTTCTGGCATATCGTTTTTATGGACTATGCTACAGGCTTATATATACGGGCTTACTGATATTTATTCAAGTGAAAATCCGATGATTTTTATGTATATATTCAGTTTTGTAAGCAACGTGATAAATATATTACCTCCGTTGATAATTATGGTGCTGTTTTCTCTTTGCTGTAAGGGTATTAATAAAAAAGTCAGATTTATTAGTAGCTACTATGCCGCCGGTGTTGCGGGGATAGTAGTTAGCGTAGTTAATGCCATTATAATCTGTATAATAAATTCCACCGTTGGTTTTTATAATATCGATTCATATAACACATACACCATGGTTTCAGGGGCTTGCTCGCTGCTTTTTAATATTATTGTTCTTCCGATGGTAGCACTTTTATGGTTTGCGGCTTCTGAAAAATATATTGTAAAAAAAGAGATAAAAACACGTCCTGTAAAATTAATACTCCCTTGTGTTTTCTTGGGTGTTTATGGGTTGTTCTGTCTTGCAATGTATTTTATCAATCAATCGACATATTCATTATTATATGAAATGTTCGGCGAATATAATATGTTTGGTGATTACGGATTACCTATTTCGGGAATCTTTTCCGGGGTAATTACAACGGGTGTATGCTTGATTTGCTTGTTCCTTCTTGCTTTAGCATGCAAGGGCGGATACAGAAAGCTTGCTTTTGTGGGTAGCGTTTATTTCGTAAGTAGGATTACAAGTGCTATACCGTCTCTTGTTACAATTCCTTTTGCGATACACAGAGGTATAACAACGTCAGCGCTCGGTTCCATAATCGGTGCTTGTGTGCAACATCTTCTCATAATCGGCTTGTCAATTTTAATCTACCTCCTCCTCAACAGATACCAGGTTGAAAAGATTAAGAAAAAAGCAGAATAAAGCGAAGCCTTGCCCTCCTGCTTTAGGAGGAGGGGGGCAAGGAACACGACCGCGCCCTGTGGGCGATGCAGGGAGTGTGAGTTGGCGCAGTGGTCAAAATCGTCAGCGACGAGCAGGAGTGCCCGACGATTTTGGGTACCACAAGAGGACTTAGCATTAATTGTTGCTTGGAAAAAAGTTTCAAGCGAATAAATTATAAAGTGATAGATGGTGGGAGGTCCCGACAATTCCGAATTCCTAATTAAAAAAGCCCTTGCTTGAAGCAAGGGCTTTTAAATTATTCACAGCACGGGTCTGCTTTTTTCTTTTTTGTGGGTGCGGTTGCGCCCTGCTTTGTTGAGTCGCCGAGGCCTGATGCTTCTGAGAAAAGCACGTCCTTTTTAACTGCTTCAACTGCGTCGGTGGGCACAATGATTTTTGCCGCCTGACCATTTGCCATATTAACAAGTGCCTCATATCTCTTAAGCTCAATTACTGCTTCGTTGGGGTTAGCCTCGATAATTGCACGGATACCTGCAGCCTCTGCCTCTTTTGCAAGAAGCAATGCCTTTGCTTCACCCTCTGCACGGGCGATTCTGGCATCTCTTTCACCCTCTGCGGCAAGCACCATAGCCTGCTTGTCACCCTCGGCGCGGGTAATGGCGGCTGCCTTGTGACCCTCTGCCTGTAAAAGGGTTTCACGGCGGTCACGCTCTGCCTTCATCTGCTTTTCCATTGCCTGCTGGATTTCCTGGGGAGGAATAATGTTTTTAAGCTCAACACGGGTAACCTTGATACCCCACTGGTCAGTGGCATCGTCAAGAATAGCGGTCATTTTGCCGTTGATGGTGTCGCGTGATGTAAGGGTACTGTCAAGCTCAAGCTCACCAACAATGTTACGAAGTGTTGTAGCAGTAAGATTTTCAAGGGCGTTAATGGGGTTAACAACACCGTAGCTGTAAAGCTTTGCGTCAAAAATCTTAAAGAAAACAACCGTATCAATCTGCATTGTTACGTTATCCTTGGTGATAACGGGCTGGGGAGGGGAGTCGATAACCTGCTCTTTAAGAGTAATCTTTTTTGCAATTCTCTCAAAGAAGGGTATTTTGATGTGAAGACCTGCACCCCAGGTCTTTTTATATTTGCCTAAAAACTCAATAACGTACTCATGGGCCTGGGGCACAATGCGTATGTTAGTAGCTAAAAGGTAAATGATGAATGCAGTAGGAATTAAAAATAAAACGAATAAAAATCCCATAATAAAACCTCCTAAGTTTATTATACATAAATTCTATACCATTAAACGTATAAAGTCAATAAAAATGCGATATATACGTCGTAAGCGATATATTTTGCTAATCCAAAATGAATTTATAATAGCCAACGCAGTTCCAATAATTACGAATTACGCATTAAGCATTGCGAATTATAATGCTGACCGCAGGTCCCAAAATTCCTAATTCCTCATTCCTAATTCCTAACTAAAAAAATCCCCTCGCAACCGCGAGAGGATTTTTGTCATTTATCTTCTGTTTTTGTTAAAGGGACGGCGGGGTCTTCTTTCTCTTTCGGGCTCGTCGTCGTTTTCGGGAACAAGTCCTTCAACCTCGATAAGAGCGTCACGTCTTGAAAGATTGATTCTGCCCTGGTCGTCGATTTCGGTAACCTTAACCATAATCTGATCGCCAACGCTTACGCAATCCTCAACCTTTTCGGTTCTCTTAACGTCAAGCTTGGAGATGTGCACAAGGCCTTCCTTACCGGGAGCGATTTCAACAAAAGCACCGAAAGCCATAAGTCTTGTATCAACACCGTTGTAGATTGCACCGATTTCGGGGTCGTCTGCAATTGTGTTGATGATGTCAAGTGCACGGTTAGCATCGTTGATGTCAACTGCTGTAACAAAGATTGTACCGTCTTCCTCAACGTCAACCTTACAGTTGCATTCTGCACAGATTTTCTGAATAACCTTACCCTGCTTACCGATAACGTCGCCGATTTTTTCAACGTCAATCTTAGTTGTAAGGAGCTTGGGAGCATATGCGGAAAGCTCTGCTCTGGGCTCTGAAATAACGGGAAGCATAATTTCATCAAGGATGTACATACGAGCCTTGTATGTTTTCTCGAATGCTTCTTTGATGATTTCGGGTGTAAGACCATGAACCTTAAGGTCCATCTGGATAGCAGTGATACCGTTCTTAGTACCTGCAACCTTGAAGTCCATATCGCCGAAGAAGTCCTCAAGACCCTGGATGTCAACCATTGTCATGAAGCGGTCGCCTTCAGAAATAAGACCGCAGGAGATACCTGCAACGGGTGCCTTAATGGGAACACCGGCAGCCATAAGTGCAAGTGTTGAACCACAAACTGAACCCTGTGATGTTGAACCGTTTGATGAAAGAACCTCTGAAACAACACGGATTGTGTAGGGGAATTCCTCCATTGAAGGAATAACGGGAAGAAGAGCTCTTTCAGCAAGTGCACCGTGACCGATTTCACGTCTGCCGGGGCCTCTTGAGGGCTTTGTTTCACCAACTGAGTATGAGGGGAAGTTGTAGTGGTGGATGTATCTTTTTTCAACGTCCTCGTCAATGCCGTCGAGCATCTGAGCGTCACGAGCAGTACCGAGTGTTGTTATTGAAAGAACCTGAGTCTGACCTCTGGTGAACATACCTGAGCCGTGTACTCTTGAAAGAAGGTCGATTTCTGCGTTAAGGGGACGGATTTCGTCGATACCACGTCCGTCAACACGCTTGCCCTCATCAAGGAGCCAACGGCGAACGATGTATTTCTGAAGCTTGTAAAGACAATCGTCAATCTTAGCAGCCTCTTCGGGGAACTTTTCGTCAAATTCTGCGTGAACTGCATCGTAGATGGGAGCAAGTCTTTCGTCACGGATTCTCTTGTCGTCTGTGTCAAGAGCAACCTTTACGTCATCAATAGCGAAAGCCTTGATTGCCTCGTAAAGCTCCTCTGAAGGATCGTTTGATTCGAAGGAAATCTTTTCCTTACCGATTTCAGCAACGATTGATTTGATGAATTCAACGATTTTCTTGTTCTCCTCGTGAGCGAACATAATACCGTCGAACATAACCTCGTTAGAGATTTCGTTAGCACCTGCTTCGATCATAGCAACAAGGCTGTCTGTTGAAGCAACTGTAACTGTCATTTCTGTTTTGCCTCTCTGCTCGAGAGTGGGGTTGATAACGTACTGACCGTCAACAAGGCCGAGTGATACGCTGGAAACGGGGCCGTCCCAGGGGATATCGGAAATAGCAATAGCTGTGGAAACACCCCAGAGAGCTGCAATTTCGGGTGAGCAGTCGGGGTCAACAGACATAACTGTTGCAACAACAGAAACGTCGTTTCTCATATCCTTGGGGAAAAGGGGACGGATGGGTCTGTCGATAACACGTGATGTAAGAACAGCCTTTTCAGAAGCCTTACCCTCACGTCTCTGGAAGGAGCCGGGGATTCTGCCTACTGCGTAGAGCTTTTCCTCAAAGTCAACGGAAAGGGGGAAGAAGTCAACGCCTTCACGGGGCTTGGGAGCCATTGTAGCTGTACAAAGAACCTCTGTTTCGCCGTAACGAACGATACAAGCGCCGTTTGCAAGCTGAGCCATTTTG
The DNA here is from genome assembly GCA_045654405.1 of Acutalibacteraceae bacterium. Taxonomy (GTDB): domain Bacteria; phylum Bacillota; class Clostridia; order Oscillospirales; family Acutalibacteraceae; genus DTU089. The sequence continues at coordinate 36,078 of JAZONH010000014.1, read as the reverse complement.
CCGGTTTCGATAACTAATTTTCTGCCGGCAACTTCTGTTTCGAAAGTTTTGAAATCCTTAAAAAACATAATTTTTACCTCATTTATTTTATTTCCGTTTCTACCGGTTTAGCAACAAAGAAAAAACCAAAATGAGCTCTGGACTTTTCTTTATCGCTAAAACCAAAGAACGGATTACTTTGCTAAAATACCAGAAAAAACCGTTTTAAAAAACGGCTAACGGGACAAACGGAAAACCGTTTGTCCCGAAAAAGGTCATTATTTACGAAGACCAAGACGTGCAACGATAGCACGGTAGCGCTCGATGTCGGTTTTCTGAAGGTATGCAAGAAGGTTTCTTCTATGACCAACCATTTTAAGAAGACCGCGACGAGAGTGGTGGTCCTTCATGTTGCTCTTAAGATGAGCGTTAAGGTCGTTGATTCTTTTTGTAAGAACTGCGATCTGAACCTCGGGAGAACCTGTGTCGCCTTCGTGTGTAGCGTATTCAGCCATAATAGCCTGTTTTTCTGCCTGTGTCATTTTTTTCACCTCATTAATTATTACCTAAACAACCCAGAAGGTAGGTAGGTGAATGCGTTTAAAACGCTTACTCCATACTCCGAGTCATAAGGCTTTGGTATTATAACATACAAAATTTAATTTGTAAAGAGTTATTTACCCGCTTTTTTTGAATATTTTACCTTATATATAAAGTTCATAAGGTGTGCATCGAATGCGCCGATGGGCTTAGCGTCTGCATAAAGCTCTGCGCCGATAGCAGTTTTACAGCCCTTTTCCATAACGAGCTCAACTGCCTCTGCATCGTATTCGCTGCCTGCTACGCAAAGTGCGCCGTTGTCCTTAACAAATACTGCGTTGCGTTTGCCGAGGGCTCTTGCAACCTTTTTGCTTGACTTGTTTGTTGAGTCGGGGTCAAATACGGCACATTTAACAACGGGGCCGCAAAGCTGGGCAAGGTCATCAAGGAAGGGCTTCATCTTCTTGCCCTTGCGTGACATAGCAACTACGCTTGCATCCTTAGTGTGACGGATGTAGTTAACGTCTTTTCTCTTTTTGTAAATTCGCCAGTGTAAATCTGCACTGTCGGGGATTTCGGCGCCGCCTACCCAAGCACCGCTCTTGGTGTCGATGATAGCGTCTGCCTTATCCTTTTCGCCAACGAAAATGCACTCGCCCTTTCTTGAGCTGTCGCAAGCGGTGAATTCCTTAGCGGGCTTGTATTTTTCGCCGGATGTGAAAACGTCTGTAATATAATCGATAACGCCGTCGAAGGTGTCGAGAGCCTTGCCTGAAATATCGCTGCAGCGATTGATGATGAATTCATCGCAAACCTTTTCAAGGGCAATAGCAACCTTGAATGCGTTGTCGTAGTCAACACCCATACAAACTGCACCGTGGTGCTTCATGATAACTGCCTTTGAGTCTGAGCGCTCAAGTGCACCGATAACACCCTTGCGAAGCTTGGGCTGACCGGGAAGACCGTATGATGCACAGGGAACGCTTGTGCCGAGAAGCTCTGCATCCTCGCCTGTGATGTTGTTTACGTCAAGGCCGAGTGTGCTTACAACTGAAGCGTTCTTCTGGTGTGTGTGAATTACGAAATTAACGTCGGGACGAAGCTCGTAGCAGGAAGCGTGGATGCCCTTTTCAGATGAGGGCTTAACGTCGCCGTCATAGGTAAGGTCAGCAATGTTAACAAGCACGATATCGTCGGGAGTAAGTGTATCGTATGCCTTACCGCTGGGAGTGATAACAAACTGAGCCTCGTTAATACGACAGCTGATGTTACCCCATGTTCTGACGATAAGACCTGCCTTTAAAAGCTCGTGACTTGCACGGATAACTAATTTTTTAGCTTCTAAAATATCCATAAAATCAATCCTTTCTATAATTAGGAATGAGGAATTAGGAATGAGGAATTTAGGGGCTAACGCCGATTATAATTCGGAATGCGTAATTCGTAATGCATAATTAAAGGGGCAAAGCCGATTATAATGCCGACCGCAGGTTCCTACAATTATGCATTAAGCATTATGAATTACGAATTATATTATCCTCATTCCAAAAATGCCACGGAGTGCCGTGGCATTTGGTTTTTTGAATTATTCAGCTTTGATAGCAACGTTTGCAAATACCTTGTCAAATCTGTTGATTGCTTCGTCGATAAGCTCGGGTGTGTAGCAAGCGTTGGTGTAAAGACGGCTACCTGCAAGAGTAACAAGACCCTCTGCCATGTAAGCTGCGCCCATGTGCTGCATCTCTTTCTTTCTTTCGCTTGTTGCTGAAAGAACGTTGGGAATTGTCCAGGGCTTGCACCAGTTGATTGAGTAGTGCATTGTACCAACAGTGTCGATATGACAAACTGAACCCTGGTTGAATGCTACGAAGGGAAGGTTGTACTTCTGGATAAGACCCTGGAGACCCTTTGTGAGTCTGTCACCCATTTCGCCGGCCTTCTGGCAAGCATTCTGTTTGTCGATTTCTTCAAGGGTGTAGTAACCTGCTACGCAAGAGATGGGTGTAGCAGCCATAGTACCGCCCATAAATGCCTTTTTAACCTTTTCGCCGCTGGCATCAAGACCTGCACCGAGGTATTTCATATATTCCTTCTTACCACCGATACCGCCTGCACCGGGATAACCGCCGGCGATAACCTTACCAAAGATTGTAAGGTCAGGAGATACGCCGAAGTAGCCCTGAGCACCTGCCATACCGATACGGAAGCCTGTAACAACCTCATCGAAAATAAGAAGAGCACCGTATTTACGGCAAAGTCTTTCAACGCCCTTGTTGAAGTCCTTGTCAAGAGGTCTTGTACCGCTTTCGGGACCGATGGGCTCAATGAAAACAGCAGCAGTACCGCCTGTGAAGAGGTTACGTCTGAGAACTCTTTCAAGAGAATCAAGGTCATTGGGGAAGAATTCCTGAGTGTGCTTGAAGAGGTAAAGGGGTACACCGTGTGCCTGAGTGAATTTTGAGCCGGGAACACGGATACTGTAACCGAGCTGGTCACTCCAACCGTGGTAAGCACCACCCATTTTTACGATGTTCTTTTTCTTTGTAGCAAGTCTTGCAACACGGATAGCTGCCATACAAGCTTCAGTACCTGAACCAAGCATACGGAACATTTCTACAGATTCCATGCTGTCGCAGATTTTCTTAGCAAGCTTGTATTCAAACTCGTGGAAAAGACCTGTTGAGGGGCCACAAGTGTTAAGAAGGTCGATAACCTGGTCTCTTACAACCTTGGGGTTAGAACCAAGAACTGTGGGGCCGCCTGCCTGAAGGAAGTCGAAATATTCGTTGCCGTCAACGTCATAAAGCATCATGCCGTCGGCTTTTGTGAAAACAAGGGGGAAGGGATAGTTAAAAGCAAGGTTATGCTGTACGCCGCCGGGGATAACCTGCTTTGCTTCTTCGATCATTTCTTTGCTCTTAACGCATTTCTTGCCGAAGTATTCGTCTTCGTACTGCTTAAGTACGTCGGGCTTGATTGTGTAAATGGGTTTTTTAATGAGCTCGTCTAACTGGCGTGTAACCGCAGCAGCGTCATGATACTCATTGATTGCGAATCTTGTGTCCATAATAGTAACCTCCTTGAGAGTGAATTTTCGTTCACTTTAATTATACAATATTAATAACAGTTGTCAAGAAAAAAACAATGCGCCTCTGAAAGAGTGTGAAAAATCAACAAAAAATCCGCTACACTTTTATGCAGGTTTTCGGGGCAAAAAAGTCATTTGTCTTTAAAAACCAAAAAATGCCGAAAACACGGCGAAAACAACAAAAACAACGGCATTTTGTTTGGGAGTCTTTGTTGACATTGCACCATTTATCTGTTAGAATACAATAGACTATAAATGTTTAGCAAAAAGGAGGATGTTTGTTTTGCAAAACTTAATGGATTCCAGAACTCTTGCTTACATCAATATGTACGCAGTATTAGGAACATTGGAAAATCTTTGTGAGCTTGTTCCCGAGGCCTCAGCGCTTCTCGAGGGCAAAAAGCCTATTTCCATCGGTTTTGACGTAAAGGGTGGCCCCTCAGCTACAATTTACTTCAAAAACGGCAAATGCCGTATGGAGCAGGGCTGCAGCAACTGTGACGTTAAGCTTCCCTTCTCAAGCTGTGAGAAGTTCAACGGTCTTATTGATGGTACGGTGACACCCATACCCTCAAAGGGCTTCACGCACATTAATTTTCTTCTTAAAACCTTTACCCCCCTTACCGACGTGCTTTCAAAATATATGAGAGCAAGCGAGGAGGACCTTAAGGACCCCGAATTCTTTGAAATCAGCACAAAGCTTATGCTTTACACCATCGGTGTTGCTATTTCTCAGATTGGTAACAACGACGAAATCGGTAAATTCAGCGCAAAGGCTATCGAGGATGGTAGCGTTTACGTTGGTATTAAGGATAATATCGGTGTTGAAATTGCTTGTAAGGACCACCGTCTTGTTACAATCAAGAGCACACCCAAGACATATCGTTCTGCAATGATTTTCGAATCAATTGAAACAGCGCGAGCTCTTTTTGACGGCAAGGTTAATGCCCTTGCTTGCATAGGTACAGGTAAAATCGAAATGCACGGCCTTGTTAGTATGCTTGACAACGTCAACCGTATTCTTGACCGAGTTGCATTGTATCTTGCATAAGAGAAGGAGGTACAGTAATGAGCAATAAATTCCCTTTATACACTAACACAAACTCTGACCAGTGGTATGACAGAGCAACTAAGGTTATTCCCGCAGGTGTTTACGGTCACTTAGGCCCCGCTGAAGGTCAGTTTATCCCCGTTAACAGATGGCCCCGTTTCTCCGAAAAGGCAAAGGGCACATACTTCTGGGACGTTGACGGCAACCAGTACATCGACTATATGTGTGCTTACGGTCCCAACATTTTAGGCTACGGCGACGAGGACGTTGACGCAGCTGCTATCGAGCAGATTAAAAAAGGTAACTGCACAACCTCTCCCTCAAAGATTATGGTTGAGTGTGCAGAGCTCCTTGTTGATACTGTTGCTTCTGCAGACTGGGCTTTCTTTGCAAAGAACGGTAACGACGCAACTCAGGGTGCTATCCTTACTGCCCGTGCACACACCCACAGAAAGAAGCTTATTTTCTTCAACAACTTCTACCACGGCGTTTCTCCCATGGTTCAGAAGATTGACTATCCCGGTGTTACACCCGAGGACGTTGCTAACAACATTTATGCACGTTGGAACGATATCGAAGGCTTCAAGAAAATTCTTGAAGAAAACGAGGGTGAAATTGCGGCTCTTATCGCTCAGCCCTACAACCACGGTAACTTCCTTGACAACTATTTCCCCGATCCCGGCTTCTGGAAAGAGGTTCGCGAGCTTTGCACAAAGCATGGCATTGTTCTTATCGTGGACGACGTTCGTTGCGGCTTCCGTCTTGACCTTGCAGGTAGTGACCATTTCTTCGGCTTTGAGGCAGACATCATCTGCTTCTGTAAGGCTCTTGCAAACGGTTGGAATATGTCTGCATTCTGCGGTAAAGAATTCCTTAAAAATGCGGCTTCAAGCCTTTCATACACAGGCTCTTACTGGATGAGCGCAGTTCCCTTTGCTGCATGCATCGCTTGTATCAATAAGCTTAAGGCTATTGACGCTCCTAAGCTTTTCCATCAGATGGGTACAGAGCTTACCGACGGACTTAAAAAAGCAGGTGCAGAGCACGGCTTTGACCTTGTTGTTTCCGGTGCTCCCGCATTGTTCTACTTAAGAATTGCTAACGATGATTCACTTCTTCTTCATCAGGATTGGGTTGCAGAGTGCGTTAACAGAGGTGCATTCTTCTCATCTCACCACAACCACTTCATCAACGCCGCCCTTACTCATGAGGATATCAACAGAACCATCGAAATCGCTGAGGATGCATTCAAAGCGGTTAAAAAGCTTCACCCCGAATTGGGCTGATAACAGGAATTGAACCGAGTTTTCGGTAATTTATATTTAGGAGGAATTAAAATGGCTCTTTCAAAACAGGAGTGGCTTGCTCTTGAAAAGAAAGCAAATGAACTCCGTAATCTCTGCCTTGACACTACCTATTGGGCAGGTAGCGGCCACATCGGCGGCGGTATGAGCGTTATGGATATTATGACAGTGTGCTATCACAAATATATGCACATTAAGGTTGAGGAACCCAATTGGGAGGATCGTGACAGATTCATTCTTAGTAAGGGTCACGCAGGTATTGCTTACGCACCCGTGCTTTGCGACCTTGGCTTCAATGATAAAGAAATGCTCAAAACATTCAACCTTTCAGGTTCAAAAATGGGTATGCACCTTGACTCAAACAAGGTTGTTGGTGTTGACGCATCAACAGGCTCTCTCGGTCACGGTCTTTCAATCGGTGTAGGTACTGCACTTGCAGCCCGCCTTCTTAAGAAGGATTATAAGACATTCGTTGTTCTCGGTGACGGTGAGCTTGACGAAGGCTCAAACTGGGAAGCAGCAATGAGTGCCGCTCACTACAAGCTTACAAACCTTATTACCTTTGTTGACCGTAACCACAATATGATTGACGGTAACACAGAGGACGTTATGGCTCTTGAACCCCTTGCAGACAAGTGGGAGGCATTCGGCTTCATCGTTAAGAAAATTGACGGTAACAATATTAAAGAGCTTTGCGAAGCTATTGACTTTGCATACGAAAACGAAACAGATAAGCCCGTTCTTATCCTTTGCGACACTGTAAAGGGCTGCGGTATCGACTTCATCGAAGGCGACTTCAGATGGCACTACGGTGCATTTGACGATGCTAAATATGATCAGGGTAAAAAAGCTCTTGAGAAATCTTATGCTGCAAGAGTTGCACGCGTTGAAAAGGAGGCAGAATAATTATGGCAGGCGGATTAAGTTATACAGCTGAACAGTCAACATCTCTTTCAACAGCCGAAATTTATGGTCAGGCTCTTGTTGAGTTGGCAGAGGCTCATCCCGAGGTCGTAGCTCTTACTGCTGACCTTGCAAAATCAACAAAAATCGGTGATTTCCAGAAGAAATTCCCCGACAGATTCTTTAACGTAGGTATCGCAGAGCAGAACATGTTTGGTGTAGCTGCAGGTATGGCTAAGGCAGGCCTTGTTCCCTTCCTTTCCACATTCTCACAGTTCGCATCCTTCCGTTCTGCAGACCAGCTTCACACCGACCTTTGCTACCAGAACGTAAACGCAAAAGTTATTGCTACACACTCCGGTACATCCTTTGGTCAGGCAGGCTCTACTCACCACGCCATCTGCGACCTTGCACTTACACGTTCAATCCCCAACCTTACAGTTATCTGCCCCGCTGACGGTTACGAAACCTACAACGCAGTTATGGCAGCTTACAATACACCCGGTCCCCTCTACATCCGTATCAACCGTGGTTTCGACCGCGGTCTTTACAAGGATGCAGATTACGGCTTTGAGGTTGGTAAGGCAGTAGAGGTTCACGAGGGCTCAGATATCACAGTTATCGCTTGTGGCTCTTGCGTATTCCAGGCTTACCAGGCTGCTGAATTCCTTGAGAAGGCAGACGGACTTAAGGTTCGTGTTCTTGATATGCACACAATCAAGCCCCTTGACAAAGAGGCAGTTCTTAAAGCAGTTATGGATACACGCCGTATCATCACTGTTGAAGACCACACAGTTGTTGGCGGTCTTGGTTCTGCTGTTGCAGAGGTTGTTGTTGAATCCGGTAAGGGCTGTGCATTCAAAAAATTAGGTGTTCAGGACACCTTTGCACCCATCGGTCTTCACGAGGATATTATGTCTTACCTCGGTATCGACTCCAACGGTATTATCGACGCTGTTCGTGAGGTTATGAAGGCTGACTTTGAAGAAGATAATGACTGGGACGACGAATTTTAATGTTTTTTGAGGTATAAGCGGCGGTCTTTGCGTTTTACCTCCCCAAACTCGCGTATCTTCATACGCGTCGGGGTCGGTAAAGCCACAAATCCCACCACTTCTCCTCAAAAAAGGGAAGTTGGCAGGAAAAATAGCGTCTTTGCGTTTTATCTCCCCAAACTCGCGTATCTTCATACGCGTCGGGGTCGGTAAAGCCACAAATCCCACCACTTCTCCTCAAAAAAGGGAAGTTGGCAGGAAAAATAGCGTTTTTGCGTTTTACCTCCCCAAACTCGCGTACCTTTGTACGCTACGGGGTCGGCAAAAACCAAATCTGCCAACCTCTCCACAAAAAAGGGAAGTTGGAGAATGATATGATTTCGGTATGCGAAGCCTGAAATCGGCTTAGCCCCGAAACTCCTCATTCCTCACGCCTAACTCCTAACTAAATCGAAAGGAATGATTACTCATGGCAAATACACAGGAAGCTATGTATACTAATAAAATATTCCTTTGCGGTGCGTTGCCCCTCTTGAAAACTATCGTTGCAGACGTTCCCTCACTTCAAAAGAAGTTTGAAAACATCCACTGCATCTATCAGGTTAGTTGTCTTGACCCCGATGCTCCCGAAGGAAAATGGGCTACTCACTTTGTTGTAAACGGCGACGAGTGGCTCGTTCATGCAAATAAAGTTGCTTACAGAGTTAAGGACCAGAAATTCGTTGAGCTTCAGTTTAAATCTGTTGAAACAATGAATGCCTTCTTCAAGGGCAAAATCGGTCCCGCAACCTTACCCAAATTTATCGGCTTATCAAACGTTAAGGAGTTAGCCGCATTTATGATGGCTCTTCTTAAAATGTCAAGCCTTCTTACTGCTGAAAAGCCCCCGGAAAAGGAAGAGGATAAGCGCCTTACAGTTAAGTGCTATTTCTACCTTCTTTCTTCAGGTATCAGCACCCTTAACAAAATGGGTCATCCCTCAATTCACGATTGGACCTCAAAGAGCCCCGACCGTGTTTATGCGTGGAAGGTTGACGGCGAGGATTCTGTATCTGCTTATATCAGAATCAAAGCGGGTAAGAGTAAAGCCGGCAGAGGTGAATACAAGCGTGCTCTTCCCTTCTTCACCATGCGCTTCAACAATCTTGACAGCGCACTCGGTATCCTTATGTCCATCGACGATATGATTGAGTCTGTTCAGCAGGGCAAGCTCATTATGGATGGTGCACCCGAATTCGGTGCTCAGATCGGTGGGTATATGATGGAAATCGGCGCAATGGCAAAATAATGATACAATCTATGGCGCAGAAGTCGTTTTACCTCGTTCGACGTATCTTGATACGCCTTCACTCGGCAAAGCCACCTTCTGCATCCATATCTTGTACCATTATTACCGTAACCGAACATATTTTTATAGGAGAAGTCTTTTGACTTCTCCTTGTTTTTGTCTTTGGGTATCTATATACACCTTCGTTTCACAAAAAGCCTTCTGTACACGCATCTTATGCCATTATTACCTTGACCGTCAGTTACGCCTTCACTCGGCAAAGCCACCTTCTGCATCCATATCTTGTACCATTATTACCTTAACCGAAAATCATTTATAACAGGGGAGGTCGTAAGACCTCCCTTTTTATTCGTCTTATAATAACAAATTTTTTGAATTTTTTACTTGACACAAGGCGGTTGACAATGTATAATGCTAGATGTATATTGATATTTATACCTTTGTTGGTTACAGCGGAGGGAGGGAACTATAAATGAGTCAGGTAAAAGTTAAAGAGAATGAGTCTTTGGATAGCGCTCTTCGTAGATTTAAGAGACAGACATCAAGAGATGGTGTTATTCAGGAAGTACGTAAGAGAGAGCACTACGAGAAACCCTCTGTAAAGAGAAAAAAGAAATCCGAAGCTGCTCGTAAGAGAAAGTTCTATTAAAAAAGTGGGATGAAGCCTTAAAATTAAGGTTTCATCTCTTTCTTTTTTTATATTTGTGTGTTAAAATTAAACTGTAAAACTGTGCACATAAAAGTGGGTGTAAAAATGCGTTTCAAGAAAGATACCACAATTAAATATATGTTCCACGAAATTCACGATATAACCCCCGAGGTTGTAAGGGAGCTTGGACTTGAGGGGATTCTTTTCGATTTGGATAACACAACCGTAAAGGATGCTACGCTTTCAACCATTCCCGGTGCTATTGCGTGGATAAAATCCCTTAAGGATGCGGGTATAAAGGTTGCTATTGTAACCAACACTCCCCATATCAGAGCACTGTGGTTTTCGAGAACCTTCGGTGTTAAATTTTACGCCTTCGCTAAAAAGCCCTTGCCCTACGGCATAATGCGTATGTCACGAAAATTAGATATCCCCCTTGAAAAAATCGGTATGGTCGGTGACCAGGTTTTCACCGACGTTGCCGCCGCAAACCGTTGCGGTGCGGTGCCCCTTCTTGTTGACCCCGTTGATAACAAATGGTTCTGGAAGAATCACTACAAGAAAAACCGCATTAAGGAAAAACCCATTCGCGAAGCCTTTTTAAAGGAGCACGGCTACTATGGCGATAAATAAATTAAAGGCATTTCTTAAAAATGATAACGAGGCTATACTTATAAGCTCAGCTGTAAACCGTCGTTATTTTACGTCCTTTCCATCAAGCGACGGCTACCTTATTGTTACAAAAAGCAAGTCGGTGTTTTTCACCGACAGTCGTTATATCGAGGCGGCACAGAAAAGCATCAGTCTTTGCGAAACGGCACTTTTAACAAGGCTTTCCGTGGAGGTTAAAGGCTTTTTAACGGATAATAATATTGAAAAGCTTTATACCGAAACACAGAATCTTTCCGTTGCAATGCTTTCCCAATTCAAAAAAATCTTATCACCCGTCAAAGTAAGCCCATCCCAAAGGCTTGAGGCATTAATAGACAAAATACGTGCACAAAAAAGTGATTATGAAATTGAATGCATAAAAAAGGCGCAATCCATTGCTGAGGATGCATTCAACCATATTCTTACCTTCATTAAGCCCGGTGTTACTGAAAAGCAGATTGCCCTTGAGCTTGATTTTTATATGCTTTCACACGGGGCAGAGGCAATTTCCTTTGAAACAATTGCCGTAACCGGTGCTAAAACCTCCATGCCCCACGGTGTACCTGACAACACCGTTGTAAGGGACGGAGATTTTATAACAATGGATTTTGGTGCCGTTTACAACGGCTACCACAGTGATACGACCCGTACTATTGGTGTGGGAAACGTTACCGACGAGCAAAAAGCAGTATATAATATTGTTTTAAAGGCGCAGACCGCCGCACTTGGTGTGCTTAAAAAAGGCTTCAGCTGTGCCGAGGCAGACAAAGTCGCAAGGGATATTATTGCCAATGCAGGCTATGGTGAATATTTTGGACACGGCACAGGTCACGGCGTAGGTGTTGAAATTCACGAGGAGCCGAGCCTTTCGCCACGTAGTAATCAGGTATTAAAGCCGGGCAACGTTGTAACCGTTGAGCCCGGAATATACCTTCCCGATAAATTCGGTGTAAGAATTGAGGATATGGCGCTTATTACCCACAGGGGCTATGAAAATCTTACCTCAGTGCCCAAGGAGTTGATAATCCTTTGAAATACGAAAGCTTTGAACAATTAAAGGCGGATTGTTCACAATGTAACCGCTGTCAGCTTGGTTTCACGCGCACTAACCTGGTTTTTGGTGTGGGCAACGAAAATGCAGACGTTATGTTTGTAGGTGAGGGGCCGGGTGAAAACGAGGATTTACAGGGCGAGCCCTTTGTTGGTAAGGCAGGTCAGCTTCTTGATAAATACCTTGAGGTTATCGGTCTTTCACGAAAAACTAATATTTATATTGCCAACATAGTCAAGTGCAGACCCCCCGCAAACCGTGACCCCGAGCCGGATGAGCAGGAGGTATGCATTGAGTGGTTGCGTAGTCAGACCCGACTTATTAAGCCCAAGATTATCGTCTGCCTTGGCAGAATAGCGGCGCAGAAGCTTATTGCCGAGGATTTTAAGGTCACCCGTCAACACGGTGAATTTATTAAAAAGGGCAATATTCTGTTTATGGGCACCTATCACCCTGCGGCATTATTGCGAAATCCCAACAACAAGCCCGATGCACTTGCGGATTTTCAGAAGCTCAGGGATAAAATACAGGAATTGAACATTGAAATTTAAAACTCTATAAAGGAGATTAAAAATATGGATATTAAAAATTACATTGCCGAGGGTAAGGCAATACTTGGTATTGAGTTTGGCTCAACAAGAATCAAGGGTGTTCTTATTGATGACGAGGGCACAGTCCTTGCAGTTGGCGGCTACGATTGGGAGAACAACCTTGTAAACGGCATCTGGACCTACGGCGAGGATGAGTTTTTTGCAGGGCTTAAGGGATGCTACGCCACACTTAAGCAGGACGTTAAGGAAAAATACGGCGTTACCCTTACAAAGCTTAAATATATCGGTATCAGCGGTATGATGCACGGCTACCTTGCATTTGATAAGGACGGCAAGCTTCTTGCACCCTTCCGCACGTGGCGTAACACCTGTGCAGGTGAGGCGGCAAACAAGCTTACCGAGGAATTCCAGTTCAATATTCCCGACCGTTGGAGCATTGCTCACCTTTATCAGTTGATTCTTGAGGATGCAGACCACGTTAAGGACGTTGCATACTTCACAACCCTTGCAGGCTATATCCACACACTTCTTACAGGTGAAAAGGTGCTTGGTATCGGTGAGGCTTCCGGTATGTTCCCTATGGAGGGCAACAACTATAGCGAAGCGATGCTTGATAAATTTGACAGTCTTGTTGCAGACAAGGGCTACGGATGGAAAATCCGTGATATTCTTCCCAAGGTGCTTGTTGCAGGTGAAAATGCAGGTATACTTACTGCTGACGGCGCAAAGCTCATGGATGCTGAGGGCGACCTTCAGGCAGGTATTCCTATGTGTCCTCCCGAGGGTGACGCAGGCACAGGTATGGTTGCCACAAACAGTGTAAGAGTAAGAACAGGTAACGTTTCTGCAGGTACGTCCGTATTTGCTATGATTGTTCTTGAAAAGCTTCTTTCCAAGCTCTACCGCGAAATCGATATGGTAACAACACCCGACGGTGCACCCGTTGCAATGGTTCATTGTAACAACTGTACGTCCGACATCAACGCATGGACATATCTTTTTAAAGAGGTTCTTGACCTTATGGGTGCAGAATGCTCAATGGGTGATTTGTTCACTTCACTTTTCAAAAAGTCTGCCGAAGCAGATGCAGACTGCGGCAACCTTATTTCCTACAACTATTTCTCAGGTGAATTTCTTACAGGCTTTGAAACAGGTAAGCCCCTTTTCATAAGAGAGCCCGATAGCAAATTCTCACTTGCAAACTTTATGAGAGTTCAGCTTTTCACAGCCTTTGGCGGTATCAAAATCGGTATGGATATTCTTGAAAAAGAAAACGTTGCCATTGATAAAATTCTCGGTCACGGCGGATTCTTTAAAACTCCCGTTATCGGTCAGAGCGTTCTTGCTGCCGCTATGAATGCACCCGTTTCCGTAATGGAAACTGCAGGTGAGGGCGGTGCATGGGGTGTGGCGGTCCTTGCGGCTTTCGCTTCAAACAAAGAGGACGGCGAAACCCTTCCCGATTACCTTGATAACAAGATTTTTGCAACACAGAAAATGACAACCCTTGACCCCGACGAAGCAATTGTAGAAAGCTTCAATCAGTTTATGGAAAACTACAAAAAAGGTCTTTCAGTTGAAAGAGCAGCAGTTGAGATGTAATAAAAAGCCCCCTCAGTCGAGGGGGCTTAAATTATATGTACATTACCTGTCCGCCGTTTGCCATTGATTTGTCGGCAAGAAAAACGGCTCTGTGACCTGAAATTGAGTTTTCGATAGAGGTACAGGAAAGTGAGGGACTGTCGTTACGGATGAATCGGATAAAGTCCGCCGTAAGGGCAGTGTCTGCACCGCCGTGACCCTCGTCGGGTGTATCACTTAAATCAACAAGCTTTTCGTCAAAATATTTGCCCGGCTCGGGGTTAATGGTTTTGATTTTTACAAATTTGTTTTCAAGCTCGCCGTAGATTTCACCGCGTGTACCGATTATACGGATTGTTCTTATGGATTCTGCAGAGCCGCCTGCAAGGTTATGTGTGCCTGTTGCGCCGCTTTTAAAGTTAACCATAACGCTCTGATGGTCAACCACGTCGTTATCGCACTTGAACATACATCTGCCGTACTCGCTGTTTTTAAGAAGCTCAAAGCGTTGCTCGTCAGTGGGATTTTCTACGTCCTCTAAATCCTTCCATACGTAAACCTCCCAGCTGTTGGGGTGGTCAAGGTACATTCTTTTTGCACTGAAATCGCAAAAATCAACTCGGGGACAATCCACAAGACAGCGTGTGCCTGAATTTTCAGGTGCGTTTTCTTCCTTGAACTGGAATTTTGAGCCGACGGATGAAACTGAAACGGGCTCGTCGTCACCCATAAGCCACATCATAAGGTCAAGGTCGTGACAACACTTCGCAAGAAGCATTGAGGTGTGGCATTTTTTACTGTTTGCCCATTTACCACGCACGTAAGATGTTGAAAGGTGGTGGTAGCTTACGTTTTCAACAGTCTGAATATTTATAATCTTACCTATATCACCGTCAACGATGCTCTTTTTAATTGTAGCATAAACGGGGTTGTAACGAAGCACGTGGCAAATCATAACCTTGTTTTTGTTGCGGTTAACAACCTCAACAAGCCTGTCCATTTCCTCCTCATTAACTGCGAAGGGCTTTTCAAGAAGCATATCGTAGCCCACCTCAAGAAGGGGGATTGAGGTTTCAACGTGGATTTCGTCCATAGTGCCGTTTATAACAACGTCGGCAAATTTAGGCGCCTTTGAAAGGGCTTCTGCATCATAAAAGCAATTTTCCTCGGGGAAGCCGAAAAGGTCGCGGACATGGTTTCTGCGATATTCATCGGGGTCGGCAACACCCACAATCTGAAGCTCATCAGGGTGCGCCTTGGCATATTCGGCATAGGACATTGAGCGGTGTCCGGCACCGAGTATAATTGCTGTAACGGGTTTCTGAGTCATATCTATCACTGCTTAACGTAAATTTTTTGCCATAGTAGCGGTTTTAAGCTTCGTTGAAAGCATTTTAAAACCGAGTCTTTCATAAAAACGAATAGCGCCAACGTTGCTAAGGTGTGCCTGGAGCATAACGCCCTTTACCTTGCGCGCCTTAAGCTCGGTAAAAAGTGCTTCCATAAGCTGACCGCCGTAGCCCTGGCTCTGGTATTCGTCAAGAATATCTATATGTAAGTGTGCAGGGTATTTCCATCCGAAAACGTCGTAAGGAATGGGGAAAAGCCACGCCTGCTTGCCGCTGCTTTTATCAAGCTTTTTGATTTCGGGCACGTCAACCTTGCGGAAAACCTTGTGGAATCTTTTGTAATCGGGCTCACAAAGCACGTAGCCCACAACCGTATCGTTATCATCAACAAGCACAAAGGATGAATCGTAGCACTCACGTGCATAATAAGTTGAAAACATCCTTGCAAGGCGATAGCCTAAAACCGGGTCATTCTGAAATGTGGGACCTGCAGTCATACGGCAAACGTATTCAACCTGCTTAAGGTCATTGGGTTGCATTTTTCGTATAGATGCCATTAGTTTTTAACTCCATCTGACTTATTGGGTCTTTTGCGTTCAAATTTTTCACGGGTGCCGTCGGGACGCACAATGATGGTGCTATCCAGCTGTGTTTCAAGGGATTTTCTGAAGGCGGCAACGTATTCGGCTCTTAAAAGTTTCTGCTCCTTTGCCTCTGCTTCAGTTAAACCTTCCGCCCTTGATTTACGGGCAAGAAAATTGATTCTGTCGATTTTTTCCTGAGTAATCATACACACAAATCCTTTTAATTTACTAAACATATTATAGTATTATATAAAAATAAGTCAATAGTAAAAGTATGATTTTTATCAAGTAAAAGCACCCTGCCAAATAATTGCAGGGCGCTTTAATTATCCGAAAAAGCGGATTAAAAAAGAGTCTGTGGAAAAGATAAAAGATGACAGGAAGAACCATAGTGAAGTCCAGGCAAGAGAAACAGTATAATAAATAGTACAACCGAGACCTGCAAACTTACCTACTGTTGCAAGAATCTTAGCAGCTCTGAGTTTTCCCGGAATGGCCACACCCTGAGAGGTATAAAACGCAATTAAATCAACTATATCGAGAAGAAGAGATCTGCTTTTGAACAGAGCTACAACTGAAACAACGGGGAAGACAGACATTATCGTTGACGCAAGGGCTCGGCTAAAGAATTTTTCGATTTTTTCTTGGTTGTTTTGTGCGTGTGTATCTGAAATCAAGTTGTTATTATCATTCATAATAATACCTCCGCATAAGAATAGTTAAAATCCGCTAATTGCAAACATTCCAAAAATGAGTATGAAATAAAATGCGTAGAATACTGCAAGACCGGCATAAATACAAGTACATACAATACCGCTTATTTTACCAACAATACCGAGGATTCGTGCGGCAACGAGCTTTCCGGGAAGGCGAATGCCCATTGAACGACAAATGTCCATAAGAGAATTAACTTCCTTTAACGCATTGTTGCCAAAGAATATTGCTATAATTGATGCAACGGGAAACTCAGACATTATTGCTGCTGCAAGTGCCTTGCCAAAGATGGCGTTAATTCTCTGCTGAATTTCGGCTGGTAAAAGGTTGGACTGTTGGGGTTGCTGATACTGGGGCTGCTGATACTGGGGTTGATAGTTGTTGTTATCCATAATAATACCTCCGTTATGGTTTTAATTTAAAATAAGGTAAACGTGTATGATTATTGATGAAATCATCAAAAGCTAAACGTGGAAGTAGATTCCGAAATGTGCGGGATCGCCGGATATAATATTCGCGATAAATGAAATAAGATTTATAGTAATCATAATGCTATGAGCGAGTCCTACAAATTTGCCTATATTTGCAAGAACCTTTACAATTTTAAGCTTAGCGGGAACCGCAATACCATTGGCCAGGCACAATTTGTAAAGCTCCTTTACGGTTTTTGAAGCAGTGAGGCCTAAAAAGAATGAAACAAAGCTAAGAAATGGTACTTCCATCATTATTACTGCTGCAATCGCTTTGCCAAGGGTTTTACCAATCCTTTGTTGAAAGTCGTCGGGCAAAGTGTTTTGGTGTTCATCATGAGCGAGAATGTTATCATCCATGTCAAGACCTCTATTTCTATTATTTCGTTCAGATTAATTACCTGAGTTAATTCTTTTCAAAAATTCCTTGATTGAATTGTCGTATTTTTCGGTATCAATAAATCTTAACTGTGAGTGTCCGCCCTTGGGCCACCACACAAGCTGCTTATCCTTACTGCCGCACTTGTCAAAAAGCTTCTGTGCGTAATCGGGGGTTGAATAGGGGTCCTCCTTACTGTGAAGCATAAGAAGGGGCTTGTCCAGTGTGTCAATTACGTCAAGGGGACCCTTGCGCATTGTGTAGCCCGTGCAGATTCTGTATAAAAGGTTGATGCATTGCATAACGGGGAAAACAAGGGTGTGAAGCTCAATAAGGTGGTTACGCATTGAGTAATAAAACCTTGCAAACATACCCTCGGTTACAATACCTGCCACACAGTCGGGGCATTCGGGATTGGTGATTGTGTACATACCGCCTGCGGCACCGATGCAAATACCGTGAAGCACAATCTGCTTAATTCCCTTTTCTTTAATAAGGAAGTCAATCCACTTAAGGTCGTCCTTGCTTTCCTCTCTGCCCAGGGTGTTGAAAACACCGTCGCTGAGACCGTGGGCTCTGGGGTCCATAACAAGCACGTTGTAGCCGGATTCCGCATAGGGCTTAGCGAAATAATAGCCGTATCTGAGGCTTTCGGTGCGTCCTGATAAAATCATCGCACATTTATCGTTGCCAAAGTCGAAGTACTCACCATAAAGGTTGATTTTGCCGTTAACAACGTGTACGTCCTCTTTGTACTGCTCGTTTTCCTTCATCCATGCAATGCCAATAGCATCCATAGAAATCTGGGGCTCACGTGTGAATTGAAGTGAACGGTCCCATTTCTTCTTGTTTCTTCTGACCAGGGTGGTAACGTAGGTTACGATTGCCGCAACCATGGTGATGCAAAGATGAAGTATTACTATTAAAAGCAATACGCCTATAACTATGCCGCATATCTGTAAGGGAGTCATTTTTTCTTTTTCGTCCTTTCGGCTGTTTTTCTGTCCTCGATTTCCTGACGTAGCTCAAGCACCTTGTTGAAAACTATGTCGTTAAGCCTTGTGAAATCCTCTCTTGTGTAGGTGTCACCCTCAACATAATCCCATACGTTGATGGGCTTACCGATGATGATGCGTGCACGCTTGAAAAATCCGTAATTACCGTCGGTAACAATGGGGATAATGGGTGCACGTGACTCAAGGGGGATTGCCAGGTAGCTTTTGTAGAAGGGGTGGATTTTGCCGTCGGGTGTATTGTGGCCCTCGGGGAAAATCTGAACAAGATTACCTTTTTTTATTTCCTCAACGCTTTTTGCCACAAAGCTTTTATCCTTGGTAACGCGGTTTGCTTCAATACCGCCGAAAAACTTCATACCGAAGCGGAGGAAGGGGTTGGCAAAGGCAATTTCTGCCGCAACTACGCAAAGCTTGTGGGGGCAAAGCACAAACATATTCTGTGCAAAGTCGCTTTGATTAAAGTGGTTGGTAACTATAAGGGCGCCGCCGTCAATTTTTCTGCTCTGGATGGCCTTGTCCTCGTAATAGATTTTGGTTTTAAAATAAAGAAATACAAAGGGATAGCCTAAAATAAGGGCAACCCAACGAAGTGCGTCGTAAAACAATGGTAATGCCTCTTTTATTCGAATGATATGGTCAATGCACAAGATAATGCCTGGGTGGGTACGGTGTAAACGTCCACGCAGAAGCCCAGAGCCTCGATTTTTTCTACGAGGGATTCAATATATTCCTCAGAAAGGGTGTTGTCGTAGAAAATTGTGACAATGTCCTTGCCAAGACCCTCCAGGGTACTTTTAACCGCGTGCATAACGGTTTCGTCAAGGGTGGAGCCGATTTTAATAATTTCCTTACGGTGTAAGGCGTAAAATGCGGGCTCGGTATCTTCAACAATTCTTTTAATGAACGAAACAACGTAGATATTACTGATGGTTTCGGTAATTTCATCAATAACGCTCTGCACGTTGGTTTCGGTGAAATCAATTATGGGAAGGGAGGAATAGCACTCGGCAATATCCTTGGTGTTAAGCACGTGGATATTCGCCTTTGTGAAAAGACCCTTAGCCTGCTCTGCAGAAAGAATGGCATCGTTGCCGTTGGGGAAAACAATGATTTCCTCTGCGTTTGCCTTCTTGAAGGCTTCAACGTAATCCTTTGTGGAAACGCCGTCCTCAGAGTATATAACCACGTCGGCACCCATTTCAAGGAAAAGATTCTGCATAGCCCTGTCATATGCTACTGCAACAACCGCGAAGGTGCCGTCGTTTTTAACGTCGGAGCAAAGGATGTTTTTTGTAAGGTCAGTATGCTGAACGGTCATATTTTCAATCTTAAGGGTTAAAAATTCACCGAACTGCTGGCAGTAATTAAGAATCTGACCGGGGTTAAGGCTATGAATATGTACCTTAAGCTTATCCCCATCAAAGGTTGTTACAACGGAGTTTCCCAATTCGTTAAGCCTGAGCTTAAAGTCCTCGTAATCAAAGGGAGCCTTGGCGCTAAGCAGCTGTATAAGCATTTCGGTGCAGTAGCCGAACTCAAAAACACTGTCGGTATTATAAACCGAGTAATCCACCTGAGGTGCCAGCTGAGTAATAGCCTCAGACTGCTCAATATCGTCACCGTCAAGGTATTTTTTCATACCCTCGAAAAGGCAAACGATACCTGCGCCGCCACTGTCAACAACCCCTGCTTCCTTAAGGGTATCAAGCAGGTTGGGTGTGTTATCAAGTGAAATACGGGCGTATTTTACAAAAAGGTTGATTGTTTCGTCAATGCTCTGGTCTTCGGTGTAGGCATCCTTAACTGCGGCGGTTGCTTCCTTTACAACGGTAAGCATGGTGCCCTCAACGGGGTTTGCAACTGCCGAATATGCACAGGCAACCCCCTTCTCAAGGGCGGCAATAAATAACTGCGCGTCTGCCTCGTCAGTGTCACCGAAGGTTTCAGAAAAGCCCTTTAAAAACTGTGAAACAATAACTCCTGAATTACCGCGGGCCTCAAAAACGATTGATTTTGCAAACCTTTTTGAAACGTCCGATAAATTTATAACGGAGCTGTCCACCTGAACAAGACCCTTGCTGATGGTGGTGAGCATATTTGTGCCCGTATCGCCGTCGGGAACGGGAAAAACGTTTAATTGGTTTATGGTTTTGCAATTGAGATTAAGGTTTCTTACGCCGTAATCCACCATATTTTTAAAGCATAAACCATCTAATTTTTGTGTCATGGAATCCTCCGTAAGGAAAATTGATTATTTTTGTGTAAGCTTATCCATTGTGGCCTTTTCTGCGGCTAAATCCTCAGAAATTTCTGCACCGAGGAAGTATACGCCAACCATACCGGGGCCAACGTTTGTGCCACTGCCTGAGAAAACGTCAGAAATGAATACGCCCTTGGGGTTAAGCTCTTTTTTAACCATTTCTGCAAGGGTTTCGGCGTAAGCCTGACGATCACTGTGTGAAACGAGCACGTACTGATTTTCGATGTCGGTTGCAGTCGCTCTTGTGTATTCAACGGTAAGGGCAAGGGCTTTGTTCATACCCTTTGCTTTGGTAAGCACTGAAACGTAGCCCTCACGGTTACAGTCGCCCATGGGCTTAACGCCTGCAAAGTTACCCATAATGGCTTTACCCATTGAGATTCTGCCGCGTCGCGCAACAAAAATAAGGTCGTCGATGGGGCCCATCTGGTGAACGCAGTGCTTGTTTTCTTCAAGCCAGGCAATAATCTCGTCCATAGATTTGCCTTCTTTTTTAAGCTCGAGTGCATAAATAACAAGAAGACCTAATGCGCCTGCCATTCTTAAAGAGTCGAAGCAGTAGATATTGCAGTCGGGGTATTCCTTACGTACTCTGTCTGCGGCGCCTGCAGCTACGTTGTAAGTAGAGCTGATTTTTGATGAAATGGACATATTAAGAATGCCGTAGCCCGCCTCAACGTATTTTTTGAAAATCATATAATAATCCTCGGGGCTGGCAGGAGCAGTTGAGACCTCCATCTTTTTGTTGGAGAGTGTTTTGTAAAACTCGTCGCGACCGATGTTTGACCAGTCAAGAGTGGTTTTTAAATCTCTGCCGTCGCTGAAATGAACGTAACCTTGAATATAATCCTCAAGCCCGAAAGCGGCTCTGATTTCCTCGGATAAATCGCAGGTAACGTCGGGTAAAATTACAAACTTTTCCATAAAAAATACCTCCGTTGAAGTTTATGAAGGATAAATGCGCAATAACACATTATATTTAATATATTATAATACAACTATATAGGATTTTCAACATCTTTCGACAAAACTTATGTAGTAAAATATGGTTGAAATTTAAATAAAAGAGGATTATAATGAAGCTATAAAATATGGAGGTAGATATTATGTTATCATCACTCGGCGCTGCCTGGCAGGAGATTGCCGCACTCTTTATGAGTATTATTATGACACTCGGTACCTTATTTGGTGCGTTTACTCCTTCAGACACAGTTAACCCTGACAAATATTTAGATAGCGAAATCAAAAATGTTATTTACCTTATCGGCGACGGTATGGGCTTTAACCATCTTGAAAAAACAAAGCAGGAGCGTGGCATTTCGCTCTCTATGGATACCCTTGATATCCGTGGCGCATCAATGACCCGTTCATTATCTGCAGCTGTTACTGACAGTGCCGCAGGCGGTACTGCACTTGCAACCGGTGAAAGAACGTATAACGGCGGTATCGGCGTTTATATGTTTGACCCCGTAGCAGCCTTCTCTTATCCCAAAAATATTACTGAATTGTGCGCTGAAAGAGGTATGATGACAGGCGTTATCACCACCGACGAAACATCCGGCGCAACACCCGCCTCATTCTCTGCCCATTCATCAGACCGTGGCAACGAGGAGGATATCACCAACGACCAGATTACATCCGATATCGATATTATTTGGGGTACTGCAAACGGCGTGGCAGACAAAGCCAACGTTCAGGATAACGGATTTAAATACATTTCAACCTATGATGAAATGATGGCTCTCGAGGAGGGTAGCCGTAGCTTTGCTCAGTTTACAAACACTCTCTGGAATCTTGCGCAGTCCGACGAAAACACACCCACTCTTTCACAGATGACCGAAAAGGCAATTGACCTTCTCGATGATACCGACGAGGGCTTCTTCCTTATGGTTGAGGGTGCACATATCGACAAGCACTCACACTCTAACGACGATGCATCTATGACAGAAGCGGTTGCAGAGTTCGACAAAACAATCCAGTACGTTCTTGAGTATGCAAAGAATGACGGCGAAACACTCGTTGTTATTACTGCAGACCACGAAACAGGCGCAATCGTATGCAACGCAGACGGCACCTATTCATTCACAAGCGGCTCACATTCAGATGCAAACGTACCCGTGCTCGTTTACGGCTCAAAGAACATCGTAAACCCCGGCGAAATTCTTAACAACTACGAAATCCCCATCAGAATCGCTTATGCCTTAGGCTTCACAGAGGAGCAGTTCCCCTACGAAGTAATGGTGGCATAGTTATAAAAAACGAAACAGTGTTGAAGGGCGTGGCTTTTCAACACTGTTTTTAAAAATATTATGGTGGTGCACGTATGAAGTCAAAGGTAATTGCAATAACGGGTGCAAGCTCAGGTATCGGCAGATTTACTGCAACCGCCCTGCAGAATATGGGGCATATTGTGTATGACCTTAGCCGAAGGGATATACCAAACGGCGGGGTTAAATATATTAAAACTGACGTAACCGACGAGGGTAACGTTACCAAATCGGTGAAGGCTATAGTTGACGTCCACGGACGCATTGACGTGGTTATAAACTGTGCAGGCTACGGCATTTCGGGTGCGGTTGAGTTTACCCAGGTGGCGGATGCCAAAAGGCAGTTTGACGTAAACTTTTTCGGTATGGTAAACGTAAACAAGGCGGTTATCCCCCTTATGCGTCAGCAAAAAAGCGGTAAAATCATAAATATCAGCTCTGTTGCGGCAGTAACCCACATACCCTTTCAGACCTATTATTCCGCATCAAAGGCAGCAATTGAATCCTACACCTGTGCACTTGCCAACGAGCTGAAGTCCTTTGGTATTTTCGTTTGCGCCATTCAACCCGGTGATATATGCACCGAGTTTACAAGCGCGCGCAACAAATCCTTTGTTGGTGACGATATTTACGGCGGCAGAATTTCCCGCAGCGTTGAGGGTATGGAAAGGGACGAGCAAAAGGGTATGAGTCCCGATGTGGCAGGCAGATATATCGCAAAAATTGCCCTTAAAAATAAGCCGAAGCCTGTTTATGCCATCGGCTTCAGCTACAAGGCGGTGTGCCTTTTGTGTAAAATAGTACCCTGCGGCATACGTAATAAAATTATCGGTAGCCTATATGCAAAATAAAAGACGTGTATCTCTTAATTGAGATACACGCTTTTTTAATCGTTATATGAAACGGTTCTGCCTGTAACAAGCCTTGTAAAGCCTCTGCCCACCTTGGTGTGAAGCTTCTGAATACGCCCCTTACGGGTAACCATACGTGCAGTCTTTAAGGTGAAGGGGTCGGCGGTTGTCTTTAATTCTTTTAAATCCTGCTTTGAATACATATTGTACCAGCGCATATTGTAGCTTGTGTAGCGTGAGGTGTCCTTTTCGTTAACCTCAATTATACGGTAGCCGTACATTGTTGCAAATCTGTCACCGTTGTAGCGGGTGCTGAGTGAGTTTACAATGTCAATACCCTTGCACTTAACGCCGAAGGCATTTGTGTGGTCGTGACCGCTGAAAACACCGAGTACGTCGCCCTTTTCAACCATTGCCTCAAACTGACCGTAGTTGGGGTAGCCACAGCAGGGGGTTTCGTTAAGTGTGCCGTAATTCACCTGCTGAGGGTCAAACATATAATAATCGTCCTTATTATACATATGACTGAAGGAGTAGAGCTTGTGCTTGTTTACCTTTTTAAGCACGTCGTAAACCTCGGGCACAATAATGTGCTGGAAGGCAAGGGAGTAGATTTTTTTACCGTTTTCCTTGGTAATAAGGTCGGATTTCTGCTTATACCATTCAACGTCCTCGGCACTCATACAGCCATAGTGACCCTTGTCGTCGTAGTCGCCCGAGTCAAGGACCCAAAGGTTATATTTCATTTCGGAGCCGTCGCTTGATAAAACGGGCACGTTGAAGGTGCCTGTTTCAGAAAGCTCAGTGCCGTTGAGGTTGGTTACGGAGCAATCAAAGGTGTTGTAGTATGCCATAAGCTCACGGCGCGAGAGAGGGCCTCTTTCGGAGTCGTGGTTACCGAAGGTAATAGCTACGGGAATACCCCTGTCGCTAAAAATCTTCATAAATCTTGTGATGTAGGACTTTGTTTTTTCTACGTCATCGTAGTTAAGCACGTTGTCACCGGTGACAATTACAATATCGGGCTTTTCAATATCACAGCCCCTTGCAATAAGCACAAGTGAGTAGTTTATATTTTCGTCCTCAATATGGGTGTCGGTAACGTGCATAATCTTAAGCTTGCCGTTACTGTTGAACTTAATTGAACGGGCGGTATTTAAGGGGAAATCAGACATAATTTACCTCCGCAGATGTTTTGCAATATTATATTACAAAAATTCGATTATGTAAATTAAAAAACACAAATTTATTATGATATTTCAACCATTGCGTGTATATCAACCTTGGGCACGGTAAAGCTCGCTCTGCCGTCTGCAAAGTCAAAATCAAGGCTCTCGCCCGAGGGCACAAGCTTTATAGATGCGGGCTTCTGCTCGCATTTTACGCTACATTTGACATTGTAAAGGGGTACGGTGTCCTCAATAACCTCGGTGTGCTTGCCGCGTACCGTTGTGTGGGCAAAAAGAAGGTGAATAATATTGCGGTTTTCCTTTTCCTGACGGGTGTAGGTCATAACACCTCTGTCGGGCATATTTACGAAAACGCTTGTTTCGTCACCAAGCATTGTTTTTACAATATGGGTGAAAAGCTCCTTGAAGCAAAGGTGACCATGGTTAGCGTATGCGGTAAAGATATCCCAACCAACATACGCAATGTTTTTATTTATAACGGCACCATGGAATACCTCGTCGGGGTTGTTGGGGGTGTGCATATGTGAGCAGAATTGCTCCAACGTGCGGTTGAAGTAGGGGTTCTGCATATAGGCAACAACCTGACCCTCGGTAGCCTCAAACTTATTGAAATCGCAACGCATAACGTATTCGGTTTTGCCGTTTACGGTTTCAAATTCAGGTACAAAATAAGTAGGGTTAAACTCGTTTTTGCCCTTGTATTCTGCACCGAAATCAAGGAAGAATTTACCGTCCTTAACAATGGATTCGCCAGTGGCAATGATTTTGCCGCCATTCTGTGCGAAGTCCTTTATTTTTTTAATTATTTTATCCGAGCATCCTGCAACGTCGGGAAGAATAAGGAGCTTGTATGCGGATAAATCCGCGTCTTCATCAATGAAATTATATAGCAGGTGATTTTCAAGAAGCATACGGTTAACACCAACGTCGGTTACGTCGTCGCGCTTTTTGGCAATAGCTTCGGCGCTCAAAACTGCAATATCCGCCCGATTAACAGCGCCCTTGAGCCAGGGCTCGCATTCCTCAATGTGGGCGTAGGCCTTACCTATAAGGTTATAGGTTGCCATATTCATTTCTGAAAGGGGATGCATCTGGTCACCGATTGAGCAGCCTGCACCGTTTGCTACGCTTAATGAAGCCTCGTAAATAAGTGCGTTGGGGTGCTTGTAGCCGCCGAATTCACCCCAGCTATGGTGGAATTTGCCGGTCATACCGAGGTATTCTATATCTTTAATGGTACGCACGTATGCGGCGGAAAGGGGGAAGTGGTCGTAGCCCCAGCCGCCTGTGGGCAGGCTTTCAAGCTCAAGGTGTGAGTTGTGGGCAATGTAGCGGTAATCCCCCTTAAGTATGTGACTTCCGTTGTGGAATATCGTTGCAGTAGCGCTATGCTTTCTTACGGCATCGGTTGTACGGTCAAGATATTTGTTATAAACAATCTGTGCGAATGCTTCAAGGTCGTTTTCGTTTTCAACGTCGTAGCCCAGGGCCTTCATATCCCTTACACAGCTTTCGCAATAGCAGATTCGAGGGGCAATAATATCAAGGAAAATGCCGCAGGGGTTATACTTTACCATAACCTCCTCAATCTGCGCGCAAAGCAGGTCAAGGTAGCCCGTGTTAAAGCAAAGCGTATGGAAGTGCACCTCGTCCCAATATTTCTGCATTTCCTCCTCGCGGGGGTCGTAGCGCCAACGCCACTCGGGATGCCTGAGGTGTTCCTTTTCATCGTAGCCCGCAGAAATGTAAACGGGGGCGTTAACGCCGATTTCCTTACACGCTTCAAGCTGAGCACCCAACAGGTCAAAATCCAGCTTCGGGTGGATTTCGTTAACCTCGGTAGGGTGGTAGGACCAACCGTGGTGACATTTTGAGAAAACGGTGATGGAGTCAACGTGACCCGCCTTCAACGCATTCTGGAATTGCTCCTTTGAAAAGCCTTTGCCAACGGTCAAAAGCTCGCTTGTGTGGAAATCAAGATGAACCTGTCTTTTTCTGAGCATAACATAGCCTCCGTTTGTGTGATACCAAGATTATACAATTATCCACCGCCATTATTCAATTACGAAAATGCATAAAAATTAAAGCGGTTATTTGTGGAAAATACGGGTGCGCATCTTTCTTGAATATGGCGGGGCAATATGGTATAATCTGGTAGAATGCAGGAGGTGAGGTAAATTATGGTTTTTAGCAGCAGCTTATTTTTATTTGCGTTTTTGCCGTTGGTGCTTGGGTTGTATTTTATTTCACCCAAAAGGGTTAAAAACTATGTTTTACTTGTAGCCAGCCTGGTGTTTTACGCCTGGGGCGAGCCCTCGTTTGTATTTATTATGATAGGCGTAGTGCTTGTGGATTACATAAGCGCACTATTGATTGAAAAGTTTGACAGTAAAAAAAGAATACGTCAGGGTATTCTTATTTTAACAATCATTATAAATTTCGGCTTACTTGCTTATTTTAAGTATGCGGGCCTTTTTGTTAATACATTTACATCTGTTTTTTCGATACAAAATAGCTTCAGGTCACCGGTATTGCCCATCGGTATATCATTTTTCACCTTCCAGGCGGTAAGCTACGTTTTCGACGTATATATGCGTGACGTTAAAGCCCAGAAAAATCCCTTCAACGTGCTTTTGTACGTCAGCTTGTTTCCCCAGCTTATTGCGGGCCCCATTGTCAGATACAAAACCATTGAAAAGCAGATTAATTCAAGAACACATTCTATTGAAAAAACAAGCGACGGCCTTGTAAGATTTATTGTGGGCTTTATCAAAAAGGTTATATTTGCCAATAAGCTTGCGTTGCTTGCGGATACCCTTCTTGATGGAAGCGAGCTTCCCTGTCTTGTGGCGTGGCTTGGTGCGGCGGCATATATGCTACAGATTTACTACGATTTTTCGGCGTACTCCGATATGGCTATTGGTCTCGGCAAAATATTCGGCTTCGATTTTGAAGAAAACTTTAATTACCCCTATTATGCAACCAGTATAACCGATTTCTGGCGCAGATGGCATATTTCACTGAGCACCTGGTTCAGAGATTACGTTTACATACCCCTTGGGGGCAACAAAAACGGCAAGCATCGTCAGATTTTTAATATGCTCATAGTCTGGGCGTTTACGGGCTTCTGGCACGGTGCATCGTGGAATTACCTTTTGTGGGGCATATATTATTTTGTATTGCTCATTCTCGAAAAGCACCTGTTTAAAAATGTTATTGAGAAAATACCGAGAGCCGCGAAATGGCTGTTGACAAGCTTATTTGTGATTATAGGTTGGGTGCTTTTCCGAAGCGAAAATCTTGCGGATTTTGCAACGATTGTGGGCTCAATGTTCAGCTTCAGAATAACCACTGCAGATTTCAATATGCTTAGCCTCTACGTAACCTCATACGTGTGGTACATCCTTTCTGCGGCGGTGTTTGCATTCCCCATTTATCCCTGGGCACAAAAGAAGCTTTGCTCGGGTGTGGGCAAAACAGGTCGGGCAAGGCACCTGCTTTTCCACGTAGGTCTTATTATTGTTTTCTTAATAGCAATTTGCTTCCTTGTGCAGTCCACGTATAACCCCTTTATATATTTCAGGTTTTAGGAGTATGGAATGAAAAAAGTAAAAACTATTTTTATTGCCGTTGTTTTCGCTTTTTTAGGACTTGTGGGCATATTGACGGTTTTTAATGACAATGCCGTCAGTGACCTTGAGGCCCGCTCGCTGCAAAGGTTTGTAGCACCGGATTTTTCATCGGTAATGGACGGTAGCTTTTCGAAATTAACCGATACCGCCTTTTCCGACCAATTGGAATTCAGAGATATTTTTGTGAAATATTATTACAAGGTCACCTTTCAACAATATAACGGCGATGTGGTAAAGGGCGAGGACAACCAGCTTTTTGCAAGCAGTCAGGATGCGCCCGATAGCCTTAAGAACGATAAAGAGCTTATAAAAATTGCCGAAGAAATGAACAGAATTGCCGATGATTTGGCAAAAGAGGGCAAGAAATTTATCTTTGTTTCAATTCCTCGTAAGGATGCGGTTATGACGGAGTTTTTGCCCGCAGCCTATACATCAAGCGATGAAATTTACAAGCACAGTATGGAGGTTATTGAATCCGCCCTTAACGAAAACGTTATAGTTATTGACGCATACGATGTATTCACAGATGCCCCCGAGGGCGACTACTGTTATTTCACCACGGACCACCACATTAATTTTACAGGTGCAATGCTTGTGTATGAGGAAATCGGCAAGGTTATTAAAACGGATTACCCTCAGTTGCAAATTACTGACAGAGCTGACTATAATGTAGAAAAGGTTGTTGTAAACGGCAGCTTTAACAGGTTAATCGGGCAGAGCGTAAAATCTGACCCCGAGGAATTACTGATTTCGCTTAAAGACCCACGATTCACCTACACAAGAACTGACGAAGGCGTTTCATCCGATAAAAAAATATGGGGCTCGGGCTCAAGCTATGCTTCCGCATATATGTCCGATGATAACCCCGAAACCGTAGTTACCACAAGCAATGCCGATAGCCCAAGGGTACTTTTAACAGGTGCATCATTTACAAATATTTTTGAGGTGCTTATGGTGCCCGATTGCAGTGTGGTAGCCTCTGTGGATTACCGTCACAACGAAACGGGCAAGGATTTATTGACCTATGCAACAGAAACAGATGCAGATTACGTAATATATATTCCCTCGCAGTCCGACAATGCCCATAGCATAATGGCTATGAAAATGCACCTGGGCTTGATTGAGGAAAAGTAACGTTCGGAGATGATTTTATGCGCTATATCGCTGACCACGATTTTCATATTCATTCAACAGTTTCGCCCTGTTGCCACGATGAAAAGCAGACCCCCGATGCCATTTTGCGATATGGTGAGGAAAATGGCTTTTCATCGGTGTGCCTTACCAACCATTTATGGGATGAAAAAGTAAAAAGCGAAGCCGAGTGGCACGACGGGCAACGCTTTTGTTGCCTTGAATCGGTGCTGCCGTTACCCCAAAGCGAAAAAACCCGTATGCTTTTCGGCGCCGAAATAGATATGGATTACGACTATGTTTTAGGCGTAAGCCCCGAACGATACGACCGGTTCGATTTTATGGTAATATCCACAACACACCTGCACCTTGCGGGTAATACCGTAAGGCAAAAAATTCAGACCCCCGAGGAAGCGGCGGGTCATTGGGTTACAAGATTCAGGGAATTGTTGAAAAAGGACTTGCCGTGGCATAAAACGGGCATTGCCCACCTTACCTGCGGCCATATTATGAAGGGCAGAACACACGAGGTTTTACCCTTTATTGACGATAAAACCCTTTATGAGCTTTTTTCGGACTCTGCTAAAAAGGGTCTGGGTATTGAGCTTAACACAAAAACACTTTTCAGCTCCGATGAGGAAAAGAATATAATGCTAAGACCCTATTTCATCGCAAAGGATTGTGGTTGTAAATTCTATCTTGGCAGTGATTCTCATAAAAATGAAGCGCTTAAGGGTGCTAAGGACAATTTTGAAAGAATAATAACCCTCCTGGATTTACAGGAGGATCATAAATTTAAATTATAATTTCGGAGGACGATTTTATGAAATTAGGTATAATCAACGGTTGGGACGAGGGCAATATAAAATACGTAAGCGAAAAGGGACTCGAAGCGGTTGAATTCTGCGTTAACCATAACTATAATTCTGCCGAATTTCTTGCAAAGGCTCCTGAAATTAAGGGCTATTGCGAAAAGTACGGCGTAGTGGTAGGCTCAACGGGCAGATGGGGAATGCGACGTATCAACGATAACGGCGAGGTTATTCCCGAAGCAATGCAGGATGACAAAAATATTATTGACGCCGCTTCGATAATCGGTTGCCCCGTATATAACTGTGGTGTGAATTACACTGATGAAAAAAACTTTTATGAAAACTGTGAAATCGCAATAAATTACCTTAAGGAGCTTATAGCATACGCCGAGGGCAAGGGTGTTAAAATTGCTGTTTATAACTGCCCTTGGGAAAACTTTGTGGTTGAGCCCAAGGCGTGGCACCCCATACTTTCCGCACTTCCTGAGCTCGGCATCAAATACGATGCATCACATTGCCTCAGCCGTGGCGGTGACTATCTTGACGAAATCCTTGAATGGGGCGAAAGATTCTATCACTTCCACCTTAAGGGCGCGGTTTATATAAACGGCGAGCATTATGACGATGCCCCCGCAGGCCTTGATGATATAAAGTGGAAAACAGTTATGGATTTACTTTATACCAAGGATTATGACGGTATGCTTTCCATTGAGCCCCATTCCAATTTCTGGAAGGGTAAAAAGGGTCAGTGGGGTGTTGATTACACTATTAATTACTTCAGACCCATGATTATGCCCGAGGATTATAAATTTGACGATAACCCCTATATGCCGTAAATTCAGACAAAAAACCCATCGGTTTGTGCCGATGGGTTTTTGGTAGCTTTAATTAGTTGAACATTGCTTCAATAGAATCAATTGTCTCAGTTGTAGGTGTTACAGTAATTGTTACTGCATATTCACCAACAATCTTAATGTAAGATGCCTGAGTAATTTCCTGGCCTTGGTATGTCATTACAGATGTAAGCTTAGTGAAGGAAGAATCACCAATATATACTTCTTCCTGTGACAAGATTTCGTAATCGTATTCGGACAGATTCTGGAACTGTGCTTCCATATAATAAATATACTCATCTATAGTAACTGTGCCCTGAGCTGTAATCATCAGGTTTTCGTAGATGATAATCGCACTGTTGCCATAAGCGTCGCCAACGTACATATCGTACATTGTTGCTGTTTCAGCAAGAGCTTCTTCAACTGAATTGTATTCGAAAACGTCCATGGTGGTGTTCATTCTTTCAGCCATTTCCTCATCGGATAAGAATCTCCAATCAGAGGGCTTTGTGAAAGTGAAGCCTAAAAATTCATTTGTGTAAACGTCACCGTCAACCACACCACGTGTGAACTCCTTTGCTTCCTCTACGGGTTCTTCGGCTTCGGGCTCGTAAACATCGGCAACATAATCGTCCTCAACGGGTACGTCGGATGAGGATGAGTTTTCGCCGCTGCCTAATGCAGATAAAACGAATAAAGCGGTCAATAATAATGCTAATAAGATTTTTGTTTTTTTCATAAGGGCAACCTCCTGTTTCTTATTGTGAAATATCTTATATTTAGATGATATAAAATTCCTTGGGATATGTCAATACCATTAGAGGATATGCAATAAAAATAAATAATACCTTTAGTCAACTTGCGCATTTACATTTTTAGCGGCTTTGGTATAATGAAGTCAGGTGATTGATTTACCTGATAAATTTTATTGTCAGAGGAGTAAGTACTTATGTCAAAATTAAAAGTTGCACTTATCGGTAACGGCGGTATCTGTCGTGGATGCCACGTTGAAAATTATTATAATGATGCCCGAGTAGAGGTTGTAGCCTTCTGCGATATTATTGAAGAAAGAGCAGCTGCCCTCAGGGACAAATATTACCCCGATGCCGCAGTTTACACTGACTATAAGGAGCTCCTTAAGGACGAAAGCATTGATGCGGTTGACATATGCACACCCAACTACCTTCATTCAATTATTGCCGTTGACGCGTTCAAGGCGGGCAAGCACGTGTTATGCGAAAAGCCCGACGCTATCGACGTAACCGAGGTGCTTAAAATGAAAAATGCCGCCGACGAGGCAGGCAAGGTGCTTATGGTTATCAGAAACAATCGTTTCGCTACAGCCTCACAGTATGCAAAGAAATTTGTTGAGGAAGGCAAAATGGGCGAAATTTATTGCGGCCGTTGCGGTTGGCAAAGACGTAGGGGCATCCCCGGCAAGGGTGGCTGGTTCACCACCAAGGAGCAGTCAGGCGGCGGTCCCCTTATAGACCTTGGCGTTCATATGATTGACCTTGCGGTTTGGCTTATGGGTAACCCCACACCCGTGGCAGTAAGCGCAAATACATACACCAAATTTGCCGACAACGACACAAGCGACTCCGAAAACTCAAAGTTCGGTGATGCAAAGGCAGAGGGCACCTTCGACGTTGAGGACCTTGCAATGGGTATGATTCGCTTTGATAACGGCGCCGTGCTTCAGATAGAGTTCAGCTGGGCATCAAATATCAAGGAGGAAACCCGCTATGTTGAGCTTCGCGGTACAAAGGCAGGCCTTAAGTGGGAGGAAAACGAGGTTGAATTCTTCACCGAGGATGAGGGTCAGCTTCTTGATATTACCCCCAAGGGCAAAATGGATACCAACGGCCATAGGAAGAATATTCAGAACTTCATCGACGTGCTCATCGAGGGAGCAGAGCCCGTATTCAAGCCCTCACAGGGTGTGGATATGATTAAAATTCTCTGCGCAATTTACGAATCCGCAAAGCAGGGTAAGGAAGTTGTGCTTTAATTACCTGCAGAATAAGATGTATAAACCCCGATAACAGTTGTTGTCGGGGCTTTGTTTTTCTGTAAAAACCTTGAATATAATCATCAGCAATGATAGAATACAATTATATGTAAAAGCGTTACCCGAAGGAGTGAGCATTTATGTGGAAGGTTATAAGGGTACTGGTTTCAGGATTTATTGCAATTGAAACGCTTGTGGGAAGCATTTCAAACGGTGTTTCAATAAAAAGTGTGGATATGCCCGAGCTTGTTACAGGTGCGCATACCCAATACGTTGACCTTTTCACGGGTACAGGGGGCACACCCTGGACCTGCGGTATGCTCAGTCCTGCGGCATGTGCGCCCTTTGGAGCCGTAAGGCTTGGCCCCGACACGGCTTTTGTTGGCGGCGCCTTTGTTATGAAAACAAACACCTCTGGCTATTATTATGAAAACAGGCATATCCGCGGCTTCAGTCACTCCAGACTTTCGGGCACGGGTGCTACGGATTACGGCATTTTCAGGGTTACTCCCGCAATAGGGGATAAGGCGGCGGTTGCGTTGCCCTTCTCTCACAACAACGAGGTTGCCTCCGTCGGTTATTACGCAGTGTATCTTGACACGATCGGTTGCCTTGCGGAAATGACCGCAGACCAGCATACGGGCGTTCACAGATATACCTTTAACCATTCCAAGGATGCCCGTCTTTCCCTTGATGTTACAAGTGCCGCAGGTGACAACGGCTGTACGGACGGCTTTGCTTCATTTGATGAAGAAACGGGTATTCTTACGGGCGGCGCAGTGCTCAGGGCAGTTTTTTCCGAAAGATATGACGGCTTGCCCGTGTATTTTGCCGCAAAGGCTAATAAGAAGATTAAATCCTGCACTTTTACGGGCGATGCAGAAAATCTTGTTGCGGACCTGAATTTCGGCTCTATGGAAAATGAAAGCATAGAATTAAAGGTGGGCATCAGCTTTGTAAGTATTGAAAATGCAATGCTTAACCTTCAGGATGAAACCGCCGACCTTGACTTTGATGGCGTAAGAAAAAAGACCCACGACAATTGGGAATCCCATCTTTCTGCTATTGAAATCGAAAGCACCGACGAGCAGATTAAGAGGAATTTCTATACGTCCCTTTATCATACCATGATAATGCCCACCAACTTCACCGATCTGAACGGTGAGTACCTTGGGTTTGATAAAGAGGTGCACGTGGCAGAGGGCTACACCTACAGAAGTGATATGTCTTTGTGGGACACCTGCCGTAATACTCACGCCTTGTATATGCTTATAGAGCCCCAGGTGCAGAATGATTGCCTTAACAGCCTTGTTGAAATGGCTGAAACGGGTGGTGAGCTGCCCCGTTGGCCCATGGGCGCAGGCTACGCAGGTTCAATGTTCGGCGACCCTGCCAATATTGTGATAACCGAAAGCTATCTTAAAAATTACAGGGATTTTGACGTAGAGACCGCATATGAGTATATGAAGAAATCCTCCGACGGCAAGACGGAGATTGTGGGCAGAGAATATGCGGATGCATATAATGAGTACGGTTTTATTCCCAATGATATGGAGGGCGTAAGCTACAGCGTAAGCCACACCCTCGAATATGCCTGGGAGGACGGAGCTCTTTCGGAGCTTGCCTATGCCTTGGGTAAGGATGCGGACGGTAAACTGTATGCAAAAAAATCCGACAATTATAAAAATATATTTGATGACGAAACCAAATATTTCAGAGCTAAAAACACCGACGGCAGCTTTGACGAGAATTTCACCCCTAAAATAAATTCATATTTCGGCTTGTCCTTTCTTGATAAGTACGTGGGCTGCTATTGCGAGGGTAGCGCAAACCATTGGCGATACAGTGCCATGCACGATATTGACGGAATGATTGAGCTTTTCGGCTCTGAGGAATATTTTGTGTCTGAGCTTGAAGCCTTTATGGAGGGTGCCGCACCCAAAAGAGCCTGTTGGAATCCGGGCGCAGGCTATTGGATAGGCAACCAGCACGATATACATACCCCCTACCTTTTTGCAAATGCAGGCAGAAGCGACCTTACTCAGAAATGGGTGCGCTGGACGTTGCAGGAGCGCTTCAGTACGGATATTGACGGTCTTGACGGCAACGACGACGGCGGCACAATAAGTGCCTGGTACGTTTTCTCGGCTATGGGCTTTTATCCTCTGGCAGGCACCGACCTTTATTGGCTTGGCTCGCCCAACCTTGACAGTGCTCAAATCACCCTGCCCAACGGCAAAGAGCTTAAAATAACCGCACTTAATCAGAGCGCCGAAAACGTTTACGTTGAAAAGGTCACCTTCAACGGCAAGGAGCTTGACGACGTATACATCACCCACGCCCAGCTTATGCAGGGCGGCGACCTGGTATTCACAATGTGTGGTGAAGGTAAATAGTAAAAATAAAAAAATAACAAAAAGAGCCTCGCTATGGCGTTGTACCCGTAAGGATACAACGCCGGTTTTATTCGCCTGTCGGCGAGTTCTATTGCTACGCAGGTATATTCGGCTAAAAGCCGAGTTGTATTGCCTTCGGCAGTTTTCAGGCGAATAAAATATAACTGAAACCGCAAGGCTTCAATATCACTATTGCGTATGTAACCACTGAAAAGCAGTGAATGTAATCATAATGAAATTATGTATGTAATCAATACGAAGGATTGCAATGATACACGCTCGCGCGTGGTTACATACACCCTTCGGGTGATTACATTCGCCTTGCGGCGATTACATACCAATCCTTCGGATTGGATAAAAAAAGAGCCTCGCTATTGCGAAGCTCTTTTTTTGTGGGAGAGACGGGGCTTCATGGGCTGGAAAACCCACTAAATCAAGGTTTACTTTCAAGGAACAAAGTCCTGCCGAAAAGCAAAATAAATATTCTTACAACTCCTCAAAATCTCAAAACTAATTCCCGAAAAATGCCCGAATTTAAAACGAAAATTTGCA
>JAZONH010000013.1:0-259859 GCA_045654405.1 Acutalibacteraceae bacterium | reverse complement strand
CTGTATCTAAAACCAACGCACCCTCACCTATAAACTCGCCATTGATTTTATAAACAAAAACAAGTCGATTGCCATCCGCAATCTCCCCTCGCCACTTTTCAGCAAGAGGCTGTGTTTTCATATTCCAGATATTTGAGCACTTGTGGTAATCTTCGAGCTTTAGAGGTTCGATAACAGTGTTTGCAAACACTGTAAAAGCTTTGTTTATTGCCCTGTATTTCATATTAGCAATTTCTTTTATAGATTGCTTTTTCATAAGATGTCTGACAAATCTACAACCAAGAAAATATCCTACATCAGAATGTCCCTTGTAACTCTGCCAATCACCGAAAAAGTCTTGAACAGATTCTTTTTCATTAAGACGGCGGAGATACTCCTTCTTTATATCATTCTCGTTGTCGTAGCACCACTCAAGCCAACCGTCTTTATCCTGATGATAGAACTCTTCACCACATAAGATCTGCTCGCAAACCATTGCAACACCCTCTTGGTAGAGCTGCTGAATGGCTTTTCTGCGCTTTGTAAAATCAGGAAGATAAAGATTACCATTTAACTTATGCCACAAATGACCGATTTCGTGCAGTATCAGGGCACGCATATTTGTTTCATCGCCCCAATTAAGCTCGATGATTTTTTCAATGCCTAACAAAACTGTATTTTTACCGTCAAGGGTGGTTGCCCAACCAGCACCATTGCAAAGCCCCAGATACAGAATAATATTAATATCCGGCTCACTATCAAATAACTTTGAAAGATTCCCATTCAACGTATCCATAACAGCATTGAAGCTCTTGTTCACAAAATCGATTTTCTCGTCATTCA
Source organism: Acutalibacteraceae bacterium (assembly GCA_045654405.1). Classification (GTDB taxonomy): domain Bacteria; phylum Bacillota; class Clostridia; order Oscillospirales; family Acutalibacteraceae; genus DTU089. The sequence continues at coordinate 259,037 of JAZONH010000013.1, read as the reverse complement.
AAGCCATTTTTAGAACAGGCTGAACCTCTTTATCAAAGTTATAGCCTTTAGCATCATTTTCGCATTTTGACGGAAGATTTTTTGATATTTCACCTGCATATTCACGCCACAAATTAATATCAAAACCGTCTGCAAAAACGGATTTAATTTTTTCGCAAGTGTTTATTATTTTCATTTTTTATTTTCCTCAACAAACCTTTTAATATACCCGATTTGTGTCGGCATAATGTTTTCGGGGAGATTATCCAAATCAAAAAATCTTAACTCTGTGCTTTCGCCATCGGGTTTCAGGTCGCCCCAGAATTCGTTAATTACATACACAACATCGGTATAATAAACCTCATCCTTATTAGGATAAACCATATGCACATTTGCTTTAATGTCAAAGAGTTTAGGATTTGCGAAATCGAGGTTAGTTTCTTCCTTGATTTCCCTTTTAAGTGCATCTTCCAATGATTCGCCAAGCTCTATTGCACCACCAGGAGTACACCATTCGCCCGTGTCTGTTCTCTTTTCCAAGAGCATTCCTTTTTCTTCATTATAAAGAATAGCCATTGCAGCAACTGCCATAATGGGTGCGTGTCCAACAAATTTCCTCATATCACCAATGTAGCTCATAATGTTTCTCCTTTTATTTTTTAAATTTACTCTTTATCTTCTGAAATGCGCTTTGCTTAGGTGGGTTCTTGTCCCACGCCCATTCAAGTTCATTAAAGGTTGTTGTACCATTTCCCAATGCCTTGATTTCTTCAAGGCATTTTTCTGTTGCCATTTTTATATATTCATCAGCCATTTTTTGAGTAAAGAAGAACGCTTCACCATCGCTATATGGCTCAAAATCCTTCTTAAAATCTGCAGATAATTGCTTGGTATCAAAAGGATAAATATCAAAAATTAGTTCTTCATTTATATCCTGGGGAATTACCAAAGAATTGGTAATGTTGTATTCACTTACTACATAGTTGTTCAATAACGTATAGTCATTATGTAAGCGTTCTATATTCCCTTTCGGGTATGGGTCCCAATTATGCAAAGAATAAACAAAATAACGGAAAATAGTATCTTGAATCAAATGCAGATAATAGCCGAGATACAGCTCATCCGTTTTCATTTTCTCGCCATAGGTTTCACGAAACCAGGCTAATTTATAGGTCTTTTTAGTGCCGTCCTCGGTAGTATATTTCAAATGACTGTCGGTAGCCGACTGAATATTGTGCTTATAGGCATCAGGCAGAATGATACCAAGACGAAAACGGTCAATATCGTTGATTTGCACTTGTTTCATTATTTCATTGGCAATTGCCAGATGCATAACCCTTGATGCCATATAACCACCTCACTTTTCTATAAATCAAACTCCAAGAATGTAAACACCATTAAACTCTTTTGCTTTATTAAGCCATTCCAAAACAATTATATAGTCTTTAGGTTTCTTTTCTTCTATGGATTTTATCATTTCTTCAACTTGTTCAGGCGAATAATAGTTAATACCACACAAATCAATTTCGCCACATTTCAGATTATTATATGTACCATTCTTGAACACGTCTTTGTAGCACTTATAAAAAATAGCCATATCATCGCCTGATATATAAAGAGAATCGTGGCGCCAATATTCAATTTTATTAACAATCCTTTTTATACTTGTTCCGCTTTTATGTTTGCAAAACTGTAACTCTAAAAAGTCAGAACCACCAAACGCCCTGCGTTCATCCTGATTATTAAAACTATGGAACAACATTATACCACTACCTTTTCACACACAAAAACATTTGCAAATTCCGTTTCGTAATGCTCAATCAAAGTTAACCCTGAGTTATTTATGCACTGTATAATTTCTTCCCGGGTGTCAGGATAAACCTCAATTTTATTTGAACCGATATCAATAAACTTGTCTTGGTTTTTATCTGTTGACAACACAAACAAACCACCGTTTTTAAGGAGCTCACGAACCTTGTTTATTGCACCTTGCTTGTCATTTATGTGCATAAAGGTAAGTGATGAATATATAACATCAAAGGTGAGATTGAAATCATATGTCACAAAATCATCGCATATAAGATTTACATTTTGATATTGTTCAAGGTTCTTTGTAGCACCTTTTATTGTTTCAGGTGAAATATCAATACCATAAAACTCATTGCAAAGTGGTGCAGTACGAACAGCAAGTCTACCTGTACCAACACCAATTTCAAGAACATTCTTGTCCTTTGACAACTGCATTTTATCAATAAACACCTGACCATCCCACTTATCCATATATGCTTTAAGTGGCTCAGGGTCGTGAACAGGGTCATTACCCTCGTTTATTAAAATGTCATAATGCTTTGCAATGGGGTTATCCTCATACACATAAGTCATAGCATCACCGTCTTGGTGGGTGCTATGATACTTAAACCCTGCTTTCTCAAAGGCTTTTTGTGATGCAATATTGCTTGGGTAAATTATTGCTTCTGCCTTTTCAATATCAATGCCGATTATGTTTTTAGCATTCAGAAGAAGCTCTTTAATAACGCTCGAACCCGTACCCTGCCCGCGCTTTTCAGGTGCAACAAGTATTTCCATAATCGTAACAACACCCTCGTGCAGGCAAAACTCAATTATAGCAAAGGGATTTTCGTTTTCAAAAACTACCTTACACCAATAGCTTTCACCAACAATGTTGTAATCTTCATTGGACCAGTATTCATATTCCTGACGAAAGCCCTCATCCATACCGGTCAATCTGACAGCATATTCATCAAGCCAGTTTTCAACGTACACCATCGTTTCAGGGTTATAATCACGCCAAACAAAGTTCATATTATTTTTTCACTTTCATTTTTTCATTTCTTTTTTGAGTTTATTGTTCCAAAGAATTTCCCATAAAGGCATTATCAAACCACCACTCAAACGGCATGAAGCCTCATTCATAGCACCATAATAAGCAACTCGGAAGTCCGTGTATTCAGAAAGCTTGTACTTACTTTTATATGTATCGTAAAGACCAAATATATCGCCCCACATATTACGGAGCTGGAATAAATCATACTCTCTATCGGCATAGATTGAACCGCTTGGGTCTATTATCCCGATAAGCTCAAGGCTTTTTGGGTCTGCCATTATGTTCATAATGTTCAAATCACCATGAATCAAAACAGGTTCCCCTGATTTGTCAGGAAGATTATTATAAATCTCGGTTGCTTCTTTCAGAAAAGCGAGAGTCTTTTTACTGAATTTGCCGTTGTCAGCAAGCTTTGAAAGTCCTTCAAGAAATGGCTTTTGTTTTTCCGTGATATAGTAATCACGCCAACTGTCATATCTAGGGTTTGACATATCACCGAATTTGTCAACTGTTACCGAATGCCACTCTAACATAGTATCAATAACATCGTTGGCAAATTTCTGCTTCTGCGCCTTGCTTTTGAAAACAAACAAGGGATTTAAAACATTCTTACCATCTATGAAACTCATACCCATTAACGCTGTTTCATTATCTTCATAAAGGAAAAGCACCTCAGGCATTTTAGTTTTGGTATGTTTGGAGAGTTCAATCATCTGTTTGGACTCTTTCTGCATAGCACCCTTTATTCTAAACGCCTTGACTGCAAATTGCCTGTTATCATCGGTTACAACGCAAAAAACCTTACCGTTACTGCCACCACCGATGAATTTGAGCATTGTTACAGTTGCACCAAGCTTCTCAGCAACAACATTTTTTATAAGACTATTCAGATGCTTATCATCAACATTCAGGTTCATAACGTATCCCCCGTTTCATGTAACTTTTAATTAATTCTACCATTCATATAAAAGAAATGCAATTATAAACTTTTCCTTGACAAATCATTTTTGTGGTGTTATAGTGACAAAAAACAGATGAGGTAAAGGTTATGAACACATATCGTTTTTCAAAACATGATATGCTTAATTCCTGGCTTGCAAAGTATGATTATGATACTTGCAGGTCTATGCCTTTATACTCACATCGCAAAAAGTAAACTATTTTTAACGATATGATTATACCGGTGTAGGCTTACTGCAGGAGCTTACACCGGTTATTTTTATACATAATTCTATTTTAGGAGTGAAGGATATGAAACTATTTGATTTACTAAAAAAGAAACTTTTAAAAAAGCAACCCGAAGTAACAGGGAATTTTCTTGTTGATTACTACAACACCCACGATGAAGATGTTCGTCTTTTGTCCAAGCACGGCAGAGTTGAATTTCTCACAACTGTTAAATACATTGAGCAATATTTAAAAGACGGAATGAAGATTATGGAAATCGGAGCCGCAACAGGAAGATACTCTCATTATTTTGCTCAAAAAGGCTTTGAGGTTGATGCAGTTGAACTTATTGAACACAATATTGAGGTTTTCAAAACCAAAACATTACCCGGTGAAAATGTAAGAATTAAGCAAGGTAATGCTCTTGATTTATCAGAATATCCCGATAACACTTATGATGTAACTCTGTTGCTAGGACCTATGTATCATCTATACACAGCCGAAGAACAGAAAAAGGCACTATCGGAAGCAATCAGAATCACAAAAAAGAATGGTTATATTTTCGTTGCTTACTGTATGCTTGAACCATCAATGTTCTGTTGTTTTAAAAATAACAGGATTGACAAATTGATTGATGAGGGTGAATTTGACCCTGTTACACTCGAAGCACATTTCCCACCACACGGAATTTTCAAGGTGTATACAAAAGTTGAAATATTTGATTTAACAAAGATTTTTGATGTGGAAAGGTTGCATTTTGTTGCCACTGACGGTTATACTTGTCATATGAAAGAAACCGTTGATAAAATGGATAACGAAACCTATGATTTGTATCTGAGATACCATTTTAAGACCTGCGAAAGGCAGGATTTAGTCGGCATATCACACCACACACTTGATGTGCTGAGAAAGGAGTAGAAACTATGATTAAATATCCAAACTACGACAGAAGCATACTTTCAATTGCTTCATCAGTTTTAAACCATTTTGGCGTTAAAGATTGCCAACACAAACCCTTACCCGAATTTGATAAATTACTTGAAAAAGACTACAAGAACGTTATAGTAATTCTTTTTGACGGATTGGGAACTTCAACCCTGAACTACCACCTTAAAGAGAATGACTTTTTGAGAAAGCATTATGTAACCGATATTTCTTCCGTTTTTCCGTCAACAACTGTTGCTGCAACCACATCAATTTTAAGTGGCTATTCTCCACTGGAATGTGGATGGCTCGGCTGGGACTTGTATTTTGAAGAAATAGGAGAAAACGTTGCAGTTTTCAAAAACACTTTACAGAGAAACGGTGAGCCTGCCGCAAAATATAATGTGGCACACAAATACATTCCTTACAAAAATGTTATGCAAAGAATTGAAAAAGTTAAGGGTAGAAAAAGTGCTTACTGTGTAGCATTCTTTTCAAAATACCGCATCAAAAGTGTTGAAGATATTTGCAAGACGATATACAAGCTTTCCCAAAAGAGAAAGAAGAAATATATCTACGCATATTGGCATCAGCCTGACGGAGCAATGCACGGTCACGGCGTAACAAGCCCTGAAGCACACAAAGAGATTCTGCATATCAACAGCGAGGTTGAAAAGCTTTGCAGTAAATTAAAGGATTCACTTGTAATCATAACCGCAGACCACGGACTTTGTGACGGAAAAACAGAATATTTAGAGGACTATCCGCAATTAATGGAACTTTTAAAAATACAACCATCTGTTGAACCAAGAGCATTAAGCTTTTTTATTAAAGAGGGAAAGACAGAAGAATTCAAAACAGAGTTCAACAAAGTTTTTGGCGATAGTTTCAGGTTAATGACAAAGGATGAAGTGTTCTCTGAAAACATTTTAGGATTTGGAATACCTCACCCGAAAACCGCTGACTTTATAGGTGACTTTTTTGCAGTGGCTATAGATAAAACCACTATTGACTATAAACGAGGAGATTTTGAGTTTGTTGGTGTTCACGCAGGTCTCACTGAAGAAGAAATGACTGTTCCCTTTATAGCAATAAAAACAGAAAATAGGAAACGACGATGAATATAATTCAAAAACTAAAACAGATAAAATACACAAAAACCACACCCATACTTGAAACAGAAAGGTTGATTCTTCGCCCTATTACACCAAAGGATGCAGATGCCGCTTTAGTATGGTTGAGCGATGAAAAGGTTAATAAGTTTATGCCATATAACCTTTATAAAAACACAAACGAAGTTTTACATTGGATAAATGCAATAATCCCCAAGGACAAGAACTGCCACTGGGGAATTGTGGTCAAAGAAAACAACCTTTTAATTGGTAGCTGTAGTATCGGTCCCGATAAGAAGCAGCCTGATGCCTGGGGCTTCGGTTACAATATCCGTTCTGACTATTGGAACAAAGGTTTAACTACCGAGGCTACAAAAAAGATGATTGAATTTGCCAATAAAAAATACGGCATAAAAAACTTTGTTGCAAGTCACGCAGTTGATAATCCTGCTTCGGGCAAGGTTATGGAAAAGTGCGGTTTAACATTCGACCACTACGGAGAATACAGCACTTTTGACGGTACTCAAACATTTAAGGCGAAATTCTATAAAATGCATTTGGAGTAAAAAGTGAGGACAGGGATAACACCCTGTCCTCACTTTTATAACACTAATTGTTTTTTGAAAAGAATTCTTTAATCGCCGGTAAATTCGGCTTAAAAATGTTATCAGGTAAATCAGAAATATCAAAGAATTTTAAGTTCTCAACTTCTCCTGCCTGGCATTTCAATTCGCCCTCGTAGCTTTTGCAGATATAAACAATATCAACATTTGACACTTCATCGCCATTGGGGTAAATGTTGTGCATATCTTTGCCTGAGAAAACACCTAAAAGAGTTAGTTCTTTAGCAATTAAGCCTGTTTCTTCATACAATTCTCGCTTGGCTGCATCTTCAACTTTTTCATCTATTTCCACCGAACCACCGGCATAACCCCATGTGTTATTATCACTGCGTAATTGAAGTAAAATGCGACCACACTCATCTACCGCAATAACACTTGCACCGACTTGTAATAAAGGTCTGTGTCCGACCACTTTTCTCAAATCCATTATGTAGCTCATAGTGTTTTACCTTAAAATATTCAAGATGATTTGAAGTTCTTCTCCTTGCTTTGGGATTTTGTTTCATCCCACCATTTAATTTGTTTCATTCGCATATCAGTAAGCATTGTTGTTAATTCTTCTTTTGAGTTAGAGTATAGATGTGTTGATAAAAACACATTTATTTCAGATATATGTAAATTAAAATTATTAACAACATCTATATATGATTCTTGCAATTTTTCACCTTTTTCAAAATGCTTATTATATATCATATCACCATAATTATTAACCATTTCGTCAAGAAGAGTTAAATATTTTCCATATGAATCAAACAACTCTTTTTTGAAATTGAAATAATACTTGCATATTGATAATGTAAAAATCATGTTATGCATTTCGGTCTCTATTTTGCTTAATATTGAAAGGTTGAAGATGGGTGCTTCAATCTTGTTTTCGTTAGCAATAAGTTGATTTAGAATATCCGTATAATTGAATACTGTAAAATTGTTATAGCATTTAACCACTTGTTCTCTGTACAATTCCACAATAGTTTTCTTTTCGTTTTTCCAAAACATTTCATCTTGTTTTTTCAAAAAGTCATCGTTTTCTTCTTTATACTTAGCATTAATTTTAATCGCTATTACTCCTAGAGCGATAGTTGCTATACCACTTACCCAACCACTTACCGTAGTAAAAATGTTCGCACCATTCTCACCATGAAAAACTATGGCTACTATAAAATTAATTATCATAGCAATTATTGTACAGCATATGGCCAAAATAATTTTTATTTTTTTCATAATAAAAACCTCGCAATCATTTCCTATAGGCATATCCGAAATCTATCGGTGGTGAAGTAACAGAAATATATACGAATTCAATATCACCATCATTCAATAATCCGTGTATATCATTATCCGCAAATCTGACAACATCACCTGCTTTGAAAAGCATTTCTTTTTCATCTGCAAGAAGCAATTTCCCACTACCCTGAATAGCATACCAAATCTGTTCAGATGTGTCGTGTTTGTGTCTTGGCTGACTTGCACCAACCTCAAGATGAACTTCTGTTATTGCAACTCGTTCACTCTTTGAATTTTCAGGATTTATAAGTTGCCTTGAAACAACACCGGGATTTGAAAGTTCTTTTATATTTTCATTATTTATAAATTCCATATTAAAACTCACATTCCCATTTCTTTCATAATTTTTATCAATCTTTTTGCACGAAACATCAGGTAATCGTGTCCCATTTCACCTAAAAGAATATACCAATTCAGCTCATTGCACAGAGCATAAAGTTCAACCTTTAAATCACAGTATTTTGTAGTTGGGTTTCTTCTTTTGTATTCATCATAAAGCTTCAGTTTTTCTCCAAAACCGAGAGTCAGGCAAAAAATCTCATATTCAGGTTCAGCCCATAACATATCAAATGGGTCAACCGCACCCGCGAGCTCGGATTTCCAAAAGTCAATTATCAGGTTCGGCATCCAGAAATCGCCGTGACAAAGGCAGGCGGTGTTGTTTGTAACGCTGAATATTTCATCAAAATGCTTGTTTATCAGTTCAACAGCTTCCATTATTTCATCTTCAATTTCATTCTTCTCAAACTTCTGTTTTGTGAAAGCATAGATGTCAACGAAATAATCTTTGTAATATTCCGCCCAAGTGTCATAAACAGGATTATCATATTTACCGAATTTATCATTATGCACGCTTTGTGCATTCATAAGAGCATCTATTATGCTGTTTTTCAGCTTCTTTCTTGACGGAACAAGTGCGATATATTTGCTCTTGCCACTCATACCTTTTATGTAATCCATTCCGAGAAATACAGTATCGCTTTCCTGATGTAAAAAATATGTTTTCGGCACTCTGTATGAAACTCTTGGAGAAAGAAAATCAAGCATAGCTCGTTCTTTACAAATTGCTTCATAAAATTTGCTTGTCTTAACTGCAATTTGGTATGGTTCAGTTGTGGTTTTTGCAAGATAAACACTTCCACTTGCACCTTTACCGACAGCACGGATTTGCTTAACTGTTGTATTCATTTGCTTTTCAACAACTGATTTTATTACGCTTTTATCCATATTAGTTATGTAATCCTTCTTATCCAACCGAACCACCACCAAATCGTACTATCACAATTTTACCATTGATATAAAAGAAATGCAACCCGAGAGTGTAATGCCACCCACGCTCTCGGGTTACTTTATATGTATTTCATAGGTGAACTTGAACAAATACAAACACCAATATTTAGTAAAAACAGAGAAACTATAAAAATCTTGAAATTCATGTGAAGTATTTGTCGATTTTTGTCATATATAAGTGAAAGAATATTTTCAAATTATATTATAGAAAGAAGTGTTTTAACTTGTTCGCTGAGAAAGTATATGAAGGCATCCATCCAACCGCTCAAACAAACGTAAATAAGCTTTTTGATAAAAAAGAAAAACAAATTATAAATCAATGGGCTAATCAATGGTACATAACAGTAACTGGCAAAAAAACTATTGGAAATAGCGACTATAAATATGCCCTTGCAAAGCCGACATCCCACGTAGAAGAAGCCCTTAGCATTTCTAAGGAAATCGTTTTAATATTTTCACCATATACAACTTTTGAAGCACGAACACTTGATGCTTATAATGTAATAACTGCAGATTTTCAAGAACAGCGATTCGAAAAAATATGTTATGTATTAATTGCCAATGATGAAAAAATTGAAGAAACTATCAAAGAATATTTGACTAACCAAGAAGATCAGATCGTTATCCCTTTTACATATTCATCATTTAAAGATAATTCCGCAAATCCAAATTTCATAAAAAACCAATTTAGAAAATTCTTTTACTCTCGAGACCTTTTTGATTATTCGGAACCATTAAAAAAGGATACATTTTTCTTTGGCAGAAATGATATCGTTACTCAAATTATAAACAAACATAGAAACGGATTAAATTTTGGTTTATTTGGACTTAGAAAAACTGGAAAAACATCAATAATATATGATGTGGTAAGAAAATCTACTGTCCAAAATTTTATAACAGTTGTAATTGATTGTCAAAACCCTTCTTTCAATATGCGTAAATGGCATAACGCTTTGTTTTATGTTGTTAATGAAATAAAAGAAAAAATCAATTCGGAGCAAAATATTAACGAAGGAGATTTCACTGAGCAGAATGCAACATATTACTTTGAGCGTTATGTTAAACTTTTCAAAAAGGAAACTAACCAGACAATTTTAATTTTATTTGATGAAATAGAAAATATAACTTTTGGTAAATCAAGTGTTAAACATTGGAACGAAGAACTAGACTTTGTATTTTTTTGGCAGAGCATTAGAAGTGTATATCAAGCAACTAATGAAATTTTTACTTTCTGTATTTTCGGAACAAACGCTAAATGCATTGAAGATGCTACCATACTTGAAAAAGATAACCCTATATTTAATATGTTTCAACCTTATTACATACCAGGATTTGACCATGATCAAACGCGAGCAATGGTACGAAAACTTGGAAGAATTATGGGAATAAAATTTGATGAGGGTATCTATACAAGATTGGTTGAGGATTATGGAGGACACCCTTTCCTTATAAGACGTGTGTGTAGTAAAATTTCTCAACAAAACCCCGAAAGACCAGTAACAATTGATAGAACAAAATATACAAATGCTAAAACTGAATTTAATATTGAAAACAATTATTTTGATATGATATTACAAGTACTTAAGCAATTCTATCCGGATGAGTTTGAAATGTTAAAACTTTTGGCTCGTAAAGATTATGATTCTTTCAACTATTTCGTAATGGCTGACCGCTCTATGATTAATCATTTAGAGGGATACGGATTAATATCAGAGAATGATGGTATGTTTGATTTTAAAATAGATGCTATAAAAGATTATATAATTAGAAATGATGCAGATCATATCGAACTTAAAACAGCAGAGGAAAAATGGAATCATTTATGTAGTCAACGTAACAATATAGAAATTGAATTACGTAAAATAGTGAAAACAATAATTAAAATTGCCCACAAAAATGAAAATTCTGCAAAAGAGTATGTTATTTCTAAAATTTTTAACAAAGAGAAAAAATATGCAAATAAAACATATGCACAATTATTTGATTCGCATCAATGCAATATTTATCTAAGCAGTTTAACCAAACTTATAACTTCTAATTGGGATTATTTTTCTGATTATTTTGGCAAACAAGATGTTTTTCTTCTTAATATGAATATTTTGAATACAGAAGGTCGTTTTGATGCCCACGCAACCATTCCTGATGAAATCGAAATCGCTGCTGTTGATAATGCAATACACTATTTGCAAAAATCTATACAACGATATAAAGATGCAAATGAATAACTTAATTATAAAACACTCGCTGTCTAATGATTGTATGTAAAAGCGGCGACTACCGCTACAGTGGATATGACACAAATTATTATGTGTTTGTGAGAGAGTGAGTAAGATAATTATAGTTACAACCCCAAGTCCAATAAACAGACTTGGGGTTGTATTGTGATAAAATGCTACTAATCACTTTTTCAAATTCACCATTACCGTGATAAAAACTCTCTTTTCGTGATATTGTAATTATTTTTGTGATATGGCACAATGTATTCAGAAAGAAGCGCTACTTTCAATTATGAAAGAGAGGTTTTTGTTATGAAATTAAATATAGGCGAAACCATAAAAAAATTAAGAAAAGAAAGAGAAATCACTCAAGAAGAATTTGCAGAGGTTCTTGGTGTTTCCTGTCAATCTGTATCTCGTTGGGAAAATGACAACTGCTATCCTGATATTGAGTTAATACCAACTATTGCCGGATTTTTTGGGATTTCTACAGACAGACTTATGGGTATTGATGAAACTGCAGAAAAAGAAGCTGTTAATAAATATCTTGATGAATTCCAAGTCGCAATGAGCAAAGGTAACATAGATGAATGTATAACTATTGCTCGTAAAGGTGTTGCAGAATTTCCAAATAACTATGTGCTTTTAGATAAACTTATGTATGCACTCTTTAGTTCAGGTGACGATGACGGTAATATACCTGAATGGAAAGAAAATATGGAAAAATATGATTCAGAAATCATTGCTCTTGGCGAAAGAATTATGAAATACTGTCCTGATATAAATCTCAAACTTGAAGCTGCATCACGACTTGCTTTTCACCACATTTTGCACGATAGAAAAGCACTTGGTAAACAAATTTATGAAACCTTTCCATCAATGGAGTATTGCAAAGAACGGCAGATGTGGTGGGCATTGGAAAAAGATGAAGAACTGCCTTTCTTAAGAAGTGCAATAAAGCAAAGCTATGAGTTTTTGAAGTCTTTTATCTGGCTTTTAGCCGATGCAGATGTTGTGGATGTTGAAACCGAGTTCATTGCAATAAACAAAATTTTCGAACTTGAAAAGCTCATCCTTGACGGCAACCGTCCACAAACTGATTGGGGTGATGTATGGCTTAATTTCGACATTGCCAAAAGATATGCACTTATGGGTGATTATGACAACACATTCAAATATTTACAGGTGGCTGTTGATAACGCAAAAGCTTTTGATAACCGCCCGGATGAACAGAAATATAGCGCTGTCTTAATTGGTGAAATCACAATAAAAAGAACCGACTTTGAAACATCTGACACTCGTCCTGTTTGTGAAATCCTTCGTGATAAATGGTTAATTCATGACGAACTTAACTGTGTGCGTGATACAGAAGAATTTAAAGCAATTGTAAAACAACTAAGTGAATAAAGAAGTAGACCCAAGAAGTTTTGTCTTCTCGGGTCTAATTTTTAATAATCTCTGAATTAAACACCCTACCCAACACACAAAAGCAATGCCTTCAGGAAGTCTGCATCGTTTTGGTCGGTGCGTTTTTTGGGGCCTTTGGTTCTGTTGCCTGCCATACGCTCCTTTTTGCCTATAAAACGGGTAAAAAGGAGGTTTTCTATATTACTGTCGGTGTAAATGAGTCCGTTCTGATTAAGCGCCTTAGCGCCCTTGCCAAGCACAAGAGCCGCAAGACCATAGTCCTGTGTGATAATCACGTCGCCCTTTTCGGTAAGGTTTGCAATACGGCAATCGGCAGAATCTGCGCCCTTATCAACAACAATAGTTTGTGCCCCATCTCTTTCAATAAAGTGGGTATTGTCGCAGACAATAATGCATTCGAGCCCTCGCTCCTTTGCCACATTGATGGTAATATCCACAACGGGACACGCATCCGCATCAATTATAATTTTCATTATTTCACCTTGCTTATGTATTCATCAGCATCTTCCCTGCTTTTGAAAATTACAATCGTTTTTTCTTCTTTGTATTTTTCAATCAAATCATATATCTTAGGTAAAGTGGTTTCGGGGAATTCTCTTATAAAGCTCTCAAACTCAGGGTCTAATTCGGTTTCAAGCCATGGCAAATCATAGCGACCTTTGCCTATTCTTTCTGTAGCACCCTGAATGCAAAGCTCCACAGGCAAATCAAAAAGAAATACTGTGTCGCACTCCTTCAATCTCATTTCAATTGTCCTGCTGTAATTCCCGTCAATTATCCACTCAGGCAAGGAAAATATTTCCTTTATGCGCTCATCAAATTCCTCTCTGGGAATATGGGTCTTATCAGGCTTATGCCATATAGCATCTAAATGAAACAACGGCAACCCCGTGCATTTATTAAGCTTTTCTGCAAAGGTTGTTTTCCCTGAACCAGGACAACCAATCACAATAACCTTTTTCATACTATTCCTCAAATTAAAATACCATCACAATGGTCGATTTCGTGTTGGATAATCTGGGCTGTCCAGCCTGTAAAGGTTTTGATTCGGGTCTGGAATTCGGCTGTCTGCCATTGAACTTTTATGCTCTTGTAACGCTTGCAAGGACGAGGCCCACCAAGGAGTGAAAGGCACCCCTCTTCAGTCTGATATGCGTCTGATTTCTTAATAATTTCAGGGTTGAACATAGTCATATATGTACCATCATTATCAAAGCAGATAATGCGCTTATGCACACCAATCATATTGGCAGCCATACCAACACAGCCATCTGCATTAGCAACGAGCGTGTCCAACAAATCCTCCGCCACCTGCAAATCTTCAATTGTCGCCTTCTCAGACTTAACCCCTAACAAAATCGGGTCGTGTATTACTTCTTTAACCATATTTCCACCTTAGTTCCACAATCAATTAAGTTGATTATACCACTCTCGCAGAGCAAAAAGCAACCCTGCTTAATATTACAATAATCAAACATTATACTCTTGTTTTTATTTGCGCTCGGTGTTAGAATTAAAGCGTAAAACATCACGTTTGAAAGAGTGATAATATGAGTTTATTTAGATCAATAAAAAAGATAAGCAGTGTTTTAGTTGCGGTGATGATTTTGAGTTTAAGTGCTTTACCTGTTCTTGCCGCAACCACTATTGAAGTCAAGCACACAACCGATATTGCTGTTTCCGAGGATAACTGGTGGGACAGAGGCGTGCAGTACGGACGAATTCTCGTCTTGAATAATCAACCTGAAGAAGAAAATAACGTTCTTCTCGCCACCCATTGCGAGCTTAATTCAGGGCTTACAGAGAATGCACCCGGTTATCCAATTTACCGAAGCACTGATAACGGAAAGACTTGGAAGGTTATCACTCGTGTTACTGATACTCTGACAGGTGCAAATTCCGAATGGAACCCTACCCTTTTTGAGCTTTCCAAGCCTTGCGGTGATTACCCTGCAGGAACAATAATTCTCGCGGCTTGTTCGATTGACCCGGAGCACAATAAAGAATCTCACATCAGACTTTATTTTAGTATGGATGGTGGTTATACCTTTGACCAGGGTGTTGTGGTTGCGAGTGCAGGTGGTCTTGAAGAAGGTGTATGGGAGCCATTTTTAACTCAGCTTGATAATGGCAGTCTTGTGTGCTTTTATTCCGATGATTCAGACCCTGAACACGCACAGACAATCGTTTATAAGCAATCAAAAGATGGTATAAATTGGGACAAAGCAGTAACTGTTGTAGCAAGTGAAAATTCCGAAGAAAGACCCGGTATGCCCATCGTTACAAAGCTCTCTGACGGCTCATATTTTATGGTTTATGAGATATTTAATAAAGCAGATATTGAAGGTGAACCCGTTTTTTGCCGTTTTTCAAAAGATGGTCTTGACTGGGGTGAGCCATCATATCTTGGTGAAGAGGTTGCAACTGCAAATGGTAAGAAAGCCTTGGGTGCTGCCCCCTATTGTGCATGGACTCCTGTTGGAGGTGAATATGGAACATTGATTGTAAGCGGAACTCATATGAGAAAAGGCAAAAGCAAAACAGGTTCCGATTATTTTATTAGCTATGACAACGGAAAAACATGGGAAACTGTTCCCCACATAATCCCCTACACTTCCGATGACCATGTTGGTTACAGCAACTCTTTCACCTTTTCAAAAGACGGCAAAACAATGTACGCCATTAATAATCCTCAAAAGGATAACAACCCCGAAAAATCAAAAATGGTTGTTGCTGTTGCAGAGCTTCAGGAAACTACCCACACTCAACCCAACACCACTGTTATTTTAATAATCTCAATTATTGTTTTACTCGGTGCAGTTGTTGGCATTGTAATTACAGTTAAGAAAAAGAAGCAATAAAATATAAAATGAGCCACTCTGATTAGTCGTTAGAGTGGCTCGTTTTAAATAATCTATTCGGGTCAAATATTATATTAATTCTCCTGACAGAATACAGCAATCGCTTCTGCTACAAAATCTGCTGTTATACCGCTCATACCAAAACATAAGAAAAGCTTTATTTTTCTTTGATAAGCACCATGCTGTAAAGCTCCAATTCAAATGAAAGGTTATCTGTAACTGCTACAAGCTCGCCGTTGTGCTCGTTATCAACCTTATATATCTCATACGTCGCATTTTTTCCTAAATCCAACGAAATCTCTTTATTGGGCAAAGCGTCATTATCGCTATAATAAGTAAGTATAATTGTTGCTTTCCCGTTTTTATCCACACCGCAAAGAGAATAGATATTTTCAACCTCATTTTTTGAAGCTATTTCCTTTTCGCAATCATAAAGGAAGCCGTACCAATAAAAAGCATAGTATCCCTTTAACTTTTCATAAGTGTAGAAATCAAAAACACCGTTAAAAGCCGAGGGACGAGTGTCATAATACATAAGCATATCAATGGGAGAACGCTGAGAAGCGCACATACAAGCCAATGTGAACGAAGCGCCCTTAATTCCGTGGATTGCTTTAAGAGAGTAAACGAACTCTTCTTCCCACCCTTTTACATAGTTCCATTCATTGAGTATGCTTTCTGAATTTTCATAGCCGTATTTGTTTAAAAGAGTTTTTATTCTTTCTGCCTTTTGAGCCATGTGGGCAGGCTCTGTGCAATAAATATGCCAAGAAAAGAAATCAAGGGGTATTTTTCTGCTTTCCATTTCCTGAAGGAAATCCTCTGCCCATTTTTCATTATGCGCAAGTGCAGGACCACCTATTTTTAAATCAGGAAAGCATTCTTTAAGATGTATTGCGGTAATTTCATATAAATCAAAAAATTCTGCTTTTGTTCCGCCCCACGTGCGCTTGTTGGATGAATCATCAGGGTCAAGGTCTGCCTCGTTCCAGATTTCCCAATATTTAATATTGAGCTTATATCCATCTGCCCAACCCTCGTTATAATGACGAATAATGTGTTCACAGATAACAGCCCACTTTTTAAAATCCTTAGGTGGAATAGTGCCATGCTTTTTTATTTGATGCTCAATCGTCTGACCTAACCTGAAAAATGTTTCGGTTCCTGCATCAAGACAAACTAAAATGCTTTCATCCGTACACGCGAAATCATATGACTCAGCATCATACGGGTCAGCATCAAAGTTTGGAAAAATATATGTAATATCATGGCTATATGGCCCACCGTAAATACCGCAAACTGCAGAATCGTGATTTCTGCTATATGGAATACGAGCAGACTTATAGTCCGCAAAATTACTGCGGAATTGGTCATTTGCATAGCGTCTGTGCCAAGGTCCGCCATTTGTGGCATTAAGAATTTTAAATTTGCTTCCTGAACTATTTAAATCAAATTTTAATATTTCCATTGGAGCCTCCACATCCACTTAAACTAACAAGGTCAGGGCATAAATGATATTTTGATTATATTAATTATCCTGACAGAATACAGAAATAGCTTCTGCTACAAAATCGGCTCGTGAATTACATCTTTAATCATATTATTTCAACTTATAGTAATACTCTGCAATTCGTTTCCAGTCGGTAACCTGCTCATCAAAAGTCCTGTTAATTTGAGAATTTGAACCGGGATGGAAAACAGGAAACACACCGATAGTTGTACCATCCCAATCTATCCGGTAACTATGTTTTATCATCTCAGAAAAAGAATCCTTACCCTTTTCAAGAGGGTCAACACAGTTCACCATCAGGCCCTCCATACTGTGTAATGATTCAAAGGCTATACGTCCAAGAACAATAATAATTTTAGGTTGTACAATACGAATAAGTCGTTCCATAAATTTGTTTGCACATATAGGAAGCCAAGCAGAATGTACACCACCACTTGTCCTGTTTTTACGATAACAGTTTGCCATATTAGTGAAAAACAAGGGCGCATTATCGGTATCAATATCCCAGCCAAAGGAAAACTTAAATAAATCCTTCAATCTTTTATCAGTCGGGTTTGTTGTATCTGCAAAGCTACAAACCTCTAAAGCTGGTCCATCCTCTTTTTGACCATAGTCCTGACCAATCAACATAATATCTGCATCCAAGTTCCCCTGCCAAATATTCCAACGATTCACATACGGATGAACTGTGTTTAAGCCATGGTCATCATTCTCCAACCGCTCACTGTTTTTAAGATGTGGTAAAGTCAGTAATCTTTCGCAAACATGACAATTTGAGACATCCTCTGCAAGTTGTCTGAATTCAACTTTTTTCATTTCATCATCCCCAAAATCATTCGCAATATATTTCAATTGCCTTTGACACAAAATCGGCTGTTCCTTCACCGTATTTATCAATATTATTCTTAAATCGTTCATCAGCAACATACATTTTCCCAAGACCTGCGAGAATCTCATTGGTACAGGTGTAGTAGTTGGCGGTAATGTGCGCTTGAAGCTTTGCCACAAGTGTCTGTGCTTCAGCGGAATCCGCACTCGCCCCACTATTCTTACACATAGCAAGCTCCGAGAAAAGCGCCATCAAGCCATCATTGACCCCAGCCCAATCCACTTTCGTGTAATTCTTGGTTTTCTGTTCATGCTCATGATATGCAGCGGTATTCCCCCACCGCTCACGAGCTTCATTTTCATACTTTTTCATTTTCCCACCTCTGTCGTTTCCTTAATAAGGCTCAATATATCCTTATCCGCAGGGCAGAATTTGTAGTTGGGGATTTCGGATGGGGTTATCCATTTAAGGTCGTTGTGCTCTAAAAGTTCTGGCACACCTTTGGTTATTTATGAGAAAAATTTTGGTCAATAAATTTTTCAATTTTCTCTCGTAATGATGAAAAATCTTCCTTTACAAATAAATACTCGCTAAAATCTTTTATTAAGTCTTCTTCGCTCATTTGCTCGTCTGCAAGCTTTTTTACAATAAACTCATAAATTGCTTTGCCTGATTTATCTTGGCAAATATATGTATTGTTCTTACATTCTTTAACTAGTTCATCGAAAGAATTTATAGTAAAATATCTATTCCCAAAATGACTAATAAAATCAATATCGTTATTGATAATTATCTTTTCATACAAATATTTTTCAAGACTCTTTATTGGAAGAAATAGTTTTTTCAAAGAAATATAATTTGAATTTTTGTTCACTTCATCAACAACATCACCATCAATTATTGAAAAAGTGAATTTATCCCTTCCCAAAATATTTTGAGCACAAAAATTCCGTTGTAATTCTAGTGTATTATTCCAACCGCCCACAGGTAAAACATTAATTAATAAATTATTTTTCGTTCTATAATCAATAATCAGTTTTTTTATAATTAACTCCGAAACTTTATCTTCAACTAATATGGTGCAGTCATATCCGTCGTGATTATACAAGCTTTTTATCGCGTATTGCGGATAACAAGGAGAAATTATTCTTCCGATTCCAGAATCATTCTTCATATAAAAAATATTGCGCGGTTTCAATCTTCTTATTAGTTCCGATGAGTGTGATGAAAACAATACGGTTAAATTCTTTTCCGAAATCATTTTCTCCATATATACCAAAAGTCTATCAATTGAGCTAGGATGCAACGCCAATTCAACTTCATCAATGAAAACAAACAACTTATCAGAAAGTGTATTATAACGATGTTTTATTCGTTCTGGTTTTAATGCCGTTGAATTAATGAAATTCAACAATGAAATCAACATACATTCGCCAGAACTCATTTTATATTTGCTTATGTATTTATTATTATCAAGTTTCAAAAAGTAAGGCATGTTACCTAAGCCATATTTTCGGGCATCATCGAAATTTCTCAATTTATATAATTCCTTATAATGATTCTTTTCGCCATGAAGTATAAAACTCAACGCTTCTTTCAAATCATCACTAGCTGGAACTAATTGATTGACAAAATCTGGATTTTCAATTAACTGGTCCAAATTTTTCATATCCTCAAAACGAGTACCATTAAAAACACTACCTTCGTAAATACCGTAAAAAGATATATTTAATTTTCCGCTTTTCAACCTTTTTAAGTTATCATCATATTTCCAATTATCCGTTTTATCCATACAATGTAGTAAAACCGATGAATCTGAGGAAAGTTCTGAATCGTTTAATCTTTTTAAATTTTGGGCATATACAACGGATGCAATAGCAGACATAAGTGTACTTTTACCTACTGCGTTTTCACCCACAAGAGCATATATACCTTTTTCAAAACAAAATTCATATTCAAATTTTTTAATATTTCTAATATTATTTATTTCCAACTTTATATCTAAAGACATACTATTTCTCCTATCGCACAATCATAATCTCGTTTTAGAAAGCAACTATTCACAATTTTTCTGATACATCTTCATATGTCCTGCGTTGCATTCGGATTCAGTGCTCAGTTTACCGCTGAAACCATAAGCGCACATAACACCTATGTCGTTTTCTTAATAAGGCACAATATATCCTTATCCGCAGGACAGAAATTGTAGTTTGGGATTTCGGATGGGGTTATCCATTTTAGGTCGTTGTGCTCTAAAAGTTCTGGCACACCTTTGGTTATTTCGGCATTGAACAATGTTAAATGCACGGTGATATCGGGATATTCGTGAATAACCTCGGTGAAAACATCACCAACAGAAAGAGTAATATTCAACTCCTCACGGCACTCACGTATGAGTGCCTGTTCCTTTGTCTCCCCTGCTTCAACCTTGCCACCAACAAACTCCCACAACAAAGCACACGACTTTGTCGCAGGTCGCTGGCATATCATAAACTTATCCTTGTCCGATATTAAAGCTGCTACAACTTCGGTCATATTTCACCTCTAAAATCTAAATTTATATTTCCGATTAAGCTTTTTGCGTAAATCTGCAATCTGGATAAGTAGAACATGCCCAAAACAATCCGTACTTACCACGTTTTTTTATTAAATGAAAGCCACAATTAGGACAGTGTCCATACATTACAGATTTGTTGATATATTTTTGCCTAATTTCTTCACTCTTTTTTATACGTTCCTCTTTAGTTAACTTAAAATCCTCTACTGTAGAAATACGTTCCTCTCCTACACATAACAATTGCATTTTTGAAATATCAAAAGACAAACAATAATCACATTTGCGACAATCAAACAAAGAAACCAAACTACCTTTGTTAAAGAGACGGTTACCCTTAAGTGGACAATTGTTTACATAGTATTCGTCGTTTCCACTTCTCAATTTCAACAATTTCGATGCATTAACGAATTTTTCAAGGTAATTCTCAGCAAGGACGCTATACACCCATTTTTTCTCTTTGTTACTTTTTATTAATATTTCTTTCAATGTCTCATAGTCAAAGTCTTTATCCAATTTACTTAAATCTATTTCTATCGTTGAAACATTTTCTTCTTTTATCCTAATTAGTTTTTCATCATCAATTTTATGTGTAACAAAAATCTCTATAAAAAGTTTATTTTTCCCCGAATATACAACAATATCGGGTACAATACTTCCTTCTTTTTTCTCTAATTCAACTTTATCTACTTTTATTTCTTTGGATTTAAAAATCAATTGTGGAGGCTTATCTGACTCAGGTATTTCTAAATACAGATCAGGTACAACCATTTTATCAGCTTTTAACAAAATATCTTTTGCTGCTAAATGAAGAGAGGTTTCACAACCATACTCACAAGAATGACCAGAATGATGAGCAAAATGCTTCATCATATATTCGCCCTTCTTAGCAACAAGGGGCTCACCACAAGCAGGACAAACACAACCGCACTTTAAACCTTTTTCGACAGAATCGATTGATACAATCTCACCATCTTTTAAGGCATATATCATTTTTAATTGTTTTTTTGACATGCTTATTCACCTCTCAAATATTTAAAACTATACTCAGCACGGCATCATAATCAATTGTTGTTGTAGTATTCTGTCGTACGTTTTTCTAAATCCACCATTAGTTTTTCAACCAATTCAGAGATGCTCTGTAATTCCCCACTCTTTCTAGGAATGTACCTCAAATTGAATTCCATCAAACCCAAACCAATCAATCTATATCTAATAGCCGTTTCTGTTGCAAAGAAATACATTTTAAAATACTCTATACATTGCTTATAAGCTTCAAGATTACATTTTTGTGTATCCACATAAAGTCTACCACTTAAATTTATTGAATCCATAAACCTATTAAAGAAATGTTTAACCCAAACAAGCGGAAGCAACAAACAAGCAGCAAAGAAATTGGCTTCAACTTCTTTTTGCTTATTTTCATCATCGTCATCCAATCTACCCAAATCACGACTTAAGCAAATATTTTCTTCTTTGCTATCATCAAAATGATGCAGATAATAATGTCCTAGTTCATGCGCAAAAGTAAACGCTTGCATTTCTTTTGAATGATTGGCGTTGTAGATTATTGTAACTTCATCTTCTTCACGAATAAACCTACCACAATATTCAAATGGCCAATCATATTCTGGAACAAGTTTTATTTTTTCGCCTTCTATTATTTTATTAAGATGCTTACCTGGTGCATCATCAACAATATTGTATTTCCTTAGAATATCAACTGCTAAATTTTCTAATTCTTGTTTTCGATATTTGTCCATCATCCTACCACCAATTTATTTGTTTTCTTCAAGTATTTAGCCGGAATGGGCTTATTGAGTTTCCATACAATATTCATTGGTCTTGAACCATTATGGCTAACATAGTCAGCTGTACCAAGGAATGTGTATGGTGCAGTGTTTCCGAATTTATCCTTTTTAAACTCACGGACAAATAAGAGAACTCTGCTTCCTCGTTCCTGGTGATGAATATATCTTTGACCAACAGAACCTTCAGCATTAGTTGTGCTCTGGCTCTGCCAATGGAACAATGTATCATTGATAGAATAATCGTTATACATTGTTGTCGGCGAATAATCCTTATCCGATTTATTCAATGTAATCATGAAAATATCTGCCTGTTTATCAGGCAACCATTTTACACCTTCTCGTACTGACGACGGCTTCATAAAATCCATTGCAACAAGAAGTTGGTCACGAGTATATGTACAGTGTAAATCAAGCGGACAATCAAAACCAAGCTCAACTTTTTCGTCGATAAAGTCGATGTGGTCGAAATTATATTTCAACAAGTCTATAAGCTCTCTCAACATAACTGGGCTATCAAAAAGAGCCCTAAAATTATTGGTTACTTCTTCACTATTCCAATCATAAATTGATTTGCCCCAAACAGTAACATAGAACATTTGAAGCATACGTTTTTCAACATCAGAAAGGCTTGCAAAATCAATATCATCAATGGAATTCAAAATAGTAATTAAGAATATTATCCATCTTCTTGAATCTATTGAAACCAGCCTTGGGAAAGCTTTTGTCAAAACATCTTCTATTGGCTCATTGAAATCATCAATAATATCTGCACGTGCACATAATCTTGAGAATGAAGAGAATTTATACATTGCTCTCGCATCAAGTCTGTAGTAATCCAAGAAATTAGCAAGAGTCAGTTTCTTGCCTGTATCATCTTCGAATGAAATAATCTTGCTCATCAAACCCGCTGTATTGCCGTAAGACGCACGAATATTATCAAGTATATATTGAGCCGCCTTCTTTTCTAACTGAATATAGCAACCCTTAGGAACAGAAATAAAGCCATCCTTAATTTCTCTTGTTACGCTACGGGTTGTGTTAGAAAGCAACACAGCAAACTTATCTTCAAAATTATATTTTCTATTAGCCTGGCCAATAAAATCGAGTACGGTCAGGCATTCTTTATCTTCAGAAAGACGTAAGCCACGACCTAACTGCTGCAAGAACACAGTTAACGATTCAGTGGGACGCAGGAAAAGAACGGTGTTGACTTCTGGAATATCCACACCTTCGTTATAAATATCAACAACAAAAATAAAACTTACTTTACCGGATACAAGTTGATTCTTGGCAGCTCTTCTTTCTTCGTCAGGCGATTTACCTGTCAAATACATAGACGGAATACCGTGTTCGTTAAAGTATTTACACATAAACTCGGCGTGTTCAATAGTAACGCAGAAGCCAAGACCTTTGACCTCATTTATATCGGTAACATATTTGAGCAAAGAACGAACAACTAAATCTGCACGTTGCTGTGCAACATAACCACTTGCAGTATAAACGCGAGACAACTCGCCCTTGTCATACCCACCATTAGCCCATTTTAAAGAATCAAGGTCAACAGTGTCCGTTACACCAAAATACTGGAATGGACATAATAATTTACGGTCGATTGCTTCAGGCAATCTAATTTCTGCTGCAATTCTATTATTGAAGTATGGCAATATACTTTTTCCATCCATACGTTCAGGTGTAGCCGTAAGACCTAATAATATTTTAGGGTTATAATATGCCAACAATTTCTGATATGTAGGAGCTGCAGCATGGTGGAATTCATCCACAATTATATAATCATAAAACTCTGGTGTTGTCTTTTGTGTAAAATCCTGTGAATTGAATGTCTGTATAGAAATAAAGAGATTATCAATACTTTCAGGCTTGTAGTTACCTACAAACATTTCTCCAAAGTTTGCATCCTTCAATACCGCACGGAAGGTATATAAACTCTGCTTAAGAATTTCTTCACGGTGGGCAACAAACAAAAGTCGACAAGGCTTGTCCGGATTTTGCTTGCGAAATCGTTTATAATCAAGAGCAGAAATAACAGTTTTACCTGTACCTGTTGCAGCTACTACAAGGTTTTTATAATAACCACGAACTAAACGTTCTGCCTCTAATCTATCAAGAATTTGTTGCTGGTAATAATATGGATTAATATCAATTGTATATAGTTCAGGATTGTTGCTATCAGTATATTTTTCAGCTTTAAGAGCACGCTGAAGTCTTTCGACCTGACCTTCATCATAATATTCAAATTCAGGAGAATTCCAATAGCTTTCAAAGGTTGCTTCAATCTTATCGATAGTTTCAGGCAAATCCTTCTTAGTAACTTTTACATTCCACTCCAAGCCACTGGAAATAGCAGCGTTAGAGAGGTTTGAGGAACCAACATAAGCAGTTGTAAAACCAGTGTTACGATAGAACACGTATGTCTTTGCATGAAGACGTGTGCGTTTTGTATCATAGCTAACTTTAATTTGTGTATTAGAGAGCTTGCGCAATTCTTCAATCGCCTTAACATCAGTCGCACCCATATAGGATGTGGTAATTATACGAAGTTCTCCACCGTTTTGGGTAAATGTTTTAAGCTCATCCATCAAGAGACGCAAGCCACTCCACTTGATAAACGAAACAAGCATATCAATACGATTACAAGATACTATTTCTTTCTTGAGCTCTGTGTACATCTGAGGCTCATGAATAGCACCTGTAAAAAGTGAACTTTGAGCAATAGATGTTTCAGGTCTTATGATTGCAGCCTTTTCATCTAATGCGAGGATGTTGTTTTTCTTATCGAACAATGCTAAAAGCTGTTCAGCTCGCTCTGCTACTGACATTTCAGCAAAATCGTTTTCTTTAGTTTCATTGATAATTGTAGAAATAATGCGGTTTGCCAGTGCAACCTGAGAGTTAACATCGCCCCCATTATCAGCAACATTGTCCAAACCTTTTTCTACAACTTCAGCGATATATTTTGCTAACACTTTGGATGCTTCAGCACTATCAATAGGCGCAGTTGTAGAGAGCTTGTCCGTCAAGCCAAGCTCTGTTTCCAATTCCTTATTGATTATTTGCTCATAAAGTCCATCGTGTAGCATAATAATTCACCTCTAACACAATATCGAGTTATAAATATATATTAACATTGAAAATGAACTTTCTCAACATATTTCTATATATTCATCTATATTTCACCTATATGACCTACTTATATATGACAAAAATCGGTAAATATTTCACATTAATTTTATATTTTTAAAATTTTCAGCAAAACGCACAAATTGGCATATCCGATTTTTATCAAAAGCACAAAACAAAGGCTAAGGTTTTGTCTTAGCCTTTGTTTTCTTTTAGAAATCGTCGTTATCCGAATCGTCAAATTCCTCTTTTGTTATTTGGTCGAGGAACATGAATTCCAGACCTTGTTCGAGGGCGTCGAGGTTGCCGTCGTTATTAAAATCGAACATGTCGCCAAAGATACCGTTCGCCATAGTTATTCTCCTTTATTCTAAAACAAGTTTTCCGCTTTGCTTATTATTAATTGCGAATATATGTAATGTTTGCTTGAAGATTGATGCGAAATAGTGTGAGGCTTCGTATTCTTTCTTATAGAGCTTCTCAACATCTTCAAGGCATTCTCTGAGCTGAAGCATTACGGCAAACTGATGCTTGCAGGTGTATGGGCAAAAGCAATCACAAACAAGATTTGAAATCATACCATTTTCATAATTAAACTCCACATCATAAACCTTCGAGCCTTCAACAATTGCCCTACCCTTATTGCCGTCAAGCTCAAGAAAAACAACGTTATTCTCTATGTAATAATCGTGCCCACGTTCAGCTATATGGCTTTGTATATTCATTTCACTCAGGTCATTGAGCGGGAATGTTTTATCACTACCGCCAACCTCATAATCCTCTTCGTTTTTGCAAACGAACCATGATGATACTTTTTTATAATTCAATGTTTTTCTATCAAATGCCATATATCTGAACGGCGTTATATAAAGCTCGCCTTTCACAGTAGTATCAGCAACACGAATAACCTTCTTATACTCAGAAAGTTTAATTTTGAAATCATAATTAACCGATCTTACGATACCACGCAAGCCCTCAAGCTTACCATCAACAAAAACCACGTCATTAACCAATAAATCAAACTGATCATTAAAATATGATAATGTCATCTGTCTATCCGGGAAATACACCTCAACAACAGACTTTCTTGGCACAATAGTTCTTTCCCGATTGATTTCTTGAATCCCTGTACGCTCCTCATCTTTATCCACAACAAAACCAATTTTAGACAACATTTCAACCACTCCTATAATATTTCTTTTTCATTTTACACGTACATTATAACACGTGCTTTGTACCATCAATGGTGCTTCATAACGCAAAATGCCTTATTTTAAAAAATTCCCTCAACATTATCTTTGAATACTGCGTATTGATATATTATAGTTTTTGCCACCGGCTTTACTACACATAAATTAAGTCCTTGTTCATAAAAGACGGGCTATAATCTTTGATACCGGGAAACACAACAAAACCATTATGAGTCATTTATCGTACTATACTTCACAAAAGCCCCGTTGCACAACTAATTGCATAGTGCTATTATAAAACCGAGGTGATAACGAATGACAAATAACATTAAAACAGAAGCTGCTGACAAAACTGAAACAAAGACCATTAGCTTTAGTAAGCACTTCAAGGATAGCCCTACAATCAACCACCGCACAAAGCAAACAGAAAACCTGAAAAAACTACTTGATAATTTTACATTCGAATTATGCAATTAATCATAAAAAGCACAAATCCCTATGAAGTCGTTTTACAGACCTCATAGGGATTAATTATTACCATATCCACACTGTAAGCAAGCCGGCAAGCAGACCGCCTGCAAAGCCCGAGATGTGCTCGAATGCCGTTGCCTTGCCAACAAGCATACCACCCACTGTGTAGATTGCCAAAACTATAAGAGCCACTAAAGGAACGGGTGAAAAGAAAACCGTGCCGTTTTTAATTGCAAGCACAATAAACACCGCAATCAAGCCGTAAATACCCGTTGATGCCCCATTCCCCTCCTGAAGCTTGTACACGAAAGCCATAAACAAGCCCGACACTAAAACGGAGGTCACAAAGCATACTGCGGTTTTTGGCGCGCCAAGCTGTGATTCAACCGCCCAGCCAACAATAAGGGTTGCGGTTACGTTTGACACAATGTGCCACGTACCGAAATGCAAAAGTGACGATGACACCAGACGCCATATTTGACCCTTTTTTATTTTCTTTTCGGATAAATGGAGCGCACGATATACATACCCCTTGTTGTGCCCTGTCCATAGCTTTTCCTTAAGCGTTACCGTCCGTGCTTTGGGAATCGCAATAAAAGTATCAATAATATAAATCAAAACGATAACAGCGCAAAATGCAATTGTAAATAAAGGCATATTCAATCTCCTTTGTTTTTTCTTATTTTTGCCAACCTATGTACTTATCGGCATCTTCTCTGCTTTTGAAAATTACAATTTGCTTTTCGTTTCTGTATTTTTCAATCAATATGTGGCGTTCCACCATTCCGTATATGCGTCGGGATAATTTGTTTTAAAGCCAACAACACCCATATCACATATCTGCTGCCACCATTCGGGATAATCACCGAGGTTCGAAAACACCTTAATTCCCATAGCGTCAAGCATATTAACGTCCGCCTTGGTGAATGCCTCGTTATTAAGCCCAACCTCCCAAAGATCGGAGCGGGTAATAAAATCCTTTGTACGCTCGTTGATAAAACGTATATTGGCGCCCAGACGCAATCCCTCGGGCTTTCCATTTTCACGGTAATGCTCCTGCATTTCTTCAAGAACCTCCCAATCACCTGAGAAGAAAATATACCTTGAAGCATTCGGAGAGGTGGCAAGGATTTCATCCATACGCTTACACATACCCTTGCACTTAAATTCAACCTCAACGGTGATATCATAATCAACCGTTGACAGCCATGCATCAAATTCGGGGAAGGTGATAAGATGAGTCACCCTGTCCTCAACGTAATCGGGAGGCGTAATCATCCGCCTGCCGCCGGAATGCTCCGTCCACGGGTATGGCGGATATTTAAGCTTAAGGGCGTTGCGATAAGGAATATCAAACCCCTTAACCTGCCCGACGGTTAAATCCCTCAGGGCATCCCCATGCTCTTCAAGGGTCATATAACCCAGATTATCGTTATGAATTACAATAATTTCACCATCACCGCACAATTGAATATCCAGCTCAATGCCCTCAAGACCAAGCTCTGCCGCCTTTTTAAAGGCTTCAAGTGAATTTTCGGGAGCAAACTGAGTAACACCCGTATGAGCAATTCTCATAGGTTTTCCACAATACTCTTTTTTCATAAACCCATCCCCCTTCGCACGTGCCACTCTGATACACGGCATCTGTATTTCCAAATTTATTATATCACCACATTCCGCAGGCAGCAATAACTTTATTAAAGTTTAGCCCCATACCCTGCGCCCGTTTCAGCAAAAATATCACCAGAGCCCGTGATAGTGATATTTCTCGGTTGCTTTTTATTGCAGGCGTGGTATAATCGGTTAATAAGCTATATTTCAGTAATCGGGAGATGCACTATGTACGGATTAAGATGCTTTGTATTACAAAATGCTATGAAGGCTATTATAGCCTTAGAAAAGCCCATATATAAGCTGACCAACGGCAAGCTTTGCAAAAACAGATTTTTGTCAGCAGTTAAAGCACCGCATGTTGGTACAAGCGTTAAAATACTTAAATCAACCGAAAATTCAACCTATATTGCCAAAATGAATGACGACGGCAGCTTTTCGGATGATGATTTCAGAATCCTTTGCACCACGGATTTACATATTGATGATGATTACGAGTTAAATAACCGTACACTGCAGCAGCTTGTGAACAGAATTGCGGATTTAAAGCCTGATTTGGTGGTCCTTACGGGTGACTGCGTGCTTTCAAAATATCAGCAGATTGATGCAATACAGTTTGCCAGAATGATGGAAAAGGTCGGGGTTTATTGGACTTACGTTTTTGGTAATCACGAGGCACGTGAGGAAAAGGGCGGCTTTAAATATCAGCTTTATAAAAGCTTTGCGGATGCACCCCATTGCCTTTGTAAATTCGGCAACGAGGACCTTTACGGCTACGGCAATTTCACCATAAATATTATGAGCGATGAAAACACCGTAAGAAAGACCCTTGTATTCTTCGACTCGGGCAGATATCTGCAGGAGCCTCATCGCACCAACGACGGCGTACCCGCAGACTTAGAGGGCGCAGACTACGTTAAGCCCGCACAGATTAAATGGTACGAGGACGAAATAGCCGCACTTAAGAAGACGTACGGCGAGGATTTAAAATCACTTATTTATTTGCACATCCCAGTGCCCGAATACCGTGACCTGTTCACTCAGAACGAGGACGGCAGCTTTACACCCAACGAAAATGTAGAGGTTATTTATGGCAAAATGCGTGAGCCAATGGGCGGCTCGTGGTTTAATTCGGGTCTGTTTGATGCAATGAAGCGTAACGGCACCGAGGCAATGTTCTGCGGCCACGACCATTGCAATGACTTTTGCGCCAAATATGATGGTATTTACCTTGTTTATAACCAGACCGGCGGCTATAATTGCTACAGATTGTATGATAGCTGGGCTATGAGTGCGGACGAAAGCACCTGGCACTACGGCGTAAACACCACCGATATAGCACGCGACGGCACCCTTAAAATGAAGCACTACAGACACACGGAATTTAATAAATAAAAACACACGCCTATGAGGTCAACCAAACCCCACAGGCGTGTTAATTTTTTGGTAAATATTTAAAAAAGAAAGCCACCGACCCGGAATGAATGCTTCAAGAGGAAAGCCCCTTATTCATCATCCTCATCCATTTCCTCGGCATTTTCATCCCGCGTTATTCGGTCAATAAACATAAACTCAAGCCCCTGCTCAAACGCATCCAGATTGCCGTCATTATTAAAATCAAACATACCACCAAAAATACCCTTGGACATAATATCCCTCCTGAATAATATCAACCGATAAGATTATTATGCCACATTAGCATTTGCGTTGATATTTTCTATGATTTTTCTGATGCCTGCCCAGACGGACAAGTCAGTGAAAATTTCAACCACACTACCTTTATCTGTGAATGGTGATTCTTGCAAAACAGAAAGGTCTTTCATCAAGCCGTTATGAACTATATATTCAACAATCTGATTCACAAAATAGATCTGTCTTGAATCAAGATTTACATCATCAAGATATTTTGCGAATGCAGTTTTAGCTGCATTCATATCAAGACCTACGATTTCACGAACAAATTCACCGAGAGGCTTCTGACCGAACTCAGCTTCATAGTCAGCCTTTGTTCCGACCTCGTTCCAAAGGATTACTTCCAATGCTTTCACATCGTCAGAATTTAACGGAATATTTGATTTAAGTTTTGCAATTACAGGATTCTCCTGATGCTGACGAACATAGAATTCTGCCTTGGCTTTGTAATTCTTCAAATCATCATTTTCGAGCTCGGATTCGTTCCACTCGATTGATAAAATTTCATCGTCAAAGTTTGTGTTGTAAATTTCAACGCCATGAGGAATGTATTT
Source organism: Acutalibacteraceae bacterium (assembly GCA_045654405.1). Lineage (GTDB taxonomy): Bacteria > Bacillota > Clostridia > Oscillospirales > Acutalibacteraceae > DTU089. Next base: position 227,948 of record JAZONH010000013.1, on the reverse strand, counting down.
CATTAGATCTCTTAAACTTTCACGGATATGCTCAAACTCGTTGATGCCTGCGTTATCAACATAGTTGGTGTGGAGAATTTTATCAATCAGTTCGGCTTGCACCATTATTTCAGGAATGTTTGCAACACTTGCAATGCCTGAAACCTTTTTGAAAAGGTCACTACGGGCACGAGTATATTTTTTACCTATCAGATATGCAAGTTCAATGCCGTACATAAGAGCATCAAAACGCATTGCTTTGGGGTCATCCTCATCCGGTGTGATGAGTGGCGCAAGCTCTTCTCCCATAACGAGAGTATCTTCGTAGGTAAGGCTTGTGTAATTATCGGGATTCGAATACAACTCAACATATTTTAAATGCTGACGAACTGCAAAATTTTCTTTGTTAAGCTCTCTGACTTTACGAACCATATCCTCAACAAGAGCTTTGCGGAAAGCAATTAAATCTTCGGTCTGATATGCTATGTCCTGAAGCTTGAAAGCTATCTGCGATTTTAAACTGAAAATTGCACCTTGTAATGCAATTTGGTTTGCAGTAGGCTTGCCTTTGTTCATTCGGAAAAATTCAAAGTTTCCGCAGAAATCAAATATGTAGAATAAATTCTTATCCTTACCATCCAAAAGACCGGGGCAAAGACGAGTTCCTCGACCGATCATCTGCCAGAATTTCGCCTTGCTCATAACCTTTTTGAAGAACACAAGATTCACTACCTGGGGAACATCAATACCAGTATCAAGCATATCAACAGAAATAGCAATCTGCGGTAATTTCTTAGGGTCGGAGAATTCATCAATAGCAGTCTGTGCATAGTTGATTTTATTATCAATAACCTTTGCATAACCGTTAAGATGGGGATATTCTTTATTGAATACCTCGAATATTTTTTCGGCGTGCCTGTGATTTTTAGCAAATATGATTGTTTTACCAATCTTTTCGCCATAGTCAATTTTAATGCCGTTTGTCATTAAAACATTAAGCACTTCTTTGATTGTATCCTCATTAAAAATCCATTCATTGAGAGCGGATGAACCGATGCTTTCGGGCAGTTCACCATCACGAGCAAAGGTCGATTCATATTCTTCTTTATCTTCATCGGATAAGTCATCATAAACAATGCCTTGCTCGATGAATTTGAGCTTGGTTTCAACGGACATAAAGTCCACAAGATAACCGTCTTTAACCGCATCTGCAAGCTCGTAGCCATAAGTCGGAACACCATTTTCCAGTTCAAAAACTTCATAGGTATTCTTATCAATTTCATCCTTGGGTGTAGCCGTAAGACCTACCAATGGTGCGTCAAAGTAGTTAAATATATCGCGGTATTTGTTGTAAATTGAGCGGTGAGCTTCATCGCATATTACCAAATCAAAATGACCGCAGGTGAAAAGCTTACCTTTTTCATCCTTAACAGAATCAATGCAGTTCATCATTGTCTGATAAGTTGAGAATACACAGTGAGCGTTATAATTATCTTTTTCTTCGCAGAGATTTGTAACAGATAAATCAGGGAGCATATTATAGAAGCTACGCTTTGCCTGAGTTACTAATGAGTTTCTGTCAGCAAGGAAAAGAATATTTTTCACCCAACCGTGTTGCAAGAGAACATCACAGAGAGCAATAACAGTTCTTGTTTTACCTGAACCTGTTGCCATAACAAGCAATGCTTTTCTTCGGTTCTTTTTGCCGAAGCTGTCGCAAACCGCTTTGATAGCACCTTCCTGATAATATCTGCCTGCTATTTCCTTATTTACCATTACGTGATTAAGGCTTGTTCGCATTGTTTGCAGATTAAAGAGCTTTTCCAGATCTCGCTTTGAATAAATGGTTGCACATTTACGCTCAGGGTAGAGATTATCTGTGATACGAGTATCAAAGCCATTTGTAAGGAAAATTACAGGACGGCGACCAAATTTCTTTTCTAATAAATCGGCATATAGCTTTGCCTGTTGTCTGCCTTTTGAAACGTCCACGCAGGTGCGTTTTGCTTCAATAACTGCCAAAGGCTTACCATCATCACCGAATAAAACATAATCGGCAAAGCCAACCTCGGATTTGTTGGGCATACCCGGAAGCTCATATTCATTAAACCAATCCTTGCCCTCAACCCAACCTGAATCAACAAGCATTGCATCAATATAGATTTTTCGGGTTTTGTATTCGGAAATATCAAGAGGCTTTGGAACATAGGTCTGTTGCTGACTTTCACGGCGAGAGGTTAACTCTGCTTTAAGGCTTTCGTTCTCAGCAATTAAGGCTTTAAGGTCAATGTCGATAAACTCAACCTCTTCAACCTTTTCTTCTGAGCTTTCTTCCAAAAGACCAAGATTGAAATCGCCCTGAGTATATTCTTCACCATAGCAGCAAGCAATGAAATCCATAAAGATATAAAGGTTTTCAAGGCAGAGAGTTGCTTGCTCAACAGAAAACTTTTTACCCTCGTGAGCTGCATTATTACCTAATTCGCGAATGAGCTTCATTCTCCGCCAGATGTCATTGCCGACGATATCACGAAAATCCTCGTTATTCATAAGGCTGACAAGGCGTTCATCATAAGGCAACTCAAGAGAGCCGTCAACGGAATACATCCATTTAACAGCTATCTCCATCGCCCTACGGCAATTTATAATGCAGGTTGACAGGTCAATATGTAAAGTTTTTTCCGCCGCAACGGCAATACCCGAAAAACTATCAAATTGCTTGTCCTTGGTCAAAAAATCAAAGTTGGTCATTTCTTCCCCTTCTTCTTAAAGAAACTTTCTACTTTTTTTGTTTTATCATTAGGTTCAGGCAATAATTTGATGATTTTTTTGTAAAATCTGTTAACATCTTTATCATTTAGTAAATATCTTACTGGATGATTATTTATTGCTATATCCAAGAACTGTTCTATTTCTTCTTGGTCCCAGTTATCTACCTGGAGCAGTTCAATCATTATTTCGTGTGTAGTGGCAAAATTAGCACTTGCATCCAAAGAAACAATTAGGTCTAATCTTCTGCTTTTATCCTTATCACCATTATTTAATGCGTCTGCATCTTTTTGCTCTTTTTTACAATCGAAATGTATATTTTCGAGAACTTCGTTTGATAAAGTTCTAACAATAATGGCTTTAACTAATATATCTAATTCAGAACCATCTGTGTAATCTGCAGGAGCAAAAAATTTAATTCTATTGTCACGTAACATTTTGTACACTTTTGTTTTATCAAATGTATCATTGTTGAAAACGCCAATAGAGTGTCCGCCATAAGCATTCACCAGTTTCATACAGGGGATGTCCGTATCGCTATCACCGATATAAATCATATTTCTAAAAGGTACACGAATATCTTCTGGAGGATAATAATCATTTACTCCCGAATCATTAACATCAAGGGTACCTTTCTCTATTCTAAACAGAAATTGTGTTTTGTTTGTGTAGTTAATTGCTTGAGCAGGCCATATAGCTACATCCTTCTCATCAAACATAAAGGAACTTGCATAGATTTTTTCAAATGAACCAGCTTTTGCAATTGATGTTCCCTCTATCATTTCCTTTAAACCTGAAGAAATAATATAGTGTTCTACTATTACGTTGTGCTCTTCTCCGAATTTTCGAATTCGTTCAAACCATTCTTCGACACCAGGAAACAATTTGACTTTAGAACCGTATTCCTCTAATGTCTTTCTTGTGAATACAATTCTACCATGAGATTCTTCTACCATCTTGTACATATAGGCCAAATTAGTATCCATCTCATGTTCTTTTGCCAGAGTATTTGATTCGTCCCAAAACGTCTTAACATCGCCATCATATACCGTCTGTATAAAACCCTGAGCCTGCATGTCATCAGGTGATAACGTCTTGTCAAAATCATAACAAATAGCTAATACAGGTTTATTCTCTTTTTGTTTTCGTATTGTAGCCAAAGTCAAACATCCTTTCTCAAAGCTTCATTCTCCAAGTTTTAATATAAGTGGTAGCAAAGTTAATCCAACATCAATACCTTTGTCTGCTACCCATTTAATAATTTCTTTTGCTTTATCCCACTTTTTGGTTTTTCGGTCATTTGAATTAACTATTGCCTCTAATTCATCGATTTTTGTTTGAATTTCGTCTATTTCTTCATCTCTTAATGAAGTCATATTTTCAACTTGCGCTTTTGTTTCAGCAAAAGAAATGTTTAAAGTTGTAGACAAGCTATTGGTGTTGTTTACTGTTATTCCTGAAAACTCATTCTTTGTTGAATAACAATTCTTGTACTCCATAGCTTTAAATAATAGCAACATCTCTCGCATTCTTTCGAGATTTTCCTTACAATATGTACCACTTTCATCATAAAACAAGGAATGTAAGCCATCTTTGAAACCCTCAATTATATTGCCATATTTGGCAAGTAAAACACCGTGTAATTTCCCCCGACTTGCTTTGTTTCCGTTTTCAAGTTCTGTTTCGCATTTTGTAATATCCTCATCTATAATTTTTTTGAAATCTTCAGTCATTTCGTTTTCACCTCATCCAAAATATTGTTGCATTAATGATTTTTTTAGTGTTTCAAGTTTTTCAAGACTTTGCTGAACTTCAAATTTTGATTTGTCGATTTGTTCAGCAAAGGTTGCAAACTCATTTTGTGCGCCGATTGGTGGTAATGGAAATTGTAAATTTCTGCACTGCTCCAAACTGATATTCAATTGACGAATTCCCACCGCTTGTTTCAAAAAAGGTTCTAAAACAGATGGTTGCATTAATGCCGACAACAAAAATCTTGGCAACACTTCTTTCTTTGCTCTGAAAATACTAATTGCTTGATTAATATTCCATTCAGGGTATTCATCAGTCACAAGTGAAAACTTACCCAAGGGAGGTCCAACAATATTCATAAGTACATCGTTTGGATATATTTTTGACCTTGATAATTTGCCGTTATGAACCGTTTTATCTATAAATTGTGGTTCATCATCAAATAGTAGGGAACCATCAAAACTTAAATTATAAACTTTTATATACGGCACTCTATTATCATCAAATTCTGCATATATTTCGTCTGTTGGCGGTGTTGTACCTTTTGTTATAAAATCGCATACATCTTCTGCTTTAACAATAGGATAATTGCTGTTATCAAACAGTTCGACAAATCGGGCTTTGACGAGTTTATCGAATTTTGATATTTGAGTTTTTCTGTCATTGATAAGAGCATTTACTTTTTTTAGTTTTTTTACAATATCGCTCTGTTCTTCAATGCTGCACAAGGGGATTTGTGCTTCTGTCAAATTTCCCAATTTAATATATTTGATAACTCCACCAATAGATTGTTTGCGAAGGGTTTCTACATACTTGTCCAAGAAACAATATAAGTAAGGGACTGAAAGCACCGATTTGTTGTTGCTCTCAATAATATAAGTTCTTTGATATGCATCAAATTTCCCGTTATAGTATTTTACATTCAAATCGCCGTTACCTGCAACCAAAACACATTCACAATCATAACTATATGTATCTATTTTTAGTGGTTCAACTGAGCAAGTAAAAAAGGGATATTGTCCGTTATCACTTGAGGCATTCGCATCAAGTTTACCTGTTCTAATTTTCACATAATCACCAAGTCGTGCCATTATCCTACCCCTTTCAAGAAATTAAAAACAATCTCAACCAACGGTATAATAGCAACAACTGCAGTAAACAAACTTAGCAATTGCTCTTTATCATTCATTTGGTCAATCTCTATTGATATCAGCCTGAAAAGCCTTGAATACAAAAACGAAAGAATTGCTAAAACAGATAAAACAATATAATGGTATTTTTCAAAATCAATTTCTGGATGATAAAACATAAATCCAATGAAAAATATTGATGATATCAGTGTTCCAGATTTTAAAAACTTAAAGAAATACAACAACAATGTTTGCAATAGAATTGCAGAAAATGAGATTTCTATTTTTCTTTTTTTGGATACAAACATCAATCTAAATGCATAAATAAATCTGTTGCCTATTACTAATAAAATTTTTCTCAAGCCGTGTTTATCATTATGTTCTTTGTAACCCAATTCAGTGCGCCATTCAATAAAGGCTTGCTCTTTTTCCTTGATTTGCTGTTCTTTTGCTTTTTGTTGCGCCTTAACAATCGCTTCTGCGAGTTTATCGTAATCAATATCTAAATTAACAGATTCTATATTATTAACAACCGTTTGGTTGTTTTTCTTTTTAGCCATAAGAATATCGCCTTCTTTTTTTATTCGTTTTCTCGTTCGAAATGTATTCTCCAAAGAGCTTCGACATCATTATAACTTGCCATTTCATTTTTGGGAGTGTTAGTATCACCTACACGAGTATATATTTGAATACCGACACCTTTATAAATTTCAGATAAGTAGAACGGGATGTTTTTGGAACTCTTAATAAGCACGACATCTAACTTGTGATATTTATAGTAAACTTTATGAAGTTCTATCTCAGGCATACAACCACACGCAAACTTTTTAGAACGCAAAAAATCATATAATTCATTTGATTTTTTCCATGAGGGCACGCCAACAACTTCATAATCATCAGTTACACCAACAATTAAAAATGCATCAACATTCTCAATATTGTTTGCTAAACAAAGTATATCGTGAAGCAAATCTCCATCTTTACCTTTTGTACACCATTCTTTTTTGAAATCGTAGTTGCTCTTTTCTTCTTTGGAATTCACAAAAGAAACAATTGTTGGGTTTATGGGATCGATGGAAATTTCCTTGCACTTAAGCCCATCGACAATCTCTTTTAGTGCTTGGCTTTCTTCAGGCTCGCACTTACCATTAACAACAGTGTTCTTTTTTGTGTTTGTATCGTAGATAGTAACAATTGCACCGCTGTTATGAAATTTAATTTGCCAATTTGTGCCGTAGTTTTCTCTCTCTATAAAATCACTTATTTCATAGCCGATATTTCCAAGGTTCTCTTTAATTTCTTCGATATTGATACTTATTTTAGCCATTAAGCATTTCCTCCAACTCGGCTAAGCTCTTTGTAATGTTCATTTCAAGCTCGTTTAAGTCTGCCATAATCTCTGCAGTTGAGGGGTATTCAATGGGCACATACTCTGTCTTTTTATACTTGTTTATTGAAAGGTCGTAATCGTTGCCGACAATTTCATCCTTTGGTACGAAGAAGGATTTTTCTGTGCGTTGTCTGTCTTTTTCGCCATCAAGATTATGGAATCTTTCAATAATATCAGGGATATCGTTTTCTTTTATTTCTGTACGCTTATCATCAAGGCTGAAGCCGTCTGCCTGCATATCGTAGAACCAGACGTTATCAGTTCCGCCGTGACCTGTTTTTGTGAAGATAAGAATAGCAGTTGAAACACCTGCATAGGGCTTGAACACGCCTGAGGGCATAGAGATAACTGCTTCAAGGCGGTTGCCTTCAATTATTTCTTTACGAATAGCTTTATGGGCAGTTGAAGAACCGAAAAGAACACCATCGGGAACGATACAAGCGCATCTGCCACCGATACGAAGCATACGAAGGAAGAGAGCAAGGAACAAAAGCTCTGTTTTCTTGGTCTTGCAAACCTTTAATAAATCTGCTGAAACAGTATCGTAATCAAGGCTACCCTTGAACGGTGGGTTTGCAAGGATTAAAGAGAACTTGTCCTTATCTGCATTCTGGTCTGAAAGACTGTCACGATATTCAATAAAAGGACTGTCAACACCGTGAGTCATCATATTCATAGCACCGATGCGGAGCATAGTTCTGTCCATATCGTAGCCAAAGAACATGTGATTCATATAGTGGTCTTTTTTCTGTTTATTAAAGAAGATTTCTTCTTTATGCTTTTCTTTAAGATATTCGCCTGCATTTACCAAAAATCCACTTGTTCCGCAAGCAGGGTCGCAGATAATATCATCGGGTTTGGGTTGCATAAGTTCAACCATCATTCTGATAATGTGGCGAGGTGTACGGAACTGACCGTTCAAGCCTGACTGTGCGATTTTATTAAGAAGATATTCATATGTATCACCACGGACATCTTTATCCTGCTCTTTTGCCATAAGAGCATAGATTTCGTCAAGAGCATCAACCACCTTTGAAAGAAGCAAAGGTGTGGGCAATTTAAAAATAGCATCATCCATATATTTTGAATATGCACTGTCTTTTTTGCCGTCAAGATTTTTGATGAAAGGAAACACCCATTCCTGCATGGTTGAATACATTTTGCCTGCAGGGAAATCACGGAAAACAGACCATTTAAGCTGACTACCGTCAACCTTGCGGTCGCCAACTGTTACTTCGCCTGCAAAAATGCTCTTGTAAGGGAGACCTAACATAGCACTTTCCTTTGCACGAAGCTTGTCCGAATCGTCAAGGTCGTGAATGAACATAAGGTACGTTATTTGTTCAATAACATCAAGGGGATTAACAAGTCCGCCTGCTGCAAAAACATCCCATAAGCTATCTATTTTGTTTTTAAGGTCGCCTGTAATCATAGCTATACTCCTAACAAATTTAAATACAATAATACAATTTTTATTATACTACTTTCATTTACATATTTCAACAAAATATACAGGTAATATTACTCACATTTATATATGACACAAAGTTGGAAATGCTACAGATTTTTTTGATATTTTTTGAAAAATTTTGAGTTTTGGTGTTGGTTTTTGTGTGTAATCCAGGTGGCGTGTACTGTGTTATTGGGTTTTTGTTGGTTTTACGGTGCGGTGTCGTTTTATTGTTTTTGGGGTTGTGTGGTGTATTTTTAGTTTAAAATATCCCCTTCATAATCTTGTTTTTGTGGGATTCAGGTGGTACAATAGCATTATTGAAGTGCTTTTTATGAAGCTTAGTCAAATTTGATTTTGGAGATGTATTTTTATGCATAAAAAACTTGCGCTTACACCGCCCATGGGCTGGAACAGCTGGGACTGCTATGGTGCGGCGGTTAACGAGGAGCAGTTGCTTGCCAATGCGGATTATATGGCAAAGCATCTTAAGGACTACGGTTGGGAATACGTTGTGTGCGATATTCAATGGTCCGAGCCCACCGCAAAGAGCTTTTATTACAACTATTTTGCGCCCCTTTGTATGGACGAATATTCACGTCTTATACCCTCGGTTGAGCGCTTCCCCTCCTCTGCCGACGGCAAGGGCTTCAAGCCCATTGCGGACTACATTCACTCCCTTGGTCTTAAGTTCGGCATACACATTATGCGCGGTATTCCCCGTCAGGCGGCTCACCGAAACACCAACATAAAATGCGAGGGTGTTACCGCAAAGGATATTGCTAACCCCACCTCAATATGCGCCTGGAACCCCGATATGTACGGTCTTTACGCCGACAAAAGGGGCGCTCAGGAATACTATGACTCAATTTTTGAATTATACGCATCATGGGACGTTGACTACATAAAATGTGACGACATTGCCAACACCGAGATGTACCCCGACAACCCCTACTCTGCCCGAAAGGAAATCGAAATGATACGCAAGGCAATCGACAACTGCGGCAGGGATATGGTGCTCAGCCTTTCCCCCGGTCCTGCACCCGTATGGGAGCACGAGCACCTTGCGGCACACGCCAACCTCTGGCGTATGACCGGTGACTTCTGGGATGAATGGAGCAAACTGCACGCTATGTTTGAGCGTTGCTACGCATGGCAGGAATACGTTCAGCCCGGTGCATGGCCCGACTGCGACATGCTACCCCTCGGCAGAATTCAGCTTACCGAGGAGCTTCCCCAATACCGTGCACGCTACACCCGCTTCACCCATGACGAGCAGATAACAATGATGACCCTTTGGGGTATCTTCCGCTCACCCCTTATGATGGGCGGCGAAATGCGTGAAAACGACGAATTCACCCTTTCACTTTTACAGAACCGTGAGCTTATTGATATGCTCAAGAATTCCCACGGTGCAAGGCAATTCAGCCGCAATGAGGTTGATAACAAGGGTGAAATTATATGGACCTCACACGGCGAGGACTGCAAGTACGTTGCATTCTTCAACACCGACGACGCCGAGCGTGAAATAAGCTTTGACGTTACCGCCATCACAATGGGCGGCGTTAATTATAGCGTGCGCGATATGTGGCTCCACAGTGAATACACCGTAACCGACGGCACCTTCTCCGCCAAGGTTAACCCCCACGGCGCAAGGCTCTTTAAAATTACGCTTAAATAAATTCAAATCCCCGACCATAACGGTCGGGGATTTTTCGTTTATATTCTGTTTTAAAGATATTCGTCTTGTGAAATCACCTTGTATTCGGGACCAACCACAACAACAATACCGCCATCCCAATCTGCATTATCCTGAATTATAACCGCAATTTCACCACCACGGCTTATCAGAAGTCTAACTGGTGTCAGGTCATCTAAATTGTAGCCACTTTTTGAAAGTTCATCTTCCACCTTTGCTTGAATTTCACTTTTATTTTCTAGATAATACTCATATGCTTCAAGTTGCTCATTGGTGATACCATCTTTTTCATAATACGCTTTTAATTTTATTACAAGATCGTATTCCTTACCCCGAAAATTATAAGTATCAGTTTTTTTGAATCCGATATTAAAAACAAAATCAGAAATATCTATTTTTGCCATTTCGATTATCCTCCATTTTTGTATTCTGATATGCCGCCACGATGAGGAACATTATTATGTATTATTGACGGAACCTTCTGCATTGTGCACATATCCTTGCATTCATGCCATGTATACTTGTTCTCTTTACGCCATTTTTCAACTTCCTCGGGTGTACAGCCCTTTTGCTCAGCCAACTTAATATCAGCCTGATCGAAATTATCGCCTCTATCCCCAGAGAACTCATCTATTTTTACTTCACCTTTCGATATTTCGCTAAAATCAGGTTCTCCGTCCTCAAAATTGATACCGTCTATATCGTATTGGTCAAAAATTTCTTTCGCAGGCAAGCCATCCGGATTAGCTTTTGTGAATACGTGATCTTCATCCGGAATCCATTTTGAATTCCCTCTTTCTCCGGTCCAAGTGCCATTTTCACGGGGACAATTTCTCACGTCGCTATTTTCAAGAGATTCGGATGTCGGAATATCCATATTGCCATATTTCAAGCTATCGCCTGATAAATCCGAATCCGTCATCCATTGGGATATGGGCTCATCCAAATCATCAATATTTGCTCCGCTTTCGGAAAATGACTCTATATCATATCCAGAAACAGGTTCATCTAATTCGCCAAAATCTATGCCGTCTGTTGGAATCTCAGAAACAACATCAGCTAAATGAGAACCCAACTCAGCTATTGTTTCCGCCGCCTTTTCAGCAACCTTTTCCCCTGCCTCTAAAACAACCTCAGCTGCCTTTACCGCAACCTCGGCAACAAACTGAATCGCCATTAAACAACTCCCTTTCTTATAGAATCACGCCAATATTTATATAGCCTATAATCACCAATATCAACCGCATATTTTTTCATAAAGCACTGATGAATATCCAAGCGTAATACCTCGGGTATTTTTTGTATATCCACACTATACTTCAAAGCATTATCAAAAGCCTGACTTATTTGTTCAATGTCTGCACAACCCATAATCACTGTTGAAATTTTTGTTTTATCAAAAACCACATTTGAAACAAGCTCCGCAACTTTATCGAACTTATCTTTATCCCATATAGATATTTTTTTCATTATGCGATATTCCGTAATAAGTTCTTTGATTTGTGTTTTTAGTTTCAGGTTATTTCTTATTGTATCAATATTTTTCTCCAAAAACTCGATATCAAAATCAAGCTCTCTACCTCTGCTTAACAACCACAATAACAGATTGGTATTATATAGCTTTTCATCAACATCAAAAGCCTGTGATTTATTATCAAAAACATACGCAGATTCTTCTCCGCTGAACTTATCCACTTGGCATAAAATAGGCTCAACCCAGTCATTTTGATAAATTACGGCAACACCCTTTGGTAATTTTGAAATTTCGTCAATCTGTTCATCCTTAAGTGCAGCAGCTTTACCAGCAATACGTCTATCATTTTCTTCTGGCAAACGCATAATTATTTTTGTATTAGTGTTTTTTATAGCAGAAACGTCTACCGCCGAGGGCGATTGATCTACTATTATAAAGCCTTCGCCATAAGTTCGCATTTCTGCAATTGCGTTAGATAGCATTTCGACAGATTTTCCCGCCAGATTCGAGCTTTCTTGTCCCTGCTCTGTTGAGGTGGCTTTAAGCAAATTGTGAGCTTCTTCCAAAACAGTAATATGCTTAAGCTGTGCATTCATATCGGAAGCGTTTGCCATTCTGTATTCATTAAGCTTCATTATGAGAATACCCATAATTAAGGACTTGGTTTCAATTGAACCAACCCTGCTTAAATCAATAATAACATTTTCATCAAACAACAAATTGGAATCAATTTCTTTTTCCACAAAAACAAGGCTATTTATACCAGTAGTCAGGGATTCTAACCTGGTTAATAATGAACCAATATAATCGCCCTTAGTATCAGCAGAATAAGATGATTTTGTAATTATTTCTTCAACACAAGCTGCAACAGTACCGAATGTAGGGAATTGTACAACTGCAGTTTTAGGCACAGATTTAATTAAATCCCAACCACACTTCTCGTAAGCCGAAATAATTGCCGACTTCAAAACCGCCGGCATAGCTGCATACATTGGCCAACAAGCATTAAATATTTCTACCAACCTATCGATATGCTCATAAATGTGAATTTTTTCGGGGAATTCAAAGGGATTTATTTTCAGCATTTTGCTCATATTGGGATTAGTTCCATAAACATTAACATCTGTTCGATTGCCAAAAACATTCTTATACTCGCCTTTTGCGGGCTCAACAACCATAAATTTACAGTTAATCTGCTCAAGCAGCTTGTACACTGTATTACTTTTACCCGATCCGGTAGAGCCAGTAACAAATGTATGCATAGAAAAGCTTTCTTTGTCCAACTTAACACCGATGTCACTAACGCTTCCCATATTAAAAATTCTGCCTATTCTGGCCGATTCTTTTTCCTCGATAGACGAATATCTTACAATTTCCTTTGCAAAATCTGCATGCTCAATAACAGGAAGACCGCAAACGGAGTGTCTCGGTAAACCCATATGTATAGCAAGCTCATTACTGCTTACTACATTTGTAGCATCCACCTTAACACCTTCGCTTTCGGGTAAAAAGAATTGTGGATGAATAAGGTGTGATATATATTGCCTTAATTTTTCGTAGTTTTGAGTTTCCTTTTCGTCCGATTTCTTTTTACGCCAGGTGTTAATTGCCATTGTTTCTACACCGGTATTTTCACCACTCATAAGTGAACGATACATAGAAGCTATTTGTTCTGCAACAGAAGGCATTGGAGACATAAAGTACGAAGCACACTTCCATGCACCTAAACTTTCAAATTCATTCAGACGCTTTAATTCAATATCAATTTTTTCAAGAACATTTGATATCTGCTTGTTTTCGAAGGTATGATTAACACTTCCACCTTGACTATCGGTTTGACTTATGGTCGCCCCCATAATATTCGAACCTATAAAGCCAGCAAGACTATTCAACACATCTTTACCCGAACCCTTGCGCTTGTGTTTTTTTAGCGAAATAACCGGATTGGATTCAGTTTTGTTTATCTTATATTCATCTATGTCCCTTTTGCTTTTGGCAGTTGATTCACTATAATTCCATCCTAACTGACTTTTAGCAAAAGGAGAAAACATTGTATAAATATCTTCATAAGTTTTTCGCAACTCTAAAATCTCTTCATGTGCCACTGAATTTGCCAGAATTATAGCCGTATATTCCTTGCCTTGTGCCGATAAAACGAACTTCTCCAATCCCTGCAAAAAACCTTGGTTATCCTTTAAATCCTCATCTTTAGAGTTAGCTACACAAGACACCACAGAGATAACATTATTGCTTTTGTCATTTTTTATTTTTTCGATTATTTCGGCATTCTGTTTCAATGGCTCAACCTTTGCACCAGGGAACTGCCCCACAAAAGCGTTCTTAAGCGTTGTTCTGATACCTGCAGTGGTACGCAATTTATTATTATTGCGAATACCCATATAAAAATCTGTTTTTGAGCCATCGCTATCCATAATAACAAAAACAGAACAGTTTGTGTGCGAAACCGAATTAAAAACCGTTGCAAGCTTATACAGAGAATACTCATCCTTTTCATAAACCATCTCTGTGATTTTAAACATCATCACATTTTCATAATCGGTTGCAATATCATTTTTGTCATTAAAAGTGTCTTCAAAATTTGCTATTTCGCAATTCGACAATATCGATAGATGATTCTTATATACGGCTTCTTCAACGATAACAATATCTTTTTGACGTTCAATTAACTGGTTCTGATACTCTACTATTTTATCCTCTTTATTACCCATTACTCCAACCTCTTAAAATCAAAACTCAAACAAATCCTCCAACAATTTGTTTGTTGAATCAACAAAGTACTTAGTCAATTTAAGATTATGTCTTTGTTCGAAAAGCTCTCTTTTTTCTTCCATATACAACTCAATCTCGTTTTCAATTTGTTCAGAACGAAGTTCAACAATTCTATTTGCCTCGCTCATGATTTTATTTTTCACTAATCCATGATATTCATTGATATATTTTGTCATTTCTTCTTTATTGTGTTCATTTGAATCATTCACTTTAACTCTGACCAACCTAAACATTTCTGATTCTGAATAGGCTCTTTTGCTATTGTCATATGCTTCATATACTAATTCCTCTATGTCTATTTCATCGAAATTTATGTTTTGGGATATCGCATTTGCATATGAATACTTGGTCTCTGCCTGGCCTTTACCAACTACAACAGAAAAGTTTATTTCAGGACACTCTATATTCAGATCAAAATCATTTAAATCTACGCCAAATAAAGACATATCCTTTTTAAATTGCGCTTCTATCGAAGAAGTATCTTGTTTTAACATTGCTTGGATACTTTTTATCAGATATATCCCACTGTCAATTTGTGGTTTTACAACCTTATCTAACTTTTCTTCAACTTTTTTTATCAACACCTCTTTATCTGCATTATGCTTCGAAAAAATCATAGATAAATAATTAACAGAATTCTCCTTGACATCCTTATAATATTTTTTTAAATCCTTCATAGGATCAACAGTAATTCCATCAAGAATGTTTAAGGTTATGGGTAGTATAGCATTCACGCTATTTTTTACTTGCTCTAGTTTTTTATTATTAACTTCAATTTTTATGACAATTTCACTCTGTTTTTTATACAACTGAGATAATTTGGCTTCATATTCCTTTGTCAAAGCTTCGCAATCAAACAACCGCCTTACATCTTCTTTTGTCTGTATAATTAGTGCTATTTCATCTTCAACATTGCTAAATTTTTTACCAGAAAATACTTCCAATATATTTTTCAATGCATCTCTATCTATACCTTCAACATCGGAATCAATCACCTGCTCTATCGTTTTAATCAATTTACTTTTAACCTGAGAAACGCTCGCATTACTCAGGTTACTGCAAAAGCTTTCGACCTGAATATCCTGAGATTTTTCAAGATGCTCCTTTACGAATTGAGCATCCTCCTCTATACCACAAAACACAAAATCGAAACCGGTTTGATTGAAGCTTGATGTAAGACACTCCGGAAGATATTTAATCCATTTATTAATTCTCTGTTCCTTGTAAATCAGATAGTAAAGGTCACTGTCATCTCGTGGCTCTTTGCCGTCAACTAAAATATCTGTTTTCAAAAGGAAGGGATTGTGTTTAATACAAATTTCGTTCATAAAAACATCTCCTTGTGCATCTTGTGTATATTTTCATTGTATCACAAATTAATTTTTTATCAATATTTTAAATAATAATAATAGTTTTTCTTAAAATCAATAAATAGACTAATAACACATTCCGTTTCATAACGAAAACAATATTAAAAGACCAAAGGCTCAACAAACATTCACACAAGCTACCTGCTATTTTTATTTGCAGTTATTTTTCACATGTGGTATAATTGTTTTAAAACAACTGCAAGGAGTGGTAGTATGCTTAAAACCGAAGTTCAGTTTTTGAATAATCAGCCCGTCATCACTGTTGACGGTAAGCCCTGCTCACCCCTTGCATACACCACATATTTTGACGAATGCGGTGAGTGGTCTGACTTTATAAATCACGGCTACCGTTTATTTTTCGTCAACATATCATTCAACGATTTGCCCATTAACAACGTTACGGGCTTTTCGCCCTTCAGGTCGGGTGTTTTTGAGGGTAGCGCCCCCGATTACGCCGACTTTGATGAAATAGTGAACGATATTATTACTCAGTGCCCCGATGCACTGATTTTCCCCAGAATACATATTTCAATGCCACGAAAATGGCTGGAGCAAAACCCCACGGAGGTAGTAACAACACCCACGGGTGTGCGCGAGTCCCTCTTTTCAGACAAGTTCAGGTGTGACGGCGCCGAGCTTTTAAAAGCTATGCTCGGCTACTTTAAAAGCTCCCCCTATTCACATCGAATTGCGGGTTATCAGCTTTGCAGCGGCACTACTCAGGAGTGGTTTCACCACGACCTTTGTGGCTCATACTCGGATATGGGTATGGCTAAATTTCGTCAATGGGCTAATAAAAAATACGGCATTACGGACATAAGCACACCCACCAAGGATGCTCTGCAAAACGGGGAGCTCACCGACGAGGTTTCAAAATACTATGAATTCTGTAGCGAGGAAAGCACCCGTACCATTGAGCATTTTGCAAGGGTTACCAAGGATTGTACAAATTCAGAACAGATTGTAGGTGTGTTCTACGGCTACAACGCCTACGTTTTAGACCCTCTTTGGGGCACCCACGGCTTAAGTAATATTATTGACTCACCCTATATCGACTTCTTTTCATCCCCCTGCTGTTATGATTTCTGCCGTCAATTGGGCTTTGATTGGGGCGATATGCTACCCGTGGACTCACTTAAGCTTCACGGCAAGCTTTGCTTTATTGAGTGCGACATACGCACCCACTTAACCCGCCGAATGCAGGACTCACGCCCCGGCAGATATCCCGACACCTCCTTCCATCTTCATGATGCCAACGGTAACAAAACCGTATGGTGCGGTCCCGACACCCTTGAGGGAAGCATAGCCGCCATTTACAAGGCATTCGGCAGGCAAATCACAAAGGCCTCGGGCATATGGTGGTTTGATATGTGGGGCGGCTGGTATCATCACAATGACATTATGGCAGAGCTTGAAAAAATGCACCGTATTTACGAAAGGGTTAACGCAAGCTCTCACGAATGCCCCCGTGCCGAGGTAGCACTTTTTATAGATGAAAAGGCATACAAGAATATCCCCCGTGGCAACCCCATGGCTCATATGGTAAACCATATCCGTGAAAAGCTCGGCTCAACGGGTATCCCCTTTGACGTATATATGGTTGAGGATGCGCAAAGGGTTATAGAAAATTACAAGGCGGCTATATTCAGTGCCCCGTACCCATCACCGGAAGGACTTAATGCAATAGAGCTTTGTAAGCGGCTTAATATACCCTACATCCCCGCCCACGAGCCACACAGCACCGAGGAGCTACGAAAAGCTATTACCGCCCTCGGCGTCCATTGCTACAACAGCGATAACTGCGTTATTTATTGCGACAACGGCATTCTCGGCGTACACACCGCAAATGACGGCGAAGCCAAAATAACCCTGCCAAAGGTGTGTAAAGTCAATGCCCTTTACGGCGCCGACGTCAAGGATATGATTACAGATACCATCACCCTTAACCTGCCACGGCATAGCACCGCTATATTTGAGATTTTATAACCACAATCACTTATGATAAATATGCAAGGAGAGATTGTTTTTTGAAAAGCACCGACAATAAAACATTCGTGAAAGCAATAAACCACGTTCAATCAGGGCACTGGCACCAGTACGACGTGCTTTTGGATGCACGGATATATGGCTGGGATTTTATGAAGGAATGGGCAGATTACGTTATCAATGCGGATTTAGAAAATATATCCGAGGTAACGACAGGCTCGTTGGCACTCGAAGATAAAAATATAACAAAATCATTTGAAGCAAATGGCGAAAAAATTGCGCAGACCCCTGAATTAGAGATAGAGCAAGGCTTCCTTTCTGTTGCGGGCTTAAGCAAAAGAATTTCAGCCCCCTTAAAAATAGTGTGGACTAACCAGACAAGTACGCTACGCCTGTTCAGCCTTATTGATGACCAAGATATTATTGCCGAATACGTGGATGCTATGGCGTACCGTACCCTTGGCGCCAGCAGCACATCCCCAGCAAAACCCCAAAGCGAAGAAAAAAAGAATACCAAAACACGTGCAAAGGCAAACAAACAAGCAATTATCGGCTACTGCCTTCTTGCGGCAAGCATTGCTTCGGCCATTACCTTCTTTGCTTCATTGTTTTTATTTATCCGGTTAGAGCCACCGTACATGCTTATGATTATTGCACCCACAAACATCGTATTCTGGGTTTGCTTATGCATATATGTGGCGAAATACCGCTGGATTGTAAAGGACTATCGTTGGCTGAAAAAGAACAACAACGAGCACTATATTGATGATATAGATTTGGAAAGAAACAAAAATGCAAATATATTCTGTGGTGAGAAAGCCATTTTCAGTAAAACACCATACGCTATAATTCCGTACAACGAAATAACATGGATTCACCCGCACAAGGATGACCCGAACAGCATTGTTATTCACACAACACGCAACACACAGCATCAGCTTAAAATCAAAAACTTATACAGTTACGTACAGCTTGCAAATGTCATCAAGGCCAATAACCCTAAGGTTATTGATAAAGCCAATGCTAAAGAGGTTCGCAAGGAGCATCCCGAGCTTTTTGAACGCGAGCATATAATACAATTTGTTATCGCTTGCATTTTAATGTTCGCAGGGCTCGGCTTATTCTTACTCGGAGCTATAAATGATACATTAAAAACAGAAAACATCGTTTTATGCTCAGTGTTTGTTATTGCAAGCATAGTTTTGTTCCTGTATTCAAAATTCGGCAACAGTTGGAAGGCAAGCGCAGAAAAATTAGCCGACCGTCTTCGCAGCTCCGCCCTTGCCAATAAAGTGGCAAAGGTTATTTACGCAGTGACTCTCGCCTCCTTCGCAGGCTTCCTGTTCTCAGGCTTAGCGGACTTTGAAGCTGGTGTAAAAATCTGCTTCCCCGTTGCAATTGCTTGTGCTGTCCCCTTCTTCCTTACACTTTTCCTCGGATTAGGTATTTTTGAAAAGCCAAAGCCCATAAAAGTAAGCGGCAATAAAATCCACGTTAATTCCGCGGGCTATATCAAATGGAAAAAAGAAAACGTAAAACTCACTTCATATTTAAGCACCTATGTTATTCCCTTAAAAAAGAAAACACCCGAAATATTGTTATATGACGATGGCAAAAAAATCTTTAGCTACACCTTACAAACTAAGGATGATGAGGATTTCACCGGCAAATATTTCATAGCTGACATACGTCTCGGACTTTATCGAAAGGACGGCCCCCCTGCAATACAAATAAGTGGCTTTGTTTCCGACACTCCTGAAAAACGTGAAATAACCATTAACGACGTCGGCTACCGCACGCAAATATATTACATTAGAAGTGGTGGTAAATTGGCTGAGGATTTCAATAATGAGTTAATCGGCCAGGACCTTATACCTAAGGCACTTAAATTCCATGGCTATACAACTCCTGGCAACATACGCCTTGTAGGTGTATGCCCCCACTGTAAGAAATCATTTACATTCCACGGCTACGCTTTTTATATGATACAAAACGACGTGGCATACTCCGATGACGGTCTTGACTGCTTGCAGATTGTGTCGCCGGATATTGATAAAGATAGCTGGAGCTATTCAATTGACGGAAAGACCTTCCGTTACTACAACTCCTTCAGCTGCCCCCACTGCAAAACACCATACATTGATTATAAAAAGTATCCCGAAAACAAAATTTTCGGCTCGAGCGGTTGCGTACATCTTGGCAAGAACGCTTACCGTGAAGAATAACAAAGTAAAGCAAACCACCGCCTATTCCGTTTGGAACAGGCGGTGGTGTTATGATAAAAAAGTTTTATAGCATCCGTAAAGCGGGGCGAACAGCAGTAACACTACTATTGACACCGAAGCCGTACTCAGTAACGTCCCAATCCAAAACATTAGTAAAAGCATCGCGATATTTCTTTAAATAGTTACCATCATAACGCACCGAAATTGCCCCGAGTTTTTCTGCAATACTCAGCTTCTTTTTATCGCTCAGGGTTTTCAGATAAGCTGCCATGAAATCCTCCGCAAGACTACTTGCGGGAATGCGCATACTCTCAGGCATTTTATCAACATTGTTAAAATCAATTTCTGTTTCATTCTCTTTACTTCTCAATATGTTCAGGGCTTTTTTAATTTCTTCTTCAGGCCCCGATAATGAAATTCTATTTAAAACATAATTTGGCATAAAATCCCCTCATTTTAAAAATTTTCTACTTATATAATTCTTTAAAAATAAAGAATTTACACCTTTTTAAATTATACTCCGAAAATTTTTGGGCATAAAAAACACTACCCCGAAGGGTAGTGTTAAAAATTAAGATTATTTTGTTAAGGTGGGATTTACTCAATATCGCTAATATCTATCCACATAGCAGGGCGAACGGTAGAATATAAATTAAAACTCGCTACACCTGACGTGTTAATAGCACCACTACCGGCGACACTGGCGACACTATCCTGAGAACCACCGGGTGACCGTAGCAACCAACAAATTCCACCTGAACTATCAGTACTTATAATCTGAGATTTAGCATAAGCTGTAGCTTCACACACACGGTCACTATCTGAATTAAAATACTTTTCAACTTCATAAACACTTAACAAGAACACCTTATCCTGTGTATCCTCACCAGGGTTAGTCATGAAATCAGGGTTTAAGTCTGCCGGAACAGTAACTGTAGAAATCATAGATTGCTCCTCAGGAGAGAAGACATCAAAAACAAACTCATCGTTTAACCACTTGCGAATGGAGGAATTTTCCCACTTAACACTTTGACCATACATGCTGTAAGACCTACGTACAAGGGCATATTTGCTGACAACAAGAATTTTATTACCCTCTTTTTCAAGGACAAGCCATTCTACATCTTCAGAACCATTTTCCGTATTATTATCTTGCTCGTATGAACCGAACAAAACACAATCTCCTACATCAACATCTTCTAAAGAAGGCTTCACCCTAGTCATGCGTATATCGCCAGCTTTATCTTTTGAATCCTTATAATCTCCGAGTTCTTGAAAAATAACATATGCTTCATCAACATTTTGGGCATTCAATAATTCAATTGCATTATTATATTTTTCCTCGGTTTTTATATTATTATTAATAAAAATCGCGACAATCCCCAAAATGACAATCAATATCATAATGAAAAAACAAATTACTGTAATCCTCTTACGTCTTTTAGCTTTTCTCTTTTTCTTATCTAACATGTCTTGAATTGTGTTAATTTTTTCAACACATTCATTTACTAACTGGTCAGCATTTCTCCAACCACGAATAGAATTCAAACAATTAATAGCATATTTATAGTTCTGGATTCTTTCGCCACTCATATGCTTTTTTGCTTCAGCAATAATGGCATCCTTTCTTGTTTGCTCAGCATAAGCATAACATTGATTAGCCAATTCAGCAGAATTTTTAAACCAATTGATGGAGGCAAAAAGTTTCGCAGACTCCTTGTAACTTTTTTCGTCGTTGCTTGCTCGCATTTTATCGACGGCTTGTTTATATATTATGCCATCGTTATAACCCTTTAAAAGTGTTTTTAAATTCGCATCACCAAATTGGATTACCTTTTGGTAATTGGGGTTATCGCTGAAGGTCTTTATGCATGTTGAAAGACCATTTATACTATCCGCCCTTAAATCTACCAACAATTTACCAAGGTATGCCTGTGCATTTTCGGGGTCAATATCAAGCACTTTTTCGCAATACACTTTGGCGTTTCTCCAATCTTTATCTTTAAGGAACATAAAAACACGTTTAAGAAGTGACTGAACATTAGCACCATTATCTGCCACCGCAGGCTCTTTAACAATTGCGAGTTGATTTAACTGTATGATTTTTTTGATTCCGCGAATTAAATCCTGCATAAAGCCGATTTTTCCCATATCCTGTGACTGAAGGTATTGGAATTCCTCGGGCATATCGTAGGGCGATATATCCTTGTAAACCGGTATAAGTGTTTTTTCCTTACCCTGCTTTATTAGGCTAAGGTATCTACTCCACTCGTTTTTAACCCATACTGCATTGAAATTATCTTTATTTGTACCCACAACAAGCATAACCTTGGCAGAGTTGAGGGCAGCAAATATGTAGGGCTCGTAGGCAGAACCTAATTTATCCTCCAAGGTAATTCTTGAAAAGAACACCTTGTACCCCTCTTTAGTAAGGGCGGTGTAAATATCCTCAGCATAAACACTATCCTGTGTTCTGTTACCTGAAGAATCTGTTTCTTTGTAGCAGATGAAAATATCAAAAGGCTCTTCCTTTTGTGAAATGGAAAGAATCCCCTTTTGTATTGCATCAATTGCTCTTGCCTCGGCTATGTAAACATTCCTCTGATACATATCAGCATGTTGCAACGCAGCTTTGTAATCGACATCATCAAAAATCGAGGTTAACTGAGCTCGGTTAACCGTGGGAATGCGCCTATGAGTTCTTGGGTCTTCAACATACTCTATACCAAAACGACAAAGAACAATACCCCAATAAGCTTCGCTGTCCGTCTTCTCTTCACTGAGTATCATTTCATAGATACCCATTGCTTTATCAAACTCATTTCCACGACGAAAATGGTTTGCCCTGTCGTAAAGATTTGCTCGTTTTTCATCATCAAGTCGGGGCAGGGTCTGCCTGGTGTTACAATACTCGCATACCGCAACGCTATCCCCCGCCGTGATTTCTAATGCGCCGCCGCACATTTTACACTTAAAAACTGCCATATTTTACCCTCTTTTTAAACAGTAATTTACATTCTAATTATGGTGGTAATCAACCGTTTTTTCAATTCGCAATTGTAACAAAAAAAGAGGTTTGCTTTTGACATAAAAAAAGCCCTGTTGTAAACCAACAAAGCTTTAGTTAAATTAAAATTCCACCTGTTTTTTATTGTGCCAGATATTCCTCTGCGTAATGGACTGCAACGGCACCATCCGAAACGGCTGTAACAATTTGTCGCAGTGCCTTTGTTCTCACGTCGCCAACGGCAAAAACGCCTTCAACGTTAGTTCGGGTGGATTCGTCGGCTATTACATATCCGTTTTCATCAAGGCTTAATGCAACACCGAGAAAGTCGGTTGCTGGCCTTCTGCCGATGCTTACAAAAACGCCGTCGCATGGCACGTTGGTAACGACACCCGATTTGAGGTTAAGGATTTCAACGCCGTTAACCCTTTTATCCGTTGTAATTCCCGTTACGGTGCTATCCCACACAAGCTCCACGTTTTCGGCATTCAAAAGGGGCTCACGATAGATTTTAGTCGCCCTTAATTCATCCCTGCGGTGAACGAGAAGCACCTTTTTTGCAAGCCTTGAAAGGTACAGTGCATCTGCCGCGGCAGAGTTACCGCCGCCGACCACCACAACGGTTTTATCCTTATAAAATCTGCCGTCACAGTGGGCGCAGTAATGAATGCCCCTGCCCGTAAAGGCTTCCTCATTTTCAATACCAAGCATCCGTGGACTTGCACCACTTGAAACAATAACCGCTTTCGCGTAAAAATCCCCCGAATCGGTTTTGATTTGCTTAATATCCTTTGAAAAATCTACCGAAAGAACCTCGCAATACTCGGTTACGGCACCGAAGCGTTCGGCACCCTGTTGCATTTTAAAGCCAAGGGTTATGCCGTCTATACCCTCTTCGAAGCCGGGGTAATTGTCTATTTCTCCAGTAAGTGCCATCTGACCACCGGGAGATAATTTTTCTAAAAGAATTGTATCCAGACCCGCTCTGCTTGCATACAGCGCGGCAGTATAGCCCGCGGGACCGCCACCGATTATAACTAAATCATAAATTCGTGACATTTTAACAGCTCCTTTTATAGACTTATCTTAATTGACTTTTTTATTACTGTTTAGTAAAATATCTGTGAGATTTCATTGAAAGGAAGTTTAATCAATGAATTGTGATTTTGAAGCGGTTTTTAAAGAAAATTTCCCCTTCTGGGATTCGATTGATAAGACCGAACAGGACTATATCTGCAAAAATTCAACTGCCGTAACCTTTCCCAAGGGTGCAAACGCCCATGACAACACCGAGTGCTCGGGTGTGTTTTTCATCCGTTCAGGATGTCTGAGGGTTTATATAATGTCCGAGGAGGGCAAGGATATTACCCTTTACCGTCTTCACTCAGGCAGCTTATGTATGCTATCCGCATCGTGTGTTCTTCAAAGCGTTACCTTTGACGTTTTTATTGATGCCGAGGAGGACACCGAATGCGTTGTGCTTAATGCATCCGCCTTTGCCGAGGTTGCCCAGCGTAACCCGGAAATAAATATTTTCGCGTTAGAACTGACCATAAGCCGTTTTTCGGACGTTATGTGGGTTATGCAACAGATTTTATTTATGAGCGTTGATAAGCGCCTTGCAATCTTTCTGATTGATGAATCCAACCGACTTAATACTGACGTTATAGAGCTTACCCACGAGCAGATTGCCCGATATATGGGCTCTGCCCGCGAGGTAGTTTCAAGAATGCTCAAATACTTCGCCAACGAGGGTTTGGTTGAGGTATCCAGAAAAGGCGTTAAAATACTTGATAAAAAGTGCCTGAGAGCTTTAACCCTCTAACAATTTAAGAATTTGTGCCTTGGGTCTTGCGCCCGACACCTGCCTTACAACCTCGCCATTTTTAAGAACAACCATTGTGGGGATACTATAAACGCCAAACTCCTGAGCCAATTTCACCTGCTCGTCAACGTTCACCTTGCCCACAAGGTACTGAGGATTTTCGGCGGCTATCTGCTCAACTATGGGTGCTACCATCTGACAGGGACCGCACCAATCGGCATAGAAATCAAGAAGAACAGTTTTTCCGTTGTTTTTTACTTCATTAAAATTATTTTTATTTACATTCAATACTGACATAAATCTTACATCCTTTCTTTTGTTTGTAGTTTTATTATACCCACAACTAAAAATTTTTTCTGTGACAAGGTCACAAATAAGATATTCTGATACAAAAATCCCACTTACCATCTGGCAAGTGGGATTTCTATTATTCTGCTTTGTATTCAAAGGTAAAGTTATGAAAGCCCGAGGAGTAAACCTGCTCGCCATCGGGTAAAACCCACATTGCTTCAACGTTTTCAGTTTCCTCTACAAGCTTTTTGCCTTGCTCGTAATCCATTAAAAACAGAGCCGTAGAGAAGGCATCGCCCAAGCCCGAATCGTTGGTAATAATCGAAACTGATTTGTACTTTGTGCCGGGCATCAGGGTTTCGGGGTCGATAATATGGTGGAACTCCTTACCGTTTACCACGTAAAAGCGTTGATACGAGCCACTTGTAACAATTGTTTCACCAGATAACTCGATGTATTCGATAAAGGGGTTTTCCTCATCTGCGGTGTTGGGGTTTTCTATACCTGCCTTCCAAGGTGTGCTTTCGTCCCCTGCGTTGCCTATTGTACGCACGTTACCGCCCACGTTAAGAAGAATATCGGTTTTGCCGCTTTCCTCAAGGTGACGGCAAATCTGCTCAACTGCGTAGCCCTTTGCAATAGCACCTACGTCGAGCTTCATTAAGGGGTCTGATATGAAAACAGTATTGTTTTCGTCGTCGATTATAAGGTTGTTGATGTCCGTGTGCTTTGCGGCTTCGGTAAGCTTATCCATGGGCGGAAGCTGAGCATTTGCAGGGTCATCAAGACCCTCGTTTCTGTAAATATGCCAGATTGACAAAACACTGCCCATTGCAATATTCACCTTGCCGTCGGTTTTAACGTACATTTCCTTTGCAAAGGTTAGCATATCAATAATCTTCTGGTCAACCGTTACAACGCCATGCTCACCATCGGTTACGTCATTTATTGTTACAAGGTTATTAAAATCCTCATAACGGTTATAGATGGTGTAAAGTCTGTGATATTCATCAAGAAGCGAGGTAACCTCATCACAGAGGGCGTTAAACTCCTCCTCGGTTTCGCAGTATGCGGTTATGGTAGTAGCAGTATCAAAATAACTGAAATAATAGTTTACGTATTTGGTCTTTTCGGTAGCTTTGCAAGAGGCAAAGGTTAACACTTGCAAAACCGCCAGGGTTAACACCATAAAAACCGAAATTGCTTTTTTCAAGACTTTCACCTCACAAAAATTATTGAAAAAGGGATGTTGCGAGAGCAACATCCCCCAAAATTCAATTAGCAATTAAGCAACTGTAGCAGCAGCTGTAGCAGCAGCGATCATATCGCCGATAGCCATTGTGCAGCCTGCAGCAGCAAGGTCGCCTGTAGCATAGGTGTCAGCACCTGCAAGAGCAGCAAAATCAGCAGCAGTCTTGCCTACAAGAGCAGCATCAAATGCAGCAGCCTGTTCGTCCCACTCTAAGGGCTGGCCTTCAGAACCGTCGTGCTTCTGACCGTATGCAGCCATACCGTAATCTGTGTCAAGCTCAAGCTTTGTTTTGATTTCAGCAGCTGTGTCAGCAGTAACAACGCCCTTTGCGTCGAAAGACATCTTGCCCTGTGTGCAGTCTGTCTTAGCAACAACAACTTTGCCTTCAGCGTCGATAACAGTAGCAACTACAGTTGAGTCGATCTGATCGAGGCCGTCGCCGTCTTCAGAAGCATCCTTGTTTGAGTAAGAGGGTGAAGAAACGATTGCAAGGTTAAGCTTGTCGTTTGCAGTAGCAGCAGAATCAGCAGCATTTGCAACAGCCTTTTCAAGAGCTGCAAGGAAGTCAGCAATGTTCATTGTGCAACCTGCAACTGCAAGATCGCCAATTGCGTACATGTCTGCACCTGCGAAAGCCTTAACTTCGTCAAGAGTCTTGCCGATAGCATTTTCCATGAAGATGTCAGCCTGCTTGTCCCATTCAAGAACTTCGCCGTCTGTACCGTCATGTCTGTAGCCGTAAGCAGCCATACCGTAGTCTGTACCTTTGTCGTACTTTGTTCTGAAGTCTTCAGTAGCGATGATTTTGCCTTCTGAAGTCCATGCAGTTTTGATCTGAGCTGTGTCAAGATCGATAGCAACGATTTTGTTGTCAGCGTCAAGAAGAACTGCAACTGCAGTTGTGTTGAATTCGCTGCCACCATTTGTGTCGCCGTCTGCATCCTTTGCGTTAGCAAAAGCAGCAACTACGCCCATACCGAACTTTAATGTTGCAGCAGGAGCATCTGTGTCTGTGTTTGCATCTTTGCCGCAACCAACCATTGCGAAAACAGAAAGAGCAAGAACGAGAACAAGAGCAATACTAATTACTTTTTTCATAGTGTTTTTCTCCTTTTAGATTTTTTTGGTATTTACCGCTAATAATTATACCAAAAATAAGCAAATTGTCAATGGATAAAACGGAATATGTTGACAATTTGCTTATTTATTACCTCTTATTTACTTGTTTTGATTTTTTCAAAACGTTTCAACAGTAATGCACCCGCAAGACCGATGAAAACGCCCGCTATTGTACCCGTAATCGCAAGCACAATCATATAGTAGCCTATCTGCACCGTATCAAAGAGCACAATAGCTACAAGAATCTGACCCAGATTGTGAGCAATACCGCCCACTATGCTTGTACCAACCACGGAAAACACCTTGATTTTTTTACAGATTGCCATAAGTATTATACTGAGCAATGCACCTGCGACGCTGTAGGCCAGGGTCATTACGTTACCGAAAAGCAGGGCTACTATAAACACCCTTATTAAGGAAACTATTACCGCCTCCTTAACGCTGTAACGATATAGTAAAAACACTATAACAACGTTGGGAATGCCCATTTTTATACCGGGCACTGCCGCCCACAACGGCGGAAGCAAGGACTCTAAATATGAAAGCACAAGTGCTACCGCGGTAAGCACCCCGAGAAAAGCAACCTTTTTTGCCTTTTTGCTCACATTTATCGCCTCCTGTAAATAATCATACTACCACGTCGATACTGACGTCTGCGGTTTCACCGATAACCTCAACAACTACCTTATGGGGCAGGCACACTATAGTCTCCCCCACGTAGGATACGGGCTTATACTCCTTGCAAATGCCGTCAGGGCAATTTGCCTCAGTTATATAAGCCTTGCCATCCTCTATAACAAGCACGTTAATATGCTCGTCATTATCGCCCGTTTTGATTTCATAACGGACGTTCTCTGAAAGTGAATACGTAACGACATCCTTGCCGTCAATCTTTACAACAACGTTATTCCCCGGAGCCTTTGTAAACTTTATAAACAAAAGTCCTGCCACCGCTATTATTAAAATAACGGCGGCAAGGATTATATCATTGCGTATTTTTTTATTTTTGAAAAAAGTGGTTTTTTTCATAAATTAACCAATTGTTCCTTCGTAAAAATCAACGGCCTTGATACAGTTTGTAATACATGAGTTGAAGCACTCTCTACAACCGGTGCACTTAGCAAAATCAATGCTTGCAAGATTGTTTTCAACCTTAATTGCTTTTTCGGGACAAACCCTTTCACATTTCTTACAACCAAAGCAAACGTTCTTGCACTGCTTCTTTGCCACTGCGCCCTTTTCGGGGTTGTTACACATAACAACAACCTTAGCCTTTTTGGGAACCATCTCAATAACCTTATTGGGACAAACCTTTGCACATTTACCGCAAGCGATACAGATATCGGGGTTAATGTGAGCAAGACTGTCGTGAACGCAGATCGCGTTTACAGGACAAGCGTTAGCACAATCGCCGCAACCCATACAACCGAATTTACAAGCAGAAGGACCACCGTAAACAAGCTGCTGTGCTCTACAACCATCCACACCGTCGTAAATAACGTCCATATTTTTAACTGTGTCGCAGTCGCCGTTACAACGAACGAAGGCAACCTGCTCCTCTGCCGCAGTAAGCTCAACACCCAGAATCTCTGAAAGCTGACCAACAACGTCTGCACCACCTGGGATACAGAGGTTAGCCTCTGCCTTACCGGCAGCTACAGCCTCTGCATAGCTGTCGCAGCCTGCATAACCGCAGGCGCCACAGTTTGCACCGGGAAGACATTCTCTGACCTTAAGATAGGTCTCATCCTCTTCAACCTTGAAGAAGTGTGATGCTACAACAAGAACAATGCCTAAAACTATACCGATACCTGCCACTATAAGAAGAGGTATTAATATGGGTAATGCGGGTTCAATTGTAGTATAGATTTTATCCAAAACGGGTGAAGTGTTTTCTGAAGCACCCGACAAAAAAACGAACATTCTGACCCCTCCTTAAGCAAATATTGTCTGGTCGATTCCTGAGAAGCCGAGGAATGCCAATGAAATGAATGATGCGGCAATAAGTGTTGCGGGAAGACCCTTGAATCTTTCGGGAATGTCGCTTTCCTCAAGACGTGAACGCATACCTGCGAAAAGAACCATTGCTAATAAGAAGCCGAGACCTGCACCCATTGATGCAATCATAGATTCACCGAAGTTCTTACCGTCAAGGATGTTCTGAAGTGTAACACCTAAAACTGCACAGTTTGTAGTGATAAGGGGCAAGTAAACGCCAAGGCTCTTGTGGAGCGAGGGAATAAACTTTTTAAGCACGATTTCAACAAACTGAACTAATGATGCGATAACAAGAATGAATACGATTGTCTGTGTGTAACCAAGACCTAATTTATCAAGAACGTAAATCTGGATGGGCCAGGTTACTGCAGTAGCCATAAGCATAACGAAAATAACCGCTGCGCCCATACCGACTGCCTGATTAAGCTTTTTGGAAACACCAAGGAAGGGACAAATACCAAGGAACTTGCTCAAAACGTAGTTATTAGCAAGAACAGTACCTACAAGAATAACAACTAAGCCTTTGAAATCCATTATTATTCACCCTCCTTTTTATTTGCACAACCGCCGTTGCAGATGCCCGCCGAGGGACAGCCTGCACATGAAAATGACTTTTTCTTAATAACCTTACCCTTTGTGATGATGTTAACAAGAGCAATCATCATACCGTAAACGAACAAGCCACCGGGTGCCGCCTGTAAGAAGGCAATTTTGTATTCAGCCATAAAGGGAATTTCGATACCCGCAAATGCGCCTGCACCGATTACCTCACGGATTACGGCAATAGAAACAAGAGCTATTGTAAAGCCGATGCCCATGCCGATACCGTCAAGGGCCGACTTAACAACCTTGTTTTTGCTTGCGAACATTTCTGCACGGCCAAGGATAATACAGTTAACCGTAATAAGTGCAAGGAAAACACCCAGGCTATCGTAAAGCTCCGGAAGGAATGCCTGCATAAGCATCTGAACGATTGTAACGAAGCCTGCAATAACAACGATGTAGCACGGAATACGCACAACATTGGGAATAAACTTACGAAGTAATGAAATTACAATATTTGAGCAGATAAGAACTGCCATTGTGGCAAGACCCATACCAACTGCTTTTTTTACGTCGGTGGTGGTTGCAAGTGTGGGACAAGTACCGAGAATAAGCACGAAAACGGGGTTTTCGCGGAGTATGCCCCTTAAAAGAACAGATAAACCGCTATCTTTTTTCATATTCAAGCCACCCCTTCCAAAATTTTAACTGCTTCAAATGCCTTTGAAACACCGGTCTTATAACCGTTTGTGGTAATTGTAGCACCGCTTATAGCATCAATTTCGCCATAGTTGGTTTCGTTCTTACCGTTGAACTGTGAATAGAATGATGCATCAGCACAAACAGAACCAATTCCGTCTGTTTCCTTCTGTGAAATTGTTTCACAAGCAAGTACAGTGCCGTCTGCAGTTACGGAAATCTTAATATAGATATACTCGCCTGAGGGATTGTAATAATGGTCACCATTAATACCGAAGCCTGATGCGTGAAGCTCAAACATATAGTTACCGCTTGATGTCTTATATGCCTTGTCAATTGCCGCAGGCATATCAGCATAGCCGGCAATATCAATCTCACTAAGCTCGCTTGACTTAACAAGCTCAACGTTAGCAATCATAACAGCCTTAACGTCATCAGCAACATCACCTAAAACGTTGCCCTCTGCATCAACTGCAATGAAGCTTTCGCCTGAAACAAGCACGTAGCCAGCGCCGTTGTCTGCAACGTAAACCTCAGAAACGTCTGTAAGTGCTTCTGTTACGAACCATTTTGTGAAAGCACCCTCTGCTGCGGGTAATGCCTCGTTGAGGTTATCTGCAAGAATTTCTTCTTCGGTTCTGATATCAACGGAGCCGCCGCCGATGATTATAGCGGTGTTAAGTGCATCAATAAGCGCATTTTTGTAAGCACCTGTTGTCATTGTAGCACCTGAAATAGTATCAAGACCGCCTTCGATTGTGTCGGCTGTGAGTGCCTTTTCACCGATATTATCGCCGTAGGTTTTCTCAATGCCGAGAGTTTCGTTACTTGAAAGACATTTTGCACCGGTAATTTCGCCGTTTGCGTTAATACCGCACATAATTACCATATCTGCACCGTAGCCCACTGTAACAAGCTTAACTACACAACCACCATTTGACGCAGTGTAAACGTCTGTAACTGTTGCGGGAAGTGTATAGGTTGAAACATCAACCTGTGTAAAGCCTTCACCACCGGGTAAAACCTCTACCAAAGCTTCGTCAGCTGCCGCTGCCGCATTTTTCTCAATAATGGGAGCAGTTACGGAGTTAGTAACTGCAAGAAGTGCAGCAACCAACGCACAAATAACTGTTAATGAAATAACGCCTTTAATATAATTCTTCATTTCTTTGCACCCCCGAACAATTTACGTGAACCAAGTGAGCAAATAAGGGGATTAACGATGTTCATAAGAAGGATCGCAAATGATACACCCTCGGGATAAGCACCCCAGAAACGAATTACTACTGTAATAACACCGGCACCGATACCGAAAACGAGCTTACCGAGAGCTGTTCTGGGTGATGTGGTGTAATCTGTAGCCATAAAGATAGCACCAAGCACAAGACCGCCGGAAAGAACGTAAGCAAGTGCAAGCTCAACGTCAAAGCCCTTAAGAAGGAAGCTCAACACAAATACTGTACCCATGAATGCAACGGGAATGTGCCATGAAATAACCTTACGAACAAGGAGATAAAGACCGCCCACAAGGAGAGCAACTCTGCAGGTTTCGCCGATTGCACCACCGGATGTACCTATAAGAAGGTCCATAAGCTGGGGCATCTTGTCCTCTGCGCCTTCAGCAAGTAAGCCGAGGGGTGTTGCGCCTGCAGTAGCATCAACTGCATCATCAGCAAGTGATGCGAAGGCAACGAGCATAAATACGCGACCTGTAACTGCGGGGTTAACAAGGTTTTTACCAAGACCACCGAAGAGGCACTTAACAATAACAACTGCAAAGATTGCACCTAATGCAACCTGCCACAAGGGTGTACCTACGGAGAGGTTAAGGGCAAGAAGTAAGCCTGTTACGATGCAGCTCAAATCACCAATTGTCTGCTTCTTTTTTGTAATGAGGTTGAAAAGAACCTCTGCAACAACACTTGTTGCAACACAGGTAACGATAATAGCCACAGCATTTACCGCAACAAGCACGTCACCTGAATTTATAGCGGATAAAACGATACCGGCAATTGTTGCAGGTAAAAGCGCTATAATAACGTCAAGCATAATACCCGTAGTTGTTCTTTTACGGTGTATATGGGGTGACACAGAAATATGAAGCTTATTTTCCATTACGCTTTAACCTCCTTTGCCTTCCATTCGCGAAGTGATGCCTTAGCAAGCTTGTTCATCTGAACAAGGGGACGGTTTGCGGGACAGTTGTATGCACAACAACCACATTCCATACATATGCCTGCGCCTAATTTTTCAAGGCGGTCATACTCGCCCTTTGCGTTTGCTCTGAGCATTTCAGCAACGTTTATACCCATAGGGCAGTTACTTGCACAAGCACCGCACTGAATACATGCAGTTTCCTTGCGTGTTTTTGCTTCTTTTTTGCTCATTGCAATAAGAGCATTTGTCTGCTTAAGAACGGGCTCGTCCATACTGGGAACGGAAATACCCATCATGGGGCCGCCGTAAAGCACCTTGCCGGGCTCACTCTTAAATCCGCCGCAGAAATTAAATACTTCCTCAATAGAAATACCAATGGGAACGATAACGTTCTTTGGTGAAGCAACGGCACTACCGTCAACTGTAATGCATTTTTCAACAAGGGGCATACCTGTTTTGAAGTAATTACCGAGTGTTGCAAGAGTTGTACAGTTGCAAACTACACAGCCTACGTCTGCGGGAAGCATGCCCTCTTTGATTACCTTGCCTGTTGTGCGGTAAACGAGAACCTTTTCTCCGCCTGTAGGATAAATCGCAGGAAGAACCTTTATTGAAATTTTATTATTACGTGAAGCAAGCTCTTTCATTTTTACGATTGCGTTACCCTTATTTTTCTCAATACCGATAATTACCTTTTTGATATCGGTGTTAGCAAGAATAACGTCAATAGCGTATGCAATTTCGTCTGCTCTTTCGAGCATTGTGTAAGTGTCGCTTGTAATGTAGGGCTCACACTCTGCACAGTTTACGATAAGTGTTGAAATATCCTTATCGGTAGCAAACTTTGCGTAAGTGGGGAAGCCTGCACCACCGAGACCAACCACACCGCTGTTTTTCATTGCTTCAACAAGGGACTGCTTGTCGTTGATAACGGGAGGAACGATATTCTCATCGGGAGTCATTTTACCGTCAGAGTCAATTGTGATTGCAGGTACTCGCCGACCGTTAGAAATGCAAATATTTGCAATACCTGCAACACCACCGGATACACTTGAGTATATGGGGGATGAGAGACCGTCGCCCGCACGGGCAATTAACGTACCGACAAAAACGTCGTCACCAGCTTTTACAACGGGAATTGCAGGTGAGCCGATATGCATTACCATTGGTATGGTAATGGGATCGGGAGTTACCAATCGTTCAACCGATGTACCGGCAGTTTTTTTCTTATGAGGCAATTTTATGCCCTTAACAGAAAAAGCCATTTATTAAAACCTACCTTTCTTGTGATAGAAAAAAGAACACGTATATTTCTGATAATTTTGTTGCAGACAAATTCCGCCACGATAAATTACCACCCTATATTATATATTAACAATCTGCCCGTGTCAATAAACTATTTTGCACAAACTACACCTAAAAAAGTTACACAAAACAACAATAAAATACGACTCACTCAATTGACAACTTAAAACACTGGTGCTATTATTATTTTGGTTTTTTATTATTATAATTATTATTAACTTATATAATGCTTCTACCGATACGAAAGGAGTAAATATGACAATACTACTTTTCCTCTTATGGATTATATTAAACGGCAGATTCACCCTTGACTGGGGTATGCTTCAGATAGTAATAACAGGGCTTGTGCTTGTTGGTGCTATAACCCTTTTTGCAAAGAAATTTTTAGGATACAAATTCTCGGCGGAGCTTCGCTTGTGGAAAAAGCTTCCCCTGCTTGTCACCTACGCTGCAGTGCTTCTGAAAGAGATTGTTAAATCAAGCCTTAGTATGATGTCCATAGTATTGCGAAAGAAAAGCTACGATCCCATAATCATAAAAATTAAGTTACCGCTTAAAACCCGACTCGCAAGGGTTATATTTGCAAACTCGGTAACCCTTACCCCCGGCACAATTACAGGCGACATAGAGGATGACTACTTCACCATCCATTGCATCGACAAATCCTTTGCCGAGGGCATTGAAGACTGTCAATTTATAAAACTTCTGAAAAGGATTGAAAAGTAAATGTTAGAGCAGGCATATAACATATTATTTATCGGCGTTCTCATCTGCCTTGCAGTAGCGGCAATCGTTGCGATGATTCGTTCAATAACCGGTAAAACCATGATCAACCGCTTTATCGGTACAAATATACTCTCCACAATCGTGCTTATTGCAATTTGCGTATTGGGTGTTCTTTTTAATGAAAGCTACTTACCCGATATTGCAATTGTTTACGCACTTCTCAGTTGCATAGCGGTTATGCTTTTATGTAAAATCTACATCAACCTCTTTGAGAAAAAGCAAGGAGGTACCAAATAATGCTTGAATGGATAAGATTCGGCCTTGTTGCCCTTTGCTTCATTTCGGGAATAATCGTTCTGTTTATTTCCCTTTTCGGCACCTTCCGCCTTAATTATTCTCTTAACCGACTTCATTCTGCGGCGATAACCGATACCCTTGTGCTCCTCCTTTTTGCTCTTGGGTGTATTATTGCGGCAGGCATCGACGTTACCTCTGTCAAAATTATTCTCGTTGTGTTCATACAGTGGTGCACAAGCCCGCTGGTATCACACATGTTTGTTAAAGCTAAGATAAAAACCGACGAAAGGCTTCCCATTCACTGTAAACTGCCCGATGAAGATAGAGCTACCGACACTGTTATTCATAAGGAGGTGCAATGATGCCCGACCTCATTACAATTTTAAGAATATTACTTCTTGCATCCCTTGTGGTCTGCGCTATTTGCACCGCTCTTTCCAAAAGGGTTATGACCGCACTCATTATTTTCACTTCTTACAGTATAGTTATGTCCGTAGTGTGGTTACTTTTACGCTCCCCCGACCTTGCCATTACAGAAGCGGCAGTAGGTGCGGGTGTTGACGGTGTGCTTTTCTTCCTGACACTCAGAAAGCTTCACCTTATTGATAAGGATAAGGATGAAAAACGTCCTAAGAAAGAAGAGGTGGCACCAAATGAAAAATAATCTTCGTGACACCTTGCGTCAATGGTATGACGGAGCTATAGATTTTGATAAAAAAATCTCTCAGAGCTCCTTAAAAACCAAGAACACTGCTCCCGTTGCAGATAATGACAAAAAAACTCCTCACATAATTAAAGCCGTAGAAAAAACAGAGCTTAAGCTCTCATCCGGGCTATATAGACTTATTTCGGTGTTTTTCTGCCTTATACTCAGTGCATTTCTTGT
Source organism: Acutalibacteraceae bacterium (assembly GCA_045654405.1). Lineage (GTDB taxonomy): Bacteria > Bacillota > Clostridia > Oscillospirales > Acutalibacteraceae > DTU089. Next base: position 191,829 of record JAZONH010000013.1, on the reverse strand, counting down.
AGGTATGGTTAACTTCCTCCCCTTATTTGCAAAGGATAATACCCCCACCGTAAACGAGGTTTCAGACCATTACGTTGCACAGGGAAGGGACGAAACAGGTGCAGTCAACACCGTTGCAGGTATGATTCTTGATTATCGTGCTTTCGATACACTCGGTGAATCCTTTGTGCTTTTTACCGCTACGTGTGCCGTATTGCTTCTTCTTGAGCAATCGGATAAACACGCCCCCCAAAAGAATACACGCAAAAAAGAAACCTTCCTTTACACCCACGACCCCATTGTGTGTATGATAGTAAAAATACTTGTACCTATAGTAGTGATTTTCGGTGTTTATATCCTCTTTAACGGTCACCTTTCGCCCGGTGGCGGATTCTCGGGCGGCGCTATACTTGGTGCGGGCGCGATACTTTTCGCCATGGCATTCGGCGAAGAAAAAGCTGCCGCAATCTTCACTCCCAAAATCATCCGTATTATCACAATTGCTTCCCTAGGCTTCTATTGCCTTGCAAAAAGCTACTCATTCTTTACGGGTAATGAATTCAACAACCTTCATTCAATAATCACACCCGGCACCCCCGGTGACTTTCTTTCGGGTGGTCTGATTTTACCGCTTAATATTGCGGTAGGCTGTGTTGTGTGCTGCACAATGTACAGCTTCTATATGCTTTTCAGAAGGGGGCGCTTGGATTGAATTTCCTTATAAACTACGAGGAAGTAACGGCAATGATTCTGTTTGCCATAGGCTTCACTATGCTGGTTTTCTCGAAAAACATTCTCAAAAAGATTATGGGACTTAATATTATGGATACGGGTATTTATCTTTTCCTCGCCTCCATGGGTTATATCGAGGGTAAGCTTTCACCCATTGTCCCCGCCGACGGAGTTGTAAATGCCGCCGACTACGTTAACCCCATTCCCACAGGTCTTGTGCTTACAGGTATTGTTGTTTCCGTAAGTGTTTCGGCACTTATGCTTGCGCTTACAGTAAGACTATACAAAAAATTCCACACTCTTAATCTTGACGAGATATACGAGCAATGCAGCAAAGAGGAGGAAGAAGATTAATGGATTTTATTCAGAATTTCCCCTTTTTTACTATTGTTCTTTCATTATTCTGCTCGGTTATAGCATTTGCTCTTAAGGGCAAAAACGCACGCTGGACGTCATATATCCTGCTTGTAGGCTCCGCTGTAATGTCCTGCTTCGTACTCTTTTACAACTATACTCAGGGTGACGGCTACTTTGTTTACCGCATGGGTCATTATGATGCACCCATAGGCAACGAGATTGCCGCAGGATTACTTGAGCCCTTCTTTGCGTTGTTATTTGAGCTGGTAATTTTCCTCTCAATAACCGGCGGTGCAAAGCGTATTTTTGCCGACATTAAAGAGGAAAAGCAAAAATACTTTTATATAATGGTAAATCTTGTGCACGCGGCACTTGCTGCACTGTGCTACACCAACGATATTTTTACTGCTTATGTATTTGTTGAAATCTGCACCATCGCATCCTGCTCGTTACTGATGCTCAGATCATCGGGTAAATCCCTTGCGGCTGCCACACGATATATGATTTTCAGTCTTATCGGCTCCGCATTCACCTTAATCGGTATTGTTCTGCTTTATTCGATTACGGGCCATCTGTTATTCCCCCAGCTTTTTGAAACCCTGCAGACCTTATGGGCAACGGGTGATTACACCGTTCCCCTTACAATTTCATTGGGTTTACTTATTTCGGGTCTTGCTATCAAGAGCGGCCTTTTCCCCTTCCACTTCTGGATGCCCGATACCTACGGCACCGCAACCCCTGCCGCTTCGGGTATATTGTCGGGTGTTGTATCCAAGGGCTATATCTTTTTACTTATTAAAATAATTTACAGGGTAATCGGTGTGCAAACCTTCCTTGACACAGGAATACACCACCTTATTTTTGTACTCGGTATAGCGGGTATGATTTTCGGCTCAGTTTCCGCAATCAATGCTAAAAGCATAAACTTTATGATAGCATTTTCATCCGCGGCGCAAATCGGCTACATCTATATGGGTCTCGGGCTCGGCTCCTCCGAAGCTCTTATAGCCTCACTTTTCCAGATTACCGCTCACGCCTTAACAAAGCCAATGTTATTCCTTTCAGCATCAGGACTTTCAGATACCGTTAACGGCAAGCAGGGCTTCAGAGCCCTTGCCTCATCGGGTCATGATAATAAAATTGCCGCCACAGCCTTCAGTGCAGGCGCACTCTCTATGATAGGCATACCTATTTTTGCGGGCTTTGTACCCAAGCTTCTTTTCAGCGTATCTGCATTCAACCACGGCTTTGAGACCTATTGCGTGCTTATTGCTTTGGCAGTCAGCACAATGCTTAACGTAATATATTTCTTGCGTACAACAGTAAATATATTCTCTCCTGCTAAGGCAGACCTTACCCGTCAGAAAATCACCTTCAGAAGCTCAAAGGCGTTTTCTACTGTAATAATTTTTATGACGGCCTTGAATATTTTTGTAGGTATTCAATCACAGCCCTTTGTTAACCTTTTTGAAAGGGGCATCGAAATATTCTCAAACATCCACTAACGAGGTGACTATTTAATGCTTTTGATTACTGCAATCGCATTCCCCATGCTTTGCGGCATGGCAATGTTATTAATAAAAAAAGCAAACAACCGCAAGCTTCGTCTCGGTATTGTAATTGCATTACAGACGATACAGACAATTCTTGCTCTTGTTATCTGTTTTTCTGAAGAAATTACAACGGGTAGCTTCAGCTTCGCCAAGGGCTTATCAATAGGGTTTACTTCGGACGTTACGGCAAAGCTTTTCTGCCTTATTATAGGCGTTGCCTGGCTTCTTGTAACGCTTTATGCTTGCGTTTATATGAAGCACGAAAAGAACGAGGAACGATTCTTCCTTTTCTCATTTCTTACTCAGGGTGCTATGATGGGCGCAACCCTTTCAGATAACCTTATTTCTATGTACGTATTCTTTGAATTTGTTACACTTTTCTCCACACCCTTAGTTTTACACTCACTTTCAAAGGAATCCGTTTCTGCCGCAAAAAAATACCTGTACTATTCAATTGCAGGTGCGTTTATGGCACTTTTTGGAATATTCGTGCTTGCATCCGCTTCGCCCACGCTTGACTTCAATCCTTCAGGCAACCTTACCGAAGCAACTCCACTTGTATTGGTAGCAGTATTCCTTATGTGTATCGGCTTTGGTGCAAAGGCGGGTCTTTTCCCCTTGCACGGTTGGTTGCCCACCGCTCACCCGGTAGCTCCTGCCCCCGCAAGTGCGCTCCTTTCGGGTGTTATTGCAAAAATCGGTGTTCTGGCAATTATAAGAACAATTTTCTTTACCGTTGGTGCACAAAACATCTCGGGAACATGGGTCCAGAATACACTTCTTATACTTTCACTTCTTACAGTTCTTATGGGCTCCGCTATGGCATACCGTGAAAAGGTATTTAAAAAACGTCTTGCCTATTCAACCGTAAGCCAGATTTCATACGTGCTTACAGGTATCTTCCTTTTTACCTCAGAAGGCTTCGAGGGTGCGTTATGGCAGATACTTTTCCACGCAATCGTAAAGGTTGGCTTATTCCTTTGTGCAGGTGCGGTTATTTACCTTTACGGTAAGCACAACGTCAACGAGCTCAGCGGTATCGGCAAAAAAATGCCCGTTACCTTTGCGTGCTTCACTGTTTTATCGCTCTCACTTATAGGTATTCCTCCCACAGGCGGATTTTTCAGTAAATGGCATCTTGCCACTGCGGCACTTGAAAATAACACCATCGGTCACCTTTCATGGATTGTGCCCGTTATCCTTCTTATATCCGCACTTCTTACTGCAGGCTATCTCCTTACAATTACAATCAAGGCATTCTGGGGCAAAGCAGAAGCCGATGACAACAAAAAGATCAAGGAGCCTGCTTTAATAATCCTTCCATTGCTTATTCTTTCGGCACTTGCTCTTTGCGGCGGTATCTTTTCACAATTTACGGGGGCTTCCCTCTTGTCAGTTGTTTCTGCTATTTTTTAAAAGGAGAGTTTAAATGACCAGTTCTTTGTTACTTGTTCCGGTTTTTTTGCCCATAATTCTTGGGATTCTCTCGTTTTTTATTCCTTTTAAAAGCCAGAAATCCCACAACATGTTTGTTGGTGCAACCTTTTTGATTTCATCGGCAGCGGTATGGATTTGCGCATTGACAGTACCGGAAAAAAACCTTGATATTTTATCCTTCACTGATTCACTGAGTTTTTCATTGAAGCTTGACGGTGCGGGCAAAATATTCTCCTGCTTATCAGCCACCTTGTGGCCCCTTACTGCTTTATACGCCTTTGACTATATGAAGCACGAAAAGCACCTTAAAATGTTTTACTGCTTCTTCATAATGTCCTTTGGCGTAACTATGGGTATGGCGATGGCATCGAACTTGCTTACAATGTATTTGTTTTTTGAAATGCTGACCCTTTTCACCATTCCCCTTGTTATGCATGGTATGGAGCATAAGCACAAGCGTGCCGCCCGAAAATATATGGTTTATGCCATAGGCGGTGCCGCATTTGCGTTTGCTTGTGTGGTTTACCTTATAATGAACGGTGCATCCGACTTTGTTTTCGGTGGTGCACTGAAAGCAGTTGAGGATTCCACACTTGCTATAGTACTTTTTATATTTGCATTTTTAGGCTTTGGTGTAAAAAGTGCTATATTCCCCTTCCACAGTTGGCTTCCCACCGCTTCGGTGGCACCCACACCTGTTACCGCGCTTCTGCATGCGGTGGCCGTTGTTAAAGCCAGTGCCTTCGCACTGATACGCTTGGTTTACTATTCATTCGGCACGGATTTCCTCAAGGGTACGGCGGCACAGTATGTCACTATGGCAATATGCATTTTCACCATTCTTTACGGCTCGGTATGTGCATTAAAGCAACCCCACTTCAAGCGCAGGCTGGCATATTCAACCATTTCTAACCTGGCTTACATTACCTTTTCCGTAACGCTTATGAGCACTGCGGGTCTTGTGGCCGCATTCTGCCATATGCTTTTCCACTCCGTAATAAAAATCGGCGCATTCTTCTGCGCAGGCTCAGTGCTTCATAACGCAAAAGAGGAATACATCCATAATTTCGAGGGTCTTGGCAAAAAAATGCCCTTCACCTTCGGCTTATTCGGAATATTTGCACTTTCGCTTACGGGTATCCCACCGTTATGCGGATTCTTCAGTAAATGGTACATTGCAGAGGCATGCCTTGAAGCACCCACAGTGCTTTCAATAATCGGTGTTGCGGTGCTTCTCGTTTCCGCATTATTGACTGCAATTTATATGCTTGCTCCCTTAATTAAAGCCTTCTTCCCTGCAAAGGATAAGGAAGGTACCGTAATTGAGGCTAAGGAAGCAAACTGGAAGATGCTTGTACCCATTGGTATTTGTGCTATACTTTGCATTCTTGCAGGTGTATTTGTACAGGCACCCTTAAATATGATTGAAGGGGTGTTGGGCTTATGAATATAATCACTGCTATATGCATTCTTCTTCCCTTTATATCTGCGGTTGTTGCTTATTTTGCAGGCAAAAAGAAGCCTGCATTGCTTAACGCTTTAAGCATCGGCACCTGCTTTATTGTGCTTGCCGCCATCGTCGGAAGTCTGTTTATCCACAACTCCCACGGTGAAGCACTCAACGTTCTTTCAATGAGCTTTTCCTTAAGCGGCTTCCAGAGTGTGTACGGCATTATAACCGCCTTTATGTGGTTTGGCGCATCACTTCTTTCTGTTGAATATTTTAAAGGTCACCACGATTTAACAAGGTACTATTTCTTTTTCCTTGTTACACTGGGTGCTACAATGGGCGTCTTTTTATCCGCTGACCTTATTACAACCTTCATTTTCTTTGAAATTATGTCCTTCACCTCATACACATGGGTTATACAGGACAAAAACAAGGAGGCTCTGTCCGCAGGTAAAACCTACCTTACGGTTGCAGTAACAGGCGGTATGGTTTGCCTTATGGGTCTGTTCCTTCTTTATAACATTACAGGCACACTTGTTATTGACGAGCTTCACCATATATTTGAAACCACCGAAAAAACACTCCCCCTTTATGTATCTGTTTTCTGTATGCTTGTGGGCTTCGGTGCTAAGGCGGGTCTTTTCCCCTTGCATATATGGTTACCAAAGGCTCACCCCGTAGCTCCCGCCCCTGCAAGTGCATTGCTTTCGGGCGTGCTTACCAAAACGGGTGTTTTCGGTATCCTTATTATCACGAGCCGTATTATGTTTGAGGACGAAATATGGGGCTATGTTTTATTGGTATCGGGTGCAATAACAATGGTTCTGGGCGCGCTGCTCGGTGTGCTTTCCAACAACCTAAAAAGAACTCTTGCCTGCTCCTCTCTTTCGCAGATAGGCTTTATTACAGTGGGCGTTTCAATGATAACTCTCCTTGGCGAGCACAACTCCTTAGCCGCTAACGGCACCGTGCTTTATATGCTTAACCACTCAATTGTTAAGCTTGTATTATTCCTTAGCGCAGGTGCAATTTACGCAGGCGCTCACACCCTTGACCTTAACAAGCTCAGGGGCTATGGTAAAAACAAGCCTCTGTTGGCGACAGTTTTCCTTATAGGCGGCTGTAGCCTTGCGGGCATCCCCGGCTTGTGCGGATACCTTTCTAAAACCCTTGTGCACGAAAGCATTGTTGAGTTCATCCCCCACGGCGGCTTATTCATACAAATAATCGAATGGTTGTTCCTTTTCTCGGGCGGTCTTACGGTTGCTTACGTTTTAAAGCTTTTTATAACAATCTTCGTTCAAAAGCCCACAGAGGATACACCCAAGGGCAAAAAGCCTACCGTATTATCATATGCGGCACTTGTTATGTCAGCGGTTGCACTGCCCGTAATCGGTCTTATGCCCCACAAAATTGCCGAAAAAATAAGCCTCGAAATGGTGCACTTTATTTTCGGTCACGATTTTGCACACCAAGTGCATTATTTCTCATTCACAAACCTTAAGGGCGTTATAATCTCAGTAAGCATCGGCGTTGTTGTATATCTTTTAGTTATCCGTAAGGTGCTTTGCAAAACCGTAAACGGCAACAAGATACACCACAATCCCCTTGAGGGTAAATTCTCGTTGGAGGAAAACGTTTACAAGCCCATTTTCAGAATTATCATCGCCGTAGTTTGCTTTATTAGCTCTTCGCTCGATAAATCCACAGGCGTCGCAGTCAAGGCAGGTATGTTTGTACTTGCGGTTGTGTGCAGATTCCTTTGTGACGTAACGGATATCTTAACCGTTATATTAAGCAAAACAGTGTTTAGATACTCAAAGGAGCCCTCAGAGCACGTTAAGTATGCCTTTGCTTATTCAATTGGTAAATTCCTTGACGAGCATAGCACTGAGCCCGAAAAATCAAACAAGGCAGACACCTTTGTTAGCGTATTTGACACCCTTTCAAAAACGTCATCAAGAATTACAAAGGGCTTCTCCTTCGCATTGTTTATGACCTGCCTCGGCGTATGCGCGGTGCTTTTATTCCTTTTGATTTTCAATATTATACATTAAAATAAGGTATATCCCTTTCTATGGGGATATACCTTTTTATGTCGTCAATCAGGTTACTTTCATTGACACCCTTTGCTTATTATGTTAAAATCACATTATAAAACATTTTATGTGAGGATTGTATTATGAACAAATTGTTATCTCCCTCATTAATGTGCGCGGACCTACTTTCACTCGAGCCCGCAATCAAAGAGCTTGAAAGCATTAACGTGGACTATTTACATATTGATATTATGGACGGTAGCTTTGTACCCAACATTACATTGGGCTTTGACCTTATTAACGCTATCAAAAAAGCTACCCGCATACCTCTTGATATTCATATGATGGTTTATGATCCCTCAAAGTTTATTGAACGAATGAATCTTGATGAAAATGATATCGTTTGTGTTCATTACGAGTCAGATATTCATATCCACCGTACACTTGAGCTTATAAAAAATAAGGGCTGTAAGGCAGGGCTTGCCATTAACCCCGGCACACCTGTTGAAAGCGTAAAGAATCTTATGGATTACGTTGATATGCTCCTTGTTATGACTGTAAGCCCCGGCTTTGCAGGTCAGAAAATATTCAAGGGTGCAGACAAAAAGGTTATTGAAGCCCGCAAGCTTCTTACGGAATGGGGCTATGGCGACACCTTAATTGAGGTTGACGGTAACATCAGCCTTGAAAACGGCAAAAGGATGTACGAATGCGGTGCAGATATATTCGTTTTAGGCACAAGCTCATTATTTTTAAAGGATAAAACTCTTGAGCAGGCCGCCAAGGACTTCAAGGATTTTCTGGGGTGATTGATATGTACGAAAATATTCGCGCCGTTGTAGTTGGCAGCATCAACACCGACCTTATACTTAATATGCAGAAGGTGCCCGACCTTGGTGAAAACGTTTTAGGCACCGACTACGGCTACGCAAACGGCGGCAAGGGTGCAAACCAGGCTACTGCCCTTGCAAACCTCGGCGCAAGCGTCAGAATGATAGGTAAGGTAGGTAACGACGAAAACGGCAAAACCCTTATAAACAACCTTAAGGAAAAGAACATAGACGTTTCAGGCATTGACACCAACGGCTCCGCCACAGGTCTTGCGGTTATAATCCTTGATGGCGAGGGCAGAAACCGCATTGTAGTTTATGAGGGCGCAAACAAGGAAATCGACAGTGCCGCCGCAATAAAAAGCATTATTGATTTCAAGCCCGATTTATTGCTTATACAGTTCGAAACCAACGAGGACGTGGTTATAAGCTGTGTAAATGAAGCGGTAAAAAATAACATCACAACCGTTATTGATTGCGGTCCCGCAAAGGCATTTGAGCTTGAAAAAATGCAGGGTGCCGAAATCATTTCACCAAACGAAAGCGAAACCGAAGCCCTTACGGGCATTTACCCCGACAACGAGGACAATATATTAAAGGCCTCCGAAATTTTAATGGAGCGTAGCAAGGCTAAGCTTGTTGTGCTCAAGTTAGGCTCAAGGGGTTGCTCTGTTTGGGACAAAAAAGAACTAAAGCTGATACCCGCACTTAAAACAAACGTAGTTGACACTACCGCCGCCGGTGACTGCTTCACAGCCGCTATGGCTCTTGAGTATTTTAAAAGCGGCGATATAATAAGCGCTTGTAAAATGGGTAACAAGGCGGGCGCAATAGCCGTAAGCCGTATGGGCGCCGAAAGCTCAATGCCCACCGCCCGAGAGTTGCTTAAATAAAAGGAGTAGCAAAAATGAAATACGTTAAATCCTTTATATCTCTTTTATTGGTTATAGTTATACTTTTTTCCTTGACGGGTTGTATAAAAATTGATTTTTCTAAATTCAAAAAAGAGGAAGCAAGCACTACCGAAGCCACCTACGCAGACACACAGATATACAATGATATTACCAACAATAGCGTTACAGACTTTGCCACAGTGCCAGAGTCAACGCAACCGAGCACAGTACCGCAAACAAGTACAATCACCCAGACTGTTACACAGCAAGCAACCACGGTTCCCCCTACTAATCCCCCTGCTACAACAAATCCCGTTACCACCGACACGGGCGTTACAACCTACACGGCGGAATACGGCGGCAAAACTCAGACAGTCTTTTATTCACAAGCCGTTCTTAATGACAACCGCACCTACCCCGTTCTCATCTTTGCAAACGGCACGGGCTTTGACTATACATTATATAAAAACCTGCTTATAAAGCTTGCAGAAAACGGCTATATAGTAGTTGCTAACAACGAAACCATGGCGGCAGACGGTACTGCACAGATTGCATCATTGGATTTTATAATTTCCGAAAACAGTAATTCTGCAAGCGTGCTCTGCGGCAAAATCAATACCGAAAAGGCCGCGGCAGTGGGTCACTCGCAGGGTGGCAGAAGCGCAGTAAACGCCGCAGTTAAGGACTCCCGATTCGACTGTGTGCTTTCTTTAGCAGGCAGTAACTATACCGAGGAAGCCGAGGCATTGAAAACACCAACACTGTTTTTAGCAGGCACTATGGATATGATTGTGCTTGCAAGCAAATGGGTTAAGCCTGCCTACGACGTTGCAAAGGGCCCAGCAGTGTACGCCTCCCTTGTTAACGGCGTGCACACAAGCTGCTGTACAGACCCCGACACCTACGTAAAATACGCAGTGGAATGGTTTGATTTATGGCTTAAAAACGACACCGGGGCAAGGTCCACCTTCAAAAACGGCGGTGCACTTTCAACAGATAGCGCATGGACCGATTTCAACTGTAAAAATCTTTAATTTCCTGATGTATATTTCACCAAAAAAAAGATAAAAATAACATTCATTTATAACAAATTTTTAGAACATTATTTTTAAGTAAAAAAAATTATTCGTCGCACTTGACATTCTTATTAAACAGTTTTAAAATTCATTATGTAAAAAAATTGATGCCACTGCACACAGCGGTAAAAGGAGCGTTTAAAATGAAAAAACTCTACGAAGGCAAAACAAAAGACGTTTACGAGCTTGAAAACGGCAACGTAATGCTCAAGTTCAAGGACGATTGCACAGGCAAAGACGGCGTGTTCGATCCCGGTGAAAACAGCGTTGGTCTTACAATCGAGGGTATCGGTAAAGAGAACCTTAAAACATCCATCTACTACTTTGATATGCTTAAAGAAGCAGGCATCAAGACTCACTATGTTAGTGCTGACGTTGACAACGCTACTATGGAAGTTCTTCCCGGTAAGGTTTTCGGTCACGGTCTTGAAGTAATCTGCAGACTTGTTGCTACAGGTAGCTTCATCAGAAGATACGGCGAATACATCGAAGACGGCACAGTTCTTGAGGGTGGCTACGTTGAATGCACATTCAAAAACGACGCTAAGGGCGATCCCCTTGTTACAGGCGAAGGCCTTGCAGCGCTCGGTGTTATGAGCCCCGCAATGTTCGAAAGCATGAAGGAGCAGACACTTAAAATCACAAAAATCATCGCTGATGACCTTAAGACAATCGGCCTTGACCTTTGGGATATCAAATTCGAGTTCGGCTACAACAACGACGAGGTTATCCTCATCGACGAAATCGCTTCAGGCAACATGAGAGTTTACAAGGGCGACACAATCGTTGAACCCGTTGAGCTTACAAAGCTTATCCTTAACAGATAATTAAAAAAGCCTTCCGTCGAAACGGAAGGCTTTTTTAATTAGGAGTTAGGAATTTCGGGGTTCAAAGCACCGAAATTTTGCATTCAAAAACCCGTCTGACTAAATGGTCAGACGGGTTTGTTATTATAAAGTCTTAAGATATTCAATACTGGACTGCGCACACTCGATAGGTGTCTTGCCCATTGAGGGGTCATCCTGCTCAACAACAACCCAATTTGCACCTGCCTTTTCAGCAGCTTCGATAATCTTGGGGAAGTTCTGAACGCCGCTGCCTACGGGGCGGAATTCGAAGGTGTTTTCACCCTGTACCTCTTCCTCCTCAATACCAATGAGCTTATAAAGAGGTCCGTTACCCTTTGAGCCCGCAAAGTCCTTAAGGTGAACAATAGGTGCTCTGCCTGAGTATTTTTCAACGTATGCGGCAGGCTCCTCGCCACCAACGTTTACCCAACAGGTATCAATCTCAGTTGCAAGAAGGTCTGCAGAAATTGTGTTATAAAGAATATCAAGTGCATACTCACCGTCGATTTTAAGAAACTCGAAATCGTGGTTGTGGTAAAGAAGGAGCATACCCATTTCCTTAGCCGCTTCACCGATTTTGCCGATACCCTTCACGGTAGCATCCCAACCCTCGGTACCGGGACGGCATTCCTCGGTAAGGTAGGGAACAACAACGTATTTACAGCCTAAATCCTGATAATCCTTAAGCACTGCCTCGGGATTCTCAAGCATATCATAATAAGGAACGTGGGCAGAAACGGGCACAAGCTCATATTTTTCGCAAAGAGCCTTTACCTCAAGACCGCTTTTGCCGAAAAGTCCTGCAAACTCAACACCCTCGTAGCCTAATTCCTTAACCTTTTTTAATGTGCCTTCAAAATCCTTTTCCATATCGTCACGTACGGAATAAAGCTGGATAGCAATAGGTAATTTCATAATAATTCAAACTCCCTTTATTGGTTTTTACACTTTTTATATTACTCCAAACCCCTTTATTTTTCAAGGTTTTTTAGTCATTTTATTGACAATGATGCGCCTTTAGTTGTAAAATAGTTTTATTCATTGAGAAAAGAGGTTAATCCTATGAAATATATTGTTGTTTTATATGATGGTATGGCGGACTACCCCGTACCTGCATTAGGTGGCAAAACACCTATGGAATTAGCTAAAAAGCCCTGCCTTGACAAATTGGCAAGCATGGGCGAGGTTGGTCTTGTAAAAACTGTTGCCGAGGGTCTTAAGCCCGGTAGCGATATTGCAAATATGAGCGTACTTGGCTACAACCCCAAGGAATGCTACACAGGTCGCTCACCCCTTGAGGCTGTAAGCATCGGCGTTGATATGCTTGATAGCGATATCATTTTCCGTTGCAACCTTGTTACTCTTTCCGACGAGGAAAATTACGAGGACAAAACAATGGTTGACTACAGTGCAGGCGATATTTCAACTGCAGACGCATCTGAAATTATCAAAAGCGTTCAGGAGCATTTCGGTAACGATATTTTTAAATTCTATAGCGGTGTTGCCTACCGTCATTGCCTTGTATGGCACGAGGGCACCCTTGATTTAGGCAAGCTTACACCTCCCCACGATATTTCGGGCAAGGTTATTGGCGAGCACCTTTCAGACAGCGAGAATGCTAAAGAGCTTATCGGTATGATGAAGGCAAGCTACGACTTCCTTATGGAGCATCCCGTAAATACGCGCAGAATTGCCGAGGGTAAGCGTCCCGCAAACTCAATCTGGCTCTGGGGCGAAGGCACAAAGCCCTCACTCCCCGATTTCAAGGAAAAATACGGCGTTGACGGCTCAATCATCTCTGCAGTTGACCTTCTTAAGGGTATTGCAAAATGCGCAGGCATGAATGACCCCGACGTTGAGGGCGCAACCGGTTACATTGACACAAACTTCGAGGGCAAGGCAGAGTGCGCAATCAAGGAGCTTGAAGCCAAGGATTTTGTTTACATCCACATTGAAGCTCCCGATGAATGCGGACACAGAAACGAGCCTGAAAACAAGGTTAAATCCATTGAAATCATCGACGAAAAGGTACTTTCAAAGGTTGTTGAAGCCCTTGATAAATACGATGATTACAAAATCATGGTGCTTCCCGACCACCCCACTCCCATTGTTACAATGACCCACGCGGGTGACGCAGTGCCCTATATGATTTATCAGAAATCAAAGGCTGCAGATAACGGTGTTACCACATTTACAGAGGCAACTGCCAAGGCAACGGGCAACTACGTTGAAATCGGCCACACACTTATGGATAAATTTATTGGTTAAAAGGATAGCAAAAAGGATGTGTAGAAAGCTCTACACATCCTTTAATTTTGCATCAAACATACCATTACTTAAAGTTTATAATTTGTTCCAATATGGTATCATAATCCACTTCAACAGCATTAAGTCGCTGTGCATACTCTAAATCGACAGCTTCTTCCACCGCCAAGGTATATTCCGATTCGCTTACCGGCATATCCCATATCGAATATTCAAAATAAAGTTCAATTCTGTCATTTATTCTTTCTGAAGAAACTGCTTTAAAAACCAACTCAAATCCATCTTCAGAAAGCTCGTAAACATGAGTATGCGTTTGCCCCATATGGCCGTTTATATTGATAACCTTCCCACATTTTTCCACATACCAACCACCACCGGTTCGGTGTAGAATTTGCTCAATCACGACACCATTTTTGTATGTACAAACACTGTCACCTGTTGCCTCGTCAACTCCACGTAAATACAACTCAGGAATGTCATCGTCATCAATATATACAAGAGCATAAGCTTTATGGGTGCTTTTATGTGTTTTCAGGAAATCCAAATAAGCACTTTGCCATTTGCAAACATCATAAACCTCGGCAACAGCGCTCGTTTCTTCTGGTTTTTCATTGTTTAAACCTTGCTCACCTTGACACGCACACATTACAGAAACTAAAATCATCAAGCTTAAAACCAATACAAATACTTTTACGAACAAGTCTTTTGGCTTATTCATCATTACACACCCGCCCTTTCACAATTCAACTATATCATATATTTTTTTAAAAAACAATATTGCAAGAAAAATCCCCTTGGAGCAATCCAAGGGGACAATGATTTGACACTATGCGTCATTAATATTCACCATTTATTTAATCGGTTCTTACATAATATGATTGTGGCACCTCACCAACAATTATGGTTTCGACAAGTATAATCGTTTCGTCAACACTTTCGTTAAGGTGTACAAGCCCCATATATGCGTGGGCAGATGCCTTAACCTCAAGGTAAATTGTATGTCGGGTCTGATTAATTCCTGCGCTCTCGAATTTCGAGGTTACGTCAGTTACTGCAAAACCATAAATAGTCGCGGTAACGTCTATATTGAAAATGGGGTTATCAAAAAAGGCAAGACCTATAATAGAGCTCATAGGTACGGGTACCACGGTTTTATCAAACTGGGCAAGTCTGTCGGAGCATCTGTCAGACAAATCCGCCTTATAGCCGTTTATGTAGGAGCTGTTAAGGGTTATGGCAGCGATTGACCCATCGGAATTTTTTTCGATATTCACCATATCACCGTAACGCACCCCTAACTCATCAACAATTTCATTAACCGTTCCGTCAAGCACGTTTGCCAAGGAATTCTTCAGCGCCGTACCCCCTACCGTTTCAATTACGGGGCGCATTTTTATATCACAGATAACGGTAAATATGGACATTACTAAAAATATTGAGGCTATTCGAAAAATAATTGTATTGGTCTTTCTTTTAGACACAAATCGCCTTGCCCGTATTGGTGGCGGACGCTTAAAACGAGGCTTAAAATACATTTTAATCATAATCTCACCAATACATTATATGAAAATGGACTCGGGACGATTATGTCCCGAGTCCGTTGATTTAAATTATTTTATACCCAACAGCTTAAGTAAGGCATTAAATAACAAGGTAAGTAATTCAAAAATATCATTAAAGGCAAACATATTATCTGTTTCATCCTCGGGTGTTATGTTTCCCGTACCCTCAATTACCGTTCCATCATATTCTGACGTCTGTCGGCAAAGCCATGAAATCATACCATCGGGGTAGGTAAGGTCAACCTCATTGCCCAATCCGTCAATAGTTGTCATATTGGGATATGCGCCATTTTCAATGGAAAACATATCATAATTAACTGCAAACCAAGTGTGGTGAGCACTGCTTGTAGCCGTTCCGTCAGGGTAACAAACCTTTGTTATTGTAGAAAATCTGCATTCTGCCAAAACATTTGAGGTTGCGGTTATTTTATCCCACGTAGGAGAAACGGACAAGTAATAATTAACCAACGGGTCAAGAGTGCTTGAGGTTAACCATATGGGCATTATCGAAAGGTGCGAAATCAACCCTTCATCCGGTGACCATGCAGGACATATGGGGAATGCCGCCGCAAACATTTCGGGGTAAGAGATAGCCATTTTTAAGGTCATCTTACCGCCCATTGAGTAGCCGCCGATATAAATACGTGTAAGGTCTATATTTTCACCATGCTGTGCGATAAAGTCATCAATAGCTGCTCTCAAGGGAGCAATCATTTCGTCGTCCCAATAAAAGCCATCCTCTTCCCTTGAGCGGGCAGCTAAAATAAACGCACCGCCAGCAGGCTGAAAACGATTCTGGAATTCATCGCTTACCCAATAAGCAATACCACTGTTTTGCACCTGCACACCATCGGAAGCACCATCGCCCATACCGTGAAGCCAAACAACAAGGGGATATTTAGTAGTGTCATTTTCTTTAACCGGTGAAAAATATCGGTAATCAACAGAATATCCGCTTTCCTCGGGACCCTCACCAAAAACAAATTGAGCTTTAAGCGGATCCAAGCCATTTTCTAAGGAGGCGGCACCAACACTTACAGGCAACAGCCACAGCATAGAGAAGGTCAGAATTATAGCAATTACTTTTGAAAAACGTTTCATAAAAACACCTCAATTCAATATTTATTGATATAACTCTAACACATTTACGCAACACTTTCAATGCATTTGTATAATATTTTGTGTTTTACCCATAAAAAACACCCTATCCTCTACGGAAAGGGTGTTTCGGATTATTTATTGGTTATAACCAAGCTCGAAGGCCTTAAGGTTCATTTCAAGAAACTTAGCAGGAACGCAAGCCTTAACCGCGTCAAGCCAGATTTCCTTATCAATATCAGTGTTCTTAGCCATAGCACCGATAAGAACAACATTTGTTGCCTTGGGTGAGCCTGCCTCAACTGCAAGGGGAAGTGCATCAAGTGCAACAACTGCGGCACCTGCTGCCCTTACAGAATCAAGGACACCGTCGGGATACTGACAGTCACCGATAACAACTGACATAGGGTCAATCTTCTGAGTGTTAACAATAACCTTACCATCGGGCTTAAGGCATGAAAGCCATCTTGCGGCTTCAAGCTGCTCGAATGCAAGAATCAAATCTGCTTCGCCCTCACCAACAACGGGTGAATAAACCTTTTCGCCATATTTAACGTAGGTTACAACGGAGCCGCCACGCTGACTCATACCGTGAACCTCAGAAACCTTAACGTCATAGCCCTTTGAAAGAAGAGCACTGCCTAAAATACGGCTTGCAAGGAGTGTACCCTGACCGCCAACACCAACAATCATAATTGATTTATTCATTATTATACTCTCCTTTCTTATTCAATAGCGTCGAATTTGCAAAGCTGTGAGCAAACGTTGCAACCGAGGCACTGTGTAAAGTCGATTTCTGCCTTGCCGTCCTTCATGCTGATAGCAGGACAACCGATTTTCATACACATTTTACATGATTTACATTTATCCTTATTAACCTTAAGAGGAGGATTATGCTTAACTGTTTTAAGAAGTGCGCAGGGTCTTCTTGAAATAACAACTGCAGGAGCGTTAAGTGAAAGAGCCTTGCTGATATTGTCATAGCAATCCTTAAGGTCGTAGGGGTCAACAACAAATACGTTGTTGATACCAACTGCTTCACAAAGCTTTTCAAGGCTTACTGCTGCTGCG
Source organism: Acutalibacteraceae bacterium (assembly GCA_045654405.1). GTDB lineage: Bacteria > Bacillota > Clostridia > Oscillospirales > Acutalibacteraceae > DTU089. The sequence goes on along the minus strand of JAZONH010000013.1, from coordinate 174,639 downwards.
GGCTCGCCCTTGATGGTATAGCCTGTTGTGGGATTCTGCTGATGACCTGTCATACCGGTAATGCTGTTATCAAGGATGATTGTAACAGAATTACTGTTGTTATAAGCGATGTCAATAAGACCTGTAACGCCTGAGTGAATAAAGGTTGAGTCACCAATAACTGCAACGGACTTGCTTGCCATTTCGGGGTTTGCAAGGTTTCTGCCGTGAAGACCTGAAACGCTACCACCCATACAAAGAACGGTATCCATCATACCAAGGGGCTTTGCAACACCGAGGGTGTAGCAGCCGATGTCACCGCTAACGGTTACGTTCAATCTCTTAAGTGTGTAGAAAAGACCTCTGTGGGGACAGCCTGCGCAAAGCACGGGAGGTCTGGGAGGAATCTGAACGTCTGCCTTAAGTGAGGTTGTTTCCTCGCCTAAGATAACCTTTCTGATAAGACCCTGTGAATATTCACCGAGAAGTGTAAATTCAGCCTTGCCCTTAACGTCAACGCCCAATTTACGACAGTGAGTTTCGATGTAGTCATCCAATTCCTCAAGCACGTAAACTGTTTCGCATTCGTTGCAGAAATCCTTAATAAGCTTTTCGGGAAGCGGATATACACAACCTAACTTAAGGTAGCTTGCATTTTCACCAAGTGCTTCCTTAGCATATTCGTAGCAGATACCCGATGTAATAACACCGATTTTTTTGCTATTATATTCAACTGAGTTAAGACCGTTTTCAACTGCTTCAGTTTCACAGTAAGCAATCTGGTCAAGAATACGCTTTTCAACCTCAACGTGCTTAACCTTTGCGTTAGCGGGAACCATAACGTATTTCTGAGGATTCTTTTCGTAAGCCTTAAGACCGTTGTCAACTCTCTCACCAACCTCTGCAAGGCTTCTGGAGTGAGAAACACGGGTTGTAAGACGAAGAAGAACAGGTGTGTCAAAGCGCTCTGAAAGTTCAAAAGCAAGTTTTGAATATTTAAGACATTCATCAGAATCTGCAGGCTCAAGCATCATAATCTTGGAAGCCTTAGCGTAGTGACGGCTATCCTGCTCGTTCTGTGATGAGTGCATACCGGGGTCATCGGCTACAACAATAACAAGACCTGCGTTAACACCTGTATATGATGAAGTAAAAAGAGGGTCGGCCGCAACGTTAAGACCAACGTGCTTCATAGCACAGAATGAACGTGCACCTGCAACAGCCGCACCGAATGCAACCTCGCAGGCAACCTTTTCGTTAGGCGCCCATTCACTTGTAATTTCATCATAAGCCGAAATACACTCTGTAACCTCTGTACTGGGTGTACCGGGATAGCTTGAAGCCACACGACAGCCTGCTTCGTAAAGACCGCGGGCAACGGCTTCGTTACCTAATAAAAGCTTTTTCATTTATCTGCACCTCAAATTATTTCTTGATTTCGTTCTGTGAAGCAACAAGGCTTTCGCCACAGTAAATTTCACGGAGCTTGGGTTTTTCAATCTTACCGGTAGGGTTACGGGGAACGTCGGCAAAGATAATCTTTCTGGGACGCTTGTAACGAGGCAAGTCATAGCAGAAGTCGTTAATATCGTCCTCTGTAAGGGTTACACCCTCCTTAGCCTCGATAATTGCGGCGGCAATTTCGCCAAGACGTGCATCTGGAAGACCGATAACCGCAACGTCCTTGATATCCTCGTGCTTACGCAGGAAGTCCTCAATCTGAACGGGATAAAGGTTTTCACCACCTGAAATAATAACGTCCTTTTTACGGTCAACAAGGAAAATGAAGCCATCCTCATCCTCCTGAGCCATATCACCTGTAAAGAGCCATCCGTCACAAAGAACGTCGTTGGTTGCCTTTTCGTCCTTGTAATAGCAAAGCATTACGCCGGGACCCTTAACCGCAAGCTCACCAACCTCACCACGGGGAACGGTGTTTCTGTGCTCGTCAACAATTTTAACCTCCCAGCCGTAGCCTGCCTTACCGATTGCGCCAACCTTGTGAACGTTTTCAACGCCAAGGTGAACACAGCCGGGGCCGATTGATTCACTAAGACCATAGTTTGTATCGTACTGATGATGGGGGAAAATGCCGAGCCATCTTTTAATAAGGCTTGGGGGAACGGGCTGTGCACCAATGTGCATTAATCTCCACTGTGCAAGCTCATATTCGCTTAAGTCTATTTCGCCGCTATCAATGGAGTCAAGAATATCCTGAGCCCACGGAACAAGAAGCCACACGATTGTGCAGCGCTCCTGACTTGCAGTTTCGATAATTGTTCTGGGCTTAGTGCCTTTAAGAAGCACTGCCTTGCTACCTGCCACAAGAGAGCCGAACCAATGCATTTTTGCACCTGTATGATAAAGGGGCGGAATGCAAAGGAAAACGTCGTCCCTGGTCTGTGAATGGTGTGCCTGCTCAGTTAAAGCGGCGTGCACAAGGCTCTTATGTGCGTGTAAAATAGCCTTGGGGAAGCCCGTTGTGCCTGATGAGAAGTAAACTGCTGCCTCGTCATCATCACTGAGCTGAATTTCGGGAGCCTTTGATGAGCAATAGGTAACAAGTCTGTCGTAGCTTTCGGCAAACGTGGGGCAATCCTCACCAACGTAGAAGGTATATTTAACGTCGGGAATTCTGTGTGAAATCTGCTCAACACGGCCTGTGAATTCGGGACCGAAAACAAGCACGTCACTGTCAGAAAGCTTAAGACAGTATTTGATTTCATCCGCAGTATAACGGTAGTTAAGCGGCACTGCAAGTGCACCGGTCTTAAGAATACCGAAATAAATGGGAAGCCACTCGATGCCATTCATAAGAAGAATTGCAACTCTATCCCCTTTCTTGATGCCTCTTGAAAGAAGAAGGTTTGCAAAGCGATTAGCCTTTTTTTCAAAGTCACCCCAGGTCATTTCACATCTGCCTGCGCTGAGAGGGTTAGCCTCAATAAGTGAGTATTCCCTCCATGTCTGGCGACTTTTCTCCTGAATTTCAGGGTTGATTTCTACAAGGGCAATTTCATCCTTGTAGTTTTTTGCGTTATTAACAAGAAAATCTGTAATAGGCAAAACATTCAGTCCTTTACTAAATAATTACAATAAAAAAAGTCCTTTGGAAAACCAAAGGACGAGTAATACCCGTGTTACCACCTTAATTCACGGTTTTTTCACAAAAACCGCCTTACGGGGTTAAAACAACCCACACGCTTTAACGGGCGCACCCGCCGCAGCCTACTGTAATTTCGGTGCGATGCTCCGGGATGTATTCGCATTAATTGCTCACGCGCCTCTCACCAAACGGCAACTCTCTGATTTACGCAGATTAAAGCTACTTGTTCCCTTCACGGCATTTAACAAATATGCATAGAATTATAGCATATTACATTATTAAATGTCAATAACTTTTAAAGCTCAAATTACTAATTAAACAAGGGAATCAAGGTATCCCACCACATCAAACGCCTCAGTGGGACTGCCGTTTTTAAGATACAAGGGATGATGCGGGTGACCCTTAACGGATTTTTTGCCCACTGAAAACCACTGTGCTCCGTATTCATTGCCGATTTCAATCATATCCTTTACACAGGGTATAAGGTATGGCCTTTTTTCAATAATGGTGCCCCATGCCGCCCAGATTGCAGGCCTGCGCCCCTCTTCGTAGGTTGACATAATATATCGGAAGGCATTCATATTTTCTTTATGTAAGCACTCGTTGAAGGCGCCGTCCATATCCTTGGGGTTGGTTGCCCTCTGAGCGTAAACGTTGAACATAATAAAGCTATCGTAGCCGTTAAATGCGGCAGTACGCTCGACGGATTTAAGGGTATTATCAAGATCGTCGGGCTTTGCGGTAGAGGGGTTTATGCCGATGCACACAAGGGGATTAACACCCCTTGTACCTAAAATATAACGGTACTCGGTATATGCATTGGGTACGTAAAGCCACATTTCGCGATTGTATTCAAAGGAGCCGTCTGCCTCAGTTTTCAAGGCCTCGTCAAAGCTCAGTATTTCTATTTCATTGGTTTCACAAAGTGGTATATGCATTATTATCACCTTTTTAAAATTTCTCATTTAATTATACAATAATTACATTATATTTTTCAATATATGGGAACTCATTTGCTTGACTTTTTTACGTGGTATTATATAATTAGAATGTGAGAAAATGTGCGGTTTTTCAACCGTGAAAAGGAGATATTTTTATGTATCATTCAATGAAAATTGCGGGTCTTGACAGACAGCTTCCCCTTTGCCGTTTAAACGATGATTTGAAAATTGCGGCATTTGTTATTTTCGGTGATGCAGAGCTTACAGTTGCCTGCGCCGACGAGCTTCTTAAAAAAGCACCCGAATTTGATTATATAATCACCGCCGAGGCTAAGGGTATCCCCCTTGCTCACGAAATGTCACGTCAGAGCGGCAAAAAATATTTTGTTGCCCGTAAAAAGCCTAAGCTTTATATGACCGGTGTTTTTGATGCAGTTGTTAACTCCATCACCACCGAGGGTGAGCAGCACCTTTACCTCGACACTGCAGAGGCAGAGCTTATCAAGGGCAAAAGAATACTTATTGTTGACGACGTTATTTCACTTGGCGAATCGCTTAAGGCAGTGCAGACCCTCATAAACAAGGCAGAGGGCAATATTGTTGCTAATATGACAATCCTTGCCGAGGGTGACGCGGCAGACCGCGACGATATTATTTATCTTGAACGTTTACCCCTGTTTGACAAGGAAGGAAATGTTTTATAATGGCAGGTATTCTTTACGTTGTAGGCACACCCATCGGTAACCTTGGAGATTTTTCACCCCGTGCCGTTCAGGTGCTTTCCGAATGTGATTTTATAGCCGCCGAGGACACCCGCGTAACCATTAAGCTTCTTAACCATTTCGGCATTAAAAAGCCCATGGTAAGCTATTACGAGCACAACCGCATGGAGCGCGGCGGTGTTATTATCGAAAGGCTTTTAAACGGTGAAAGCTGTGCGTTGGTTTCTGATGCAGGTATGCCCATCATCTCGGACCCTGGTGAAGATTTAACCCTTCGTTGCCACGAAAATGGCATCAAGGTCTGTGCAGTCCCCGGCCCCTGTGCCTTTGTAACCGCCCTTGCAATTTCAGGTATGCCCTCGGGCAGATTTACCTTTGAAGGCTTCCTTACAATGACCAAGCAAAATAGACGCAAGCACCTTACAGAGCTTGTTGATGAAAAGCGCACAATGATTTTTTACGAGGCGCCCCATAAGCTTCCATCCACACTTCAGGATATGGCAGAGTATTTTGGTGACCGTAAAATCGCTTTGGTAAAGGAGCTTACCAAAATTTACGAAAACGTTGAGCGTACCACACTTTTTGAGGCACGCGACAAATATAAGGAAGTAAGCCCCAAGGGCGAATACGTGCTTATTGTTGAGGGTAAGCCCGAGGTTGATGATGAGGAAATCACCCTTGACGACGCAAAGGCTATGGCATTGGAGCTTGTAAAAAACGGACTTTCCAAAAACGAAGCCGCCAAGGAAATCGCAAAGAAAACAGGACTTAAAAAGAGCGATATTTACAAAAGCTTACAGGAGTGATTTTTATGCTTTTCGGTGTACAATGGTATTTATGGCTTATACTTTTAGTTGCAATCGGCTTGGCAATTTTCGCCTGGAGCAAGGCTCTTAAGTCATCCCGAGCAAGACGCGAAAGACTTAAGCGCGAGGGCGCTATCTGGAAGCGTGACTACGAATTAAGACAGGGCTTCGGCGTTTTAACCGATGAAAAAATCAAGGAAACACCCGACACCGAGCTCTTACACGGTGTGGCAATGAATATACAGATTCAGCTCGAAAATGCAGTTAATATGAACGAGGCGTTTGAGCTTCTTCCACGTGAAAAACAATTCATTTACACTCTGGAATATTTTGACGAGGATGCTAAAAACTCATTAACCTTATTTTTCAAAAACAACGGTGCTCCCCTTGTGCCCATGCTTCCCGACGCACTCAGTGCCGTAGGTGCAGACAAATATCTTGATATTGTTACACCCTTAGTTAATATGTACGACCCCGACAGTGAGGTTTCGGTGGACTACACCACAACCGCCAAGGCTGACGAGTTGTTTAAAGAAAAATACGATTCAGACGAATTTTTGAGACTTTGCGCTCAATATATAAAAACCAACAAAGAAATATTTTTAAATTAAAGGAGAATATATTATGGCTATCTCTTTTCATCTTTCTGCTTTTGCAGATGAGGGCGGCAACGGAATTGTGGAGCAGATTGATGCTCTTAAGGCCCACGGTATGACCCACATTGAGCCCCGCGGTCTTGACCACGGTAACATTTCACTTTACACCGTAGAGCAGGCAAAGGAGCTTAAAAAGATACTTGATGATAACGGCATCGGCGTTTCTGCAATTGGCTCACACTACGGTAAAATTGAAATCACCGATGATTTTGCCCCTCATTTTGACGACTTCAAAAACTGTGTTGAGGTAGCAAATATTCTCGGCACTCAACGCATCAGAATGTTCAGCTTCTTCTTTACAAAGGGCCAGAGCCTTGAAGAATACCACGATGAGGTATTTGAAAGACTTGACAAAATGTGCACCTACTCACTTGAAAACGGCATCTGGTGCTGTCACGAAAACGAAAAGGATATTTACGGCGATATTGCAGAGCGTTGCCTTGAAATATACAAAACCTTCGACGGTAAAATCAAGGGTATTTTTGACCCCTCCAATTTCATTCAGTGCGGCGAGCAGATTTTACCCGCATACGAAATGTTGAAGGATTATATTGACTACTTCCACGTTAAGGATTGTCTTTATGATGGCGGTAAGGTTCGCCCCGCAGGTCTTGGTGACGGCAACATTGTTGAGCTTCTTACAAGATTCGCAAAGGATAAGGACGGCGACCACTTCCTTACACTTGAGCCCCACCTTAAGGTGTTTGACGGTCTTAAAGACCTTGAGGGTGAAGGCGGCACAGCAGACCAGCTTAAGGATGATTATACCTACCCCACAAACAGAGCGGCATTTGATGCGGCGGCAGATGCACTTGACGTTTGCCTTACAAAAGCAAACCTTGATGCAGTAACAGTAAGAAGTAAATAAACCCATAAAAAGGAGTTTTAAAAATGTTTATACACGAAAATCTTAAAGGCAGAGTTGCAGTTATTACAGGTGGCGGCGGTGTGCTTTGCGGCGGTTTTGCAAAGGACCTTGCAAGACAGGGCGTAAAGGTTGCGGTGCTCGACTTAAGACTTGAAGCCGCTCAGCAGGTAGCAGACGAAATTAAAGCAGAGGGCTTTGAAGCAATTGGCGTTGCTTGCAACGTGCTTGAAAAGGAAAGCCTTGAAAACGCAAGAAACGAAATCAACAATATTTACGGCACCTGCGATATCCTTATTAACGGTGCAGGCGGTAACCACCCCAGCGGCAATACCACCAAAGAAAAGTTTGAGCTTTGCGACCTTGACGCGGCTGACGATGTCAAAACCTTCTTTGACCTTGACCCCAAGGGCATTGAATTTGTATTCAACCTTAACTTCCTCGGCACACTTCTTACAACACAGGTTTTTGCTAAGGATATGATTGGCAAGGAAAATGCAACTATTATCAACATCTCATCAATGAACTCATACAAGCCCCTTACCAAAATTCCCGCTTACTCTGCGGCAAAGGCGGCTATCTCAAACTTCACACAGTTTATGGCAGTTCATTTTTCAGAGGTTGGCCTTCGCGTAAATGCAATTGCTCCCGGCTTCTTCTCAACAAACCAGAACAAGGCATTGCTTTATAACGAGGATGGCTCATTCACACCCCGTAGCGAAAAGATTATTGGCCACACTCCTCTTGGTCGCTTCGGTGTACCCGAAGACCTTACAGGCGCTCTTCTTTTCTTAAGCGATGAAACCTACTCTAAATTTGTAACAGGTATTATTATCCCTGTTGACGGCGGTTTCTCGGCATATTCAGGCGTTTAATATTAAAAACTAACAAAAAATCGGCTCGTGAGTTTGCACTCACGAGCCTTATTTTATGATTGGAACTCAATTTTTGAGCCACAAGCACCACAGAAAACATAGCATTGAGTATATTCCTTAGTGCCTATTATTATTTTTTTATCGCAATACGGACAACGCACCTCATACTGTTGCTCCTGCTGAGGTTCAACGGCTTCAGCGGGTGCCGGAGTCTCCTCGGGTTGCTCTTCAATTTTTTCGTACTGAGGCTTTGTTACCTCCATCGCTTTATAACCGTACGCTAAATCTCTGAGCTCCTTAGAATTAGCGTCGTAGGAAACCATCATACCGAATTCATTACACTTTAACGCATAGTACAAATCCGCAATTTTTTCATTACCGAGACCAAGGTAATTGTTGCATGCCGCAATATTCATTCTCAGATGGTTGATATTTGAATTAGCTTCGCTGATTTTGGTTTCATAATCTGAAACAGCATTCAGATATGTTTTTTCGTTATTTTCTTTACAAGAGATACAGTCCTCAAGATGAGTACCAAACTGCTTAATCTGTGATTTATACCTTCTGAACGTGCCTTTGGGTGAAATTATAAGATTCACAAAAGACAGTACCCATATAATAGCAGATGAAATAAGTACATACTCGCTTCCTCTGTAATCCGCGAAAATTAATCCTAACACAAATAATAATATTGATAACAAGAACATTCCCCAGAAAGCACCTACGAAAATATACTTACGCAACAATTTGGATTTGGCTTTATTTAAGATCTTGGTAGTTTTTTCTATATTAGCGTAATCAATACCTTTTTGCTTATCGTATTGCTTATCAAATACGGACAATGAATTGGTAAGTGAGTTCACTGCGTTCTGATTCTGTGCAATACTATCCCTATACCCTGCCACAATCCTCATTATATTTTCGTTTTCTCTGTTGGCTTCAACCAACGAAACCTTTTTGAGATAGGTTATGTATTCCGTTTCGATTCCCATCAATTCCTCGGGGGTTGCTAATTTACAAACGTATTTATACCATACGTTAACCTCTTTAAGCTTGCAAGAAACGTCGGTGAATCCACTTGTCTTGCAGTTAATAAGGCCCCACCAACCACGATATTCATCAGGGTAATCATTAACAAGGTTAGTATAAATCTTCTCAGCGGCATCAAAATTCTGAAGTCGCAAATGGGTCTCACCGTTTTTAATGAGGCGAGCACGCATATCCACCGCCGCGCCCGCAACGGGCTTTTCCTCTGCCTTTTGAGCCTTCTGACCTCTGAGACATCTTTCAATACCATCGGTAAGGTCCTGCATAAAGCCGATTTTGGACATATCCTGAGATTGGTAGTTTGAAAGCTCGTTAGGTAATTCATATGGTGAAATACCCTTAAATGCAGGGATAATAACCTTTTCCATCTTACTATCCCTTGCCATTTTCATAAAACGACTCCACTCGTTACGCACCCACACCGCATTAAAATGGGCAGGGTCAGTACCGAGCACAATCATAACCCTGGCACTGTTAAGAGCCGCATATATTATGGGTTCATATTCAGAGCCAAGCTTGCTTTCAAGCGTTTTGCGGGCAAAGAAAACCTTATAATCACGTTTAACAAGCTCGTAGTAAAGGTCCTGGGCAATAATGCTATCCTGAGTCCTTTCGCCGAATTGGTCAGTTTCCTTATAACAAATAAATATATCGTAGGGCGGCTCCTTACGTGATATTTCAAGTATTTTGTTTTGTATCTTATTAATCTGAGTAGCCTGTTCCTCTATAACAGAAGCGGACTCTGCATCATAAATATTAAGTGCGGCAAGGTAATCGGGGTCCGCTAATATAGACTCCGCCTGTGTTCTGTGACAAGTGGGAAGTCGCTCACCTGTTATGGGGTCAACAACGTATTCTATACCATATTTACTTAAAACAAGACCCCAATGGGCTTCGGCATCCTCATTATCCTCTTTTAAAATATCCTCGTAAATCAAAACCGCTTTATCAAACTCATTATTTTGTCTTAAAAATATTGCGCGGTTATAAAGATTACCCTTGTGGTCAAGATTCTTAGGAATAATAATTTTAGAATCACAATATTGGCAAATACCCACCGACATATCGGTAGATAAATCCATCTCGCCGCCACATACGTTACATTTTAAAATAGCCATAAATAAGCCCCCTGTTTAACAATGCAAGCCACCAAGCCTGCATTTCTTATCCACTATTTTAAGATAGCATTTTACACCATTAAAGTCAAGGGATATAGCCCTAACATCAGCAAAAAAACGACAAAAAACAGAGCCCTGTCTGATTCACAAACGGGGCTCTGTAGCTATGCTTTTAAAGAAAATTTATACCGTTTCTTCCTCGGCCTTCTTTGCTTCTTCTGCCTGCTTGAGTTTCATTGCAGCAAGTTCTTCTGCAATTGCGTTTTTCTCAAGAATTTCCTTCTGAAGCTTCTTCTGCTTTTTGTTGTAAACGAGGTACCAGATTACACCGATAACTGCGAATACACCAACGATAACACCGATAATCATACCGTAGTTATCTTCAACCTTAATATCAACTGCATCGTAGTTGAAGTAGTAGCAGCCGTCAAATGCGTTGTCTGCATAGTCGGTAAGGTTGCTCTTAACCTTGAAGTAACGAAGATTGTCGCAGGATGCAAATGCGTAATCGCCGATGTGACCTGCACTCTCAGGCATTGTTACTTCTTTAATATTGTCACAATCAAAGAATGCTTCGTTGCCGATGCTGTCAAAGCCTTCTTCGAAGGTGATTGCGGTAAGTGCATCACAATTATAGAATGCCTTGTCAGCAATCTTTGTAAGCTCTGCGGGAACTGCGTAAGCTCCCTTCTTACCTGCGGGATAAATTGCGATTGTATCAAACGCACCTTCCTCGTTAGCGATAAGAACAACGCCATCCTTAGCTGAGTAAACGGTGTTAGCCTTGTCAACGATGATTGCTTCAAGAGCGGTACAATTTTCGAAAGCTAATGCTTCGCAAACTGCAACGCTTGCAGGAAGTGTGATTGTTGTAAGAGCGGTACAACCCTCAAATGCGTACTGCTCGATTTCTTCGACTGCACCAAGGTCAACCTCTGCAAGAGCGGTACAACCTGCGAATGTGTCAGCAGAAAGATCCTTGAGGCTTGCGGGAAGTGCGATTGATGTAAGAGCTGTACAACCTGCAAAGACACCTGCACCGATTGTTTCAAGACCTGCGGACAACTTAACTGACTTAAGTGCTGCATTGTTCTTGAATGCGCCTGATGCGATTGTTGTTACGCTATCGGGAATTACAACTGATGTAAGACCTGCGCCGTTAAATGCGTTTTTGCCGATTTCAACAAGTGTTGCGGGAAGCACTACTGTTTTAACTGCAGGGTTCATAACTGCACCGTCTGCAATTGTTTTAACACCTTCTGCTACAACAACGTCAGCAATTTCGCCTTTTACTTTGTAAAGAACACTGCCTGCGTATACTACGCCGAGGCTTGCTTCATACCAAGCAGTAACGTCAAGAGCATTTGCTTCAACGTTAACGAGTGTTGCGGGGAATGTGATTGCTGCAGCCTTAGTTGCAAGGTCAAATGCGTTAGCGGCAATAACCTTTGTGCCATCTGCTATAGCAATTACCGTATCCTTAACTGTACCTGCAACAACAAGTGTTTCACCGTCTGCAGAGTAAATAGCTGAGCCAACTGCTTTATAAGCTTTGTTTTCTGCGTCAACTGTAATCTTGCTAAGTGCAGTACAGCCTGCGAATGAAGCGGCACTGAAATCAACTACAGATGCGGGAATAACAATTTCCTTAAGAGCTACACAATCGCCAAAAGCCGCTTTGCCGATTTTTGCAACGTTGCTACCGAGCACAACCTCTGCAAGGCTCTTGTTACCTGCAAAAGCTTCGGAAGCAATATGAGCTACGCCGTCGCCTGTTTTAACGCTCTTAAGACCTGCATTTTTGAATGCGCCTGTTGCAATAGTCTGTAATGTTGCGGGTAATTCAACGCTTGTAAGAGCCGAACAACCTGCGAATGCATCAGCGCAGATATATGTAAGACCTTCGTTAAATACAACTTCTGAAAGTTTTGATGCGTTTTTGAAAGCACCGCTATTGATTTTGCTTACGTTAGCGGGAATTTCAATTGATGTGATTGCGGAATTTTCGAAAGCGGAAACGCCAATCCAATCAAGTGCTGCATCCTCAGCAAGTGTAACCTTGGTTACAACTGAGTTCATAAATGCTCTGTCTGAAATTGAGCTTACGCCCTGGGGAAGAGCAAACTCACCCTTCTTAGCAGAGGGATATACGATAATCGATGTACCCTTTTTATTGTAAAGAACACCGTCAACTGCAGAAAATTCCTTGTTATTGGAAACAACCTCTACACTCTTAAGCGTTTTAACACCTGCAAAAGCATCTGCTGTGATGGAGTTAACGTTCTTGTAAAGCTTGATTGTTTCAATCTTAGTGTTAGCAAAAGCATAGTCACCGATTTCAGAAAGTGTTTCTGAAGTGCCTACCTTTGTAAGTGAAGCACAATCTGCAAAGCTTTCGTAACCGATAGTTGCAAGTGTTGCATTTGAGAAATCGATTTCCTTAAGTGCGGAACAACCCTTGAAAGCACCTGCTGAAATGATACCCATTGCATCGTCAACGTCAACCTTTTTAAGGTTTACGCAGTTCTGGAAAGCATAAAGACCGATTTCTTCAACGTCGGGACCGAGTGTGATTGTTTCAAGGTCGGTATTACCAAGAAATGCATAATCTTCGATAATGGAAACGCCCTTGGGCACGTCGATATGCTTAAGGTTACCCTTGTATGAATATGCTACTCGGCCAAAGTTGAGAATACCATCACCCTTAGCGTTTTCCCAAGCGGTACCAACAAAAGCGTCCTTAGCAACGTTTTTGATATTCTTATGAACGTTGATTTCTGCAAGAGCCTTACAGCCTGCGAAGCATCTTGCGGGAATATCTGTTACTGCATCGGCAATTTTGTATTCTTTAAGAGAGGTACAGCCCTCAAATGCAGATACACCGATTTTAGAAAGAGATTTATCCTTCTTGATTTGCTTAAGTGCTGAACAACCCATAAAAGCACCTTCGCCTAACTCAACAACGTCGTTAGCGAGAGTGATTTTTTCTACAACCTTGTTGTCCTTGAATGCATATGCACCGATAGCAACAACAGTAAGGCTGTCGATTGTAGCAGGAACCTTAATCTCCTTGTCGGTTAATTTTTCATCATAACCAACAATCTGCAATGATGAGGGATCCTCAGCGGTCTGCATATAGTAAAGACCTGAATCCTTGTCCAATTTTTTGTTGTTTTCGATTTCAGTTGCTGAGAATGAGGGAACCTCATCTTCTGCAAAAACCGAAACGGGTACTGCAGCTATAAATACGAACACAAGAACAAACGCAAGTATAGCGCAGAGGGGCTTTTTACATGCTGTCATAAAACACGCATCCCTTCAAAAATGTACTTTTTACCGTAAAAAAGATAAGTGATAATCCACTTTACAGATAGAATTATTATAATATAAACACCCTCGGTTGTCAAGCAATCTGCCCGTCAACAAGGGTGTTTTCAATCATTAAAAACTAACAAAAATTAGTCTCAATTTATGTTCATTATGCCATTATGGATACAAAACTTTTATTATTCAACTGCTCTTACGGTGTTTTCAAGGAGCATTGTGATGGTCATAGGACCCACGCCGCCGGGGACGGGAGTAATGAAGGAAGCCTTTTTCTCCACCTCATCATAGCAAACATCACCGCAAAGCTTGCCCTCTTCATTTCTGTTCATACCAACGTCGATAACCACCGCGCCATCTTTAACCATATCGGCAGTTACAAAGTACGCCTTGCCCACTGCCGCCACAAGGATATCCGCACTGAGTGTTTCCTCCTTAAGATTTGCAGTTCTTGAATGGCAGATTTCAACCGTGCCGTTTTCCTTAAGAAGAAGCATTGCCATGGGCTTACCAACAATATTACTTCTACCGATAACAACGCACTTTTTTCCGCTTACGCTGATATTATAGTATTTAAGCATTTCCATAATACCCGCGGGTGTGCAGGGTAAAAAGGTGTAATCACCAATCATAATGTGACCAACGTTAAAGGGGTGGAATGCATCAACGTCCTTTGCAGGGTCAATAGCATTGATAACCGCCTGCTCATCAATATGTGAGGGCAAGGGAAGCTGACAAAGAATGCCGTTTACCTTTGCATCGGTGTTAAGCTCGTTAATTAAAGCGAGAAGCTCATCCTGAGTGGTTTCCTCGGGAAGTGCATATTCATATGAGTTTATGCCCACCTCTTCACAAGCCTTTTTCTTATTATTTACATATACTCTCGAAGCACTGTTATTGCCCACGATAATTACCGCAAGGCCAACCTGCTTACCCTGTTGGTTAAGCTTTGCAACACGTACCTTTATTTCCTCGCGTTTTGCCGCAGAAACAACCTTACCACTAATAATTTCAGCCATTTTCAACATCCTTTTCTGTATTCTGAGCACTAAGAGCCTTTTTTTCCGCCTTGCGCTCTTTAAACGTTTTTGGCGAGCCCTCGGGGAAGAAATCCACACCCTCAATGGGCTTGGGATTCTTTTTAACCCTGATAAGATTTATAATAAGTATTGTAGCACAAACCACAACAATAGCTATGGATAATACCTGAGAAACCCTGAGGTCCGTGTTACCTATATAAAGGCTATCCGTACGCAAGCCCTCAACAACAGTTCTTTCCACGCCGTACCAGATACCGTAGCACAAAAAAAGCTGACCGCTGAATTTTCTGAATTTTTTCAGAATAACGTACAACACCAAGAAGCCCACCATACAGGACGCAAACTCATAAAAGAACGTGGGATGCACCAAAAGATTATTTTCTTCAATATGTGCGGCAACGTTGGTGACGCCCTCAAGCCCGAATTTTTCTGGATTAAAGCTGATGTATTTGACAATCTTATCGCTCATCATACCATAATTGCCGTTGGTAAAGGTTCCGAAGGCCTCCTGGTTTGCGTAGTTACCCCATCTGCCTATACCCTGACCTATAAGCAGGCTCATACCCACAAGGTCAAGAAGGTTCAGGAAATTAAGCTTAAGCACCTTGCTTGCTATAAAGCCCGCAAGAATACCGCCGATAATACCACCGTAAATGGCAAGACCGCCGTTCCATATAGCAAAAATCTCGTGTAAATTCTCACGGTAATAATCCCATTGGAAAATAACGTAATAGGCACGTGCACCGATAATACCACCAAGGGAGCCGTAAATAAGCACGTCCACCATTTTTGAAAGGTTAATACGCCAGGTGTAGGCAATACGTCCGCCGAAAAGCGCCGCCAGAGTAAAGCCGAAGGCAATAATAACCCCGTACCATTTTATTTCAACGAATTTGGAGCCTATATAAAACTCGCAAAACGTGGATGACACGTCAAAAATATTATCAATACCACCAAAGGTAACCTGGGCAACATCTTCAAAAAACTTCACGTCAAGACCCCCTTATCTTCCGCAGACAACCGAAAGTGCCGCTGCTTCCTCATTGAATGATTTAACAAGCAAATCATTCACAAAGCTGAGCTCAAGGCTCTTGATAACCTCAAATTCTGAGAAAAGCTCCTCATCTGCAAAATGAGATATAACAAGGGCGTTTGCCACGGTATCCACGTCTGAAAAAGCCCTTACGGTTTTGCCGTATTGCTTTTTACGCACGGTTTCAAACTGCTCTTCGGTAATTAATTTATTCTGCAAATCCTTAATTGCTTTTTTGATTCTCTCGGCAACCTCACGGGGGTTAACCGACTCACCCGAGAAAAGGGGTGCCGCATAATTATACCCGTGGAAATACTCGGTTGAAAAGGTGTTGTTAACAAGTCCGTCATCAAGCAATTCTTTATATAAGGGCGACATCTGACCCGCAACAATATCAAGAATAACCGACATTGCCACCTCTTCCTGAAGAGTTCTTTCGGGAGTAGCGTGACTCTCCTTATAACCAAAGGCAAAAACGGGGGTTACAACGGGCAGATTTTCTTCAACGTAGTCCTTTACAATGTGTGAGGGCTCATCCAAGAATGTACGCTCAACCGTAACGTCCTCGTCCGCCTCAAGAAGCCTGTCTGCAACCTCAAGCACCTGCTCAACAGTGGTGTTACCTGCTACTGCAAGAGCCATATTTGAAAGATTGTAGAAGGTGTCGTAGCATGAAAAAAGCATTTCTGCAGTTATTTCGGAAATAGACTGCTTTGTGCCTGCAATATCAATTTTTACAGGATGATTGATATACATTGCATCAAGAAGATTGAAAAGGCATTCCCACTCGGGTGAATCCTTGTACATATCAATCTCCTGACCTATAATACCCTGCTCCTTCTGAACAGTTTCCTCGGTGAAATAGGGGTGTCTTACAAAATCGAGCAGGATTTCAAAGTTTGCCTTGAAATTACCCGTGCAGGTAAAGAGATAGCAGGTTCTGTCAAAGCTTGTGTAGGCATTGGCAGAAGCACCGGTTTTTGCGTAACGCTGGAATGCGTCAAGCTCCTCGCTTTCAAAAAGCTTGTGCTCTAAAAAATGTGCAGTGCCTGCAGGGATTTCGGTAAAGCTCTCACGGTCGCTTCGTTTGAAGCGTGTGTCAATTGAGCCGTACTTGGTGCCGAAAACCGCGTAAGCAGATGCATAATCCGCCTTAGGATAAACGTAAATCTGCAAGCCCGACTTGTGCTTTATGGAATAATAGCCCTCCTCAAGGATGCCGTTTTCAATATAATTTATAACGTTTTCACTCATCTGCTTCACCACCCTCTCCATTGCCTTCAAGCATAAATACTGTATCAAGCGTAACCTGAGCGGCGGCTTTAATAATCTCCTCGCGGGTTACGTTTTTAAATTCTTCAATAAAATCCTCGGGGTACTTGTAATCGCCCGATACGCACTGTGACATAAACCATGAATCAAGAGCCTCAGGACTATCGGAAACACTTTTAAAGCTATCCTCAAGGGCTTTTACGGAAGCATCAATATCCTCGTCGGTGAATTTGCCGTTTTTAATGTCATCAAGCTGTTGAAGTATGGCGTTCTTCGCCTTTTCTTCATTATAGCTTTCAATACCGCTTTGCACAAACATAATGCCCTTTTGCCTTATCATTCGTGCAGAGCAATAGTAGCAAAGGCTCATTTTTTCACGCACTATTGTGAAAAGCTTTGAATGGGGGCTACCGCCGAAAAGGTCAACCATTATTCTGCGTGCGGCATAATTATCGTCCGCATCCGCCATACCAAGACGGAAGCCCATAACCAGCTTACCCTGCTTTACGGGCTCACTTTCCTTTTCATAGGTTACGTCCTCTGCCCTTTCAACAAATACGGTTTCAGTTGTGATTAAATCTCTTTCAACAGAGCCGATGTACTTACCGAGCATATTTTTAACTGCCTCGTAGTCGGTTTTACCGCTTACGCATACGCAGATTTTAGCATTTGCAAGTATCTCCTTATAAGCTTCAAAAAGAGCCTCGGGTGTAATACCTTCAATCACCTTACGAGAGCCAAGACGGTGTATGCCGTATGCCTCGTCACTGAACATTATTTCCTCACAACGGTTTTTAGCGTAAACTCTCTTGTCCCCTGTTTCCGCATCAAGCCTTTCGCAAAGAAGGCGCTTTTCACTTTCAACGTCCTTAGCGGTGAAAACCCCGTTTTCAGTAAGAGGGTTAAACACAAGCTCGAATAAAAGCTCACTGCATTCGGCAGTAATGCTTTCACCGTCAAAGGCAAAGCGGTCATCAATACAGGAAACACCCAATTTAAGAACCTGATTTTCGCCCACCTTTGAAACGTCCGCCACAAGCTCAGCACCATATAACAAGGCAAGCTTATTTTCAATGGCGGTAACGTCGGGATATTTGGCAGATGAGCGTGTCAGCACACCGGGAACAAGAGCATAATAAGATGCCTTGTTATCAAGGGGAAGCACAAAGCTTATGGTAACGCAAGCAGACTTAAAGCCCTCGGCAGTAATATTGCAAAGCTCAACGCCCTCGGAATGAATTTCATTTGTGAAGTTGTATTTCATTTTAACACATCCGATATTTCTTATATTGTGGTCAATAAACAATATATTACCATATCGTGCCAAAGGTTTCCATAGTTTTTTATTAAATTTCATAAATCATTTCACCCATCATATTTTCTGCCGTACATTTGATTTTAAACGCAGGCTTGATAAAGATAAAAAAACTCGGAGACAAGGCATAAAACCCTGTCCCCGAATCCTAATTCTAAAATAAAAAAAACTACTGATTTTAATGAAATTTTAGGGCGTTAAGACCGGGACACAGTACCGTCCACCGTCTTGTTATCCCCGTCTTGTTCTTCACCAAGGCCATCATACGACCATACCGTTGTCTTGTTGGTAATTTTATTGTTTTCCCTGATTAGTTTCGTGATTATGATTCCAATCCTCATAAGAGGCATTTTCATCCACAAAATAATAGCTCTTTTGGAACCCATAACACCAACCTGCTAAACCAATTTTTTGCTCAGATATTTCAATATAAATATCTATATCTTTACTAAGTGGCTTAGGTTTGAGCGTTTTAACAAAATTTTCTGCTTCACTTAATGTTATAAAACAACCAAGCAAATTACCAACTTCTTGATCGTACTCTTTGTAATATTTCACTTCATGAACTGCATAAATATCTTTGTTATTTATTATTTGGAATGTTTGGGAAGAAGTTTCTGTTAAATTATCAATTATGATTTCTTGCACATAAAAATTTTCAGGATAATCTTCAAATCCGGGCAGTTTTTGATATTTATTAATCAATTCTTCAACTTCCGCCTTAGAATCGAAAAAGCCTACTGCTTTGCGTTCCATACAATTTTCATATAACTCATATTCGTGATAGAGATAATATATTACCATTAGGAATTCCTCTCATTTTATAGGACAGGAGACGGTTCTGTGATTGGGTTGTTTTCCAACGAAAAACCGCCCCTGATTTTAAAATTTAAGACGACAAAACCTTGATTTAACAGGGGTTACGGCTCAATCATAGAACCGTCCCCTGATTGGTTTAACTTTGTTTCGTTGGTAGATTTATTGTTTTCCCTGGTTAATTGGTACAAATCGTCATATTCGTATGAACGGTAAGCACCGGCATTACTAACCGTTTTAAAGCCGGCATCATCAGGATTACTTGATGTACGCTGACCTTTTTTGATAGAGGTTATATTACCAACAGAATCGTAATAATAGGTGTAGGTATCGTTATTAATAAACTCCGTACTGAGCTGTTGCGTGCAAATCTCTCAAAGGGTGAAATGCGAGCAAATCACCCTTTGGAATTAGATTTAATCAGACTTTTTCAGTGGTTACGAATCGTCCCTGGTCTTACCGTTTAATGTGTCCTCATAAATCTTTTCATACACATATGATGACATTGCCTCAACAATAAAATAATCCTCGTTACAATTAGTATTTGTAAAGGAAAAAGTATCGTGCATAACCTGAATCTCGCCTTTCAGATTCATAAGTCCGCTACGTCCTAAGCTGCCTACATTAACTTGTGAAAACCAAAATAAATCATTAGATAACCAACAAGTACGTGTAAGGCACTCAACTTTTAAAATCGATGTAAATTCTTTTGAATCAAAATCATACACACCTAAAGTGATATTTCCCTCATCGATATATTCATTGATTAAAACTTTATTATTTAAAATATTACTGCAATCAACAAATCTGCCGCGCTTCGGTTGCAATAATTCCTTCTCGCCAAAGCCCTCACCATCCCACATCACAATCTTCGCGAGACTACTTTTCGAGTTATTTAGCGGAATACAAAGTGAACCATTATGCCAAAAAGGCTGTCGTAACGGTAAATCAAACTCATTTGAAGCGATCGAATAAACCACCCTAGATTCGCATGTTTCAATATTGTAAACATATAACCGACCTGTACCTTTTCGCACCCGTACGCAATAAACAAACTCAGTATTAGATAAAAAATCAACAAACACGACATATTCATCTTTGTCAACAGTAAAGTTTGCAATTTCTTCCAACTCCGGTAAATTAAAAACTTTAATCCCAAGTTCACCATTAAACGTACCAACACAATATTTATCGTTTGGTGAAATATTTCTAATAATAACGCAATCAGACTTAATTGTTTTAATTATTTGGTTTGTTTTGAAATCCGATAAATAAATCTTCCTATCCGTTGAGCGAACCATATATTTGTTACTTGTTGATACAGCAACACATGAGCCTGATAATTTGTATAATTTTCTTAAACCAATCACTTTTCTCATTATAACATCGCCAATTGCGCGCCCAATGATAACAATGCGGCACGTACCTCTACTGAATTTTTATTATTTCCTTTATACACACTTTCTAAATATGCCCAAACTGAAGTATGATAAAGAGTTGTATGTAAATACCAATGCACCTCGCGATTCATAACAACAAGATTTTCGTAATCATCAACTGTCATATCACAGTTTTTCAAAATTTTTCTTGATGGCTCAGCTGCAAGGGCTCTTTTTGCAACAATATGATGCACATTAGTCTTATCGGTTCTGCCACGTTCATTAGCTTTGACTTTTGCTCGTTCCATCTGACCTTCCAAAGTTTCCGGAACATCTATGCCCAATTTGTGTTGTACTTCTGATGCAACTTGGGTAATAAGTTCCTTTAACCAAGACAATACCCCAACTACCACAAAAATCAGGGGACGGTTCTGTGATTGGGTTGTTTTCCAACGAAAAACCGCCCCTGATTTTAAAATTTAAGACAACAAAACTTTGATTTATCAGAGTTTACAACTCAATCATAGAACCGTCCCCTGATTGGTTTCTTCTGAGTAATGTTACCGCCCTTGTCTTAGTCCCTTGTCTAACGTTCCCTGATTGCTCAATTTTTCTTATCAAGAAAAGCCTCTGTATCTACAGAATGTTCGACAACATCTATTTTATTAACGACCTCAGATACAAATTCTTCAATTGTTATATCAGATGACTCATTATTACTCAATTTGGCATATACTGTATAATTCAACCCTTTTATTAACACCGAATAATTATCATTCCAAACAAATACAACTGCATACACATCATCCACTTTGATTATTTCACCCACATTGTACATTCTTGCTGCCTTGCCCGGATATACATAAAAGCCTTTTTCTATCCCAAATTTGAAATTAAGCAGTAAAGATGAGCTTTTAAAATATTCAAAATAATAGTTACTTTCACAACCAGCCTCAGAAGAACCATATGAATATAGCTCCACATAATCAGTTCCCGGCATATGAGAAATTTGCACATTCAAATCTGCAAATTCACTGCTTGCATCATAGAACGGAAACAAATCATTTAGATAAGCTTCAGCTGTTTCGGTGCGATTCTCTTTTTCCAGGTATCGCGGTGTGTAATGAGTATAACAAGTAAATTTCGCATACCCCACACACAAGATAGATGCACAAATAATTATCGCACAATTGCTTATAAGTAGTTTTTTAATCGCAGTTTCCTTAGCAGGAAATATTTTGAACAGCAACAGGCCAACGCCAAGAACAACTGACAGAACCAAAAAGCCACGTGCAGGAAAAAGCAAGAAAATCAAATCAGAAAACTCGCTCAAATAAATATTTTGAAAAAACATTATAGAATATAAAACAAGTGACATTCCGCCAGTAGCAATAGTTGCTATAAAAGTCTTTCTTGATATTTTCATATATCTATTTTCACCCACTTTTTTAATTTAATAGAATATGCATACTTACCGTTAAACTTTTTGTCCCCTGTTACAGAAAAAGCAAAATAATACATAGAATTATCGGGATCCAAGCCATCTTTCCCCCAAATATAATTATACACTTTTTTTATAGGCAATTTTTTTATGGTATTAAATATTAAAGCAACACCCAAACAAACTGACATAAAAAAAGGTGATAAAAAGGGTTCGGCTTTACCCAATTCATCGGGGTTGGGATTAAAAAGAAAATCAGGGGACGGTTCTGTGATTGGGGTATTTTCCAACTAAAAACTACCCCTGATTTTTAAATTTTAAGACGACAAAACCTTGATTTATCAGAGTTTACAACTCAATCATAGAACCGTCCCCTGATCGTGCCAGGGTTGCACCGAGGTAAGATGTGTGATCCCCCAAAAGGGCGAAATGCGAGCAAACCACCCTTTGAGGTTTGGTTACTAAGTGTTTTGTAAAAGTTCTATAGCAGACAACTCAGGTGGTTTCAACCCCCAAAAAACTGATGTTGACGCACAAACAGAATATTGACAAATATATGCTTCTTCACCATTTTGAATACAAAACTCACCATAATACAATCCATAAAGAGGTACAACATCATCTTCGTCAACATATGCCTCTAACGGAGTTGAAATCCAGTGATAATTGCCGTATTCTCCCGTTTCAATCATTTTGTAATACCTTCCATTCAAAACATCAGAATGATTTTCAAAATAACATGGCGAACACGAGTAAAATGTCTCTTTATCCATCTCTTTACCGCTGAATTTTGAAACTCTTATTTCGTATGTATCTGTAGAAGTATAGTATTCTCCTATCGGTTCCTTTGTCGGATAAATGGATTCTCCTTCAGATTCAGAGTATCCTTCAGGCATAGTGTAATCTAATTGATTTAACACTTCGACTATTTCTTCTATATTATCTTTAGAAATGTTTAAATCATTGTTCCAAAACCTTGTATATTGAGAAACAAAGACTACTGCGATTAAACTAAAAATCGTAAAAACTACAAATATAATGGGTAGCACTATTTTTAATATGTTCTTTTGCATATAGGCCTCCTTAATCCAAATCAACATATTTCTTTGCTTTCTTATAACTATTGAAAAAAATCAGGGGACGGTTCTGTGATTGGGGTTTATCCAAAGACAAACCGCCCCTGATTTTAAAATTTAAGACAACAAAACTTTGATTTATCAGAGTTTACAACTCAATCATAGAACCGCATCTTGCAATTTTTTCGGAAAAACCGCACTTAATATGTCCTTTCACATATATAATGACACATTTTTAAAATGTTGTCTATTTTTTTAGTAAAATACTCAAATGATTGTAGCAATATACAAAACCATTAATTACCCATTGTTGATTTTGACAACCAAACCAACACTCCTTATTTATTATAGTTTTTTGAAATACTCATTATATAGCCTTATTGCCATTGACAAAAACACGTGCCTGTGATAAAATATTTCAGTTATTTATATGTATTTTATCCAAAGGAGAATTCACATGTCAGGACATTCCAAATGGAGCACAATTAAAAGAAAAAAAGAAAAGACCGACGGCGCAAGAGCTAAGGTTTTCACTAAAATCGGCAGAGAAATTATGATTGCCGTTCGTGACGGCGGTCCCGACCCCGCAGGTAACTCAAAGCTTAAGGAGCTTATCCAGAAGGCTAAGGCTAACAACGTGCCTAACGATAATATTGAGCGTGTTATCAAAAAGGCTGCAGGCGGTAACGACGGCGCAAACTACGAGGAAATCATTTACGAAGGCTACGGCCCCGCAGGTATCGCAGTTGTTGTTAAGGCACTTACCGATAACCGTAACCGTACCGCAGGTGACGTTCGCCACTACTTCGATAAATACGGCGGAAATATGGGTACATCCGGCTGCGTTATGTTCATGTTCGACTACTTCGGTGTTATCATCATCGAAAAAGAGGGCGTTGACGAGGACAAATTAATGGAGGATGCTATCGAGAGCGGTGCTATCGACTTCATTACAGACGACGAGGATATTTTTGAAATCCGCACTGATGCCAACGACTTAGGCGCAGTTTTAAGCGACCTTGAGGCTAAGGGCTACACGTTCGTAAGCAGTGAGGCTGCTTACATCCCCCAGACCTACACTCGCCTTGAGGACGAGGACACCATGAAGAACATGAGCAAAATGCTTGAAATGTTCGAGGATAACGACGATATTCAGGGTGTATGGCACAACTGGGAAAATGAGGATGAATACGAGGGCTAATTTTTGGCTTTCCTATTGATTTTTATAAATCTATAATATATAATATATCTACTTTACTTACGCTCAATTCGGTCATGCAACGAGTGGGTCCTGTGCGACGGGGCACCGTGAACCATGTCAGGCGGGGAACCGAGCAGCATTAAGCGGACCGTTCTGTGCGCCACAGTCCGCCTGCTCGTTGTGTGACCGAGTGGAGCGTAAGTTTTTTGTTTGTTTTTAACAAACAAAAAAGTGAGGAATTAGGAATGAGGAGTGAGGAATGTCGGGGAAGCGTTGCTTCCAAACATTTTAAAGCTCCGCAGACCTACCATCACAATAATATCGAAATTATGCGATAGCATTATACTATTTGAAAACGAAGTTTCCCCGATAATTAAGCATTACGAAATATAATGCCAACGCAGTTCCATATTTTTTCATTTTTCATTTTGCATTTTGCATTTTTTTAAGGGGTGAGATTTTTGTACAGAGCTTTATACCGTAAGTGGAGACCACAGGTATTCTCTGACGTTTCGGGTCAGGGTCACATTACCGAAACCTTAATGAACGAAATTTCAACGGGTCGTCTTTCACACGCATACCTTTTCACAGGCTCCCGCGGTACGGGTAAGACCACCTGCGCCAAAATTCTTGCTAAAGCCGTTAACTGTCTTAACCCCGTAAACGGTAACCCCTGCAACGAATGTATGATTTGCCGTGGTATTGACGACGGCTCCATACTTGACGTTACCGAAATTGACGCCGCAAGCAACAATAGCGTTGACAATATCCGTGATTTGCGCGACGAGGTTAACTTCACCCCTGCCGCCGCTAAATACAGGGTATATATCATCGACGAGGTTCATATGCTTTCGGGCGGCGCATTCAACGCATTGCTTAAAACTCTTGAGGAGCCACCGGGACACGTTCTTTTCATCCTTGCTACAACCGAGGTACAGAAATTACCCGCCACCATTCTTTCAAGATGTCAGCGCTTTGATTTCAGACGAATCCCTCCCGAGGATATTGCCGCAAGGCTTATGACCGTTGCAAGCAACGAAAACCTCAGCCTTGATGAGGAGGCCGCCTTACTTATTGCCCGTGTTTCCGACGGTGCTTTACGTGACGCCCTTTCAATACTTGACCAGTGTGCCGGCTATAACGAGCCCATCACAATCAAAACCGTTGGTAATGCGGCGGGTCTTCTTGGCAAGGAGTATTTATTTGAAATTTCCGACGCCCTTCTTAAAGAGGATAGCTCAAAAATCCTTGATATAATCGACAGGCTTCATTCATCATCATGTGATATGGAAAGGCTTATGAGTGAATTGGTAAATCATTTCAGAAATATTATGATTGCCAAAACCACCAAAAACCCCGAAAAATTTATTGTATGCACCCCCGACGAAATAACCCGTTATAAGGACATTGCCCGTAACATCACCTACGGCACCGTGCTTTATATTATGGAGACCCTTTGCTACGAGGCATCACAATTAAAATACAGTGCACATCAGCGTGCACGTACCGAAACGGCGCTTATTCGCCTTTGTGCCCCTGCCCTTTCCACCGACAACGGTGCGCTTATACGCCGTATTGACGAGCTTGAAGCACAGCTTATGCTCATCAAGGCACAGGGCATTACAGTTACTGCGGCACCCGAAGCTACGGCACCTGCAAAAGTTGTTGCATCCGAGCCCCCTAAGGCAGAGGAAGCACAGCCGACAACAGATATTCCCACAGAGGAGCCTGCAATAATCTATGACGAGGCACCCTTCCCTGAGGAGCCCCCCGTAGCTGATGAAGCTCCTGCGGTAGCCGAGCAGCCCCAACCCAAGCCCGAAAAGAAGCTTGTGAGCCACGAGCCTGCTACAAAGCCTGTTGATACAGGCATAGTTACCGAGAGCGACAACGCGGTCCCCTTTGCCGCATGGGAAAACACACTTAATCAGTTATCCCGAATCAACAGACCCCTTTACCCCATGCTCATCGGCTCATCCGCATACAGAGCGGGTAATACGGTTTTCATAAAGGCTAAAAACACCGCCTTCCCCCAGATGTTCAAGCAGTCAACCCACGCAGACTCAATTACCGAGGCGCTTATGCGTGCAACTGGCGAAAAGCTTAAGCCCATGATATATAACGACGGCTCATCACCCCAGGCGGATGAAACCATAGACCCCGTTGATACGTTTATCAACAAGCTTAACAAACATAAAATTGATTTCTTTATAGAAGAATAATTTCACAAAAAGGACGGTAGAATAAAATGAAAGCAAGAATTCCTAATCAGGGTGGCAACTCTCAGGCAGCTATGATGAAAAGACTTCAGGATATGCAGGCAGAAATGAACCGCACTCAGCAGGAGGTTGAGGAATCAGAGTACTCAGCAAGTGCAGGCGGCGGTGCTGTTGAAGTAAAAGTAAACGGCAAGCATGAGGTTCTTGAGGTTAAAATTCAGCCCGACGTTGTTGACCCCGACGACGTTGAAATTCTTTCAGATATGATTATTGCCGCTACAAACGAGGCAATCCGCAAGGCAATCGACACCATGGAGCAGAGAATGGGTAGCGTAACAAGCGGCCTTAACCTTCCTGCAGGCTTCGGTTTCTGATATGGCTTACGACGTTGCGGCACTCGAAAAGCTTATAGAGCAGTTTCAGAAAATACCATCTATCGGCAGAAAAACCGCTCAGCGTATGGCTTTTCACGTGCTTGATTTAACTGACGAACAGGCAAAGGAATTTGCCGACGCTATTATCGATGCTCACACCAAAATCCACCACTGCGCACTTTGTCACAATTTAACCGAAAATGAGTTGTGCCCCATTTGCGAAAGTGCAAGCCGTGACCACACAACCGTATGCGTTGTTGAGGAGCCACGAGACGTGCTTGCAATGGAGCGTATGAGGGAATTCAGCGGTGTTTACCACGTTTTACACGGCGTTATTTCACCAATGAACGGCATCGGTCCCGAGCAGCTTACCATTAAAAACCTGGTTGAGCGTGTGGCTGAAGGCACCATCACCGAGGTCATTATGGCAACCAACCCCACAATCGAGGGTGATACAACCGCCATGTATATCAGTAAGCTCATCAAGCCCTTCGGCGTAAGGGTTACACGTCTTGCTTACGGCATACCCGTAGGCGCAGATATTGAATATGCCGACGACGTAACGCTAATGAGAGCTTTGTCGGGCAGAAGCGAGTTATAAGCCACAACGCTAAACAATACAAAAAAGAGAACTACCCACCACCACACCTACGGTGCGGTCCCCCTCCCTATTTGCTAACGCAAACAGGGATGATAATTCTCTTGATTTTTTACTTTATATGAAGGAGGCATGGTTATGGCTAAACAAGAGAATAAAACAGTTGCTCAGAACAAAAAGGCATACCATGACTACTTCGTTCTTGAAACATACGAGGCGGGAATTGAGCTTTTCGGTACTGAAATCAAATCCGTTCGCGCAGGCAAGCTGAATCTTAAGGATGCCTGGTGCAACGTGGTTAACGGCGAAATGCTTGCCAACGGTGTGCATATTTCACCCTATGAAATGGGCAACCGCTTCAACAAGGACCCTATGCGACCCAAAAGACTTCTGATGCACAAAAAAGAAATTATGAAGCTTATGGGCGAGGTTAAGCAGCAGGGCTGTGCCCTCATTCCTCTTTCAGTTTATTTTAACGAACGAGGCAAAGCAAAAATGCTTGTGGGTCTTTGCAAGGGTAAAAAGAATTATGACAAGCGAGAAACCGAGGCAAAGCGCGACGCTCAACGCAACATCGAGCGCAGCTTAGCAGAACGAAACAGATATTGATGTATAATCCAATGCGTAATTCGGAATGCGTAATGCGTAATTATCGGGCACTGCGTGCGGCATTATAAAAACACCCAAGGTAGATAAATATGAGAGCAAATAACATTATAGTCACAAAAAGCAAGGCTTTTGCATTAAGAGTAATAAAACTGAATAAATTTTTGTGTAACGAAAAGAAAGAGTATGTTTTATCAAAACAATTACTCAAAAGCGGAACGAGTATTGGTGCAAACGTAAAGGAAGCCATACGAGGTCAAAGCAAAGCAGATTTTTATTCAAAAATGAATATTGCGTTAAAAGAAGCAAGTGAAACTGAGTATTGGTTGGAATTGTTGTTTGAAAGTGGCTATATCAATGAAACTGAGTTCAATAGTATTTATACCGATTGCCAGGAGCTCATTAGAATATTGACATCAATAACCAAAACACAAGCTCAACAAACATAAAATACGAAGCACAATTACGAATTACGCATTATGAATTACGAATTAATAATATGGGGATGAAAGGATTTCGACGGGGATTTTGAACCGTTATAAGCGAGCAGAGGTGCGGTACCGCTTTAAAAATCGCAATTTTAAAAATAACTGACAATAATAAAACAGTTTTAGCAGCTGCTTAAGTCAGCTGCCGTTCTTACCGAGAGTACCACGGCTCGGATAAGAGCGTCATTTAGTGGTGCACGTGAACAAATGAGAGTCCTGTAATTTGTCACGGTTTAAAGGACTACCGAGTCTGAAAGCCTGTTTGTCGGCGCTCAGACAAGGGAATCACAAAAGATAAACTACGCTCGTAGAAGGTTTCGGGAATAGATTTTCGGACATGGGTTCGACTCCCATCATCTCCACCAGAATGATAGTTCAACCTTTGGGTTGAGCTATTATTTTTTTACTTGATTTATTGCGAGGGAGTCGAACCCCCTCGCCGAAGGCGAACATAATCGGGTGTTCGCGAGCTTGCGAGTGAATGATGGGCAGAGCCCATCGACTCCCATCATCTCCACCAAAAAAGACGATTCTTCGGAATCGTGTTTTTTTATCCATTGCGAAAGGAATGGTATATCATCAACGATAGCACTGCTATCGTTGTACCTCATCAGTCCGCAAGGACTGCATATCATCACGCTAAAGCCGTGTATCAAAATGATTTCACAAGAAATACGATAAAAGCAACAGTATTTTCTGTTGCTTTTTGTTTTGTGGGTGGTATAATTATTTCAGTTAATAAAATTTACAGGTGTTAAAAATGATTATTTTAATTACAGGCACATCACACGTGGGTAAGACTGCACTTGCGCAAAAACTCCTTGAAAAATACAAATATCCCTATCTTTCAATCGACCATCTGAAGATGGGATTAATCCGCAGTGGCAACACAGAACTTACGCCAATGAGTGATGACGAAAAGCTAACTGAATATTTATGGCCCATCGTTCGTGAAATGATTAAAACAGCCGTTGAAAACAACCAGAATTTAATCGTTGAGGGTTGCTATATCCCTTTTGACTGGGCAAAGGATTTTGAGAAGGAATATCTCGACAACATAAAATATTACTGCCTTATAATGAGTGAAAATTATATAAAAAATCATTTTGACGACATCAAGAAATACGCCAACACAATCGAAAATCGTCTGGACGATGAATGGTGCACCATAGAAAATCTGTCAGAAGCCAATAAGGAAATGCTGAGCCTTGCACAACAACATAACGCGAATTACATCCTTATTGACGACAAATATGAAATCAAAATAGATTTAGCTATTAACTAATAAAACGGAGCAGATACTATGAAAAAAAACAAAGGATTGTTGATAATGCTACTAATTTCTCTATCTTTATTCGGAATGACCTCTTGCGGCGGTGAAGCCGTAAACACTTACGAGCAGATTACACCTCAGGAAGCCAAAGCCATTATGGATACCGAAACCAATTATATTATTATTGATGCCCGCACCGAAGAAGAATTTGCCCAAGGTCATATTGAAAACGCGATTCTTATACCCGAGTATGAGGTTACCGAGCGTGCCGAAAAAGAACTCCCCGATAAAAGCCAACTCATCCTTGTCTATTGCAGAAGCGGCAGAAGAAGCAAGATTGCATCCGAGGAGCTTGTGAAGTTGGGCTACACAAACGTAAAGGAATTCGGCGGCATTATCGATTGGCCATACGAAACCACAACTCAAGATTAATATCATTGAAAGCAACAGTATTTACTGTTGCTTTTTGTTTTAGGGGTGGTATAATTATTTTACAAAGGAGTGATCCTATGAAAAAGTATCAGATAATTATTTCGTCACTTTTATTAGTGTTAACTATTGTTTTTTCGTATTTTTCGCAGCTTTTTATGATGGATTATACGGAACAACCATTTACAAATAATTACGAAGTGCCCGACGATATTATTGAATATCAGTCAATTTCAACCAAAGGTAAGGATGATTGGATGGCTAAATGGATTTGGGATAAGGATAACCTTACACAGAACAACGTATGGATGTGCTTTAATAAAAAGGTTAACCTAAACGAGGCTCCCAAGGAGCTTATTGCAGAAATCTCTGCCGACTCAAAATACTGGCTTTACATAAATGGTCAGACCGTAGTTTTTGAGGGTAGCGTAAAGCGTGGCGCTGACAAAAACAGTGGATATTACGACAGCGTGGATATTGCCCCCTACCTTAAAGCTGGCGAAAACTCAATATGTGCCTTGGTTTGGTTTTGGGGTGCACAAAAGAACTACTCATATTCAAGCAGTGGTCAGGGTGGCTTTATTTTCGAGGCTAAAAATGCAGATATCACCATAATCTCCGACAATACATGGAGTGTTAAGAAAAATGACGCTTACGTTGACAGTCTCCTTTATCAGCCCAACTACAGACTTCCCGAATACAGCATATATTACGATGCAAGGAAGGAATTGGGCAATTGGTTGAATGAGGACTATGATTTTTCTGCCTGGGAAGCCGCAACCGAATACGCCGTTGGCGGCGAGGGTGCCTACGGTAAGCTTTACCCAAGAGGAATCCCCTTACTAAAGGATTATGGTCTTAGTGATTACGAAAACTCCAAGGACTACGAAAGCTATACTGTAAAGAACGTTTTTGGTGAAAGAATCACCCTTGATATTCCTTACAATGCGCAAATTACCACATACCTTAAGGTCATTGCCCCCGCAGGCAAAAAAATCCGTATAACTACCGAAAACACACCAATAGGCGCAGTTTCCACTACCTATATAACCAAGGAGGGTGAGCAGGAGTTTGAGTCCCTTGGTTGGGTTAACGGCGAGCATATTACCTACAGTATACCAATGGGCGTTACAATCGTTGCCCTTAAATATCGTGAAACAGGCTACAACAGTGAATTCTGCGGCAATTTCACCTGCGATGATGAGTTTATGAACACCCTGTGGCAAAAATCACTTCGCACCCTTTACGTTACTATGCGCGATAATTACATGGATTGCCCCGATAGAGAGCGTGCACAATGGTGGGGCGACGTTACAAACGAAATGGTTATGACCATGTACTCAATGGACAGTAACTCCTACCTGCTATATCAAAAGGGCACCAACGCTATGCTTGCCCACACTGATGACTCAAAGGTGCTTCAGACCGTTGTACCTATAAGTGAGGACTATTTCGAGCTTCCTGTTCAACAGCTTGCAGGTGTAGTAGGCTTCCTTACATACTATCAATACACCGGCGATAAGGCTTTTATCGAAAGTGTTTACACCGCTTCCGTTGACTATCTTAAGATTTGGGAAATTGGCGAAAATAACCTTGTTGTTCACCGCCAGGGCTCATGGGATTGGCCCGACTGGGGTGATTACGCCGATATGACCGCTATTGAAAATGCCTGGTATTACTACGCACTTTCTGCAGTTGATGAAATGGGTAAAATTCTTGATAAAACCGAGGATGCGCAGTTTATTACTGAAAGAAAAAACTCTATTAAAAAGGGCTATCAGAACCTTTGGACAGAAAACGGCTACAAGAGCGAGGACGTTAAAAAACCCGACGACAGAGCAAACGCACTTGCAGTATTATC
Source organism: Acutalibacteraceae bacterium (assembly GCA_045654405.1). Taxonomy (GTDB): domain Bacteria; phylum Bacillota; class Clostridia; order Oscillospirales; family Acutalibacteraceae; genus DTU089. The sequence continues at coordinate 142,779 of JAZONH010000013.1, read as the reverse complement.
TGGTCTTGCAACCAAGGAGCAATACGGCGTTATAAAAGAGGTTCTTACAACAACCCATAATTCAAGCCCGTATATGGAATACTACGTGCTCGAAGCCCTTTGCAAAATGGAGGAATACGCGGTAGCACAGGATAGAATAACCAAGAGATATGCCGATATGGTCACTGCCGATTATTCCACACTTTGGGAAAATTGGGATATGAATTGGGGCACCAAAAACCACGCATGGAGCGGCGGTCCCCTTGTTATAATGAGTAGGCATTTTGCAGGTATCGAGCCCATTGATGCAGGCTACAAAAGTGTTAAAATTGACCCCCAATACACACTTTACAATAACATAAGCTGTACTGTTCCCAGTGTAAAAGGGTTAATTGCCTTGAATTACCAAAGGACCGCTAAGGGCTATGCTATTGATATTACTCTTCCTCAAAATATGGATACCGTTTTATACGTTCCTGCAGGTGCGGATGTGAAAATCAATTCAGTGCTCTATTACCAAAATGGCGAATACGTTAATGGCAACCTCCAAAACGTTGAAATTATAGAAAAAGCTCTTAACGGTTAAATTTTAAAAGCACAAAAATCCAAGTCCTGTGACTTGGATTTTTTATTATTCATAAAAGCAATATATACTTTAAATATTTATAATTATGTGTTATCATAAAAATGTATCATATTTCTTCATAGAGAGTTGGTGAGCATAAGTTGGAAAAAGGAATTATATTCAATCTGCAAAAGTTTTGCATACACGATGGCGACGGTATACGCACCTGTATTTTCCTTAAGGGCTGTCCCTTAAACTGCATTTGGTGTCACAATCCCGAAAGCATTAGCAAGACCCCCTGCCTTTCCTTCAACAAAAGTAAATGCTCATCCTGCGGCAGGTGTTTATCCATTTGCAAGGCTCGTGAAATAAAGGACGGCAATATCAATATCAACCGTCATGAGTGTATAAAATGCGGCAAATGCACCGAAACTTGTCTTAACAATGCAAACGAAATCATCGGCAAAGAGGTTACGGCGGCTGAGGTTTTTGACGAGGTTATCAAGGACAAAATTTTTTATGATACCTCAGGTGGAGGCATTACGGTTACGGGTGGCGAGCCCTCATTCCAGCCCGACTTTACTCTGTCCCTTCTCGCTCTTTCCAAGGATGCGGGTATATCCCGTGCAATTGAAACCTGCGGTATGGGCTCACGTGATTTTTATAAAAAAGCCGCAGACCTTGGCACCACTTTTTTATTTGATATTAAATGCATTGACCCCATTCTTCATAAAAGGCTTACGGGGGCAGATAACACCCGTATTTTAGAAAATCTTAAATTCCTTATGGATGTTGGTGCCGATATTATTCTAAGGCTACCCCTTATCCCTAATTGCAACGATTCCCGTGAGGATATTGATAAATTAGCCTATTTCCTCAAAGCAAGCTCAGGCAAATACCGATATGCAGAAATTATGCCATACCACTCACTTGGTGTGGGTAAATCTGAAAGCATCGGTGCCGATTTAGTTTATTCCGCCGCCAACGCAACCGATGATGAAATCGCACGTTGGTGCTCGCAATTCGCCAACCACGGCATAGATATAAAAGTATCACGATAACGAGGTTTATTTATGACAAATTTAGCAAACATCGACCCTTTATTATATGGCTTCTTCCTTGACGATAGCCTTGAAATCGGCGAAAGAGTTGGCCTTGCACTGTTTCACGGTGCAAAGAATATTGATATAAAGTTCTCACCACAGCTATTGCCTGAAACTAACTTTGAAACCAAGTACGGCACGTCGGGATACTCTCCCTCTGACGGACTTTGCTTCAATTGTGAAAAAATCCTTGCCCTCTGCGAAGAATTCCCCGAGCACAAGGATACACTCGAGGGCTATGTAGCCGAATTGAATTTATTTAAAAGCAGGGCTCAGAGGCTTTATTCCGAGCCCACGGAAATACTTAACCAATCGGGTGCCGAATGGGGTGGCGGTTGGGGTGGTCACTCCAACCCCGATTACGGTAGAATTATAAACTATGGCACCGAACATATACGCACAATAATTGCCAAGGGACTTGAGGAGCATCCCGACCAGGATTGGTTTTATCGCTCCTGCTCATATATGCTCGACGCCTTTGATATTTTTGGCGCAAGATATAGGGAAAAGGCACTTGAAAATGCTAAAAAATGCGATAATACAGACCAAAAGGCATTTTACCTTCGTATGGCAAAAGCCTTCGAAACCGTACCCCAAAAGCCCGCATACGACTTCACCTCGGCAATGTGCTCGTTTATGCTCGTTTTTGCCCTTGACGGCAGTGATTCACCCGGTCGCTTTGACCAATATATGTATCCCGCATATTTAAAGACCGAAAACAAAGCCGAGATTACAGACCTGCTCGACAGATTATGGGATTATTTCCACCTTCATCGCTCGTGGAATCTTTGTATTTCAGGTAGTGACGAAAACTGGAATGACGAAGCCAATGAGCTTACCTTTGACATTCTTGAAATGGTACGCAAAAAGGGCTACAACACCCCCAACCTTACCTGCCGTGTACACCGAAATACATCCGACAGACTATGGAACGCCATTTCCGATACACTCAGCATAGGCACGGGACTTCCCGCATTATACAACGACGACGTAGTTTGCGCAGCTCTTGAAAAAATTGGTATTCCGCCACAGGACAGTCACGATTACTGTATGAATGGCTGTAACCAGATAGATATTCTCGGCAAAAGCCATATGGGTCTTGAGGACGGCGAGGTTATTTTCACCAAGTGCCTTGAATTCGCATTACATAACGGCATTGATACCATAACGGGTAAGCTCACTTCGATTGAAACGGGCAACCCCACAGACTTTACCACTTACGAAAGATTTGAGCGCGCCTTTATGGACCAGCTTGAGCACGTAACCTACGCCGCCTGCAGTAGCGCAAACTCATGGCAACATCTGAGGGGTATTTTCCAGCCCCATCCCCTTCGTTCATGCCTTATTGAGGGATGCCTTGAAAAGGGTCGAGATTACAGAAACGGTGGTCCCCTTTACAACCACGGACAGATTCTGGCAGAGGGGATTGCGGATACGGGCGATAGCCTTTACGCAATAAAGAAGCTCATATACGACCAAAAGAAGTATACTATGGCAGAGCTTATTGACGCTCTTAACAATAATTTCGAGGGTTACGAGAAGCTCCACCACGACTTTAAGAGCTGTGAAAAATTCGGTAACGATATTGAGGATGTGGATAATATAACCTCCCGCGCACTTAACCGCTTTTTCACCGTACTTAAACGTAATAACACGTACCGTGGCGGTGTGTTTACAGGCGGATGCAGTACCTTTAACCGTGCCGCAGGCTACGGTCAGAAAACCGGTGCATTACCCAACGGCAAATTAAAGGCAGAGCCCTTGCTCGCAGATAGCATTGCCGCAACCCCCGGTCGTGATGTTAAGGGCCCCACCGCACAAATCAAATCAGTTTTAAAATACAACCACATTGATGCCTGTAGCGGCTTCGTATATCAGAATAAGTTTGAAAAGAAGATGTTTGACACACCCAAGGGCAAGGCATCATTTATAGCCCTTGCAAAGGCATTCTTTGCTGGTGGCGGTCAACAGTACACCGTTACAGTAGTGTCACGTGATGACCTGATTGACGCAAAAGCACATCCCGAAAACCACCGCAACCTTATGGTGCGTGTAGGCGGGTACAGTGATTATTTCGTAAACCTTAGCCCCGAGCTTCAGGATAACGTTATCGAAAGAACCTTTGTTGATGCGTAAATCACAAATATATGTAAAAGCTCTCAACCACATAGGTTGAGAGCTTTTTGTTATCTGAATATCTGGTCGTATTTCCACGCCCAGGAAAGCACCTTTGCTTTCTTATATTTTCTTGGCATCTGCGCGCAAATAGCCACTGTTTTTGCCATAGTCTGACCTGCCCAAAGCATTTTACTAAGCAAATCCCTGTCCTTAATTATGGATAAGCCTCTTAAAGGCAAATCCGATGACAGGTGGAAGAAATCCGTAAAGCTTGTGCTTTTTGCAGTGATTGTCATTTCCTTGGAGGTAAGTATGCCTTTTTCAAAAATATAGTCCAACTGCTCGGGCTTAAGCTTCGTTAAAAGTAGCTTCACTACCGCTAAAGGTGCTAAGCCTGAGCCTAATTTTTTATAGAATTTATATTGATAATCCCACAAAGCTTCGCCGGTGTATCCACTATCCTTCTTTGCGATAACGGTTTCCGCAAGTATTTTAGCCGCTCTGAAGGAGTTGGCAATACCGGAGCCGATAATGGGCACGGTCATAAAGGCACTGTCACCGATTGCAGCGTAGCCGTCACAGACCATTACCGATAAGGGGTGGCGTACGGGTATTTCAACAAACTGACCGCCACGCACCAATTCTGTGCCAAGTGTAGGATTGTTTTTTCTGAAATAGTCGGCTGCACGGTTAGCCTCGGAAAGGTCAAAGGGCTTGAATCTACCTATGAGCAAATCCGTGTATTCATCCTCGCTTGCTACCCAACCAATGCCGGTTATACCCTCTGCCAAAAGGCAAACCTTGTATTTATCATCCGCAAACACGCCCTCGGGCTTTTTATAAAAAGCTCGGTAAACGTAGAATTTTTCGTTTTTGCGGGTTGTATTCTGTATGCGCCAATTCTTGGGCAGTCCCCTTCTTACGGGGCTTTCGCATCCGCAGGCATCTATTATTAAATCACCGTAAACGTCGCCCTTATCGGTCTTTATGCCCACAACACGTGTGCCCTCAACAATCGGGGCAGTTATGGTATATTCATACTTGAAGTTAACGCCGCATTTAACTGCATAATCAATTATGTATTTATAAATATCCCTACGCTCCATTTTTATTTCAAGGGCATCGGGTGGAACGTCCTGATTTATGGCAATTTGCTCATTGGGTGAATAAAAGGTCATATCGGTTTTGTATTCAAATAAATCCTCAGGAGGCAAGTCAAGACCGATTAACTCCAACGAATCGGGAGCAAAAATATCCGTCCAATCGTAGCCCATATTATCCGCACAGTTTTTTTCGTAAACAGTAACGTCAAGTCCGCTTTTTGCCATAAGTGCAGCGGCGGCAATACCACCGTGACCTCCACCCGCTATTATAATCTTTGACATATTATCACCAACTGTTATTAATATAACCAAATTATACCACAAATATTTTTGGTTGCAATAAAAAAGCAGACGATATAACATCGTCTGCTTTGATTTATTGATTATTTAATTAAAAACCAAACAAGCCGCCGAGCAACTCTGCAAGGTATGCAAAGATACCGAAGATAATGGAAGTAATTGTGTTGGGCATAATAACTTCCTGCTCTTCTTTCTCAGAGGGGCCTACGTAATAATCGTAAGTTTTTTCATCCTCTTCACCGGTTGCTACCCAACCAAAGGTCATTTCGCCTTCATCCTCGAAGAAAACGTTACCGCAGTGGGGATCCTCGCAAAGACCGCAAACGATGGGTGTTGATTCAACGCCACAAGCTGCACAGGTACCATCTGTAAGCTCGCCGCATTCCTCACAAAGGAAGAGGGGATCTTCCATGTAGTTGTCGCAAGCGTAAACCTCTTCAACAAACTTAACTGTGAGTGTGTAGTCACCGAATGATGTATGAACAAAGTTGATATCATAGTTGTCGCCTTTAAATTCGCCGTTGAACTCATCGTTTACATACCATGAAACGGGGCGATATCTCTTTGTGCCTGCTGCGATGGAGCCATCATCCTGGATGTTATCCATACCGCTACCAATTGCTGTTGCACGAACAGTTTTGTGGTAGATGTACTCTTCAAGAAGACCTTCAACACCGTTGTTGTCAACTGAGTAAATCTTCATACTGCCTGCATCGATAATTGTGTCAAAAGCGCCACAACCGTTTGAACAAGCTGCAGTTTTTGTACCGTCAGCAGAGTAGGTTGCGTTATTATCTGAATAATACTTATCGAAGCTATGAGCGTTAACAATGAAGAAAGAGCTTACTGTAAAGTCTGCATCGTCCTTATCAGCGTTGAAAGCAATTTCACAAGTGTAGTCGGCAACGCTAAGACCAGCCTTGGGCTGAATTGAAATTGTAACAGATGCACCTGCTACAAGTGTAAGGCTACCGTTGGTAACAACAAGGTTATAACCTGTAGCCGTGGGTAATGTGTACTTGATTGTAGCGTTACCTGTGTTGGTAATTGTTAAGGTCTGCGCAGCGGGAGTTGCATAGTCCTCACAAACGTTACCGAATGAGAATGCTACAACGTCAACGTCAACTGAGTAAACACATTTTTCCCAAACGGGGTAGAATGCAACGTCACTCCTGATTGCGGGTGTTGTATCTGTTAAGCCGTACTCAAGTGCACCGCCGTCAACAGTTGACCAACCGATCATTGTGTAATCGTTGCGTGTGAAAATCTCGCCGGGGAACTTAGTGGTTTTGCCCTCGTCAACCTCAACAACTCTCTCAGCACCAACGCCGTACTGACCGGGAGCAAAGGTTACAACCATTTTAACTGCTTCCCAATAGGGATACAATTTTGTGTTCTTAGTAATTTTAAGGCTTGCACCAAGATCGTAGTTCTTTTTGGTACCTGCCTGAGCTGTTGACCAACCGGCCTGCACGTAACCCTCACGAGTGAAGATTGCGCCTGCAAGTGTAACTGTGGTGTTACCCTCTACCATAATAGCCTCGGGAGCCTCGTCAAGTGAATAACGGCCGGGTAAATACTCGAGCTTGTATGTAGCTGCCAAAGCAGATACACCAAATACAGAGAGGAGCATTAACATTGCCATAAACACAGCAAGAGACTTTGAGAAGTATTTCTTCATAGTGTATTCCTCCAAAATAAAAAGTATACTTTTACCCTTGAATTATAACATACTTATTCAAAAATTCATATCATCACTTTTAACAAACATACACCAAAAAAACTGTTCAACTTACTGATTTATCACAATAAATTGCTTAATTTTACCAATATGAGACAGTTTTACTATAATTCATAATAAATAATCAGTTATTATACTTGAATTGTTTTTTGGTTCGTGTTATCCTTTACAAAGTAAATTCTGACTTTTTGCGGGAGTATTAATTAAGATGAAAATCGGGAATCTTGTTATAAATGACAAAGCCTCGTTGGCCCCTATGGCGGGTGTTGCCGACCGTGCATTCCGTGAGCTGTGCCGTGGCTACGGTGCGGCTTATACTGTATGTGAAATGGCAAGTGCCAAGGGTATAAGCCTTGGTGACAAAAAAAGCGCCGAGCTTTTATACATAAGCGAAGCCGAAAGACCTGCAGGATCACAGATTTTCGGTAACTCACCCGAAACCATGGCAATAGCCGCCCAGAAGGCACTCGAATACTCCCCCGATTTTATAGACATCAATATGGGCTGCCCTGCCCCGAAGGTTGCATCATCGGGCGGAGGCGCCCTGCTTATGAAGGACCCTCTGAATTCTGCTAAAATTGTTGAGGCGGTTGTTAAGGCAGTTAACGTGCCCGTTACAGTTAAAATGCGTTCGGGCTGGGATGATACTAATATAAACGCCGTTGAGCTTGCGAAGCGTTGTGAAGCCGCAGGCGCCGCCGCTATAACAGTTCACGGCAGGACAAAGGTGCAGATGTATGCACCCCCTGTAAACATCGACATTATCCGCCTTGTTAAGGAAGCGGTAAGCATACCCGTTATAGGCAATGGTGACGTTGTTGACGGCAAATCCGCCGCTAAAATGATGGAGGAAACAGGCTGTGATATGGTAATGGTTGGCCGCGGTGCCCTCGGTCGCCCCTGGGTTTTTCAGGAGATTAACGCATACCTTAACCATGAGGTGATTTTACCCGAGCCGTCGGTAACACAGAAAATGCACGTGATGCTCAAGCACGTTGAAAAAATATGCGAATACAAGGGTGAGCGTGTAGGCATACGCGAAGCAAGAAAGCACGCCGCATGGTACACAAAGGGGCTACACGGAGCCGCCAACTACCGAGCAAGAATAGGATTAATAAGCTCCATAGAGGAGCTGCAGCAGATAGCCCTTGAATTAATCAAACAGAACTGAAGAAATCCGCATTCCCATTATAGGAAATGCGGATTTCTTTTTTTAGGTAAAACTTGTATTAACTGAATAAATTGCGCAGAGCCTCAAAGAATTTCTCGAAAAGAGCCATAATTCTATATAAAATATTGGTTCCTAAAGATGTATCTTCGGAGCTGACACGCTTTTCATCGGTGTAGTTACCGATACCCACAACATAAGTTTCAATTGCGCCGCTGTTGCTGGTGCGTTTTTCAATCCTGTAGTCAACACCCTCTACAAGGGTATATTTTGAGTAGGTTACCTTAACCCTGTCAGAAGATGAGGTCTTTGCCTCGGTAATACTACGAGGCAGAACGTCAAGAGTAAGATTCTTGGTACCGTTTAAGTTGCCCGTACCCTTAACTGCAATATTGTATGTACCGACACCCGTCACCTTATCAAGACCGATTACCTCGTAATCCTTTCCTTCGGTAAGTAAATTATTACCCATATAAAGGGCTAAATCAATTTTGACTCCGTTGGGCGAATAGTATGTAAAGTCTTCATACTTTACAGTAATATTATTTAACTGACAGGCTAAAATATTGAATTTACCCTTTGCCACAAGGTGCTTGAAGTCGCCCAAGCCGCGTGCAGTAATGCCTGCAACACCTACGTTTATATTGTTACTGTAGCTGAGCTTATACTCGGTATTTAACGTCAGGGGTCTGTTATTGGCTTTAGCCTTGACCTCGGGCTTTATTTCCTTGCCCGTATAGGTCTGGTTAGGAATGGAATCAAGCACAAGGGTTGTATATTTTATGTTATTCTGAATTGCATAGCTTTCAGCGTAAGAGCCCTCGTTACAGTAGATAACCATATCCTCGTTGGCATCCTTGAATGCATCGTCGCTTATGGAATCAACGCTGTCGGGGATAACAATAGTATCCAAGGAGGTGCATTTCAAAAAGGCTTCAGACCCGATATCCTCAACCTTGCCACCGATTACAACTATTTCAAGCTCCTCGCAGCCGCTGAAGGTTTTTTCAACAATGCTCACAAGACCTTCGGGAACAACAATCTTTTTAATGGGGCAACAACAGAAGGCACTGCCGTAAATAGTGGTAATACTTTCACCGAGAACAACCTCTTGAAGTGAAAAGCAGTCCCAAAAGGCGCTATTACCGATAGTTGTTAAGTTTTTCGGAAAAACAACGCTTTCAAGCCAAGTACATCTATAGAATGTTTTTGCGCCGATTTTCATAAGACTGTCGGGTAAATCTATGGAGGTTATTTTGGAGTACTCAAAAGAACCCTCTAAAACCTCGAGTCCCTCATTCAGATTAATTTCGGCAAGCTTATTTTTCGTAAAATCATCACAAACAAAAGCCTTTCCTATTTTTTTGACACTACCGGGAATGGTTACGCTTGTAAGATTATTATTGCTAAATGCGTAATCGGGGATTTCGGTGATTTTTATATTCTCGGATATATGTAATTCTTCAATTCCCGATCTGTCCGCGGCATATTTTTCCAAGCCTTTAACATTTTCACCGAGATTCAAAATTTTCAATTCAAAGCCGCTAAGGGAATCGGACCTGATAACCGAATCGGTTACGGTTAACTCAACAAATCTGCTCGGTTTATATACGGTACGGTAATAATAGTCCCTATAACCGTCTACATAGCTCTTTTTAACATAACGTTGTTTAACCTCTTTAAAGCCATAGCCGTAGTAGGTGCAATTGGAAACACATTGGTGGTTTTCGCGAGACTGGCTGAACCAATAACCTATAAGAGCCTCCGGAGCATCATCCCCTTGTGCGTCACGGCTTTCACCGATAAAGGGAACGGTCATTTTTTCTAATTTACATAAGCCCGCAAAGGCTCCGCTATGAACTTTAACTACACTGTCGGGAATAACAAGTTCCTTGATATTTACACAACCGTCAAAGGCTCGGTATTCTATTTCAAGAACGGTATCGGGAATTATAATCTCAGTAAGACCCGAACAACCCTTGAATGCGTTTTGTGATATATACAGCAACCCGTCAGGAAGAATAATACTTGTTATATCCTTTCTGCCCGAAAAAGCTGTACCGATTCGTGTAACACCCTCCGGTACTACTACCTCGGTGTCATCACCTAAATACTGCACAAGTGCACCATCCGCGGTAATAACAAAATCCGTGCCGGCACCCTCATACTGAGTGCCCTCAAACACACCTTTGCCCATCCAATAATATGTACTTGGTAATTTAACCTCTTTAAGATTAGCGCAACCCTTGAAGGCATAATCCTCTATTTTGCTGACACTGTCGGGAAGCTCAATTTCCGTAATATTAACACAGTTTAAAAATGCATAGTTTCCTATTAATTCCAAGGTTTCGGGTAGCTCTATATTGTCAAAGGTACACATGGCGAAGGCTCTTGAATTGATTTTTATTACATTTTCGGGAATCGTGAAATTTTCCAAATTACAGCAACCCTCAAAGGCTGAACTAAATATGTATTTTATCTTTTCCGCATTTTCAAAAACAATCTCCTTAACACCCTGTGCATTCATTACAAAGCTTGAGGGTATATATTGATCTTCAACCGTTTCCTTCACGGTGATTTTTTCAATCATTTTTGTGTTCTGGAAGTTGCAGTCATAAACCTCCTTTGTTATTGTAACCTCTTTAAGTGAATTGGGAATATAATAGTTTTCTTTATTTTGGAGACCTTTGTAGCCGCACGCGTAGGTATCGGGTGCCTGGATATCACCGAACATCGTTCCGATATGGGTGCTACCCTCTGAGTCCTCTATATCGCCGAAAAGACCGTACCCCACAAAGGGTGCGGTAAGACTTGTTATATCAGCACCGTGGAATGAGCCGAGGGAAACCTTTTTCAAGGAGTCAGGTAAAACAAGGGGTTTACCGTCAAAGCAGGTGAAATTTTTGAATGCCCATGCGCTGATTTCCCTTAAATTCTGCGGAAAATCAAATTCTTTAACCGCCGAACACTCAGCAAAAGCATATTGTTCAATAGTCAGAATGGTGTCGGGCAACTTGATTTCCTCAAGGGCGGTACAGCCGTAAAATGCGTATTCATCCACGGTTTTCAAAGAGCTTGAAACGTTCACCTTTTTAAGGGCGGTAAATTCCTTAAAGGCTTTTTTACCGATGGTTTTAACCTCACCCTCAACAAGAACGTTCACGCATTTATCCTGCATATTTTTCCATTCTTCGGTAGTGGTATATGCTTCGGACAACTCACCAGAGCCACTTACAACCAAAGTTTCGCCGTCAAAGGTCCATGTTATTGTATCCCCGGCATTAACATAGGTTATAACACTTGTTGGTGCTATTGATACGAGCATCAACAAGGTTAAAAATATTGATAAGGATTTTTTTAATATATTTTTCATCAGGATTTCCTCCTACTCACTCAAAAACTGAAAACTGCATCCTTGATATTCCACCGTCACAAGGATACCCGTTTCGTCACCGTCCGAGAAATCCTCGGTGGTTATTGTGCAATCGCTTTTGGGAATCCATTTTTCCGTTCCGTCGCTATACACGGCAATTACGCTCATATCCTCTACCGTGTACGCATTTGCAAAGGTCCCGTAAATTGAGGTAACTGTAACGGGATTCTGTTTTTCCTCAGGTATCACGGTTACATAATAAGAGGTTGTGAAGCCCTTGTAATAAAATCTGATTTCCGTTGTGCCGTCAGTCTGAGGCTTACATATTTCGTAGCTACCCTCTGATACGGGTACAATCGATTTTTCACCGTTTGTGTAATTAACTGAAATGTAGAAATTGTTTACATTTATATCATCAACCGAACCCACGCTATTATTAAAGCCCGGTGGCGGATAAACGGTTATATTCTTAATATCGCTTGTTTTTTCGGTTGTGATCTGAGCAGATGACTCAGTTGTCGACGGCAAGGTAGTTTCCTCAGTAACCGGATCGGTGGTTGTGGTCTCGGTAGCATTGAAAACCTTTTCCAATTTACCTAAAGCGGATTTAACAAGCTCGCTTTCAACAATTATTGTTTTACCGCCAAAGGCAACCATGGTAGTACCTACTGAAAGGATTGCTATAGCCGCGCAAGCCGCTGAAGCAACAAGCTTTTTGCGTTTTTGCAGATTATATTTTTTAATTACAGTGTTAAAATCAACAATTTTTTCCGAGGCTTCGAAGTTACCGTTCTGAATATCGTAAATAGCACTTAACGCAAGGCAACAATCGTCAATAAGCTCGGCGTTTATATCCTCATAATTTTTGCTTAATTCTTCGTCTATTATATTATTCAATTCTTCTGCCAAGGAATTGTAGAAGAAGTTATCATTCATATTTCCATTGGTAATGAAGCTTTGCTTTAATGAAGCCTTCAAGAGTCGTCATCTCCTTCAAAATACTCAGTTATAAGGTCCTTGACCTTTTGCCGCAACCGTGACAGCCGCTTGGCTACCGCCTGATAATTCATACATAGCTCTGCGGAAATTTCATCAATTGCTTTGTTGTCTATATATTTCAGCTTATATAGCTCTTTCTCATTTTCATTTAAAGTCTGCAGCAATTTTTCGGCTAATACATCGTAATCTATATCGCTATATTCATCCGTCCTTGCAGGGATTATATCCGCCACATCTTCTATCTGAACTGTTTTCTCTGCCTTTTGATTCTCACGCCATTGGGCTTTTATTAAATTATCGGCTATTTTATAAAGGAATCCGGCTACATTTTTGATATCCTCGTCCTTCATATACCGCTCATACAGTATGTAAAAGCATTCCTGAACCAAATCATCTGCCTGGTCATGATTTTTCAGCTTTACTAAGCAGAAGCGTTGCAGGTTAGAAAAATACAAGCCGTAATCCCGCTCAAGCTTCGCACTTGCTATTTGTTTTTTACTCACCTGCACACCCCTTTCAAAAGTCCTTTCACTGTATAGTGCAAGAATCTGCAGTTTTTGACAAACAAATTTTATATTTTTTACAAAAAAATTTTTACACTTGTTTTTTATGGTATCACAAGAAAATTCACTTGTCAAAAAGAGTGATAAAATAAGTTTCTTCCAATATTTGTGCAATGAAATCCAACACCCTGTATGATAAGATTTACACAGTCATTATCCAATGACAATTTTCATACGAGGTGATTTTTTGAAAAAATTTTTATCATTTGCCCTGGTAATTTTATTAAGCGCAGGGCTATTCAGTTGGGTGCCGAGGGCACAGGCCTTCTCAAAGCCCACGGGAGCAGGTCGGGTAACCACCGCTTCAACTGCCCTTAACGTTCGTTCTTCACCAAGCACAAGCGCAACAGTCAAAGCAACGTTAAAGCGTAATTCATACGTAACGCTTATTTCACAAAGCGGTAATTTCCTATACGTAAGATATGGTGAAAGCTCTTACGGCTACGCCCACAAGAATTATATAACCGCCGTTTCCGATAAGGTGCGTCAGGTTAAAACCACAAGTGGACGCCTGAACGTGCGTAGCGGTGCCTCCACAAGCCACACCATTACAGGACACCTTCAGAACGGTGACTACGTAACCATTCTGTCCACGGCGGATAACAACTTCGCAAGAGTGCTTTACCACGGCAGTAAAACAGGCTACGTGCACACCAAATACCTTGTTACCCCTTCAAGTGAAGCAGTAAAATACAAGTCAATAAAGTTTAGCGTGCCAAACTACAAGCAAACGGACTCACGTTGGGCTAACGTAACCTTAGGCTCATCAGGACAGACTATCGGTAAAATCGGTTGCGCCACAACGGCACTTGCTATGACTGAAAGCTACCGTACGGGCACCACTATATACCCCCATCAGATGGCTAAAAAGCTTAGCTACACGTCGGGCGGCGCTGTTTACTGGCCTACAAGCTACAATATAATAACCTCATCATCGGGTTATCTTGAAAAAATTTACAGCGCCCTGCAATCGGGCAAACCCGTTATTGTAGGTGCCAAGAAATCAAACGGCAATCAGCACTACGTAGTGGTAACGGGTGTTAATGCCACTAACACCTTGAGCAATGCATCTTTTATAATCAACGACCCCGGCTCATCAACCCGCACAAGCCTTGCCCAATTTTTTAACGACTATCCCAACTTTTATAAGATGCTTTACGTAAAATAACGCTGCATTTTTGTGTATTGCTAACAAAATAATATAATATTTTTTAAATAAAAACTCTACTCTTTATAGCAAATAATACTTCCTTTTTTGTCTTAAAGGTGTTATACTATGTAGTGTGTAATATTATGTTGGAATGATATGTTGATTTTTCAACTTCCTATAAGATTTTGCTAAAAAGGAGTGCAGTTTGTGGAAAAATTTGTTATCCGCGGCGGAAACAAGCTGAATGGTGTAATAAATATCAGCGGTGCAAAAAATGCAGCGCTTGCCATAATCCCTGCGGCTTTGTTCGCAAGGGAAGAATGCCGTATTGAAAACGTCCCCAATATCAGCGACGTTAACACTATGGTTAAAATCCTTGAATTTCTTGGCGCTAAGGTTACAAAACCCGAAGACGGTGTTTTGATCATAGACTCTACCAACCTTGAGTCACGCCCCATCCCCGATGAAATGACACGCAAATTACGTGCATCATATTATCTTATCGGTGTACTTCTCAGCGAGTTCAAAAACACTTGTGTTGCGTTACCCGGCGGTTGCTACTTCGGCCTTCGCCCCATTGACCAGCATATTAAGGGCTTTGAGGCACTCGGTGCCACAGTAAGCACTGAAAAGGCAGTTGTTTGCGCTGAGGCACAGGAGCTTTATGGCTCGTCAATTTATCTTGACGTGGTTTCAGTAGGCGCTACAATGAATGTAATGCTTGCCGCTGTTAAAGCAAAGGGCCTTACAGTTATTGAAAATGCCGCAAGAGAGCCTCACATTGTTGACCTTGCAAACTTCCTTAACTCTATGGGTGCAGATATCCGTGGTGCAGGTACCGAGGTTATAAAGGTGCGCGGTGTTGATAAAATGCACGGCTGTACTTACTCAATTATCCCTGACCAAATTGAAGCAGGCACCTATATGGTAGCCGCTGCTGCAACCGGCGGTGACGTTACAATAAACAACGTTATCCCCAAGCACCTTGAATCAATCACAAATAAAATCTCAGATTGCGGTGTTACCGTAATCGAGGGTGACGAAAGCGTAAGAATCATTTCCGAGGGCAGACGCTGCAAGGCTTGCCGTGTTAAGACTGCCCCCCACCCCGGCTTCCCCACAGATATGCAGCCCCAGATTGCTACACTCCTTTGCACCTGCAATGGTACAAGCACCGTTGTTGAAGACGTGTGGGACAACCGCTTCAAATATATTGACCAATTAAGACGAATGGGCGCCAACATTATGGTTAACGGTGACACCGCTTTAATTACCGGTGTTGACTCACTTAAGGGTGCACCCGTTGAAGCCGACGACTTAAGAGCCGGTGCCGCAATGGTTATTGCAGGCCTTATGGCTGACGGCGAAACTACCGTTGGTAACATCAAGCTTATCGACCGCGGCTACGAAAAGCTTATTGAAAAGCTTACAGGCGTTGGTGCAGATATTGCCCGAGTAAAATTTGACGAGGAATAATTAAATATGCTTAGATTTTGTCCGCTGTTTTCTTCAAGCAGCGGCAATTCTGTTTACATAGCAGACCGTGACGGCGGAATACTTGTTGATGTAGGCAGAAGTGCCAAACAAACTGAACAGATGTTAAAAAAACACAATATTGACGTAGGCAGTATTAGGGGTATATTTTTAACCCACGAGCACACGGACCATACTAATGGTCTCAGTGTTTTTGCCGCAAGGCATGGTATCCCAGTGTACGGCTCGGCAGGGACTATATTAGCCCTTAAAAACAAGAGTGTGCTTAACACAAAGCACGTTGATATTACCCTTAACACCGACGATATCTCTATTGGTGGCATTAACGTAAAGCCCTTTAAAACATCTCACGACTGTGCCGACGGCAGGGGCTACGTTATAACCGGCTGTGACGGTACAACAAAGGCCGCCGTTGCTACGGACACCGGCTTTGTATCATCTGAAATATTAAGTGCCATTACCGGGTGTAAATTAGTTTACATAGAGTCAAACCACGACGTTGCAATGCTCCGTAGCGGTCCCTACCCCTACACCCTTCAGAAGCGCATACTTTCAGATATTGGTCACCTTTCAAACAATGCCTGTGCAGATGCACTTACGGCACTTGTAAACAGAGGAACCACCCACGTTGTGCTCGCTCACCTCAGCCGCGACAACAACACCCCGCAGCTGGCCCACGACACCACAGTTGACAAGCTTCTTGACATAGGCGCACTTAAAAACCGTGACTACATACTTAACGTTGCGGAGCCCGAAAACTCAAGCGGAATTATAATGATATAAAAAATGGTCTGTAACCGATTGGTTACAGACCATAATTTTTATTCGTTAAAGGCTTTCATTAATTCGTCCTTTATGAGGCAGTGCCCTGCAGGAGTGGGATGAACACCATCGGCAAGCCAATATGTGTCGTTACCACCTGCGGCGGCTTCATCGAATTTAGCCTGCAAGGGTACGAATTTAAGGTTGAATTTTTCGGCAATACGCTTAACCGCTTCAGCGCGTTTAATAACCTCTGACCTGAATTCATTGTAATGCTCTTCGGTGCCTGCACCAAGAAGAACAAAGGGCTCAAGAAGAATAATTTTAATCTCGGGGAGCTCCTCTTTAATTTCTTCGATGAGCATAGTATAGATTTTTTCAAATTTGTCAACTGCAACACCGTTCTGGCAACCGAACTCGTGCCACACGTCGTTAACACCGATAAGCATTGACATATAGTCAGGCTTAAGATTTGTGATATCTGCCTTCATTCTTGCGTAAACGTCAACAATACGATTGCCGCTGATACCACGGTTTACAAACTCAAACTCATAGGGTCGGTTTTTAAGAATCTCCGCCGCAAAAAGGTTGGGATAACCGTAGCCGTAGTTACTGTCGTTATCACGACGGCGGTCGGCATCAGTTATGGAATCGCCCTGAAATAAAAATTTAATCATATCAAACACCTGTTTCTTATTGATAATAATTATATTTAGTGGTATAATTATTTATTGGGTCCGTTGTAATTGTCCTCAGGTGCTTCAACCCAGGGACATTCAATTTTATCAACTACTTTAACCGGTGCCGCCCAATGAACGGCATTGTTTATGATTTTCTGAACCTCGGGAATATAATAAGTGGGGTTTTCCTCATGGCCGGGCTGGAAATAGAACACCTTGCCAAGGCCCTTGTACCAGCAGTTACCCGCTCTGAATACCTCGCCACCCTTAAACCAAGCAATAAATACGCTTTCATCGGGTGCAGGAATATCAAAACGTTCACCGTACATTTCCTCAACGGGAATATCAAAGCTTTCGGGAATGCCCTTTGCAATGGGGTGTGAGGGATTGATACACCACAATCTTTCGCGGTCACCATCACGCCACTTAAGTGAGCAGGTTGTGCCCATAAGCTTAATAAAGGGCTTTGAAAAATGTGCTGAGTGCAAAGCGATAAAGCCCATACCACGCATAACACGGTTATGTACCCTTTCCACAAGCTCATCGGGCACACAGTCGTGAGCCATATGACCCCACCATAAAAGCACGTCGGTGCTTTCGAGCACTTCCTCGGGAAGTCCGTTATCAGGGTCGTCAAGAGTTGCGGTTCTTACGAAAAGCTCCTCGTCGGTTTTTAAAAAGTAAGCAATACAATTATGTATGCCGTTGGGGTAAACCTTAGCAACGCTTTCGCTTTCCTTTTCGTGTCTGCCCTCGTTCCAGATTGTAACGTTAATCATAAATTTTACATCCTTTCTCTAAAGAAGGTTATAGTAATATAATATAACACATACAGTATTTTTTCAAGAAAATATGATTATCTCTTTTTCACGAAAGTGAAGGGTGATTTTTATATAAAATGTGAGTTCGAAACCATCCTCACACTAATAAAAACTATGGAGTGAACAAAAAAATGAAAAACAGAAAAAAGCTAGTCAATTTTGCCGTTGCCGCCATTATTGCGGCATTATACGTTGTGCTCACCTACCTTGCATCCGCCCTTGGTCTTTCAAGCGGTGTTATTCAGGTAAGATTCTCTGAAGCACTTACCATTCTGCCCATATTCACGCCCGCGGCTATACCCGGATTATTTATCGGATGTGTCCTTTCAAACATTCTTACGGGATGTGCACTTTGGGACGTTGTTTTCGGAAGCATTGCAACCCTTCTTGGTGCGGTTTTTACATACCTTTTAAGGAATCACAAGCTTCTTGCCGTGTTGCCGCCCATCATTGCAAACACCCTTATTGTCCCACCGGTGCTTATATTCGTTTATGATGTAAGCGACGCATATTGGTTTATTATTTTAACCGTTTGCATCGGCGAGGTAATTTCATGCGGTATCCTTGGCACAGCTTTAAGAAAAGCACTTGAAAAATCCCGCATCTTCACACGATTTTAACTAATTATGCTACAGGGGTTTATTTTTCAAAAAAAGTAGAGTATAATTCTATACAGCAAACTAATATCTATAATGAAAGGAATCTTTTCATGAATATAGAGCAGGCTATAAAAAACGCAAAGCGTATTCATTTTATCGGTATCGGCGGTAGCGGTATGTGTCCCCTTGCTGAGATTTTACATTCTCAGGGTCATAACCTTACAGGCTCAGATAACAACGAGTCCGACACCTTAAAAAGAATACGTGCCTTAGGTATTCCCGTAGCAATGGGTCAGAGGGCTGAAAACGTTGATGGTGCTGATATGGTTGTTTACACCGCCGCACTTCTTCCCGATAATCCCGAGCTCGTTGCCGCTAAAGAAAAGGGTATCCCCACCTTTGAAAGAAGCAAGCTTTTCGGCTATTTTACAAGGGAATATTCAAACTGCATCGGCGTTTGCGGTACACATGGTAAAACAACCGTAACCTCAATGCTTACACATATACTTATTGACAATAACTTTGACCCCTCGGCTGTTATCGGTGGTAAGCTTCCCCTTACAGGCACAAACGGCAGAGTGGGCAAAAGCGATATACTTGTTTGCGAGGCGTGCGAATACAAGGATACCTTCCTTGATTTAAGCCCCGACGTAAGCGTTATACTTAACGTTGACTGCGATCATATGGAATACTTCAAGACCCTTGAAAATCTTGAGGCATCCTTCAGAAAATTTGCGGATATGTCAAAATGCGTTATTTATAACGGCGACGACAAAAACACACTTGATAGCATAAACGGTGTTGAGGGCAAGACCCTTATTTCATTCGGCAAATCAGATTCCTGTGACTACGTCGCTAAAAATATTGATTGGAAAAACGGCGCTTTTCCCTGCTACGACGTTTACCACAAGGGCGAAAAGCTCGGCAGAGTTGAGCTTAGTGTACCCGGTGAGCACAATGTTCTTAACTCACTTGCGGCAATCTGTACCGCAATGTACTGTGGTGCAAGCTTCCAGCAGTGTCAGAACAGTGTAGCAACCTTCAAAGGTGCAGGCAGACGCTTTGAATTCCTCGGTCAGTACAACGGTGCTGATATCGTTGATGACTATGCTCATCATCCTGCAGAGCTTGAGGTTACACTCTCTGCCGCAATGAAAATGAATTATAAGCGTGTGTGGGCAGTTTTCCAGCCCTTCACCTTCAGCAGAACAAAGCTTCACCTTAAGGCTTTTGCCGAAGCACTTTCAATCGCAGATAAGGTTGTTATGACCGAGATTATGGGCTCAAGAGAAATCAATACCTACGGCATCACAACTCAGGATTTGGCAGACGAAATCCCCGATAGCGTATGGTTCGACACCTTCCCCAAGGTTGCCGATTATCTTAAGGAAAACATCGGCGAGGGCGACTTAGTCCTCACCCTCGGCTGCGGCGACGTTTACAAAATAGCTAAGATAATTCTTAATAAAGAATAACAAAAACGGCTCGTGCTCCGAGCCGTTTTTATATTAGGTAAATAAACATAAAAAACAAAAAGTTGCTTGGCCATAACAGTCAAGCAACTTTTTAAGTTTAATTAAACTAATTCAAGAATGCACATCTCTGCAGCGTCACCGCGGCGAGCTTCAGTCTTGATTATACGGCAGTAACCGCCGTTTACGTCTTTATACTTGGGAGCGATCTCGTCAAAAAGCTTCTTAACGACATCTTCCTTAGTAATATATGCCAAAGCCTGTCTCTTATTGTGGAGACTATCGACCTTTGCGAGGGTGATCATCTTTTCAGCCATAGCGCGAACTTCCTTCGCTCTTGTGACTGTGGTTGTCATTTTACCATTCTCGAGTAAAGATGTAACCATATTGCGAAGCATAGCATCGCGGTGATCGCTCGCTCTGCCGAGTTTTCTGGTTCCGGGCATCTAAATCACTCCTTTGCCGAAAGTACGGACTTATTCGTCCTCGTCACGAAGAGAAAGACCAAGTGAAGCAAGCTTAGCAACAACCTCTTCAAGAGATTTTCTGCCAAGGTTTCTAACCTTCATCATATCCTCTTCAGTTTTGTTAATCAAATCTTCAACAGTGTTGATACCGGCTCTCTTGAGACAGTTGAATGAACGAACTGAAAGGTCAAGCTCTTCGATAGTTGTTTCGAGAACCTTGCCATTTTCTGTGTCATCCTTGTCAACCATAATCTCTGTGTTTGAAACCTCATCAGAAAGCTCAACAAAGAGGTTAAGGTGCTCAGTAAGAATCTTCGCAGCAAATGAAACAGCGTCCTTAGCGGAAATTGTGCCATCTGTTGTAACGTCGATTGTGAGCTTGTCGTAGTCGGTAATCTGTCCTACACGAGTGTTGTCAACTGTGTAGTTCACTTTTAACACGGGTGTATAGATTGAGTCAATCGCTATAACACCGATTGCAGGGTCAAGAAGCTGCTTGTTTCTGTCTGAAGAAACGTAACCTCTGCCCTTGTCAGCTGTAAGTTCCATTACAACATGTGCATCTGCATCAAGTGTTGCAATGTGGTGATCGGGGTTGAGGATTTCAACCTCAGAATCAGCCTTGATGTCACCCGCTGTGATTTCACCGGAGCCGTTTGCCTCGATATACATAATCTTGGGATCGTCTCCGTGTATTTTGAGAATAACGCCCTTAAGGTTAAGAACTATCTCGGTAACATCCTCTTTTACGTTGGGGATCGTTGAGAATTCATGAAGAACATTGTCAATCTTGACAGATGTAATAGCATAACCGGGAAGGGATGAAAGAAGAACTCTGCGAAGGCTGTTACCAAGAGTTGTACCAAAACCTCTCTCAAGAGGCTCAACAACAAATGAGCCGTATGCTGAATCTTCTGCCGAACCGATAAACTTTACTTCGGGTTTCTCAATACCAATCATACCAAACCCTCCTTAAAATTTTACAGTTTTACTGCAATTTTTGTTTTGCTTGTCAACACAAGCATGAGGCTAAAGAGCATTATTTTGAATAGAACTCGACGATAAGATGCTCTGCAACAGGAGCTTCAATCTGATCTCTTTCAGGAAGGTTAACAACCTTAGCTGAACAAGCCTCACGATTGATATCAAGCCAAGCGGGAACGGGACGGCTTCCGTTAGCTTCGATAATGTTCTTAATAGCGTCAGTCTGAGCCGATTTCTCTTTAATAGAGATTACGTCGCCTGCCTTGCAAAGGTAAGACGGGATATCGACTTTGTTGCCGTTAACACAGAAGTGACCGTGTGTAACGAGCTGTCTACCTTCTGCACGGGAATCTGCCCAACCGAGAAGATAAACAATGTTGTCCAAACGGCTTTCACAGATGCGAAGAAGGTTTTCACCTGCCTGGCCCTGCATTTTTTCAGCCATAAGGAAATACTTGTGGAACTGTCCTTCAAGTACGCCGTAGTAACGTCTTGCTTTCTGCTTCTCACGAAGCTGCATTCCGTAGCCGGAAATTTTCTTGCGGCCCTGACCATGCTGGCCGGGTGCGTAAGAACGACGCTCTAAAGCACATTTATTGGTATAGCATCTGCCACCCTTTAAGAAGAGCTTCTGGCCCTCACGGCGACAAAGCTTACATACCGCACCGGTATATCTTGCCATAATTCGTTTCCTCCTATTATGTTATACACGCCTTCTCTTGGGCGGACGGCAGCCGTTGTGAGGAATAGGTGTTACGTCTTTGATGAGAGTAACATCAAGACCTGCAACCTGCAATGCTCTGATAGCAGCTTCTCTTCCTGAACCGGGGCCTTTAACATAAACTTCAACAGTTTTCATACCGTGCTCAATAGCAACCTTTGCTGCAGTTTCAGCAGCTGTCTGAGCAGCGAAGGGAGTGGACTTACGAGAACCTCTGAAGCCCATTTCACCAGCACTTGCCCATGATACGGCATTGCCCTGAGTATCAGTAATTGTAACTATCGTGTTATTGAAGGTGGATTGGATATGAGCCGCACCGCGTTCAATATTTTTACGCTCACGACGCTTGCGTGTTCCGACTTTTTTGCCGGTAGCTTTTGTAGCCATTCTAATACCTCCTTCGACTTATTTCTTCTTGTTAGCTATTGTTTTCTTGGGACCCTTACGAGTACGAGCGTTTGTTTTTGAACGCTGACCTCTTACGGGAAGGCCTTTTCTGTGACGAACGCCACGATAGCAACCAATTTCTACAAGTCTTTTGATATCGAAAGCTGTTTCACGACGAAGGTCACCTTCGACCTTTACGTTGTGATCAATATACTCACGTAATTTTGCTACATCATCTTCTGTAAGATCCTTAACTCTTGTGTCGGGATCAATACCTGTAGCTGCGATAATGTCGTTAGCTGTCTTGGGACCTATACCGAAAATATAGGTAAGACCAACTTCGACTCTTTTATCTCTGGGTAAATCAACACCTGAAATACGCGCCATTTGTCAGTTGCACCTCCAAATAATGGTTTGCGTAGGGCTTAGCCCTGACGCTGTTTGTGCTTGGGATTCTCACAGATTACCATGATTTTTCCCTTACGTTTAATAACTTTGCACTTTTCGCAAATTTTCTTGACAGAAGGTCTGACTTTCATTAGAATACCTCCTAAAATTCAGCTTTTGCCTTTTATTATTTCGAACGCCATGTAATACGTCCACGTGTAAGGTCATAGGGTGACATTTCCACTGTAACCTTATCTCCCGGAAGAATTCTGATATAATTCATTCTGAGTTTTCCGGAAATGTGGGCTAAAATTTTGTGACCGTTTTCAAGCTCTACTTGAAAAGTTGTGTTAGGTAATGCTTCGATAACAGTACCTTCAACCTCGATCATATCGTCTTTTGACATAACATATACCTCCCTGATTAATTTTTAATAGGCTATTTTTTAAATCTTTGTCATAATTAACGGTCCGCTGCTTGTTATGGCAATTGTATGCTCAAAGTGAGCGGACAGTTTGCCGTCGGTTGTCTTTACCGTCCAGCCGTTGGACAATGTTTTAACAGATGCCTTACCTTCGTTAATCATGGGCTCAATGGCAATTGTCATGCCCGGCACCAAACGAACTCCTCTGCCGGGAGTACCGTAGTTAGGCACCGACGGGTCCTCATGAAGTGCGGCTCCTACGCCGTGACCTGTGTATTCTCTGACAACTCCGTATCCGCGTTCCTCGCAATATGTCTGGATTGCGTTGCCCACATCACCGAGTCTGCCGCCGGGAACTGCCTTTTTGATGCCTATATAAAGGCTCTCTTCGGTAGTTTCTATCAGCCGCTTCGCTTCTGCAGAGATATCTCCGCATGCGAAAGTGGCGGCATTATCACCGGTAAAACCGTTGATACAGGCTCCGAGGTCGATACTTACTATGTCGCCTGCTCTTACGATGTGTGATTTGTCGGGAATACCATGAATAACCTCGTCATTTATGGAAATGCATGCCGCAGCAGGAAAGCCGTTATAACCGAGGAACGTGGGCTTAGCACCCTTACTCTCGATATATTTACGGGCTATTCGGTCAATCTCCCAGGTTGAAACACCGGGCTCGACTGCCTCACCTGCTACCTTTAGTGCTTCTGCTGAAATCCTGCAGGCTTCAAGCATCTGCCTGATTTCTTTCTCGCTTTTAAGCACTATCATGCTTAATCCTCCAATACCTTAAGGATTGATGCGGTAATCTCCTTAATGGGAGCTGTACCCTCTACGCTGCGAAGCTTTCCGCATTTTGCGTAGTAATCCTTTAACGGCTCGGTCTGTTCGTGATAAACATTGAGTCTGTCAAGTACTGTCTCGGGAGCGTCATCCTTACGAATCTGAAGCTCGCCGCCACAAGCATCGCAAACACCCTCAACCTGGGGCTTCTTATTTTCAATGTGATAAGAAGAACCGCAAGCCTTACAAACGCGTCTGCCTGACATTCTGTTTACAATGTTCTCATCGGGAACGTCAATATCAACAACCTTGTCAATAATAACGCCCATATTATCAAGAGCCTCAGCCTGAGGAATTGTACGGGGGAAACCATCAAGGATGAATCCGCCTGCACAGTCATCAGCTGCTAATCTGTCCTTGATGATGCCGATTACGACATCATCAGGAACAAGCTTACCGGCTTCGATAAACGCTTTAGCCTTAAGACCCATTTCAGTACCGTTAGCAAGAGCTTCACGGATGATATTTCCTGTGGAAATTGTGGGAATCTTAAGCTCGGCAGCAATAATTTCTGCCTGTGTGCCCTTTCCGGCACCGGGAGCACCGAGGAAAATAAGTTTCATAATCGGTTCCTCCTACTATCAATCAAGGAAGCCTTTGTAATGACGGAGCATCATCTGGCTTTCAAGTTGTTTAACTGTTTCAAGTGCAACACCAACCATAATGATGATCGATGTACCACCGAGTGAAATGTTCATGCCGCCTTCCATATTCTTGAGTACCAAGCCGGTAATCATTGTGAAGAGGTTGGGGAACAAAGCAACAACGCTGAGAAGCAATGCACCGAGAAGAATGATTCTGGAAATGATCTTCTGGATGTACATAGCGGTGGGCTTATCGGGACGAATGCCAGGGATAGTACCGCTGTTGCTACGGATGTTGTTAGCCATTTCAATGGGGTTGTACTGAATAGTTGCATAGAAATATGCAAAGAAGATTATGAGTAAGAAGTAGATTACGCAGTAGAAGGGATTAGATACGTCAAACAAGTTGAAGAACTTATCCAAGAAGCTGTCTTCTGTAATCTTACTCTCAACAAAAAGTCTGATTGTGGGAGGAAGTGAAAGGATTGAGCTTGCAAAAATAACAGGCATAACACCGCTCATATTAACCTTAATCGGGATATGAGTGCTCTGTCCACCGTACATCTTACGGCCCACAACTCTTTTTGCATATTGAACGGGGATTCTACGTTCAGCATTGTCCATCCAAACGATGTAAGCAATCATAAGGAGATAGAACACAACAACAAGTACTGCGAGTACACTGTAGATGCCGCCTCTGAAGAAGTAGCTGTTCACATCCTCCTTGGGACTGAAGAGCATTGACATCTCTGTGGGGATTCTGGAAATGATACCTGCAAAAAGGATAATTGAGATACCGTTACCAATACCCTTGCTGTTAATCTGTTCACCGAGCCACATAACAAGTGTTGTACCTGCTGTGAGAACTGCGATAATAACAAGACCCTGGAATACCTGGGGGAAAATTTCTTCACCAGTGTAAAGGAGATATTCCTTTGTGTGAAGGTAGATGAAGTACGCAACGCTCTGGAGAAGACCGAGAGCAAGTGTTACGTAACGAGTGATCTTAGCAATTTTCTTTCTTCCTTCTTCGCCTTCTTTTGAAAGTCTTTCAAGAGCAGGGATAGCTACAGTCAAAAGCTGAATAATAATTGAGCTGTTGATGTAGGGTGTGATTGAAAGAGCGAAAATTGTACCGTAGTTGAAAGCATCACCGGTCATCATACTCAGGTAGTTGAGGAATGTTGTTCCTTCTGTAGCAGTTACGCCAAGAAGACCCTCATCACCTATGATGTTCACAAAGGGTGCGGGAATGTTAGCACCGATTCTGAATATGAGGATAATAAATGCTGTAAAAAGAATCTTTTTTCTTAAATCGGGGATTTTCCATGCATTAGCCAAAGTCTGAAACACTTCAAATCACCTCTGCCTTTCCTCCGGCAGCCTCAATTTTTGCCTTAGCTGCATCAGAATAAGCATTAACCTTAACAGTGAATTTCTTAGTAACTTCGCCGTAAGCGAGAACCTTAACACCATCAAGTGTTTTATTTACGAGACCTGCCGATTTAAGTGCATCAATATCAATAACTGCACCATCCTCAAATCTCTCTTCAAGGGCTGCTACGTTAACAATAGCGAATTCCTTGCCGAAAATATTAACAAAACCTCTTTTGGGAAGGCGTCTCTGTAAAGGCATCTGGCCGCCTTCAAAACCGATCTGCATACCGCGACCGGCACGTGCCTTCTGGCCTTTGTGACCCTTACCGGCTGTTTTGCCCTGGCCTGAACCGGGACCTCTACCGATACGCTTAACTTCCTTTTTGGAGCCAGCTGCGGGTGAAAGCTCGTGAAGCTTCATATATTGCACCTCCTTGCTTATTCTTCAGTAGCCTCAATAAGATGAGCGATTTTTTTAATTTTGCCTTTGGTAGCCGCATTATCGGGCTGTACTGCTACATCACCGATTTTGTGGAGACCTAACGCATAGGCGGTGGCAATCTGGTCCTTTTTGGAACCGATAAGGCTCTTAACGAGCTTAACTTTAATGTTAGCCATTTATACCACCCTCCTTAGTCTTTAAAATGCTTAACGGATTTGCCGCGAATGTTAGCAACTTCTTCAACATTGCGGAGCTTCATAAGTCCGTCCATTGTAGCTCTTACTACGTTGCAGGGGTTGTTAGAACGAAGTGCCTTAGCACGAATGTCCTTGATACCTACTGTCTCAACAACAGCACGAACGGGGCCGCCTGCGATAACGCCGGTACCGGGTGCTGCGGGCTTGAGAAGTACTACGCCTGCGCCAAATTTACCGATAATCTCGTGAGGAATAGTTGTTCCCTTAAGAGCAACCTTGACGAGATTTTTCTTAGCGTCCTCGATACCCTTACGGATAGCATCGGGAACTTCGTTTGACTTGCCTAAGCCAAAACCTACTGTGCCTTCACCGTCGCCTACAACAACAAGTGCAGAGAATTTCATAATTCTACCACCCTTAACTGTCTTAGAAACACGGTTAATAGCTACGACTCTTTCCTGAAGTTCAGAGTCCTTGCGAGCTGCTTCGAATTTAGCCAAAGTTAATTCCTCCCTTTCTTAGAAGTTGAGGCCGCCCTCACGGGCGCCTTCGGCCAAGCTCTGTACACGGCCGTGATAAATGTAACCGCCGCGGTCGAAAACTACATCAACGATGTTTTTTGCCGCTGCACGCTCTGCTAATAACTTGCCTACCTTAAAGGCTGCGTCCTTGTTTCCGCCGTAATCCTTGAAGTCCTTTTCAACAGTTGAAGCTGAAACGAGTGTTACACCGTTTTCATCATCGATCAACTGAGCATAAATATGCTGAAGAGAACGGAATACATCGAGACGGGGGCAAGCAGCTGTACCGCTGATTTTACCACGTACTCTTTTATGACGCTGAACCCTTGCTTTGTTAGTGTTCGGTCTTTGTACCATTATTTCTTCACCTCTTATTTGAATTCAGGGATTATTTACCGCCCTTACCGGCCTTGCCTTCCTTGCGACGGATAACTTCATCAGAATACTTGATGCCTTTACCCTTGTAAGGCTCCGGAGGTCTGTGACCCCTGACTTCAGCAGCAAACTGACCAACCTTTTGCTTATCAGGACCGGAAATGATAATTTTGTTGGGAGAAGGAACTTCGATTGAAATGCCTTCAATTTCAGGAACTACAACGTTGTGTGAGTAACCGATGTTGAGAACAAGGTCATTACCCTGTTTTGCAGCACGGTAACCGATACCGTTGATTTCGAGTTCCTTTTTGAAACCTTCACTAACACCTGTAATCATGTTTGCGATAAGTGTACGGTTAAGACCGTGAAGTGAACGGTTTTCTTTCTGATCGTTAGGGCGTGTTACTGTAATCACGCCATCTTCAAGAGCGACAGAGATATTTTCGTTAACTGTTCTGGTAAGTGTTCCCTTAGGACCCTTAACGGTAACAATATTGCCGTCGATCTTGACATCAACGCCTGCAGGAACTGCAATGGGCATTCTGCCTATACGTGACATAATACTGTACCTCCTTACCAAATGTATGCAAGAACTTCGCCGCCAACGTTAGCTTTGCGAGCGTCCTTATCTGTCATAATACCCTTAGAAGTTGAGAGGATTACGATACCGAGGCCATTCTGAACCTTGGGCATATCCTCGCAATTTGAATAGATGCGGAGTCCGGGTTTAGAAACTCTGCGGAGTCCTGTAATAACCTGAGACTTATTGGGGCCATATTTGAGAGCGATCTCAATGATACCCTGCTTGCCGTCTTCGATTACTTTAAAACTCTTTATATAACCCTCATCTACAAGAATCTGAGCAATTGATTTCTTGATGTTAGATGCGGGAACCTGCACTGTGTCGTGCTTTGCTGAATTAGCGTTACGGATTCTTGTAAGCATATCAGCAATTGAATCAGTAATCTGCATGCCGTGTTTCCTCCTTTATCAATTGCTCTTACCAGCTTGCCTTCTTAACACCGGGAATCTGGCCAGCGTGAGCGAGTTCCCTGAAGCAAATACGGCAAACACCGTATTTACGAAGATAAGCGTGCGGTCTACCACAGATTTTGCATCTGTTGTACTGTCTTGTGGAATACTTTGCAGGTCTCGCCTGCTTAACTTTCATAGATGTCTTAGCCACGTTGACCCTCCTTACTTAGCAAACGGAGCGCCGAGAAGTGTAAGTAATTCGCGGCCTTCTTCGTCTGTGTTAGCGGTTGTGATGAAGTTAATATCCATACCGCGAACCTTATCGATTTTATCGTACTCAATTTCAGGGAAAATAAGCTGTTCCTTGATACCAACGGAGTAGTTACCTCTACCGTCGAATGAGTTGGGGTTGATACCTCTGAAGTCTCTAACTCTGGGAAGAGCGAGATTGAAGAATCTATCAAGGAATTCGTACATACGGTCACCACGGAGAGTAACCTTTGCACCGATATCCATACCTTCACGAAGTTTGAAGTTAGCAACTGATTTCTTTGCCTTGCAAACTACGGGAGTCTGACCGGTGATCTGCTTGAGATCTTTAATGATAGCGTCAAGAATCTTGGAGTTATCTTTAATCTCGCCGGATGTTACGCTAACAACGATTTTATCAAGCTTGGGAATCTGCATAACACTCTTGTAGCCGAATTTCTTCATAAGCTGAGGGGCTACGTCAGAGTTGTAATATTCTTTAAGTCTAGCTGACATTTTAAGACCCTCCTTAATTAAAACTTAGCGCCGCAAGAAGCCTTCTTGCAAACTCTGAACTTTTTGCCATCTTCAATAACGTGACCAACTCTTGTGGGCTGACCACATTTGGGGCAAATAAGCTGAACTTTATCCGCATAAAGAGCGCTTTCAGCCTTAATGATGCCGCCAGCTTCGCCCATTTTGCGGGGTTTTACGTGTTTGGAAACGATGTTTACGCCTTCAACAATTACCTTGCCTTCTGAGGGAGATACCTGAAGTACCTTGCCTTTTTTGCCGCGGTCTTTGCCCTGAATAACGATGACCTCGTCGCCTGTTTTGACATGAACTTTACTCATTTGTCGTACCTCCCATTAAAGTACTTCCGGAGCAAGAGAGAGGATCTTAAGGAATTCTTTTTCACGAAGCTCTCTTGCAACGGGTCCGAAAATACGGGTACCCTTCGGGTTTTTATCTTCTTTAACGATAACTGCTGCATTTTCGTCGAAACGGATATAAGTACCGTCGTCGCGGCGAACGCCACTCTTTGAACGAACAATAACAGCCTTTACAACGTCACCTTTTTTTACAACGCCACCGGGTGCTGCTTTCTTGACAGAAGCCACGATAACATCACCAATGTTGGCATACCTCTTACCGGTACCGCCTAAAACGCGGATGCACATAATTTCTTTTGCGCCCGTGTTATCGGCTACCTTGAGGTAACTCTGCTGCTGTATCACAGTGTGTTCCTCCTTTTAGCGGCTAAATTATTTAGCCTTCTCAATTATTTCACATACACGCCATCTTTTATCTTTTGATAAGGGACGTGTTTCCATAATCATTACACGGTCGCCGATACCACACTCGTTAGCCTCGTCGTGAGCCTTAACTTTAAGTGTGTGGTTGACAATCTTTCCATAAAGCGGATGCTTTACTCTGTCTTTAATGGAAACGACAACAGTCTTATCCATTTTATCGCTTGTAACGATACCGACACGAGTTTTTCTTAAATTTCTCTCCATTTAATTGCCCTCCGTCATTAAGAATTCTTGCCGTTGATCTGATTGTCGCGAATTACTGTCATAACTCTTGCGATATCTTTCTTAACGGCGCTTATTCTCATAGGGTTATCAAGCTGATTGATGGCTTGCTGGAAGCGGAGGTTAAAGAGTTCTTTCTTCAGTTCAAGGAGCTTAGCATCCAACTCCGCCTGAGAGAGTTTTCTTAATTCACTTGCTTTCATTCTGCCTCACCATCCTGTTCTGCCTTAACAATAAACTTGCACTTAATAGGAAGCTTGTTTGCTGCAAGACGCATAGCCTCACGAGCAAGAGCTTCGACAACACCAGCGATTTCGAACATGATTCTGCCGGGTTTTACAACTGCTACCCAATATTCGGGTGAACCTTTACCTGAACCCATTCGAGTTTCAGCCGGTTTTTCTGTGATCGGCTTATCGGGGAAGATTTTAATCCAAACCTTACCGCCACGCTTGATGTATCTTGTCATAGCGATACGGGCTGCTTCAATCTGTCTTGAAGTAATCCATGCGGGTTCGAGAGCCTGGAGACCAAAATCACCATAAGTAACTGTGTTACCTCTGTGAGCTACGCCTTTAAGACGGCCTCTCTGTACTCTACGGTATTTAACTCTTTTAGGTAATAACATTACTTGGCTCCTCCTTCCCTTTTGGTTTTACGGGACTCGTGAAGAACTTCGCCTTTGTAGATCCAAATCTTAACACCGATACGACCGTATGTTGTTTTTGCTTCTGCAAAACCGTAGTCGATATCAGCACGAATTGTCTGAAGCGGGATGGTGCCTTCATGATACTGCTCTGTACGAGCGATTTCAGCACCGCCGAGTCTGCCGGAAACCTGAGCTTTGATACCCTTAGCGCCTGCCTTCATTGTTCTGCCGATTGACTGCTTAAGTGCACGGCGGAAGGATACACGCTTCTCAAGCTGAGCTGCAATGCTTTCTGCAACGAGCTGAGCGTTGAGGTCGGGCTGCTTGATTTCAGTGATATTGATGAATACATCTTTATCGCCGCCAAGCATTTTCTTAACTGTTTCTTTAAGTTTTTCGATTTCTGCACCACCACGGCCGATTACGATACCGGGTTTTGCACAGAAAATGTTGATGCGGATTCTCTTGGGATCACGCTCAATCTCAACCTTCGGAACGCCTGCCGGAGCAAGGAGTTCAAGAAGGAATTCACGGATTTTGTTATCCTCAACAAGGATATCACCGAATTCACCCTTCTTAGCAAACCAGCGAGATTCCCAGTCTTTGATAACGCCTATTCTTAATCCGGTAGGATTGATTTTCTGGCCCATTATATTTCCTCCTCTCGCTTATTCTGCATCCTTGAGTACAAGGGTGATATGAGATGTCTTTTTGTTAATTCTGTTAGCGCTGCCTCTTGCGCGGGGTCTGATTCTCTTAAGAGTGGGACCCTGGCAAACCCAGCACTTTGCAACGTAAAGTGAACTTACGTCCATATTTTTGTTTTCCGCATTTGCGATAGCGGATTTAAGAAGCTTCTCAAGCGGCTCACAAGCGGCCTTCGGTGTGTGCTTGAGAATTGCCATTGCTTCGTCTGCAGGCTTGTTGCGAATAAGGTCGAGAACAATCTGAACCTTACGGGGAGCTATTCTTAAATAAGTAGCTTTTGCTGTTGCCTCCATTTTTACACACTCCTTTCGACCAATTATTTACCGTTATTTGAAGTTTTTGATCCCGCATGACCCTTGAAGGTTCTTGTGGGAGCGAATTCACCGAGCTTATGGCCAACCATATCCTCTGTTACATAAACAGGAACGTGCTTACGACCATCATGAACTGCAAAAGTATGACCAACAAAATCAGGGAAGATTGTTGAGCTTCTGCTCCATGTTTTAAGAACGATTTTTTCGCCGTTGTCATTCATTTTCTGAACTCTTTCGAGCAGCTTAGGCTGCACATAAGGTCCTTTTTTAATGCTTCTGCTCATTAAATACTGCTCCTTTCCGGCTTATTTGCCGTTACGACGCTTCACGATAAGCTTATCGGAGCGATTCTTCTTGGCTCTTGTCTTATAACCGAGAGCGGGTTTACCCCAGGGGGTAACGGGACCGGGACGACCGATAGGTGACTTACCTTCACCACCACCGTGGGGATGGTCGTTGGGGTTCATTACAGAACCACGAACTGTAGGTCTGATACCTAAGTGACGTGTACGACCGGCTTTACCGATTTTAACGTTCTCGTGGTCAAGGTTACCAACCTGACCAACAGTTGCCATGCAATTTACGGGCACGTTACGAAGCTCGCCGGAGGGAAGTCTGAGAAGAGCGTAAACGCCTTCCTTAGCCATAAGCTGAGCTGCGTTACCTGCTGCTCTTGCAAGCTGGCCACCCTTACCGGGATAAAGTTCTACGTTGTGAACGAAAGTACCAACAGGGATATTAACGAGGGGTAATGCGTTACCGGGCTTAATATCAGCTGCAGGACCTGCTACAACCTTATCGCCAACCTTGAGACCAACGGGAGCAAGGATATAAGCCTTTTCGCCGTCTGTGTACTCAATAAGAGCAATGTGTGCTGAACGGTTGGGATCGTATTCGAGAGTTTTTACTGTTGCTTCAATATCGAACTTTGTTCTCTTGAAGTCGATTACTCTGTACTTTCTACGGTTTCCGCCGCCGCGATGACGAACAGTGATTCTACCGTAGCTGTTACGACCTGAGTTTTTCTGAAGAGGCTTTAAGAGGCTCTTCTCAGGAGCAACCTTTGAAAGTTCGGAGTAATCTGTAACCGACATATTACGTCTAGCGTTTGTGGTCGGCTTGAAAACTTTAATAGACATTTTATTCACACTCCTATAATGGTTTTGCGGAGAATGTCAACTCCATACTATACCAAGTGGGGTATAAGTTATTTAAGTTTCAGATTACATCATGCCATCAAAGAACTCGATTGTCTTTGAATCTTCTGTAAGAGTTACGATAGCCTTTTTCCAAGAAGCTGTGTAGCCTTCGAATCTACCGTATCTTCTTAATTTACCGTTAACAGTTGTTGTGTTAACCTTTGCTACCTTAACGCCGAAAAGCTCTTCAACTGCCTTAGCAATTTCAACCTTGTTAGCGTCGCTAGCTACCTTAAAGGTATATTTCTTGGAAACAACACCCATCATAGAAGCTTCTGTGATGATAGGCTTAATGATAATGTCCTGTGCAAGTTTCATTATGCATATACCTCCTCGATCTTTGTAACCGCATCCTTAAGAACAACGATCTTGTCGCAGTTGAGGATGTCGTAAACATTGAGAGTATTTACGGTTGCAACCTTTGCACCCTCGATGTTACGGATGCTCTTGTAAACTACTTCGTTATTTTCGGGAAGAACTACAAGAACCTTTTTGTTAGCTTCAAGAGCTGCAAACATTTTTGCCATCTCTTTAGTTTTGATTGCATCAAGCTTGATAGAATCAAGAACAATCATTTCTTCAGCAGCAACCTTTGAAGAAAGAGCAGACTTCATAGCAAGTCTTCTAACCTTCTTGTTGATTGAGATGCCGTATGTGCGAGGCTTGGGACCAAGAGCGATACCACCGTGATACCACTGGGGTGAACGAGTTGAACCCTGTCTTGCACGACCTGTTTCCTTCTGACGCCACGGTTTCTTACCGCCGCCGCTTACTTCGGAACGAGTTTTTGTGGACTGAGTGCCCTGACGCTGATTTGCTAAATAGCCGACAACTACAAGGTGCATAGCTGACATATTGGGCTCGATGCTAAAAATAGAATCGTTAAGCTCGATGTCTGATACCTTCTTGCCTGCCATATCAAGTACTGATAATTTACTCATCTGTTACACTCCTTCCTTACGCTTTCTTAACGCTGTCAGCAATTACAACGATGCCGCCCTTGGGACCGGGAATGGAACCCTTGATAGCGATGAGGTTGTTTTCGCTGTCAACTTTAACTACGCTGAGGTTCTGTACAGTAACACGCTCGCTACCGAGGTGACCTGCCATCTTTTTACCTTTGAAGATACGAGCGGGGTCGATAACACCTAAAGAACCGCCGTGTCTTGCAACAGGACCGGTACCGTGTGTTTCTCTGAGTCTGCCGAAGTTCCAACGCTTGATAACGCCGGCTGTACCCTTACCTTTGCTCTTACCAACTACGTCAACGATGTCACCAGCAGCAAAGATGTCTGCCTTAATGATGTCGCCAACGTTAAGGGCTGAGGTATCATCGAGTCTGAACTCTTTGAGTACCTTCTTGGGGGCAACGTCAGCTTTCTTGAAGTGACCAGCCTCAGGCTTGTTCACTCTGCCGACTTTCTTGTCGCCAAAACCAATCTGTACGGCTTCGTAGCCGTCGTTTTCAGTTGTCTTTTTCTGAACAACTGCGCAAGGACCAGCTTCGATTACTGTTACGGGAATCATGTTACCCTTTTCGTCGAAGATCTGAGTCATGCCGATCTTTTTTCCGATAAGACCTTTTTTCATTTTTGTTTCCTCCTGTCAGATTATTGGTTGAGTTACCTCAACATGACCTGCACCTATATATAATAGGTATATTCAAAATTAAGCTTTCTATCGGATTAAAGCTTAATCTCAAAATCAACACCAGCGGGAAGCTCAAGACCTGTAAGAGCCTCAACAGTTTTGTTTGAGGGTCTGAGGATGTCAATGAGTCTCTTGTGTGTGTGCTGCTCGAACTGTTCACGAGAGTCTTTGTACTTGTGAACTGCACGAAGCACTGTGATAACCTCTTTTTCTGTGGGGAGCGGAATGGGACCGGAAACCTGAGCGCCTGTACGCTTTGCTGTTTCAACGATCTTTTCTGCTGCTTTGTCAACGAGGTTGTGATCGTAACCCTTAAGTCTGATTCTGATTTTTTCCTTAACTGCCATTTTAAACGCCTCCTAAAATTTTTGGCGGGCTGCGTAAGTTTTTACAACCGTCCCGGGCTTATCGCCCCTTCCGTTTAAAAACCGGAATGTCAATTCCGGGATATACTCACGCTCCGAAACAGACCGAGGCCGCAGTTAAGGACGGCAGACGGTTTGCTATCGGTATTTAATCGCCCGGTTTTAAATCGGACATACTCCGCGGAAATTCCCTGCCTCAGTGGGCAGCCACCTCCCGCATCATCGCATATCTGCTCGCGTCAGGGCATAAAAAGATAGGGACACGCCCTTCGCGCGCCCTATCATAATATCACAATCGTTTCTATATTGCAAGTGTTTTTTTGTATTTTTTTGAGAATTTTTTGAAAAATTTTTGGTAGATTGTTACAACTTTATTTTTACCGTTTTTTACTCAATTCCGGTGAAATAATCGGGATATTGCTCCATAACTAAGGATTTAACCATATTGAAGCAAAGCAGACCCTCTGCATAAGAAACGTCCACGTTACCCACACCGCTTGAGGTAGCAACCTTTATATTTCTTTCCAAATCAATCTGATAAACCTTTTTCAAGGTATCGGGGCTTTTAACTATATTGCCCTCCGAATCCTTGGTGCCATCAAACTCAAGAACAAAGTTGTTGCCTGTATCGGGCACACTGTAAATTGCAACAAGCAAATCAGTATCAACTCCGTACTCGGCAGAAACCAACTTAATATACACGTTATCGTAGTGGTCGGATAATTTGTTGTCACCATTTTTAGATAACTTCTCATAATATTCAACCGCTGAATTCTTGGTAGTTGTTTTATTATCATTACCTGAGTCACCATAGGCAGGTGCCTGCTCAGAAAATTGCTCTGTTTCAACGTCTTCACCAAGGAGCTGGTCAATACCCTCCCCTGTTGTCTGATACAAATCATTATTTGCGCTGTATGAATAATCATAGTCTGAGCCGTTGTTGTTCGAATTATTCTTTACGATGTACACAACCGAAGCGGCAACAATGATCAAGCTTATGATTATAGATATCGCAAGAACAATAATAATTGCCTTCGAGTTCTTTTTTTCGTTAGCTACGTTACCCAAAACAATTCCTCCACATGCTATATATAATAGGTATAGCAAAATACCTTTGATTTTCTAAAGAAAG
This sequence comes from Acutalibacteraceae bacterium, assembly GCA_045654405.1. Classification (GTDB taxonomy): domain Bacteria; phylum Bacillota; class Clostridia; order Oscillospirales; family Acutalibacteraceae; genus DTU089. The sequence goes on along the minus strand of JAZONH010000013.1, from coordinate 106,301 downwards.
AGAGTGCGGTTGTCCGCACTCCCCTGTGAAAACTATTGCAATAATTCACACTTCTTATTAAGTGCTTGTGTAGCCAAACTTAAGCTACTGTGTCTGTTGCAGCTGCGATAGAGGGTGCAAAGTCAGCAAAGCCCTGAAGAATGCTACCGATAAGAGGGAAGTCTACAAGTGCTGCAAGAGTACCTTCGTAACCTACAACGTTACCTTCAGCGTCAACAACGGGCTGAATAAGAGAGTGGATTGCGTCTGCAATTTCCTTTGTATCGAGACCGTAGTTAGCAAGAAGCTGCCAAATAGAATCTAACATTGATTTATCCTCCTTTCATCCTATTATTCAACTGTATATTACCATATTGTACACTTTTTATTTTTCCAAAAAAGAAATTTAGATATATTTTTTTTTACAAATTCTCAATATGAGCAAGTCGTTTGGGCTTGTATAATCCATCACTTAAAATAAACACAGGATTATCACACGCCGCCTTTTTAAATAAATCTATGTCCAATTCCTCGGGATACTCATCAACGCACCCAAGGATATCCGTATTGCGCACACGCAAATCATGAGCATCGGAGCCCACAAAATCAACAAAGCCGCAGTTAAGCATTTCGCAAGCAACGTATGCTTCCCTATCACCGAAAACACCTGTGGGAGATGCCGCATTCATCTGAAAAAGAACGCCTTTTTTTGATAAAAGCTCTACGCACGCCGCATTATCCATAACAAACTCGTAGCGCTCAGGATGTGCAATTATGGGCACAAGCCCGAATGAGATAAGATAATCACACCATGAAGCCACGTCTTCATATGAGGTTTTATAGAAATGAAACTCTATAAGGATGTATCGTGAACCATTCATAGTATAGGGCTTGAAATAATTTCTGTTAAAAATCTCATCATCACAAAGAATTTCAAAGCCTTTTTTTATACTGAGGGTAGAATCATTATCTTCAAGACATTCCCCAAGTATTTCAAAGCGCTCTTCCCTTTCATCATAAAGGGCTTCAGCTTGATCCCAGTACATAAGATGGGGTGTAAGGAACAGCGTTTTTGTGCCCGAATCCTCTGCCATAAAGCATAGGTCCATGGACTCCTCAAAGCTATCGGAACCATCATCAATATCCCATAGGGAATGAGAATGTATATCAATAATATTACCGAACATTATAGACCACCTGATAAAATTATTTTTCTTTCTTAAGAGGTATACGCTTATTACCGATAATACCCTCATCATACATAAGCTTCAGAACAATAACGGTCAAGGGTACTGCAAGAATACCAACGGCACCAAGCACCCTGCCACCAAGGAACATTGCCATAATAGTAACAATAGAGGGCAAGCCAACCTGGTTTGCAACAAGCTTGGGCTCAATTACCTGACGCAAAACGGATATAAGAGCATATAACAGCATAAGGGCTATGCCCATAGCAAAATTGCCGGTTATGAAGCTATAAACTGCCCAGGGAATAACAACCGTACCCGTGCCAAGCACCGGCACAATATCAACAATACAGGTTACAAAAGCAATGATTGCGATATATCCGCCATCGTAAATACCGATAAGCTTCATAAGATTAAGCCCAAGGAAAACCTCGGTAAAGGTAATGAGCATAAGTATAGCATACGCCTTTACAAGCTTACCTATACCCGTAGTAACCGTACGCTTTGCATTAATAAGCTTTGCACCTGTTTCCTCTGAGCACATTTCGAGAATCATATCCCTAACCTTGTCATACTCGGAGGTCATGAAAACACACGAGATTATTGTTACAACGATGCTTACAATGAATGAAGGGATGCCCTTAACAATACTCCAGGCACCGCTTAAGGGAGCTGAAAGAGAACTGAGGTCAACCTCAGTTTCGCCACTGCTAAGATTTGCAAAGAAATCAGTAACGTAACCGCCAACAGAATCACCTATCCCCGCAGGCAGCTTACCCACCAAATCCATAGCAGTGCTCTGCAGCATAAGAAGAATGTCATCAATTGACGATATATTTGCTGAAAGATAACCAAAGAAATCCTTCAACTCAATAAACAAAACGTAGCCTGCGCCTGCAAGCAGGCCAACAACACCCACAACCATCAGTAAAACCAATACAGTTGAAACGAATCCGTGGGTTTTAAGCTTTAGCTTTTTGGTAAACCACCTTACAACAGGCTGCAAATACACAGACAGCACTGCTGCAAAAATAAACGGGAAAATATAGCCCATTGCAAATTTAATAGCAAAACAATACAATGAAACAAAAATAGCAAGATATATAAAAGTTATAATAAAGGACTTTCTCTTTTCGACTGCCTTAACCATAGGGTCACGCCTCCTCACACACCCCTATTCTAAACTAAAAAATAAAATAATACAATTAAATTATGTCAAAATATGTAAATTTTTTAAAAAATATTTACATTTTTTAGTTTTTCTCTTTATTATCACAAAAGATTATGTTAAACTATGTTTTGTATATACAATTTTCTTTCGCACCTACGGAGGTATAGCTATGCAAGTTGCAATTATGGGCTTCGGCACAATCGGCTCAGGTGTTGCCGAGGTTATCTTAAAAAACCAGAAAAGTATTGTAGCAAAATGCGGTCACAGTTCTTTAGATATCAAATACATTCTCGATATCCGCGATTTTTCAAATCACGAATTAGGTCGTTATTTCACAACCGACTTTAACGATATTCTCAATGATGCATCCGTGGGAATTGTGGTTGAATGTATGGGTGGCACAAAGCCCGCATATGAATATGTAAGCGCTTGCCTTAAGGCCGGCAAAAGCGTTGTTTCATCAAACAAGGAGCTTGTTGCGGCACACGGCTACGAGTTACTTGAGCTTGCAAAGGAAAACAACGTTAACTTCCTTTTCGAAGCAAGCGTAGGCGGCGGTATTCCCATTATCAGACCCATCAGTCAGTGTCTTGCGGCTAACGAAATCTGCGAAATTGCAGGTATTCTTAACGGCACAACCAACTTCATCCTCACAAAAATGATTGATGATGGTATGGCATTCGAGGATGCGCTTAAGCTCGCCCAGGATAACGGCTACGCTGAGCGTGACCCCTCCGCAGATATTCACGGTCACGATGCCGCTCGTAAAATCTGTATCCTTGCTTCACTCTGCTTCAGCAAGCACGTTTATCCCGATGCAGTTGAAACAGTTGGTATTACCGAAATCACTCCCGAGGACGTAGCTTATGCTAAAAACTGGGGCGGTGTTATTAAGCTTATAGGCAGAGCAAAGCTTAACGATAACGAAAAAATCAGCATTACCGTTGGTCCCTGCCTTATTCAAAATCACTCACAGTTAGCATCTGTTGACGACGTTTTCAATGCCATCCTTGTGCGTGGTGACGCTATCGGCGACGTTGTATTCTACGGCAGAGGCGCAGGTAAGCTTCCCACAGCAAGTGCCGTTGTTGCAGACGTCATTGACTGTGCAAAGCACACTGCAAAGAGAAAAGCTTTCGGTTGGGGTCCTGCAGAGGATAATTACGTTATTGATGCTATGTTACAGAGCACCTCACTTTACGTTCGTGCAGAAACTGACGACTACGTTGCTGCATTCAACGCAGTAAACAAAGCATTCGAGGCACCCGTTATTCTCCACAGAGATGACGAGCCCAAGACCGAAATCGCCTTCGTTATTCCTCAGATGCGTGAAAAAGAAGCACGCGCTGTTATAGAAGCTTTACCCATCGACGTTAAAGCGGTGCTCCGTGTTCTTGATTATTAATTCGAAAGGATAGATTCCTAATGGCTCTTTGTCCTAAATGTCACGGTATATTGAATTTGTGGAACATAAAGGCCGAGTGTCCCTATTGCGGTGTTAATATTCCCAACTACAACTGGGAGGCATCCCTTGATGCGGACGCGGAAAAGGCAGAAAAGGCCTGGGCTAAGTTCAGAAAATTCACAGGCAACCTTAAAAGTGCACTTTTCGGCAGCATATTCAGAATTGTACGCTTCGCCTGCACCTTCTTACCCCTTGTGGTACTGATATTACCCCTGGCAAACTATACGCTCAATTTACCCTTCTTTGGTGACGGCTCAAGCAATTTCACACTGCTTGATTTCTCGATGAACACCTTATTAAGCCTTAACTGGGGCTCACTTATAGGTCTTATGCCTGCCGAAACCCTGGGCACACCGGTAACAATGCTCATCGCAGCAATCTTACTTACCTACCTTGCTATTATTTTTGGTGTTCTTAATTTCGTATTTGTGCTTTTAAAAGCACCCTCTCTTAAAGCCGGTGCCAATATTGTGCTTTGCCTGTTATCTACCGTAAGCTTTGCCACTGCAGGTATTCTTTTCACAAGCTCCGTTTCACAGATCGGTGCAACAAGTGCCGCATTCATTGACGGCTCCGTACAGTTTGGTCTGTTTGTTGGTATCGGTTTATTTGCACTTAACGTTGTATTAAACGTGCTTATAAGCCGCAGCTTCAAAAAAGAAAGAGCTAAGCTAAATTAATTAAATTACTAAATAAAATCAACCCCCGTACAATTAAGTACGGGGGCTTAATTTTTTATTCAGCAAAAACTATATCCTTTTTGAACTCATTAAGACGTACGTCGTATGCCTTAAGAATATCATCCTTAAATGCAAGCTCCGGGTTTTCAACCCCAAGCTTTTTCATAAGGAAGGCTGTAAACAAGGGATTCTGAATAAGGAAGGGACCCAAAAGATAGGTGCCAAAAAGGTTGTTGCGGCGTATGCCCTCAGTTTTATAATCAACCGTTGAGCCGTAGCCCTTTGTAACCTTAAGAAAGTTATCCTTTTCAGGAATGTTGTAGCAATGTGAAAAACGGCTTGTGTAGCCAACAATCTCCATTTCACCAAAAGCACCTAAGAAAAGTGAATTGTAGCGTTTGGGAATTGTACGCTCTGCGTGGAAATCAAATAAGCCCAGGCCCTCAATTTTTTCACCATCGGGCTTCTGGATATATTTACCCATAATCTCAAAGGTGTTACCCGTCATAAGGAAAACAACACCCTTTTCAATCAAAGCGTTAATTCTGTCCTCGTGACCCTTAAGCCTTGAAAGGATACGTTCCTGATTTGATTCACTGCATGAGCCGAAGTATACCATATCAACGTCCTCGGTAAGGAAGCGGGGCATTTCGCTAACGGGAGTTCTAATGAATTCTGCCTCGGGAAGGCACATTTCAAAATAGCGCATATTCGCCTTATCGCCGAACAAGCAACAAATTTCGGGATACAAAACCTCAATCTTCATTATTGCTCACCGCCTTTTGATTTATATGCCTCGGTAAAGGCTGAAATCATCTTTGCCTCTACCTGACAAGCAAGGTCATAGGTAGAAGTATCGTGAAGAAGGTAAAGCTTGTCGATATCCTTATCCATAATATCAACCGCCTTAAATTCATCCTCCTCGACGAGTATTCTTTCCTCGGGGACGCCCGCAATAAGAAGACGCAGCTTGTAGTCAAAGCAACGGGGTCCAGCAAGAACAATCTGCTTAACACCATCGGTATTAAGGAACTCAAAGTCAACGTCGTATATCCAACCCACAAACTCGGATGAATCGCGACGCTCGAACAGGTCATCAATCATAATGAATACTGTTCTGTCCCCTTCCTCATGACCAACAAAATCGAAGGTTCTTGAGCAGGAAACTGAGTTCTGACCCTTTGCCATTGTACGTATAATTTCGGTTTTACCCGCTTTGTTTTCCTTATAACGTGTCTGAGTGATGCTGATTTTTTTCATATAATCCTTAACCTTTTCAAGGTCAACACCAAACTCTGACATAAGAGCTACTGCCGCAAGCTCGTTATAGATGTTATAAAGCGCTCTGTTAACCATGGGATACACGGTTTCAACGCCTGCATGGTCAACGGTAATGGTCTGCTTTTCGTAGTCGATATTGGTAAGCCTGTAGTTTGGCTCGTAGGATTTGAAGCCGCACTTAGGACAATAAGCATTACCGATGTGATGATAACGAAGGTAGTTATACTTAAGTTTTTCATCACAATTGGGACAAATTGAAAAGTCGTTAATAAGGTTTACGCACTCGGTAACGTCGGTATCAAGCTTATCAACGGCAAAATAAACACGCTCGTTGTTCTTAAGAAGCTGCGATGACTGAAGACAGTCAGCATTAAGAATAAGCTTAGTGCTTTCGGGCACGTAGGTATCAAGAATACTGAAAATGTATTCGGGATGTGCGTTTCTTTTAATAGAATCGCGGAAGAGGTTGGTTACAACCAGATAATCGGGCTTGATAAAAGGTAAAATAAGCCTTGAGAATCTTTCATCCACCTCAAGCACAAGTGCATCAATTTTAGGCTTACCGAAAACGTTTACACTATGTGTAAGCGCAGTAGCAACACCGGTATTGATGTTTGAGCCATAACGGTTAGAAACAACCTTCATACCGCTTTGCGATAAAATATCCGCAACCATATTTGTGGTTGTTGTTTTACCATTGGTTCCCGTAACGCATAAAACGTTGGGGGATTTTTTTGTTCTGGCAAGATAATCGGGGCATATTTTAAGAGCAATAAAGCCCGGGTACATTGTTGCGTTACGCTTTAAAAGTCTGAGCAACAAATATACGGTTTTAGATGCCCAAAGGGCAATTAAATATCTTATGCGACCCATAGGGTTTATTCAACCTCCGAAGTACAGTGGGGGCAACGAGTTGCATCAAGTGCAATTTCACTCTTACAGAAGGGGCAAACCTTTGTTGTGGGTGCTTCTTCAACGGCTTCCTCTTTCTTGGCGCCTGCAGTTCTGATTTTGTTAATGAACTTAACAAGAAGGAAAATAACAAATGCAGTGATAATGAAGTTGATTACGCCCTGAATGAAGAGACCATAGTTAAGTGTGGAAATACCTGCTTCCTGAGCAGCTGCAAGAGTTTTGGGAATTTCAGCTTCTGAAAGGCCCTTGGTAAGTACAACAAACATATCAGCGAAAGCGAGCTTACCGGTGATAAGTGTGATGAGGGGTGTAACAATATCGTTAACGAGGCTTGTTACGATGCTACCGAAGGCACCGCCGATAATAACGCCGACTGCAAGGTCAATTACGTTACCCTTTGCAATGAAATCTTTGAATTCTCCAAAAAACTTTTTCATAAGAAAACATCTCCTTAAATAAAAATTTACCAAAAAATTATAGCATACATATATTAATTTTTAAAGACTTTTTTGTAAGATGTTTTAAAAATTTATTGCTTATTTTGTGCAAATAGTGTATAATCCCCTTGTAATTCATACCGAGAAGGTGATTTTTTTGATTCTTACGGCAGATATAGGCAACACCAATATCACGTTGGGCTTCTTTGAATCCGATAACGATACACCCGTTTGTATATCACGTATGGCTACACAGCGTCACAGAACCGCCGAGCAATATGCCATCGAATTGCGTGCAATTTTTGAATTAGAGCGCATCGGCACGGATTTCGAGGGTGCAATCATAAGCTCCGTTGTTCCCGAGCTTACACGAATCTTTAAAAACGCTATTCAGAAGGTTACGGACTGTGAAGCAATCGTGGTTGCCGCAGGTGTTAAGAATGGTCTTAAAATCGCTACAGACAATCCCAAGGAGGTTGGCGCAGACCTTGTAGCGGGCGCAGTTGGTGCCTTGGGCAAATACCAGCTCCCCTGCCTTGTTATGGACCTTGGCACTGCAACCAAAATCTCTTTGATTGACGAAAATGGCGTTTTCGCAGGCTGCACCATCGCCCCCGGTATCGGTATTTCTCTTGATGCGTTATCATTAAGAACGTCACAGCTTCCCGCAATCGAGCTTTCCGCCCCCGAGCACGCTCTGGGCACAAACACAATCGACTGCATAAAGGCGGGTACGGTTTTCGGCAATGCCGCAATGCTTGACGGTATGGCATCAAGAATCGAAAAGGAACTGGGTAAGCCCATTAAAACTATGGTAGCAACAGGCGGTCTTGCAAAGGAAATTGTAGCCTGCTGCGAAAAGGAAATCATTTATAATAAAGACCTTGTTTTGCAAGGACTTTTAATAATATATAAGAAAAACAGGTAAAACAACGTTAACGCATTATATCCGTAAGGAATAGTAGCAAAGGAGTTTTATTATGAAGAAAAAGCAAAATCTTGTTCGTCTTGTTTTGTTTGCCCTATTTTCGGCACTGATAGTCGCAATGACATTCACACCCTATATGGGCTACATTACAATTGGCGTCATCGAAATTACCACTCTCCACATAGTAGTAATTCTCGGTGCAACAATCCTGGGCGCTAAGTATGGCGCACTTTTAGGTGGTATCTGGGGTATTACATGTATAGTCAGGGCTGTACAAATGGGCTTCATACCCTTCGTAAACCCTGTTGTATCGCTATTTCCGAGAATCTTGGTAGGCTTAGTAGCTGCGTTAGTTTTCATCGGACTTTCAAAAACCAAACTCCCCAAATTTGTTTCACTCGCACTTTCCGCCTTGGCAGGTACTGTCACAAACACAACCTGTGTTCTTAGTGCACTCAAGCTGTGCGATGACGTAAAAATCGTATATGGTGACATTCATCTTATCCTTGGCAAAACCGATCTCCTTATCAAAGCCGGAGAACTTTCCTTCAATGGTTTCGAGGCACTTTTCGGAGATGGCGCCAAAACCATTGAAGTTATCGTAGGAACAATAATTGGTACAAACGGTATCATCGAGCTTGTTGCCGCACTTATACTTGTTCCCTCAATTTATATGGCAACACACAAAATTATCAAAGACAAAATCTAAAAAATCCCAAAACCTGTTTTCTTTATATAATAAACAAAAACAACGGCTACATCATAGCGATGTAGCCGTTATATTTTGGGTTAATTACTGATCGTCAGAAATTACTCTTGTTGTTTCGGTTGATTTAGCGGTGATATCTGTGTAGTAAGCATAGGGCTTGAAGCTCATAGCCTTAAGCATTTCCTCGCTTTCTGCAATAGCGGTTGAACCGTCACCCTTAACAATGTATCTTACCTTGTAAAGGTTTCTGGAGTTTTCAAAGAAATACATTACGATGGTACCATTCTCGCCTGCCGATAAAGTGAAGCGGCAAAGACCTCTGTAATCAGTACCCCAATCAAGGTCCTCTTCCCATGTGGCGGTAAATTCTTTAATACCGCTCATCTCCTTGTAGTCCTCTTTGGTACTGTTATAGTAGTCCTCGTAGAACTGCTTTACGATTGTGATTTCAAGTGTTTTGCTTTCATCCTTATTTGTGAAAACGCCGAATTTCTTGGTTGTTTTCCAACCGTCGGGAATTTCGAAGAAGAAGCCTAAGTCTTCAACAACGCCGTCATCCTCAATAGGCTGGAATTCCTGAGCCTGTGTAACGTATTCGCCGTCTTTATCCTTGATTTTCTTACCATCCTCGTCGGTAGCATAAACAATGATTCTACCGTCTGAGTCAAGAACCTTTTCACCGTTCTCGTCGGTAACAAATTCAATATCCTTATTTTCTACGTATATAACCTCTTCTTGCTCGTCATCATCCGTTGTTTTGTTGCAAGCGGCAAACGCACCCATAAAAAGTATGGTTGCCACAAGAAGAACGGCAATTATTTTTTTATTCAAGTGTAACACCTCTGAAATAGTTTAACTTACTGTAAATTAAGCCTCTGTTGAAGTTTCAAGGGGGCTTGTGGGAAGCTCTGTAGTCCAGGTCATATTGTAATCCGCAACGTCTTCGAGATTGAAGATAACGCTTACGTTACCGTAAGATTCAAGTGAGCCCGCACCTGTCATATCAGCAACAACAACTGCATTTTTGCGGTAGTTGATGTTTTCAACCTCGTTTGAGAGTCTGTTAACTCTTGCAGTAATCTTACAATCTGTGTAAGAAACTGTGTAGTCGTTAAGCTTAAGGTAATCTGCAGTTTTTGCAATTTCCTCTGAAGCAAGGATATCCTCTTTATCGCGAAGGTCAAATGCCTTAGCAAGAACATCTACGCTTTCACCCTCTGCAATATCTGCAAATACGATTGTGATGTAGTAGTAATCGCCAACCTCTTTGATTGTAGCGTAGTCAATATCGTCGATTGTGAGGCTTGATGCCCATGACTCACCCTTAACAAGAAGGAATTCTGTGTTGTCGCCACCGAAGGGAACATCGCCTGACTTTTCTTTGATATTGGTGAGGAACAAGTCCTTAACACCCTTTGCCGCATCATTGATAGCTGCAAGTGATTCATCGATTTCTTCAGCGTCCTCGGCACCCTTTTTGGTAACCTTGATGTCGTCGGGAACGTTGATTTCGAATCTGTATGAAAGCGCGGGCTTCTGAGTCTTAACGCCGTTAACAAGGCCGTTGAAGTAGTCAAGAACTGCTTCACTGCTATGGCCTACGGGTGTTGCGCTTTCGGTATACTCAACTGCGTCAGTAACGAACTGAGACTCAGTTTCTGTAACCTCGCCATCCTTTTTGGATGAACCGCACGCCGCAAAGGAAAGAAGCATTGCGCTGACAATTAAAAGAGCGGTTAATACTGTTAAAATACGTTTCATAAAGGTTTTACCCCTTTCGATAATGTTACAAATGCCGATACATACCGACATTATTTATTCACCGTATGATTATAGCATAAAAAAGCCTTTAACAACAGACATTTTTACGTTTTTTTCATCTTTGTGCAAATGCACCAAAACCCACTGACCAACTTTGTATCTATCAACCAATTTTTAAATATAGAATTATAAGTAACAATTGACATTTTCCCTATTTTCACATATAATCAAAAATATGAAATGAGGTACTTATCATGATTGAAATGAATAAAAACGGTTTTCCCGACAAAAAATCATTAAAAGCAAGGGAATCCAACGCATTCAAATTCCTTTGTGTTGTATTGGCAGGCATCACCCTTTTCGTAGGTGTGGTGTGCATAGCAGTGCACGCACGAAACGTAAAGCTTCGTAAAAGCGTAGTTGTTCCTGAAAACGGTAACGCCGCAACCCAGAATGCAATCCCTGTAGATGCTACGCAGAAGCCCGGCGAAATCACACCTGCCGACACCTCTGCCCCTGTTGAAACTACCGCAGAGCCTACAACACAGCAGAAGGCTGAAATCCCCGGCACTATTGAGAATCCCACTATTATAACAATAGATGAGGCAAACTGGCACCTTACCCTGGTTAACTCAGGTTATCGTATTCCCGACTCATACACTCCCGACCTTGTGTACGTATGCGGTAGTGGCGAGCGCCTTGACCGTAAGGTTGCCGAGCATTACGAAAAAATGTACAACGCCGCTCTTAAGGATGGCGTTACACTTACCCCCTGCTCAGGTTATCGCTCATACGAAACACAGGAACGTAACTACAACCGAAAAATCGAATTTTTTGAGGGTCAGGGTTATTCTCATGACGAAGCCAAGGTAAAGGCAGCAACAATTATTATGCCTCCCGGAAGCTCGGAGCACAACTTAGGCTACGCTATGGATATTGTTTGTGTTGACGAATGGTTCGAGGACACTGCAGAATTCAAATGGCTTCAGGAGAATGCGGCCGATTACGGCTTCATTATGCGTTACCCCGAGGACAAGCAGGATATAACAAAGGTTATTTACGAGCCCTGGCACTGGCGTTACGTTGGTGTTGAAACCGCAAAAGCATTAAAGGATAGCGGTCTTGTACTCGAGGAATATATGGGGGTGGCATAATGATAGGTGTTACAGTAGAGAAGGCTCATGGCGAATACGACCCCGGCACAAGCAAATTTTTTGGTGCACCCACAATGCCCGAGGAATGGCTCTCAGACGGAACGGTAAACGACGAGGATTTCTTCTTTTGTCAGTTAAAAATATCCGAATTCAAAAAATATGATACCAACGGCCTCTTACCCCAGAAGGGATTTATTTACATATTTCTTTCCTTCGAAGATGGCAAATTCATCCCCAACGTGCGCTACTGCAACGCAGAGCCCGACACACTTATTGATGATTTTAACGCAGGATTTGATTTCCTCGGTGATACGGACGCAGAATATTCTATTGACTATTTCGAAACCGACAATGCAGAGGACGGCACAAGGCTTATTGTTGAGGACGGTGAAAGCGTAATTCTTCTTCAGTACGATCCCCTTGATGATAATATGTCCTCATTCCTTGCAGATACCGAAAGAATTGCCTACATTACAATTGAAAAGGAAGCTCTTAAAAAGCTTGATTTTTCAAACGCAGAATTTTATATCGGATAAAAAATACTCTGTCACTCCATTTGGAATGACAGAGATTTTTTATTTTATTTCTGCAATTGTAACACCGTTTTCACCCTCACCGAAGGTGCCGAGACGGAAGGTTCTGATTCTTGGATCTGACTTCAAAAACTGTGTAACACCCGCTCTTAAAGCGCCCGTACCCTTACCGTGAATAATGGTACATTCCGTAAGTCCCGAGCGAAGTAAATCATCCAGAAATCTGTCGAGAACGATAACTGCTTCATCAACCATCAAGCCACGCAAATCGCAGCGGTTATTTATCTGCATTGAGGCACGGCTTTCACCTGAAACTCTGCCGATATTAACCTGCTTTTTAGGCTTATTGTCCTTCTTGGGCTTATCAACAAGGCGCAAGGTTTCCTCCTTAACCCTCATTTTAAGCATACCTGTGGCTATTTCAACGTTACCCTTCTTATCCTTAAGCGCGGTAACACTTGCATTTTTACCGATAGTTTTACAGAAAACCGTATCGCCGATTTCAAGTGCTCGGGGCAATGTATAATCGTCGTCAATATCATTACCGTCGAAAACGGGATTAATTGCACTATTGATCGAGTCAAGGTGTGAATTAACGGCGCTTTTTGCTCTTCTTGCAAGGTCGGCGGCGTTTTTAGTCTCCTTAGCTTCCTTTTTAAGCTTTTCAACCTCGTTAAGAAGTGCGTTTGCCTCTCGTCTTGCGTGCTCAACAATCCTTAAAGATTCGCCCCTTGCATTTTCAAGCTCGCGCTCGTGCTTAAACTGAGCATCCTTAAGCAGGTTTTCCGCCTTCTGCCTGTCCTTGCGGGCTTCCTCGGTAATTTCAATTGCCTTTGCGCGCTCGCTTTCCATTTCCAATCTGCTTTTTTCGAGCATATCAACCACGTCTTCGAAACGCACGTTTTCAGACGACACAAGCTCCCCTGCTCTGTCGATAATAGATTTATCTATGCCAAGCTTTTCGGAAATAGCAAAGGCGTTCGAGCGACCGGGCACACCTATCAGAAGTCTGTAGGTAGGTCTTAAGCTATTAACGTCAAACTCACATGAGCCGTTTTCAACGCGGGGCGTCTGAAGTGCGTAAGCCTTAAGCTCGGCGTAGTGGGTTGTGGCGGCGATTTTGGCACCCTGCAAATGCAGCTGCTCCAATATTGCCATAGCAAGTGCCGCACCCTCAACGGGGTCGGTACCTGCCCCGAGCTCGTCTATAAGCACGAGGCTTTTTTCATTGGCTTTTTTAAGAATATTAACGATATTCACCATATGTGACGAGAAGGTTGAAAGTGATTGCTCAATGCTTTGCTCGTCACCTATATCGACAAGGATACTGTCGTAAACACTCACCTTACTTTCATCGGCGGTGGGAATCATAAGGCCTGATGCCGCCATTGCGGATAAAAGACCAACCGTCTTTATGGATACGGTTTTACCGCCTGTGTTGGGACCGGTTATAACAAGTGTATCAAAATCCGAGCCAAGCTTTATATCCGTAGCCACAACCTTTTTGGGGTCAATCAGCGGATGCCTTGCTTTACGCAAATCCGTTACTCCATTGTCGTTAAGCACGGGCACGGATGCCTTCATTTGATAGGCAAGGTGAGCCTTACAGAAAATAACGTTAATTTCAACGGCACTTTCGTAGCTTCCCTTTATTTCTTCAAGGAAGTTGCCCGCTTCTATTGAAAGCTCATACAAAATACGTTCGATTTCCTGGGCCTCTTTGCCCCTGAGAATACGAATATCGTTGTTTGCTTCAACAACCCCTGCAGGCTCAACAAAAACCGTTGCACCCGTGGATGAGGTATCATGTACAAGACCCGAAAGAGAGCCTCTGTGTTCGCTTTTAACAGGCACCACGTATCTACCGTTACGCTGGGTTATAATAGCATCCTGCAAAACCGTCTTAAGACTCTGTGAACGAATCAGCTTTTCAAGCTGGTCACGGACACTATTCTCTTTATTTTTAATCTGTCGGCGGATGGACGCAAGATCGGGTGAAGCGTTGTCGCTCATTTCATCCTCTGAAAGAATTGCCCCGGTGATTTTATCCTCAAGATACTTGTTGGGCATCAGTGAATTAAAATATATATCAATACTCAACTCATTCTGACCGCTGTTGCTTCGCCATTCACCAATTGAGCGCACCGCTCTGACGGTGCTTGCAATATCAAGAAGCTCCTTCATAGAAAGCACACCGCCCGCGGCGGCTCTCGAAAGAGCGTTTGTAACGTTTTTAAGGCCACCGAAGGAGGGGCCACCGTGCTTTGCCAGTAATATGTATGCATCCTCGGTCATTTTCATATGACGTAGTGCTTTATTTAAATCGGTTTCAGGGCGCAGCTGCATAATAATTTCCTTAGCATCCTCGTTACAACCACGCACCGCAAGAAGCTCCAAAACCTTATCAAATTCAATTGCTTTTAAATGCTTGTTCATTTCATTCATATCGTTAAAGTCCTGTAAAAATCAAGTGTTTTAAATTTCCTTTGGGTTTTCTGCAATAAATACCCTTCGCATACCTGAGCGAATTTTTGCAAAGCCTCGTCCTTCAGGGTGAATGAGAAAATCCGCTCGAATTCTGAAAGCGAAACAAAGCGCATCGCCTGAATAACCGATGCGTTAAGGTCGTAGCGTTGACCCACGGGCAAGCAGTTTTCGCAGTAAATTTTACCGCTTTCAGGTGAAAAATACATAATTTTCGATTCATACTCACCGCAGTTATCACACCCTACAAGCGCGGGCATATAACCGCTTAGCGACATCAGTCTTAGCTCTGTAACCCCTTTGATAAAAACGGGCTTTTTTTTGTCACCCTTTAAAAGCCAAAGGGCATTAAGAAAAAGTCGGAGTACCTCCCCCGACTCGTAATCCTCTTCACAAAATTCATTGGCAAGCTCGCAAAAATACTGAGCCAACGCCATTTTTTCAACGTCCTGACGGAGCTCAAAAAACACCTCTTTAACCAAGGCATCCTCTACCGAATATGCATCCTTGGTCTTAACAAAGGTAAAATCGGAATATGCAAGCAGTGACGTTGCCGCAAGCTTTTTGCTTTTGGTTTTTTTTGCACCCCTTGAAAAAGCACGCACGATGCCGTACTGTGCCGTAAGCACAGTAATAAGTTTATCGGCTTCACCGATACTCTGTTCCCTTATCACAAGACCCGGTGCGGTTATTTTTATCACTTAGTTCCAACTCCGTTTTATTTACGGCATTCACACAGTCCCGATACCTGAGGTAGTCTGAAACCTTACCCCCCTCGCAGAACCGTTGCCAAAGCTCATTTTCATCCATAACACCACTCCCACCGAAATATCTGTAATAATATTTTATTCAACGGAAGTGGGTTTATACAGTTAAGACACGCTGTTAAAACGTTAAATTAATCCAAACCAAAATTGTGTATCAGACCCTCACGATTACGCCAGTCCTCTTTAACCTTAACCCAGCACTGAAGGTTAACCTTGCAATCAAAAAACTGCTCAAGCTCGTGGCGTGCATTGGTTGATACCTCTTTGAGCATAGCGCCCTTTTTACCGATAATTATACCCTTGTGGCTTTCGCGCTCGCAGTAAATTACCGCTTCAACGTCAAGAATGGGCTTATCGTCACGCTCGCGCATTTTTTCAATAGAAACTGCGATACCATGGGGAATTTCCTCATTAAGACGATGAAGAAGCTTTTCACGAATCATTTCAGATGCAAGCACACGCTCGGGCTGGTCTGTAAGAGTATCCTCGGGGAAGAAAAATTCTGATTCCTCTGCAAGACCCATAAGCTCGCCCTTAAGCGCATCCATACCATCGCCGTCACGGGCGCTCACAGGCACTACCGCGTGAAAATCAAGAAGCTTTGTAAGCTCCATAATTCTGCCCATAAGCTCCTGCTTATCGGAAATCATATCAATTTTATTTATAGCAAGAACCACTGGGATTCTTTCTGATCTGAGTTTTTCAAGCAATTCAAGCTCTGTGGGTCTGATTTCACCACGGGGCTCGGTAACAAAAAGGCAGGAATCAACGCCGCCGATGCTATCATCCACCGCCTGAATCATCTTTTCACCAAGCTTTGTCTTGGGCTTATGGAATCCAGGAGTGTCGGTGAAAACCAACTGAACGTCACCCTCGGTAAGTACACCCATAATTTTGGTACGGGTGGTCTGGGGCCTTGATGAAACAATGGCTATTTTCTGACCTAAAAGTCTGTTAAGTATTGATGATTTACCCACGTTGGGTCTGCCTACTATTGCTATGAAAGCTGTTTTTCTTTGTGACATTATTGTTTTTCCTTTTTATTAAAATCAAATTTGAATACAAAAACTGTTGTGATTACAACCCCTACCGCAACAAAAACCAGCTCATGGGGATGTTGAATATAAAACCCGAAAAGAGCCCTGAAGGCTTCGGGTTGCCAAAGCACGGCAACTCCCACAAGCACCGATGAAATAGCGAAAACCAACACTGCACCCGCAGCAACGTCCTTTGCAATCTTTACGGCGGGATTGGGCCCATCAACCGTTGCGTCGTTGGTTTTCTCAATAGCGGTGTTTATCATTTCCGCCGCCAGCACCAATGCACTTACGATAATCAGAGCCGCCCATTGGGCACTCGTTAAGACGAAATAATCAAACCTCAGCAAAAAATAAAGCATTAGACTGAGGACGGAAAGATGAATTCTGAAATTGCGCTCGTGAGAAATCATCCACCCAAGCCCTTTAAAAGCATAAACAAAGCTATTTAAAAGGCCTTTTACGTCTTTCACGCTTATTCCTCCTCGGAATTCATATAATAAGACTCATTACGCTTTAAGCCAAGCTCTGTGAGCACTCGCTCCTCTTTTTCACGCATTTTAACTGCTTCAAGACCGCCGTTTTCGTGGTCATAGCCCAAAAGGTGAAGCATTGAATGCACTGTTAAAAAGCCGATTTCACGCTGAAGGGTATGGCCGTATTCCTCGGACTGACGCACGGCAGTTTCAACCGAGATAACTATATCACCGAGAAGGCATGCGCCTGTTTCAAGGTTTTTGTCATAAACACCATCCTCACCCAAGGGGAAGGAAAGCACGTCGGTGCTACGGTCGATATTACGATGCATATTGTTAAGCTCGTGAATACGCTCGTCATCAACAAATGTTACACTGATTTCTGCAGGCTCGGCAAAGTTTTCAAAGGTAAGCACTGCGTTACAGCAACGTCTTACAAGAAGTCTTACACCTGTGGGAATCTTTACTGCTTTTTGATCATTGGTGATAATAACTTTTATCTTTTCTTTCATTTTCGTTTCTTTGCCTCCTCATATTTTTCATAAGCTCTGATAATGTCCTGAACAAGCTTGTGTCTTACAACGTCCTTGCCTGTAAAACGAACAATGTCAATCTGCTCCATATTTTTAAGAATCTTCGTAACTTCTACAAGACCCGAACGCTTGCCCTCAGGCAAGTCAATCTGGGTAACGTCGCCCGTTACAACAACCTTTGAATTAAAGCCCATACGAGTTAAAAACATTTTCATCTGCTCGGGGGTTGTATTCTGCGCCTCGTGGAGGATAATAAATCTATCATCAAGGGTTCTGCCTCGCATATAGGCAAGGGGTGCCACCTCGATGTTACCTCTTTCAAGGTATTTGTTAAAATTCTCTGCACCAAGCATATCAAAAAGCGCATCGTAAAGGGGTCTTAAATAAGGGTCAACCTTACTTTGCAAATCACCGGGAAGAAAGCCAAGCTTTTCGCCCGCTTCAACCGCAGGACGTGTAAGGATGATGCGGTTAACCTCTTTAGCCCTGAATGCGTTTACCGCCATAGCAACCGCAAGATAGGTTTTACCTGTACCCGCAGGGCCCACGCCGATTACAATGGTGTTATTCTTTATGGATTCAACGTAATTTTTCTGACCAAGGGTCTTGGGCTTAACGGGCTTACCCTTACTTGTTATGCAAACGCAATCCCCCGACATTGAGGTGATTTTATCTTCATTGCCGTCGTCAACAAGTGATATAACGTATCTTACGTTCTGCTCGTTAAGGCTTTCGCCACGATTAAGAAGCATAAGAAGACCGTTAACCGCCTTAACTGCCTTTGCCACGTTTTCGGGCTCACCATTTATTTTTATATCAGAGCCGCGGCTTATAACGTCCACGCCAAAGGACTTTTCGATAAGCTTGATATTCTCGTCGAAGCTACCGAATAAGCTGACCGCCTGCTCCATTCTGTCCACGTTAATTATCTGTTCCGATTTAATTACCTTCTTTATAAAATACTATTTACTCAAAAACAGTATAACACATTTTTTGTAAATGTCCACTAAAATTTTCAATAATTTTTGTTAAAAGGTATCAGTTTTATTCTACAAAAACAGGCTTTTCGAGGGCTATATTTTCAACACAAGACACGTTCATTGTAAGATTTCTTCCAGATTCAGTTTGCTTGTTTATGAACGATATCTCTTTTACCTCTGCATTTTCAAGTTCACTTCTTTTTGCTTTAATGCAGGAAAGAAGGTTGAGGGTATCGCACTCGACGTCATTGTAACCAGCCGTGCCATCCCTGAACGCTACACCCTCATCCCTGATTACGCCTACGGGCAACAGTGATGAATTCACCTCAAGCCCAACGGGTGTTTCGCAAGCAATCTGCATTTTCGGCTTCAATCCCAATGGAATTTCAAAGCCGAATAAGTCAACGCGGTATCTCACCTTAACTTCGTTGCTAATATTCACCTTATTTTCGCAAGAAGCCGTTGCAGTAAATTTATTTTTAGTTTCGGCAAAGGCTTTTCCCGTAGCCCTGCACATAGCTTCGCTTCCATCGCTATTGGTAATAACGCCTGAAATCAGCAGACTCCCCTCGGAAACGTACACACCCTCTTTAACCTCATTGGTACCTCTATACCCTTCCATAAGCACTATTCTGCCGTTTTTTTTTGCAACGATATTGGATGGTGTTGAGGTATCGGTAATTTCAGGAGCAGGTGTTGCGGGAGTATACTCAACCAAAGCTTTGTCGCCAAAAACATTAAGGGAAACCCATGATAATTCAGGATAAATTTCAAGCAATTTTTCCTGAATTTCAGGAATGTCAATTTTTGACTTTCTGACGCCCGCTTTCACACCCAATTTCTCGAGGTTTTCTGTAAAGTTAATTATCTTTACACCCTCCTCTTGTGCAATTTCAACCTCCCAAATAAAACCCGACATATACCACACGAAGCACACCGCAACTACCAACCCTACAAGCACACCGCAACGCCACTTATGACGCTTAGCCCAGAATGGAATCCCTTTATTTTCAAGGGTTTTCACAGTCATTCCCGAGTTTTTTGCAGGCTTTTCAAGCCTTTCAAATTCTTTTGCAGATGTACAGGCCTCGACCTTTACACCATCATTTTTCACGTTCCAGAGGCTTATGCCGTTTAGCTTACACAGGTTTAAAAATCTTTCGGGAAATCCACCCTGTGCACAAAACTCAACATACCCGCTCAAGTACCTTATAATGCTTACCATAGCCCTCATCTCCCACTAAAATCAGATAAATTCAAGCTTTTTTATATTCCCCTTAATATCCGTCTGACCAAAAACAAATGAATCTGCCACAAGACTCTCGCCAGTTATCCTCAGATTCATTTCGCCAATATTCAACACTATATATTCCTTTGAATAATCTACAACGCCTTTACAATCCGTCACGATTACCCGACTATTTGAAAACAACTCAATCGTGCAGTTGTTTATATTATCCCTCATTGCTTTAAGACCCTTTAAATTCATTGAGCATCCCCCTTTTGAATATTTTTATGCTCACCCTTCATAAAATATCTTTGAGGTGTGTTGAGTAATGGTTAAAAAGTTATTTGTAAGGTATTTTCGTTACGTACCCCTTTGCGCGCTTGCCTTCGTGTGCTTATGGGGATTTATACTTTATCCCGAAAAAATTGCACAAGGAGTATCAAACGGAATCACTCTTTGCGTCAGCACCATAATACCCGGCCTTTTTCCATTTATGGTTTTTTCTTCCTGTTTTTCTAAAACTGCTTTGTTTCATTTTGTTTCCAACAAAGCCGACAAAATCACCCAAAAGCTTTTCAGGGTATCGGGCGTGGGCTTTTCTTCTGTTATGCTGGGGCTTCTGGGCGGGTATCCCATTGGTGCAAAGGGTGTAAACGACGCATTTTCACGGGGACTTATATCACAAAATGAAGCAGCACGGCTTTTTTGTTGGTGTTCAAATCCATCCCCTGCCTTTGTAATATCTGCAGTGGGTGTTTTGACCCTTTCATCATACCGAAGCGGAGCCCTACTGTTTGCGTCAACAACTCTTTCAGCACTCACCATAGGCTTCTTTACCAGATTTTTTACAGAAAATAAAAATACACTTAATCAAGCACCTGCTTTTCACAAGGAAAAGAATATTTTTACACGTTCTGTGTCAGAAACAGGTGAAGCAATGCTCGGAATATGCGGTTGGGTCCTTACTTTTTCATCCATATCCGCCCTGAGCGACGCTATTGTACCCGAAGCCGGAGCACGCACCTTTCTGAATTGCATTGCGGAGGTTACCGCCGCCTGCAAAACCGCTTACGAAGAAAATTTATCCTTACCGCTTATCGGTGCAATCCTCGGCTTCGGCGGATTGGGTGTAATTTTTCAGATTTTCGGCTATATGAAAAGCTGCGGACTTAAGCTACGGGTATTTTTATGCATAAAACTTCTTAATGGTGCGCTTACGGCATTTTACTGCTCGGTATTAATGAAGCTTTTTCCCCAGAGCACGACCGCTTCGGTTACTCTCAACGTTGGCAATCAGGCGTTACACCTTAGTCACAGTATTGTTACCGCCGTTATTTTACTTATAACGTGTACGGTTTTTATAATAGAGGTTGATAATAAAAGAAAACTGTGTTAAAATGGTCGGGTAGGAGTGATTGAAATGGCTTTAAAACTTTTCAAAAACAAAACTGAACCCCAGTGCGGCTGTTGTGAATACGCAGAAATTGCGCCCGACGGCAACGTTGCGGTATGCAGAAAAATGGGCGGCATTATGCAATTATACTCAAAATGCAAAAAATTCAGATACGACCCTTTGAAAAGAGAGCCCAAAACACCCACATTCTCTGTTGATTTTTCCAAAGAGGACTTTTCTCTGTAGTGTGCTAACGTGCGCTACAGATATTTTTTTTGGTTACATCTTACAAAATGATTGCAATATATTTCTATAAATTTTAACCGATTATTTTGTCGATTTCACTTGAAAAGCACATCAAATATTAGTACAATTATAGAAGAATATTTTTTTGGAGGTTAATGTCGTGGCAGATGCATTCGGTATTCCTAACACAATCCCCGTAGGCCCTCTCGGTATTATCGCAACACCCGGTTGTGAGGAGCTTGCACAGAAAATCAACAACTATCTCACCACATGGCGTGAAGAAAGAGAAAGTGAACACAAATCCACTATCGCTTTCTACGGCTACCAGAGAGAAACCTTTATCATTGATGCGGACTTTACAAGATTCGGTTCCGGTGAAGGCAAATGCGTGCTTCACGAAACCGTAAGAGGTTACGACATTTACATCATCTGTGATTGCTTCAATCACGGCATTACCTACAATATGTACGGTTATGAAAACCACTACTCTCCCGACGAGCACTACGCTAACCTTAAGCGTGCAATTTCCGCCGTTGAGGGTAAGGCAAGAAGAATCAACGTTATTATGCCCATGCTTTACGAGGGCAGACAGCATAAGCGTTCAAGACGTGAATCACTTGACTGTGCAATCGCACTTCAGGAGCTTTGCGCAGATATGGGCGTAGAAAATATCATCACATTCGATGCTCACGACCCCCGTGTACAGAACGCAATTCCCCTTAAGGGCTTCGAAAACGTTGCTCCCACATACCAGATGATTAAGGCTCTCACCAAAAACTTCAAGGACCTTAAGATCGACCATGACCACCTTATGGTTATCTCACCCGACGAAGGCGGTATGGGCCGTTGTATCTACTACTCCACAGTTCTTGGTATCGACCTTGGTATGTTCTACAAGCGTCGTGACTACTCTGTTGTTGTAAACGGCAGAAACCCCATTCTTGCTCACGAATTCCTTGGTGATAACGTTGAAGGCAAGGATTGCCTTATTATCGACGATATGATTTCATCAGGCGACTCAATGATCGAGGTTGCTACAAAGCTTAAGGAGCTCAAGGCTAACAGAATTTTCGTATGTACAAGCTTTGGTCTTTTCTGCAACGGTCTTCAGGAGTTCGACAAGGCTTACGCTAACGGCGTTCTTGATGGTGTTTTCACAACAAACCTTGTTTACAGAACACCCGAGCTTCTTGAAAAGCCCTGGTACTTCGAGGTTGATATGAGTAAATATTGCTCACTTATTATTGACACTCTTAACCACGACTGCTCAGTTAGCTACCTTCTTAACCCTGCTGAAAAAATCAAGTCAAGACTTGAGAAATACAAAGAACAGCAGAAGGCAGAGGAGCTTTCACTTTTCAATAACTGATTTTAAGGGGAAGGTTTTAATCCTTCCCTTTTTTATTATGGTTTATGCATAAATACTTATTGACAATCCTGTTACAATATAGTATTATTTAAAAAGATAGTTAGTGGGTGTGTTTTTATTCATCCCAAATATTAAAACTTCATAGTTATTGGAGGCAATTCAATTATGATGAAAAAGAAAAATATTGCTTTGTACATTATCCTTAACATCGTAACATTTGGTATTTTCCGTTTCTTCTTCTGGTGGAAGTGGACAAAGGACCTTAACAAAATGTGTGAAGGCGACGAATACGAAAGCGCAAACTACTTCCTCGTTCTTATCCTTAATGTTTGTTCACTCGGTATCAACGTTCCCGTATGGAACTACCAGATGGCTGAAAGAATTTACCAAAAGGGCGGCGAATTAGGCGCAGACATCAAGCACGGCGGTCTTTTCATAATGATCTGGAAGTTAATTCCCTTCCTTGGTAGCTTTATTGCTAATATGCTCAAGATCGTTTACTTCAACAAGCTCGTTGATGCTTACAACGCTCAGCTTGTTAACGGTGCACCTGTTGCAGATGAAGAAGAAACTGCAGAAGACGTTGTTGAGGTTACTGCTGAATAATTTTTAATTTTCAAACCGTCCGTTTCTTTCGGGCGGTTTTTTTGTAAGGATGGGATTTATGGCTCAGGAATTAAAGTTCAAAAACGGTAAATTCAAAATAATGACCCTTGGTGACCTGCACGAAAGCCTGGAGCTTGACACGCCCCAAAGAATTCGCAGAAGACATGATATGCATAGCTTTGTTAAAGCAGGCATACTGGCTTTCCAACCGGATTTAGTTGTTCTTTTGGGTGACACCTGCACCCACAGAGATGAAACCGAGGGCTTTACAAAATACAAAAGTGCTTTAAGAGATATTCTTAAGCCCGTTATAGAATCGGGTATCCCCTTCTGTTACGTTTTAGGCAACCACGAGCACGACCAAGCTCAAGAGGAATTAGTAGTAAAAGCCTACAAGGAAATTGAAACCTGTGTTGGCGAAAACGACTCTACTTGTCCCCGTGGCAATTTCAACTGCAACCTGCTTGTTAAAAACACTGCAGGCACGGAGGATATACTTAACCTTTGGTTTGTGGATTCAAACAACCGTTGTGCCGACCGTAGCGTTTCAAAATACGATTGGGTACACCGTGACCAGATTGAGTGGTATGAGAAAAAGGCTGCCGAAATCAAGGATGCCCATGGTGGCAAAGCAATCCCTGCCATTCTTTTCCAACACATACCTGTTATTGAAGAATACAAGCTATTAAGAAAAGCAAAGCCTCACGAAATCCCCTTCAGTGCAGTTGACGGTCACCACTTATTCAGCGGCACAAAATATATGCTTAAGGATGGGGTTGACGGTTACTTAGGCGAAGGTCCCTGCACCCCCTGCTACAACGGCGGTCAGTTTCAAAGCTGGAAAAGGACGGGCGACGTAATCGCCGCATTCTTCGGTCATGACCACACAAATGACTTTACAGGCTACGTTGACGGCATTATGTTGGGTCAGAATAAAACGAGCGGTCTTTGCTGCTACACAGACGGTTGCCGCTCTGCAATAAGAATAACCACAATAAACGAGGACGACCCCTGGAAGGTTGAATCAAAGATATATCATTTCAAGGAGTTGGGTCTTGAGCCCACTTGCCTTGGCCCTATTGAAAAACGCATAACCGACAAGCAAAGCATTGCAATGCACAAAATCGGCTATGCCGCCGCAGGTCTTGCGGCAGGTGCTATTGCCATTGCAGGCATCACAAAACTCGTAGATTACCTAAAATGAAATAAAGGATGATTAATATGAAAATCTCAAAACCTCTTGCCGTACTTGCGGGTATTGGTGCCGGTGTTGGTACGGGCGTAATCGTAGGCAAGGTGCTTAAAGAGAAGCACATCTGCCCCATGTGTGTTGCGAAAAAAGCTGTTGCCGCAACAAAATTGCACGTTCAGGATAAAGAAAAATACAACAACGGCGTTGCCCTCACTCCCCCCATGGGTTGGAGCAGCTGGAACACCTTCCGCAACACCATTGATGAAAACCTTATTACCGATATGGCTAAGGCCTTGAAGGTAACGGGACTTCTTGATGCAGGCTATCAGTACGTTAACCTTGACGACTGTTGGCAAAGCTCCATGCGTACGGCAGACGGCAAGCTTCAGGGTGACCTTACCCGCTTCCCCCGTGGTATGAAGCCCCTTATTGAGGATATCAATTCTCTTGGTTTCAAGGTTGGTCTTTACACCTCAAACGGCACACTCACCTGCGAGGATTTACCCGCAAGCCTTTACCACGAGGCAATTGATGCCGATACCCTTGCGGAATGGGGTGTTGAATATTTCAAATATGACTTCTGCCATAACGAACCCATCCCCACCATAGCACCTGAGGTAATCAAAATTTACGTTGGCAAGGTAAACGAGCCCGATTTTATTGAAATACAGGCGGAGCACGGCAAAACCATCAAGGAAGCAAGGGTTTTTGAGGATAACAAGGTTGATGGCGGTCACGTTGTGGGTGGTCTTTGCGGTGGTCTCGGCGAATTGGAATTTGATACAATCGACGTACCCGAGGACGGCGAATATTCGGTTACAATCGTTTTCAGAAAGGGCGGTATTACCGGTAAAAAGTTCCTTGTATGCAAAGTAAACGGTGATAAGGAATACGATTGTTATTTCCCCGAATCAAGAGGCTTTACCCCCGACGGCAGATTACAGATAATCGTTAAGCTTAAAAAGGGTGTAAACACCTTACGACTTTATAATCCCGTTGCTAACAAAAAGGATTCTGCTCAACGTCAGTACACCAATATGGGTTACGAGCTCAAGCGCGCCACAAGAGAATATGCCGAAAAAAACAACGTAGTTGAAAAGCCCATCTGCTACTCAATTTGCGAATGGGGCTTCAACAAGCCCTGGAAATGGGGCTCAAAGGCAGGTAACCTTTGGCGTACCACACCCGACATTAAGCCCCACTGGCTTTCTATGATAGGCATTTATGAAAGTAATGTGCGCCTATATGAAAACGCAAGCCCCGGTGGTTGGAATGACCCCGATATGCTTGAGGTTGGTGTAGGCAGCCTTACCGTTGAAGAAAACCGCACACACTTCACACTTTGGTGTATGATGGCGGCTCCTCTTATTCTGGGTAATGATATACGCCAGTTTATTAACCCTGACGGCACCGCTCAGGCAGACAACAAGGTACTTGAAATACTTAAAAACAAAAACCTTATTGCCATCGACCAGGATACTCGCGGCAAGCAGGCAAAGCGTATTCACACAAACGGCTTACAGGATATCCTTGTTAAGCCCCTTGAAAACAGAGAGCTTGCACTTTGCTTCCTTAACAAATCCGGCTCGCCCAGAGATATGACAATGAATATCACAAAGCTTCATAACGAGGTTTAC
Organism: Acutalibacteraceae bacterium; assembly: GCA_045654405.1. Taxonomy (GTDB): domain Bacteria; phylum Bacillota; class Clostridia; order Oscillospirales; family Acutalibacteraceae; genus DTU089. The sequence goes on along the minus strand of JAZONH010000013.1, from coordinate 80,153 downwards.
GTCGATTTACCCATCACCAAAACCTATTCCGTTACCGATTTGTGGGAAAACACAACAAAGATACTTTCCGGTGATATCACCGCTACCGTACCCGCCCACGGCGTAAAGGTTTACAGAATTAAAGCTATATAAACAACAAAAAGACGGTTCTTAGCGTGGGTGTCCAAAGGACACTCACGCAGTTTTATTCGCCAAAGGCGAGTTTTATTGCTTCGCAGTTTTATTGTGCTTTGCACAGTGTTATTGTCCTTCGGACAGTTTAATGCGAATAAAATAACACTGAAGCCGCAGGCTTCAATATCACTATTGCCTTAAGGCAATAATATCACTCTGCCATAAGGCAGAATATCACTGAACTATCCGAAGTATAAATGCGCACTTACTCACCACTTGAGGTGATAGTACAAACAAACTGAACGGAGCTGAAAAAACAATAAATTTTTCAGCTCCGTTTGTTTTATTATTTTATATTTTTATTTATTCGATTCCACAAAAATATAAGTGCATCGCTTTCGGATGGGTGCCCTATTACATCATATTCACTTAAATATCATAAACACCAAGAATAACGATACCTGCCACTGCAAGTGCAATCATTATGTAATGCTTTACAGAGAGCTTTTCTTTAAGGAAGATGCGTCCCCATATAACTGAAGCTACGCAATATGCTGAGATAATGGGGGCAGACATTGCAACATGCTCTTCATCTGCAAGAGCATAGATGTAAGCAAACTGACCTGCAGTTTCAAAAATAGCACCAACGTACTTGGGGCCTTCCTTTTTGGGGAAGTACTTTTGCTTTTTGATAAGCTTAACAAAGATAAATGAAGCAATACCACAAGCAAGGAAGGTAAGCTCGTATGAAACGTTTGCAACGTCTTCATCAAGTGTTTCAAGAACAATACTGTCAGCAAATGTGCCGAGAGCATCAAGCAAGCAATAAATAACGGGCAGGACGATTGCAAGTGCACTTTTTGAGTACTTATAGTTGCTCTTTTCCTGACGGCGCTTTCTGAGATCCTCGTCCTCACGGGCTTCAACAATACCGAGACCGATAACACCTGCACAAATAAGTGCAATAGCGATATAAACAGGTACGTCGAATCTGTCACCAAGGGCAAAAATACAAAGAAGGGAAACAATGGCACCGGATGAGTTACAAATGGGTGATGACACCGAAAGCTCGATGTATCTTAAGCCAACGTAACCGATTGTCATTGAGAGAATATACAATGCACTTACAGGTAAATATTTAAGAATTGCGTCAAAGGTTACGGGTACGTCTGCCACAAAAATTTCATAACAAGCGTGAAGACCCATCACAACGCCAACAGCGGTGACCATTTTAAAATGACTGTACTTATCGCTTTTGTCGGCGCAACCGATTTTAGAAAACAAATCAGAGCCACTCCAACAAAAGAGAGCGATTATGGCAAACCAAAACCACATTCAAAAAACCTCTTTTCTTTTTCAAATTTTCAAAAAGCGTTGAATATGATATCACGAAGACCACGAAAAAACAATTATTTTTTAGAAAAATACAAATTTTTGTAGTCACTTTTTTATTAATTTTATAGTTGATTTTACATCGTTTTGCTTTATAATAAAAATATAAATCCTACCTTAAGGAGTGATAGAATTGAAAACCAAGGATACCGCCAAAAAGCTACTGACAATTCTTATGGGTGCTATGCTTTTAGGTCTGTTATGGCGAGTAAGGGGTGAGCACGGCTGGGGCTCCTCGTGGGGTCTTTTGAATGCAGGCTTTGTGTTCACACTTTTTGTTGTTTTAATCAAGGGGGCAAGACAAAGACTTGATATAAAGCACGTTGCGCTTATCTCCATATCCTTTATGTTCACAACCCCCGGATGGGGTACTCTGTTAAACCAGATTACAGGTGTTATTTACAGTCCAGAGGATGTAACCCTTGGTCTTGAAACTACATACACCTCTATCGGCTCTGCCGTTTTTCTTATGCTTTGCCTAGGCTTTGGTCTTGCTTCTCTTTTCGGCATTATGCTTGGTAAGAGCTTTAGTGCTAAAGAGTGGAGGCTCCGCCATTTTCTTATACTTTTAGCAATATTCTACGCCACGGATTTAATTGCAGATGCATTTATATCCCCCTTTATTTTAAACGCAGTACAGCCCGAAGCCGCCGAGGTTTTCGAAAAGGGCCTTGCACTTAACCAGATTGACGGTAGTGCGTACGAGGTTTATTTAAGCCATTTCAAGGACGTTTCCTGGGCCAAGAAGATTGAGGGCGGCAGAAACTATTTTCAATCCGTTCAGGTTATCACCGCCGCCATCAAGGCTATCACCTCAATCCTTGCAACCCGATTTATTCTTAAAGACAGGGTTGCCGCAAAAACAGGTGCCGTTGTCTGCGCCGCCTTTGCATTCGGTATTACCGTTTCCGATTTATTCTTCTACTTCGGCAACGGCGGTTACCATATGTTAAACGAGCCCTATCTCCCCGAATTCTTCTATGCATGGGGCTGCTGGGAATACTTCACAGGCTTTGTAGCAGGTGCAATTATCACCGCATTTATCGTCTTTCTTAAGCCCGAGGCTGATTTACCCGAGGTTGTTTTCAAAAAAGTTCCTCAGAAAATCAAGGATGTGCTTATATTCATGGCGGGTATGATTTTCTTAATCGGCTTCAACGTTGTGCGTCCTGTTATGGTAAGGTTTGAAGATTCAAATGCTATGATTCCCGCAATCATTATCGCAACGTTATTTGCAATAGGTATTGTAATTATATTTGTTAAAGTCTATGGCTTTGATGGTGCTAAGCAGGGCTTCTATAAATTTGCACTTATGCTGTTATTTTTCTTTGTTGCATTTATAAATATAGTTTACCTTGTTATCGGCACACCCGATTGCATACATCTTTTCAGTAATTTCGGCTTCCAGCATACTATGGCAATAATGTCTGCAGGACTTGTATTGTTATGGCTTGCATTTTCCAAAGCAGGAAAGGAACGTATTAAATAATGGATTTTAAAGAATTTTTACATAACGCCGCCCACGTTAAGCCCTCGGCAAAGCAGTTGAAAATGTTAAGGGAAACACCCTTCTACGCATTCGTTCACTTCTCCCCTAACACATACACCAACCTTGAATGGGGCGACGGCACCGAGGACCCTTCCATTTTCAATCCCACCGAGCTTGACTGTGAGCAATGGGCCAAGGCAATCAAAAGTGCAGGTATGACGGGTATGGTGCTTACCGCTAAGCACCACGACGGCTTCTGCCTGTGGCAGACACAATACACCGAGCACAGTATGAAAAACAGTCCCTACAAAAACGGCAAGGGCGATATTGTGCGCGAGGCCGCAGAGGCTTGTAAAAAACACGGCTTGCAGTTCGGATTTTACCTTTCCCCCTGGGACAGAAACTCAAAGCTTTACGGCACTGACGAATACAATACCTACTATAAAGACCAATTAACCGAGCTTCTTACAAATTATGGCGAGATTTTCTACGTTTGGTTTGATGGTGCCTGCGGCGAGGGGCCCAACGGCAAGAAGCAGATTTATGACTTTGACGGCTACATCAAGCTTATTGAAAAATATCAGCCCAATGCCGCTATTTTCCATGATACAGGCATTATACGTTGGTGCGGTAACGAGGCAGGCAAAGCCCCCCACGCACAATGGGCGGTTGTTCCCTATGAGCTTTGCCCGATGAACAAGCCCCAGACCCAAGGTGCACTTATTGAGGGTGATTTAAGCTTCAACTACAACAGTGATATTGCAATCGGCTCACTTGAAAATATTATTTATTCAAAGGGACTTGTTTTTGCCCCTGCAGAAACTGATATGTCCATAAGACCCGGTTGGTTCTACCACGAAAATGAAAAGCCCCACTCATTGGAAAGGCTTTTCAATACCTACCTTAACTCAGTCGGCAATAACACCACCTTTAACCTTAATATTCCCCCGAAGCCCAACGGCAAATTTGACGATGAGGACGTTAAACGCCTTGCAGAGCTTGGAGAAATGCTCAGAAAAGAGCTTGGCACCAACATTGCAGCAGATCTTCAGACTCTTGAGGGCTTCGGCGAAACTCAACCTGAGTACGTTGTAAAATTAAAGGGTGTAAGCACCATTAAATACGTTGAGCTTGCAGAAAGAATAAGCGACGGTCAACGTATCTCAAACTTCCAGATTTACACGAAAAACAAGTATGGCTATTGGGACAAGGCCGAGCAAGGCACAACCATCGGTAGCCGTAAAATAGTAAAAATCGACCCCACTGAAACGGATGAAATAAAGGTAAGAATTATGGCATCCCGTGACGTACCCGATTTGGAATGGATTAAGGTTTACTAATACACAAAAAAGGCTACAATGCTATCGTAAGGTAGGTTGTAGCCTTTGTTTTTTATAAACGTCACCCCCACACTCTTACACCGAGCCCGCCAATCTGGTTATATAATTTTCTTCCATTTTGGTAATTGCTGTATAGTCAGTGTTACTTTACAATAAATTCAATAAAAACTAGAGGTAAAAATAAACATGAAAACAAAAACAAAGAAGCTTGTTATAGCTGCACTTCTGGCGGCACTTGTATGCGTAGCAACAATGGTAATAAAAATACCATCACCCCTGAAGGGATATATAAACCTTGGTGACTGTGTGGTGTTGGTTGCTGGTTGGATGCTTTCCCCAACATACGGCTTTCTTGCCGCAGGCCTTGGCTCCGCACTTGCAGACTTATTTTCCGGTTACGTAACGTATGCCCCCGCAACCTTTGTAATCAAAGGACTTATGGCTCTGATTGTCTTTTACGTCTTTAAGCTTTTGAATACAAAAATCGGCAAGCTCCCCTCCAGAATAATAAGCGGTATTGCCGCTGAAATTATGATGGTACTCGGCTATTATGTTTTCGAGGGCTTTATGTATGGCTTTGCCCCTTCCCTTGTGAATATTCCTCCCAACAGTATTCAAGGTCTTGCAGGCTTGATTATCGGCACTATATTAATCACCGCATTTCAGAAAAGAAGCAACAAAAAAAGCAAAGCCGAAAACCCCACTGAAATCCAGTAATTCAATTAACCCATTTACTAAACCAAAACCACCGGTAAAATCTTCATTAAACGTACAAAAAAAGAAAGGGAGTGCACTGCACTCCCTTTTCATTATCTGAAATATTTTCATTACGCCACGAGGGTCAAAAAACAACGTATACGCAAAACCTTAAAACAAAATCGCTAAGCTTTGATGCAGAAGGCGTTTTCTTGAGCCGACGGTGTATGCAGATACTCCGAGGGGCAAAAAACGACTTATGCGCAAAACCTAGCGATTTTTAATTATCTGATGCCGTAATTTTCAATAATGTAATCCATATCCTTATCACCGCGACCAGAAAGGTTAATAAGGATTGAACCGTGATCCATGGTCTTTGCAAGCTTCATACCGTAAGCAACGGCGTGGGAGCTTTCAATAGCGGGGATAATACCCTCAAGGCGTGAAAGTCTGAAGAATGCGTCGATGGTTTCTTCGTCGTCAACAACATCATATTTAACTCTGCCTATATCCTGTAAGAAAGCGTGTTCGGGACCTGATGAAGGATAGTCAAGACCGCTTGCAACAGAGTAAACGGGAGCAGGGTCGCCGTTTTCGTCCTTAAGCATAATACTGTTGAAGCCGTGCATAACGCCCTCAGTACCGTATTTAAGACTTGCGGCGTGGTCACCGAGCTTGGGACCTCTGCCGAGGGGCTCAACACCGTAAATATCAACAGGGTCATTAAGGAATCCTGCAAAAAGACCTGCGGCATTTGAACCGCCACCCACACAAGCAACAATTGAAGTGGGAAGGTTACCTGTCATTTCTATAAACTGTTCTCTTGCTTCAATACCAACAACGCTCTGGAAATCACGCACCATCATGGGGAAGGGATGAGGTCCTAAAACTGAACCGATGCAATAGATGGAGTGGTCATACTCTTTACTGTAAGCATCAAAAGCCGCGTCAACTGCCTCTTTAAGAGTCTGAAGTCCGTGGGTAACCTCTACAACGTTTGCGCCGAGGATTTTCATTCTCGCAACGTTGGGAGCCTGTTTTTTAATATCAACGGAGCCCATATAAATATCGCATTCAAGACCGAAGTATGCGGCGGCAGTTGCAAGGGCAACACCGTGTTGACCTGCGCCTGTTTCGGCAATAACCTTTTTCTTGCCCATATATTTTGCAAGAAGTGCCTCACCCATACAATGGTTGAGCTTATGAGCACCCGAATGGTTTAAATCCTCACGCTTTGCGTAAAGCTGAACCTTACCGCCCAAAGCATCTGAAAGTCTTTCAAGATGTGTAACGGGTGTGGGTCTGCCCTGAAATTCTTTTCTGATTCGGCGAAGCTCAGCAATGAATTTTCTTGACTGACAGATTGAGTAGTATGCCTCGGTAATTTCTGCCATTGCGGCCTTAAGCTTATCGTCAATGTAAACGCCGCCATATTTGCCGAAATAGCCGTATTTATCAGGATAGTTGTTAAAATAAGTGTCAAAATCAATACCGTTATGTATCATTTTTATTTCCTCCAAAACAATTAATCAAAGTAAATTCAGGTTTAAAGGCAAGGTCGCCATCGCTTGGTTAATAACATAAGCTTACTCCTTATAAAAAATAAAAAGACCCTGACAGAACTTAGGATTCTGTCAAGGACGAATAAAAGCTTATCCGCGGTGCCACCTTGAATTTGCGAAAAATCGCACGCTTAGCGGAGTACAGACATACCCCCGACAACTAACGTATGCCAACACGTTGCAGAATACTTTGCCGAAAAGGCATTTGACTGCACCCTCAGCGGCCCATTTGACGATTTGTTTCCTGCCCGATTCCAGCTATACGGGCTCTCTGTGAAGGCATCATCGCCGTTACTTCCGCTTCAACGGTTTACAATTAAATTATGTTAGAATTATATCACCCGAAAATTAATATGTCAATAGAAGATTTTACCTTTAAAACGTGTTTAAATATTGACATAAAGTTTAGTAGCAAGTAAAATATAACTATCATTCAAGTAAAGAAGGTTTTTTAAATGAAAAACATCCCCAACGTGAAGCTCGGCATTGTTGCCGTTTCCCGCGATTGCTTCCCCATGACCCTTTCCGAGGGCAGAAGAAGCGCTATTGTTAAGGAATATCAGAAAACGGGCGAAATTTACGAATGCCCCGTTTGCATTGAAAATGAAAAGGATATGCTTAAGGCATTAGAGGACGTTAAAAATGCAGGCTGTAACGCCCTTGTTATCTACCTTGGTAACTTTGGCCCCGAAAGCTCTGAAACACTTCTTGCAAAGCTTTTCGACGGCCCCGTTATGTACTGTGCCGCCGCTGAAGAAAGCGCAAACGATCTGCTTGACGGCAGAGGCGACGCTTACTGTGGCGTGCTTAACTTAAGCTACAACCTTAAATTAAGAGAAATCAAGGCTTACATACCCGAATATCCCGTTGGTGACGCGGTTGACTGTGCTAAGATGATTAAGGACTTCCTTCCCATTGCAAGAACAATTCTTGCACTCAAAAACCTTAAAATCATCTCCTTTGGTCCCCGTCCTCAGGACTTCCTTGCTTGTAACGCTCCCATCAAACGCCTTTACGACTTAGGTGTTGAAATTGAAGAAAACAGTGAGCTTGACCTTTTTGCCGCATTCAATGCACACGCAGGTGACGAAAGAATTCCTGCAGTTGTTGAGGATATGGCTAAGGAGCTCGGAGAAGGCAACAAAAAGCCCGAAATCCTTGAAAAGCTTGCTCAGTACGAGCTTACACTCCTTGACTGGGTTGAGGCTCACAAGGGTTCAAGAGAATACGTGGCTATTGCAGGCAAATGCTGGCCCGCATTCCAGACAGAGTTCAAATTCGTTCCCTGCTACGTTAACAGCCGTCTTGCTTCAAGAGGCATCCCGGTTTCATGTGAGGTTGATATTTACGGCGTTCTTTCCGAGTATATCGGTGCTTGCGTAAGCGAGGATGCAGTTACACTTCTTGACATCAATAACTCCGTTCCCCGTGATATGTACGACGCAGAAATCGGTGGCAAAACACCCTACAGCTTCACCGATACATTTATGGGCTTCCACTGTGGTAACACCCCCTCCTGCAAGCTTAGCTTCTGCGAAATGAAATACCAGAAGATTATGGCAAGGGCTCTTCCCAAGGAGTACACAAATGGTACACTTGAGGGCGACATTGCTCCCGGTGACATCACCTTCTTCAGACTTCAGTCCACCGCTGACAGTGAGCTTAAGGCTTACGTTGCAGAAGGCGAGGTTCTTCCCGTAGCAACACGTTCATTCGGTGGTATCGGCGTATTTGCAATCCCTGAAATGGGCAGATTCTACCGCCACGTGCTTATTGAAGACAACTACCCCCACCACGGTGCGGTTGCTTTTGGTCACCACGGCAAGGCACTCTTTGAAGTGTTCAAATATCTCGGTGTTGGCAAAATCGGCTACAACCAGCCCAAGTCACTCCCCTACAAAACAGAGAATCCATTTGCGTAAGAACAAAAACCTCCTTGCTTCGGCAAGGAGGTTTTTTAAAATTAGGAATTAGGAGTGAGGAATGAGGAATTAAGGGGCACTTCGTGCCGATTGTATTCTCGTTTCGCTCTGCGAAACATATCGCACCGAAGGTATATCGCAACACGAAAGTGTTATATCGCACGAAGTATATCGCACCCTAAGGGTATAATGGGTAGTTCTATATCGATAATATTCATTTAAATAAAATCACACGGCGTTATCAGTGCTATTTAATATACCTGATATTACGTTAACAGCAACCATATTAACTTTCTTTGTACGATAACGTCCTCCAAAAACAGTAGCTTTTGTCACCAATAACTTATTTGATGAAATATCTGCAATACACGGAAAAACACTAAAACCGCCAAAATAAAGGGATTCTTTTGTTAAACCCTTGAAATTATTAGGGTTATTTGTATAAATTATCGGAATCAATATACTGGAGTTATATATCTTCAATTCCTTACAAGCACTATTTTCTCTAATGCTTTCAGAAAGGTTGCGTAAATAGTCGTTATATTCTTCCTGAATTTTATCTCCATCTACAAAACTCAAGCACACAGGTTCTATATATTTATATTTTTTACAATACACAACTGTATAATCATACCACTGTTCCCCCTGCCTGACATTAAAAGTAGTAAAATTTTGCTGATGCAACTTATGTTTTAGAAAATCAACAGATTCACAAGTGGTTGGTATTTCTAAAACCTCGGGTTGCCAATAGCGTCCATCTGCATGATATTTCTTTCGCAGTCTATCTACCCAAATAGCCATACCAAAAACATAAACGAGCAAAAGAACACTAAAAGCAACAACATAAATCATAAGATTATTTTCGGATAATTTTTCAATAAAAAAATTTATGGAAAACCTGAACAAAAAAACTAAGCCCAATGCACTAAGGGGCATAAACACGGACATGAATTTATATAGCTTTTTTAATGACAAGTTGCTCACCCACCAAACATCACTTTATATACAGAAATTAATTTTCTGACATAATTATATATAAATAAATCGAAAAAAGCAAAGGGTTATTTTAAAAAGCGAAAAAAGCTGATATAGATAAAGATACAGACACAGATAAAGATATATACTATGCTTTCGTTTTCTGCGAATCGGTGTGTGGTGGTTTGTTAATACTTGAGATTTTGGACCGCCCACCACCTACCCAAGTAACTTTATTTATACAACGAATTTCGGGACTCTCCACCGCTCCGTTTAACTTTATTTATACAATAAATACATCACACGCATTTACTTGTTTTTTCAACAACTTATCAAATGGCGGTCCCCCTCTCTCCTTGCGCAGAGAGGCGAGGCTTCGCGTTACTTTTACTTAATTATAATCGGAAGCATAACTTCCCCGATAATTTTGCATTTTAAAAACCGACTGACCAAATGGTCAGGCGGTCTTTATATTATTTAAAGTACTTAACTGCAGATTTGAACATCTGGATGTCGTAGTTACCGGGAACGTTCTTATAAAGACCGTCGCCGATACGCTCACTGTGGCCCATTTTACCGAACACTCGTCCGTCGGGTGATGTGATACCCTCGATAGCGAACATTGAGTCGTTGGGATTAAAGTGAACGTCAACAGTTGCGTTACCATCAAGGTCAACGTACTGTGTTGCAATCTGTCCGTTTGCGGCAAGCTCTCTTACAAGCTCCTCACTTGCAAGGAAGCGACCCTCACCGTGTGAAATCGGCACGTTGTAGATATCGCCAACCTCGGTAAGTGCAAGCCAGGGTGACTTGTTTGAAGCAACTCTTGTTCTTACAATTCTTGACTGGTGACGTGCAATTGTGTTGTAAGTAAGAGTGGGGCAATTTTCATCAGTATCAATGATTTTGCCGTAGGGAACAAGGCCGAGCTTAATAAGTGCCTGGAAGCCGTTACAGATACCGCACATAAGACCGTCGCGGTTATCAAGAAGGTCTGTTACACCCTCCTTAACCATTGCGTTACGGAAGAATGCGGTAATGAACTTAGCTGAGCCGTCGGGCTCGTCACCGCCTGAGAAGCCACCGGGGATGAAAATCATCTGAGCATCCTTAAGCTTTGTTGCAAACTCGTTTACGCTTTCGGTAATGCCTGCCGAGGTACGGTTTTTAATAACGATGATTTCGGGCTCTGCACCTGCATCGCGAACAGCCTTAGCACTGTCAAATTCACAGTTTGTGCCGGGGAATGCAGGAATAAGAATCTTAGGTCTTGCAACCTTGATTGCGGGAGCCTTACGATCTGTTGCAGAGAATGAGAAATTCTCAACAGGTGTTGCGGTATCGGGAATGTTGCAGCTGTAAACGCTTTCAAGCTTATCCTCGTAAACTGCAAGAAGCTCTGTGAAATCAACTGTTTCGTCGTTAAGTGTGAATACTGTCTTTTCAGTAACTGTACCGATGTACTGAGCATCAAGCTCCTCAGTTGCTTCAAGGATGAATGAAGCGTAATTGTAGCCAAAAATGTCTGCAACGCTGAGAGCTTCTGCAAATTCGAAGCCGAAGCCGTTACCGAATGCCATTTTCATAACTGCCTCTGCAATACCGCCCATACCGGGTGTATAGCAGGAAACTGCCTTACCATCACGAAGAAGTGCAGTAACCTTATTGAATACCTCAATAAGTGATGCGGTTACCGGTAAGCCGTTTGCATCAAGCTCGGGCTTAATAATGTAAACCTTGTTGCCTGCCTTCTTGAATTCGGGTGAAACAATATCCTTAACCTTTTCGGTTGTAACCGCAAATGAAACAAGTGTGGGAGGAACGTCGATATCCTCGAAGGTACCGCTCATTGAGTCCTTACCACCGATTGAGCCAACGCCAAGCTCCTTCTGAGCCTTGAATGCACCAAGAAGTGCCGCAAGAGGCTTGCCCCAACGCTTGGGCTCCTTATTTACTCTTTCAAAGTATTCCTGGAATGTAAGGTAAACGTCCTCGAATTTTGCACCTGTTGCAATAAGCTTACAGATTGATTCAACTACTGCCAAGTAAGCACCGTGGTAGGGGCTCTTTTCAGTAATGAAGGGGTTGTAGCCCCATGACATAAGTGAGCAATCGTCTGTATGCTTCTTTTCAACAGAAATCTTCTGAACCATTGCCTGAATGGGTGTAAGCTGATTCTTACCGCCGAAGGGCATAAGAACTGTGCCTGCGCCGATTGTTGAGTCAAAACGCTCTGAAAGACCACGCTTTGAGCAGATGTTAAGGTCATCTGCCATTGCCTTCATATTATCGGTGAATGTACCGCTGATTTCCTTGTCATAGCTTTCGGGCTTTGTGGTAACAACTTCAACGTGCTTGTCGGCACCGTTGGAGTTAAGGAACTCACGACTGATGTCGCAGATAACCTTACCGTTCCAATGCATAACAAGTCTTGCTTCCTCAGTTACCACCGCAACGGGGCAAGCCTGAAGGTTTTCAGTAGCGGCAAGCTCAAGGAATCTGTCAACGTTTTCCTTTTCAACTACAACTGCCATTCTTTCCTGTGACTCGGAAATAGCAAGCTCTGTACCGTCAAGACCCTCGTACTTTTTGGGTACTGCGTTAAGGTCGATTTTAAGACCATCTGCAAGCTCGCCGATAGCAACGGAAACGCCGCCTGCACCGAAGTCGTTACAACGCTTAATCATAAGTGTTGCTTCTTTATTTCTGAACAATCTCTGAAGTTTTCTTTCTTCGGGGGCATTACCCTTCTGAACCTCTGCACCGCAGGTTTCAAGAGATGTTGCTGTATGTGATTTTGATGAGCCTGTTGCACCGCCGCAGCCGTCACGACCTGTTGAGCCACCAAGAAGGATAACAATATCACCGGGATCGGGACATTCACGACGAACGTTCTCCTGAGGAGCCGCCGCAACAACTGCACCGATTTCCATACGCTTTGCAGCGTAGCCAGGATGGTAAATTTCGTCAACGATGCCTGTTGCAAGACCAATCTGGTTACCGTATGATGAGTAGCCCGCTGCTGCAGTTGTAACGATTGTTCTCTGGGGAAGCTTACCCTTAATTGTTTCAGAAACGGGCTTTAAGGGGTCAGCCGCACCTGTAACACGCATAGCGCCGTAAACGTATGCACGACCTGAAAGGGGGTCACGGATAGCACCACCGATACATGTTGCCGCACCGCCGAAGGGCTCGATTTCTGTGGGGTGGTTGTGGGTTTCGTTCTTGAAAAGAAGGAGCCAGGGCTCGCTTACGCCGTCAACGTCAACGTTGATTTTAACGGTACAAGCATTGATTTCTTCAGATTCGTCAAGCTTATCAAGCTTACCGTTTACACGTAGGTATTTAACTGCAACAGTTGCCAAAACCATAAGGCAGATGGGCTTTGTTCTGCCCAATTCCTCTCTTGTTGCGATGTATTCGTTATAAGCGTTCTGAAGAAGCTCGTCTTCAAATTCTACGTTATCAATAACAGTAAGGAATGTGGTATGACGGCAATGGTCGGACCAATATGTATCAATCATTCTGATTTCTGTTATTGTGGGGTCACGGTCCTCAGATTTAAAGTAATTCTGGCAGAACTGAATATCGTCTGCATCCATTGCAAGACCGTATTCCTTAACAAAAGCTTCAAGGCCTGCTCTGTCAAGATTAATGAAGCCATCGAGAGTTTTAACCTCTGTGGGGATTTCGTACTGCATAGCAAGAGTTTCGTATTTTTCGAGTGTTGCCTCTCTTGCTTCAACAGGGTTAATAACGTGCTTTTTGATTTCTGCAATATCATCAGCAGTAAGGTCGCCATAAAGTGCATAAACCTTTGCGCTCTTAACTGTGGGACGCTCGCCCTGTGAAATAATCTGAATACACTGTGCGGCAGAGTCTGCACGCTGGTCGAACTGACCGGGTAAAAATTCAACTGCGAAAACAGTTGCGCCCTCTAAATCAACCTCTGCAGTTGCAATATCAAGCTGGGGCTCTGAGAAAACGGTTTTGATTGCATAATCAAAAAGCTCCTCTGTGATATTTTCTGCATCGTAACGGTTGATAACACGTACGTCAGTAAGGTTATTGATACCTAAAAGTGTACGTGCATCGCCTAAAAGAGCCTTAGCCTCGTGTGCAAGCTCCTTTTTCTTTTCAACATAAACTCTATATACCATTGCTTAGTCCTCCAATATAGCAAGTGCTTTTGCGCCGATATCGTGACGATAGAAGGCATTGTCAAAGCTGATTTTATCAACAAGTGCATAAGATGACTTAACTGCATCCTTAAGGTTTTCCTCAACTGCGGTAACGCCTAAAACACGTCCGCCGTTTGTAAGAAGCTTACCATCCTTAAGTGAAGCACCTGCCACGTAAACGTTGCCCTCAACGTCCTCGGGGATGTTCATTTCAAAGCCCTTTTCGTAGCTTACGGGGTAGCCCGCAGAAGCCATAATAACACAGCAAGCACTCTTTTCGCTGAACTTAACCTCAGTTTCAGCAAGTGTGCCGTCGGTTGTTGCCTTCATAATAGTGAGCAAATCACTTTCAAGAAGGGGTAAAACTACCTGAGTTTCAGGATCACCGAAGCGACAGTTATATTCAATAACCTTGGGGCCGTTGGGTGTAAGCATAAGACCGAAGTAAAGACAACCCTTAAAGGTTCTGCCCTCTTTATTCATAGCGTCGATTGTAGGAATAAAGATTTTTTTCATACATTCGTCTGCAATTTCCTTGGTGTAATAGGGATTGGGAGCAATTGTACCCATACCGCCTGTGTTAAGACCCGTATCATTGTCCCCTGCACGCTTATGGTCCATTGATGAAATCATGGGAACAACTGTTTTACCGTCTGTGAATGAAAGCACGGAAACCTCGGGACCTGTAAGGAATTCCTCAATAACTACGTTGTCACCGCTTGTGCCGAACATTTTGTCCTGCATCATAGAAATTACCGCCGCCTTAGCCTCGTCACGGGTCATTGCGATAATAACGCCCTTACCAAGTGCAAGACCGTCGGCCTTGATAACTGTGGGAATGGGTGCAGTTTCAAGGTACTCAAGAGCCTTATCCATATCGTTGAATACCTCGTATGCCGCAGTGGGAATACCGTATTTCTTCATAAGGTTTTTAGAGAAAACCTTGCTACCCTCGATTATTGCCGCCTTACCCTCGGGACCGAAGCAGGGAATTCCCTTTTCGTTAAGGGCGTCAACGCACCCGAGCACCAACGGGTCATCGGGTGCCACAACGGCATAGTCGATTTTATTTCCTACTGCAAATTCTACAATCTTATCAATATCCTTTGCGCCGATATCAACTAAGGTTGCATCCTTTGCCATACCGCCGTTACCGGGAAGTGCAAAAATCTCGGTAACGTCTTTATTTTCTTTTATCTTTTTGATGATAGCGTGCTCGCGACCGCCACCACCGACAACCATAATCTTCATTTAAATCACCATCTTTTTGGTTTTTTAATATGTACTTTGTGCATTTTGAATTTGAAAGAAAATTGTTCAGAGTGCCTTGTTTAGTCGAGCGGTGCCGTATGAAGATACTGCCCCGAGGCTAAACAGGTGCTATGGGCAATTTTACTCAAATTCACTTAATGATGGAAAAGACGCATTCCTGTAAATGCCATTGACATACCGTATTTGTTAGCGCATTCGATAACAACGTCGTCGCGGATTGAGCCGCCGGGCTCTGCAATATATTTAACACCACTGCGTTTTGCACGCTCAATGTTATCGCTGAAGGGGAAGAAAGCATCTGAGCCGAGTGCAACACCGTCAATTGTTGCGAAGTATGCCTTTACATCCTCATCAGTAAGGGGCTCGGGTCTTTCGGTAAAGTATTTCTGCCAGTTACCCTCTGCGCATACGTCCTCTTCATTTTTGTTGATATAGCCGTCAATAACGTTGTCACGGTCGGGTCTGCCGAGAGTGTCCTTGAAGGGAAGGTTAAGCACCTTGTCGTGCTGACGAAGGAACCATGTATCCGCCTTAGTGCCTGCAAGACGTGTACAGTGAATTCTTGACTGCTGGCCTGCGCCAACACCGATTGCCTGACCGTCAACTGCGTAGCAAACTGAGTTAGACTGTGTGTATTTAAGTGTAATAAGTGAAATTATAAGGTCACGGATTGCGCTTTCGGGCATATCCTTATTTTCAGTAACAATGTTTGTAAGAAGCTCGGGGTTGATTTCGAAGTTGTTTCTGCCCTGCTCAAAGGTGATACCGTAAACCTGCTTATGCTCAATGGGAGCAGGAACGTAATCGGGGTCGATTTTTACAATATTGTAGTTACCCTTTCTTTTGGATTTAAGAATCTCAAGTGCTTCGGGCTCGTAGCCGGGAGCAATAATACCGTCGGAAACCTCACGCTGAATAAGCTTAGCGGTTGTAACGTCGCAAACGTCTGAAAGAGCAACCCAGTCACCGAAGGAGCACATTCTGTCGGTACCTCTTGCACGAGCATATGCACAAGCAAGGGGTGACTCGTCAAGACCCTCGATATCGTCAACGAAGCAAGCCTTTTTAAGCTTATCTGAAAGCGGAATACCAACTGCTGCAGACGTGGGGCTAACGTGCTTGAATGATGTAACTGCAGGAAGACCGAGAGCCTCCTTAAGCTCCTTAACCAACTGCCAGCTGTTGAATGCATCAAGGAAATTTATGAATCCGGGTCTGCCGCAGAGAATCTCGATGGGGAGCTCACTGCCGTCAGCCATGAAAATTTTTGCAGGTTTCTGGTTGGGGTTACAACCATATTTTAATTCGAATTCTGTCATTGTTACCGTTCCTTTCACTTACGAATAATTATTTGTTTTTGTTAACTATTCTTGAGTCGTACTTGCCTGTTTCAAGGTCAATATATCTTACGAAAAGTGAAACCTTGTTGTCCTCGTTAAGGTTTTTCCAGATGATATCGGTAAGAGTATCGATATCCATATCGGGAAGTGCAAGTGTTTTAGGCTCACCCTCAAAGCTGGGAAGAGGATTGCCGTCGCATTTGTATGTATGAATAAACTTTGCCTTACCGGGAAGAGGATTGGAGTAAGCAAATGTATATCTCTGACATGATGAGCCGTCGCCGTCTGCAGACTTAAGAATGCTCATTGCATAGTTCATATCGCCGTTTTCAAGGCGGATAATACCTGAAATACGGGGTGTGAAGTTAGGAGCATCATCCTCAAACTCACGGGTACGAAGTGCCTGCTCAAAGGTCATCTGCTTGTCCATTAATTCGTAAATAGTGTCGGTCTGATCACCGTTAGTAACTATTGTTTTGTTACCGAGCACTCTTACGGGTGCATAGATAATAAGGTGGGGGTCAACCATCTTTGACTCGTCAAAGGCCTGAGTTCTGATGCCCTCGCCATCTTCAACGAAAACTCTGTTACGGCTGTTTTCACTTCTACCCATAATGAAATATGCGGTAATTGCTTTTTTACCGTCGGCGCTTTTGCCGATAATAATACCTCTGCCGTGATAAGGGAGAGAATTAAGCTCGTTTTCAAGATTTCTGATTTCCATATTCATTCTCCTTACTCGATTATTGTCTTGCCGTCTTTAACCGTAATTCTGCCGTCACAGAAAAGCTGAACTGCCTTGGGAAGAATCTTCCACTCAGCCTGCTCCATTATTCTTTTCTGTAAGCTTTCGGGTGTATCCCCTTCCGCTACCTCAACTGCCTTCTGAAGTATGATGGGGCCCGCGTCACATTCGGCGGTTACAAAGTGAACTGTTGCACCCGACACCTTAACACCCTTTGCCAAGACGCTTTCGTGAACGTGAAGTCCGTAAAAGCCCTTGCCGCAGAATGAAGGAATAAGCGCGGGATGAACGTTAATCATTTTGTTTTCAAATACGTCGCAGACGTTTTCATCAAGAATTGTCATAAACCCTGCGTAAACTACCAGGTCTGCCTTTTCCTCAAGAAGTGCATCACGCATTGCTACAGAGTACGAAGCGATGTCCTGATAATCCTTTCTTATAAGCACACGGGTTTTAATACCGTTATCGGTGGCTCTTGTAAGCGCGTAGGCATCCGCCTTTGATGAAATAACACAAGTGATTTTGCCGTTACCCAGCTCACCGCGTTTTTCTGCATCTATAAGCGCCTGCAGATTTGTTCCGCCACCGGAAACCAGTACAACTATATTTTTTGAAGTCATTTTATTCACCTTATTCGAGAATAATTTTATCTTCGCCTTCGATAATTTCACCGATAACGTATGCATCTATGCCGTTATCCTTAAGTGTTGCAAGTGAAAGCTCAACCTCATCTGCAGGAACAACGATGCTCATACCAACACCCATATTGTATGTGTTGAACATATCACGCTCGGGAACGTTACCCCACTTTGCAATTACGTCGAAGATAGGAAGAACCTTAACTGCGGATTTGTCGATTTTTGCACACAAGCCATCGGGAATTGAACGGGGAATATTCTCGTAGAAGCCGCCGCCTGTGATGTGTGAAATACCCTTAACGTTAACCTTTTCGATAAGAGCAAGAACGGGCTTAACGTAAATCTTTGTGGGAACAAGCAAAGCCTCAGCAATGGTCTTGCCACCTAATTCCTCGCGCTCAACGTAAAGCTCGGGATTATTGTTATCAATATCAAAAACCTTACGGCATAAGCTGAAGCCGTTAGAATGAATACCTGTTGAGGGAAGTGCAATAACAACGTCGCCTGCTGCCATTTTGTTGTTGTCAATCATCTTGGGCTTGTCAACAATACCAACTGCAAAGCCTGCAAGGTCATAATCCTCAACGGGCATAAGACCGGGATGCTCGGCAGTTTCGCCGCCTGTAAGCGCACAGCCCGACTGAACACAGCCCTCTGCAACACCGCTTACGATTTCCGCAATCTTTTCAGGAACGTTTTTACCGCAAGCAATATAGTCAAGGAAGTATAAGGGCTTTGCACCAACGCAAACGATATCGTTTACGCACATCGCAACTGCATCGATACCGATTGTATCGTGCTTGTCCATAAGGATAGCCAATTTAACCTTAGTACCACAGCCGTCAGTACCTGAAACAAGAATGGGATGCTCCATACCTGCGGCACAGCCAAGGTCATAGCAACCGCCGAAACCGCCAACGTCGTCCAAAGAGCCTTCGTTACGAGTTCTTGCAACGTGTTTTTTCATAAGTTCAACTGCTTTATAGCCTGCAGTAATATCAACGCCTGCAGCTGCGTAGCTTTCTGATCTTGAGTTTTTCATTGTAAAACTTTCTCCTCGAATTTTATTTTAAGTTAAGTGTTAACTGATTAGCCTTTGCCGTTCCAGCAATATGTGCAAAGCTCATCTGCGGGGATGCCGATTGCTTCCACAATACCCTCAAGGGTCTGGAATTCAAGTGAAGTAAAATTAAGCTTATCACAAATTGCCTTACGCATTTTTGCACCACGCTCTGTTGAAGCATCGCTGTATTCTGCAAGATGCTTAAAGCCCTCTTCACCCTCAAGCTCCATTATGGTGCTTCGTGAAATCAGCTCCATATCGGATGTACCGCGTGAGAAGTTGAGGTATTTACAGCCATACATAATGGGAGGACATGCAGAACGCATATGAACCTCTTTAGCACCGTTCTCATAAAGGAACTCAACTGTTTCACGAAGCTGTGTGCCTCTTACGATACTGTCGTCAACAAAAAGAAGCTTTTTATCCTTAATGAGCTCGTGAACGGGTATCTGCTTCATTTTAGCTACCCTGCTACGCTCACGCTGATTTGAAGGCATAAAGCTACGGGGCCATGTAGGTGTATATTTGATGAAGGGTCTTGCAAAGGGAATGCCGCTTTCGTTTGCATAACCGATTGCATGGGGAGTTCCCGAATCGGGCACACCGCTTACGTAGTCAATATCCTGAGCGACGTTAAGAAGCTTGTCGGTCTTTGCCATAATCTGACCGTTTCTGTAACGCATTATCTCAACGTTCACACCCTCATAGCAGGATGTGGGATAACCGTAATATGACCAAAGGAAGGCGCAGATTTTCTTTTTCTTCCTTGCGGGTGATAAAATCTCAACGCCATCTGCTGAAATCTCAACAATTTCGCCGGGACCTAACTCCTTGTAATCCTCGTAGCCAAGCTTTTTATAAGCGAAGTCCTCGAAGGATACGCACAAGCCGTCCTCACGCTTACCCACTAGAATGGGAATTCTGCCCATTTTATCTCTTGCAGCGATAAGGTTACCATCCTCCTTAAGGATAAGGATTGATGCGGTGCCGTCGATTACATCCTGAGCAAATTTAATGCCCTCGGCAAAATCTGACTTTTGGTCAATCATTGCCGCAACAAGCTCGGAAGCATTAATGCCTGTAACACCGGTTGTTGTCATTGCACCGAAGTGACCGCCGCTGAATGCAAGGTACTGGTCAACAAGTGCGTCACTATTGTTAATTATGCCGATAGTGCATATAGCATAAAGGCCGTGATTTGAACGAATAAGTAAGGGCTGAGCATCTGCGTCGCTTATGCAACCGATCGCCGACTTACCCTCCATTTCATCAAGAATCCTTTCAAACTTTGTTCTGAAAGGTGAATTTTCAATTTTATGAATTTTTCTCTGCATACCGAGATCTTTGTCCATCGCTGCCATACCCGCACGACGAGTGCCCAGGTGTGAGTGATAGTCAACGCCAAAGAAAGTATCGAGAACAGCATCATTCTTAGATGCTACACCAAAAAAACCGCCCATTGTACACTCCAATTAATTAGTAGTCTATTAAAAATTATTTGTTGAAATGAGGAATCAGGAATTAAATTTATCCTCTACCGTTTTGTTCTTTTCAAGAACTGCTGCAGTATCCCTTGCACGCTTGTCTGCAAGCTTCTTTTCAAGCTCGGGCTCCCCAAGTGAAAGAATTTCGATTGCAAGCAATGCCGCGTTAACTGCACCGTCGATAGCAACGGTTGCAACGGGAATGCCCGAGGGCATCTGAACTGTTGAAAGGAGCGCCTCCATACCGCCTAAGTTCTGTGACTTGATGGGGATACCGATTACGGGTAAGGTTGTGTTAGCAGCAACTGCACCTGCAAGGTGAGCTGCCATACCTGCTGCGGCAATCATAACGCCGAAGCCGTTGTCGCGTGCATTGGCACTGAATTCCTTTGCTTCAACAGGTGTTCTGTGAGCAGAAAAAACGTGAACCTCGAAGGGTACCTCAAAATCCTTAAGAGTATTTATTGCTTTTTCTACTACGGGTAAATCGCTGTCGCTACCCATAATAATACCGACTTTTTTCATAAAAACATCCTTTCAACGTGTATATTACACCGACTAAAAACAAAAAAGGGCGCACTTGTTTCAAGCTAACAAGTGTGCCCAGACGGTCGGCTTAAGTCAAAATCTTAAATACCGGAATTTTCGCTTTAAAAACGATAAAATTCACGATACAAAACCTGCTCCTTTGTGGTGCTCCACATTAAATTCCGTCAGTCACAGGCGCGACTTCAATATCGTATTAATTTTATCATTTTAGCATATAAGTGTCAAGGCACATAAAGTATAATTATATATATATAATCTCTTATTAATATGGTGAAAATGCTAATAGTATTTTCGCCTTTTATTGTGCCTTGGTTTCACAGTAAAGACAACGGTATTCAACCTTGTCCTTATCAGTGAGTTTGAAAACGTGATTTATCTCCTGCTCGGTGGTTGTAATGCAACGTGGATTCTTGCATTTAATAACGTTTGTAAGCATTTCGGGAGGCTTAACGTTAATTTTTTCAACCCTTTTGCAATCGCGGATAATGTTGATTGTAATGCCGGGGTCAACGTAACCGATAACGTCAAAATCTATGTCAATATCCGCATCGATTTTTATAATATCCTTTTTACCAAGCTTTTTGCTTGCAACGTTTTTGATAATGGCCACGGAGCAATCAAGGTTATCAAGACCCAGAAGCTCGTATATGCGCATTCCCCTGCCTGCAGTGATATGGTCAATAACAAAGCCGTTTGTAATGGAATCTATATTCATTGTTTTGCCTCCTCCAAAAGCTTAAGAATGAGTGCCATGCGCGCATATTTGCCGTTAAGCACCTGCTTGAAATAACAAGCTCTGGGGTCGCTATCCACTGCAACGGAAATCTCGTTAACTCTGGGAAGGGGGTGCATTATGCACAAATCCTTCTTGGCAGTTTTAAGTTTAGCAAGGTCAAGCACGTAGCTATCCTTAAGGCGAAGGTAATCCTCCTCGTTAAAGAATCGCTCACGCTGAACACGTGTCATATAAAGAATATCCAATTCGGGCATAACGCTTTCAAGGTCGGTTGTCTGCTTATAGGGAATGTTATTTTTAACAAGAACATCCTTCTTAACGTAGCTGGGAAGCTTAAGCTCCTCGGGTGAAATAAGCACAACGTTAATACCCTCGTACCTTGAAAGGGCTGTTATAAGCGAGTGAACGGTTCTGCCGAACTTAAGGTCACCGCAAAAGCCGATTGTAAAGTTGTTCAACCCACCCTTTTCACGACTGATTGTAAGAAGGTCGGTAAGAGTCTGTGTGGGGTGATTATGACCACCGTCACCCGCATTGATTACGGGGATAGTTGCGTTCTGAGCAGCAACAAGGGGCGCACCCTCTTTAGGATGACGCATTGCAATAATATCCGCATAGCAGCTGATTGTTTTAGCTGTATCCGCTACGCTTTCGCCCTTTGCGGCAGATGAGGAATTAGCCTCTGAAAAGCCCAGAACACTACCGCCCAGCTCAAGCATAGCCGCCTCAAAGCTGAGCCTTGTTCTTGTAGAGGGCTCAAAGAAAAGTGTTGCAAGCTTTTTACCCCTGCACTTTTCAGAATAAGCCACCGGGTTAGCAATAATATCATTTGCAACCTCGATAAGCTCATTTAATTCTTCAACAGAAAAATCAAGAATATCAATAAGACTTCTCATAAATTTTTTCCTTTCGGATTATTCTTTTGCACCGTTAATTGCGAGATAATTTTTTATTCTTTCAACGTTTTCCTTGTTCTTCTCGTCCTCTTCAAGGTACTCGATAATATCGTAAACGTCAACAACTGAATATACGGGGAAGCCGTACTCCTCGCCTACCTCTGCCATAGCAGATTTGTCCGTTTTACCCTTTTCCTTGCGGTCAACCATAACGAATGTTGCGGCAACCTTTGTGCCCTCAAGACCTGAAAGGATTGACATGCTTTCGCGGATAGCGGTACCTGCAGTAATAACGTCCTCAACAATAACGATTTCCTCGCCTGCCTGGGGCTTGTAGCCTACGAATACACCGCCCTCGCCGTGATCCTTTTCTTCCTTACGATTAAAGAAGAAGGGCACGTCAAGACCGTTTTTAGCAAGAGCAACTGCAACTGAAACAGCAATGGGGATACCCTTGTATGCGGGGCCGTAAAGAACTGTTTTTTTGTTGCCTACCTTTTCAAAATATGCCTTAGCATAGAATTCGCCTAATTTGCAGATCTGTTCGCCTGTTTTAATATCGCCTGCGTTGATGAAATAAGGGATTTTTCTACCGCTTTTTGCAGTAAAATCACCGAATTTAAGAACACCTGCACCCTCTAAAAACTGTATAAATTCTCTTTTGTAGCCTTCCATTTATTTCATCCTCCAATAATTAATCGCAAAATTCTGCAACGCATCTGTTGTATGCGGCAACGGGATCCTCTGCGGCTGTGATGGGTCTGCCCACAACGATATAGTCAGAGCCGATTTCCTTAGCCTGAGCAGGTGTCATAACACGCTTTTGGTCGCCGATATCACCGTCTGCAAAGCGCACGCCGGGTGTGATTGTAAGGAATTCATTACCACATGTTTCGTGAACCTTACCTGCCTCAAGGGGTGAGCAAACAACACCGTCAAGACCTGCAAGCTTTGCGTTGTGAGCATAGTGCATAACAACCTTGTCGATGGGCTCCTTGATAAGAAGGTCGTTTTCCATTCTTTCCTGGTCGGTTGATGTAAGCTGAGTAACCGCAATAAGAAGGGGTCTGGTGCCATCGGGACGAGTAAGTCCTTCAAGAGCTGCCTCCATCATACTGATTGTACCTGCTGCGTGAAGGTTTGTGATATCAACGTCAAGATTTGAAAGCACTGACATTGATTTTTTAACTGTGTTGGGAATATCGTGAAGCTTAAGGTCAAGGAAGATTTTGTGTCCGCGCTTTTTGATTTCGCGAACAATCTGAGGACCCTCTGCATAGAAAAGCTCCATACCGATTTTTACGAAGGGCTTTCTGCTACCCTCGAATTTATCAAGAAATTCATATACCTTTTCTGCGCTCGCAAAGTCGCAAGCAACAATTACGTCTTTACCCATTATTTTACGCCTCCTATTATATCTGAAAGATTATTAATTCCGTATTTGTCCATAACATTGGGTAAGTCATTGATAATATCACGACAAATGCAGGGGTCAATAAGGTTTGCGGCGCCTACCTCAACTGCGGTAGCACCTGCGAGCATAAGCTCGATTACATCCTCTGCGCTTGAAACACCGCCCATACCAACAACGGGAATATTAACTGCATTTGCAACCTGATAAACCATTCTTACGGCTACGGGGAAGATCGCGCTACCCGAGAATCCGCCCATTTTATTAGCAATAACGGGCTTTTTGGTTTTAAGGTCAATACGCATACCAAGAAGTGTATTTATAAGGCTTATGCCGTCTGCACCTGCATCCTCACAGGCCTTAGCAATTGCCACAATATCCGTAACGTTAGGTGAAAGCTTGATGATTACGGGCTTGGTTGTTACCTTTTTAACTGCCGCAGTAACCTCTGCTGCCGCCTCGGGATTTGTACCGAAGCTCATACCTCCGCCGTGAACGTTGGGACAGCTTACGTTTACCTCAAGCCAACCCACCTGCTCCTCTTTATCAAGTCTTTCGCAGGTATAGGCATAGTCCTCAACTGCAAAGCCGCTGACGTTAGCCATAACCTTTTTATCAAAGCATTTTTTAAGTTTGGGAAGCTCCTCGCTTATAACCTTGTCAACACCGGGATTTTGGAGACCAACCGCGTTAATCATACCTGCGGGGCATTCAGCTATACGAGGTGTGGGGTTGCCGAAGCGAGGGTCCTTTGTAGTACCCTTAAATGAAAAGGTACCAAGCACGTTTATATCGTAAATTTCTGCAAATTCATAGCCGTAGCCAAAGGTACCGCTTGCGGGGATAACGGGGTTATCAAGGGTTATTCCGCAAAGATCAACACTTAATCTGCCCATAAAATCTCCTCCTTCTCAAGCACAGGACCGTCCTTACATATACGCTTGTAGCCTGTAATAGTTTTGCATGAACAGCCCATACAAGCACCGAAGCCGCAGCCCATACGCTCCTCAAAGCTGAACTGACCGCTTGTTGTGGTAGCCTTATAAAGAGCCTTTAACATGGGCTCGGGACCACAGGTGTAGAAGTATGTATAGTCAACGTCCTTTAATGCATCTGTAACGAAGCCCTTAACGCCGTAAGTGCCGTCTGCAGTTGCCACAATTACCTCTGCACCAAGAGCCTTGAAATCATCCTCACAGAAGATTTCCTCTGCAGTGTTGAAGCCGAGGATAACCGTAACCTTTTTACCCTGAGCAATAAGCTTTTTGCAAAGCATATAAAGGGGCGGAACACCTACGCCACCACCGAGAAGAACAGGCTTATCGCCTGAAAGATCGGTATTGTAGCCGTTTCCGAGACCCGTAAGAATATTAAGCTCGGTACCCACTGCCATTTCTGACATTTTTTCGGTGCCCTTGCCCACAACCTTGTATATAAGGGTAAGGATTCCATCCTCGCAGTCACATACGGATATGGGTCTGCGAAGATAAAAACCGTCAAGCTTAATATTTACAAACTGACCGGAGGACGTGATGTCACTCACGTCGCCCCTAAGCTTCATTTTATACACCGCACTTGTAAGGGGTGCATTTTCAATTATAGTAAAAATTGATTCTCTCATATATTTCCTTCTGCATCGATAGTTGAAATTGTAAGTGTAATATCTTCAAGAACGTCAAGAAGTACTCTTACAGTATCGAGAGCTGTGAATATTGTAACGTTGTTTTCGATTGCGTAACGACGAATTTCAAGACCGTCGTTGTTGTTCTCGTTAGTTGAGCTGATATCCTTAGTATTGATAACGTAAGCAATGTGACCCTGACGAAGTGCCTCAGGAACCTCTGTGCTACCCTCGCTGATTTTACCGAGAACGTGAGTTCTGATGCCGTTTTCCTTAAGGAACTTAGCAGTACCTGCAGTTGCCTGGATGTTGAAGCCGAGCTTGTAGAAGCGGCGGATGAGAGGAAGTGTTTCCTCCTTATCCTTATCTGCAACTGTTACGAAAACGGTGCCGTAGTTCTGAAGGTGCATACCCGATGCCTGAAGAGCCTTATAAAGTGCACGGTTAAGCTTGTCATCGTAACCGATTGCTTCACCTGTTGACTTCATTTCGGGTGAAAGGTAAGCGTCGAGACCGCGGATTTTGTTGAATGAGAATACGGGAACCTTTACGTACCAACGCTTCTTTTCGTCGGGATAAATATCGAAGATGCCCTGCTCCTTAAGGCTCTTGCCCATAATAACCTCAGTTGCAATATCTGCAAGTGAGTAGCCTGTTGCCTTTGAAAGGAAGGGAACTGTTCTTGATGAACGGGGGTTAACCTCGATGATATAAACGTCGTCGTGCTCGTCAACAATAAACTGAATGTTGTAAAGACCAACGATACCGATACCAAGACCAAGCTTTTTAGCATACTGAAGGATGATGCCCTTAACCTTGTCTGAAATACTGAATGAGGGATAAACGCTTATGGAGTCACCTGAGTGTATACCTGTCTTTTCAACAAGCTCCATAATACCGGGGATGAATACGTCTCTGCCGTCGCAGATAGCATCAACCTCAACCTCTTTACCCTGAATATATTTGTCAACAAGCACGGGCTTGTCCTCATCAATTTCAACGGCAGTTTTAAGGTAGTGACGAAGCTGAGCCTCGTTAGCAACAATCTGCATTGCACGTCCGCCAAGAACGAAGCTGGGGCGAACAAGCACGGGATAACCGATTTCTGCAGCAGCTGAAAGACCATCATCCATATTTGTAACTGCCTTACCCTTTGCACGGGGGATGTTCAATTCGTTAAGAAGGTTTTCGAAAGCGTTACGGTCCTCAGCACGGTCAATAGCGGCACAATCGGTACCGATGATTTTAACGCCACGGTCGTGGAGGGGCTGAGCAAGGTTAATAGCAGTCTGACCACCAAGAGTTGTTATAACACCCTCGGGCTTTTCAAACTCGATAATGTTCATAACGTCTTCGGGAGTAAGGGGCTCGAAGTAAAGCTTATCTGCTGTTGTATAGTCAGTAGAAACTGTTTCAGGGTTGTTATTGATAATAATAGCCTCATAGCCTGCATTTTTGATTGTCATAACAGCGTGAACTGTTGAATAGTCGAATTCAACACCCTGACCGATACGGATGGGACCTGCACCAAGAACGATAATTTTCTTTTTGTCGGTGTGGATTGAAGCGTTCTCACCGGTGTATGATGAATAGAAGTAGGGAATATATGCGCCTGTGTGGCATGTATCAACCATCTTGAATGCAGGGAAAAGATTCATTTCCTTACGCATATCGTAAACGTCAAGCTCGTTGCAGCCCCAAAGACGCGCAATGTACTTATCGCCGAAGCCCATTTTCTTTGCGGCAACAAGGGTTTCGCCATCCTTATTCACGCGAAGCTTTTCTTCCATATCAATAATGTTCTTGATAGCCTCAAGGAAGTAGGGTGTAATCATAGTGATTTCGTGAATCTTTTCAATTGAAACACCATGGTAAATGAGCTCTGCAATAGCAAAAATGTTATCTGAACGGAACTCTGAAATATATTCGAGAAGCTCATCAACGCTCATATTGTCAAATTTTGAAAGGTACATGTGGTTTGCACCGATTTCAAGTGAACGGATACCCTTAAGAAGTGCCTCCTCAAGGTTTGCACCGATACCCATGATCTCGCCTGTTGCCTTCATCTGTGTGCCAAGCTTGTTGGTAGCAGAAGCGAATTTATCAAAGGGGAAACGGGGTAATTTAGCAATAACGTAATCGAGTCTGGGCTCGAATGCGGCATTCGTGTTTGCAATCTGAATATCCTCAAGAGCCATACCCACTGCAATCTTAGCGGTTACACGTGCAATGGGATAGCCGGAAGCCTTTGAAGCAAGTGCTGATGAACGTGAAACGCGGGGGTTAACCTCAATGAGGTAGTACTCTGATGAATGGGGGTTAAGCGCAAACTGAACGTTACAGCCACCCTCAATTTTAAGCTCCTTGATAAGCTTGATTGCTGAATCGTTGAGCATCTTTTCATCCTCTTTACTGAGGGTCATAATGGGTGCTACAACGCAGGAGTCACCGGTATGAACACCAACGGGGTCGAAATTTTCCATACCACAGATAGTAATTGCATGGTCGTTAGAGTCACGCATAACCTCAAACTCAATTTCCTTATAGCCCTTAACGCTCTTTTCGATAAGTGCCTGATGAACGGGTGAAAGCTTGAATGCGTTTGTACCGATTTCAATAAGCTCCTCTTCATTGTAAGCAAAGCCGCCGCCTGTACCGCCAAGTGTGAATGCAGGACGGATAACAACGGGGTAACCGATACGGCCTGCAGCCGCCTTTGCTTCCTCTAATGAATAAGTGATTTCTGAAGGAATAACGGGCTCACCGATGGATTCGCAAAGCTCCTTGAACATTTCGCGGTCCTCTGCGCGCTCGATAGAAGCGCTTGATGTACCGAGAAGCTCAACGTTACACTCCTTAAGAACACCCTTTTTCTCAAGCTGCATAGCAAGGTTAAGACCTGTCTGACCACCGATACCGGGGATGATAGCGTCGGGACGCTCGTGACGGATGATCTTAGCTACGTATTCAAGAGTCAGGGGCTCCATATATACCTTGTCAGCGATAATGGTATCAGTCATAATTGTAGCGGGGTTTGAGTTAACAAGAACAACCTCGTAGCCTTCCTCCTTAAGAGCAAGACAAGCCTGAGTACCTGCATAGTCAAACTCTGCGGCCTGACCGATAACAATAGGGCCTGAACCTATAATCAAAACTTTCTTAATGTCTGTTCTCTTTGCCATTTGAGAAGCCTCCTTAAATATATGTGAAATCAATTATTAACAACATTATTTTTGGTAAACGATTTTTCCGTCACAAACCGTCAACACACATTCGCCCTGAACCGGCATACCCGCAAAGGGTGTTGCTTTACCTTTTGAAAGGAACTGCTCGGGATCTACAACTGTGTCTGCATCAAGCTTCCACACGGTGTAATCAGTACCCAAGGGAATGTTGAAGCGCTTGCGGGCGTTGACCGCCAAAAGCTCCGTTAATTTTTCAAGGGTTATAACCCCCGTTTTTACAAGGTTTGTGTACATAATCTGGAATGCGGTTTCAAGACCCACTATACCAAACGCACTGCCTGCAAGCCCCTTTGATTTTTCCTCTGCGGAATGGGGAGCATGGTCAGTAGCAATCATATCGATTGTGCCGTCCTTTATGCCTTCAATAAGCGCCAGTCTGTCGGCCTCCGACCTTAAGGGTGGATTCATTTTGAAGCTACCGCTTTCCTCTAAATCGTTATCATCAAGCACAAGGTAGTGGGGACCCGTTTCACAAGTAACGTCAAGACCCTCTGCCTTAGCCTTTCTTATAAGCTCAACGCTTTCCTTTGCGGAAATGTGGCACACGTGGTATTTACAGCCGGTTTCCTTAACCAGTCGCAAATCTCTTTCGATAGGCTTCCATTCACTTTCACTGCATATGCCCTTGTGGTTGTGCGCCTTACAATAATCGCCGTCGTGAATATACCCGCCGAAAAGAAGCGAGTTATCCTCGCAATGGGCAACTATTGCCTTACCGAGTCTTTTAGCCTCAAGCATTGCCTGACGCATAAGCTCCTCGCTCTGCACTCCCCTTCCGTCGTCGGAAAAGGCGAAGCAGTTTGGGCTCATACCCTCCATATCGGAAAGCTCCTCGCCTTTCTGCCCAACGGTGATTGAAGCATAGGGATAAACGTGAACAAAGGCATCGTTTTTTATAATGTCTGTCTGTACCTGAAGATGCTCAACACTGTCGGGAACAGGGTTAAGGTTAGGCATTGTGCACACGGCGGTGTAGCCTCCGTGCGCGGCGCTTCTGCACCCTGTTTCAACCGTCTCTTTATAAGAAAAACCCGGCTCACGAAAATGCACATGCACATCGCAAAAGCCGGGAAAAACAACATATTCAGGTGAATTAAAAATAGCAATACCTTGGTCAGAACACAAATGAGCCGCAACATCTGAACAGAACACTTCGGACTCTGTTCCCATTGCAGCAGTATTCATAATTTTAGCTTTGAGTTGCTCTGCCATAATTAACCTCTTTCAAAAAATAAAAGCCTTGCACACGGCAAGGCTCGAACACACAAAAACATTGATACAGTCGCGCCTGTACCCAATAAATTTATATTCAATCTTGCCGATATCTCGTATCGTCTTAAAGATCTTGTTTATAATACCAAACAATCCCCATTTTGTCAATAGAATTACTTCCTTTTTGAGTAAAAAACCGCAATGGATTTCACCGATTGTTTTTGTAAAAATTAACCAAATGAGATTCATAAACTTTTTTGTAAAAATCACCAAAACCATAGGCTCATTTTTGGTAATCTGAAAGGCGATATATTATTGAATAAATTCTATATATAGTTTAAAATATAATAATCATATTATTAAGGTGGTGAAGTGTTGGGCGAAAACAGCTACGTTTACATATTCCAGAAGGGCTTCAATTATTCTCAAGACGGGCCCGGCAACCGCCTTGTGTATCATCTTTCGGGGTGCAACCTTACGTGTCCGTGGTGCTCCAATCCTGAGGGTATGGCAATTAACCACGACGCTCAGAAGGTAAGCATTGACCATATAGTTACCGAGGCGTTATCCTCACGTATGATTTTCATAGACGGCGGCGGTGTTACCCTTACGGGTGGCGAGATATCTTGCCAGAAAAATGCAGTTTTACTCCTTTTAAAAAAGCTTAAGGATAACGGCATACACACCTGCATTGAAACCAACGCTTCAATTGCTCAGTGCGAGGAAATTTTCGACACTGTGGACTATATGATTGCAGACTTCAAATCCCCTTCGGCGCAAAGGCTTAAGGACGTAACCGACGCAAGCCTTGAGGTCGTAAAAAGCAACCTTATTTACCGAGCAAAATCCGGCAAGCCCTTGCTTGTGCGAATACCCCTGATAAAATACTTCAATTGCTCTGAAACGGATGCAAAGGGCTTTGCACAGTTTTTCAGGGAATTGAACGATTACAGCAACGGCAACGTATTTTTTGAAATCCTGACCTACCACGAATTCGGCAAGGAAAAATACGCAAAACTCAACAGGGAATACACCGTAACCGACGGCTATGTTACCGACAATGACATCAGAGCACTTTTGCAAGAGCTTGAGGCTCAGAATCTTAAAACAATCAACACCTGAGGTGATTCATTATGTATAAATTTGACCCCATAAAAACTACCGAAGCCGCTAAGCTCCTTTTCAAAGAGGAAAGAGCAATAAACCACCTTGAAGGATGGTTTATCATCAAAGAAACCGAGCAAAAATACCACGAAAAATATTCCGCCTTATCCCCTACGAGAAGGGCGGCAGAAAAATTCCGCGAGGCAGTTAAGGTATTACCCTTATCAATCAGTGATTATGCAGTTTTTGCAGGCACTCAGAGAGATGCCTTTGCAAGAAGCTATGCGCTTATCAACCCCACCTTTAAGGTTGAAACCTTTGCGGGCTATTGCGACCCCACTGCAGTTTACGATGACATTGACCCCACCGAGGAATTCACTGCAGAGCGCATCAAAGCCCTTCGCGAGCTTGATAAACAGACCGACTACGTTAAATCCTTAAGCGAGGTTTATAAAAATTGCGAAAAGCTTACGGGCGAGGTTGCTTTCTTTGTTGAGCAGGTTACGGGGCACCTTATTCCCGATATGCGATATGCGTTAAAATACGGCGTTAAAAGGATGATTGCCGATATCGAAGAAAAGCAGAAAACCGCAAACGCCGAGCAATACGACAATTACGAGGCAATGAAGATTGCCCTTGACTGCGTGCTTATTCTTGCCGCACGCTACAAAGCAATTGCCGACGAAAAGCTCCTTACCGCCGAGGGCGAAAGAAAAGAGCAGCTACAGCTTCTTTCAGACACCCTTAAAAAGGTACCCGCAAATGGTGCAGAGGGCTTCTACGAGGCTATTCAGAGCTTTATTTTATTATGGCAGATTATGTGTCTCGAGCAGGCACCCAACCCCTTTGCATTCTCTGTTGGTAATGCAGACAGAATCTTCGAGCCCTACAGAGCCGCAGACGGTCTTGCAAGGGACGAGGCGGCAGCACTTTTCAAGCACTTCCTCGTATTCTTCAACGTTGCCGACAGAAGCTGGGCAATTTCACAGAACCTTATTGTAAGCGGTCGTGACAAGGACGGCAACGACCTTACAAACGACTCCACCTATGCACTTCTTGACGCATACTATGAAATGAATTTACCCCAGCCCATTCTTTCCGTAAAATTACATAAAAACACTCCTCAGAAGCTTTATGAGGAATTGGGCAGATTCCTTTTCACGCCGGGTTGTCTCACCCCCTCTTTCTTCAATGATGATTCACTTTTCAAGGTTTTACCCGAATCGGGAATTGAAATCGACGACGTAGAGGACACCTCAATTGCAGGCTGTCAGGAGCCCCTTATAATGGGTAAGGATAACGCCAACACCACCAACAGCTGGTTCAACCTTGGCAAAATCCTTGAGCTTACACTCAACAACGGCTATTCCACAATCACAGGAGAAAAAATCGGTAGTGTTTGCGAAGAAACCGATGCACTCACCTTACTCAAAAACATCCGCGAGCTTTTCTACAAAAACGCACAGTATTACTGTGACGAAATGGTTAAGGCCGCCAATGGCTGCTCTCGTGCAATTTCACACTTACCCGTACCCTTCCTCAGCACCGTTATGGGCGGTATTGAAAGCGGCTACGACACCCGCGATATTACACATCAGAGCACTAAATACAACGGTAGCGGATGCCTTATTCATGGCACAAGCGTTGTTGCCGACTCATTCATTGCAATTGATAAGCTTCTCAACGAAAGACCGCAGGATGCTCAGATGCTTCTTGATGCTCTCAAAAACAATTTTGAGGGCTACGAGGAATTAAGAGAATTCCTTATGTCCGCACCCAAATTCGGTAATAACATCGAGGTAGTTGACAACGAAACTGCCGAGGTAACCACTAAAATTGCCGATATGGTACGTGCACAAAAAAACTATTTAGGCAACAATTTCAGACCCGACTTTTCAACACCCTCAACCCACCTTCTTTACGGCTATTGGGTTGGCGCACTTCCCTGCGGCAGAAAGTCAAGGGATATGCTCGGCTATGGTGTTGACCCCCTTTACGGCGAGGCACAGAATGGTCTCGGCTTCCGTACTCTTTCACTTTTTAAATTACCCTTTAACAAAATGTGCGGCGGCTATGCATCGCACTTTGGCATTGATCCTAAATACTTTATGGCCAAGGATTACGAGGGCAAGGGCGTTGAATTCCGTGACAAGGTTATGAAGCCCTTATTCTTCAACGAGCTTAACGAAAACGTTTCTCCCTTCTACCTTTACGTTAACGTTACCACTGCAGAAATTCTCAAAAAGGTTCTTGCCGAACCTAAAAAATACGCTCCCTCGGGCGTGTATATTATGCGAATCCACGGCACCTTTGTTAACTTCCTTGACCTTTCGCCTGCAATTCAGCAGGACATCATCCGCCGACTTGACCCCCAATCAACCGTAATGTGCTGAAGAAATGAATATATTAGGAATTGATATAGGCACAACCACCGTAACGGCACTTGTGCTTAACAGTGAAAAAAGTGAAATAATTAAATCCTGCACCCTCAAAAACGACTCGTTTATTGATGGTAGAAATTTTGAAAGATTGCAGAATCCCGACACTATAATTAATACGGTAAGGCTCGCAGTTAAAAGTGTTACCGACACCCTTACCATTGATGCCATCGGCATAACGGGGCAGATGCACGGTATTCTTTATCTTTCTGAAGACCTTACCCCCTGCTCCCCCCTTATGATATGGCAGGATGAGCGCGGCAATAAGCCATATAAAGACGGCCTTACATACGCCGAATTTTTAACCCAAAAAACCAACTGCAAGGCCGCTTCAGGCTTCGGTCTTACCACCCATTTTTACAACCTTATTAATGGCGAGGTGCCTGCAGAAGCGGTTATGCTTTGCACAATTCACGACTATCTTGCAGCCCTCCTTACGGGCACAAGGCCCGTCACCCATTCAAGCGATGCCGCAAGCCTCGGCTTCTATAATCTCTCGGAAAATGCCTTTGATGATAACGCTTTAAATATCGGTGGCATAAGAAAGGATTTCCTGCCCGAGGTTATAAAAAGCACCGCCTTAGCGGGTACAACAAGCTGTGATTTTCTACCCGACGGAATCCCCGTTGCGGTCGCTATCGGCGACAATCAGGCAAGCTTTTTAGGCTCTGTAGCAGACACAGAGACCTCCGTGCTTGTAAACGTGGGCACGGGCAGTCAGGTTTCATTTGTAACCGACAGAGTTACCGCTCTTTCCCAGGGCGAAATCAGACCCCTTACTGACGATAAATACATTTTTGTTGGTGCTTCTCTTTGCGGTGGCAGAGCCTACGCAATTTTAAAGAGCTTCTTTGAAAAATTCACCGAGCTTCTTGGCGCAAAGGCCGAAAGCCTTTATACGCTTATGGATTCCGTGGCAGAAGGTGCTACTGATTCCACCGATCTGCTCAGCGTAAACTGTCAGTTCTGCGGCACCCGCGAAAACCCGAAGCTTCGCGGTAGCATCAACAATATCGGCGCTGAAAATTTCACCCCTGAAAACCTTATTTACGGCACACTTAAGGGTGTTTGTACCGAGCTTTCCGATATGTACAAGGACGCCGAAGCCCTTTTAATAAGCAAGCCCACAACCCTTGTGTGCTCAGGCAACGGACTCAGAAAAAGTGATTTATGGCGCAGAATTTTCACCGATGAATTTGATATGCAGGCAACCCTGCCCAAGCATAGCGAGGAGGCCGCCGTTGGTGCTTGCGTTTTTGCAAGCGTAGCAAGTGGCATTTACAATGATATTAAATCCGCACAAAGTGTACTTTTGAGGTAAATTATGGATACTAAAGCAATTGCATCACAACCCGTATTTTTTGAAAAAAACCGTGTTTTCCGCGTATATACAGGCGGCAAGCTTTTCAGTGAATTTTTCGGTGATAACAGCGAGGATAGCTTTTATCCCGAAGAATGGATTTGCTCATCAACCAAGGCCCTTAATGAGGGTAGCACCGATGAATTTGAGGGACTTTCCACAGTAAAGGGCACCACCATTCATTTTGATGAGCTTATAGCCGAGCAAAAGACCCTTATGTTAGGTGACCGCAATGGTCTTGACGTGCTTGTAAAAGCCCTTGACTCTGCCATTCGTTTACCCGTTCAGGCTCACCCCGACAAGGCATTTTCAAGAGTTAATTTCAACTCTGATTTCGGCAAGGCCGAGTCATGGTTGGTATTAGGGGCGCGAGATGGCGCCTGTATTTACTTTGGCTTCAAGGAGGGCGTAACACCCGAGGCTTTCGAGGATGCGGTATCAAAAAGCGAAACTGACAAAACCGCTATGGAAAAGCTTCTTAATAAAATCCCCGTAAAGCCCGGTGACGTTTATTTCATCCCTGCTAAAGCTGTTCACGCAATCGGCTACGGTTGCCTTATTCTTGAGGTTCAGGAGCCCACCGACTTTACCATCCAGCCTGAGCGTTGGTGTGGTGACTACAAGCTTTCAGATAACGAAATGTACATCGGTCTTGAAAAGCAGACTGCCTTAAGCGTTTTTGACTACTCATACAATCTTGACAAGGTTATGTCCGAATGCAAAAAAGCACCCGCCATTATTTACGAAAATGACGGATGTAAAAAGGAATGCCTTATCGGCAAGGCGGATACCCCCTGCTTCGGTGTTGAGCGCTACGTTATAAACGG
Source organism: Acutalibacteraceae bacterium (assembly GCA_045654405.1). GTDB lineage: Bacteria > Bacillota > Clostridia > Oscillospirales > Acutalibacteraceae > DTU089. Next base: position 44,541 of record JAZONH010000013.1, on the reverse strand, counting down.
CGGCGAAACAGAAAAGCTTGTTGCTCCCTGCGTTTACGTTGTGACCGAGGGCGATGGCGTTTTAGCAGGTACCGATTATGAAAAGCTACTTAAAAAGGGCGATTACTTCTTTATACCCTATTCCTGTAACGGTAAATACACAGTAAAATCTGAGGGCAACCTTACACTTGCAGTATGTCTTCCTCCGGAGGTTTAATATATGATTAATGAACTTTTAAAAGCAAAGGTCTGGAGCGCAAAGGAGAACGAAAAATTCTTTGAAATGCTTAAAAATTATTCAGACGAAGAAAAATGTGAGATAATCTATGAGGTTATGCCCCGTATTTTTAAAAAGGGCGACGAGGAGAGCATCGCCTCAGCCGAAATTGTCCTTATTTGCGCTACTCAGCAGTATTTCAACGTTGAATCCACCCACTACAAGGCACTTATATATTACCGCCTTGGCGAGCTTTATGAGGTTTATAAGGAAAACTTCATCAAGGCTTACACCGCATACAAAAAATACGAGCTTAACAACACAGCCTTCAGCGGCATTCACGGCATTTTACTGCGAGTTCTTCTGCTTCGTGATGACTTCACCTATTCCGAGGAAATGGAAAATGAGCTTAAATTAAGCTATGGTGAAACCGATTTAGGCTTGCGTAAGGACAGACTTTACGAAAACATAGGCACGCTTATTATTGCCGAGCGTAACAAAGACAAAAAAACCGCAGAAGCTCTTAAGAAGCGCATCAAATCAATCGTTACGGCGGATAAGCATTTCTATTTGGACTTGGTTTTCAGAAAGGATGCAACCCCTGATTATCTGAACACCCCCGAAAAGCTCATCAATTACGTTAAAAGCTTATAAAAAGAAAAAGCCTCTCGCCTGAACGAGAGGTTTTTCTTTTGGAAAGAGAAAATGAAATGATTAAGCAATCAAAATGTCTATCTATTATATAACATAGCATTGTTGCAACAATTTCACAACTTTGTAAACAAATTGTAAACAAATTGTGTTATTTTTGTGTCATTGCATTATTTAAAGCTTTTTTGATGACAATTATTATTAAATATGGTATTATATATACATTATTTATTCAAAGGAAGATACTATGGATATTTTAAAAGCACTATGTACCGAGTTTGCTGTAAGCGATGCTCATATCAAAAACATTGTTGAGCTTATAGACGACGGTAACACAATTCCCTTCATTGCCCGTTACAGAAAAGAGATGACAGGCTCCTGCGATGACCAGAAGCTCCGTGAAATCAACGACCGCCTGACATACTTAAGAAACTTAGAAAAACGTAAGGAGGAGGTTTTATCCTCCATTGAAGAGCAGGGCAAATTAACCGACGAAATTACCGCCGCCGTAGCCGCCGCTATAACACTTGCGGAGGTTGAGGACATATACAGACCCTACAAGCAAAAGCGCAAAACACGCGCCTCCGTGGCTAAGGAAAAGGGGCTTGAGCCCCTTGCCGACCTTCTGTTATCCTTCACCCTTAAGGGCGTGGATTTAACTGAAATTGCCACTGAATACGTAGATGGCGAGAAGGGTGTTGAAACACCCGAGGAAGCCTTACAGGGCGCCTCAGATATCATTGCCGAACGTATTTCCGACTCAGCAGACGTGCGCCGCGTGCTTAAGGATCTTATTACAAAACGCGGTGTTATCAGGTCTGTTGCCAAGACCGAGGAGGACAGCGTTTACTCTATGTATTATGAGTATCAGGAGCCCGTTGCCAAAATCCCCTCACATCGTATTCTTGCAATTAACCGTGGCGAGAAGGAGGGCTTCTTAAAGGTAAGCGTTGAGGTTGATGAGGATACAGCCCTTTCACTTATCAATCAACTTTTCATTAAAGAGGGAAGCTCGTCAACAGACTTCTGCAAAGCATCTGCCTCGGATAGCTATTCTCGTCTTATACTCCCCTCGCTAGAACGCGAAACACGCGCAAGCCTTACAGAAAAAGCGGATGAGCAGGCCATCAAGATGTTCGGCAGTAACTTAAAGCCCCTTCTTATGCAGCCGCCCATTAAAAATAAAACCGTACTTGCGGTTGACCCCGCTTACAGAACAGGATGTAAGCTTGCAGTTGTTGACGGTAACAGCCGCGTGCTTTTCACAGGTGTTATCTATCCCACGCCTCCCCAGTCAAAAATTCAGGAATCTGAAAAACGAGTTCTTGAGCTTATTGATAAATATAAAATCGACTGCATTTCAATCGGTAATGGTACCGCAAGCAAGGAAAGTGAAATTTTCATTGCAGATACCATAAAAAAAGCAACCAGACCCGTATCATATATGGTTGTTAACGAGGCGGGTGCCTCTGTTTATTCTGCTTCAAAGCTCGGTGCTGAGGAATTCCCGGATTTTGACGTTTCCGTACGCTCCGCAGTATCCATTGCAAGACGACTTCAGGACCCTCTTTCAGAGCTTGTAAAAATCGAGCCCAAGAGCATCGGTGTTGGTCAGTATCAGCATGACGTACCCCCTGCAAGGCTTGAGGAATCACTGTCGGGCGTTGTTGAGGATTGTGTAAACTCCGTAGGCGTTGACCTTAACACGGCCTCTGTTTCCCTTTTGAAATATATTGCGGGTATAAGCTCTGCAACGGCTAAAAACATTGTTGTCTACCGTGAAGAAAACGGTGCATTCTCTAGCAGAAGTGAGCTCAAAAAGGTTAAAGGCTTAGGACCCAAGGCTTACCAGCAGTGTGCCGGCTTCCTGCGTATTCCCAAGGGCAAAACTCCCCTTGATAACACCGGAGTACACCCCGAAAGCTACGATGCAGCAAAGAAGCTGCTTGATTTATTCGGCTATTCACAAAAGGACGTTGCCGCAAACGGTGCCGCAGGTATAGGCATTAAAGTTAAGGAATATGGTATTGCAAAGGCCGCCGAAGAATGCGGTATAGGTACACCCACCCTCACCGATATTATCGGCGAATTAGAAAAGCCCGGACGCGATATTCGTGACGATTTACCCAAGCCCATGCTCCGCTCAGATATTATGGATATGAACGACTTAAAGGAAGGCATGGAGCTTACAGGCACAGTGCGTAACGTTATTGACTTTGGCGTGTTTGTTGATATCGGTGTTCATCAGGATGGCCTTGTCCACATATCACAGATTTGCGACCGATTCATTAAACACCCCTCCGAAGTGCTTAAGGTTGGCGAGGTTGTTAAGGTTAAGGTGCTTGGCGTAGATGCCAATAAAAAGCGTATTTCGTTAACAATGAAGGGCATCAGCTAATAAGATTTAAAATATATAGTGACAAACCCATAAGTTTGTGATATAATAATTTGGATTTTAATGAATGCGAGGTAGTAAAAGGTGCTTGAATTAAACAATGCTCTTGAACTTATTATAAAAACAGTCGAAAAGGCTTCTGAAGAATACGGCTTTAAGGTTGAATACCCCGATGGTGTAAGACCCCCCGAGCTCCCCATTAAGGTTGAGGGCTCAAAGTCTATCATTATGTTCCGCGGTGAAAACGGCAGAATCCGTGTTGAACACAACGGCGACAAGATTTCATTACACTGTGCACGTGCAAACGAGCAGGACACACCCGATGACGATATGCGCCGCGTTTCACTTTCACTTCTTGATCTTGAAACATTCAACGAAAAGGATTTAAAATATCTTACAGAGGATTATGCAGAGTCATTCAAAAAGAATTTCTCATCAAAATCACCCTATAGCGGCAAAAAGACTCCCACACCCGTCTCAAGAACACAGGCTAAAAGCGGTGCCCTTGCATACGATGCAAATACACTCGGCAGCCGTTTTACAACAATATATCCCCAGCTTCGTGACGAATACAAGCGCAACCTTGAAGCATATGGCGAATTTTTAGCTGAGGATTTCTTTGTTAACCATGGTAATGCACTTGTTCTTGAAACAATCCGTCAGAACGATAAAATCAAAATGCGTCAGCTTTTCAAGCTTCTTAACGATATCTACGAGGACGGTACAAACGATACACAGAGCCTTGTTGGTGTTACAATCCTTGGTTGTACACTTGCGGAGAATATTGAGCTTCTTCCCATCGCTCAGGAATACTTCAGCGACACAATGAACGAGCCCGTTACAGAAATCATTAACTACCTTGCAAAAAGCAAAAGCGCAAGAATGCGTCTTGAAAATCCCCCTGTTTACAAACCCAAGAAAAACAAGAAAAAGGGCGGCATCTTATCAATGCTCGGCATGTAAATAAACCAAAACTAAAAGCTCTATCCCATCAGGATAGGGCTTTTTTATAAGTTATAATTACATATTAAAATCGGCACGAAGTGCCCCTCAACTCCTAACTCCTCACTCCTAATTTCTAACTAAAAAACCCCTTCGCCTGAGCGAAGGGGTTTATATCTTGATTTTATTTTACGAACTTGCGATTTCGTTTATCAGATAATTTCTTTTTTCTTTCTTGTAAGTACGAATGCTGCAGATGAAACTACGCAAACTGTAGCAGCAAGAGCAATGCCAACGTCACCGGTTTTTTCGGATGTTGATGAAGAAGCCTTAGCTGTTGTGGAAGCTGCCGCTGCATTTGTTGTAACAGTATTATCACCATCGTCGCTATCGCCACCGAAGAGGCCTAAAAGGAACTCGATGATCTTGTTAAGAAGATCTTCAAATGAGCTAAAGTCAAGACCAAGACCTTTAAGGATTTCCTGGAACCAATCGGAGATGTCGATATCATCGTCAACCAACTGCTCGATAATGTCGGTGATTTCTGCGTTACCGAGAACGTTTGCAATAGCATCTGCGAAGTCGCCGAATGTTACGCCGTTACCGGAAAGCATGTCTCTGATTGTCTGAAGAAGAGCATTGATACCAGTTACTTCTTCGCTTTCGCCCTCGCCCTCTGTGATGTCACTGTCAGTTACGGGAGGTGTATCCTCGGGGAAGTTGAAGTTGATAACTCTGTTTTCGTAAAGAGTTGTTGTTGTGATATCGTTGTCTACGTCATCGTCTGTACGGAACTCATCGATGTAGAGGTTCAATGATGTTGAAGCCTTTGATGTGTCACGAACGTTGAATGTGATGAACACAAGGTCTCTTGCCTGGTTTTTGCTTACGCCGTCACCTGAGGGGATCCAAGCCATTGCGTACTGGTTATCAGTACCTGACTTAAGACCGGAAACGAGAAGACCGTTGAAGTTGGGGGTTATGTTACCCGCACCGTCGTCTGCACCGGCAAGGCCTGCCTTAGCAACACTGAGTACGGTGGGATCGAACTCGAAGTACATATTAACACCGACAAGTTTCTTAATGCCCTTAGGAGCCTTAAGAACAACTGTAAAAGTTGTTGTCGTTACCGCAGCAACCTGAGAAGCAGATTCTGCGTAATCCCCCTCGGTTACTAAAGTGGTAAGCGTGGGAGTTACAGCCGCAATACTCATCGGTGCAAGAGTGATACAGATAAGCAATGCGGAAAGAAAAATCGCAAGTATTTTCTTCATTAAAATCTTTCCTTTACTTGAAATTGTGGGGCTAAACCCCGTGCTAACGCGTGGGCATAGATATAGCGACACTTATAGCCTAAAGAGATTATATTACAAACTACGTTGAATGTCAACAGATATTTTGTTTTTAATAACTGTTTTTTAAACTTTTCAAAAACCTGCAAATGCCCCAAAAACCTTGATTTTTCAAGGTTTTTAAGGCATTTGGGCATTTTAGACAAAATAACGACGTGTTTTTCTATCAACCCATCTCATTAAACTCAGTGAAGCAAATCTTCCAAAGAAGAATTTTCATCAAATTCACCCATATAATTTTCAAGGGAACCAAGAACACAATCCTTAATTATCTGCTTTTGCTCGTCGGTTTTGTAGCTCTGCGCATTTTCGATAGCAGGAAGCCCGAAAATACCGATTGAGCAGGATTCCGAAAGCTTTTTGGGTATCATTTTAATCGTAGCGCCATTAACAGTGCGCCTTATAAATTCGCAATGCTTTTCACAGAATCGGCACATGTAATCCTCGTCCTCAAAGGGCAACGGAGGATTTTTAACCGTGGGGGCAACACTCACAAGTGCACCCGTGGGGCAAACGTTAACACATGCACCGCAGGAAACACAGCTACTCTGACTTAAGGGTAAATCAAAGGCACTCATAGGCACCGTGCCAAATCCCCTGCCGAAAAGACCAAGGTTTTCTGTGCCGGATATTTCACGGCAGGCTCTTACACACTGACCGCACAAAATACATTTGTTATTATCCCTCACAATAAATGGATGGCTTCTATCCTTGGGATACTGACGGCTTTTGCCGTTAAGCGTAAGCGAAAGTGCGTCGTAATCCCTCATCAAAGGCAACAATTCGCAGGAATAAACCGCTGAGCAACCACATTCAAGACAACGCGAAGCCTCCTTCAAAGCCTCTTCCCTGGTAAAGGTAAAGGCGGCCTCATCAAAGCATTTGCTTCTTCCCTCAGGTTCAAGAAGCTTAACCTCGCCGCGATTTATTTTGGGTGTGCCCTCAAGCACGTCGGGGTTAAAATGCTTGTTTACAGAGTATTGGGGAAGCTCGGGAGGTACTCTGACGCCCTCCAGGTAGCAATCAATGCTTCTTGCGGCATACTTACCGCCTGCAATAGCTCTCACAGCTATATCGGGACCTTTATTTACAACGTCACCTGCGGCAAAAACACCCTCAATTGACGTCATAAAGGTACTTTCATCAACGGCAATCGTACCCTTTTTTGTAGTTTCAAGGGCATCAATATCCACTGTTTTAACTCTTTGACCGATTGCGGAAATCACAGTGTCACAGGGAAGAATCTCAGTTGCGCCCTCAATAGCAACGGGGCTTCTTCTGCCACTGCCGTCAGGCTCACCAAGCTCCATTTTCTGTAGCCTGATACCAACGGCTTTACCGTTTTCAATTACAATTTCAACAGGTGCGCAAAGGAATTTAAAGTTAACACCCTCTGCCCTTGCATCGCGTATTTCATCAGGCTCTGCAGGCATTTCCTTTTCAGTACGGCGATAAACAAGTGTAACCTCACGGGCACCGAGCCTGACTGCAGTACGCACAGCGTCAATGGCAGTGTTACCGCCACCTACAACACAAACCCTTTTGCCAAGGTCAATATTTTCGCCGTTAGCCACTCTGTAAAGCACGTCAATGCCGCCCTCAACACCAACGGCATCCTCGCCGTTGCAACCCATTTTAGATGCGCTCCACGCACCAATTGCAACAAACACCGCATCGTATTTTTCCTTAAGACTCTGCACGGTAAAATCCTTGCCGAGCCTTGAATTATAATGGATTCTGACACCCATTTTCTCTATATTTTCAATTTCCTTATCAAGAATATCCTTGGGTAATCTGTAAGCAGGAATACCATAACGAAGCATACCGCCGCCGTGAGCCTCACCCTCAAAAATCTCTACCGAATAGCCCTTAAGAGCAAGGAAATATGCACACGAAAGACCCGCAGGACCCGCACCTACAACGGCAATATTTTTACCATTTGACGCCCGGCACTCGGGCACGTAATCCATATCCGAATCAGCGGCAAAGCGCTTAAGTGCACATATTGAAACCGCGCCCTCAAGGTGTTTTCTGCGACATTTTTCCTCACAGGGATGGGGGCAAACCCTACCTATTGAAGCGGGCAAGGGATTGTCCTTTTTAATAAGCTCAAGAGCCTCGCGTTCCTTACCATTGGCAATAAGACCAACGTAGCCCTGAATATCCTGATGTGTGGGGCAAGCCATAAAGCAGGGCGCCTTACAGTCACCACCATGGTCGGACATTATAAGCGAAAGTGTGATTTTACGGCTTTTTTCAAGCTCGGGGGTGCTTGTGGTAACACGCATACCCTCTGTAACGGTTGTGGAGCAGGCACGCAAGGGTCGTCTTACGCCCTCGACCTCAACAAGGCACAAGCCACATCCGCCGTAGCTTTCAAGCTCCTTATTATGACAAAGGTGGGGCAAATACACACCGTTATCAAGAATATTATCAAGAAGAGTTTTAGTGGTATCGGCGGGGTATTCCATGCCGTTTATAAAGATTTTAACGATGCTCATATACTCTCCTCCCCACTGATAACCTTAATTGCATTGAATTTACAGGTATCAATACACTGACCGCAACGAACACAAGCCTCGCTATTGATTACGAAAGGTGATTTCACAACACCGCTTATAGCGTCAACGGGGCATTTTTTACTACAAAGTGAGCATCCGCGGCACAAGTCCGCGATAATCCTGTACTCAATAAGAGCGTTGCATTTTTTTGCAGGACAACGCTTATTTTTAATATGCTCCTCGTATTCGTTTCTGAAATATTTTATTGTTGTAAGCACAGGGTTGGGGGCAGAATTTCCAAGGCCGCACAAGGCACCAACCTTTATGCTTTCGCCCAATTCAACAAGGGTATCAATATCCTCTGCCACACCCTCACCATCAGTGATTCGCTTAAGAATTTCAAGCATACGTGTGGTGCCGATACGGCAGGGCACACATTTGCCGCAGCTTTCCTTGCTTGTGAAATCCATAAAAAATTTAGCCATATCAACCATACAGGTCTTTTCGTCCATAACTATCATACCGCCCGAGCCCATAATGGCACCGGTTTTAGCGATATTTTCGTAGTCAATGACAGTATCAAGCATATTGGCGGGTATACAACCACCCGAGGGGCCTCCCATCTGAACAGCCTTTACCCTTGCGTCATCCTTAATACCGCCACAAATACCGAAAACGATATCCTTTATGGTAAGACCCATAGGAACCTCAACAAGACCGCCGCGCTTCACACGACCTGCAAGAGCAAAAACCTTGGTACCCTTACTTCCCTCTGTACCCATGGAGGCAAATGACTCGCCGCCGTTGTCAATAATCCAGCTGACGTTTGCAAAGGTTTCAACGTTGTTGATGTTTGTGGGTTGCTTTCTGAAGCCCTTCTGTGCAGGGAAGGGGGGCTTTGTAACGGGCATACCTCTGTTACCGCTTAAGGAGGCAAGAAGCGCCGTTTCCTCACCGCAGACGAATGCGCCCGCACCCATCATAATATGAAAATCAAAATTAAATCCGCTACCGAAAATATTTTTACCAAGGTAACCCTTTTCGTGCATTTGTGCAATTGCAAGCTTAAGACGCTTAACCGCCAAGGGATACTCTGCACGCACGTATATAACACCACTTTGGGCGCCGATTGCAATACCCGCAATCATCATACCCTCAAGCACTCTGTGGGGGTCACCCTCAAGAACGGCTCTGTCCATAAATGCGCCGGGGTCACCCTCGTCCGCATTACATACCACATACTTTTCATCGGACTGTGATTTTCTTGCGGCATCCCACTTGAAATGTGTGGGGAAGCCTGCACCGCCACGACCGCGCAAGCCTGAAATTTTAATTTCTTCAATTATTTTATCCGCACCCATTGCAAGTGCTTTTTTAAGTGCGGTATAGCCCCCGTTTTCTATGTAGGAGTCAATGCTTTCGGGGTCGATTTTACCGCAACCTGACAAAACTATACGCTTCTGTCCGTTAAGGAAATTGCATTCTTTTTCAGTAAGTCTGTTTTCCAAAGGAAGCTGACCTTTTTTAACAGCCTCGGCAAATTCAAGGACACTTTCACCGTTAAGCCTGCCATAAAGTATGCTTTCACCTGAATCTGTAATTACTTCAACAATGGGCTCTGCAAAGCAAAGACCATTACAACCAACCTTTTCAACCTTAAGCTCAGTACCCACAAATGCCGATTCAAGACCTGCAAGCACGTCATTAGCACCAGATGCTATACCACATGAGCCGTAACCGAGAAGAAACCTCATTCCGCTTCCTCCTTTTTGATGCCGTCAATAATATCTATAACCTTTTGCTGAGTAAGTGTGCCGTAAACGGTGTCGTTAATCATCATAGCGGGCGAAATACTGCAGCAACCAAGGCAGGCAACCTCTTCCCAAGAGAAAAGACCATCCTCAGTTACATCCCCGGCCTCAATACCGAGCACGCGCTTAATTGTGTCGCCTATACGCTCGCTACCGTTAACGTGGCAGGCAGTACCCATGCAAACCATAATTCTGTACTTACCAACAGGCTTAAGCCTGAAACCCGCATAAAATGATGCCACACCCATAATACGACTTGAGGGAATACGGGTTTTTGAAGTAATACACTCTACCGCCTCTTTAGATATATAGCCGAAAATATTCTGAACCTCCTGCAAAATTGCAATAAGGCTCTCCTCAGGATTAGAATATTTTTCTAAAACCGCACTAATTTTAATTTCAAAACCTTCAGCCACAAAGCCGCCTTCTTTCAAAATTCGTTACTTTAAATTTTACATCACTATCAATTTTCTTGCAATAGTAAAAACCGCTAAAAAGACGTAATATTTCCTTTTAAATATTTACTTTTAATAAAAAACCATATAGAATAAACACGGTGATTATTATGAAGGAATACAACTACTATTTTTTTGATTTTGATGGTACTCTGTGCGACACCACCGAGGGTATTTTTAATTCTATAATTTATTCTCTTGAATGCTACGGCATTCAAGAAACCGACAAAGAGAAGCTCCGATTTTTTGTGGGCCCTCCCCTTTTTGAATCCTATAAAACCGTTTACGGCGTAAGCGACGAAGACGCAACCTGGCTTATAGCAAAATACCGCGAAAGATATAAAACAAAGGCCGCCGAGGAAAGTGCAATTTATGAAGGCATAGCCGATTTATTAAAGGAACTCAAATCCCGTGGCAAAAAAATCGCCATCGCCTCATCCAAGCCCCGTTTGTTTGTTGATGAAATTTCGGCATATCACGGCATAGACATGTATTACGACTTCGTTTCAGCTGAGGATTTCAAAAACAACCACTCAAGCAAAAGGGACCTTATAAACGCTTGCTTCGACCATTTTGGCAATCCCGACAAGGATGAGGTTATAATGGTCGGTGACCGTTTTTATGACATTGACGGTGCAAATGCCGTGGGTGTTGACAGTGCAGGTGCAGTTTACGGCTTCGGCACTGAGGAGGAGCTTAAAAATGCAGGTGCAACTCACATCCTTAAAAAACCTGAAGATTTGTTATATTAAAAAACGAACCTTGTTCTCCGCAGAGAACAAGGTCTTTTTTATGGATTGCATTGACTACAAGCACTGTAGCCCTTATTCAAAAGCTCATCCTTGGTACCGTAATATTCCTCCCTGTTTTTATCACTCATGGATTTTGCCGATGAGCATTCGGGAAGGTGTATTTTTTTAGAATTGGTGTTAAGCACGTAATCACACTTTGTACCCGAATCCTCTATACCATAATTCAATGCAGGGTCATCATCAAATGCCTCGTTATCTCCTGTTGCATAATCGATTTTAACGCCGGGCTGATTATTATAGCAATACACGTTAAAGCAAATACCGTCACCATCATCCTCCACGGATAAGGCTTCCATCTGTACGCCTCTTGCCACAAGCTCGTCGCCCTCAAAAACAGGGGTAATTCTGTAAAGCACGTGGTTGCCCGTTTCCTTGATGTAGTCTGCAACCATATTTTCAAATGGCAGCATACCCTGAACGTTCATATACCTTGTGCCTGTAATCAGATTTCTATCGTTGGCGTTTTCACCCGAAAGCTGAAAGCCCACGAGGTGGCAACGGTTATATAAATATTTACCGTCAACACAGTCGTATTTAGCAGTTTTCCATCCGCTGGGCTTTACCTGACCGATTTCACCACGCTCCTCGGTGGGCATTGTTTCCAAGCCGAGACAAGCATATGCCACGCCACATCTACCGAGAGAATCAAGGGGTGAATATTTTTCAAAATAGGTTTCCTCGGCATCTGCCACAGCAAGTTCTGGCACGTTACCGTTTATAACGCAGTAGGGCTCACCAATAAACTCGGGAATTCCGCTCATATCAACATTGGTTACAGAGCCCTGTGCACCTTCGGTGGTAATTGTATTACCGTCATCTGGCGTAGAGCCAAGACAACCGCCGAGCAAAAGCATTAAGCTAAAAACCAATGCAACACCAAGGATTAAAAGTTTTTTATTTTTCATAAGCATCCCCCTTATAATTTATAGGTTTCTTTAGTAATTTTTTCGTGTGAAAAGCCTTTAAAATCAATGCTTTCCACTAATTTATACTTAGAAAAATCAATATCGCATTTAAAGTCCGCGGGGTAAATTCTGTTCCATTTATAAACTATGATTTCATTTATTCCCAAAACAGATTTCAAGGATTTATTTTCAACAAAGCACACATCATTTTCCGAAGCTACAGTCAAAAAATCTTCATCGACAATCACCGAATCCGCGTAATCCGAAAAAAGCTTTCGGGAAAACTCTGAAGTATAGAGCTTATTACCCTCAAGGCTATTTATAATATCCTTAAGCACCTCTTTATCGCGACTTTGACGGCGGTTATTAAAGAGCATACCGCCATTATCATCAAGGCAGATTATAATCTTCATAATTATATCCTTTCTGCTATTTCAGGGAATATCTCAAGGCTTCGCTTTAAAATACCGTGCATCATAGCAATAGCTACGCCGTAATTTACCACGGGCACACCCTGTGATTTGGCTTTTTCAAGACGGTAGCCCATTTCCTTTTCGTTAAGCATACAACCGCCGCAATGCACCACAAGGGAAAATCCGCTTAAATCATCAGGGAAATCCCCGCCCGAAGTAAAGGAAAATTCTGGCTCACAGCCTGTAAAAGACCTTATCCATTGGGGCATTTTAACCGTGCCTATATCATTACATTGACGGTGGTGGGTACAACCCTCGCTTATAAGTATTTTATCACCGTTTTTGATTTTTGAAAGCCTTGCGGCACCATCCACAAGGGACTCAAGGTCTCCCTTATAACGCGCCATAAGTATTGAAAAAGACGTAAGCGCCACGCTTCGGGGCAAATCCTTTGCCACCTTACCAAACACCTGAGAATCAGTGATAACAAGCTTGGGCTCACTTTTCAGATTTCCAATCGTAGCCTTCAATTGCTCCGGTTGACAAACTATAGCCGTGCACTTTTTATCAAGAATTTCTCTAAGGGTCAATTGCTGGGGAAGAATCAATCTGCCCTTAGGCGCAGACTCGTCAATAGGTGTCACCATAACGACAGCATCACCCTCACTCAGCATATCAGCCACGATAAAACGGGGCGTTGCAAGAGTCTTTGAAAGCTGACCCAATTTATCCTTAAGCAATTCAACATTTTCGCCCGTTGCGGCACTCACCAAAAGCTCGTTATCCTTTAAATCAAGGTTTTTTTCAGAAATATCACTTTTATTGTAAGCCACAACATAGGGAATTGAGCGTTTTTTCAAAAGGTCGATTAACTTGTTTTCCTTAACCGAAAGACCCGCATTGGCATCTGCCACAATAACGGCTATATGAATTTTAGAAAGTATTTCGTTGGTCTTCTGCACACGCATTTCACCAAGGGCACCCTCGTCATCAATACCGGGGGTATCTATAATCACAACGGGTCCCAGAGGCAAAAGCTCCATAGCCTTTTTAACCGGGTCGGTAGTAGTACCCTTAACGTCAGACACAACTGAAAGAGCCTGACCCGTAACTGCATTAACAAGGCTTGATTTACCTGCATTACGCAATCCGAAAAAGCCTATATGTATTCTTTCGGCAGATACAGTTTCATTTAATCCCATAATATCACCTTAAGCTTAACTTAAAATCTGAAATCACGTCTGTTTGAGTTTTTAATATCCTCAATATTCTGCTTAGCAATGGTGCGCACCTTTTCAAGAGGTACTTTTTCCAATTCCTTAGCCACCATTTCGTAGCCGGTTTTCTTTGTTTCCTCTGAAGCGTAGTCCTCAAGATACTCGCTAAGGGTCATAAGCGCATTGGGGTGACAGCAGTTAAGAATCTGACCGCTTTTGCAAAGGCTCATAAATCGGTCACCCGTTCTACCCTCGCGATAGCAGGCGGTGCAGAATGAGGGTATATGACCATTCTGCATAAGCCAGTGCACAACCTCGTCAAGAGTACGTTGGTCAGAAACGTCAAACTGCTCTGAATCGTGGGGTCTCTCCTCCTCGGTGTAGCCACCAACAGAGGTACGTGAAGCACCACTGATTTGTGAAATGCCAAGGTGAAGCGCCTCGCCACGCACCTTTTCGCTTTCACGGGTTGAAATAATCATACCTGTATAGGGCACCGCAATACGGATACAGGCAATGATTTTTTTGAACATTTCATCACTGATGCCATTATCAAATGCATCGGGGTCAATGTCATCCGCACGTTTAAGACGGGGAACGCTTATGGTGTGAGGACCCACGCCGTGAACCGCCTCAAGGTGTTCGGCGTGCATAAGAAGACCTACAAACTCGTACATATATCGCTCAAGACCGAAAAGCACGCCAAGACCTACGTCGTCAATACCACCCTGCATAGCTCTGTCCATAGCCTCTGTATGGTAATCATAATCGTGCTTGGGTCCTGTGGGATGAAGCTCAAGATAGCTTTGCTTGTGGTATGTTTCCTGGAAAAGAATATAGGTACCTATACCAGCATCCTTAAGCTTTTTGTAATTTTCAACTGTGGTTGCAGCAATATTTACGTTAACACGGCGAATAGCACCGTTTTTGTGATTAACGCTGTAAATGGTTTTAATGCACTCAAGTATGTATTCAATGGGGTTATTCTTGGGGTCCTCGCCCGCTTCAATAGCAAGTCTTTTGTGACCCATATCCTGCAAGGCAATTACCTCGTTTTTAACCTCCTCCTGAGTAAGCTTTTTACGGGCAATATGCTTGTTTTTAAGGTGATACGGACAGTAAACGCAACCATTTACGCAGTAGTTTGAAAGGTAAAGGGGCGCAAACATAACAATTCTGTTGCCGTAAAACTTCTGCTTAATATCATTGGCAAGAGCGTACATTTGCTCAATTTTTTCGGGAATATCGCAGGCAAGAAGCACCGCCGCATCCCTGTGGGTAAGTCCCGTGCAACGGTATCCGTTACCCTCCTTAAGGGGGCGTGCCTTTTCTAAAATTGAGTCAATAAGCTCGATATTGTTTTTATTTTCCTCGGCATATTTTATTGTTTCAAGAATTTCACCATCGTTGATGAATTCCTCTGCTTTTAATGATTTTGGATTATAAATAGCCATTAGTATTCTCCTTTCTTACAGTCAGTCTTCACTTTCTGTCAGATAATTCTATTGCGTCGCCACGGTCGCAAATCACGTTATAGCCGATTTTACTCATACGCTCTTTAAGTATTTTCAAATCCTCTGCACCCTGTACGCCGTTGCTTTTTTTATTGTCATAAAGGTTATATTTACCTCTTACCCCTTGGGGTGAAAGATTGGGCATAACCACGTTTGCCCCTGCAAGAATGCCCTTTTCGCACCCCTTAGGGTCAATCGTGTCAAGGGCGGTTGTGGAGGGCAAAAGCACACTCGGGCAAATAATTCTTATAATTGATAAAAGGTAGCAGGTAAAATCCGCGTCCCCTGCCTTTTCAGACTTAAAAATCGTATCCTTATGGGGTATAAAAGGACCTATACCGCACATCTGAGGCTTGAATTCCTCAATAAATTTCAAATCCCTTGCAATGTGCGCATTGGTCTGATATGGTGCCCCCACCATAAAACCGCATCCCGTCTGAAAGCCCAGATTTTTAAGGACTTCAAGGCATTCCATACGGCTTTCAAGCCGCATGCCTTCGGGGTGAAGCCTGCTATATAAATCCTCGTCTGCTGCCTCGTGCCTTAAAAGATACCTGTCGGCTCCCGCATCCCGAAGCCTTTTATAGCTATCGGCACTTCTTTCCCCGAGGGAAAGGGTAACCGCACAATCAGGATACAGGGATTTTATTCTTTTTATAAGGTCACAAAGGACTTCATCGGTAAAATATGCATCCTCTCCCCCCTGCAAGACAAAGGTGCGAAAGCCTGCGTCATAGCCCGACCTACAGCAATCGAGTATTTCCTCGGAAGTCAGTCTGTAACGCTCACAATTCACGTTACCGCCACGGATACCGCAATAGTAGCAGTTATTTTTACAGATATTGCTTATTTCAATAAGTCCCCTGATAAAAACTGCATTACCGTAAACAGATTTTCTTATTTCAAGAGCTTTTGAGTTGATGTAATTTTTACACTCCTCGGACGGGCTTGTAATCAATTTTTCATACTCCCAAAGCTCAAGGAAACCGCTTTCACAAAGCTTTTCGGCAAGCCTTAGCTGTTCATTCATCGCTTATAACGTTTGACAGCACGGTTTTAGCGCTGACGCCCTTAAGATTGCCGATTTTACCGCTTAAGGTGGATATCACATCCTGTGGTGCATCCACTGCAACAGAAATAATGCTTATACCCCTTTGCCGATAAGGGATACCCATTCTGCCAACGATATACTCGCCGTATTTATGCAAAATAGCGTTGAGCTCCTCAACCGAATCACCGTTTTCAACAATAATGCTTATAACACCGACTCTTGAAGCCATATAAACGCCTCCTTAATCCTTTCAAGAACGAATCGCCGAAAAGCCTTAAAAATGAACGCTTTCAGGCTATTTCGGATTATTCTTGCCAACTTAAAAAATGCCGCACCTGTAGTGGGTGCGGCATTACAAAAGCATAGAAAAAAACGTATATTACCACACCTTTCACTCAGGAATAACCCTTTATGTCAGGTACAGCTTTATTATACTACATTTTTACAATTTTATCAAGTACCGAATATAGACGCATGCAAGTGGCAAAATACTAAAAAATCAAAGGATGTGTTATTACGGATAAAGCTCAATATAAAGCACTTGTAGGCGAAAAAACTCCCAAATCCCCAATTATAAAAAACTGTATCAATGCCTTTTTATTCGGTGGTGGTATATGCTGCTTCGGCGAGGTGTTAAAGCACCTTTACCTCAGAATAGGACTTGATACAGATGAAGCAAAGCTTGCCGTGTGCACAACTCTTATTGTTATAACCGCCATACTTACGGGCACGGGTATTTTTGACAAAATCGCAAAACACGCAGGGGCAGGCACAGCCGTGCCTATAACGGGCTTCGCAAACTCCGTAGTATCCCCTGCAGTGGAATTCAAAGCAGAAGGCTTTATCCTCGGTGTTGGTGCAAATATGTTTAAAATCGCAGGACCTGTAATCGTTTACGGCACTGTGACAAGTGTAATTTACGGTATTATTTATTGGATATTCAAATAAACAAGGCTTGACCAAATCGGTCAAGCCTTGTTGCTTTTATTATCCAAAAAAGAATTGCTCTGTTTCCATATTTCTGATGGCATAGGAATCAAGGGTATCCGTACCCTCATTATAATAGTTCCACATTCTCATATCATCTATGGGAAGTTCACTTAAAGGAGCATCGGGAAGATAGAACATAAATTCCTCGCCGGTATCAATGCCGTAGGGACCACTTGAAATATATCTGATACCGTCTTCAATCCACTCATCGGGAGTTGATTCGGTATCAATATACAACAATGTCATTGAATAGGTGTAATCATTTACCTTTTTTATGTTTTCAAACTGACCTGAAAATTTACATGTATAAGCCGTGCCGTTAGGATATTCGTCAGTCATATCCCCCATATCACCATCGTAGTAATCACCGGTAAAATAACCATCTTCATGAACGATTATACAAGTACGCCAGCCACCTGCACCACTGCTGAAATAAAAATCTCTTGAACTGCCATCTAAAGGAAGGTAAAGATTGCGTTCAACCTCCTTGAGCTCAGTTGCCTCAACAGGCCTACTGTTGTTTTCAACCTGAATTGAACCGGTTACTGCCGTTGATTCTGTAGATTGTGCAACTGTCTCTGTTTGCTCAGGGGCATCCGTCTCAGGTGATTTAGTACCACCAAAGCACCCTAAAAACATAATTGCAACAACTAAAACAGGTATAATTAAATACAATTTTTTCATATAAATCACCCCTTATATTCAATATATCACATCCCTTCGCTTTTGTAAACATTTTCATTTTTACAAAACGAATATTATATAGCCATTTACAAAAAATATTTCCACTAAAATCAGAGGAAGTTTTATATGCCCGAAAGAACAGGTAATTACACCATAAATTTCACAACCAAGCCGTGTATTATAGGTTATGCCGCCGCAGTAGGCAAAATGGAGTCTGAGGGTCCTTTGGGTGAATTTTTCGACAAGGTTTACACTGATGAATTCTGCGGTAAAAAAACCTTTGAAAAGGCCGAGACTCATTTACAGAAATCTGCCATAACCACTGCCTTAAAAAAGGCAAGGCTACACAAATCCGACGTACAATGCGCCTTTGCAGGGGACCTTTTAAACCAATGCATAGGCTCGTCCTTCGGTATGCGCGACCTTGGTTTCCCTTTTGCAGGGCTATACGGCGCCTGCTCCACAATGGCCTTGGGGCTTACAATGGCGGCGATTATGGTGGACTCCCACGCCGCTCAAAACGCAATTGCCGCCGCTTCGTCACACTTCTGCTCAGCAGAGCGACAATACCGCTACCCCCTTGAATACGGTGGTCAACGAACTCCGGCGGCACAATGGACGGTAACTGGTGCAGGCTGCGTTGTCGTAAGCGACCAACCCCACGACGGCTACCCCAAAATTCAAAAAGCAATTATCGGCGCAGTGCGGGATTTAAGCATTTCAGACCCCAACAATATGGGGGCCGCAATGGCGCCTGCTGCCGCCCAAACCATAGCGCGCTTTTTAACCGATACTAACACCACCCCCGAGGATTACGACCTTATATTAACCGGTGATTTAGGCTCTACGGGAAGCGAATTATTAATTGAATTATTAAAAACAGAAAGTAATATTGATATTTCAACAGTTCATAACGACTGCGGAATAATGATTTTTGACCCCCAAAGGCAGGACGTCCACTCCGGCGGCTCAGGTTGTGGGTGCAGTGCCTCGGTTGTATGCTCATATATTTTACGGTGTATGAGTGAAAAAAAGCTCAATAAGGTTTTATTTGTGGGCACGGGAGCTCTGCTATCGCCCACCTCATCGTTACAAAAGGAGTCTATACCCGGCATCGCTCACGGGGTACTGTTGACAAACTGAGAAAGGAAATAAAAATGGATTTTACCAGTAAAGAAAACTACGTTAAGGCCCTTGAAAATATGTCGGCAATCGCAAAAACCTATATGCGTATTTCAAGCCTCAAAACCGCTTTGACAGTCTTTTTAGGAATATACACCGTAATTAAAATAATACAAGCCTTCAAAAATTGAATTACCTCTTGAAATGCCATTGCTTTGGGGTTATTATATAGGTATAATTTATTAGGAAGTGTTTTTATGGATTGTATTTTCTGCAAAATCGCAAACGGCGAAATCCCTGCTACAAAGGTTTACGAGGATGACACTGTTATTGCATTCAATGACCTTGAGCCCCAGGCTCCCACGCACATTCTTGTTATCCCCAAAGCACACATTACCTCAGCAGCTGATATTGACGACGCTAACAGCGGTGTTATCGGTCATATTTTTGAAGTAATTGCAAAAATTGCCAAGGAACAGAATATGAATGACGGCTTCCGCGTTGTCAACAACTGTGGCGATAGCGCAGGCCAGACAGTTAAGCACATTCATTTCCACCTTATGTCAGGCCGTAATTTCACCTGGCCCGCAGGTTAATTCAAGAGGTTTATACTAATGAAACGTCCAATGCTCATTTCAGGCATAACAATGCTTGTTGCTGCCGCCCTTCTGATGATATTTTCAACAGAAGGCGCAATTGTTATGCTACTGACAGGGGCATTGGCTTTTGTTTTATATTTAATAAGGCCTCTTAAGCTAAGGCGGTTTATTATAATCCCTGCCATTGCCCTTGCTACAATTTTAGTATCAACGTCTTTTCTTACATACACTCATTTTAAAATACAACCCGCCTTAATCCACGACAACACAACTGCATATATTTCGGGCAAGGTTGTATCAACCCCCGTTAACGCAAATGGTTATATAACCTTCGTTTTAAAAACCGATAAAATCGGCGATACCGACCAAAGCTTAAAAATTGACGTTTCATTACCCGTCAACAGTAATGACTGCCCCGAGCTTTATGATTACGTAAGCATAAACGATGCCCATCTGCAGGTAAGTAAAAATGAAAACCTGCAATATGATTTATCGGGTGCTGCCGACGGCATTCTGCTTTTCGCAAGGGGCGATAATGCCGAAATCTTATGGCAATGCGAAAGGACCCCGTACTACTATTGCCTTCATTTTAGGGAGCTTGTAAGTAATCAGATTGATGATTATATGCCGCAGGAATATTCGGGAATACTTAAGGGGCTGATTTTCGGTGGTAGCGCCAACGTGCCAAGCGAGGTTACAAAAGCCTTCCGCAATAGCGGTGTTTCACATCTTCTTGCGGTTTCGGGTCTGCATACATCCCTTTGGTGCGGTCTTATAATATTCCTTTTCAAGCTACTGCATATTCCTACCAAAATCCGTAATATTTTCTGCGTTATTTTCCTTATGGGCTTTTGCATAATAACAGGCTTTACCCCGTCGGTAATACGCTCGTCTCTTATGTCACTGCTACTGTTTTCCGCACCCTTTGCCAGAACAGAGCCCGACTCACTAAACTCTCTGGGCTTTGCGGGCACCGTGCTCATTATCAGCAACCCCTACGTGGTTTTTAATTTAAGCTTTCAGCTATCACTGTGTGCAACACTCGGTGTACTGTTGGTTGTCCACTACGAAAACCGCATACGCAATGCCTTCAAACGGATTCAATTCCGACCCCTACGTACGATTCTTAATTATGCAGTATGCTCGTTTTTACTGAGCGCAGGCGCAGGTCTTTTCACAATGCCTGTTTCTGCCTTTAATTTCGGCACCTTAAGCGTATGCGCCCCCATAACAAACATACTATCCGTAAAGCCCGCCTTTTACGCTATGATTTGCGGCACCGTTGCCACTGCCACAAGCTACATAAAGCTCGGCATGGTGCACAAAATCACAATATTTCTATATAATATATCCGAGCTTCTTTTGAAATTTGTAACTGAAATTACTGCTAAAATATCGGACTTTACTTACTGCACGATACCCGTGCATAAGGGTTGGCTTTTAAATGCACTTTTTATCGGATGCATAATTTTTGTCGCAG
This sequence comes from Acutalibacteraceae bacterium, assembly GCA_045654405.1. Classification (GTDB taxonomy): domain Bacteria; phylum Bacillota; class Clostridia; order Oscillospirales; family Acutalibacteraceae; genus DTU089. Next base: position 23,451 of record JAZONH010000013.1, on the reverse strand, counting down.
GGTACGTTATTCACAAGCTCAAAAGCAACAAAAAGCTTATAGCAATTACCGCAATTGCGGTAATTATAGCTATTTTCATAAATATATTCATACCCATATTGCCCACCCCATTCAGAGATACTGTTACGGTGGTTTCAAGCGGAAACAATATTAACCTGATTATACGAAGCGGCACGCATTACGCTTACATCGTAAATTCAGACACTGCCTACCCCTCAGCAGTGTACAATTACTTACCCAAGGCTACCTGCGAAAGCCTTGATTATTGGTTGGTGACCTACGCAACCTACGACACATGCACCGATTTAGAAAGGCTCCCCTACAATATAACCCCAAAAGAAACCGTAATTACACCCTACATAAAGAAAATTTGCCTTACCAAAAGCATATCCTTACCCCCAAACACCTTGATAGCCTCGCAAGGTAGCTACACCCTTAACAACCAAATAATTTTTGAAATAATTGACACATACTCTGCAAAATATGTTATAATAAGGGGTAATAACAAAAAGGTGTTTGTTCATCTGCACGGAAGCACCGATTTATCAAAGCTTGTGGACGTAAGCGAGGGCGACGTTTTCATATTTAACGGCAAGGTGCCCGAGGCTTTACCTGTATCGGCTCAGCAGACAATAATAAACGGCACCGCGGATTTTATTAACAACAAAATTTACAATGATTTTATTGACAAGGGCGAAAATCTTCGCTTAACCGCCCTTGAGGGTGATATTAAAATAAATATTTAAAAGGAGCACATTATGGCGCAGTTTACCGAAGAAACCTTCAAAAAACATATAAAAAACGGCGATTTTCTGCAGTTATATATTATCTACGGTAACGAAGGCTACCTTAAACAGCATTACGCCAATATGATTTGCGACAAGGCAGTAAGCAAGGATTTTGCCGATTTCAACTTACATAAGCTTGACGGTAAAGAAACTGCACTTAATGAAATTTACGACTGTATTTCCTCATTCCCTATGATGAGCGAATACACCTGCACCCTTGTTAAGGACTTCCCCCTGAATAACCACATAAACGACAAGGGCAAGCCCGACATCGATTTAGAAACTGTCCTTTCAGATATTCCTGAATCCTCGGTGCTTGTTTTCTGGATGGACACCACCGAAATTGACGAAAAAAACAGCAAATGGTCAAAAATCATTAAGCTTTTTGATTCAATGGGCGGTGTTGCGAAAATTGACAAGCGCACCCGCTCGCAGTTGGAAAAGCTTATTATGGCATCCGCCGCAAAAAGAGATTGCAACCTTCCCCGCGAAAATGCAACATATATGGTGAACCTTGTGGGCGAGGATATGAGCACACTGCAAAACGAGCTTAACAAGGTTTGCGCCTACGTTGGCTCGGGTGATATAACCAAAGCACATATTGATAAAACCGTTATTGTCAGTGTTGAGGCAAAGGTTTTTCAACTGTCACGTATGATAGTAAGGGGCGAGGCGGATAACGCATTCGAAAACCTCACAAATCTTTTTAAGCTTCGTGAAGAGCCTGTTATAATACTCAGCGTTCTTTCAAAGGCATTTGTGGATATGTACCGTGTTAAAGCCGCAAAGGAAAAAGGTGTATCATACACAAAGCTTGCCGAGCTTTTCCCTTCCGCATACAAGGGCAGAGGCTTCATTCTGGATAACGCGGCAAACGATGCTTCAAAATATACTATGACGCAGTTAAAGGCCGCTTTAGATTTACTCAGCGATGCGGACAGACGACTTAAATCCACCGGCGAAGACCCTAAAACAATTCTTGAGGAGCTTATTTTAAGGTTGTTGAGAGTATAATGATAAAAATTGACAGAGCCGTTATTGTTGAAGGACGGTATGACAAAATAAAGCTTTCCTCCATTATGGATGCCGTAATCATCGAAACCGAGGGCTTCGGCATATTCAATGATAAGGAAAAGCAGAAATTGATACGCAGGCTTGCAGACACCAAGGGCTTATTGATTCTTACCGACAGTGACTCCGCAGGCTTCAAGATACGCTCGTTCATTAAGGGTATAGTGCCTGCCGAGCAAATAAAGCACGCTTATATCCCCGACGTTTTCGGCAAGGAAAAACGCAAGTCCGAGCCCTCCAAGGAGGGAAAGCTGGGTGTTGAGGGCATCAAAAAGGATATACTTATTGAAGCCCTTGAAAAAGCAGGGGTTTTCTGCGAGGAAATAACGGCAGAAGAAAAACGCGAAATCACCAAGATTGATTTATATGAGGACGGGCTTTCAGGCAGACCCAACAGTGACAATTTAAGAAGAAAATTACTTTCGCACCTTGATTTACCCGAAAGACTTACGTCAAATGCACTTGTGCAGATTTTAAACACCTTTCTTACCTACGACGAGTATAAGAAAGCCATTGAGGAAATAAACAATGCTTAAAAAGAATGATGAATTCAATTTAAAAATAACCGGCTACACCTCCGAAGGCGGCGGTGTGGGTAAATATGACGGTCAGGCAGTTTTTGTTGAAAACACCGCAATAGGTGACGAAATTCTTTGCCACGTAATAAAAGCAAAAAACACCTACGCCATCGGCAAGGCAATGAAAATTATAAAGCCCTCCAAAAGCCGCATAGAGCCCCAGTGCGAAGCCTTTAAATCCTGTGGCGGTTGCTCCTTTGCACATATTAAATATGCAGACGAGTTAAAGGCCAAGGAGCAAAAGGTAAAGGATGCCTTTGCAAGAATCGGCGGCATTACTCCGCCCTTTGCACCCATTGTTGCATCCCCAGAAACCACGCGCTACCGCAATAAGGCTCAATACCCCGTAAGGCGCGAAAACGGCATACTTAACATCGGCTTTTATGCTAAAAAAAGCCACCGCGTCATTGACGGCGGCGACTGCTTGCTACAACCCATTGAATTCACGGAAATTATTGAGATTTTCAAAAAATGGATAAACAAAAACAACGTTACCGTTTATAGCGAAAACACCAACATCGGTCTTGTGCGTCATATTTATTTGCGAAAGGCCTTTGCAACGGGTGAAATAATGGTTTGCGTTGTTATCAACGGCAAATCAATCCCCTGCTACGAGGAATTACTTTCGGAGCTTGAAGCAATCAAGGGTTTTAAAACACTTGTGCTTAACATTAACCGCAAAAGCACAAACGTTGTGCTCGGTGATGAGTGCATCCCCCTTTACGGCGACGGCTACATAACCGACGTTTTGTGTGGTGTAAAGGTTAAAATATCCCCCTTGTCGTTCTATCAGGTAAACAGGGACGGAGCGGAGCTTCTTTACGGCAAGGCGGCTAAATATGCCGACATATCACCCGATGATGATATACTTGACCTTTACTGCGGCACGGGTACAATCGGACTTTCAATGGCTAACGGAGCTAAATCCCTTATTGGAGTTGAAATCATTCCCGAGGCTATCGAGGATGCAAAGGTAAACGCCCGACTTAATGATTTTAACAACACCCGTTTTATATGCGGCGACGCTTCAACTGCCGCCGAAACCTTAAAGGAGGAGGGCATAACCCCCACAACAATCATCCTTGACCCTCCAAGGAAGGGTTGCGCACCCGAACTTTTAAAAACTGTTACTGAGATTAATCCTAAAAAAATCGTTTATGTTTCATGCGACCCCGCAACCCTTGCACGTGACTGTGCAAGACTGCAGGAATTGGGCTACACTGTTTTTGAGGTAACCCCCGTAGATATGTTTCCGAGAACAAGCCACGTTGAATCTGTTGCACTTTTAGTGCAAGGCAACTGAAAGGAGAAGATTTATGACACCCGGACTTACACGCCGCGAAAGAGAAGTAACGGACATTACAGAAATACTTAAAATACTGGATAAATCCAAAATCATACATTTAGGTCTTATTGATGGGGACGAGCCCTACGTTGTGCCCATGAATTACGGCTACACGTATGATAATGGGGAGCTTACCTTTTATCTTCACGGTGCAACCGAGGGAAAAAAGCTTGACCTTATGAGAATAAACCCCAAGATTTTCTTTTCAATCGAATGTGACGTCGAGCCCTTTGACGGTCAGGTTGCCTGTCAATACGGCACATCATATTCCTCGGTTATGGGCAAGGGCACCGCAGAAATTCTGGAAAAGCCCGAAGAAAAGATGGCAGGGCTTACGTTATTTATGAAAACCCAGACGGGGCTTGATTTTGAATTTAACGAAAGACTCGTAAGTGCTGTCAGTGTTATTAAAATCAAGGTTACCCAATTTACCGCAAAGCACAGACCCAAACCCATAAACGCATAAAAAACACGGCTTAAACCATTTGGTTTAAGCCGTTAATTTTTTATTTACTGATTGATTTTGCAGTAACGATTGCCTCTTCACCTGCAACGTAGGAAAGCTTAATTGTGTCACCCTTATTAAGGATTACAACCAAATCATCCTCAGCAGCTGAAATTGCGTAATATACAGAGTTACCATCAAGTGCAAAGTAATAAACGCTATTGCCGTTAACAACCGCAGTACGTATATCAGTGATAACACCTGTTACCTCTGAATACTGGCTTTCGTCCTTGTCTGTAGTATCAGCAATTGAGCCATTGGGAGTATTATAATCGATATTAAGCTCACGCTTTGTACTTGCCTTAACAACAGACACATATTCCTTAAGGCAGTCCTCAAGATCGGGCTTCGCGTCATTCTGGCTACGGACAGCGTCCTGAACACGCTCTACGCTAACCATTGCGTAGCTCTTAACAACGTTGTTATCCTTAAGAGCCATAAAGTAGGTTGCTTCGCCGTCAATGTTAAGAAGAAGGGGGAAGGTTGCCTGCCAGCCCTTGTCGGAAACGATACTCTGTGCAGAGTTCTGAGCACCATTTTCGGTAGTACCTGAAATTTCCTGGAACACTGCTTCCTTAGTACGCTGGTTGATAATAGCGAAGCCGATAATAGAATCGTCGCTTGTAACTGATGTTACACCTGTGTAAAGCCAAACGTCATCGCCGCTTGCAATGTAGCTTGAGCCTGTGGTTGTGGTCTTAACACCGGTCTGACCGATATATGCGTTGAAGAAGCCGCCGATGTATTTACCGTAATAGTTATACTGCTCAACAAGAAGGTCATCAGAATAAATCTGGTCGATCCAGCTGTATTCCTTGTTGTTCTTAAGCTCGTCAATATTGTTGAAGTCGATAATGTCATTCTTATCACAAGCGTTTACAAGAACAACACCCTTAACGTCTCTACCGCCGATAAGACCGATGGTCTTGTCGTAGTATTCGCATACCCAGTAGGGCTCGCCTGCATCATTGATTTCCAATGAGGGTGTGCCGAACATATATGTGGGGAAGCTGAATCTGAGAACACGGTCAAGTCTTTCGTTAAGGTATTCGCCTGTTGAAACCTGGATAGGATTCTCGAGAACAACTACCTCAGCCTTCTGAGTGTACATATTAACCTTAACGTATGCAGGGAAGCCCTCCTGAGTGTTCTTAATCCATTTGAAAACGTCGCCGTATTTCAAGGGGAAGATTCTATAAGGCTGACCCTCAAAGTTAACCTGTGTTGAATATTTTTCATCAATAACGAACTGTGAAACCCAATCGGAAAGCTCACCAAGAGATTTGTTTGCAAGGTTGAATGCAACGTCCTTATCAATCATGGGAACTGTGCCGAAATCCTCAAGGCTATCAATAGTAGTGATACTGTCGCCTACACCGAATTCTTCCTCGGTAACCTCGATAATTTCACTATATGCTCTTGCACGGAAAAGGGGTGCGGATACAAGGTAACCGATACCTAAAACAAGTGCAAAAACAAGACCGATTGCTAAGGGTATAATTGACTGTCTTTTTACATAAGGTACGTACTCGGGTTTAGCAAATGCCTTTGAGGTAATAAAGGTCATACCAATGTAAATTGCAATAAGAATTGCAATGAAATAGTAGAACTCAATTTCCTTAAAGTTAATTGCGGGAAGCATAAAGTAATAGGTAATGCAACCGCCAATAATTGTAGCAAGAATGCAGATGATGATTTTAAGCACCTTTTTCTCGGGAGGGATAACAACCTCTTTAGGCTTGCCCTTACCGGAAAAATCTACTTTAATGGGATCCATTATGTCAACTCCTTAAATAATATAAAAACCATTATACCTTATACAATATGTAAATACAAGTATAATTTTGTTAACAAGTTATTTGGGCTTGTTTACTTTCCATTGGCAAACGTCCGAATACACGTAATTGCCACTTTTAGCTCCCGTAATAGCAGGGTTTATTGATACTACCGTTTTTCTGTAGTACAAGGGAATAAATGGTACTTCGGTTGAAAAAGCTTCAACAAAGGTCATTGTTGAATCGGTGCCGTTACGGTACGCTTCAAAGTCTGCAAAGAACTGGGGTGATATGCCGTAATTGAGCCCACCCTTTTCGGTAAAGAATTCAGACAAATCGCAGTTGGCGGTAAGCTGTGCTTCACCGATGTATAAATTAAAGTGCCCGTCCTTGAGAGCGGCAACGAAATCCTCGGCAGTTTTTTTCTCGATAATTGTAACCCCGAAGCCTAAATCCTCCAAGGATTTTTTCACAGCCTCGGCCACGGCAACCTTATATTGATTTTCAGAGCACACAAGGATGCTGAGTTTCAATGAATTTGTGCCGTTTGTTCTAACACCGTCCGAATTCACTGTTTTATAGCCGTTTCTTTCAAGTATGCCCACGGCTTTTTCAGCTTCACCGCTTACACCCGCAAGGCTATCGGTGTTAAGCTGATAATATTCACTCTTAAATGGGGTTATTACGGTGTTACCCTGACCAAGGAATGATGAGGCGGTAATATCTGCACGGCTTATACCGATGTTAATAGCCTGCCTTACCCACTGAAGCGAGGTAATAGAGCCCGCCCAGGTTGAGTTAACGCCCACGTACACAAGATTATTTGTGTTTTGGGCAACCGTAACCGATGAAAGGTTTACGTAGCTACCGTCGCTTAAATCCTGCTTATAAACGCTTATTTCGTTAGCCTTAAAGGGATATACGGGGCCCGAAATGCCCGACATATCATAAAGGGCAATCTGCTTATGCCATGATTTTTTATAATCTCTGTGGTTACCGTTTACCTGAAGATAGGCGGTTTCATCAAGATACTTAAGCACGTATTTACCCGTACCATAGGTCTTTTTACCCGAGGTTAAAATAATAGGGAAATCCAGCACGTTAAGTGCCATGGGGTCGGGATTATAAAGATTGAATACAACTGTATTACCCTTAACCGAAACGGATGAAAAATTCTTCAATGAATGCTTAAAATAGCTACTTCCTTTTGCTTTTTCAAAGGATTTTTTAACATCGTTAGCTGTCATAACGGTGCCGTCACTGAATTTGATATCGGTTTTAAGTTGCACCGTAACCTTTTTGCCGTTAATTTCACCGCTTTTGGCAACCACGGGCATTCCCCTGCCGTCGTCGGTTGGTGTGAAAAGCCCCTCGTACATAAGGGGTATCAGGTCGCCGTTAAGGCTACCCTCAACTGCATAAGCCACCAACGAATCGGAGCTTGTAAAGGGAAGGGAGATATCCGCTTCGATAATTTTGGTGGGCAAAACGTAGCTTTCGCCTTCGGTTGTGCCATCCTCGGTATTTTTACCGCAGGCGGCAAACGCAAGAATCATAGAAAGTACAAGTAAAATGCAGATTATTTTTTTAATCATTTCACCCTCACCCTTTCTATTGCAGTCGCCTTACCGTTTTTTTCATCAATATCAATAATACAGCCGTCCATTTCATACTCACCCGCCGCATTTTCAAAGCGCACAGGAAGATTAGTCCTGAATTTCTGAATGGTAAGCGCGGGCTCAATACCGAGAACGGATTGAACGGGTCCCGTCATACCCACGTCGGTAATATATGCCGTACCCTTAGGTAAAATCTGCTCATCTGCAGTCTGCACGTGGGTGTGTGTGCCCAGAACCGCTGTAACCTTACCGTCAAGGTAAAAGCCCATGGCTCTTTTTTCCGCAGTGGCCTCTGCGTGAAAATCCACAATAACCGTCTTACAGTCGTCGGTCTGAGCAAGCGCCCTGTCAATTTCTCTGAAGGGATTGCCCAAGGGCTCCGAATACACGGTGCCAAGCATATTGATAACGGCAATCCTGATTCTACCCTTGTCAATAATGCCAACACCCTTACCAGGTGCCCCGTCGGGATAGTTATAGGGCCTTATCACGTCCACGTCCCTGTCAAGATAATCGGATATCTCGGGGCGCTTAAAGGTATGATTGCCCAGGGTTATCATATCAACCCCGCTGTCAAACATCATTTCGCAGGACTTAGGTGTAACACCGTTGCCCTTAGCTGAGTTTTCACCGTTGGCGATGCACACGTCGATATTATTTTTCCTTTTAAAGTCGGGTAATTTCCTTAAAATAAAATCACAACCGCCCTCACCAACAACATCACCTAAAAACAGTAAACGCATAAATTAATCATCTTTCTATTAAAATAGCGGAACCCCACCAAAAACGCCGAGGTTCCGCTATTGTTTTTATTTTGCAAAGTCAATTGCTCGGCTTTCTCTGATTACGTTAACCTTAATCTGACCGGGATATTCAAGCTCACCTTCGATTTTCTGAACAATATCTCTTGCAAGCAATACCATCTGGTCGTCGGAAACAGCCTCGGGCTTAACCATAATACGAACCTCACGGCCTGCCTGAATTGCGAAAGCATTATCTACACCGGGGAATGAGGTTGTAATTTCTTCAAGCTTCTGCAAACGCTGGATGTAGGATTCAATGTTTTCACGTCTTGCGCCGGGTCTTGCGGCAGAAATTGCGTCAGCCGCCTGAACAAGGCAAGCGATAACTGTTTTAGCCTCAACGTCGCCGTGGTGAGCCTGAATTGCGTGAATAACCTGCTCGTTTTCTTTGTTCTTACGTGCAACCTCAACACCAAGCTCGATATGTGTACCCTCTTTTTCGTGGTCAAGAGCCTTACCGATATCGTGAAGAAGACCTGCACGCTTAGCAAGCTTAACGTCTGCGCCGAGCTCGGCAGCCATAAGACCGGCAAGGTAAGAAACCTCAAGTGAATGGTTAAGTACGTTCTGACCGTAGCTTGTACGGTATCTGAGCTTACCGAGAAGCTTAACAATTTCACCGTGAAGACCGTTTACACCGGCATCAATAATTGCCTTTTCACCGGTCTGGCGGATTGTGTTTTCAACCTCGCGCTTTGATTTTTCGTACATTTCCTCAATGCGTGCGGGGTGAATTCTACCATCGGAAACAAGCTTTTCAAGAGTAAGTCTTGCAATTTCACGACGAACGGGCTCGAAGCAGGAAACTGTGATTGCTTCGGGTGTATCGTCAATAATAAGGTCTACACCTGTGATTGTTTCGATTGTGCGGATATTTCTACCCTCACGGCCGATAATACGACCCTTCATTTCGTCGTTAGGGATTGTAACAACAGAAACTGTAGCCTCTGCCGCGTGGTCGGCAGCACAACGCTGAACAGCACCTGAAATAATCTCCCCTGCCAATTTATCCATATCGTCCTTGAGTTGCTGCTCATAGTCGAATATTTTTGTAGCCTTTTCGTGAACAAGCTGCTCTTCAAGAGTTTTAAGGATAACCTCCTTAGCCTGCTCCTTGGAATAGCCTGAAATTCTTTCAAGAATTTCTAACTGGCTCTTTTTAAGGGATTCAACCTCCTGCTCTTTAGCTTCAATGTCCTTAAGCTTCTGAGCAACAAGCTCCTCCTTCTTTTCCTGAGCCTCAACCTTTTTATCAAGGCTTTCTTCCTTCTGGATAATTCTTCTTTCCTGACGCTGAACCTCTGCACGTCTTTCGCGGAGGTCGCGCTCGGTTTCACTTCTGAGCTTGTGAATTTCATCCTTAGCTTCAAGAATTGTTTCTTTTTTCTTCTGCTCTGCTTCGGTCATGGCGTTATTAACAATACGCGCAGCTTCCTGAGTAGCAGAACCGATAGCCGCTTCAGCAACCTTTTTACGATGTGCGCCGCCGGCAACAAAGCCGACAACACCGCCCACAACAAGTGTTGCAACAGCTATAGCAACAGCAATACCAATAGCTATCATTAGCGTTATTCTCCTTTCTGAGTAGTAATTCAAAGTTTAAATTAAAAATAAAAAATGACGGAAGCCGTTACACTCTCCGTCATAAGGGGCGAAACGCCGAAAAAATCGGGATTTCGCATATAATAAAAGTTTTGTCGCAGACGTTCACACGTGTGCGGAGCATATCTATATAAAATAACGCTATTTTTTTGAAAAATTTACAAAAAATGCAATAAAAAAATCTATAAATAACAAAAATATATAAATAACAAAACCATTATCATACAATACGGATAGTGCATTATTACCACAAATAATACATCATCTCGTATATTATAATAAAAACTGCCCTAATAGTCAAGTAAATTACTTGACAAATTTAAATTTTTGTTAAGGTTTCTCGGTGTTTTTATTTTTTAATTATTTTTTGGAAAAACTGCGGCACATTCGCCCAGAATATAGTCGCAGCGTTTTTTATTTTCTGCGTTTTCACTCATATCTCTAAGTTCTGATTTTTTCCACACCTGCAACAAATCCGTGAAATTAATAAGGGTCTCAATCACCGCTTCCGAACCGTAATTTTCTTTAATAATACCTATAATTTCGCAAGGGTCGGTACCCTCGGCAGAAAAAAGACCACAGCTCTGCACACAAAAAACGCACAGCTTTTTGCCGCGCTCTTTATCATCAGTCAGTGAAAGTACCGCATCAACGCGCTTTTCCACCTCGGCTAAGGGAAGTAAAAATGCACTCGCCATCAAAGAACCCATTTCCTGTTGAGTAAATCCCCTTTTTACAAAAGCACCAATATATCCTGCAACAATAAGTCCTACCTCGTCGTTCTGCTCCGTTATATCGGTTTTGCTTTCAATCATCCATTGGGGTACGTTTTCGTAGCTCATAAATTCACCTTTAAATACTGTTTTTTATGTTTTATCATATTAATTCTATAAATACAATACATTTTTAACAAAAAGTAAAAATATACATTCAAAAAATTTATTGACTTTTCAGTCTATTTGAATTATAATTGGGTAAAATTGAATAAGGTGGAGTCTGTCAGAATTTCGCGGGGGTTAATACCCGTTTTTTCTTTGTTTGTTTTGATGGGGTTGCCACCTCGTCATTTTTTATTTTCAAAGGAGTGTTTCTTTGTGCTTGTTCCAATTTTATTATTAATCGTAGGCTTCGTTCTTCTTATCAAGGGCGGCGATTGGTTTGTTGATGGTGCCACAGGTATTGCCCGTCGATTCCACCTTCCCGAAATCCTTATCGGTGCTACGGTTGTTTCAATCGGCACAACTCTTCCCGAGGTTATGGTTTCTGCCGGCGCTGCTGCCGCAGGCACGGGTTCAATTGCTTATGGTAATGCAATCGGCTCAATCATCTGCAACACCTCGTTAATTGCCGCATTAACAATCGCAATCAAGCCAGGTAAGGCTGCGCGTAAAAGCCTTGTTGTTCCCGTAGCATTCTTCTTCGGTGCAGCCGCATTCTATTGCGCAGTTTCTTATGCCTTCGGCAGATTTGACCGTTGGACTGGTATTACCCTTCTCGTAGCATTTGTAATTTATATGATAGCAACGGTTTTACGTATGAAGAAAACCGGCGCAGACCTCGAAACAGTACAGCACGAGGAAGCACACGGCAACATCAAAACAGAGGCAGAGCTTGAGGCTGAAAGCGGTGAAGACCACGTTGTTGAAACAAAGGAATCCGGCAAAAAGGATTCCTTAGTAAAGGATATTGTGCTTTTAGTGGTTGGTGCCGTGCTTATTGCCTTCGGTGCACGCTTACTTGTTGACAACGCTACAATTATTGCCGAAAAGTTAGGAGTACCCGATACAGTTATCGGACTTACAATCGTCGCTCTCGGCACTTCTTTACCCGAACTTATTACCGCTATCACATCATTAATTAAGGGGCACGGCTCACTTTCACTTGGTAACATTATTGGCGCAAACCTTTTCAACCTTGTGCTTGTAAGCGGTGTAGCAATTACAATTAACCCCTTTGACGTTCCTGCTTCAGGCTACGTTAACGGAATTAACTCCGCATTAATTATTGATATACCCGTTATGCTTGCAGTTATGGCAATCCTTACTATTCCCACGATTATTAAGCAAAAGCTTTCACGCTGGCAGGGTATTGCACTTCTGGCAATTTATGCTGCCTTCTGTGTTATACAGTTTGCCGTATTATAAAAAGCAAAACCAAAGCGGTTATGACTTGATTTCCAGGTCATAACCGCTTTTTAATTTATATAATCAAATCAACACATTCCTCGGCAGTTTTGCCGTCACACTCTATTGTAACGTCCGCATATTTTTCATAAAGTGGCGCCCTTTCGTTGTAAAGCTCCTCAAGGGTTGTGCCATCCTTCATAGCAATACCGCGGGTATGTATGTTGTTTACCCTTTTATTAAGCTCACGGGGCGAAACCTTAAGGTAAACAACCCTGCCGTTTTCCTTGAGCTTTTCCATTGCATTGTTGCCGTAAACCACGCTGCCGCCGGTTGCCACAACACTGTTTTTAAATTCAGTGCTGCAGATAACCCTTTCCTCGAGCCTTATAAACTCCTCAATACCCTGCTTTTTAATTGTGTCACAAAGGCTTTCGCCCGTTTCGTTCTGGATAAGTAAATCCGTATCACAAAAATTCATAAGCATTGATTTTGCGAGCAATACACCCACAGTGCTTTTACCGGCACCGGGCATACCTATAAGCACGATATTTTCCATATCAATCACCTGCATAGGTGGGTGCATTTTTGGGTGCAGTACCCTTTACAACCCTGTGGTAATATGAGTAGGTCATAGGCACGTCCTTGTTAAGGTGACCCGCGTCGGTAACCTCGCCAAGAAAAACAGTATGTGTTTCGGTTTCCATAGTATTTATCACCTTGCAGGTAATGTAGGAAATTGCCTGGGGTAAAACGGGCACATAGCCCTTCACAAGGTGGTCGATGCCCTCAAATTTATCACAATCCCTGCCGCTTCTGAAGCCGAAGGAGCCGATAATCATAGGGTCAACGCCTTCTCCAAGTATATTAATAGCAAAAACACCTGTATCCTTGATACATTTATTGGTGTGGTTATCGTGGTTGATTGAAACCGCAACTGTTGCAGGGGTAGCGGTCACCTGCATTGCAGAGTTTGCAGTACAGCCGGTGGGCTTACCCTCGTTCCACGCAGTAACAACGTAAACGCCGTATGATAAATTAAATAATGCTGTATTATCCATTTTAAATTCCTCCTTCAGAGATGACAAAAGCCGATGAATTTACGTCATCGGCTTTTGTTTTATTCTTTTTCAAAAGCCTCTTTACCAAGACCGCATGTGGGGCAAACCCAATCCTCGGGCACGTCCTCCCACCTTGTATTGGGAGCAACACCGTTTTCGGGGTCACCCTTTGCCGTGTCATAAACGTAACCGCAGGGGCATACGTATCGCATACTAACATCTCCTATATAATAAAGTATTATATAGTATTTGCCAAAATGCCCTCCTTATGCCGGAAACAACGATCTTGTTAATTTGATATTAACACAATCACAAATCAATTGCAATTATTTTAACTCAATTCTCCTTGTTGATGCTTTTCCAATAGGGAATGAACATTATAACCGAAACTGCCATTGTAAGCACGTCGGCTATGGGTGTAGCCCACGGAATACCCTCAGAAGCCGCAACCCAATTCATAATATACATAAAGGGAATGTCGAGCACACCCTTCCTTAACAAAGAAAGCACCAGCGGGCGGGTCTTTTTGCCCGTTGCCTGAAACACTGTAATAATCATCATAGCAATAACAACCGCAGGGGTTGTGATGCATATAGCCTTAAGGAAATACTGCCCGTATGAAACAGTCTGAGCGTTATCAATAAAGAATTTAACAACGGGCACGGCGCACACAAAGAGAAAAACGGTACTTACAACCGATATGATCGTTGCATACACAAAGGATGTTTTAATGGCGGATTTCATACGATTGTAATTTTTAGCGCCATAGTTATAGGCTATTAAGGGCAAAATACCCTGAGTCATACCCGTTGAAACTGCAAATGCCAACATATCAATCTTTTTGGCAATACCCATGCCCGCAATTGCCTCGTTGGAATATGAAACAACCATTTTATTAAGGCAAAGATTGGACACAGTACCCATAAGCATCATAATAAAGCTGGGGAAGCCAACCAACAAAATCTCCTTGGGAATACCATGCTTTAAGGTAAAGCCCACTGGTGAAAGCCTTATAACCATCGTGTTTTTATTTCTAATAATCAGCACAATGAAATAAATGGTAGAAATAACGTTTGAAAGCATTGTGGCAATGGCCGCACCCTCAACCCCAAGGTCAAAGACAAAAATAAAAATGGGGTCAAGAATAATATTCATAATTCCGCCAAGGGCAACGCCTATGCTTGCAGATTTCGAGTAGCCCTCTGCCCTGACAAGATGTGAAAGGCAGGCACTGAGCACTGTGGGAATACCGCCTACGGCAATTGTCCACAAAACGTAGTCTGCACAAAAATCATAGGTTGCGGAATCCGTGCCCAACAAGGGAAGCATAACGGGACAAAGCAGATAAAGACCCACGCCGTAAACAAAAGCCACGCCAATGGAGCCCCATATACTGAATGCCGCACATTTTTTAGCCTTCTCCCTGTCCCCTATACCAAGACAACGTGAAATAAGGCTTGCACCACCGATACCAAAAAGGTTGGCAAAGCCCGTAAGCATCATAAAAACAGGCATCGCAAGGGTTGCGGCAGCAACCTGAGCAGGGTTATTCATCTGCCCAATAAAATACGTATCCGCCATATTATAAACAACGGTAATAATCTGACTGATAATTGTGGGCACAACCAACGAAATTATCGCCTTTGATACCGATGCCTTCTCAAAAAGGTATGTATTGTTTGTTTTCATTAAACACTATTCTCCTGTAATATGGTTTGCGCTGAATAAAAGATATTAAATCAGCAACCAATATAAACAAAGCTCACACGGCTATTGAAGCCCGAGGATTTTTGTTTTTTCAAAAAACAGGTCTATTATATAGCAAGAAAGGACGGTTTTCAACAAAATTTTCAAACAAAAAAGAGTGGTATTTCTACCACTCTTTAACCTTAAATATAGGGATTTAATTAACCAAAATATCTCTTAAGAAGACCTTCGAATGCCTTACCGTGTCTTGCCTTGTCGCGAGCCATCTCATCGAATGCTTCACTTATTTACGTTGAAACCTTGACAAACATATCTACATAACTATAATAAATCTTAATAGTTGGTACAGAATCTATCACAACAAAATTAATGATAAAGAGGTAATTATAATGAAAAAAATTATCGCATTAGCTTTAGTTATTGTTATGTGTTTGTTTTTTGCTGCATGTAGCGGTGGAGAAACTACAAACAATACTCCCAATACACAAATAATGGATGAAGTACTTATTGGAACATGGTCTTGTGAGAGGGAGCCAGGACAAGACAATGTGACGCAAGCTTCTGTTTACACTATAGAACTATACAAAGGCGGTTCTTGCTATAAATATAATTTGGGAAAAGATAATGGCAATAAATACAACAACATAAGCGGAACATGGTCTGTAGATGATGATATATTGACAATTACCTTGCCTAAAGCTTCTCTCGGATTTGTGATTGATACAACTAAAACACCATATACACTTACAAAACAGATAGATAATTCCGTTGTACTTCAAAAAGAAGATATGTGATTTAAACAACTGAAAATATAGTGCGGAGCGCAAGCTCCGCGCTATATTTTTACATATTCGAGCGTTCCCAAAGGCCACTTTTACAAACATAAGAACCCCCAAAAAATTAAATATGATACATTTTTCTTCTTTTGGATTTCTGAAAATGTAGAGGGACACGCAAAAGACACATAAACGAAAAGAGAGGGAATGACAACTGCCACTCCCTCTCGAAAACTCTTTATTTATAAGGTTCTTTGTATCTTATTAACCAAAATATCTCTTAAGAAGACCTTCGAATGCTTTACCGTGGCGAGCTTCGTCGCGAGCCATTTCGTGAACTGTATCATGGATAGCGTCAAGGTTCTGCTCCTTAGCCATCTTAGCAAGCTCGAATTTGCCGAGTGTTGCGCCGTTTTCAGCTTCAACTCTCATTTCGAGGTTTTTCTTTGTTGAGTCAGTTACAAGCTCACCAAGAAGCTCTGCAAACTTTGCTGCGTGCTCTGCTTCTTCGTATGCTGCCTTTTCCCAGTAAAGACCGATTTCGGGGTAGCCCTCTCTGTGAGCAACTCTTGCCATTGCAAGGTACATACCAACCTCTGTGCATTCGCCCTGGAAGTTTGCACGAAGACCCTCGAGGATTTCTTCGCTTACGCCCTTAGCTACGCCAAGCACGTGCTCTGCAGCCCAAGTCATTTCTTCGTCTTTAACTTCTACAAATTTTTCTGCGGGTGCCTTGCAAAGGGGGCAAGCCTCGGGAGCGTGCTCTCCTTCAACGATCTGACCGCAAACTAAGCATTTCCATTTTTTCATAACATAAAACTCCTTTTATAAATAATTAATTTCAATTTATATTATCACGGCAGCTTTTGCATAAGCCGTAATATACTGTTTTTTGAGATTCAACCTGCAGCCCCATTTCGGCAAGCTGCGCGGGTACCGGTGACTTACACCACACGTCCGTAATCTTATGACAACTTTTACATAAGAAATGAATGTGCTCGGTAAGGTTACCCTCGTAATGAACCTTTGTGTCGCTGCTTTCAACAACTGTTATAAAGCCCTCGTCCTTTAGTTGACCTAAATTTCTGTAAACGGTGCCGAGGCTGATATTGGGTATTTGCTCACGCACTCGTTCAAAAATCACATCCGCCGTAGGGTGGTCACAGGAGGAACGCAGGACTTCAAGCACTGTATCACGCTGTCTTGAGCTTCTCATATCATCACCTCGTGGTTGTTAAGTAGTAATGATTACTATTACTGTTATTAATATAACAGACGAATGCGTTTTTGTCAACACTTTTTATTATTTTTTTAAAATATTTTTTAATGCAGTATATTCCCGGATTTCGTCAGATAAATCCCTGTAGCATTTTTCAGTATCTTCGTTTAAAAGAAGGAACTTACCTATGCGCCTTACCCGTTTCACAAACTCTCTTGTTATTTTATATTCACCCTCAGTCAGTGGACAATCGGCACGGGAATCAAACTCCACCTCGATATACTCCCCTGCCTCGTCATTTTTTATTACGGGGAACAAGGGGTAAATCCTACAGCTTAAGGGACGCTTGTTTCTGTCGCAGGTGCCGTTGCATACGGCAAAGCTGTCGCCCCCTTTATTTTTTATAATTCTAATCTGAGGGTCAATTAAATTTTCCTCGCCGGGAAAAAGTATCATACCTGTTTTGCCGTCACCCTTGCAGCATTTACCGTGGCATATTTTACCACAATCAATTTCAAGGGGTGTTACGTTACGTAAAACAGAGTAGCAGGATTCAATAACGCTTTGCTTTTTCATAAAATTTTTCCTTTGTTTAAATATGATATGATTGGTTAAAATAATTATACAGATGGGTAAAAAGGAGGTACGGAAATGAACGACAAAAAGAATAATTGCATCGGTTGCACTGTTGACACCTGCAAGTTCCATTGCACAGATTCAAACTACTGCACGTTAAACACAATTGAAATTGGTGCATGTAAGTGCGACCCCAAGTCAGTGGACTCAACCTGTTGCCAGTCATTCAAGGCTAAAACCTATTAATACAAAAACGGGTTCTGAATTCAGAACCGGTCATTTTTTAGAGCAATCCTTAGTAATGTTAACCACGTTTTTAGTATTGACCCACCTGTAGTTAGTGGGCTTACCTTTATATACGTTGTCACGCAGATAAATATCGGCAGAGTCGCTGATATTAACGGCGTAGATATTGTTAGCAATAAAAAGGTTGTTTTCAATTAAAATATTATTGTTAACCGGCCCTGCGAATTTTTTGTTTTCGGGTTTAATCAGAATTGCGTTTTGTTCACAATTCATAAATGCATTACCGTTTATAACCACATCCTTAACGTAGCCGCTTTCATAACTTGTAGATGCATCGTCTATAATACGTATACCATCCTCACCCGTATTTAAGAATCTGTTATTTTCAATACGGATTTTGCCGCGGGTAGTTACGCAAACGCCTGCGCCTACAATACGATTAAGGCTATTGCCGCTAAATTCAAAATCGGGACAGGCGGATATATTTTCAACCACGCCACCAACATCCAAGGGTGATTCGTAGGTAGAAAGCACCAGGTCATAATAATATTGGTCACGAAGCGTTGCATGAAGCACCCTTGACCTACCAACCTCCAGCAAGGTTTTGGGGTCAATAAATGCCAGAGTGTCCCCTTCGTGTATGCACTCGAAGCCGTAATTTCTGTGGTGACAGAATTTAAGGGTGATTTTGTCCTTATCCGTTTTAACAATTTTAAAATGTATGCCGTGAAGATGGCATCCGTCGTCACCCGACGAATCAAAGGTTGAGTCAAGCACCCTTATTCTACCGCGGCACATTGTAAATCTTAAAAAGTCGGAAATTGATGCAAAATCAACCTCGCTTTGGGGATTAGGGGCAAATTCAACATTTTTAAGGGTGATGTTCTCACTATTCTGAGCAACAAGAGCAAGAGAATTATTGTAATGCTGTTTTACGTTTTCAAGCTCAATACCTTCGGAATTTTCAATAAAAATGCCAACCTCTTTACGCAAACGTGGGTACATATAAAACACCTGACCAACCTCATAATCCTTGGGGATTATAAACCTTGCGGTGAAGGTGCGCTCGGCAATCTGCTTGATAACAGTTGACCCCGCCAAGGGGTGATTACCGCACCTGGTAAGGTGGAATAAATTGGCAGGCTTTGCCGTTGCCATCCACCATCCGCGGTTTTTGTGCTGGGTGAAGCCCATTTTGTAGTCGGTGCCATACCAATAGTACTCGCCATTTTCCTCGCCGTATTTGCTCTGCTCATCTATTTTAAACGTAATATAAAACGGTGATGCCTTAAGCACTGTGATTTTATGCACATTGGGGTTTGCGGTTTCAATATTAAGGTTTTTAAGCTTTATTTTCCGGCAATTTTTTATAACAAGGCTTGTCATAACCCCATCCATAATAAAGTTGGAGTCACAACAGTCTATTTCCATATCCTTAACGCTATCAATAACCACTGCAGCTTTGTGCTTATTAGGTGTTTCACCCTCGCCGTATTCAACAGCGGCAGTAGTGTTTGATATGCTGAAAACTCTTTCCTCGGCATTTTTGCTACAGAAAACATAATTGCCCTTAACAAGGCTCAGGGTTTTGTGCACGGCGGTCTGTGAAGTGGTGTTAAAAAGGTTTCTAAAGCCAATAGTAGCCTCAATATTGGGTTTTATACTGAATGATTCGGGATAAATAACCACTTAAGTCACCTCCATACATATTATAAAAATATAATACAATACGCAGGTAAAAAAAGCAACTGAACTTAATAAAAAAGCGCAAGAAAAGACCGCTACATTTTTTGGTAGCGGTCTTTTTCTTGAACGGGAAAGTTGATTACTTCCTGCGTATCGTATTGGCATCTTTATAATAACCTGCCGATGTTGTATCCATGTTGCAGAAATATGAACAAATTGTGAACATTGCTTATTTTTTCATAAAATTTTTGTCTCAAAAAGCCCCCCTTGGTCAACGTTACTAATGATGCACTCTGATTTTTGTGCAACATTATTTTGTGCCCTATTGTTGAAACAAAGGGGATAATGTGATAATCTATACCTATAATCTGCGTTGTTTTTAACGCAGGAACGGAGGTATATTATGTCAAACATTCTTGATGCTTTCAAAGAAAAGCAGGCAGACGAAAGAGTTTATACAGGCGAGAAAATCAAAGTCGGTATTATCGGTTGCGGTTGGATTGCAGAGGCTCATCTTCAGAGCTATCTTAAATGCGACGACGTAGAGGTTGTAGCATTTGCAGATATCGTGCCCGGTAAGGCTGAGGCTTTTGCAAAGGCAAACGGCTTCGACGTTTCAAAAGCAAATTTCTACTTAAGCGACAAAGAGCTTATTGATAATGAAAAGGACCTTGACGCGGTTTCAATCTGTACATATAACCGTCAGCATGCTCCCTGTGCTATTTACGCACTTGACCACGGTGTGCACGTTCTTCTTGAAAAGCCCATGTGCGTTACTCTTGAAGAAGCAATTGAAATCTGCAAGGCTGAAAAGAGAAGTGGCAAGATTCTTTCAATCGGCTTCCAGCCTCGTTTCGACGAAAATATGAAAATGGTTAAGAAGATTTGCGAAAGCGGCGTTCTTGGTAGAATTTACTACATCCAGACCGGTGGCGGACGCAGAATGGGTATCCCCACCCCCTTCGGTACATCCTTTATTCAGGAGGATACTGCAGGTCTTGGTGCATTGGGTGACATCGGTTGCTACTCACTTGATATGGTGCTTAACGCAATCGGCTATCCGAAGCCCCTTACAGTTACAGGCTTCAAGGCTGGTCTTTTCGGCAAAAAGCCCGAATACCTTCAGAAGCCCGAATACACCGAGGTATTCGGTGTTGACGACTTTGCTGCTGCATATGTTCGTCTTGAGGGCGACATCGTTCTTGACTTCCGTATTGCATGGGCAATGCACTGCGACACTCCCGGTGATACAATCATTATGGGTACTGAGGGAGGCTTAAGAATCCCCTCAACCGAATGCTGGAATGGCTCAATCGGTGGCCCCATGACCATTTACCACAATATCGCAGGCGAATGTGTTGAAACAGTTATCCCCGAAATGGACAATGATGGTGACAACTTCGACAAGAAAATCCGCTCATTCATCGACGCTATTGAATTCAACCTTCCCTCACCCGTACCCTCAAGCCAGATTATTTACAATCAGGCTATTATTGATGGTATTGCTCGTTCTTCAGACGCAGGCAAGGAAGTTGAAATTGTAATCCCCGAGTTTTAATTTATAAAACAAAGACCTCTCAGTTGATAATCAACTGAGAGGTTATTTTTTTAATAAAAGCTTGTTCTGTTTTCAGAAAGCGTGATGTTTGTATCACCGTAAATTGCAAGCTGTAAGGTCTGTGCAGCAAGAGGATAGTCAACCTCCCAATACCACACGTCACCCGAATGGGCTTTACGGCAGTTTTCATCGGGCATAACAATCTGATTAACTTTAAAGGACGCCCAACCGCCCATAACTGCCTTGGTACCTAATGAAATAAGCTCCGCTTCATTGTAGCTTGTTTCAAGGTAGGGCATAAAGGTTTTTATATATCCGGGCACTTCAGAAGCCTGAATGCTTCTCGCCTTTCTTAAAAGGGCAATAAGCACCTCACGCTGGTTTTGCGTACGCTGAACATCACCGTCGTTGTAAATTTTACGGCTACGGCAGAAAACAAGCGCCTGGTCACCGGTAAGATTTACTGATGAGCCTGCCTGCAAATCCCAACCGTGATTTCTGTTGAAATACTCTGCCTCATACTCACTGAGTTCAACCTCAACGCCACCTAATTTATCAATAACCGCCTTAAACAAAGCAAAGTTAATCATAGCGTAACCGTCAATACGGATTTTAAAATGGCTTTCAAGGGTATTTATAAGGTTATCAATACCATAGAACGGGAATGCAGAGTTAATTTTATTAAAGCTACCTGCACCGTCGGGTGATTCAAGGTAAGCATAGCTATCACGCATAACCGAAGTAAAGGTAATTGTGCCAAGCTCCTTGTTAATTGAAACGATAATCATTGAGTCCGTAAGACCGGATATTGTATTTTTGTTACGAGTATCAACACCAATGCAAAGAATGTTAATAACGTTTTCGCTATACATAACGTCGCCGCCGTTGGTAGCCCACGCCTTGATAGCCGCCTTAAGCTCTGCCGAATCACCTTCAAAAATCTGCTCAAAGTCCGGTGCATCCTGCAGTGAAAGCGCCACAGTTTCATCCTCGTCAAAATCGTAGGTTAAGGTGTCCTCAACCTCGGGTACTGCATTTTTTATACTGTGCCAGTATGCAACAAGGCCACCACAGCCAATTGCCATTACAAGCACAAAGCACAAAAGCACAATAAGCGCCTTTTTGCCTTTTTTCTTATTAGTTTTAGACATAAACATCACCTTTTAAATTTATGGGTTAATTATACTACTTTAATGAAAATTTTACAATATATTATTTCATCCCGTTATAGGCCGTGAGCACTGCTTCCTCGGACATATCGCAGGACATCTCATAAATGGGAACATCCGACAAAATCATATTCAACGTATCAAGCATATTTTTCATAAGCTCCTTGTCATAAGGGCGCACGGTCTGGTCCATAAAGGGCTTAAGTGCTTTTATGCCGGGGATTCTTTTTATTTGGTTTTCACCACGTGAAAGGAAGCAGATGCCGCCAATGGGAACACCCTCGTTAACACTTTCATCGGTTTTGCCGCTCCAAGGTGTGCCGTAGGCATAAAACACACCGTCCACAAGTCTGATAGCGGGCTTGTCATCGTTTATAATACGTGAGCCGGGCAAATACTTTAACCACAAATGGGTGTGGGTAGATTTACCTGTACCTGAGCGTGCAGAGAACAAAAAAGCCTTACCCTGATATTCAACACAGGATGCGTGAAGCATAACACCGTTAAACTTCGCCAGCTTTTCATAAAAATGAGCGCCACTCCACAGATACTCTGCCTCACCAAGTGTCAGATGCGGGTGCTCTGCCTGACGGTCAATATAATACTTTTCAGTTACGTCAAAAACAATATCCGCCTCACCCTCACCGTCATACCTATAGGGCTCAAGACGTGAGGTTAAAAGCTCGTGATTAACGTTTAATTCAACAATCAAATCGGCAGTTTTAATTTTCAAAGTGATTCTCCTATCATTACAACAAATCAACAATTTGCGAAGCCTATCATCCCTGTGCCGTAGGCATAGGGATGGGGACCATTGCCTTGGCAATGGTGGTGGGTAGTTCTCTTACTGCTTTCCTTCAGTAAAAGCAACTTCAACATCCACACCCAATTACTTCGCTCTTTCAATACAAGTGTAATATATGGTTGTTTCAGCGTTTTTCAATTTTTTGTTTATATCACTGTTATAAAATCGCAGAAGCTTATATCCGTTGTTTTTCAAATATTCCTCGCGACGCTTTTCATATTCGGTGTATTCATCAAGATAATGTTGAACACCGTCTATTTCAATAACAATTTTAAGCTTAGGGCAATAGAAATCGACTATATATGACCCGATTACTTTTTGCCGTACAAATCGTGGTCTGATTTTTTTGAGATATAAATGCCACAATTTGTTTTCTTCTTCAGTGGGCTCCTTACGCATATTTCTTGCTCTATCCACTAAGATGTGAGTTATATCTGGA
>JAZONH010000012.1:0-19638 GCA_045654405.1 Acutalibacteraceae bacterium | reverse complement strand
ATCGTGGTATGATTACAATAGGGAGTTGTGGCTTTCCCACAAAGAAGTGAATAACAAGGTTCTCACGAAGTCAGGTTCTTACTTCATATTTATCAACGATAAATACTTCTGGTTACATATTAACGAACAGAGATAAGCAATCAACACGCTATTTGAAACAGGTCATTCTGAGCGTAAGCGAAGAATCTCTTCAAAGGTTACATGTCAACGAACAGAGATCCCTCGTCGCAAGCTCCTCAGAATGACTTTTCTATTTTAGTTTCATTTTTAACGACAACGGCGGGAGCAAGACCCCGCCCTACGATTACCATATTATCTCACCGATAAACTCCAATTTATTTGTTCATTATAAAAATATCTTGCAGAAAATTATAAATAATATATAATAGGTATAAACAGGAGGTGGCAGTATGCAATATTTCATATCATTTCTTGAGGGGATAATCACATTTATTTCTCCGTGTCTTTTGCCTATGATTCCCTTGTACATTTCATATTTTGCAGGTGGCAAGGAACGAAACACAAAAAAGACAGTTAAAAATGCTCTCGGCTTTATACTTGGATTTACAATAGTTTTTGTTCTTATGGGAGCGTTGGCAGGTACATTTGGTAAGCTTTTAAATGAGTACAAGACAATCGTTGATATTGTGACAGGTCTTATTGTTGTATTCTTCGGTCTTAACTTTCTTGGAGTTTTCAAAATCAACCTTTTCAAGGGTGCAAAAAAGGTTAAGACAGATAATTTAGGCTTTTTCTCATCAATGGTTTTCGGTATTGTATTTTCAATTGGTTGGACTCCTTGTGTCGGAGCATTTTTAGGCTCAGCACTTATGCTTGCAGCAAGTCAGGGTCACGTCACAGAGGGAATCATAATGCTTCTTCTTTATTCATTAGGTCTTGGAATTCCATTTTTCATAAGTGCAATTCTTATTGATAAATTACGAGGTGCATTTACATTCATCAAAAAGCATTATAAGGTAATCAATACTGTTTGCGGTGCTTTGCTTGTGGTGATTGGTGTGTTTATGGCAACGGGACTTTTCGGTAAGCTTTTAGGCTTGCTTTCATAGGAGGTTAAATTATGAAAAATACAGTTAAATGGATTATAATTGCAGTTTTGCTTGTGGGACTTCTTGCAGGTGCAACAGCCTTGTATAATAAGTATAGTGAAGAATTCAATATGAATAATCAGGTGCAGAATGAGGAAAGCACATCTGAAAATGCAAATGAAAATGAGGAGAATAAGGAAGAGACAAAATACAAAGCTCCTGATTTTACAGTAACTGATTACGATGGCAATAAGGTTAAGCTTTCTGATTTTAAAGGCAAGCCTGTAGTCCTTAATTTCTGGGCAACATGGTGCTATTACTGTAAGGTTGAAATGCCTGACTTCAATGAGGCTTACAAAAACTATCCTGATGTGCAATTCCTTATGGTTAATGCAACAGGCACAAACGGAGAAACTGTTGACTCTGCAAAGGCTTATGTTGAGCAGGAAAAGTACGAATTTCCTGTTTTCTTTGATGAGATGTATGAGGCAAATCACGCTTACGGATTATCAAGCTTCCCAATGACAGTTTTCATTGATGCAGAGGGTAATATTGTTTCAAGTCGTCTTGGTATGCTTACAAAGGAAGCGCTTGAAGAAGAAATTGCAAAGCTACTTTAAAAAAATTACACCGTAAGAGTTAATTCTCCTACGGTGTTTTATTTTAGTTATTACTTAATTCTGTCCACAATTTCATATACGCTGAAATGAATGTGCCATAAGGCAGAGGCTGAATATTCAATTTCTTATAAATTCGTGTGCTTTCATATCCTGTTTCTGATTTTGCACCGAGGACATACATTGGAATATTCTTTTCAGTTGCCAATTTGCAGAAATTCATAAGCTTTTCGTTTGATGTGTTGAGTGTTGCACTGTGATAAGGCTTGAAAAGAATTGCTTTTACATTTTCAAGGGAATATGAGTAGCTGTCAGCAGGTGTGCTTGAAACGACAAGAATCTGTGAGTCCTCTGAATAATTTGTAATTCCATTACCCTTGCAGGAATAAGTGCCGTTTATTGTGAAATTTCCGTTATAACTTGCAAAAGGAGTTTTATCTATACTATAAATATTCGCATTGAGTTCATTGTGCATAAGTATTTTTGAGGGAATATGAATGTTGGTGATTCCCTCATCATCATTTTTGTATGATACAAAAACACCGTTGCAGATTTTGTTTCGTATAAATTCAACTGCACCTTGAAAATTGGCAAAGCCGTTTGAACGACTATCCTCTAAAGGATAGTCAGCGGAAACGAAAAGAACAGGAATCTGGCAGTCACCAAAAGCCATTTCAATAGCTGTACTTGTGTATTGAAGTGTATCTGACCCATGAGTGACAATAATTCCGTCAAAATCCTGTGAAAGCTTTTCTGCAATTTCATTTTGCAAAAGGTTAAGCTCCTTTGCAGAAAGATTTTCACTTAAAATGCTGTATGGTGAGCTTGGGATGAATTCAATTTCACCATCATTCTCATAATTTTTCAGCAATACATACTGCATTTTATTGTCAACACCAATAAAATCGTTTTTAATGCAGCTGCCGATTGTACCGCCTGTAAAAATAACTGCTATTTTCATAAATCTGTCCTCGTAAATATAATCTATAATATTTATACCATATTGTAAAGGAAAATTAAAGGGCTATAATTTTATTTGTTCAATTTACTTTTTTAATATATTGTGGTATATTAAATAAAAATATTCATTGGTGATTTTATGCTTATAAACGGTTTTCAGAAATTAACAATTTTAGATTATCCCGGAAAGGTTGCCTGTATTGTGTTTACGCCAGGCTGTAATTTCCGTTGTCCTTTTTGTCACAATGCATCACTTGTAACTCATATTGATAAGGACACTTATCTTAATAATGATGAGGTGCTTGATTACTTAAAGAAAAGACAAGGGCTTCTTGACGGAGTTGTAATAACAGGTGGTGAGCCACTTTTGCAGGATGGCGTTGAGGAGTTTATTGCAGAGATTAAGTCTTTAGGATATTCTGTAAAGCTTGACACAAACGGAAGCTTTCCTGAAAAGCTCATTTCCATTGTGGAAAAGGGTCTTGTGGACTATGTTGCAATGGATATTAAAAATAGTAAGGCAAAATACGGTGAAACTATTGGTGTTGAGGGCTTTGATATTGCACCAATTGAAAGAAGTGTAGAGTTTTTATTACAGCATAAGGTTGATTTTGAGTTCAGAACAACTATTGTGGATGGCTTCCACACTCTTGATGATATACAAGATATTGTGGTGTGGCTCAAAGGTGCACACAAGTACTTTTTACAGAATTTTGTGGATTCAGGTGACCTCATAAAGCCTGATTTAAAGCCGGTTTCGGCTATTTTGCTTAAAGAAATGCAGAAAAGGGCGTCAGAAATTATACCTAATGTTGAAATTAGAGGAATTTAATTAAAACACAAGATATTGTGCAAAAACCTATTGACAACACACTATATATGTATTATAATAAGTCTCGCTAACCAAAAAATCTGTGCGTAAATGGTAGCGGGACTTTTGATTTGTATGAGAATACCTCTATCCAAATACACAGAAAATTCAAATAATAGGAGGGCACAATATGTATAACGTAGTAAAAAGAGACGGTAAGATAGCATCTTTTGACCTTAAAAAGATTTCTGAAGCTATCACACAGGCATTTGACGCTTGTAACAAACAGTATAATGCAAACATTATCGATTTCCTCGCACTTAAGGTAACTGCAGAATTTGAGCCTAAAATTGAGAACGAAACAATTTCCGTTGAAAATATTCAGGATAGTGTTGAATCTGTTCTTATTAAGGCTGGTTATGACGATGTTGCAAAGGCATACATTATCTATCGTCGTCAGAGAGAAAAAATCCGTAACCTCAATGCAACAATGGTTGACTATAAGGCTATTATCGACAACTACCTTAATGTTAACGACTGGCGTGTTAAGGAAAACTCAACTGTTACTTATTCAGTAGGTGGTTTGATTCTTTCAAACTCAGGTGGTGTTACTGCAAACTATTGGCTCTCTGAAATTTATGATGATGAAATCGGCAATGCTCACAGAAATGCTGATATTCATATTCATGACCTTTCAATGCTTACAGGTTACTGTGCAGGTTGGTCACTCAAGCAGTTGATTCAGGAAGGTCTCGGCGGTGTTCCCGGTAAGATTACATCAGCTCCTGCTGCTCATCTTTCAACACTCTGTAACCAGATGGTTAACTTCCTCGGAATTATGCAGAATGAATGGGCAGGTGCTCAGGCTTTCTCATCATTTGATACATATTTAGCACCTTTCGTAAAGGTTGATAACCTTACATACAAAGAGGTTAAGCAGTGTATTCAGTCATTCATCTACGGTGTAAATACTCCATCTCGTTGGGGTACACAGTCACCATTTACAAATATCACTCTTGACTGGACAGTTCCAAACGACCTTGCAGAGCTCAACTGTATCGTTGGTGGCAAGGAAATGGACTTCAAGTACAAGGACTGTAAAGCTGAAATGGATATGGTTAACAAGGCTTTCATCGAGGTTATGGTTGAAGGTGACGCTAACGGTCGTGGCTTCCAGTATCCGATTCCAACATATTCAATTACTCGTGACTTTGACTGGTCAGAAACAGAGAACAACAAGCTTCTCTTTGAAATGACAGCAAAATATGGTACACCATATTTCTCAAACTATATCAACAGTGATATGGAACCATGAGATGTTCGTTCAATGTGCTGCCGTCTTCGTCTTGACCTTCGTGAACTTCGCAAGAAGTCAGGTGGGTTCTTCGGTAGCGGTGAATCAACAGGTTCAGTCGGCGTTGTTACAATCAACTTGCCGAGAATTGCTTACCTTGCAAAGGATGAAGCTGATTTCTATGCTCGTCTTGACAGAATGATGGATATTTCTGCTCGTTCACTTAAGATTAAGCGAGATATTATCACAAAGCTTCTTGAAGAAGGTCTCTATCCCTACACAAAGAGATACCTTGGCACATTTACAAACCACTTCTCAACAATCGGTCTTATCGGTATGAACGAGGTTGGTCTTAATGCTAAGTGGCTTCGTAAGGATATGACAAACGCTGAAACCCAGGAGTTTGCAAAGGACGTTCTCAACCATATGAGAAACAGACTTTCAGACTATCAGGAGCTTTACGGTGACCTTTACAACCTTGAAGCAACACCCGCTGAGTCAACAACATACCGTTTCGCAAAGCACGATAAAAAGCACTATCCCGCAATTATCCAGGCTAACGAAAACGGCACTCCCTACTACACCAACTCTTCACACCTTCCCGTTGGTTATACTGCAGATATCTTTGAAGCACTTGATGCACAGGATGAGCTTCATACCCTTTACACATCAGGTACAGTATTCCACGCATTCCTTGGTGAGAAGCTTCCCGACTGGAAAGCGGCTGCTGATATCGTAAGAAAGATTGCAGCTAACTACAGACTTCCCTACTACTCAATTTCTCCCACATACTCAGTATGCAGCAATCACGGCTACATCAAGGGTGAGGTTTACACTTGTCCCGAATGCGGTAACGCAACAGAGGTTTATAGCCGTATTACCGGTTACTACCGTCCCGTTCAGAACTTCAACGATGGTAAAACTCAGGAGTTCAAGGATAGACGCGTATATGATATCGCAAACTCACAGCTTAAGAGAGAGGACAGAGTTGTTGACCACGCTCACTGTGCATGCGAGGAAAAGGCAGAGGTAACAGTTGACGCAGATGCAAAGTTCATCCTTTTCGCAACCAAAACCTGCCCCAAATGTAAAATAGCTGCTCAGCTTCTTGAGAAGAAGGGCATCGCTTATGAAAAGCTTTTCGTTGAGGAAAACAGAGAGTTCGCAACAGCTCTTGAGCTTAAGCAGGCTCCCACTCTTGTAATCCAGAAGGGTGACTCCTACGAAAAGGTTGCAGACCTTCCTGCAGTTAAAGCATTTATTGAATCACTTTAATTAATTGAAAATTACCGTCCTTTCGGGCGGTAATTTTTGAATGAAAAAACAGGAGTGAATTTTATGTATGATATTATTGTTATAGGTGCGGGTCCTGCGGGACTTACTGCGGCGCTTTATGCATTGCGTGCATCAAAAAGTGTTCTCGTAATCGAGCAGTCAACCTTTGGCGGTCAGGTTACCTTTTCACCTAAAATCGAAAACTATCCGGGTATCCCCGAAATGAGCGGTAATGAGTTTGCCGACAAGCTTCTTGACCAGGTGCTCAATATGGGTGCAGAGGTTGAGATGGAAAAGGTTACCGGTATTGTTGACGAGGGTGACAGAAAGCTTGTTTTTGCTGATAATAAAAAGTTTGAGGCTTCAGCTGTGATTATTGCGGTTGGTGTTCACCATCGTCAGTTAGGTCTTCCTAAGGAGAATGAATTTGTCGGTAACGGCATTTCATACTGTGCGGTTTGTGACGGCGCATTCTTTAAGGATAAAACCGTTGGCGTTGTAGGCGGTGGCAACTCCGCCTTGCAGGAGGCAGTGCTCCTTTCAGATTTATGCGAAAAGGTTTACGTTTTCCAGAATCTTGCATTCCTTACAGGTGAGCAGAAGCTTGTTGACATCCTTTCAAAGAAGGATAACGTTGAGTTTGTGCTTGAAGCAACCGTAGCGGCTCTTAAGGGTGACGATGAGCTTACAGGCGTTGTGCTTAACACTGTTAAGGGCGAAAAAGAGGTTCAGCTTGATGGCCTTTTCGTTGCAATCGGTCTTGAACCCAAAAACTCTGCCTTTGCTGAGTTTGCGGCTCTTGATGCAAACGGTTATTTTGACTCCGACGAAAGCTGCGTAACAAAAACCGCAGGTGTTTTTGTAGCAGGTGACTGCCGTCAGAAGAGCATCCGCCAGATTACAACCGCTTCAGCGGACGGCGCGATTGCAGCTCTTGCGGCTTGCAGATATATAGATAATAAATAATAAATTTTTTGTGAATTGACGGCGAATTATGGAATTTGCCGTCAATTTGTGTTATACTGTGTTAAGCTTGAAAAAGGAGGTGCTTTTGTGGTTGAAATCAGCGAAGAAGAAATAGTTGACCTTGACCATCTGGCAGACGGCTTAAGCGAAGTCAGAAAATATAAGTCTAAGGATAAAACCAAAAAAACAAAAGAGACAAAAGAGAACAAAGAAAAGCGTGTTGCACCTCCGCCCATTACAGAAGAACAAAAAAACAAGCCGAAAAAGAAGGGGGTCAGACCCTGGTCGGTGATGATTTTATTGTTTGCGATTGCAGTGCTTTTAAGCGTTGTAAGCTACGTTACCGTGGTTTACGGCAACATTCCCGTTGTTGTTAAATGGCGTAACATCTGGATTGAAACTGCAATGACAACCGACCAACACAAGTGGCTTGCAACCTCATTTTTCCCCGACCGGTTAATTGATGAGGTTATGTCAAAGCAGATGGACGTTAAGGATATCTACGTCACGGATATTTACGGCAATCAAAGCACCGACGTGCTGGCTCAGGATGAGCTTGTGGTTGGTGAGCCCGACAAATTCGGCAATATAGTATACGTTAACGATAAGGAACAGGACG
This sequence comes from Acutalibacteraceae bacterium, assembly GCA_045654405.1. Taxonomy (GTDB): domain Bacteria; phylum Bacillota; class Clostridia; order Oscillospirales; family Acutalibacteraceae; genus DTU089. The sequence continues at coordinate 12,047 of JAZONH010000012.1, read as the reverse complement.
TCGTTATTCTTGAAATAAAAAAGGAGACCTTTGTCGGTAAGCTCGTTATTATCGATGACCCTTCAAGAATCAGTCTGAGTGTTACTGATTATAAAAATTCACGCGGTGAATTTATTTGCGATTATCTTGAAAAGGATAATGCAATTGTAGGTATCAATGCTTCGGGCTTCGCAGACCCCGGCGGCGTAAGCCTTGGGGGCGAGGTTACGGGTCAATGCGTTTCATCGGGTGAATATTGGGGTACGTATAATTCCAAATACACTCTTTTAGGCTTTGATGAAAATGACCGCCTTGTGGTTGGCGGTATGGAAAATTGGCAGGAATACAACATCCGCGACGGTATGCAGTACCGCCCCTCACTTATAATTGACGGTGAAAAGGTGGTTGAGGATTCTGCAGGCTGGGGCTTACAGCCCAGAACCGTTGTGGGACAGTGCCGAAACGGTGTGGTGTTGTTCCTTGTTGCCGACGGCAGGCAGGTTGGTTATTCCTTAGGTGCCACTATGGAGGATTGTGCTGACGTGCTTTTACAGTACGGTGCGGTTACCGCGGGTGCTTGTGACGGCGGCTCATCATCCGTTATAGCTTATGATGGCGAGGTTATAAATAAGCCCTCTGCAAGAGAGATGCCCACGGGCAGATATCTTCCCAACGCATGGGTTGTTGCCCGTAAAAATACTAACGAAGCTCAGGAGTAAGTGATTGAAATGAAAAGACAGCAGGCTTTCGTGAATCAGAAATCAATGCTCAAGGGTGCCCTTCATTGTCACACAACCCGTTCTGACGGTGAGGTTGCCCCTGATGAGGTTATAAGGCTTCATAAGGCAAACGGCTTTGATTTTATTGCACTTACAGACCACAGAATTTACAATTACAAAAACTTTGCCGAGGACGTGGATATAACCATAATCCCGGGTATGGAATTTGATAATACGTTTGTCAGGGATAACGGCTTCAGGACCTATCATACGGTTTTCATTGGCCCCGATGATGATGCGAATGGCTACGCTCAGGATGAGGAGCTTGACCGTGGTACAGCCGTTGACCAGGAGGGCTTTCAGAAATATCTTGATGATGCCCACCAAAAAAACAATCTTACAATTTACTGTCACCCTCAGTGGAGCTCAACCCCCACAAGGTATTTTGACAAGCTACAGGGCAATTTTGCCTTTGAAATATGGAACAGTGGCTGTGCCATTGAAAACGATATGGATACCGACAACGGTGCCTATTGGGATGACCTTTTAGGCTTGGGTAATAAGATTTTTGCCGTTGCAACCGACGATGGTCACGCAGTGTATCAGCATTGTAAGGGTTGGGTTATGGTAAACGCCGAAAACAACGTAAGAGATATTCTTGAAGCCTTGGAGGATGGTGCTTTTTATTCCTCCTGCGGGCCGATAATAAAGGATTTTTACGTTGATGATGAGGGCGTTGCCCATATTGAAGCAAGTGAATGTGAAGCAATCCTTTTCCAGTGCGACAAGCATCCTTCGAGAAAGATTACTGCAAAGGGCGAGCCCATTGTAAGTGCCCAATTGGATTTAAAGGGCGATTACGACTATATCCGTGTAACGGTTATTGATAAGCAGGGCAACAGAGCCTGGACAAACCCCATATTCCTTAAATAAAAAATGCTCCCGAGAGAAACTCGGGAGCTTCTTTTTGTTTTATTACATGCTTTCGGGAGCGTTAATTTTAAGCATTGAAAGCACGTTTTTCATAGTGTTCTTTACACAAAGGCAAAGGAAGATTCTTGACTGCATAAGAGCGTCGTCATCAACCATAACACGCTGAGCGTTGTAGAAACGGTGGAATTTTGTTGCAAGGTCGGTTGCATAGTGTGTAATCTTAGCGGGGTCGTAAGTGTTAGCAGCATTAACAATAACACCTGTAAGTGAAGCGAGGTGTGAAATAAGGTCTTTTTCCTCGTCACTGTTAAGCAACTGAAGCTCGGCCTTTTCGGGCTTTCTTGCCTTAACGCCCTCCGCTTCAAGCTTCTTGAGAATACTGCAGATTCTTGCGTGTGCATACTGGCAGTAGTAAACGGGGTTCTGGTTGGACTGCTCAACTGCAAGGTCAAGGTCGAAGTCCATAGCGGAGCCTGCCTCTCTCATATTGAAAAGGAAGCGTACTGCATCTATGGGGACTTCGTCAAGAAGGTCAACGAGTGTGATAGCCTTACCTGTTCTTTTTGACATTTTAACGGGCTTGCCGTCCTTCATAAGGTTAACAAGCTGCATAAGAACAACGTCAAGTCTGCCGCCGTCAATACCAACAGCCTCCATAGCGCCCTTCATACGTGCAACGTGACCGTGGTGGTCGGCGCCCCAAACATCAATGGCAGTGTCAAAGCCACGCTTAAGAAGCTTGTTTCTGTGGTAAGCAATATCTGCGGCAAAGTAGGTGGGGTTGCCGTTCTGACGGATAAGAACGTCGTCCTTAAGCTCAAGGTTGTCGATGTATTCCTGAGATTTGCCCTCTCTTTTAAGGATAGCGGTCATAACCTCAATGTTTTTGTACCAAAGGGCACCCTCTTTTTCGTAGGTGTAGCCGTTCTGCTTAAGAATTTCAATGGTTTCCTGGAGCTCGCCGCCGTTGTGAAGTGAAAGCTCTGAGAACCATGTGTTGTAATCAATGCGGTATTTTTCCATAGCGGCCTTCATTTTTGCAATGTTTTTGGGAAGACCGTATGCTACAAGAGCTTTTCTTCTTTCCTCTTCGCTTACGTCAAGAAGGTTGTCGCCGTTTTCGTCAATATAGCTCTGTGCAAGCACTCTGATATCGTCACCGTGGTAGCTGTCCTCGGGAAGCTCGATGAAATCGTCACCCTTAAGAATCTGCTGATAACGAACTGAAAGTGAAAGACCGAATTTGTCAATCTGGTTACCTGCATCGTTTACGTAGAATTCTCTTTCAACGGTGTAGCCCGCCCAATCAAGAACCGCCGCAAGGCAGTCCCCAAGGGCGCCGCCACGCGCGTTACCCATGTGCATGGGGCCTGTGGGGTTTGCAGAAACGAATTCAACGTTGATTTTTTTGCCCTTACCGAAATCACTTCTGCCGTATGTATCACCGAGAGCATCAACGTCAAGAAGCACGTCGGCATAGAACTCGGATTTCAAGAAAAAGTTTATAAAGCCGGGGCCTGCAACCTCGCATTTTTCAAAATATGTGTTTTCAGGGTCGATTTTTTCAAGAATGCAGTCTGCAATTTTTCTGGGGGGCATTCTAAGTGCCTTTGAAAGCATAAATGCGCCGTTAGCAGAGTAGTCGCCGTTTTTTCTGTCTGCGGGAATTTCGGTTTTGAATGCGGGGATTTCCGCCTCAATGAAAGTGCCGTCGGCAATATTTTTGTTAATCGCCGCTGTAACCGCATTAATAATTTGTTCTTCAGCTGTTTTAACTAATTTAGACATTACAAACACCTTTCAAATTTCATTTATTTTCATTAACAGATTGTTTTCACCAATAATTTCTCCGTTGCTTTCAAGGTTGTAGCAAAGAAGAATTTTACCTGAGCAGTCGGGAATGCTTGCGTTGACACGCTTAGCCACAATGTCCATAGCCATTTCACCAAAGGGTGTTTTGTATGAGCAGGTGTGGGTCTTGCCCTCTTCAATAAGAAAAACTGCCTGATAAAGTCCTTTACGGGTCATTTTTATAAAGTGGTCGTTAATAACCTCAATAACTGTTTCACTTTTGCCCAATTCCTCGTCGGGCTCTGTATATGTAATGGTTTTTACACCATTAATTTCGTCCATAGTACCCTTCGCCTTAAGCTTACTGCTTTCACGGTCGTCGTGGTACTGCTGTTCGCTTACGAACTCTATTTCTACGTTTCTCATCGGGCACAGTCCTCAGCGTATTCAATAAGCTTATCAAGAAGCTCTGAATAAGGGATGCCTACCTGACCGAAAAGCTTGGGGAACATTGAAATGGATGTGAAGCCGGGAAGGGTGTTGATTTCGTTAAGGCAGATTCTGCCATCCTCACAAAGGAAGAAGTCAACTCGTGAAAGTCCGCGGCATCCCATAGTAAGGTATGCGTTAACCGCCGCCTCGCGAACCTTTTCGCTTACCTCAACGGGTAAGTCTGCGGGGATTGCAAGACCTGTTGAGTTGTCAACGTATTTTGCATCAAAATCATAGAATTCTGCAGTGGGTAAAATCTCGCCGATGCAGGATGCAACGGGCTCGTCGTTACCCATAACCGCACATTCGATTTCTCTGCCCACGAGTGTTTCCTCAAGCACTGCCTTGTAGTCGTTTTCAAAGGCTACGTCAAGGGCGCCTAAAAGCTCCTCGTGATTATGTGCCTTGGTAATACCAACGGATGAGCCTGCGTTTGCGGGCTTTACAAAAATGGGGTAGCCGAGCTTTTCTTCAATAGCGCCAAGGTCAACCTTGCCTGCCTTATATTCAGCTTCGGTGAATGCCGCCCATTTTGCACCGTCAATGCCCGCCTCGTCGGCAAGGGTGTTTGTAACGGCCTTATCCATACACATTGCACTTGCTAAAAGACCACAACCAACGTAGGGAATGCCTGCAAGGTCAAATATACCCTGAATTGTGCCGTCCTCACCGTTTTTGCCGTGAAGCACGGGGAAGATAACGTCAATTGCTACCTTTTCATAGGTGCCGTTGTTAAGGACTATAAGTGCTTTATCGTTTTTATCGGGTGAAAGCACCGCGGGTGTTGTGGCATCGGGAGTAAGCCACGTATCATTTTCGATTGAATCAATATTGCCCTTGTAAAGGTACCAACCGCCATCACGGGTTATACCCAGGGTAATAACGTTGTATTTTGAATTGTCTATGTTTCTGAGAACTGATGCGGATGAGCGCAAGGAAACGGAGTATTCACTTGAGCAGCCGCCAAAGATAACAAGTAAATTTTTCACTATAATCACCTTATTATTAAATTACATAAATATTCACCATAAATCATACCACAAGAAAAACAGTAAATCAATTATAAATTACTATGATATTTTAATATTACTGTTTACCTTTTTAGATAAAAATGCTACAATATAACACAACAAAACATAAAAAAGGTGATTCTCATGGAATTAAAAGAAATTCTTACACACGTTGACCACACTTTATTAAAGCAGGAGTCAACCCTTGAACAGATAAAGGCGATTTGTGACGATGGTATTAAATTCAACACCGCAAGCGTATGCATTCCTCCCTCATACGTTAAGGAGTGCGCGGATTATTGCGGCGATAAGCTTAAAATCTGTACCGTAATAGGCTTTCCTAACGGCTACAATACTACCGCCGTTAAGGTATTCGAAACCCGTGACGCCATTGAAAACGGCGCGGACGAGATCGATATGGTTATCAATATCGGCGAGCTCAAGGCGAGAAATTTCGCTTATCTTCTCGACGAGATAACAAGAGTTAAGGCAGCATGTGACGGCAAGATACTTAAAGTCATTATCGAAACCTGCCTGCTTTCCGACACAGAAAAGACGGAGATGTGCCGCGTGGTCAGCCTTGCGGGCGCAGATTATATCAAGACCTCCACCGGCTTTTCCACCGCGGGAGCTACCAAATCCGACGTAAAGCTTATGCGGGAGCATTGCGACCCCAAAGTCAAGGTAAAAGCCGCGGGAGGAATTTCAAGCCTTGAGGATGCTCAGGATTTTCTTGATCTGGGCGCTGACCGTCTTGGCACAAGCCGCGTTGTAAAGGCTGTAAAGAATGAAAACGGAATTGGATACTGATTTTGAAGGTAAATAATGAAAAACAGAGTATTTTTGATCGTTCTTGACAGCTTCGGTATAGGAGAATTGCCGGATGCCGCCGATTTCGGTGACGGTGGAAGTCACACTCTGCGTTCGGTTGCAAAGGAGAAGGCTTTTTGCTGTCCAAATCTTGCAAGACTCGGTCTTTTCAATATTGAGGGTTGTCAGGTATCGGGATATTTACCCGAAAAAGACAATATCGCCGCATTTGGCAGAATGAGCGAGCTTTCTCGAGGCAAAGACACAACTACGGGGCATTGGGAAATTGCGAATCTTGTGTCTGACTCTCCCCTGCCCACCTATCCATACGGTTTTCCGCTTGAAATAATAGAAGAATTCGAAAAGAAAACGGGCAGACGGGTACTTTGCAACAAACCCTATTCGGGAACCGAGGTCATTAAAGACTTCGGCGATGAGCATCTGCGCACGGGCGCTTTGATCGTTTACACCTCGGCGGATTCCGTATTTCAGATAGCCGCCCATGAAGATATAGTTCCCCTCGAGGAGCTTTACGGATATTGCGAGATCGCAAGAAAAATCCTCGTCGGGAAGCACGGCGTAGGCAGAGTTATCGCACGTCCATTCGGTGGAAAATATCCATTCGTACGAATTTCCGGCAGACACGACTATTCTATTGAGCCACACGGTAAAACTATGCTCGACATACTGTCTTCCCTTGGATTTGACACTATATCCGTAGGAAAAATAAGCGACATTTTTGCCGGCAGAGGCGTTAGTGAAAGTCACCCGACAAAAAGCAATTCCGAGGGAATGGATATCACGCTTTCGCTTCAAAAAAGAGATTTCAAAGGTCTTTGCTTTGTAAATCTCGTGGATTTTGATTCGCTTTACGGACACAGAAACGACGCATATGGTTACGCCCGTGCTTTGAATGAATTTGATATTCGTCTTGGTGAGTTTTTGCCGAATATGAGAAACGACGATCTGCTTATCATTACCGCAGATCACGGTTGCGATCCCGATACCGAATCCACAGATCACTCACGCGAATACGTTCCGCTTTTAGTCTACGGAAAGGACGTAGAGCCTGTAAATATCGGTACAAAAGAAAGCTTTTCCTTCGTCAGCGAGATTGTTATGAAAGCGCTTGGAATATAAAAAATATCATCGGCGCACCTGATTTATCGCAGGTGCGCCAACTCTATTCTCTCAACAGTATACATAAAGGTATAGCACACCATTACCTTGCAGGACAAGGTGTGTGAAAAGGAGTACGGACAAAATGTCCGTACTCCTTTTATTGTATTGAGGTTAGTAAAATCTGCTTTATGGCAGGAATCCTTCTGACACCCTTTTTCCCTGTTTATTATTTTCTGCCTACAATGGTAATATTGACAGGCTCTATACCCGTGTACTCATAGACTACGGTGTTTATCTGTGCCAATTGAGCGCTTGTAAGCTCGCCATCACACTTGACCACGATGCTGGCAGTATCTCCGTTAATAACCGCAACACACTGATCAAAGCCCTTTGACACGATCACGGATTCTATATCAGACTCTGCCTGCATTTCAAGAGATATCTGCTTGATCTCTGATACTGCCTCTGCCTTGACCTCATCAGTAGCGGACGCGTTATTGACCACGGCATTAAGTACCTCAAGAGCCTCATCTCTTGCTCTTTGACGACTTACCTGAACAGTTGCGAAATAGCTATCGGAGGTTTTTGCGGTATCAGTTTCGCCTTCGTCGCCCGTGGGCTTTTTGGAATTGTCAAGCTCACCCGTCATACCCATATTTCCGCTATAAGTATATCCGTCACCGTCGCCGTCCGCAAAGAATACCCAATTGAGCCACACCGCAGCACCGATAAGTACTACCGCGCACACGATTATAAGGTTTCTCTTGCCTGCTTTTGTAAAGAAGTTCTTTACCGATTTGATCTTTTCATTGATTGCCATTCTTTATTTCCTCCCGGGAAGTTTTTTGTTACGATACATTATATTTGTGGCAAAAGCTTAATATTCCTGTTTTTCAAAATTTGTCAAATGATAAATTGTGATTTGGAAAACTCATCTCATCCTCCCTCCGATACGTAAACACGAGTCAGCGGAAGCCCATAAGTTGCCGAAACAAGAGCAGCCAGGGTGTTTCTAACCCCCTCCGAGCCACCGCTATCGCAGACAATTCCGATTCCCGAAAGAGATGGAAGGCTTTCGCCAATATATAGTGCATGGGAGTAAGAACCGCTACCGATAATGACGTACTCGGTTTTCTCAGTATTTCCTACCTGTGTATTTTGCGCGTACAAACTTTCTCCCACACTATCAAAAAATGTAATTATTCGCACACTCTTAACACCGGATACACCAAGACAGATATATTCTATCTCCTTCTCCATATTTTCCTTATATTTTATAAAGCTCTCGTATTTGGAAATATCAACTTGGGTTTCACTTTTCTTTTCCTCCTCCGAGCCATTAAGAGCAAAGCTTCCGACTACAAGCAACGCCACACCTATCAAAAGCCCTGCAACTACGGTTTTGAAACTTCCCTTTCTTTTCATATGATTTATAGTCCCTACTATCTCGTTTGCAGAATTTTGCGCCATAAATACTCCTATCCTATAGCAGTTATCACTTCACAACCAAAAATATTATTAAGATATGCCTCTATCTCGCCCGTGTCCTTCCATATTGCCCCTCCGTTGAGCTTGATAAATATTCTTTTCAATTCTCCGCCGTCAATAGTTACAGACACGTCAACTTCGCTCTCGTCGATAGAAAATCTGTCACGTAGCATCGCTTCGATACCTCTAACGAGATTTTCCTTCTCAGCTACTTCGTACGCTACGTTAAAATATTCAGTATAATCTTGTGGAGATTCTTCGGGAATCATTGAATTTACATCAATATTATTTATTGTCTCCACCAATTCACACAAGGGAAAAAGACAGACTGTAATCAACATTAATCCTACGGCAAATCTGACGTTTTTGGAAAGTCCCCCGCCCTCTCCATCAGGCGCAAGGATCGAAACGGCAAACGCAACCACACACGCGCATATCACAGAAATAATATAAGTCTTCATATTTTCAAGAAAAAGGTGTAACGCTTGCGGCAAACATAGCAAAGGAAATAATAAATACCGCAGAGCAAAGCGCTGCTATCCCTTCAAGATAACCGTAAAGAGAACCCACCTCATTTATCAGTTTTTCCTCGCCGGAGCATCCAACCATTCCCGAAACAAAAGCCGCTATGCTCAAAACACCACGGAAAAGCGCAAGCTCGACCACTACGGGTATAAGCAAAAGAAGTATCACCGCTACTCCTATAATGCCTACCGCTCCGCGCATAAGCTCTACTGATGAGGCTAACGTGCCAAGTGTCCCTGAAAGTGTTCCGCCCGAAAGCGGAACAAAGCTGGATACGGCAAATTTTGCGCCTTTCATTGCCGCTCCGTCCGCTTTCGCAGACAAAAGGCCTTGAGATGCAAGCGTAACTGTAAGTATCATCATAACAAATGACAGAAATGTAACGTACCATTTTTTTATGCTTGCCGAGGCTTTTACTCCTATGTTCGCGCCAAGTCCGTCAAACGCCAACAGAAGCGAAAATGACAGACATATACAAAATACGGGGATCACGGTCTTGGCACAAAAAAACTGACACACCGCCAACGTAGTATTCAGTGACACAGACGAACTTATGGCGCTCGTCAGATTCCCTCCCATAGCATAAAGAGCAGCAGAAAGCGGTAAAAATGCCGCCACCGCCTCAAACAGTGAATTGAAGTATTCCTCAAGTCGAGAAAGTGACGATATCGCAAGTGTGGAAATAGCGCAAAACGAGCACAATCTAATACACGCTTCCGCCGTTTTTCCAACACCGCCGCCAAAACTCGATGACAAGGTATTTGCCACTGATGCAATCATTATGATCCCGCAAAGAAGAGCCAGGGTGGGCGCGAGATTAGAAATATTCGCGCCAAAGGCGTCCAAAACAACTTTAAACAGGTAAGAAGGGGAGCTTACCGCCTCTGCCGCATTACTTATTTCTTCTACGCTACCCGAAAACGCTTCTTCGGGCAATTTGTCCGCTACGCTTTTCGGAAGCGAATCCAAAAAAGCGGTATATTCATCTGGCGCACTCTCACTTTCCTCAGCGCAGACGACAATACTCGCGAATACAAGCAGAAAAAAAGTTACAAGCAACATAAAAAAGCGTTTATAAACCATAAGCCTTCATTGTCCCATCAATTTTACTGCGGTGTCCAATATTTCTTTAATAAGCGGTAGCGATAAAACGAGCATTTCCCCCTTGCCTCCAAGCTCCACGTAATACGCCATGGTTGCCTCACCACAATCGCGGCACGCCGACGCGCAAATCTGCGTCAAAAAAGCTACTCCAAGTACCCGAAAAACAATCTTTGCAGACGGCAAAAGACCTGAATTCACATCTCCGTCCGACAACTCATGAAAATAACTCATCAACGGCTCTAAAAGATAAAAGCAAGCTCCGCCAAGCGCTATGCCTGCGCCAAGCTTTAAAAGCACGGTAATATCGCTCCCTGTCTTTTTTAATATCAGCACTGTCATAAGTGCTATTAACGAAAATCCGAAAATCTTATACAAAAGATCACTCATTTCAAAATCCAAACACCGAACATATAAGCTGAAAAAGGTTTTCTATCTCACTTACGAGCATTATCAGCACTACCACGATGCCACCGATCACTACCAAAGTCGATTGCTCGTCACGTCCTGATTTTGAAAGTATCTGTGCCGCGGCTGAAACGAGTATTCCAACACCCGCGATCTTCAATATCAATCCAATATCCAGCATTTTTACTCTACCAAAGCAACAGACTCAAAGAAAGAGCTCCACAAATATATAAGGCACTCCCAGAGCGACTTTTCGCCTCGCTCTCTTTTTCTATCTGCCCTCTTTTTTCTCCAAGGGATGATATGTAATAATCGCATCTTCTCAGTTGCTCCTCTCGAAATGTACTGCCAAATTCGCAAGAAAATGAACGAAGCAAGCGTAAAGGCTCGTCGTCAAGGTATATTTTACTCTCGTCTATCATCTCTTCAATCGATTCCGCTCCCATAGAACAATTACAACCGTGATATATTTCGGGCGGCAGAGTAGCAAGTATTTCGTTTATAGGTCTGGCGTAGCAATCTATCTGTCCTTTTATATGTCGGATAAGTGAAATGAAAGCATCGATCGTTATCAGTTTTTTTCTCTGATACCGACAGTGCGAAAGCGCCAATCCCACTCCCGACAAGGTCAGAATTATACTGCCGATAAGCTTTATTATCATAAAAATCTCCCAAAATCAAATTATAACTTTGCAATCATCTTTGAAATGCACGTCGTAGTTGAATTCTCCCCCGTCAGCTCTTGTAATACCGACGTAAGCGCCGAATATCTCCGCCTCGTGAAGTAGACGTATGCTGGTTCTCCTAAGCAATTCGTCAATATTTCCCGCGTGCGCGCTTGCTATAAGAGGAACTCCGCAATTGTGTGAGCTTACAAGCGCCATCGCTTCCTCAAGATCACCTATCTCGTCGCATATCATTACCTCGGCAGATAAGCTTCTTGTGGCTATCTCAATTCCAAGTGCTTTGGGATATCCCGATAGTATATCAAGACACATATTTTCGGAATCTGCCGCAAACGAAAGCTCTCCCCTTGTATCAATCACGACTGTTCGCAACGGCTCATTGCCCGATGATAATATCTTTGCAACTCCTCTCAAAAGCGTGGTTTTGCCCACTCCCGGGGGCGAATATACAAGCACTCCCTTTTCCCTTTTGAATTCACGCAAAAGTCGGCACACCTGAGCTCCTACCGTTCTTGTTTTATGAGGTATTCTTATTACAAGCGCGCTGATCTCGCATACTCCTATCACCTCTCGTCCTCTGCAGGATGCTCTGCCGCCAACTCCTACCCTCACTCCGTCGGGGAGTGAAAGATAGCCTTTGTTTATAGTATCGCTGTATGCATAAAGTGAGCCTCCGCACATTCCCCCAAGTGTCTCCTCAAGCTCTGTTCGTGAAAGCACGGTATCGAGCATTATATTTTTACCGGATACAACCAATGACGCCCGTCTATCGCTTCGCAGTCTTATCTCCTCTATCTTTACACCCGAAAAGCTCTTTAATTCCTCGGAAAGACGATAAGGCAGAGATGACAGGAGAGAGGGCGAAAGCTCATCTCTTGCAATACTAAATCGAGAACCGTTTATAATCTGCATTTTCCCACCGCCTTCGTATTTTATTATATTACGGCAAGTCCGATTTAAGAACAAAAAAAGAAGCTAACCAA
>JAZONH010000011.1:0-332219 GCA_045654405.1 Acutalibacteraceae bacterium | reverse complement strand
CACCTTAAATCTTTTAAATTTGGATGCAGAGCGCGACATAAAAGAGAGGGCACCCTGACGGGTTCCCTCTCTTTTTAACAAAGCTATGCGCCAAAGTTAATGATTTAAGGCTATTAAATCCCTAATTTACACTCCCTAAAGCGGTTTTTATTTTTTTATGAAAATTTCGCAGATTTCAAAAAAATTTTTTTGCAACAAAATCTAAATTTATTATCCTTCTCTGTAACTATATCTATTATCTATATTTATATTTATATCTATATTTATATTTATATCTATATTGCTAACACTTGTTAACATCCGTTAACGCTTGTTAACATATGCTAACGTATGTTGAGTGTGAAAAACAAATAACACTATATCTTTTTAACAAATGCAGCTTTCTCTGTTTATGAATAAATCACAAAAAAATTCCGTTCGGTTGACAAAGGCTGATAAACGGGAATATAATGACCTTATTAAATAAGGAAAAGGATGTTTTTTATGCAAAACAGAAAAAAACGCAGATTTTTAGTTGTTCTTGTTATGTGCATATTTATGTTCACAGTGGGCACCATCTGCTCCTTCGCAGGTAACGATGCAGCAGCCGCTGCTGAAGCCCCCGCACAGACAGACACCAGCTTCTCCGTAGTTTATGATGCAGAAGACCCCGAAGGTACTGTTGATTATGATTTAACAGACGGCGACTCTGCACTTTCTTACGTTGAAAGCTACGCAGATAACCTTGAAGCCGATAAAGAAAACTTTACGGCTCACACAGACACAGCTATCGCAAAGGTACGTGAGAGCATTCCTACCTACGCAACCTTCGCAGCATTGCTTGCACCCATTATTGCTATCGTGCTTGCACTTATTACCAAAGAGGTTTACTCATCACTTGCAATCGGTATCATCGTTGGTGGTGCTATCTACGCAGGCGGTAACTTCGAGGGTACAATTACCCACGTTGTTAAGAATGGCTTTATTGCAAGCGTTGCCGACGAATGGAACGTTGGTATTCTTATATTCCTTGTTCTTTTAGGCGCTATTGTTGCTATGATGAACAAGGCAGGTGGCTCAGCCGCATTCGGCAGATGGGCTGCTTCACACATCAAGTCAAGAGTTGGTGCTCAGCTTGCAACCGTCGCTCTTGGTGTGCTTATTTTCATTGACGACTATTTCAACTGCCTTACAGTTGGTTCAGTTATGCGTCCCGTTACAGACGCTAACAAAATTTCACGTGCTAAGCTTTCATACCTCATTGACGCTACCGCAGCACCCGTTTGTATCATCGCGCCCATTTCATCATGGGCAGCAGCAGTTGCAGGCTTTGCAAACAGCGCAGGCTCAGAAAGCGGCATCAAGCTCTTTATTGAAGCTATCCCCTACAACTTCTATGCACTTCTTACCATCGTTATGATGATTTTCCTTGCTATCACAGGTCTTAACTACGGTCCTATGAAAAAGCACGAGGCAAATGCAACAGAAAACGGCGACCTTTTCACAAGTGGTACAAGACAGGCTATTGAAGAAATGTCAACTAACGAAAAGGGTAAGGTTATCGACCTTATTTTCCCCATCGTTGTTCTTATCATAAGCTGCGTTATCGGTATGATTTACACAGGCGACTTCTTCGCAGGCGAAAGCTTTGTTGACGCATTCTCAAACAGCGACGCTTCCGTTGGTCTTTCACTTGGCGGCTTTGCTTCAGTTGTAATTATCATAATTTACTTCCTTATCAGACGTGTTCTTAAATTCAAGGACCTTATGGAATGTGTACCCGAGGGCTTCAAGGCTATGGTACCCGCTATTATGATTCTTGTTTGCGCATGGTCTCTTAAGGCTATGACCGACTCACTCGGTGCTAAAATCTTTATTTCTCAGCTTGTTGAAGGCAGTGCAGGTGCATTCCAGTCCTTCCTTCCCGCTATTATCTTCCTTGTTGCTGTTGGTCTTTCATTTGCAACAGGTACATCATGGGGTACATTCGGTATTCTTATCCCCATCGTGCTCAGCGTATTCCCCGCAGGCAATCCCCTTACAATCGTTTCAATTTCCGCTTGTATGGCAGGTGCCGTTTGCGGTGACCACTGCTCACCCATCTCAGATACAACAATTATGGCGTCAGCAGGTGCACAGTGCGACCATATCAACCACGTATCAACACAGCTTCCCTATGCATTGACCGTTGCGGGTGTTTCAACCGTAAGCTACATCATTGCAGGCTTTATCCCCAACTGGTACATCGCACTTCCCGTTTCATTAGTGCTTATGATTGGTACACTTGTTATTATAATGTTGGTTTCTAAAGGAAAAAAGAAAAAAGCATAAGGCTATAACTAATAAAACCGCTTGACCAATAGGTCAGGCGGTTTTTTATGCTCATTAAAGCTATTTGAATATTATTCTTTTTTATCCTGGTGCTCGGACGTAAAGACGTCGGCAACCTCGCTTATGGTAATGTAGGCACCCGGGTCAACCTCGTGAACAATCTCCTTAAGCTTTGCAACCTGAAATCTGTTTACAATAAAATAAATCATTGTTTTTTCCCTGTTTGAGTAACCGCCACGAACCTCGATTTTTGTTGAGCCACTCTCAAATACCTCGGAAAGAATATAGCAGATATCCTCGGGCTTGGTGGTAACAATATTGGCACATTTGGCTCGGTCAAAGCCCTCCACAATATAGTCAACTGTTTTAAGAGCGGCTCCGTATGCCACAATGGAGTAAAGGGGTAAAATCCAGCTTTTTAAAACAATGCCGCATATAACGTACAAAATAATATTATAGACCATTACGAAGCTGCCAACGGTAACACCGATTTTTTTAGCAAACACAATCGCCATAACCTCAATACCATCCATAGCACCACCAAAACGGATAGCAATACCACTGCCTATTCCGGAAATTGCACCACCAAACAAAGCACAAAGCAAAAGGTCGGTGCCTGCAAGAGGTGAAGCAAGGTTAACGTCTATTGGTATAACGTCCGTAATAAGCCAAGCCGCAAGGGAATATATACCCACGGTGTATATAGCGTAAACCGTAAAATGAATCCCCTGCTTTTTAAGACCATAAATAAAAAGGGGAATATTTAATATCAGCAAAAAAACAGAAAGTGTAAAAAATTCGGGTGTTACCTTTGCCAATAGCATTGACGTACCAGAAATGCCGCTGTCATAAAGCTTAACGGGGCTTAAAAACATTGTAACACCAATGGCATTAATAATACCTGCCACCGTGAGCATAACAAAATTCAATATTTTAAATTTTTTAAGATTTTTAAAAATTAAATCCTTTTTAGCTTTATTCATATTCATCTCCAACAAAGATTTTTTATATATTATATCATAAAAAGAGCGAGAATAATTAACAGTTTATTAAATATAATCGGAAGCGGAGCTTTCCCTTAACTCCTGACTCCTTACTAAAAAAGCCTCCCGATAGGGAGGCTTTAAAAATTATTTCATTGCGTTTTTAAGGAAATCAACTGCAGCGCGGATATCAACCTCGGGCTTGTCGCCAACCTCACGCTCGATTGTAAGGAAGCCGTTGTAGCCGATTTCTTCAAGTGCAGCAAGGTAGTCGGGCCAATTTACGCTACCCTCACCAAGGGGAACCTCAAGGAAGGAATCGTCTGTAACGATAACGTCCTTTTTAATACCGTAAACGATTTCAGGGTCACGGAAGAAAATCTGCTTACCGTCCTTAGCGTGTGTGTGAACGATATATTTTTTAAGGTTATGTACTGCGCCAACGGGGTCGTCGCCTGTAACCATTACAAGGTTTGCGGGGTCGAGGTTAACGCCCACACCTGTGGAATTAAGGCTATCAAGGAAGCCCCTGAGCACTGCGCTTGTTTCTGGACCTGTTTCAACTGCAAAGTGTGCATCGATTGAGTCAGCGTACTCCGCAAGCTCGTGGCAGGCCTCCTGCATAATTTTGTATCTGTCGTGGTTGGGGTCAGAGGGAACAACACCGATATGTGTTGTAACAATATCTGTTTCAAGCTCCTTGGCAAGGTCAAGGATTCTCTTTGATTTTTCTACTCGGGCTTCGTTAAGGTCCTTGTGGATAAATCCACCGCCACCTAAGTCACCGCAAAGAGCAGAAATAACAAGACCGTTTGATTTTACAAGGTCAAGGAATTCCTTTCTTTTTGCACCAACAAGGTTTTCGGGTGCCATTTCACCGCTTGTAGCGTAAACCTGAATACCCTGTGCACCGCATTCTGCAGCCTTCCTTACTGAAGTGGGGATATCGGTTCTGAATGAGTTGATAATAATACCAATGGGAAACTGTTTCATAATATTACCTCTGTTTTATATTTTTCAGATTCTTGCGAATCAATTTAACTTATTTTCTGCCCTTAATTTTATCCCAGTATTCCTTTGCGGCCTGCTCCTGCTTATTCTCGCCGTAAAAATAATACTGCTTGTTTTTAAGTGCATCGGGCAAATACTGCTGCTCAACCCAACGGTTGGGGTAATCGTGGGGGTACATATAAAACTGACCCTTAACAGCCGCATCGTCGCCGTCGTAGTGCATATTCTGAAGCTGACGGGGTATGGGACCGCTTTTGCCCCTTTTAAGGTCGTCCATAGCCTCGATAATGGCGTTATGGGCGGTGTTTGACTTAGGTGAGTTACAAACTAAAACAACTGCATCTGCAAGGGGAAGTCGAGCTTCGGGCATACCTACCTGCAGCGCAATATCCGTAGCCGCCTTTACGATGGGTAAAATCATGGGATATGCAAGTCCCACGTCCTCAGCCGCACATACAAGAAGTCGGCGGATTGCAGAGGTCATATCCCCTGCTTCAAGAAGTCTTGCAAGATAATGAAGCGCCGCATCCGGATCAGAGCCGCGCATGGATTTTTGGAATGCGGACAAAATATCGTAATGCTCGTCACCCTCGCGGTCGTACTTCATTGCACTTTTTTGGGTCAATGACTGTGCACTCTGAAGGGTGATAACTCTTTTTTCGCCGTATTGGGGCTTTTTTGCCGCCAATACGCAGAGTTCCACCGCATTTAAGGATTTACGTACGTCACCGCCGCAAGCCCTTGCTATGTGCCCTGTAACGCCCGTTTCAACGTCAAAGTCCTCGCCCTTTTCCTCTGCAAGAAGCTTAAAGCCCCTGATTACCGCATTTTCTACCTCGTCGGGTGTTACATGCTTGAACTCAAACACCGATGAACGGCTTAAAATTGCACTGTAAACGTAGAAATAGGGATTCTCGGTTGTGGAGGCTATAAGGGTAATTGAGCCGTCCTCTATGTACTCTAAAAGAGTCTGCTGCTGCTTTTTATTAAAATACTGAATCTCGTCAAGATATAACAGAATACCGTTGGGGGCAGTAAATGAGTTTAAGTCGTTTACTATATCCCTGATATCCTGAGTACCTGCAGTGGTACAATTAAGCCTTCTTAAGGTACGGTCAGTCTTTTTGGCAATCATTCGGGCAAGGGTGGTTTTACCCGTACCCGACGGACCGTAGAATATCATATTGGGAAGCTCCCCGGACTCAATGATATTTCTTAAGGGCATATTGTCACCAATAAGGTGCTTCTGCCCCACAATATCGTCAAGTGAGGTGGGTCTTATTCTGTCTGCAAGTGGTGTATGCATTATATCACCTTAAAAAATAGTTATTTCTAAAATACCTAAAATTATGCCTAAAGCCAAGGGGAGTGTGCCGTACCTTTTGTAAAGATAAAGCTTTAATCTATCCCCTTCAAGTCCCTTTGACTCTGCCTTGGTAATGTTTTTCGTAAGCTTTTTAAGGTATAGCTTATTACCTAAAACGCCAATCAAAATCTTTGGTGCATACTGTATCGCATACACAAAAACGCTGACGTATAATGAGGCGGAAACACCGGCAAGAGCATCAATTAAATTTTGCTGCGCTTCGGTTAAGGTAACGTCGCTTGTTTCGTAAAGCAACAACTGGTAATCAGAATATAATTCGGGATTTTCAATCATTTCCTCATAGCATTTATCGATTGCCTGAGTGACCTGAGGGTTAGAATAAATCTGATAAAAGCTGATACCGAAAACCAATAAATATGAAGCTAAAACCAATGCGGAAAGCTTATACATTTTGCGGTAAATAGTCCAAGCAAGTGGGAAAATAAAGCCGATGAAATTAAAGGAAAACCCCTTATTCATTGAACTCATAACAGTAAATCTGGGGATATAATAACGCTGGTTTTTACCAACTGCCGCCTCAAAAAGTGTGGAGTGCTTACCCTCAATCAAATGGTCCTGCACAGAGGAAAATTTAATAAAGTCAGGAGCCCCGTTTATATTGATTTTAAAGGGCTTTTCGCCATTTTTATCGGTGGACTCAGAGCGGTTTTCCTCGGGCTTGAATTCAGGAATTTCTATAGTTTTTTCAGCCTCGGGATTTTTAAAATTATCGGCAGGAATATCGGTGCCGTGTAAGCTTTCATTGAAGCATTTGCCCGTTAAATTATAGCATTCGCGATGGTGGGGTGTACCGCATTCGGGGCACACAACAACGTCATCATTTTCAACAAAATTTTTATTACAAGCAGGGCAATGAAATTTGGTAAAATCCATTTTAAATCTCTTTTCTTTAAACAGATACGCCTATAAAAAAGCATATCCTTATTCATTTTAAATTTTACAGTATATGTACCTAAAATGCAATATAAAAAACTGTTAATTTTTTTAAAATTTTGAACATTTTTTGTCAGTTATTTTCCCAATTGGGTTGCAAAGCCTTTATATATATGTTATACTCTAATGGAATATATTATATTTATTTATATATACATTATATTGTAAAATTTTGGGGTGAATTTATTGGATAATATCTACTCTTTGTGGGAGGAAATTTTAAACGAGCTTTCAAGCTCCGTTTCCTCGGCAATAATGACAAAGTGGATTACAACATTAGTTCCTGTTTCATTTGATGATGATTGCCTTGTGCTTGAAACTACAACCGAATTCACTAGGGGCATAGTAAAGCGTTTTATTCCCCAGATACAGACCGCGGCAGAAGCCGTACTCGGCTTTGAGGTTAAGGTTAACCTTACAGTTAATCAACAGGCTCCACAGGGTCAGGAAAAGGCAACTAACAGCAGCACTGCACCCGCAGGCGGCGACATACACGCAGAGGTTAACTCAAAAAATTTCGAGCCCACTTTTTCAAACTTCATTGTCGGTAACACAAACCAGTTTGCATACGTTGCGGCAGTGGCAGTTACAAATAATCCCGGTAGCGTACATAACCCACTTTTCATCTATGGTGAATCGGGACTTGGTAAAACCCACCTTTTAAAGGCTATACGCGCCGAGCTTAAACGAACAAGGCCCGGAATGAATATCCTTTACACCAGCGGTGAAAATTTCCTTAACGAAATGATTAACCACATGGGCGAAAAGAATATGGGCGAGTTCCACAACAAATACAGAAATGCCGATATTCTTCTTATGGATGATATTCAGTTCATCGGCAAAACAAGCGTTGCTCAGGAGGAATTCTTCTACACCTTCGAGGCACTTATAAACCAGGGTAAGCAGATTGTTCTTACATCGGACCGTCCCCCCAAGGATATTCCCACACTTGAGGAAAGATTAAGAAGCCGTTTCGTGCAGGGTCTTCTTGCAGACATTCAGCCCCCCATGCTTGAAACACGTATTGCAATTATCCGCCGCAAGGCTCAGGCATTTGAAATGAGCATTCCCGACGACGTGGTTGAATTTATTGCAGAACGACTTAAAAATAACGTCCGCCAGATTGAGGGTGTTGTTAACAAGCTCTACGCGGTTTATTCAATTGACGGCAATCCCCCCACAATCGGTATTGCCAACGACATAATCAAGGACATTATTTATTATGCTCAGCCCACCGAGGTAACAATCAATAACATTATTGATAAGGTTGCCGCAGCATTCGGCGTAACACCCGACGATATACGCTCCGAAAAGAAAAAGGCTGAAATATCAAACGCCCGCCAATTTGCAATGTATATTATGCGTGAGGTTACAAACCTTACTTATGAAGAAATCGGTGCACAGTTTGGCGGTAAAAAGCACTCAACGGTTATTTACTCAATCGAGGCTTCCGAAAGCAAGATGGAGGACAACCCCCAGCTTAAAACTACCGTCTACGACATTATGAAAAGCATCAAGGACGAAAGAAACGACTAAAAAAGTGGCCAAGCTTTGAACAATTTAAACACCAATGTTCAAAAAGTTTTCTACATTGTAAACATCGGCATTTTAAGGCTGTAAATTACTGACATAAGTTAACATTTTTCCTACATTGGCAAAAATTCTCAATCCCTTGAAAAATAAGGGAAATTTAAGAGTTTCTACAAACTAACATTCCCTACTTCTACTACTGTTTAATTAATTATTTTTGGCATAAAAAATCATTTTATTCTCAAACGGGAGGCAAAATTATGAAATTTACATGTAACACATCCGTTCTCGCCGAAGCTTGTAATATAGTTCAAAGAGGTGTTCCTCAGAAAAGCACAATTCCTGCAACAGAGGGTATCTATATGCAGGCAAAAAATTCAAGACTTACTCTTACAGGTTACGACCTTGAGGTTGGTATTACAACATCCATTGACTGTTCAACAGAATCAGAGGGTAGCATTGTTCTTAACGCTCGCCTTCTTTGTGATATTTTAAGAAGATTACCTGCAGCGGCGGTTACAATTAACGTTGACTCACACAATCTTTGCAAAATCACGTCCGGTGAAGCAGAATTTTCACTTGTAGGAATTCCTGCAAACGATTATCCCGAGCTTCCCACAGTATCAGGTGGTCTCCCCTTCGCAATTAAGCAGAACGTTTTACGCGATATGGTTAAGCAGACAATCTTTGCAGTTGCAGTGCAGGATATCAAGCCCGTTCACAAGGGCATTAAATTTGAGGTTGAAAACAACAATTTAAGACTTATTTCCTGCGACGGCTTCAGACTTGCAATAAGAAATGAAACAATCGAGTATGCAGGGGACGATATGACCTTTGTTGTTCCTGCAAAAACACTTTCTGAGGTTGTTAAGCTTGCAGATAGTGACGAGGATAACATCACCTTCTCAATCGGCAAAAAGTTTATCCTTTTCGAAATCGGCAATTACAGAATTATTTCAAGACTTCTTGAGGGTGAATTCTTCAACTACAAAAATGCTATCCCTGCTCAGAGCACAACTAAGGCAAGGGTTAACCTTAAGCTTATCCTTGATAGCGTTGAAAGAACATCACTTCTTATCACAAGCAAAATCAAAAGCCCCATCCGCTGCGTTTTTGATGAAAATATGATTAAGGTTTCAAGTGCCACTGCTCTTGGTGCCGCAAATGACAGAATTCCCGCTTCAATCGAGGGTAAAAGGGTTGAAATCGGCTTCAATAACACCTATCTTACCGACTGCTTGAGAACAGTTGATGCAGATGAGGTTAATATTGAGCTTTCAAGCCCCGTTTCACCTATTATTATTAAGCCCATTGAGGGTGAAAGCTTTATTTTCCTTATTATCCCCATGAGATTAAAAAATGAAAATATAGGCTGATAAAGCTTTGAACAATTTTTTGAAAGAACGTTTATAAATATGAGAATAAGAGTTAAACCTGTTCAGAAGGAACATCAGGAATTCATCTTAAAAGGCGATTATATAAGATTAGATGACCTTTTAAAGAACGTAAGCGTTGTAAATACCGGCGGTCACGCAAAAATCGTGATTCAGGACGGTGAGGTTAAGGTAAACGGCGAGGTTTGCACTATGAGGGGCAAAAAATTACGCCGTGGCGACAACGCTGAATACGAAAGGATTATTTACGATATAGTCTGATAACTGCTTTGGAGGAAAAAATGAAAATAAATTCTATAGAATTAAATAATTTCAGAAATATTTCCTCCATTGAGCTACAACCAACAGATGGTGTTAACGTTATTTACGGCGAAAACGCTCAGGGCAAAACAAATATACTGGAAGCAATATGGCTTTTTACGGGTTGTAAAAGCTTCCGTGGTGCCAAAGACCCCGAATTTGTAAAATTCGGCGAAGATTTTGCCAAAATTAACCTTTCTTTTTCCGATAATATCCGTGATAAAAAAGCAGAAATGATTTTTTCAAGCAAAAAAAAGAACGTTTCACTGAACCAGATTCAGCTTCGTTCATCTGCAGAATTAATCGGTAGCTTTTATGGTGTAATTTTTTCGCCCACTCACCTATCGTTAATCAAGGACGGCCCATCTGAAAGGCGTAGATTTTTAGATACCGCTCTTTGCCAGCTTAAGCCATCTTATGCAGAGCATCTTGCAGGATATAAGCGGTCATTAATGCAAAGGAATGCCCTGTTAAAGGATATTCATCTTAATTCACAGCTTTACGATATGCTTGATTCGTGGGATGACTGTCTAGCCAGGTATTCGGCGGCAGTTATAGCAGAAAGATTAAAATACATAGATATACTTTCACAATATAGCAAGGAAATTTATTCGGGTATTTCGGAATATAAAGAGGATTTTGGAATTTCATATTCCAGAAAAGATATAACGGATATTAATATTTCAGTTCACGATTTATATTTAAACCAGCTTCAGATAATAAAGGATGCCAGAAAAGAGGATATTTTAAGCCGAAGCACCACAGTCGGGCCTCACAGGGATGATATTGATATTACAATAAACAACGTCAGTGCACGTTCCTTCGGCTCACAGGGTCAGCAACGCTCCTGTGCTCTTGCCCTGAAGCTTGGTGAATCTGAAATAATTAAAAAAATAACGGGTGAAACCCCCGTTGCATTACTTGATGACGTTATGAGCGAGCTTGACGAAAAGCGTCAGGATTACGTTCTTAACCATATAAACGACAGACAGGTATTTTTAACCTGCTGTGACCCATCCCAGGTGCTGAGGTTATGCACGGGTAAATCCTTCCTTATAAAAGGGGGTAAATTAGCGTAATGTTTATTCACATAGGTCACGATACGGTTATTGTGGATAAGGAAATAATAGGCGTTTTTGATATGGAAAATACAACGGTTATGAAAAAAACCGTGGATTATCTCAATAACGCAGAAAAGCAAAAAAAGGTACGTAACGTTGCACCCTTTGAATTGCCTAAATCCTTTATAGTGTGCGAGGAGCCAAAGGGTACGGTTATTTACATATCCCCTGTTTCAGTCGGTACTATATTAAAGCGAATTGAAGCAGCAAAAAAATCAGACTTTAAATTTTAGTAAGCAAACAATTTTTTATAAAAGAATCTTTACGGAGGTCAGTATTTTGGACGAAATTATTAAAACCGAAGCAGAGCTTCGAGAGGAAGCATTGGAAAATGCCGTTGTTCTTAGTGAAGATGCTATTGACACATCGGTTACCGAAAAATATGATGCGAGTGCCATTCAGGTTCTTGAAGGTCTTGAGGCGGTTAGAAAAAGACCCGGTATGTACATAGGCTCAACGGGTCCCAAGGGTCTTCACCACCTTGTTTACGAAATCGTGGACAACTCAATCGACGAGGCTCTTGCAGGATTCTGTACCCATATTGAGGTTGAAATTCTTCCCGGTGATATTATAACTGTTCGCGATAACGGTCGTGGTATCCCCGTTGGTATCAACGAGCAGCAGGGTCTTCCCGCGGTTACCGTTGTACTTACCGTGCTTCACGCCGGTGGTAAATTCGGCGGTAGCGGCTATAAGGTTTCGGGAGGTCTTCACGGTGTTGGTTCATCAGTTGTTAACGCTCTTTCAGAGTGGTTTGAGGTTGAGGTTTCTCAGGATGGTCACGTACATTACCAGCGTTTTGAAAGAGGTAACCCCACCTGCGACCTTAAGGTAATCGGCGATACTGATGAAACAGGTACACTTATAAGATTTAAGGCTGACCCCGAAATATTTACAGAAACAACCGTTTATGAGTATGAAATTCTTGAAAGAAGACTCAGGGAGCAGGCATTCCTTAATGCAGGTCTTTCAATTTCACTTACTGATAAGCGTAACCCCGATGATATAATCGAGGAAATTCACTGCTATGAGGGCGGTATCAGCTCCTTCGTTGATTTTGAAACAAAGAAGCGTGGTCTTACTCCCCTTCACGAAAATCCCATTCATTTTTCTGCAGTAAGCGGCGACAGAGAAGCAAATATTGCCCTTATGTACAACGATAGCTACAACGAGCTTCTTTTAAGCTTTGCTAACAACGTTCGTACAATCGATGGCGGTACTCACGAAAACGGCTTTAAAACTGCATTAACAAGGGTTTTCAATGAATACGGCAGAAAATATAAGCTTTTAAAGGATAACGATAAAAATCTTTCCGGTGACGACGTGCGAGAGGGTCTTACTGCGGTTATCAGTGTTAAGCTTACCGAGGCACAGTTTGAAGGCCAGACAAAGGGTAAATTGGGTAACACCGATATTACACCTATCGTTTCAAAATGCGTTTATGAAAAGCTTTCAACCTATTTTGAAGAAAATCCCACAGAAGCAAAAGCAATTTTCAGTAAAGCACTTGATGCATCAAGAGCAAGAGAAGCCGCAAGAAAGGCAAGAGATAGCGCACGTAAATCAGTACTTAAGAGTAACTCACTTCCCGGTAAGCTTGCTGACTGTATTGATAAGGACGCAACAAAAACAGAAATTTACATCGTCGAGGGTGATTCTGCGGGTGGCTCTGCAAAGGCAGGCCGTGACAGAATGATTCAGGCAATACTTCCCCTTTGGGGTAAAATGCTCAACGTTGAAAAGGCACGTGTGGACAAGGTTATAGGTAACGATAAGCTTACACCCGTTGTGCTTGCTCTTGGTACGGGTATCGGCGAGGATTTTGATATTAATAAGCTCAGATATGACAAAATTATTATCATGGCCGATGCTGCCGTTGACGGTGCTCATATCAGAACACTTCTTCTCACCTTCTTCTTCCGCTATATGCCCGAGCTTATCAAGCAGGGTCACGTTTACCTTGCTCAGCCCCCTCTTTACAGATTAAGTAAGGGTAAAAATCACCACTACGCTTACTCTGATGAGGAAAGAGATGAGATTTTAGAGGAGCTTGGCACAGGTATTTCAATCCAGCGTTACAAAGGTCTTGGTGAAATGGACCCCGAGCAGCTTTGGGAAACAACAATGAATCCCGAAACAAGACTTATGCTCAGAGTTACTATTGAGGATGCCGAGGCTGCGGACGAAACCTTCTCAATCCTTATGGGTGATAAGGTTGAGCCCAGACGTGAATTTATAGAGAAAAACGCTAAATACGTTAAAAATCTTGATATTTAAGAAAGGGAGGATTAGAAAATGGACGAGTTCAATGAAAAGAATGAAGGCGTAACTCAGGGTGTAAATAATCTTCCTGATCCTTATGCAAACCAAAAAATTATAAACGTTGAAATTAATAAGGAAGTAAGAACTGCTTTCCTTGATTATTCAATGTCCGTTATTACCGCACGTGCTCTTCCCGACGTACGTGACGGTCTTAAGCCTGTTCACAGACGTATTCTTTACACTATGTATGAGAACAGTCTTTACCCCGATAAGCCCCATCGTAAGTGTGCGGACACCGTTGGTTCCGTGCTCGGTAGATACCATCCCCACGGTGACGCATCAGTTTATGATGCAATGGTACGTCTTGCGCAGGATTTCTCAATGAGATATATGCTTGTTGACGGTCACGGTAACTTTGGTTCAATTGATGGTGACCCCCCTGCTGCATACCGTTACACTGAGTCACGTATGAGCAAAATGAGTATGGAAATGCTCACCGATATTGAAAAAAATACCGTTGATTTTGTTCCCAACTACGATGACCGTCTTAAAGAGCCCACAGTTTTACCCTCAAGATTCCCCAACCTTCTTGTTAACGGCTCACAGGGTATTGCTGTTGGTATGGCTACAAATATCCCTCCTCACAATCTTGGTGAGGTTTGCGGTGCAATTGAATGCCTTATTGACAACCCCGAGGCAGAGCTTGAAGACCTTATGGAGCATATTCAAGGCCCCGACTTCCCCACAGGCGGTATTATTATGGGCAGAGCAGGCATCAGAGCCGCTTATGCAACAGGCCGTGCAAAGGTAATTGTGCGTGCAAAAACAGAAATTGTTGAAGCTAAAAACAACAAATTCAAAATTATTGTTACCGAAATTCCTTATATGGTTAATAAGGCAAGGCTTATTGAGTCAATTGCCGACCTTGCTAAGGAAAAAAGAGTTGAAGGTATTGACGATATCAACGACTATTCTTCCGATAAAACAGGTATGCACATTGAAATTGAGCTTAAGCGTGATGCTAACCCCCAGGTTGTGCTCAACAAGCTTTTCTCATACACTCAACTTCAGTCTACCTGCGGTGTAATTTTACTTGCACTTGATAATGGTCAGCCTAAAATTCTTACTCTTAAAGAAATTTTACAGAAATATATTGACCACCAGTGTGAAATTATCGTAAGAAGAACTCAGTTTGACCTTAAAAAGGCTCAGGACAGAGCTCATATTTTAGACGGTCTTGCTAAGGCTATTGACATTGTTGACGATATTATTGCCACTATCCGTGCTTGTAAGGGCGGTCAGTCTGAGGCAAAGGTCGCAATTATGGAAAAATTCGATTTCGATGATCCTCAGGCATCGGCAATCGTTGCATTCCGCTTAGGTCAGTTGGCAGGTCTTGAAATTCTTAAAATCACTAATGAGCTTAATGAATTAAGAGAAAAAATCAAGGACTACGAGGAAATTCTTGCTTCACACAGCCGTGTTCTTGAAATTGTTAAAACTGAGCTTAAGGCTATCAGCAACAAATATTCAGACGACAGAAGAACTGCTATTGAAAACGTTAGCGGTGAGGTTGATATTGAAGATCTTATTCCCGAGGAAAAGTGCGTTTATACTTACACAAGCATGGGCTACATCAAGCGTCAGCCCGTTGATATGTTCTCAATTCAGAATCGTGGCGGTCGCGGTGTTAAGGGTATGACACGCCGTGAGGATGACGTGGCAGAAACTATGTTTATTGCTTCATCACACGATATTATTATGTTCTTCACTACCCGCGGCAGAGCATACAGACTTAAGGGTTACGAAATTCCCGAGGGAAGCAAAACAAGCAAGGGTACAAATATTGTTAATATTCTTCCCCTTGAAAGCGGTGAAAGAGTTTCTGCAATGCTTCAGATTCCCAAGGAGGACGAGGGCTTCTATCTTTGCATGGTTACACGTAAGGGTCTTATTAAGCGTTCATCCCTTGATATTTACAGAAACACCAGAAGAAACGGTATTATTGCCGTTACACTCAGAGAGGATGACGAGCTTGCTTGGGTTAAGCTTACATCCGGAAACGATGATTTACTTGTTGCAACCAAAAAGGGTATGTGCATACGCTTTAATGAAAACGATGCAAGACCCTTGGGCAGAACTGCAAGCGGTGTTAAGGCTATTACCCTCAACGATGGTGACGAGGTTGTGGGTATGAGTATTATGAAGGAAAACGGCAAGTTACTTACAGTAAGCGAAACCGGTTACGGCAGAATCAGTGAAAATGAAAATTATCGTACTCAGTCAAGAGGCGGTAAGGGTCTTAAAAACTATCACGTTGATAAATACGGCGACGTTGCTGCAATTAGTGATATTTCAGAGGATGATGACATTATTCTTATTTCACAGGGCGGTATTATTATAAGAATTCCCGCAAGTGCAGTAAGAGTATGCGCAAGACCCTCAAAGGGCGTTCGAGTAATGAAGCTCGGTGAGGGCGACGTGGTTGTAACCCTTTCTACAACTGAGCATGACGAAGCAGAGGTTAACGGCACAGTTGAGGATGACGGTACAGCGGCAGAGGGCGCAGGAGACACATCCGGCGACAACGAAGACGTGGGCACACCTGAAGACGTAGCAGACACAACGGAGGAATAATTTATGTCTGATAACAATAATCAGAACAAATACCAGGATTATCTGGATTTGTTAGGTGAATATGCTCAAAAGGAAAAGGAAGAAAACTATAACACAGAAATGTTGGATGAAGGTGCATCTACTGAAGCATCAGGTCAGGAAACACCTACCGAAATGCTGGTAGATGACAGACCTACTGAACAAATTGATGTAGATTTCTATAACAATGATGAAGAAATGTCATCAATTGGCTCCGTAGGTACAAAAACACGTGTGGATTTAAGTGTTTTTGATGACGAAAAGCCTTTAAAAAGGCGAATTTCGGCACCGCCAATGAAAAAGAGCGAGCCTAAGGAAAAAAATCCCTTTAAACGCTTTGGTAAATGGTTTAAAAACCTTTCAACCATAAAAAAGGTTCTTTTCAGCATTATTGCAATCATTCTTGCGCTTATCATTTCAGGTATAGGTACAATTGTGATTATGGGCTTCGATATGTTATCCAATATGGGTACCTATAACGGCGGCAATGGTGATGATATTATTTACGAGGACCAGGAGTTTGAGGATATTGAGATTGATATCGGCTCAGCAGGCTTTAAGCAGTCACTTATAGATTGGGCAACCCTCGGCAACGACCGAAAAATGTCCAGTAAAAACGTTATAAACGTACTTCTTATAGGTGCGGATAGCAGAAATGGTACAAACTCAGGCAATACGGATGTTATGATGTTAATTTCCGTAAACAAAAAGACCAAGGAGCTTAAGCTTGTATCCTTCTTCAGAGATAGCTATCTTTACGTTGAGGGCAACAAAAACTCATATTGCACCAAATTGAATGCCGCATATTCAATGGGTGGCCCTGAAACACTTATACAGACTATTGAAAACAACTATAAAATCGAAATTGATAACTACGTTATGGTTAATTTCGAGTCATTTGAAAAAATAGTTGATGCGATGGGTGGCGTTACTGTTGACGTGCAGCAGTATGAGGCGGACTATAACTACAAAAAATTCAAGGTTGAATTACCAGTTGGTGAGGGTGTTACCCTTAACGGCGAGCAGGCACTTTGCTTTGTGCGTATCAGAAACTGCGACTCAGACGGTGACGTAAGCCGTACAAGAAGACAGCGTATGGTAATTGAGTCAATGATAAGCCGCGCAAAAAACTCATCAGTCAGCGAGCTTAAAAAATACATAGATATTCTTTTACCCTACGTTGATACCGGCTATAAGAAAACAGAAATTGTTTCAATGGGTATTAAGGCTCTTACGGGCGGTTGGGTTTCCTACGACAGAAAGCAGCTCCAGATGCCTCCCGAGGATTGCCGTGCAAGTGGTAGCGCAAATATGTGGATTTGGGTTGTTGACTACGAGTTAGCGGCACATAAGCTTCAGATGGAGCTTTACGGTCAGTCCAATATCAATATTACCGACGACAGAATTTCCATTATTGACGTTTATAATGGGGCAAGCTACACCGGTTCAAGTGATAGTAATAACAGTGACAGCTCAGATAAGGTAGTGGTTACCACACAGCCTGTAACTGAAACAAAGCCTGTGCAAAATAATGAGGTTACGGAAGAAAATACAGAGACCACCGAGGAATATTCGGACGATATTAATGATATTCCCGACGATGAAATTGAGGATGTGCCCGACGATTTACCGGAGGATGAAATCACCGAGCCCGTAACTGAGCCTGAGACTGAGCCGTCTGAAGACTCTACAGAGGTGCTTGAATAATGAGTAAAAAAGAAAGCACCTATATTAAAAAAAGAAAGAGCTATTACGGATTTGCTAAGGATTACCCGGGTAATCTTGGCTCAAATAAATATGTAATAGGCGATAGCCTTACGGTAAGGCGTAATGAAACAATAAGAAAAATAATAACTGCAGTTATTGTTGTATTATTATTCGTTATATCCTTTATAGTAACAACCATATGCCTTGAAATTTCAGAAAAACCGATAAATGAAAAACCATCGTACTCAGAGAGTACGATGGCTTTTTTAAGTTATGAATGAGGAGTGAGGAGTGAGGAGTTGAGGGGCAAAGCCGATTATAAATGCAAAATTATTGGGGAGCTACACTTGTTATCCAATCCATCAGTTAGTGATTAGGACTCTCCACCGCTCCGATTAACTTTGTTTACACAGTAAATGAACCTCACGCTTTTCACGTGTTTTTTCAACAACTTACTAAAATGGCGGTCCCCCTCTCTCCTTACGCAGAGAGGTTGGGCTTCGCATTACTTTTACTGAAGGATAACCGTAAGAGAACTACCCACCACCACGCCTACGGCGCGGTCCCCCTCCCTATGCCTACGGCACAGGGATGATAGGCTTCGCATTACTTTTACTTGATTATAATCGGAAGCGTAGCTTCCCCTTAACTCCTCACCCCTAACTAAAAAAACCGCCTGACCTATTGGTCAGACGGTTTTTATTAACTATTAATTAGTCTTCGTCGCAGCAATCGCAACCGCAATCACAGTCACATTCGCAATCATCAAAATCGATGTCAAGCTCAAGTCTTTCGCCGCAACCGGGGCATTCGATAACTTCTTCGTCGAGCATTTCGTCGTCAAGAAGGATTTCTTCGCCGCAGAGGGGGCACTCTACTTCGTAAAGCTCCTCGTCATCACAGCAGCAGCAATCACAATCGTCATCATCGTAGAAGTCTTCATCGTCGAAGATGTACTCTTCAAGCTCGTCAAGGTCCTCGTCGATAGCATCAACAAGGTCTTCGCAAGCGCTGAGATCTTCGTCAATGTCGCTTATTGTAAGAGCCATATCTTCAAGAATGTCGAACATTGCATCAAAGATTTTTGCCTCTTTTGTATCTTTGTCAAGGTCAAGACCTGCTGCAAGGCCTTTAAGGTATGCAACTTTTTCTGTAAGTGTCATAATAAACTCCTCCTGTATAGGAAATTTTTAAGATAGGCAATTATGCTCTTGAGAGATATTCGCCTGTTCTTGTATCAATGTTAATCATTTCGCCCTCGTCAATGAAAAGGGGAACCTTGATTTCTGCACCTGTTTCAACTGTTGCGGGTTTTGTAGCGTTAGTAGCTGTATTACCTGCAAAGCCGGGGTCAGTCTTTGTAACCTGAAGTGTTACGAATGTGGGGGGCTCAACGCCGAAAACGTTGCCCTTGTAAGAAAGGATCTTACATACCATGTTTTCTTTTACGAATTTGAAGTTGTCGCTAAGGTTTGCAGCGTCAACGGGAATCATATCGTATGTTTCCTGGTCCATGAAGTAGTAAAGACCGCCATCTTCATAAGAATATTCCATATCTTTTCTCTCGATGAAAGCTGTGGGATATTTGTCTGTGGGGCTGAAGGTTTTTTCTGTAACGCTACCGTTGATTACGTCACGGATTTTTGTACGTACGAAAGCAGCACCCTTACCGGGTTTAACGTGCTGGAATTCGATGATAGAATAAACCTTGCCGTCCATTTCAAATGTAACGCCGTTTTTAAAATCGCCTGCTGTTACCATAAATAAATCCTCCGAAAATGAATTTCATTTTAATACATAATAATTTTATACTAATTCAGCCTCATTTTCAAGTGTTTTTTTACATTTTAACACTATATTAGGGCTAAAAGAAGTCAGTTTTGAGCCTTTAAATCAATTCCAAGCTCTTCAAGCTGAATGGCATCAACAATTGAGGGACATTCAGTCATGGGCTCGCTTGCATTCTGCACCTTGGGGAAGGCAATTACGTCACGAAGTGAATCTGCCTTAACAAGCTGCATAATAAGTCTGTCAAGACCGATACCCATACCGCCGTGGGGAGGGGGACCGAACTTGAACGCATCAAGAAGGTAGCCGAATTTCTGCTGTGCTTCCTCATCAGAAAGACCAAGGAGCTTGAACATTCTGTCCTGAAGCTCGGGGTTTGTGATACGGATTGAGCCTGAAGAAAGCTCGATGCCGTTAAGAACAAGGTCATAAGCCTCTGCACGAACTGCCGCCTTATCTGTTTCAAGGTAGGGAAGGCACTCGGGAAGGGGGGAAGTGAAGGGATGGTGCATTGCAACAAACTGGCCTGCATCCTCGTCCCAATCGAAGAAGGGGAATTCAACAATCCAAAGAAGGTTGAAGCCGTCACCGATAATGTCAAGCTTCTTTGCGGCCTCGTTACGAAGTGCGCCGAGTACTGAAAGCACGCCACTGTTTTTGGTGTCTGCAACGATGAAAACAACGTCGCCCTTTTCAGCGCCTGCTCTGTCAAGGATTGCCTTCATTTCGTCCTCGGTCATAAACTTAGCAAAGCTTGATGCAATACCGTCGTCGGTAAGTCTTATCCATGCAAGACCCTTTGCACCGATGCCCTTAGCAAATTCGGTAAGCTTGTCAACTTCTTTTCTTGTGTATGTTGTAACTGCGTTTTTAGCAGTGATACCACGTACTGAGCCGCCGCCTGCTACTGCGCCTGAGAATACTGAGAAGCCGCAATCCTTAACGATGTCGGTAAGGTCAAAAATTTCCATACCGAAGCGTGTGTCGGGCTTGTCTGAGCCGTAGCGCTCCATAGCCTCTTTATAGGTGAGGCGGGGAAGGGGAAGGGGAATATCAACGCCGAGAGTTTCCTTGAAAACTCTTGCCATATAGCCTTCACCGATGCTGAGCACGTCCTCCATAGTTACAAAGGACATTTCAAGGTCAATCTGTGTAAATTCGGGCTGACGGTCTGCACGTAAGTCCTCGTCGCGGAAGCAACGGGCAATCTGCATATATCTGTCAAAGCCTGCTACCATTGAAAGCTGCTTGTAAAGCTGGGGTGACTGGGGAAGTGCGTAGAACGTACCCTGGTGAATACGGCTGGGTACAAGGAAGTCACGTGCACCCTCGGGTGTGGACTTAATAAGCATGGGTGTTTCGATTTCAACGAAGCCGTTTTCGTCAAAATAGTCACGGGTGATTTTGGTTACCTTGTGACGGAAAAGAATATTTTTCTGCAAATCGGGTCTTCTGAGATCAAGATAACGGTATTTAAGTCTTGTAAGCTCCGCAGTCTGACAGTTTTCAACGATGTCAAAGGGGGGAGTTTCGCTCTTTGCAAGAACTCTTAAATCCTTAACGTCAATTTCGATATCACCTGTGGGGATTTCGGTATTTTTTGATGAACGCTCACGAACAATACCCTTTGCCATAAGCACGTATTCGCTTCTTACGCCGAAGGCTTTAGCAAAAATTTCTTTGTCGGTATTTTCGTCAAAGGCAAGCTGAACAATGCCTGTTTTGTCACGTAAATCAACGAAAATAAGCGCGCCGAGGTCACGCTGCTTAGCAACCCAACCGCAAACGGTTACTTCTTCACCGATGTTAGCGGCGCGAAGGTCACCACAGAAAACTGAACGCTTAAGACCGTTCATATTATCCATATTTATACATCCTTTCTGAAAGGGGAATTACTTAACGTTTACCTTATGCTTTGTAAGAGCCGTAATGGGGAAGTGTAAAAGCACAGATACTACAAGTATAAAGAGCGGAAATGAGATAATAATCGGAAGTCCGCCTACGGCGTCAAACGTTTCGAATACGTTTGAGGTGAGTGTGATTGTACCATTGTGCATTACAAAACCGAACGGGAAAATAACACAAATTTTATATGCAAGGTAGGCAACAGCACCAAATGATGCAAAGAAAATGATAACCGCACTGAATACACTTAATTTTGAAAGAGGAGAAACGTGAGAGCATGTTATAGAAAAATACATGCACTGTACGATAAAGAACATAACTATCGCTAAAATAGCGAAGCCATAAATTACCATTGAGATAATGGTTTCGAGAGATAAATTAAAGAATGCACTCAGCACTGTTTCCATTAAGGGTCTGAGTTCATCATTAGCGAAGCTTGACTGCGTAAACCACAAGCATGCCGAGCCGAAAAACAAGAAATATACAACAAAGGTCCATATAAGTCCTGAAATAGTTTTTGACCAGATAAGTGAGCTTGTTTTTACAGGAAGAGTAAGTGTAAGATAACCTGCTCTGCCAAAAGTAGTTTTTGAAAACAACAGTCCCACTGTGATTAGTATCACAATACAAGCGAAAAGCATCAGAAGCATTACCGCTATACCGCTTAAAGTAACTGCGCCGAACTTGAAGAATGATTGTTTGAAGGGGATAATTTCCGCTATGCAAAGGGAAATAAATAATTCTGCAGCACACACTATAATCGCTATGCAAAGGAAAATTACGGATACGGAATGCCACTGTGATTTAAGATCATTTTTAAGAAGCTTACCAAACATTGCTGAAAACCTCCTTAAATACATCCTCAATGGATTTACCATTCTGTAAAATATTCTCAACACTATCGTTGAGAAGCACCTTACCGTTGCCTAAAAATACTGCGTGGGTAAACACGTCCTCAAGGTCGTTGATAAGGTGTGTTGAGATTAAAAGTGTTGAGTTGCCTGCGTAATTTTTCATAATGAAATCAAGAATCTGACCTCTTGTGGCAGGGTCAACACCACCCATGGGCTCGTCAAGGATATAAAGCTGGGCATCCCTTGCCATTGTAAGGGAAAGAAGCAGCTTTTCCTGCTGACCCTTGGACATTGATTTTGCCTTCTGATCAAGCTTAAGATCGAAGCGGTTGATCATATCAAGGGCCTTTTCTCTGTTGAAATCCTTAAAGAAATCGTCAAAATAATTAACCGCATCAATGTTACGCATCCAGTCGTGAACAAAGCTCTGCTCGGGAAGATATGCGGTAACCGCTTTTGTTTTTTCGCCGGGTCTGAGGCCGTTGATTACGACGGAGCCCTTATAATCGTGAATAAGGCCCGTAAGTATTTTCATAAACGTGGTTTTACCACATCCGTTGGGGCCGAAAAGACCAATTACTTCACCACGGGGAAGGGTGAAGCTCATGTTATTTAAAACAAGGTGTTTGCCGTATGATTTGCTTAAATTTTGCGCGGAAATGATGATGTCATCCGACATAACTTAACCTCCTTTTTTATTGATTATTTTTGAAAATAACCGACACTTGACTAATTATATATTTTACACTTAATAAGCATTTAAGTCAATATACTAAAATGTAAAAAAGGTGTAAATAAGTATATAAAAAAGCATAAAAAAACACCCTTTCTCAAACGGAAAGGGTGTAAAAGTATTTGCTTAAGCGAAAAGACCGCCGAAGAAGCTTGTAACTGTGTCAAGAACGGCACTAACGTCGTATTCAACAAGTGAGCCCTCGATAGAGCCGAGAATAGCAGAAAGGTCTGCACCTTCGAAAAGGTTAAAGATGATATCTAAAATTGCTTCCATTTTATCGCCTCCTATATGTGCACAGTGTATCATAAAATTTTTGTTTTGTCAATATAAAACTGTGTTGGTAATAATTGTAAAAAAGAAATTTAATCGGGAAGCAAAATAATCAGAATTTACCACGAAAAAAATCAGAAAATGCGGGAAATATGCTCAATTCACCCCGTATGTTTTATTGACTTTAGAATATATATATGATATGATTTCTATATATATGGTTTAATACGGAAGTTGTGCCGTGTTTTCATATAGGTTATTTAATTTTAGTGACCTCAGTTGTCACACAGTTATATCATATCGGAGAGAATCTAATGTACAAAAATGTAGTGAAAAGAATGTTGGATTTTGTTCTTTCATTATGCGGCATTATTGCATTGTGCGTGCCTATGGCAATCATCGCCTGTGCAATTAAAATGGACAGTAAGGGCCCTGTGTTTTTCAAGCAAAAGCGTGTGGGACTTAACAAGGAGCATTTTGAAATTCTCAAATTCAGAACAATGTTTACAGAGACCCCTAAGGACGTGCCCACACACGAGCTTGTGGATTCAAAAAAATGGATTACTAAGGTGGGCAGAATTTTAAGAAAAACAAGTCTTGATGAGCTGCCCCAGCTTTTCAACATTTTAAAGGGCGAAATGAGTATTATCGGTCCCAGACCCGCCCTCTGGAATCAGTTTGACCTTATTGCCGAGCGTGATAAATATAACGCTAACGGCATTCGTCCCGGTCTTACGGGTCTTGCACAAATCAGCGGTCGTGACGAGCTTGAAATTCCTGTTAAGGCGAAGCTCGACGGCGAATATGTTGAGAAGATGAGCCTTATATTTGATATTAAGTGCTTCATCAGAACAATCGGCAGCGTTCTTAAAAGCGAGGGCTTTGTAGAGGGTAAGGCCGCAGGCGAAACCGTAAGTGACGATAAAGAAGAAATAAAGGATTAATTTTATGGCTTTGAAATTAATGTACATCACTAATAATCCGCAGGTTGCCGCACTTGCTCAGGAAAGCGGCGTTGACAGGATATTTGTTGATATGGAATACATCGGCAAGGAAGAGCGACAGGGCGGTCTTGATACCGTTAAAAGTCACCACACCGTAGAGGACGTTAAAAATCTGCGTAGGGTGCTTAATAAAACCGAGCTTCTTGTAAGAGTAAACCCCATACACGACGCAGGCGAAAATTGGTGCAGCTCCAAGGACGAGATTGATGCGGTGATTGATGCAGGGGCAGATATTATTATGCTCCCCATGGCAAAGACCACCGAGGAAATAAAAAAATTCACCGAATACGTAGGCGGCAGAGTAAAAACGATGCTTTTACTTGAAACTGCCGAGGCTAAGGAAAATATCAGGGCAATGCTTGAAGTGGGCGGTATTGATATGGTTCACATCGGTCTTAACGATTTGCATTTATCCTACGGAATGAAGTTTATGTTCCAGCTTCTCACCGACGGCACAGTTGCAGAGCTTTGCGAAATTTTTAAAAGCTACGGCATACCCTATGGCTTTGGCGGTATAGCAAGGCTTGGCTTCGGAATGCTACCTGCCGAGCACGTTATTGCAGAGCATTACAGACTGGGCTCATCAATGGCAATTTTATCAAGAAGCTTTTGCGATATTCATAAAACCTCGGATATGACAGAGGTTCAAAGATTATTTGAGCAGGAGCTCAGAAAAATCAGAGAATACGAAGCGGAGCTTACAAAAAAAGACGATGCATTCTTTAAGGCAAATCAGGAAGAAACGGCTCGTCTTGTAGATATAATCGCAGATAACATTCAGAAATAACGAAAGTTTTCAGAAGGGAAGAAACTTTTAAATGATAAACACTAAAAAACCCATACCCCTTGCAACACCTACAATGCACGGGGAGGAGTTAAAGTTTGTGCAGGAGGCATTCGACAGAAACTGGATTGCACCCCTGGGCTTTAACTGCGACGGTTTAGAAAAAGAGATGAACGAATATCTTGTCCGCAACGGCGGTAAGAATCAGGAGGCACTTTCACTTGTTTCCTGTACCTCTGCCTTGCACCTTGCAGTAAAGCTTGCAGGTGTTAAAAGGGGCGACAAGGTGTTCTGCTCCGATATGACCTTTGCGGCAACGGTTAACCCCGTAAGCTACGAGGGCGGCGAGCAGGTTTACATAGATTCCGAGTATGAAACCTGGAATATGGACCCTGCGGCACTTGAAAGAGCCTTTGAGAAATACCCCGATACAAGGGTGGTAATTCTTGCCCACCTTTACGGTACACCCGCTAAGATGGATGAAATTCTTGCAGTCTGTGAAAAGCACGGTGCAATTCTTATTGAGGATGCGGCAGAGGCGCTGGGCGCTACCTATCACGGCGTAGCCTGCGGCACCTTCGGTAAATATAACGCCATCAGCTTTAACGGTAATAAAATAATCACTACCTCCGGCGGCGGTATGCTGTTTACAGAAAGTAAAGAGGAGAGAGAAAAGGCATTCTTCTGGGCAACTCAGTCAAGAGAGCCCGAGCTTTGGTATCAGCATGAGGAAATCGGCTACAACTACCGTATGTCAAACGTGGTTGCAGGTATCGGCAGGGGTCAGCTTTTACACCTTGACGAGCACGTAGCCGCAAAGGAAGCAATTTACAGACGCTATGAAGAGGGCTTAAAGGGTCTTCCCGTTAAAATGAACCCTTATCTTGATAATTCAAAGCCCAACTTCTGGCTTTCATGTATGATTATTGACCCTGACTGTGACGTTGAGGCACTTTCAGTTATCAAAAAGCTTGCGGAGGAAAAGATAGATTCCCGTCCCATCTGGAAGCCCATGCATATGCAGCCCGTATTCAAGGATAACGATTTCATCACAGCCGATGGCAACGCTGTTGGTGAGGACGTTTTCAAGAGGGGCTTGTGCCTTCCCTCGGATATAAAAATGACCGAGGAAGAACAGCAGATAGTTATTTCCGTAATTAAATCTTGTTTTGAGGGATAAAAATGTACGCAAAATGCTTTAAACGTTTTTTTGATTTTTGCCTTTCGCTTGGTGCCATCATCTTTTTGTCACCCATTCTTTCGGTGCTTGTGGTTTTAGGTGCAATTTTTATGAGGGGTAACCCCTTCTTCTGCCAGAGTCGTCCCGGTAAGATTAACCCTGAAACCGGCGAGGAAAAAATCTTCAGACTTATAAAGTTCAGAACTATGGATAACCGTAAGGATGCAGAGGGCAACCTTCTGCCCGACGAGGTAAGGCTTAATGCATACGGCAAATTCTTAAGGTCAACTTCACTCGACGAGCTCCCCGAGCTTATCAACATCTTAAAGGGTGATATGTCAATTGTGGGACCTCGTCCCTTGCTTGTAAAATACATTCCCTTATATTCCGAGGAGCAGAGGCACCGTCACGACGTGCGTCCCGGTCTTACAGGCTATGCACAGGTTAACGGCAGAAACAGCATCTCCTGGGAGGAAAAGTTTAAGCTTGACGTTGAGTACGTGAACAACATCACCCTTATTGGTGATATTAAGATAATTTTCGGAACAGTATTTTCCGTCCTTAAAAGAGAGGGAATTTCCCAGGAAAATAACGCTACTATGGAGGAATTCAAGGGTAGCGTATCTGCAGAGGAGAATTAAAATGAATAAATTGGTTATTTTCGGTGCGGGCGGCCACGCCAAGGTTGTTGCCGATATAGCTTTAAAAAACGGCTATGAAATCGAAGGCTTTTTAGACGATAATGCTACGGCCTCTACAGTAATCGGGTACCCTATACTGGGTAAGCTCAGCGATTGCGTAAGGTTTAAGGAAACTCACGCTTTTGCAATGGGTATCGGTAATAATGCCGTAAGAAAAATGATTTTTGATAAATACCCCGATCTGGATTATCCCGTGCTTGTGCATCCCACGGCATCCATCGGTATTGAAACCAAAATCGGCAGGGGAACGGTTGTGATGCCCCTTGTTGTAATGAATGCCTGTGCCGAGATTGGTGAATTCAGCATACTTAACAGCGCAAGCGTTATTGAGCACGATTGCAGGGTCGGCGATTATTGCCTTATTGCCCCCAACGTAACAATGTGCGGTATGTCACAATGCGGTAATATGGTCTGGATGGGTGCAGGCAGTGTTGTTAATCAGACTGTTAAAATCTGCGATAACGTAACAGTCGGCTCCGGCGCAGTGGTTACCAAGGAAATCACAGAGGGCGGCACCTACGTGGGTGTGCCCGCAACTAAAATTAACTGAGAAGGTAAACGGGATGAAAAAGATTTGTTTTGTAACAACGGTTTCATTAACAATGAAGGCCTTTGTTGTTGAAAGTGCAAAGTATCTGCATAACGAGGGCGGCTATGACGTTACGCTTATTTGTAACAATGATGAGGAATTTGCCGCATCCCTGCCCGATTACATAAAATTCATCCCCGTTTCAATGGCAAGGGGCGTTGACCTTTCTGCAATTTCATCGGTACTGCAATTCATTAAAATTTTCAGAAAAGAAAAGTTTGATATTATTCAGTATTCAACCCCCAACGCCTCACTTTACGCTTCAATTGCCGCCTTCCTTACAAGAGCAAAGGTCAGAAGATACAGTCAATGCGGTATCAGATACGTGGCATTTGAGGGCTTCAGCAGAAAATTCTTTAAAATATTTGAAAAAATTACCTGCAGACTTTCAACGCAGGTTAAGGCACAAAGCCCCAAGAATATGCAGTTTGCTATCGACGAGGGACTTTGTAAGAAAAATAAAATTTCGGTTATCGGTATCGGCGGTACAATCGGTGTTGACCTTGCTCAGTGCAGAAGCTTTGATAACGCCGAAGCAAAAAAAGAGCTTCGTGAAAAATACGGTATTCCTCAGGACGCCTTCGTTTACGGCTACGTTGGCAGAGTCAACGTGGATAAGGGCACAAACGAGCTTATAACCGCCTTCAACAAAAATTCTCAGAATGACGAGAGCATTTACCTTGCACTTGTGGGTATGCTTGATGACGCTAACCCCATCAGTGCCGAAAATCTCGAAATTGCCAAGAGTCATCCCCGAATCGTTATGACGGGTAACGTTGATTTTAACGAGGTTTATCCCCATATGGCAATGTTTGACGTTTTAGTGCATCCCACCTATCGGGAGGGCTTCGGTAAGGTATTGCAGGAGGCAATGGGTGTTGGTCTTCCCATAATTACAACAAACGTGCCCGGTCCATCCGAGGTTGTTGAAAACAACGTGTCGGGTATTCTTTGTGAGGTTAAGGATTCGGACGACCTTGCAGAAAAAATGCTGCTTCTCAGAAATGACGGTGAGCTTCTTGCAAGAATTGCCAAAGCAGGCAGCGAGCGAGCCGAAAAATATTTCGACAGACCCATAATGCTCAAAAATATTCTTGATGATATGAACGAAACTGCGAATTGAGGTTTTAAATATGTTTTTCAGTATCATTTTACCCATCTACAACGTAGAAAAATACCTTAAAGAGTGTGTGGACTCCATTCAGGCACAGACCTTCAAGGATTTTGAAATTATTCTTGTTGACGACGGCTCAAAGGATTCTAGTCCTGCTATCTGTGATGAATTAGCCGAAAAGGACGGCAGAATAAAGGTAATTCACAAGCCCAACGGCGGTCAGTCCACCGCAAGAAATATGGGTCTTGAAAAAGCAGAGGGTAAATACGTTATTTATCTTGACAGTGATGATTTCATCACTTCGGATAGCTTCTTCCAGGATATTTACG
This sequence comes from Acutalibacteraceae bacterium, assembly GCA_045654405.1. Classification (GTDB taxonomy): domain Bacteria; phylum Bacillota; class Clostridia; order Oscillospirales; family Acutalibacteraceae; genus DTU089. The sequence goes on along the minus strand of JAZONH010000011.1, from coordinate 303,372 downwards.
ATAAAATTAAGGAAACTGACAGTGATATCGTTTTATATAAATATTCCAAATACTTTGACGATACAAAAACCCTTGATAAATGCACCTTTACTCTTGATTTTGCCGAAAATATAACCGACAGCGAGGAAATGCTCGAAACCCTTGTTAAGAAGGATGCATATTACGGTATGGCTTGGGTTAAGGCATTCCGCCGTGAAATGGCAATAGAAAACGGAGTCGTTTTTGATACAAATCTTGTCTGTGAGGATATGGACTGGTACTTTAACCTTGTGCTCTGTGCCGAAAAAATATCTGCCATAGATAAATCATATATCGCTTACAGACAAAGGGCGGGCTCAGTTACCTCGACACTTAAGCTCAGAAACCTTACGGACTATATTTTCACCATGGAAAAGTGGAACGAAAAAATCAAGTCCTCGGATATGAGCGAAAAGAAGAAAAATGCTTTAATGGGCGCTCTTGCAAAGTATTACTCAAATATGTTTATCACATACATAAGAGTAAAGGATACTGAAAAGAAAAAGCACGTTAAGCGTATCAAGGCTATTTCAGATATCCTCAACTACAGTCAGAGCACACGTCCCCAACAGATTAAGAAGGTTTACAAGCTTGTGGGCTTCAGGGGTGTTACACTTATGCTCACAATACTTGATAAGATTAAATAATTAAGAGGCTTTTAAAATGAGTGAAAAATTACCAAAGGTATTATCAATTTCCTTAAGCACCTGGCATAAGGATAGCGGTATTCACACACAGACCGATTTATTCAAGCATTATAACCCCGACAGAGTTGCACAGATTTATACAAAATCGGGTCTTCCCAATACACCCGTGTGCAACAGCTTTTTCAGAATAAGCGAAAACGAGATTATTAAGAGCGTTATCAAGCGTAATCCCGTTGGCTGCAGGGTAGAGAACGGTGCCGAGGCGGATGCTTCAACACAGAAGGCAATGGATGCCGAAAAGGCTCTTTATACTCAGGCACATAAGAAAAAATCATGGCTTATGACCGTTATGCGTGAATTTGTATGGATGCTCGGCAGATGGAAAACAAAGGCTCTTGATAAATTTATTGAAGAAGAAAATCCCGACGTTTACTTTGTGCCCATTTACCCCGTGGCATATATGGGTTGGCTTCAGCTTCATATACTTAAAAAATATCCCAGACCCTACGTGTGCTACCTTGCAGATGACAACTATTCATACAAGCCCTGCGGCAAAAATCCCTTTGCGTATTTTCACCGCTTTATGCTGAGAAGGGTTGTTAAAAAGCTTGCGGTTAATTGCACCGAGATGTTTACCATCACCAAAACCGAGGCAATTGACACCGATAACCTTTTCGGCACAAAAAGCATCGTGCTTACAAAGGGTATTAACTACGATAACCTTGAGTTTAAAGAAAAAGAGGTTTCAACACCCATCAGAATGGTCTACACCGGCAACCTTTTCATCGGCAGACATGCCTCGTTGGTTGAAATTTCAAAGGCGCTTAAGGAAATTAACAAGGATGGCGAAAAAATCACCCTTGATATTTATTCACCCACCGTTATGGATGACAAAACCATGGAATACCTTAATTCAAACGGCTGTCACTTTAACGGTGCCGTTCCCAAGAGCGAGGTTGACGCAATTCAGCAGGGTGCGGATATGGTTGTTTTTGTTGAGTCACTTGAAAAGGAGCACAGATTTGATGCCCGTCTTTCATTCTCAACAAAGCTTACGGACTATTTCAAAAACGGCAAATGTATTTTCGCAATCGGCGATAAAACAATTGCTCCCATTGAATATTTAAGAGAGAATGACTGTGCAATTATTGCCAACGAATATGACGAAATTGCACCTCAGCTCCAAAAAATCATCGAAAATCCCGAAATGATTAAAAAATATAGCCGTCAGGCATACGAAACGGGTAAAAAGAACCACAACGAAAATGATATCAAGCGAATTTTCGTTGAAACCTTCGTGAAAGCGGCTAATAAAGGAAAATAATATGTCAGACCTTGACTTTTTAAAAGAAAAAGAGCGAGTTAAAGCCCTTCTTACAGAAAAGGGTGTTAAGGAAAATCACGCTGAAACGGTTGCAGATTGCTTCGTTACTGCGGATATGTACGGTGTAACAAGCCACGGTGCGGCTATTCTGCCCGCTCATATAGGCAGAATTGAGCGTGGCGGCTACAACCTTGACCCTAAATTTAACGTAATAAGAGAAACGGCGGCTTTTGCAATAATTGACGGCGATAATTCCATGGGTCCCGTGTGTGCCGATTACTGTATGAATTATGCGGTGGAAAAATCACACGAAAGTGGTATCTTTACCGTACTTAGCCGAAACAATAACACCTTCGGGCCTGCTTTTTACTATCCCTTAAAGGCGGCTCGGACGGGCTGCATAGGCATTGCCTTCAGCAACAGTCCCGCACAGATGGCACCCTTTGGCGGTAAGGAAAAAATGCTTGGCACAAACCCCTTTTCAATGGTAATTCCCTGCGGTGATAAGGACCCCATTATTGTTGATATGGCAACAAGCGTGGTTGCAAAATCAAAGTTCAAGGAATATAAGCTTCAGAATAAGCCCTTACCCGAGGGTTGGGCTCTTGATATAAACGGCAAGCCCACCACGGACCCCGACGAGGGTATGGCAGGGCTCGTACTTCCCATGGCAGGGTTTAAGGGCTACGGAATTGCAATGATGATTGATATATTATCCGGTGTACTTTCCGGTGCCGCTTACCTTAATAACGTGGGCAGGTTTTATAGTGAAAACAATGCTTGCATGGACGTTGGCTTTACCTTTATTGCCATCGATCCCAAAATTGTTTTTGGTGACGATTACGAGAAAATTATGGAGGAGTACGTTGATGCTCTTCGTAATTCTGAGCCTGCCGAGGGTGCAATAATTGCCCTTCCCGGTGACGACAGAATAAAAAGCTTTAGGGTGAAATGAGTTATCCGAACCTGCCTGAAAGCTAATCTTTTCAAGGCTTTTCGGCGTTTCGGTCTTGAAAGGCCCCAGCCTATCTTCGCCCTCAACACCAAAAATCCAATAAAAATCTTTATCTTTCAGGTCAAAGGTTTTCTACAGTACGGATTTTTGGTCAGACAAGGCAAAAACGCAGCTAATCCTGACGGATTGGCGAGTATTTTAACGCAGGATGAACGGAAATCCGCCTGTAGAAAACACGGTTCGGATAATTCCTTTCACCCTAAGGAGATGGTTTTATGAAACGTTCCGAAAAATCACTTAATTTAACAATTGCGCTTTTGGTTGCATTAAGCATACTCTTTGTATTTATGCTTTTTATGGCGCCGAGTGTTTTTACGGCTTATTGTGAAGCCGACAATACAAGCGAGGCAGCCCGCAAAACCCTTATTGGTGTTTTCTACGGTTGCACACCCTCTGCTGTTTTAACCTTGGTATATCTTTTTAAATTTCTTTTCAATATCAAAAAAGGGGAGGTGTTCTGTAATCAGACGGTAAGGTATATTAAAATTCTCTCTTACACTTGTCTTTCGGTTATACCACTTTCTTTGCCACTGTGCTATTTCTTCCTTGCAGGCTTTCCGATACCTATGGCGGCAGGGTTTATGTGGCTGTTTTTCAGAGTTCTTAAAAATGCCTTTGAAAAGGGAAGCGAAATAAAAAATGAAAATGATTTGACGGTGTAAATATGGGAATTATTGTAAACGTAGATGTAATGTTAGCAAAAAGAAAAATGTCCTCGGGTGAGCTTGCTTCACGCATTGGTCTAACTCAAGCCAATTTATCTATTTTAAAAACAGGTAAGGCGAAGGCTATAAGATTTTCAACCCTTTCTGCAATATGCAAGGAGCTTGACTGTCAACCCGGTGATATTCTTGAATACTCAGATGATGAGGTGGAATAAAATGGATGTTAATAATATTCAAAATAATACATATAATGGCACAGTTCCGCAATACACTGCCAATTCCCCGGTAGCTCCAAAGCCTACGGGAAAGATTTATCCGTTTAATAACAAGGATTTTTATTTTTTGATTTTTTCAACCATTGCAACCTTTCTTTGTGTAAGATTGGGATTACTTAACGGCTTTAACGTGGGCTTTAGCGTAACTTATACCGTTCTTTCGCTTGGAGCTTTGGTTTATGTGTGCTCAAGGAATGCAAAAAACAAGCTTTTGTATTTTATAATGCTTGTTTTAAATTTGATTCTTACGGCATCATTTACGTTGTATGATAACAATGTGCTTAAGTTTTTGATGGTTTTGGTTGTACTGTTTATTACGGGTATGGTGTTAAACGGCTTAAGCGGAACCGCCCTTTGTGACGATGGTACGTTCCTTAAGTTTGCCGACATTTTTTATGTTAGCGGTATTGAGCCTTTCATAAATATAAACAAGCTTTTCACTTCGCTTATAACGGAGTTTAAAAACCGCAACAATAAATTTGTTATGGTAATACCGGGTATTCTTTTGGCAATACCTATGCTTGTGGTAATTATACCCTTGCTTTCAAGTGCGGATGCCGCCTTTAACACTATAGTTGAAAAGGTGTTTTCAAATGTGGCTTTGCTTATATTAAGCCTTGTTTTAACGGTGGTTGCAGTACCTGTGTTTTCGTCGTACGGTTTTTCACTTGCAAGGGGTATTACACGTGATAAAAACAAGAGCCTTAATTCAAAGCCCGGCAAAATGTCCGTTGTGTTCCTTAACACCTTTCTTTCGATAATCGGCTTTATTTACGTTGTTTTTCTTGTGTCACAGCTTGCCTATATATCAGATACCTTTGCTTTTCTTTTGCCCGAAGGCTTTAGTGCTGCTGAGTTTGCAAGAAGCGGTTTTTTCCAGATGAGTGCAATTACCGCCCTTAATTTAATAATAACCTTCCTTGTGTCGGTGCTTGAAAAGCCCAAGGCAAGCGGTCGTTTGCCTGTTTCAACCAAGCTGATTTTAACATTCTTTACGGCGTTTTCACTGTTTCTTACCGTGAACTCTTTTATAAGAATGTCAATGTATATTGAAATGTACGGTCTTACACGCTTAAGAGTATTAACAAGTGTGTTTATGATAATGCTGTGTGTAATATTTATAGTTGTATTAATCAGAATTTTCTTTGAAAAATTCAGATATATTAATTTTATACTTATTATCTGTGCATTGACCTGTGTGGTAGTATCCGTTACTAATATTGATACCTATATTTCAAAATATAATTATCTCAAATATACCGAGGATGAAATAGGTGTTGATTTTGAGCATTATGTAAGCCTTGGTAATGCCGCCGTACCTGAGCTTATAAAGCTTTCAAGAAGCGATGATTACATTACCTCACGCCTTGCAAAGAATGCGATTGTGGATATTGCAGAGGTAGAGTTCGGCTATAATTCGGCAGACGGCTTTGTCAACGATAAAAATTTGTTTGAGTATAATCTTGAGCAAAACAAAGCGGGCAAAAGCCTTGACAAATTTTTTGAAAAGCATAAAAAAATCGATTATCTTGATTGGGATTTTGCCGAATATAAGGCTAAGGTTTCCGAATACGGTGCCGACGCCTTTATGCCTGATTTTAATAAGCTGGATAAAAGCTTTAGCGAATTAACTATAAGCTATGACGACGAGTATTATTATGATGAAAACGACGATGTAATCGAGCTGGTTATAACCTATGATAACGAGTCGGCTTACAAAAAGGCATATAATTCATTGAACTTGGCTGATAAAACTAAATCTGCCTTCGAGTATGATGGCACAAAATTTGTTCTTGTTGATTCAAAAGAATGGGATATTCCCAAGGAAACAGGCTTTATTGCTTGCTCTGACGAGGATATGACCATAACCTATCTTTGGTGCAGTAACGCTAAATTAACCTATGAGGATATATCGGACCTGGAGCAGTTCTGCATAGATAAATTCGATTGTGTTTATTAAAAGATGTATACGAAAAACAACCGTTTCGGGTATTTTCCCGAAACGGTTGTTTCTTATTTTCTGGTTTTGTTGTAGATTTTTGATTTGATACTGTCAATCAGCGAAAGCTTGCCCGATTCATTTACCTTTAACTCGTCAATGGTGTAGGCTTTCAGGGTGAATTCCGCCTTGTCGCTTTCGTAAAGGTCAGCTATTCTGCCGTCGGGGAGCTCCGTAATGCAGGAATAAACAAAGCTAAAGGGGTTAAGGCTATCGGTAACCTTCTTACGGTATTTCCACTCAACAACGTTGCTTTCGTCGTAAAGACCGATTTTTATAACGCCGAGCTTTCGTGTCTTTTTAGCTGGGCAGGAAACAACGATTGCCTTTTTGCCGTCAATTTCCTTACTGTAATTTATGACTGAGAACATACAGTTTGAGCAATAGCCGAGCCCCTTGTCGATGGCGTATTTGCTCCAGGTTTCACCGCCGTCGGTTGAGTCGGCGTAGCTGATGTAGCCCGCAATATTTCTTGAATACATTCTGAGAACGTTGTTGTTAAGAAGCACAAGCTGACTTTCTGAGCTTTTACCCGCGGTGCCTACCTGCTTTGCTTTTTCTGAGCGGTGCCAGGTTTCGCCGTCCTCGGTGTAAACTATGCTTGTATATTCGCGACCCTCGTTGTTGTCATAAATAGAGAATATTACGCGCTGCTTGCCGTTCTTTTCAATGCATATACCCACACCGGGTGAAAAGCCCGTAAAGCCTCTGGAATTAACCTGTGTGTTCAGTATCTGACCGTCGGACCAGGTTTCGCCGTTGTCAAAGCTTTTCTTTACCCAAAGGTAGTAGGTGGGATAAATCTTAATGGGTGCGTAGGCATAAAAGATGTTTGCAATAACGTCCTTGTCATTAAGTGTGCCGTCCTTGTTCATCTGCTTTATAAGCACGGGGTTAAGGTCGTCGCCACTCTTTTTATAGATGTTATAGGCTTTATCAACGTAGTAGTCGTTATAGCTTGTACCATCGCTGAATTTAAGTACCGGCGCAAAGCCCTCACCGTTAAAGTCGCCAACGTAGTAGGGGTAGTGTTTTTTATCAAGGGTGGTGCTTTCTGCCTTTAGGTGGCTCGTTTTGTCGCAAAGGGCAAGTCTGCCGTCAATAAAGCCGTTCTGCTTGCCATAGGTTCCTGCGCTCCAAAGACCCATATATGCAGGACAAGCGTCACTTGCGTGGTAAATAACGCCGTTATTATCCTGGCAAAGGGCCGCATCACAAAATGAGGCAGATGTAGGGATTGCCACATTGTGGTCAATGTCCTCCATATCGTCAAAATGGTTTACCCACACAATATCGGACCAGGTTTTGCAATTATCGTCCGAGTAGCGTATAACGGTTTCGATATTTGCAGGGTCATCGGTGCCGTTGCCGTAACGAAGGTCACCACCGGCAATAACTCTGCCGCTTTTAAGGGTGAGTATGGAGGGGATTCGGAACAGTCTGCTGTTACCGGTTCCCTCGGCATAGGGGTTAGTAATATTATGAGCCATAATTATACCTCGTAATTATATAAGTCTGAAGGTTTTAACCTCGAAGGGATTGATTTTGAATTTAAGCTGATTGCCTGTAAATTCAAACTCGTTTTCATTCTCTTCCATAAGATTGCATTCGTAAGCCTTAGTGAAGGGAAGATTAACCGTGATAGCTCTTTCGCCACGTACTCGACGGCTCTGATATACTCTTAAGATGATGCCGTTGTTATCCTGAGCCTGCTTTACAGTATCAATAACGATATCGTCGTTGTCGGTTGAAATGAAGGAGTAGCTTTCGGGTAACGTACCCTCGTTAGGTGTAACGGCAGTTGCATTTAAGGGGAAGTTTAACTGGAATGCCGCCTGAACCGTGCCGCCTGTCTGCCATGTGCCTGCATGGGGATAATAAGCATATGTAAAGTGGTGCTCACCAAGGTCGCCCTTTCTATCGGGGCAGGTGGGTGCACGAAGAAGAGTGATTCGCATACGGCTGTCAAGAACGTCGTAGCCGTACTTGCAATCGTTAAGAATGCTTACACCATAATCGCCCTCGGAAAGGTCTGCCCATTTGTGTGCGCACTGCTCGTAGCGTGCCGCGTCAAAGGGTGAGTTGCGGTGTGTGGGACGCTTGATTGCGCCGTGTGCCGCCTCAAAGGTTGCCTCGGTGTTAAGCACGTTAACGTCGAACGCCGCCTTCATAACCTTGTCACGCTCCTGCCAGTCAACCTCTGTTTCGAAAAGGAGTGAGCGTGAGCCTGAATAAAGGATGATATTCTGGGCAATTGTTGATTTGTTGAATTTTCTTGTAACTCTGAGCACTGCTCTTAAGGGTGAGCATTCTGTAATTTCAACGCTTTCTGCCTTGCGAAGCTCCCATTTCTTCTTTTCGTAGTTTTGCTCAAGGTTCCAAGCGGTTTCGTGAACGCATTTGTCAATGAAAATTGAAATAAGGTTGCCCTCGCCGTCAAGGGTTTCACGGTTGTTCTCTTTATCAAAAATTGACGTAAGAATACCGTTTTCATCGTATTCAACGCGGAGTAATTCGTTTTCGATAACGCCGTTGGAGGAGGTAACGCCGCTTTTCTTCTTTTCCTCACCATAGGGGAAGAATTTGTAGCCCATAGGGGGGACGTCGGTTGCAATGAATTCGGTGTATTCTGCGCCGTTTTCGTTAAAGTGTCTGCAAAGAGAGTCAAAGGATTTTTTGCCCTCAACCTTAACGGGTGCGGTAACACTGTGTGAAAGAAGGTTCCATACAAGAATACCCTCGTCCTTGATTTCGATTTTAGGAAGAATTGCCTTAAGTGAAGCCTGGAACATCTCGTTGCCCTCAACCTCAAGTCTCTTGAAATCGGGACGGCAGTCCTCCATAGCCTCGTGTATGGATGTGCCGGGTAAAATATCGTGGAACTGGTTTTTAAGAAGCAAGAGCCATAAATCCTGCAGGCGGTCCTTATCGTAGCCACCGCCGAAAACACCGGCCATTTCAATTCGGGGTAAAAGGAATTCGTTTTTACGGTTGTTTTTCTTTATAAAGCCCTGGCTTGTGTATGTGCCACGGTGATTCTCATAATAAAGCTCGTCGTTATAAACGGGTAACTCCTCACGGATTTTCTCAGCCTCGGCAAAGAATTCGTTAGGGTGACCCATTCTTGCCTTGGGAAGACCGGGATAGTTTTTAAGACGTTTAGCGTTTTCAAGCATTCTGTAGGTGCTTCCGCCACCACCGTCACCATAGCCGAACATACCGAAGGCGGTTTTCATAGTACCCTTAAGGTCACATTCGTCAGCAGCCTCAACCATATATGCAGGGTCGTAGTCGCCCTGATAATGTGTGCGCTGGTTAAATGCAAGGATTTCTGAGCCGTCGTGACCCTTCCACTTGAAAAGGGTGTGGGGGAAACGATTGGTATCCTGATTACGGAGCTTTGATGTTATAAAGTACTTCATACCGCTCTTTTTGATAATCTGCGGTAATGCGTGTGAAAAGCCGAAGCAGTCGGGGAGCCAGTAGGTGTCGGATGAAACACCGAATTCGTTAATGAAGAATTCGCGACCGTAAAGAAGCTGACGAATCATGCTTTCACCCGAGGCCACGTTAGTGTCACATTCAACCCACGTGTTACCTACAACGTACCACTGACCATTCTTAACCTTCTCTTTAATTCTTTCGTAAAGCTCGGGATTGTTGTGCTTAATCCAATGGTAAACAATCGCCTGGCTCTGTGTGAAGGTGAATTCGGGGTAGTGGTCCATAAGTGCAAGGTTGTTTGCAAAGGTACGGGCGGTTTTACGCTCGGTTTCCTGAACGCGCCAGAGCCATGCAATATCAAGGTGACTATGACCGTCCATAATAACCTCAAACTGAGGTGTGTGTGGGATTTTGGCAAGCTCTGTGTCAAAATACTCGCATGCCTCGGCAATGGATTTTCTTACATCGCTTTCATCAAAATCAAAATCAACCATGTGAAGCGAATCGTCAAGCACCTTGTAAACTGCCTCACGGATATAGTCGTCCTTTATATGCTTCATGGCATCCCATGCAAAAGCACAGTTAAGGTAGAATTTTTCGCAGATTTCATCAATTACGGCAAAGTTTGCAAATTTAAGCTTGTATTCGCTTTCCTTTTTGCCTGCCATAGCATCATCGCAGAATGAGGCAGAGTCAAGCACTGCTTCAAGCTCGATTTCCATAGGCTCGCCGAATTTTAAGAATTTGTTGTTCATAACAACGGTTTCGCGGGCAACCCAACCGCTGTTTTCGCGGGATGAAACGGAGTTTGCGATTTTACCGTCGATTTTAACCATAATTTCGCCACCGAAATCAAGGTTAAGGTAAATCTTTTTATCCTTGAAGCTTTCGGGGAGTGTGCACTGTGCCTTGAATACTCTTGCACAGTCGTAGCGTGCAAACCAATGGTCACCAAGAGTTATGGTTTTCTCGGTTTCTGGGAAGTACTCGTACTGACCGTTGCCAAGGTAATTACCGTCGTAGGTTGTCCACTGAGGAATAGAAATACTCTCAACCTCACAGTACTTTTTTAATTGCTTGAGCATATCAAATAATACGCCGCTTTTGGGTGTTCTCATAACATCAACTCCGTTGAATTATATAATATAAAATAAATATACCATATACAAAACACGGTTATCAAGATGTGTTTTTGAAAAACAAAAAATATGATTATTTTTCACATATTTTCTTTATTTTTTATGTTTATGTGTTATAATAAAATTTAACGAATTTCTTTTAAGGGAGGCGAGAGTGTGGATAAATTCAAGCTTGTTTCGGATTATAAGCCCACGGGTGACCAGCCCGAGGCTATAAAGGCTCTTGTTGATGGCGTCAATAAGGGTTATATGGAGCAGACCCTTTTAGGTGTTACGGGCTCGGGTAAAACCTTTACTATGGCGAATGTTATAGCTCAGCTTAATCGCCCCACACTTGTTCTCGCTCATAACAAAACTCTCGCCGCTCAGCTTTGCTCTGAGTTTAAGGAATTCTTTCCCGAAAATGCGGTTGAATATTTCGTTTCTTATTACGATTACTATCAGCCCGAGGCATATATTCCGTCAACTGATACTTATATCGAAAAGGATAGCGCCGTTAACGACGAAATTGATAAGCTTCGTCACTCGGCAACCTCAGCCCTTTCCGAAAGGCGCGACGTTATAATCGTTGCAAGCGTGTCCTGTATTTATACCCTCGGTGACCCCATCGATTACCGTAGCATGGTTATTTCACTTCGTACAGGTATGCAGAAGGACAGGGATGAGCTTATTAAAAAGCTTGTCGAAATTCAGTATGAACGTAATGACGTAAGCTTCACCCGAAATAAATTCAGGGTTAAGGGCGATACTGTCGAGATTTTTCCTGCGTATTCATCCGACAGTGCCTACCGAATCGAGTTTTTTGGTGACGAGGTTGACCGAATAAGTGAAATTCAGCCCCTTACGGGCGAGGTTAAGTGTGTCCTTTCCCACGTGGCAATTTACCCCGCATCCCATTACGTTGTTGATGGGGATAAAATGGAAAAGGCCCTCGAAAACATCTATAACGAGATGGAGCAAAGGGTTGAGGAATTTAAATCTCAGGGTAAGCTCCTTGAGGCACAGCGTATTCAACAGCGCACTCTTTATGATATGGAGATGCTTCGTGAAACGGGCTTCTGTAAGGGTATTGAAAACTATTCACGTGTTATGTCGGGTCGTGAGCCGGGTAGCGCACCGTTTACCTTGCTTGACTATTTCCCCGATGACTTTGTTTTGTTTGTGGATGAATCCCACGTAACCCTGCCACAGGTGCGGGGTATGTTCGGCGGCGACCGTTCAAGGAAGGAGAGCCTTGTAAACTTCGGATTCAGACTTCCCTCGGCATTTGATAACCGTCCGCTTAAATTTGATGAGTTTTATGATAAAACCCATCAGAAAATATTTGTAAGTGCTACGCCCGGTGAATTGGAAAAAGAAAAAAGTGCACAGATTGCCGAGCAGGTTATACGTCCCACGGGTCTTCTTGACCCTGAAATAAGCGTGCGACCCACCGATGGTCAGATTGACGACCTGATAGGTGAAATCAACGCGTGTGTTGCCAGGGAGGAAAGGGTGCTTGTTACAACCCTTACCCGTAAAATGGCAGAGGATTTAACCGAGTATCTTACCAATTACGGCATCAAGGTGCGCTATATGCACTTTGACGTTGATACCATTGAGCGTATGGAGCTTATAAGGGATTTGCGACTTAAAAAGTTTGACGTGCTTGTGGGCATCAACCTTCTTCGTGAGGGTCTTGATATTCCCGAGGTGTCACTTGTTGCAATTCTTGATGCGGATAAGGAGGGCTTTTTAAGAAGCGAAACCTCGCTTATACAGACCATAGGCAGAGCTGCCCGAAATGCAGGGGGGCAGGTTATAATGTATGCGGACGAGGTGACAGGCTCTATGGAAAGAGCCATTAATGAAACCTATCGCCGTCGTGAAAAGCAGATGCAGTATAACCAAGAGCACGGCATTGTTCCCGAAACAATCAAAAAGGACGTGCGTGAAATTCTTGAAATCAGCTCCAAGGATAACGTTCAGGAGCGAGTTGCTAAAAAGCGTCTTTCGGAGCGTGAAAAGAACGAGCTGATAGACCGACTTACCAAGGAAATGAAAGCCGCCGCAAAGCTTCTTGAGTTCGAGCATGCGGCATATCTTCGTGATAAAATACAAAAGCTTAAAAGCGGAAAATAAAGGATTTTTATGGAAAAGAACTTAATTGTCAAGGGTGCCAGAGAGCATAATCTGAAAAATGTAAGCGTTGAAATACCAAGGGATAAGCTTGTGGTTTTTACGGGTCTTTCGGGCTCGGGCAAATCGTCCCTTGCCTTTGATACAATTTATGCCGAGGGTCAGCGCAGATATATGGAGAGCCTGTCCTCGTATGCCCGCCAGTTTTTGGGTATTATGGAAAAGCCCGACGTTGACAGCATCGACGGTCTTTCTCCCGCCATTTCAATCGACCAGAAAACAACCTCTAAAAACCCTCGTTCAACAGTGGGTACCGTTACCGAAATTTACGACTATCTTCGTCTGTTGTTTGCCCGTGTGGGTGTGCCCCATTGTCCCGTTTGCGGAAAGGAGATAAAGCAGCAGTCCATTGATCAGATTACCGATAAAATTCTTGAATTGCCCGAGGGTACAAGGTTTCAGATTCTTGCCCCCATTGCAAAGGGCAAAAAAGGTGAGTTCCAGAAGGAACTTGAGAGTGCCGCTAAATCGGGCTTTTCAAGGGCTCGTATTGACGGCGAGGTTACCGACCTTTCGGATAAAATTAAATTAAAGAAAAATATCAAGCATAATATCGAAATCATCGTTGACCGTCTTATTATGAAGGATGGCATTCTTTCACGTCTTACCGATTCACTTGAAACGGCATTCTCGCTTACCGAGGGTAACGTTGTTGTGGACGTGGTAGGGGGCGAGGAGATACTCTTTTCTCAGAATTTTGCTTGTCCTGACCACGGCTCGTGTATGGATGAGCTTGAGCCAAGAATGTTTTCGTTCAATAATCCCTTCGGTGCCTGTCCTACCTGCTCGGGTCTCAGTATGTTTATGCGTGTGTCCGAGGATTTGCTTGTGCCCAACCGCAAGCTTTCTATAAATGAGGGCGCCATTAAGGGCAGTGGATGGAGCAATACTGATTCAAGCAGTATTGCGGGTATGTATTACAATGCCCTTGCGGATAAATACAACTTCACCCTTGATACACCCTTCAGGGAGATTTCGCCCGAGGGTATAAATGCTATTTTCTACGGTACAAACGGTGAGCGCATTAAAATGGTGCGTCAGAATGAGTACGGCAGCGGCACTTATATGACCGAGTTTGAGGGTATTATAAATAACCTTGAGCGTCGCTACCGTGAAACCACAAGCGACTGGTCACGACGTGAAATTGAACAGTATATGACATCAAGTCCCTGTCCTGATTGTAAGGGTGCACGTCTTAAGCCTGCGCCTCTTGCGGTAACGGTAGGCGGTATAAACATTACTCAGTTTACGGATATGTCAATCCGTGACGAGCTTGATTTTATCAACAACCTTAAGCTTACTGAAAAGGAAGAAATTATCGGTAAGCAGATTATAAAGGAAATTAAATCAAGGCTTTCCTTCCTTTGCAACGTTGGTCTTGATTATCTTACCCTTTCACGCTCCTCAGGTACACTCTCGGGCGGTGAAAGTCAGCGTATACGCCTTGCAACACAGATCGGTTCATCACTTATGGGTGTTCTTTATATTCTTGATGAGCCCAGCATCGGACTTCATCAGCGCGATAACGAAAAGCTTCTTAAGTCACTTTGTAATCTTCGTGATTTAGGCAACACACTCATTGTTGTTGAGCACGACGAGGACACAATGAATCAAGCGGATTATATTGTTGACGTGGGCCCCGGTGCAGGTATTCACGGCGGTGAAATCGTTTGTGCCGGTACCGTTGATGATATTAAAAAGTGCGAAACTTCCCTTACCGGCCAGTACCTTTCGGGTAAAAAGAAAATACCCGTCCCCGAAAAGCGTAGGGCAGGTAACGGAAAGCACCTTGAAATCAAGGGAGCAAGACAAAATAACCTTAAAAATATTGACGTAAAAATACCCTTGGGCAAGCTCGTAGCTGTAACGGGCGTTTCAGGATCGGGTAAATCGTCACTTATTAACGAGATTCTTCATAAAAAGCTTGCGGCAGAGCTTAATAATGCCCGTAAGTTTGCAGGTAAGCATGATGAGATTATCGGTATAGAGCATCTTGACAAGGTTATCGATATCGACCAGTCGCCCATCGGCAGAACGCCCCGTTCAAATGCCGCAACCTACACGGGTGTTTTTAATGATATCAGAACCCTTTTTGCTTCAACTCAGGAGGCAAAGGCAAAGGGATATGATGCAGGACGCTTTTCGTTCAACGTTAAGGGTGGTCGATGCGAATCCTGTGAGGGCGACGGTATTATTAAAATCGAAATGAACTTCCTTTCCGACGTTTACGTGCCCTGTGAGGTTTGCCGCGGTGCAAGGTATAACCGCGAAACCCTTGAAGTAAAATATAAGGGTAAAAGCATCAGCGACGTGCTTAATATGACCGTTGAGGAAGCAATGAACTTCTTCTCCAATATACCCAAAATCCGCAAAAAGCTTGAAACTATTTACGACGTGGGTCTTGGTTATATTACCCTGGGTCAGTCCGCCACAACTCTTTCGGGCGGTGAGGCACAGCGTGTAAAGCTTGCAACGGAGCTTTCTAAAAAATCCACGGGTAAAACTATTTATATTCTTGATGAGCCTACAACGGGTCTTCACACTGCGGACGTTAAAAAGCTTCTTGACGTTCTTAATAAGCTCGTTGATGCCAACAATTCCGTTGTGGTTATCGAGCATAACCTTGACGTTATAAAAACCGCAGATTATATTATCGATTTGGGACCCGAAGGAGGTAGCGGCGGCGGTGAAATTGTAGCCGTGGGCACACCCGAGGAGGTTGCCAAATGTAAAAAATCATACACGGGCAAATATCTTAAGCCCTTGCTGTGATTTTTAAAATATATTCTTGCTATATCACAATAATTGATATATAATTGTAAAAAACTTATTTGAAACAGAGGGATTGAAATGAGACCAAACGAAAGTATACAAAACTATGACGTTAAAGTCAGAGAGTACACTAACTACGCTTTAAAGAGCATCAAAAACGTGTGTAAAAACTTCGGACCCCGTGCCGTAGGTAGTGAGGCAGAAAAAAACGCACAGGAATATATGCTCAAGGACCTTCAGAATTTTGGTGACGAGGCATTCCGTCAGGAATATAAATGTAGCGATAAGGCGTTTATGGCATGGGTACCCATCGGTGCCGCACTCCTTATTCTTAACGCAGTTTTCTTCACATTAGGACTTCATGCAATCGGCCTTGCACTTGCAGCCCTTGCATTATTCTTTGTTCTTGGTGAGTTCATTTTCTACAAGCCCGTTCTTGACGTTTTCTTCCCCAAGAAAACAAGCGGTAATGTTTACGGTGTAAGAAAAGCATCGGGCGAAACCAAAAAGCGTATCATCCTTTCCGGTCACACAGACTCCGCCTTCGAATGGACTTATACATACAAGGGTGGCAGACCCGTTGTTGTGCTTATTATCGTAACTGCAGTTCTTGCAATCCTTCTCGGTATCGGCGCAAACATCTTCGGTATGATTGCCGCAGGTGGTGCTTTTGGCGATATAGTATGGGTTAAGGAAGCAGGTATTGCCGCAAAGGTTCTTGCTTGCATTATGTACGTAACAGTTCCTGTACTCGTTATGGCGTTCAAATTCTCTAACTATAAGCTTCCCGTTATGGGTGCAAACGACGACCTTTCAGGTGTGTTTGTTTCTTGTGCCGCTCTTAAATTCCTCAGCGATAACGATATCCGCTTCGAAAACACCGAGGTTGCAGTTCTTTGTGCAGGCGGTGAGGAAGCAGGTCTTCGCGGCTCCAAGGCATTTGCAAAGGCTAATGCAGATATGCTTAAGCAGGACGGCGTTGAAACAATTTTCGTAAGCTTTGACACAATCTGCGAGCTTGAATTTGCAAAGATTTACGATAAAGATATGACCGGTATGGTTAAGAATGACCGACGTGTAGCAGAGCTTTTACAGGCTGCCGCTAAAAACGTTGGTATAGATGCACCCATAGGCACAATTGAGTTGGGCTCAACCGATGCCGCCGCGATGTCACAGGCAGGCATCCCTGCAAGTGCATTCACCGCAATGGACCCCACTCCTGCAAAGTATTACCACACAAGACTTGACGACGTCAGCGCTCTTTGTCCTCAGGCAATTGACGCAGGTGTTAAGGTTGCATTGGAAGCAATCTTCCTCTACGACGAAAAGGGGATATAAAACAAAAATCCCGACCGAAAGGGAGAGTAATTTAGGGTTTTAATAGCCTTAAATCATTAACTTTGGCGCATAGCATTGTTAAAAAGTGAGGGAACCCGTCAGGGTGCCCTCACTTTTATGTTGCGCTCTGCATCCAAATTTAAAGGATTTAAGGTGCTTTGCACCGATTAATATAAATAACAACCGTGTCAAGTAAGTCTGACACGGTTGTTTTATTGATGATATTAAGGTTGATTATTTCTTCTTTTCGCCCTTCTTTTCGTAGCCGAAGGTGGATGCGAAAAGGTCAATCTTGAACGCCTTGATTACAGAGCTGAAAAGTCTTGAACCCTGTACGGGCATAAGTCTGTTGAATCTGCCCATTGCGTTGCCGTCAAAGCCAACAACGATGTAATTCTTCTTCTTAAGGATACCCTTAAGGATTTTGTTAACTGCCTTGTGGCAGGGTGTTGAAACCATATCAATAAGGTTGGTGCCGTTTGTTTCGCCCTGGTTCCTCATGATGTCGGTTTTGGTGAAGCCGGGACAAACAAGACCTATGTAAGCTTCGCCACGAAGTTCCTCTCTCATAGCCTCGGTAAGACCCTTAACAGCCGCCTTACTTGCAGAGTACATCGATGTACCGCCGAGAGCCATAAGTGCCGCAGAGGATGCAACGTTTATGATTGCGGGTGTATCACTGTTAAGAAGAAGGGGAAGCATAATTTTTGAGGAATATGCCGCTGAGTAGAAGTCGATGTTGATTGACTCGTCAATTTCTGCCTTGGTGTAGTTCATAAGTCTGTCAAAACGGGGAAGAACACCTGCGTTGTTGATAAGCACGTCGGGGTTGATATCCCTTTCCATAAGCCAATCGCGGAAATCCTGCCAGTTGTCGTAGCTGGAAACGTCAAAAAGCTTATATGAGAAGTTCTTTGCGTAATCGCCAAGCTCCTCAACAAATGCGAGCATTTTCTTTTCGCTTCTTGCAACGCCGATTACGTTACAGTTGTGCTCCTTGATAAGTCTTTCGGCGAGCATTTTACCGATACCGCTTGAAGCACCGGTTATGATAACGGTTTTGTTGTTAATCCACTTTTTTGACATTTAACACACCTCAAATAAAATTTTATATTAGAATTATATCACAGAAAATTACTGTTTTCAACAATTAAACAACACTTTTATGGGCAGGATTGTTATTCGGGTCTTGAATATTTGATATCGGTTGTTTTAAGTCTGTAATCGCCATTGCGTAATTCTGCCAACAGCTCCTCGTTGGTTTCGATGGGCTTCTTAAAATAAATGCCACCGTTGCCTGCATCCTCTTCCTCGTGAAAGTCTGAGCCCGATGTAACAATGCTCTTGTTATGGATTTTAGCCCAGTGAGCGGCGGTTTCGTTGCCTGAACGGTGACGGGGATTACCGTTGAAAATCTCGTAGCCGTCAAGAATTTTCCAGTCCTCAACAATCATATTGCGACGGAAGGGATGTGCCTGAATTACCAAAAGTCCGTTTTCGTGGGCGAGCCTTGAAAATTTTTCGGGACCCATAGCCATAAGGTCGCCGTGGGCTCTTAAGAATTCCTCGGTAACACCGTAAACAAGGTAGTCGTTAGGGTGGTTGTAGAAGTTTATTTCCATACCGAGAATTACCTTGTATTTATCACCTGCGGCGGTTTTTAAAAGCTCATATCCCTTCAGAAAATGGTCTATTTTTTCATCCCACGATACGTTTTCAAGCCCTGCTCTTTTGAAGGTGGAGTTGTTCATATGATTGGTGCTTACAATACCCGTGTAGCCCTTGCCCTCATAGTATTTAATCATTTCCTCGGCGGTGGCAACGGCGCAGGTGCTTACCTCAACGTTGTGGGCATGCATTTCGTATAAGTATTCCATAGCTAAAACTCTTTTCGTAAAAATATTTACGTGTGAATTATACATTCTTTTTGTTGGCTTGTCTATAAATATAGCCAAATATCTCGAAAATAGTATTGCAAATAATCTTAAAAATGATACAATTGTGGTGTAATTTATTTAATCGGAGGTTTTTTTATGAAAACTTTAAAAGCCGCAGTTATTGGTGTGGGTAGCATATCCTACGAGCATATTAACGGATATATCAAAAACCCGAATGTTGAGCTTTATGCTTTTTGTGATATTAATGATAAGCAGCTTAAATTAATGGCTGAAAAATTCGGCATCCCTGCAGAGCATTGCTTCCACGATAAGGACGAAATGTTCAAGGCATTGCCCGAAATTGATATTGTAAGTGTTACTACGTGGAACTCTGCTCACGCAGAGTGTACAATTGCCGCCCTTAACGCAGGCAAGGACGTTATCTGTGAAAAGCCCATGGCTATGAACACCGCTCAGGCAGAGGAGATGCTTGCGGCCGCTAAAAAGAACGGCAAGCACCTTCAGATTGGTTTTGTGCGCCGTTACGGCAACGATGCAGACGTAATGCGCGACTTTATTGATGCAGGTAAATTCGGTGAGATTTATTACGCTAAGGCGACCTACCTTCGTCGTAACGGTAATCCCGGCGGTTGGTTTGGTGACAAATCACGCTCAGGCGGCGGCCCCCTTATTGACCTTGGTGTTCACGTTATTGACCTTTCAAGATACCTTTGCGGTAATCCCAAGCCTGTTTCCGTTTATGGTGCAACCTTCCAGAAGTTATTTAACAGACCCGACATCAAGGGAGGTAAAAGCTATAACTCTGTTTCAGCAGGGGATAACGATATCTGCGACGTTGAAGACCTTGCAACTGCACTTATCCGCTTCGATAACGGTCTTGTGCTTTCGGTTGAAGCAAGCTTCTCTCTTAATATCAAAAACGGCGAGGGTAATATTCAGTTCTTCGGCACAAAGGCAGGCGCTAAGCTCGACCCGCAGGTTGAAATCTTCACTGACGAAAACGGCTACCTTGTTGATATGAGCTTCAATAAGGATACAAGCCTTTCCTTTGACGGTCTTTTCTGCCGCGAAATCGACCACTTTGTTGATTGCGTAATGAACGGCACACCCTGTGTTGCTCCTGCAGAAGATGGTGTTGAAATTATGAAGATTCTTGACGCTATTTATGAATCTGCAAGAACTGGTCACGAGGTAGTTATCGGCTGATGAAAAAGGCTAAAATTACTGCGTTATGCGGTATGGTTACGGCATTGTCGGTGGTTATTATGCTTGCCTCAACGCTTTTGCCCGTGCTTATGTACGTGCTACCCATAATCACAAGCCTCGGTGTGCTTTTTATAAGTGAATTGTCGGGTAAAAAATGGGCGCTGGGTATTTATTTATCAACCGCGGTTTTGTCAATGATTCTTCTCACTGATAAGGAAACCGCCCTTACCTACACCGCCTTTTTCGGCTATTATCCGCTTGTAAAAACACCCCTGGAGAAGCTACCGAGGGTAGTAGCGTGGATTGTAAAATTCATCGTATTCAATTGCGCGGCGGTGTTTATAGGTTTTGTGGGAGTGTGGCTTTTTGGCGTTTCAGGGGAGGAGTACTCGGAATTCGGCAGGCTTACCATTCCGTTACTGCTTGTCCTTGCAAATGCGGCATTTCTGGTTTATGATCTGGCGCTTACAAAAAACGGCGTGCTTATAGCCCATATTTCCAAAAGAATAAAATCTAAAATGCGAATATAGTATTTCACAGGTCGTAAGGCTTCAGATAGCCTTACGGCTTGTTGTTTTTTTAACAATTTTGGCGAATTGTGATTCATTTTCTATTGACAAAGTATGGTAGAAAAAGCTATAATTCTATTGTATGTATTTTAGAAACGGAGGTTTTTCCTATGCAGAAAAAGACAGTTGCTCTTACCGGCTCATCAGGTACTATGGGTTGGGCAGGTTTTAAAGAGCTCTATGCCAAGAAAAATGAATTCAACATCGTTGTTCTTAACAGAGACAGCGAAAAGAACAGAAAGAAATTTGCCGCTTATGAAAACGATCCCGCAGTTAAATTAGTTTGGGGTGACCTTACTAACTACGACGACGTTCTCGAATTAGTAAACGGTGCAGACTACGTTCTTCACGTTGGTGGTATGGTTTCTCCCGCTGCTGACTACTATCCTGTTAAAACACAGAAAACAAACGTTGCTGCTGCTCAGAACATTGTTAATGCTGTTAAGGCTCAGCCCAATCCTGATGCAGTTAAGGTTGTTTACATAGGTACTGTTGCCGAAACAGGCGACCGTAACGCTCCCATCCACTGGGGTAGAACAGGTGACCCCCTTAAGGTAAGCGTTTACGACCATTATGCTATCAGTAAAATTAAGGCAGAGGCAGTTTTTGCTGAGTCAGGCCTTAAGTACTGGGTATCCCTCCGTCAGTCAGGTATTCTTTATCCTGCAATTCTTAAAAATATGGAGCCCATTATGTACCACGTTCCGATTAACGGTATGCTTGAATGGGCAACTGTTGAGGACTCAGGTCGTCTTCTTGCAAACGTTTGCGGTGACGGTATCCCCGAGGAATTCTGGAGACGCTTCTACAACATTGGTTCAGGTGAAGAATACAGAATTACAAACTACGAGTTTGAAGAGCTCCTTTTAGGTACACTCGGTCTTGGCTCACCCAAGAAGCTCTTTGACCCCCATTGGTTCACAACCCGTAACTTCCACGGTCAGTGGTACTACGATGGTGACGAGCTTGAGAAATACTGTCACTTCCGTGCTAATATCCCTGTTAAGGAATACTTCAAGAATATGATGAACAACGTTGAGTCATATTACAAATTAGCTTTCCTTGCAAAGCCCCTTGCTCCCATCCTTAAGAAGCTCTGGATGAAGAAGATTGCTGAAACTCCCGAGTACGGTACACTCTGGTGGGCTGCAAACAAGGTTGACGTAAGAATGACTGCTTACTACGGCAGTATGGAAGAATACGAAAAGCTCCCCAGAAAGTGGGAAGATTTCGATATCGTTATCCCTGCAAAGCAGACAACTGCAGACGACGTTGTTGTTCTTGACCACGGTTATGACGAAACAAAGCCCTTTGACTCACTCACTCTTGAAGACCTTCAGAAGGCTGCTGAGTTCAGAGGCGGTAAATGTCTTGCAACTGAAATCGTTGATATGTACACACCCGTTAAATGGGTAAGTGCAAGAGGCACCGAGTTCGAAATGTCACCCAACCTTGTTCTTAAGGGTGGTCACTGGTGTCCCGCAGAGCTTCCCTGGCCCTGGAAATATGATGAAGAAGCAAGAATCAACCCCTTCTTTGCACAGGTTTGGGATCGTAAGGGCGAGGATAACGTTTACGGCCCCGAAATCTTCGACAACTTTAAGGAGAAAGTTACAGAATGAAAGTATTTATGATTGGCGGTACCGGCCTTCTTGGTTGCGAAGCCGCACGTATATTTATTGAAAGAGGTCATGAGGTAACAAGCGTTGCTCTTCCTCCTCTTCCCGAAGGAGCACCCATTCCTGAGGAAATGAAGCTCGAATTTTGCAATATCTACGAAAAATCAGACGATGAAATCCGCGAAATGCTCAAGGGTCAGGATTGCTTCGTATTCGCCGCAGGTATCGACGAGCGTGTTGAATTCCCCGCACCTGTTTATGATGCATATTACAAATACAACATTCAGCCCCTTGAAAGAATACTTCCCCTTTGTAAAGAGGTTGGCGTTAAGAGTGCTGTTATTCTCGGCTCATACTTTGCATACCTTGCAAAGGAACGTCCCGATATGAAGCTTACCGAGAAGCACCCCTACATCAGAAGCCGTATCGACCAGGAGAACGTTGCTTTCTCTTATGCAGATGACAACTTCGACGTAGCAGTTCTTGAGCTTCCTTACATTTTCGGTACTCAGCCCGGCAGAAAGCCCGTTTGGGTTATTCTTATCGAGCAGATCAAGAGAATGGATAAGCTTCCCTTCACAATGTATCCCGGTGGCGGTACTGCAATGCTTACAGTACGTCAGGTTGGTGAGGTTATCGTTGGCGCGGCTGAGATTTCAAAGGGCGCAAAGGCATGGCCCATCAGCATGTACAACCTTACATGGAAGGAATTTCTTAAAATCGTTTATGCCGCAAGAGGTATGGGCGAAAACCGTAAGATTGTCAGCGTAGCACCCTGGATGATGCGTATGGGTCTTGGCTCTGTTAAGAAGGAATATGCTGAAAAGGGTATCGAAAGCGGTATTGACGTTGACGGACTTGCAGATATTATGGGTCTTAATCTCTTCATTCCCGACAGATTCTCTAAAGAACTCGGCGCAACTGATGACGATATCAAGGCAGCAATCTATGATTCTATCAAGGTTTCACAGGCTGCATACGACGGCACAGTTAAGCTCCTTGAAATGAAGGGCGAATAATTAAATTCAAAAAACCTCTCGCTTATTGTAATAAGCGAGAGGTTTCTTAATGAATAATGAATGATGAACAAAGAATAATTTCGGGGCAAAGCCGATCATAATATTCTGTCATAAAACTAAATAACTCGTTCATATACTTGTATAGAACTCATTCAGGGGGAAATACAGTTATGAATTATGATTACGAGCAAAGAGCAGAATCTTTAGGCAGATATATTATTGAAAGTAAGGCAACCGTAAGGGCAACTGCCAAAAAATTCGGCGTATCAAAATCCACGGTGCACAGTGACGTTACCAAGCGCTTGCGGCGAATAAATCCCGAGCTATTCAATCAGGTAAGAAAGGTGCTTGACGTTAATAAAGAGGAGCGTCATATCCGTGGGGGTATTGCCACTCGCGAAAAATATAAAAAAGAGGCTATTACTTCCAAATAACCGTTCTGTGTTGACAAAATGTGCCGAAAAGGGTATATTAAACGTATAAATTACCTCATTCGGAGATGTTGAATATGAAAAAATATTTTGCTTTAGTGTTAACTTTAGTTATGCTTTTAAGCCTTGCGGCTTGCGGCGAAAGGGAATACTATGATGATCCCCACGCCCTTGAAACTGCGGATACATATTACGGTATCGAGAATAACGGCGGCTCAATCAACCTTACACCCGATTCTGCCAAGGTTATGCTGAGTATTTTCTCTGCTAAGCAGTTGGGTCTTAAGAATACTATTGACCAATATGATTTAGTGCTTAGTGCTACAACCTACGAGGGTGCGGCAGGCTGTAAGGTGGAGGCCTTTGCCGAAGGTGAAAAAAAGGCAGAGGGTACGTTTATGATTGTGGGCACTCAGTGCTACGTTTACGAAGCCAAAAACGAAAACTACAAGCTTCTTTCAACATCGGGCGCTAAAACTACAGCGAAGGAAACAACCTCACCGGCTAACACAATTCCCGATGACCCCGAAATCACCTTCCAGTATCATAAAGAGAATAATTACCTTATGCAACAGAAGTTCGCTGAGTATGATTACGCAGCTCTTGGTCTGGAAAAGGAAATTTCAAACTACGTGTTCATTGTAAACGGCAGAAGCGGATATGCCTCTGACGGTGCTAAGGTTTACTACGTGGATATTCACGAAAAGAATGGCGATATCACTAGTGCGAGGGTTGGCTTTTCTGAGGATGCGGAATATATTTACAACGCAGAGCTTTCTATTTACACAAAGCTTGAAAAAGAATAAAAATCAAAGTTAAATGAGGGAGTCCTGGTGGATTCCCTCATTTTTTCTTTAATAATTAGCTAGGATTTCCTCAGCCATCTTTTTAACTGCATGTATAAGGTCGTTGGGCATTCTTACCTTAACTCTGCCGCCGAATTGCACAACCCACGCCGCAAGTCCGTCGCTGACTGCCGCGTTTGTTCTTAAAATGAAATGGTCCTCGTCAAGCTTTTGTAAGCGTACCTTATCACCAAAGCGGTCAAGCATGGGCTCAAGCAGGTCGTTGTTGCAAGCAAGCTCAACGGGCTTTGGCTCGCCACTGTACATATTAAAAAGCTTTGATGCATAGTCCGCGGAATCAAAATAATTTTTATAGCTTGAAACCTCGGAAAAATGACGGGCAGGGGAGTTGGTTATCTGATATTTTTTAATCTTTTCAACCCTTAACTGCATAAGGTTGTCGTATTTTTCGTTGTTGCAAACAAGGTAGTAGTGGTCGTCGGACCAAATAAGGGCATAGGGGCTTACGGTGTAGGTTTTTTCCTCGCTGGCGGTTTTAAATTCATCGGTGATTTTGCGTCGCGAGTATGTGATAGTAACCTTTACACCATCGGTGATAGCCTCGTTTATATTGTGGATAATGTGGTAAATATCCTCGTTTTTGGTTTTGGGGCGATTATCAACATAAACCTGAGAATGAAGAATTTTTGCTTGCTTTTCACCGGCGAAGCTTTCAATTTTTTCAACAAGCTCATTGGTCTTTTTTTGTGAAATAAAGTTCGCCGCCTGCACTGCATCGGTCAATAAACGGATTTCTGCAAGCTGGAATTTTCTTTCCCCTAAAAAGTAACCGCCGCCGCTTCGTGAGCCTGTGTGAATAATATCGTAGCCGTATTCACGCAGTACGTCAATATCCTTATAAATGGATTTTCTTTCGGCGGGAATGCCTAATTTACCCAATTCGTCACAGAGCTGAGTAGCGGATATGTAATGGGTTTCGTCGGTTTTTTGTTCAAAAATTTCAGCAAGATATAAAAGCTTAAGCTTTGAGTTTTTTACGCCGGGCATAAAAACCCTCCTTTGTTCCATTTATTGTACTAACATTGTACTACAAAAAATGCTTTTTGTAAACTGTAATATGTTTTTATTATTTACAAAAAAGCTTAATAGGTGTATAATTAAATGATAAAAAGTATTGTCGGGAGGTGTGACAATGGTTGGGTTAAAAATCGGACTTGATATAGGCACGGGCTACGTAACTGCCGCGGTTGAGGGCAAGGGGGTTGTGCTCTGCGAGCCTGCAGTTGTTGCATTAGAAAGAGAAACGGGTAACGTTATTGCCGCGGGGTCAAAAGCCGCAGAAATGACGGGTCGTTGTCCCGATGCCATAAAGCTTGTCAGACCCCTTTTAAGCGGTGGTGTTTCCGAGCTTGAAAGCAGTGAAAAGCTTTTAAGAGCCTTCTTAGAAAAAATCTGTAAAAATAAAATATTCAAGCCCACCGTTGTTGCTACGGTGCCTGCGGGTGTTACCAACCTTGAAAAGCGTAATATTTTAGGCTGTATTCTCAGGGCGGGTGCAGGCAGAGCCACTCTTATTGAGGAGCCGTTGGCCGCCGCCCTCGGTATCGGTGTTATGCTTAATAAACCCTACGGTACAATGATTGTTAACGTGGGTGCGGGTACAACCGGTGTAGCGGTAGTTACAATGGGTAGCCTTGCGGTTGCCAAGAGTGCACCCATCGGTGGCAATAATATGGATAAAATCATTAAAACCTACCTTAAGGCTAACCGCGGTGTTGCCGTGGGCAGGCTTACCGCCAAGGAGCTTAAGCATATTCTGGGCGGCGCAAAAATGCGTGATGAAACCATCGCTGCCATATCCAAGGGTAAGGATATGTCCGACGGTATGCCCATGTTTTTTGAGGTTACCGCTCAGGAGATTAACTACGCTATACGTGATAGCATCGACGAGGTTTGTAAGGTAATTACCGACGTTTTAGAGGTTACACCACCTGATTTAATCAAGGATATTACCGACGACGGTATATTCCTTTGTGGTGGCATGGCGGACCTTTACGGTCTTGATAAATATATAACCGACGTTACGGGAATTAAAGTTAACATTCCCGGTAATCATACCAATGTGGCGGCGTTGGGTTGCCTCAGGGCAATTAACGAGCCCGGTTACCTTTCGCAGAACGGCTACCACTTTGTAACACTTGAAACTCTCAATCAGTGAGGTATTTATGAAATTACTTGTTATAGACGGCAACTCAATTCTTAACCGTGCATTTTACGGTGTGCGCTTGCTTACAACCAAGGACGGCAAGTTTACCAACGGTATATTCGGCTTTATGAACATACTTATCGGTATGCTTGACGAATATAAGCCCGACTCTGTGGCGGTTGCCTTTGACGTTAAGCACCCTACCTTCAGGCACGAAATGTACGATGCCTATAAGGGTACGCGTAAGCCCGCGCCATCAGAGCTTGTGGAGCAGTTCCCTACACTTAAGGAGCTTCTCGGTTATCTTGGCTTCACCGTGGTTGAAAAGCCCGGCTACGAGGCGGACGATATTCTCGGTACACTTTCATCAATGTGTACTGCGGATGATTTCTGCTATATTGCAACAGGGGACAGGGATAGCCTTCAGCTTGTGCGCGATAACGTGAACGTGCTCCTGGCAACTACACGTATGGGCAAATCCGAAACCGTTAAGTACGATATTGCCAAAATCAACGAGGTTTACGGCGTAACACCCCAACAGCTTATTGATATTAAGGCAATTCAGGGCGATACCTCCGATAATATTCCCGGTGTTGCGGGTATTGGTGAAAAGGGAGCCGCAGACCTTATACAGAAATTCGGCTCCATAGAGTATATTTACGATAATCTCGCCGAGCTCGATATTAAAGCGGGCATGAAGGCAAAGCTTGAAGCCTCAAGGGATAATGCATTTTTGAGCAAAAGGCTTGGCACAATCTGCCTTGAAGCACCCGTTGATACCAACCTTGATTCCTATAAAATCAAGGAGCCTGACTCGGAAAAGGCGGCTAACCTGCTTAACTCTCTTGAAATGTTCAAGATTTTAAACCGTCTTAATCTTGGTGACGTTAAGGCAACTGAAAATGCGGACACCAAGACCATAAAACTTTACGAGGCAGAGGATTACGATACTCTTTATAACACTCTTAAAGCTAATGGTAAGGCGTTTTTTACCGTTAAATACAATGATTTCGGCATTGAATATATGCTGTTCAAAACCACCGAGGGTGTGGCACTGGTTTCTAACAATGATTTTATGTTTATAAGCTTTGTTTCAAGCCTTTTCTCAGATAGCTCTATCGAAAAATACACCGACGATTCCAAGCGACTTTTCGGCTTCTGTGACGAAAGCGGTATAGACCTTGTTAATATTGCCCTTGATACATCTCTTGCGGCATATCTTCTGAACCCCAATTCGAGCGATTATTCCGTTAAGGCACTTTCGGGTGTTTATTCGTTGAATAATATTAAAATCGACTGTGGCGAGCTTGCCGAATTTTATGAAACCGAGGGCGACTACGTAAACGCCTGTGCAGTAATGGAAGCTCTTAGCGTTAAGCTTTCGGCAGAGGTTAACGAAAATAACCAAGGCAACCTTCTTAAGGATATTGAGTTGCCCCTTGCAAGAGTTCTTGCAAGCATGGAGCGCGAGGGCTTCTCTGTTGATAAAGATGGTCTTGTTGCTTACGGTGATAAAATCGGTGCAAGCCTTGAGGAAAGCCTCAGAGCCGTTTATGATATGGCGGGTTGTGAATTCAACCTTAACTCACCCAAGCAGTTAAGTGACGTGCTTTTTTCTGAGGATAAGCTCAATTTGCCCCACGGCAAGAAAACAAAAAGCGGTTATTCCACCAATGCGGACGTGCTTGAATCCTTAAGGGATAAGCACCCCATTGTTAATGAGATTTTAAAATATCGCGCCCTTCAGAAGCTTAAATCAACCTATTGCGAGGGTCTTTTGAAGGTTATTGATAACGACGGCAGAATTCATTCAACACTTAATCAGACCGAAACCCGTACGGGCAGAATTTCATCTGCCGAGCCTAACTTACAGAATATTCCCGTAAGAACTGAGTTGGGCAGGGAGCTTCGTCGCTTCTTTAATGCGAAGGACGGCTACGTGTTAGTTGATGCGGACTATTCGCAGATTGAGCTGCGTGTTCTCGCGGCTCTCGCCAAGGACGAAAATATGATAAATGCCTTTATAAGCGGTGCGGATATTCATTCCATTACCGCATCCCAGGTTTTGGGCGTGCCCCTTCAGGAGGTTACACCCAATGACCGTCGTAAGGCTAAGGCGGTAAACTTCGGCATTGTTTACGGTATCGGTGCATTCTCGCTTTCGCAGGATATCGGCACAAGTGTTGTTGAAGCGGACAGATACATCAAGGGCTACCTTGCAAACTATTCGGGCGTTGCGGCATTTATGGAAAATTCCAAATCAAGCGCTAAGGAAAAGGGCTATGCTGAAACCTATTTCGGCAGACGTCGTTACCTTCCCGAGCTTCAGGAGTCCAACGCAATACGTCGAGGCTTCGGTGAGCGTGTGGCTATGAATATGCCCATTCAGGGTACTGCGGCAGATATAATTAAAATCGCCATGATTCGCGTATATGAACGCCTTAAGGAGGAATTCCCCAAGGCAAGACTTATTATGCAGGTTCACGACGAATTGATTATTGAAGCACCCGAGGCAGAGGCAGAGCAGGTTGCACAGCTTCTTAAGGAAACTATGGAGAGTGCCTGCGACCTTTCGGTGCCCCTTACTGTTGAGGTTGCCTGCGGCAAAACCTGGTACGATACAAAATGATGAATATTGATATTATAAAAATGAATGAATCCCACCTGAGTCAGGTGGCTCAGATTGAAATACAGTGCTTTTCAACGCCTTGGAGCGAAAACTCCTTAAGGGAGGAGCTGACCAACAGCTTTGCAAGATTTTTCGTCGCACTCTGTGACGGTCAGGTTGCGGGCTATATGGGTGCACACAACGTTGTTGGCGAGGTTTATATAACCAACGTGGCGGTGCTGCCCCAATTCAGACGTCAGGGTATTGCCGAGGCACTTATTAAAAACCTTATGGACGTTACCTTTTCGGAGGGTGCAGAGTTTATAACCCTCGAGGTGCGTAAGAGCAACGCTGGCGCCATAGGCTTGTATTCAAAAATGGGATTTGAAATAGTGGGGGAGCGAAAAAACTTTTACGAAAACCCCCGCGAAGACGCACTTTTAATGACCTATAGAGGTGAATTATGAAAATACTCGGTATAGAAAGCTCCTGTGATGAAACCGCCGCTTCCGTTGTGGAGGACGGTAGAATAGTTCTTTCAAACGTTATTGCATCGCAGGTTGAGGAGCATAAAATATATGGCGGCGTTGTGCCCGAAATAGCATCAAGACGACACACCGAGGCAATCTGCGGTGTTGTAGAAAAGGCACTGGCAGATGCTAATTGTACCCTTGACGATATTGATGCAATCGGTGTAACCTATGCACCAGGGCTTATCGGCGCATTGCTTGTGGGCGTAAACTACGCCAAGGGCGTTTCCCTTTCAACGGGCATTCCGTTGGTGCCCGTTCACCATTTAAGGGGTCATATTGCCGCTAATTATATTTCAGATGCAGAAATCAAGCCGCCCTTCCTTTCGTTGGTGGTTTCAGGCGGCCATACACATATTATTAACGTTAAATCCTACACCGAGTTTGAGGTTATCGGCAGAACCCGTGACGATGCGGCAGGTGAGGCTATGGATAAGGCGGCCCGTACTGTCGGACTTCCGTATCCCGGCGGTGTTAACCTTGACAGAATATCAAAAGACGGTGACGAGAATAAATATAAATTCCCCGTGCCGAGGGTTGCGGATTCTAAATACGACTTCAGCTTTTCGGGCCTTAAAACCTTTGCAGTGAATCTTGTACATAATGCTTCACAGAAGGGCGAAACAGTTAAGGCAGAGGATTTGGGCGCATCCTTTATTAAAGCCGTAACAGATTTACTTGTATCTCACACTATGATGGCGGCAGAGGATACGGGGGCAAAAACTCTTGTGCTTGCAGGTGGTGTTTCCGCCAACTCACGCCTTCGCCGTGTTATGCAGGAGGCCTGCGATAAGCGAGGAATCAAGCTCTATATGCCCGACCTTAAATATTGCGGCGACAACGCGGCTATGATAGCCTCCCAGGGCTATTATGAGTACTTGGCCGGCAACCGTGCAGATTTAACATTAAACGCCGTCGCCTCAATGCCCATAGACGAATAATTCAAAATTCAAAATGCAAAAGGTAAAATTTCGGGGAAGCAGATCTTCCGATTATAATTTGCTTACCAAATTCCAATTTGTCGATTAGTTCGGCTCAGTACTTTTGGGTAGTTTTTATATAATCGGTTGGGGTGAATGATGATTTTGATAAATGCTCAAAGCATTCAACACGCTATTTTTACTAATTCACTTGAAAACCTTATGTTTTTTTGATATCATTTTCGTTGGGTGATGTAATATGAAAGGTAAAAAGCTTTTAAAAATTATAGGAGTTATTCTTGCATTAGTGGTTTTGTTTTTTGCAGTGACTTCAGTGATAACTGTAGTGGGCAGAGACAATAATATGAAAAAAATTGAAAGCTTTGAGCAGGTGAAAATTAAAAATCAGTTAGTGCCTGTTGAAGATGAAGATGGATACTGGACCTTTACGACGGATGAGGATTTCAAGGTGCTTCAGCTTACGGATATTCACATTGGTGCAGGATGGATGTGCCACGGTAAGGACTTAAAGGCACTCAATGCGGTTGCTGCTATGGTAACTGCAGAAAAGCCCGATTTGGTAATTGCTACAGGTGATATTGCATATCCCATACCGCCTCAGGCAGGTACGGATGATAATTTAGCATCTGCAAAGCTTTTTGCCGCTCTTATGGAAAAGCTTGGTGTTTATTGGACTGTAACCTTTGGTAACCACGACACAGAAGCGTATAGTGATTACAACAGAGAGCAAATTGCAGACTTTTACGAAAACAGCGGTTTTAAATACTGCCTTTTCAAAAGTGGTCCTGAAAATATAGATGGTTATGGTAATAGTGTTATAAATATTAAAAACTCAAAGGGCGAAATCACTCAGTCGATTTATATGTTTGATAGCCATTCTTATCTTAATCATGATATTTTAGGCTTTGGTCATGATTATGATAACATCCACGAAAATCAGGTTGAGTGGTACAGAGAATGCGTAGAAAAATTCACCGCATATAACAGAGCAATTTCAGGCGAAGAAACTCCTGTACCCAAATCAACTGCGTATTTCCATATTCCGTTGAAGGAGTATCAGGATGCGTGGTATGAATATATGGATAACGGGTTCAAGGATACTGAAAACGTAAAGCTCCTTGAGGGTATTGCAGGTGAAGGCGGAATAATTGTTTTCCCCGGTGAAGGCGAGGACGAGCTTTTTGAGACAATGTTAGAATTAGGCTCAACAAAGGGTATTTTCTGCGGTCATGACCACGAAAACAACTTCAGTCTTGAGTACAAGGGAATTCAGTTGTGCTATGGTATGAGCATTGACTATCTTGCTTACGTTGGTATTTCAGGCAGAGGCGCTCAGCGTGGCTGCAAGGTTATTACATATTCACCCGATGGTAGCTTCACTACCAAAAATGAAAGCTATTATCAGGAAAAGTACGTTTCCCAATTTGAGAAGGAAACGGTTGATATGGAAGAATTAACCTGCGCTGCTGAGGTTGAAGAATAAAATTTATCGTTCTGTGCTTTTAGTGCAGAACGATTTTTTATTCAAGGGTAGCGATATTTCATCATCTGAACTTATAAAAAACTTCTGATTTGGTGGTTGTTATATAGTCAGCACGGGTGTATAATAGATTAACAAATATCTGAAAAGTAGGGTATATCTATGGCAAATTCAATTTATGAGCAAACAAAATCCGCGATTTGCGAGCTTTGTGAGGTTGCGGGTTTAAAAGAGGGCAATATTGTTGTTGTAGGATGTTCAACCAGCGAGGTGGTCGGCTCTGCTATCGGCACCAACTCAAACTATGACGTGGCAGGGGAGATATTCAATGCTCTTAACGACTACACAAAATCAAAGGGATTATTTTTAGCGATTCAGTGCTGTGAGCACCTTAATCGCGCAATTATTACTGAGCGAAAAGCCGTGCCCTTTGCCGAGACTGTAAACGTAGTGCCTCAACCCAAGGCGGGAGGCTCCCTTGCAACTCAAGGCTATAAAGGCTTTGATGACCCCGTAGCCCTTGAGGAAATTAAGGCGGATGCGGGGCTTGATATAGGGTTTACCTTAATCGGTATGCACCTTAAAAGGGTTGCAGTGCCCTTAAGATTAAGTAATAATAAAATCGGTGAGGCAACAGTGCTCGGTGCACGTACCCGTCCCAAATTCATTGGCGGTGTAAGGGCGATTTACGACGACAATCTTTTATAAAAACAGTATATTAGCTTTCTTTCTGCAGATACTTAACGTATTTAAAGAAAGGAAGCCTTTTTATGTCAGAATACAAGAAAAAAAGAAACGATGATTTCAACCCACCCACGGATATTTCGGTGAATTTTTCTGTTTGTAATCCCGAGAATGCTGAGGAGCAGGTGAATTGCTACGGCACGTACAATATTCAACCTACCGCCAATACGGAAAATGAATTTCCTGCAATTGCTCAGGGTGAATCAAAAAAACAAAAGAAACGCTCTTTGAAATTCTTCAGGGGTTCAAAGGACCCTAACCCTGCAAGAGATTAGCGAAAGGTGCATTAGATTGACAACCCCCATAAGCTTTGATATAATTAAACTATCAATTTATATGGGGTGATTTGATGGACGCAAAATTTACACCTGTAATTATCAATATTTATAATGGTACAGGTTCGATTTCTGCAGTTGATTTAAGCTCATTTGGTAAGGATAGGGTTACCTTTGGTAGCGGTCTTGGTAACGATATTCATATTGATTCAGTTGTTGTATCTGAAAATCACGGTTATTTTCAGTTCACAAATATGGGCTGGATTGTGCTTGATAACAATAGCAAAAACGGTATTGTTATCGGCGGATTAAAGCGCAAGGATGCAAAGCTGACAAATGGTATGGAAATCAGTATTTCTGATATTGCAGATAAATCAAAGCCTGCTGCAACAATGTTTGTTGAAATAAACAGTGGTACGGTTGCACACTCAGTTGACAAAAATGCAACGGCTACAGAAGAGCCCGTGGCAAAGCCCAAAAAGAAAAGCAAGGCGCCGCTTATTATTGGCATAATCCTCGCAGTGTTGCTTGTGTTGGGTATTTTAGGCGCCATTGTTTTGGGTGTGGGCGGCGTTGCGCTTTATAATTATATTAAGCCCAACAAAATCGACACAAGCGTTACAGTTGACGTTACGGATGAGTACGTTGATGATACTGTTGATGGCGGTGATATTATTATAGATATGCCCGAGGAAACCGAGCCCGAAAAGATTCCCGTTGAATTGCCCGAGCGCGTGCCCACTGATCCTTATTGTGAGCAATATATTCTTGCCGAATGTGATGACTCTTACGCAACCATTACCTTCTATGAATTAGAAGATGGCGTATGGGTTGAAAAAATGTCAACAAGCGGCAGAGTGGGTAAAAACGGTATTACCGAAAATAAGCGTGAGGGTGACGGTTGCACACCTGCAGGCGAGTTTGATTTAACCTTCTGCTGCGGTGTAAGTGCCCCTGATTCCGCTATGACCTTCAGGAAGATTGATGAAAATTCGGTATGGGTTGACGACGTTAATTCCTACTATTACAACACGCTTCAAAGCTCTGCTTATTATGCTAAGGATTGGGATAGTGCCGAGCCTATGCTGAGCTCCTACTTCAGCGATAACAGACATAATTACTGTATTAATATTGCGGCAAACGGCGACGGCTACACAAGTGATTCTGCATATCCCGGTTGTGGCTCGGTTATTACCCTTTGCGGTAAAAATGATACACTTGCTGCAACTCAGGGCTGCGTGGATATTTCAGGCAGTGCTATGCTTGATTTGCTTAGTCATCTTGATAGCTCTAAATCTCCCGTTATTATAATCTATGAATAAAAAGAGATTAGTTATAGGTATCGTTGCAGGGTGCGTGGCGTTGCTTCTTTGTGTGTTGGGCGTTATAACGGCTTTCGTTGTTAAGGGTATTGCAAATAATGGCAATGCCGGGTTGACCGACACAACCAAGCCTACTGCTCATGAAGCTGTTAATGCTCTGCCCGATGCCGATACAACAGAAAAAACAACCGAGCCGCCACAGATTGCCGTTTCCGCACAACCTGCAGAGCTTGCGGAGGTGCTTGAAAAGGCCGGTTATACCTTTAACGAGCTTTCAGATACTCAACAGCTTATTGTTGTAACGGGTGCCAACGGTGATTATACCATTCAATGCTACGATTGTAATTCGGGCTTATGGCAGAAAAATAATATTGCATCAAAGGCTTTTGTGGGTAAAAATGGTACCATTGCACCCGACCAAAAGACCGAGGGCGACTATTACACACCACAGGGCTTGTATGACGTAGGCTTTGCCTTTGGTACAAGCAAAAATCCCGGCACCGCTATGGAGTACAGGGACGTGTATGATGGGATTTATTGGGTGGATGATCCGGATTCGGAATTTTATAACAAATGGGTTGACGGCGAGACTCAGGATATAACGTGGGACTCTGCCGAAAAAATGTGGACCTATAGCGAATATGCTTATGGTATGGTTATAGAGTATAACATTGACCCTATTGTTAAGGGTAAGGGCTCCGCAATATTCCTGCATGTTGTGGACTACACCTATACCGCAGGATGCATTGCAAGTGACGAAGATACAATTGTTTCGATATTAAAATGGTTAAAACCCGATTCTGGGCCTAAAATATTAATTTATTAAAACAAAAACGGATGTTACCAAGCGGTAACATCCGTAATTTTTTAGTCAACCTTTCTTGCTTCTCGTGCCTTATTTGCATCGGCATTTGTAAGCTTCATAAAGTCGATTTTCATAAGGGGAGTCTGGGGTAATTCATCAAGGAAAATAATATCTCTGGGAACGTAGTATTTGTAGAATTTCTTAAGACATACGTCGCAGATTTCTTCCTTGTATTTTTCTTCGTCACCTTTTTCAAGAAGAGATGCATAAAGTCTTACAAGGGGCTTGCCTGCCTCATTGAAGCCCTGAACTGCACAGCAATCCTTGATGTAGGGGAGGTCACCAACAACCTTTTCGATATCGGTGGGGTAAACGTTGTGACCTGCAATAAGTATAAGGCGTTTCTTTCTGCCTGAGAAGTGATAGTAGCCCTCGTCATCCTTGTAGCCAAGGTCGCCTGAAAGCACCCACTTAACGCCGTTTTCGTCGGTGTAAAGACCGAAATCATCAGCCTCGGCACCATCGGTGTAATAACCACTCATAATCGTGGGACCTGAAATAACAATTTCGCCAACAGTTCCGTTGGGAACGGGCTTCTTGTTCTCATCCCAGATTTCAATGGTAACACCTCTGAGGGCCTTACCGATTGAGCCGTCAAGGTTGTCGTCGTTGGTGTTTGTACAGCATACAGATGCGATTTCTGTAAGACCATAGCCCTGGCGCAATCTTGCGCTTGAGCCCCATTTTTCGAAGTGTGAGTTGAATTCCTGAATGAATGCTTCGGAAACGTCGTCACCGCCGCAGAACATAATACGCATATTCTTAAGGTGGGGACCATCGAAGCCCTTCTGACGCATAAGCTTCTGGAACATAAGGGGAATACCAACAACACCTACAACGTTGTTTTTCTTCATAAGGTTAACGAAAATCTTTGAATTGAACTGCATCATGGGGATTAATCGACCACTGTTGCAAAGAGCCATATGTACCGCAACGCAAAGACCGAAGCAGTGGAACAGGGGAAGAACAATAACCTCAGCCTCGTTACCGGGATCGTGAATTTCGTCAAGGTCGGATACTCTGTAAACCAATTCGTTGATTGCACGTGAAGTAAGCTTAATTGTTTTGCTTTTGCCTGTTGTACCGCCACCGTTAAGGTAAACTGCAGTTTCATCAACGTTATTTGTTGAGAAAGCAGGCTTTTTGTTGTAATTCAAAGCGTCTCTGTAGTAGGTTGCTTTTTTGAATTTGGGGAAAATGGCTTTAAGAAGACCCTCGCCGATTTTTGTACCAAATCCTTTGATGCCCTCAGAATAATCTGAGCTACGGCAAACAACACAGGGTAAGCCGCTGTTGTTGATTGTTTCAACGTGATCCTTTGAAAGTAAGTCAAGAATCATAACGCCCTTTGCGTGTACGGCTTCAAGTTGTTCCTTCAAATAATCTGTTGACATAAGGGGATGAAGCATATTTACAATAACGCCGATGCTGTTAAGAGCATAAAAAGCAATGATGCTCTGAACAGTTGTGGGCATAAATACGGTGTAAACATCGCCCTGTTTTAAACCTAAATCATTCTGGAAGTATGATGCAAGAGCATCGATATCTCTGAAGATTTCAGATTTTCTGTATTTGACACCAAAGTGCTGCATCATCCATACATCGTCGTAAATGGATGTGCACTCTTTAAGGTAATCATAGCAGTTAATATCTTTAGGTGCAGGTAACATATTTTCTCCTTCTCTAGTTGTTTAATAACACAACCAAAATAATCCATTTTAAAATACACTATATCATAGCATACTTTTTTTGCAATTACTATACAATAATTTATATTTATTAAGAAAATTTTAAAAAACGTTATATTTTGCAAAAAAAATCTGATTTTTTCCATATTAAAAGTGTTTTTTTCGCATTTTGGGGTAAATTTGTTGCATTTTTTGCCAAAAAAATCCTTTGCCGACACAAAATAACTTTATTTTACAATACAATGCGACAGGATTTTTGCACTGTTTTTTGTAAAATTTTAAAAAACAAGTTTAGGAGTTTAATTATGGGTGTCTTGCAAAGGTACGTGGGTATAAGTGAAAATGAGGGTATAAATTCCAAAAAAATATTAAGGATAGTTATGGAGCACCTGGTGTTTCTGATTGGTGGCTTATTGTTCAGCTTGTCAGGCTTCAGTAGTAGCTTTTCGCCCTTTGGTGTTGCGTTTTCTGCAAGCGTGCCCGAAAAGTACACTCTGTCTGCGGCTTTGGGTGCTACGGCGGGCTATTTTATTGCCCTTGATTCGGTCAGTGCCTTGCGGTACACCTCGTCGATTCTTGCTCTTTCGGTTATACTCGGTGCGCTAAAGGTGTTTAAGCAAATAAGGGCAAGTATATACACACCGGTTGTTATAACTTTGTTATGCATTTTGGTTACGGGACTTGCCCTTGTGCTTTCGGGTGAAATTACAGTCAGTGAGGTTATTATTGCTTTATCCGAAAGCATTATCGGTGGCGGTTGTGCATATCTTTTTGCAAGAAGTGTTGAAATTCTCAGTGTTAAAGGTGGGCTTAAAATGCTCAGCTCTAAAAAGGCAACAAGCCTTGTTATAAGTCTTTCATTGCTTCTTTTATCCTTACGTAACGTTAATATTGCGGGTGTTTATCCGGTACACGTTATTACAGTGGTTGTAATACTTATTTGTGGCTTTTATGCTAAGGAGGCAGGCGGCGCAATCGTGGGCATATGCACGGGTGTTGCCATAGGCTTAAGTACCGCCGACGTTACCATTATAACCTTTTATTCCCTGGGTGGATTATTGGCGGGGGCTTTCTCAACTCTTGGTCGTGTTGCGTCGTTTATGGCGTTCGTTTTGTCGGGCTTTGCTGTGCTCGCCTTGTCGGGCGGGTTTGATAATGCGGTGCCACTGGCTATAGAAACGGTGATGTCGGTTGTAATCTTTATGATTTTAAGCTTTAAATTCAATCGTCAACTTGAGGCAGTTTTTTTGCCCTCGGTGGTTTCGCCCGTAATCGAGTCGGTTAAGGGAGATATTATCAGTAAGCTCAAAAGGGCTTCGGAGGCCTCTGCAGAAATCTGCTCGTCGCTTACCGACGTTAACCGAGTGCTTGAAAAAAGCGAAAAAGGGGATATAAACCTTATTTGTAAAAAAACGCGTGAGCATATCTGCGGCTCATGTGGTCTGTATGACGTTTGCTGGGGTGAGGGCGCCTTACAGACGGACAAAGCCTTTAGTACGCTTCTTGACCTTAAAAGAAAGGGTATTTATCTTGAATATAAAACCCTTCCCCAACAGTTTACTTCCTTTTGCATACGTTCTGAAAGCATTGCAAGCAGCTTCAATAAAATGTACACCGAATTCAGACTTCGTGAAAGTAATCAGAACAGGGTGCGTGAAATTTATAACCTTGCGTCGGAGCAGTTTATAAACGTTTCTTCGTTGCTGGATTCTCTGTGTGATACCATTGATGACGGTGTGCGTTTTGATATGGAGGCAGCTTCTATGGTGCGCTCTGCCGCCGTTTCAAGCGGTCTCGAGGCCTTTGAGGTGTGTTGCGTAATAAACACAATGGAGAAAATGAACGTTGAAATCAAGGTTAAATTACCCTATGAAAAAACCGCTCTCAAAGCCCTTGGTGAGCAGATAAAAATAATATGCAAGCGTGATTTTGAATTGCCTGAGGTAGAGTGCCACGATGGCTTCGCAAAGCTTATTTATAAAGAAAAGGCGGAGTTCAGGGTTATCAGTGCAGGGGTACAATTCAATGCGGGTGGCGAGCGCTTTTCAGGTGATTCCTTTACAACGTTTCAGGATAATAACGGTTATTTTTACGCTATTATCTGTGATGGTATGGGCACCGGTACAAAGGCGGCTTTGTCTTCAAATCTTGCGGCATCTCTTCTTGAAAAGCTGATAAAATCAGGCTTTGGTGTAAGCGCCTCAATCAACACCGTGAACACGTCTCTTATATCAAAATCGGGAGACGAATGCTCGGTTACACTGGATTTAGTGGTGTTTGATTTGTTTACGGGCAGAACGGAGTTTTATAAATGCGGTGCCGCAGATACGGTTGTGAAGCGTAACGGTAAAATTACCGATGTTGGATTTTGTTCGGTGCCTCTGGGTATATTAAGTAATATTGAAACCGGTGTGGGTAGCGGAATGCTTGGCAACGGTGACGTTATAATGATGCATTCCGATGGTGTGCGCGAAGAGGATGAAGAGTACCTTAAAAAGCAATTAAAAAAATTCAATAACGGCAACGTGCGTAATTTTACTCAGGAGCTTTGTGAGAATATAAGGCGAAGCCAACCTGAGAAAAACGATGATATGACGGTGCTTACCCTTGCAATAACAAAAAATGATTAGAGGTTTTTATGTATAAATTTACAGGTTTTACCGAAAGTGCAAATAACGCCCTTAACTGTGCGGTGGAATCCGCAGAAAATCTTGGTCACACGTATATTGGTAGTGAGCATATTCTGTTGGGGCTTTTGTCTGATTCTCGCTCGGTTTCTGCCGCAATGCTCAATGTGAAAAAGGTGAGCTTCAAAAAGGCGGAGGAGCAGATAAAGGCCAGTGTGGGTATGGGTATACCCACAAATCTTACCCCCGATGATATAACGCCACGTTGCCGTAAAATAATTGAAAATGCCCTTGCTTTGGGCAGAAACGAGCCGTCGGGCGAGGCGGGCACCGAGCAGATTTTGAGTGCACTTGTCCGCGAGCCCACCTGTGCCGCCTGCAAAATTCTGAGTAATATGGGGGTCAGCTCGTACGATTTAATTAACGGCACCCCGTCAGATAGCGGCACCGACCAATCAAGAAAAAACGGCGCGTCAAAGTCATCTAAAACAGTGCTTGATAAATACGGCAGAGATTTAACTGAGCTTGCCGCCAACGGCGAAATTGACCCGGTTATAGGCAGGGATAATGAAATTGACAGGGTAGTGGAAATTCTTTGCCGCAGAACAAAAAATAACCCCTGCCTTATTGGTGAGCCGGGGGTGGGTAAAACTGCGGTTGCCGAGGGGCTTGCTCTTAGTATTGCTAAGAGCACCGTACCCGAAATACTTAAGGCTAAGCGTGTTGTAAGCGTGGATTTAACCTGTATGGTAGCAGGTACAAAGTACCGTGGCGACTTTGAGGAACGGGTTAAAACCATAATCGAAGAGGTTTCGCGGGACGGCAACGTAATACTGTTTATTGATGAGCTTCACAATATTGTTGGCGCGGGCTCGGCGGAGGGGGCGGTTGATGCCGCCAATATTTTAAAGCCCTTTCTTGCCCGCGGTGAATTGCAGGTTATAGGTGCTACTACTGTTAATGAATATAGGAAATATATCGAAAAGGACGCGGCTCTTGAAAGACGATTCCAGACCGTAAGCGTTGATGAGCCCTCGCCCGAAAATGCACTACGTATGATTATGGGGCTTAAGGACTGCTATGAAAAGCACCACGGCGTAACAATAACTCATGAGGCAATGTGTGCGGCAGTGGATTTAAGTAAGCGGTATATTCCCGACAGATTTTTACCCGATAAAGCCATTGACCTGATTGACGAAGCATCGGCAAGGTTAAGATTAAGGGGCTTTTCGCCGCCAGAAGAAATAGCCGAAGCGGAAAAACGTATGAAGGAATTAACCGAGTGCAAGCAAAAAGCAATTGAACAACAGGATTTTGAGCGAGCGACTCTGTTAAGGGAGCAGGAAAAGGAGCTCGTGGGCAAATTAAGGACGCAAAAGCAATTGTGGCGGGATACGGTGGAGGCGACAAAGCCGACAGTTACTCCCACAGAAATTGCATCGGTTGTGTCAACCTGGACAGGGGTGCCCGTTTCACGGCTCACTCAGGAGGAAAGCGAAAGACTATTAAAACTTGAGGAGCATCTTCATAGGCGTATTGTGGGTCAGTCTGAAGCGGTAACGGCGGTTTCAAAAGCCGTAAGACGAGGACGCTCGGTGTTCAAAAATCCCAAAAGACCCATTGGCTCGTTTTTGTTTCTCGGGCCCACAGGTGTGGGTAAAACCGAGCTTACCAAGGCCCTTGCCGAGTGCCTTTTCGGCTCTGAGCAGAATATTGTAAGATTCGATATGTCGGAGTATATGGAAAAGCATTCGGTTTCAAAGCTTGTGGGTTCGCCGCCAGGCTACGTGGGCTTTGACGACGGGGGACAACTGACCGAAAAAATCCGTCGTCATCCGTACTCAATAGTATTGTTTGATGAGCTTGAAAAGGCGGATGCAGAAATTTTCAATATTCTTCTGCAGATTCTTGAGGACGGTGTGTTGACGGACTCTAACGGCAGACGGGCGGATTTTAAAAATTGCGTGCTTATAATGACCTCGAATATTGGCGCAAAGCTTATATCCGAAAACAAAAAGGCAATGGGATTCACAGACGAGTCGGCGTTTTTTAATTCACGCGAAAGGATTAAAAAGCTTGTTACCGACGAGGTGAAGGCGTTTTTTAAGCCCGAATTTATAAATAGAATCGACGAAACGATTATTTTCACACCCTTATCCGAGGGGGAGATACGCGAAATTGCCTGCCGTATGTTAAACGAAATCGCTCAACGGTGCAAGAGCGAGAATATTGAAATCACCTTTACAGATAGCGTGATTGATATGTTGAATAAAAAGGGATATGACCCGATTTATGGTGCGCGCCCCCTGCGCAGGGTTGTAACTACAATGGTTGAGGATGCGCTTGCAGAAGAGTATCTTAAGGGTGAAATCAGGGCAGGTGACAGGTTAAGGTGCTTGTATGAAAAAGAAAAATTAATTATAGAAAAGCTGAATTGATTTATATAAATAGCGAGTGTGCATAAGTATGTGTACACTCGTTGTTTTTGTTGACATTTTTGTTAAATATAAGTATAATAATATATTATCTAAAATTATAATAATGGGAGGTTTTCTGTATGCGAAAAATTATCGTTTCTTTCGTTTCGTTGTTGCTGGTTTTTGTTATGGTTTTCTCTACTGCAATTACTGCTAATGCGGCAGTCGGCGACGTTACCGTTACAGGCTCAATGCAGGACACCTCCGATGCCGCTAATGGTGTTGTTCATTGGGCATACACCTATAACCTTTCAACAGGTAAGGCATCGCTCAGATTGTGGGGTAACGGCTATATGCCCAACGGCACCGAGGATGATTGGTTTACCGCACAGTTCGAAGCACAGTGCTACATTTATAGCGTAACAATTGAAGAGGGCGTTAAGAGCATTATGTCCGACGCCTTCGCAGGGGAGATATACCTTAAGGAGGTTAAGCTTCCCTCAAGTATAGAGTTTGTGGGCGACGGCGCCTTTGCTTACACCGCTATCGAGAGCTTCAATATTCCCGCTAAAATGAATAACGTGGATGCAAATATTTTCACAGGTTCATCGATCAAAAACTTCACCGTTTCTGCAGCGAACCCCTATTACAAAAGCTACAACGGTAATGTTTACAACAAAAATATGACCGAGCTTGTTATGGTTGCGCCCTATGGCAATATTGATAATTTCAGTTTCCCTGAAACCGTAACATCAATCGGCAGATACGCATTTCTCGATTGTCCCATTACGTCAGTAACAATACCATCACATATCAAGTCAATCAAAAATATGGCTTTTGCGGGATGCTCCGAGCTTCAAAGTGTGGTTATTGAAAACGGCGTTGAGGAAATTTACGACGGCGCATTTCTTTCCTGCGAGGCTCTGAAGCACCTTCAGCTTCCTGCTTCCGTGTATTATCTCGGATATTGTGCGCTTGGTTACGTTTACACCTACGATTACGATGGACTTAAGGATATGCTTGATTATAAGGGCATATCCTATACCACCATTAACGAGCTTAACTTTGAAACCTATGCAAATCTTACGGGCTTTGGTCCCGATGCGTTTATAATCTGCACACCCTACAATAAATTTACGCTTTATGCTCCTGTTGGCTCTGCAGGTGAAAATTACGCCAAA
Source organism: Acutalibacteraceae bacterium (assembly GCA_045654405.1). Classification (GTDB taxonomy): domain Bacteria; phylum Bacillota; class Clostridia; order Oscillospirales; family Acutalibacteraceae; genus DTU089. Next base: position 260,126 of record JAZONH010000011.1, on the reverse strand, counting down.
AGCTTTGGTATGAATTACCTTAAATCATCCGAGCTTTTAAGCGGTGCAAACAGTCGCTATGGTGTTGTTTTAAATTGGAGCTTTTCTCATCAGGTGTCCTATTACAACATCTATCGTAAGGATGGCAATAGCTGGGTGCGTATAGGCTATTGTGCAGGTGAAGAAACAAGCTACACGGATTATGACGCTATCAGTAATGCGGATAATACCTATGCTTTAGAAATATGCTATTATTCGGGCTACAAGTATTTTGATAAGAGTGGTATCAATGTCCATTACGTTAAAACCCCCGACCTTAAATCGATAACCAACGCTGTTGGGGGTGTTACCGTTAAATGGTCTGCAGTTGAGGGCTCTACCCGTTATTATATTTACAGAAGATTACCTGAGGATACCTCTTGGACACGACTTACATACGTTTCCGGTAAATATACCTCATATACTGATAAAACTGCTTCAAGTGGTCAGAATTATCTTTATACAGTCCGTGCATACGACGGCGTGGGTGTCAGTGCTCACGTACCCGACGGTCCAATTGTAAAATACGTTGGAGCACCCGAATATACCCTTTCTAACAATGCAAAGGGTGTTGCGGTTAAATGGGGGCTTGTTGATAAAGCTACCTCTTACCGTGTTTATCGCAAAACCGCTTCAACAGGCTGGCAATTACTTGCCGAGGTTGACGGTGCCAAGAAAGCCTACACCGATTCAACCGCAAAGCGCGGCACAACCTACTATTACACAGTAAGGGCGGTTTGTGACGGAATCTACAGTGGCTATAACACTGCGGGTGTTGCAATAAAATCTCTTGCGGTGCCTACAATCAGCGTTTCTAACGTTGGTGCAGGATCAAAAATATCATGGAATAAATGTGCTGGTGCTTCAGGCTACTACGTGTATCGTCAGAATGCCTCGGGCGATTGGTCGCGTATTGCTAAAATTACAAGCGGCTCCACACTTTCATATACCGACAAAAACGTTAAAAGCGGTCAGAAATATATCTACACCGTAAAGGCGTACAGCGGTAGCTACTACAGTACACACGATGCGGATGGTGAAGCTACGTTGTTTTTAACGTCGCCCAAGGTTTCATCTGCTCAGAGCACCAAATCGGGTGTGAAGGTTAAATACAACACCATAAGCGGTGCCAAGGGCTACTATATTTACCGCAAAACCACCAACGGTAGTTGGGTAAACGTGGGTAACGTTAAAAGCGGTTCTACCGCAACGTTCACAGACAAAACAGCCAAAAAGGGTGTTACATATATTTACACCGTAAGAGCATATAACGGCTCGTATCGTAGCAGTTATTATTCAAGCGGTAACAAGGTAAAGGTTGTATATTAATTATGCTTTTTAAAAAGAAGAAAAAGCCTGAAGAGCAGGGCTACGTTTTCCGTCCGCGCGAGTATGACAGGGACGAGCGTATAGAATTGCAGAAAATCGTTTCGTCAATTCCCGTTACACGTAAAATGCTCAAGCACGAGCTTTTGGTAACTGCCACAAATAATTTTGTTATTAAGAATATCAAAATCGGTTCCAATGCGGCTCATAACGTTAATACCACCAAGCATCCTCAGGTGTTTTTTCAATCACTTAAGGACTTGATTTCAAGCACCGAGAATTTGCAGAGGGTTGAGCCTTATTGGCGATTCGAGGGTCATACGCCCACCGAGCAGCTTGACGATATTCTCAGTCGTAAGGATAAAATTATAAAAGGCTTTATTTATGAGTCCTTCAACGAGCTCATTGATAAAATAGAAAAAACAAGCAGTCCCAAGGCTAAGCAAAAGCTTTTTGATGAATACCAGGGGCAACTGATGTTTAACATTGACATTTGCGGTGAGGAGAATTTTGAATTTTTCAAAGAACTGTGCCGTGATAAATTAAATATAGCTGAGGAGAATTAATATGGCTTATCTTACAGATATTGAAATTGCACAAAATTGTAAAATGAAACCCATTGGCGAAATTGCCGCTAAGGTTGGCGTGGGCGACGATTACCTTGAGCCCTACGGCAGATACAAGGCAAAAATCGACCTTTCCTTTATTAAAGAATGCAAGAATCCCGGTAAGCTTGTGCTTGTTACTGCTATTACTCCTACACCTGCAGGTGAGGGTAAAACTACCACAACAATCGGCCTTGCAGACGCTATGAATCTTTTAGGTTATAAAACAACCGTTGCCCTTCGTGAGCCTTCTTTAGGCCCTGTATTCGGTATTAAGGGCGGTGCCGCAGGCGGCGGATACGCTCAGGTTGTTCCCATGGAGGATATTAACCTTCACTTTACAGGCGACTTCCATGCAATCGGTGCCGCTAATAACCTTCTTGCGGCAATGCTTGATAACCACATTCAACAGGGTAATGCCCTCGGTATTGACGTTAAACGCATTACCTGGAAGCGTTGCGTTGATATGAACGATCGTCAGCTTCGCAACGTTATTGATGGTCTTGGCGGTAAAATGAACGGTGTTCCTCGTGAGGACGGCTTCGATATTACCGTTGCCAGTGAAATTATGGCGGTATTCTGCCTTGCAACCTCTATTACAGACCTTAAGGAACGCCTTGCAAGAATTGTTGTTGCTTACGATTACAGTGGCAAGCCCGTTACCTGCGGCGATATTAAGGCTCAGGGCGCTATGACAGCACTTCTTGTTGATGCGGTTAAGCCCAACCTTGTTCAGACTCTTGAGGGCACACCCGCATTCGTACACGGCGGCCCCTTCGCTAATATTGCCCACGGCTGTAATACTGTTCTTGCAACAAAAATGGCTATGTCAACCGGTGACTACGCTATTACGGAGGCAGGATTCGGTGCAGATTTAGGTGCCGAGAAATTCCTTGACATTAAATGCCGCGCGGCAGGTCTTGCACCCTCAGCTGTTGTTATGGTTGCAACAGTGCGTGCTCTTAAAATGCATGGCGGCCTTAAAAAGGACCAGTTAGGTGACGAAAATCTTGAAGCACTCGAAAAGGGTATTCCCAACCTTCTTCGTCACGTTTCAAATATCAAAAACGTTTACAAGCTTCCTTGTGTTGTTGCTGTTAACCGTTTCCCCACAGATACAGATAACGAAATCGATTTCATTATCACAAAGTGTAAGGAATTGGGTGTAAATACCGTTCTTTCAACAGTTTGGGCAGACGGCGGCAAGGGCGGTACAGAGCTTGCAAAAGAGGTTGTACGCCTTTGTGAAGAGGAGGATAATTCAAACTTTACCTTCTCATATGAAACAAGCGCATCCATCGAAGAAAAAATTGAAGCAATTGTTACTAAGGTTTACGGTGGCAACGGTGTTGACTTTACTACCAACGCTAAAAAGCAGCTTGATTCTCTTAAGGCTGATGGCTTCGGTGATTTACCCATCTGCGTTGCTAAAACTCAGTATAGCTTCTCTGACGACCCCTTAAAGTTGGGCGCTCCCGAGGATTTCCGCGTTACTGTAAGAAATCTTAAGGTTTCTGCAGGTGCAGGCTTTATAGTTGTGCTTACCGGCGATATTATGACAATGCCCGGCCTTCCTAAGAGCCCTGCCGCAGAGCGTATTGACGTTGATGAAAACGGCAAAATCACAGGTCTTTTCTAATAACTACAGGAGAATATACAATAATGGAAAACACAACACCCGAAAGAAAGAAAATAGTTTTAAGCTGTATTCAGCCCACAGGCACACCCACACTCGGTAACTACCTTGGTGCTCTTAAAAACTGGAAAAATATGTGTGAGGATTACGATTGCCTTTATGGTGTTGCGGACCTTCACTCAATCACGGTGCCCACCTTCCGTGAGAATCCCGCACAGCTTAAAAAGAATACAATGGAGCTTTACGCCCTTTTGTTAGCATTGGGTATTGACCCCGAAAAGAACATTGTTTTCGTTCAGAGCCACGTGCCCACCCACGCACAGCTTGGTTGGATTCTTAACTGCTACACACAGTTTGGTGAAGCTGCGCGAATGACACAGTTTAAAGAAAAAAGTCAGAAATTAGGCGGTAATATTTCCGTTGGCCTTTTTGACTATCCTGTTCTTATGGCGGCGGATATCTTGGTTTACGGTGCAGACTTCGTGCCCATCGGTGCCGACCAAAAGCAGCACCTTGAGCTTGCAAGAAATATCGTTGACCGTTTCAATATGATTTACGGTAACGTGCTTAAAATGCCCGAGCCCTTTATTGGTAAGGCAGGCGCAAAAATCTGCTCACTTCAGGACCCTGTTCATAAAATGAGTAAGTCGGACGATAACCCCAAATCCTACATCTCAATGCTTGATGAGCCCAACGTGATTATGAAGAAAATCAAAAGCGCTGTTACAGACAGTGAGGCTTGCGTAAGATATGCCGAGGGTAAGGATGGCATCAACAACCTTATGACAATCTATTCTTGCTGCACAGGCAAAAGCTTTGAGGAAATTGAAAAAGAGTTTGAGGGCAAGGGCTACGGCGACTTTAAGACCGCAGTAGGCGAGGCAGTTGTTAATGAGCTCGCACCCATTCAGGCTCGCTATAAGGAAATTATTGCAGACAAAAAATACCTTGAAGAGTGCATGAAGAAGGGTGCAGACCTTGCAACCCGTATTTCGCAGCGTACACTCGACAAGGTAATGAAAAAAGTCGGCTTCTACCAGTGTAAATAATTCGTATTTGGGCGCATATTGCGTTTTGCGTCCCTCGGCGTATCTCATACGCCGTCGATCCGCAAATCCGCAATCTGCATCCCAACTACAAATTATTACATAATTCTTAATTTGTAACTCATAATGCGTTTTGTGTCCCTCGGCGTATCTCATACGCCGTCGATCCGCAAATCCGCAATCTGCATTTTTTATTAAAAGTCACAGTGGGGCAGGCTTGCCTGACCCACTGTGTATTTATCTATTGTAGTCCATTTATAAAAAAAGAAAGCCACGCAACTTTGTTGCGGGGTTTTTTCTTCAAGTCAATTAGTTGGACTTGTTAAGTTTATTAACAAGCTGTGACTTCTTGTGAGCTGCGTTGTTCTTGTGAAGAAGACCTTTAGCAGCAGCCTGGTCGAGCTTCTTAACAGCAACTTTAACAGCTTCAGCTTTGTTAGCATCGCCTGAATCAATAGCAGCGTTAGCTTTTTTGATAGCAGTTTTAAGAGCAGAGTTTGTTGATTTGTTCTTAGCAGCCTTTGTTGCGTTAACAAGAACTCTCTTCTTAGCAGACTTAATGTTGGGCATAGTGGCACCTCCTTTTTATGTTCATACATTCACATATAATACCACTAATCTATTATAAATGCAAGTTTTTTTTGAAAGTTTTTAAACATTTTTTTGCTTCACAAACAAATCGTCGTAGGCTTTGATAGCCTCCTCAATAATTGCTACCGCATCAAGCACACCCTTAACCTCATCAATGGCGGTATCCTTACTTTCAAGGGTTTTATATACTGAGAAAAAGTGCTTCATTTCATCAAAAACGTGCGGGGGAAGCTGACTGATATCCTTGTATGAGCTATATGTAGGATCGTTAAAGGGGATTGAAATGATTTTGTCATCTGCGGCACCGTTATCAAGCATGGTTATAACGCCAATGGGGTAGCATTCAACAATTGCCATGGGTACAATCTGCTGTGAGCATAAAACAAGTACGTCAAGAGGGTCGTTATCCTTAGCGTACGTTCTGGGAATAAAACCATAGTTTGCGGGGTAGTGGGTTGAGGTATATAAAACACGGTCGAGTCTTAAAAGGCCTGTTTCCTTATCAAGCTCGTACTTCATTTTACTGCCCTTGCTTATTTCGATAACTGCAGCGTAAGATGAACGTGAAATTCTGTCGGGGTTAATATCGTGCCAAATGTTCAAAATAATCGCCTCTATTCATAGTGTTAAGTCCATTATAGGTTTCATTATTAGAAAAATCAATAAAAAATTGTAAAAACGTATATAAAAAAAGAATGCCCCGCATAAAATTATACTTTGAAAATAATTTTATGAAGGACATTTTCCTATTTAATATATGTTTAAAAATAAACAAAACCAGATTAGCAAAATAAATCCGATTAATATTGCAGAAATAATTGTGACAATTATACTGGCTATCAAGCCGATATTAGCAAAGGTGTTGTTGAATCCTGCGTCACTGGACTTTTTCTTAGCTATTGCAGATAATATGATGCCCACAATAGCGAGCAACATACCGTCTGAGAACACAAGACTTCCCATAGCTAAAGCAAAGCCAACAATACCGAACACCTTACCGGGATCTCTTTTGGTGGGTTGAGGATAATATCCATTGGGTTGTTGATAGTTAGGCTGCTGGTAGTTATACTGTTGATAATTGGGTTGTTGGTAATTTGCTTGCTGGTAGTTGGGCTGTTGAGTTCCGTTGGGTGTAGCGTTCGTGGGTTGGTTATAAATCTCGTGGTATTCGTAATGCTCTTGTGTGTGGAAGGTCGTATTAGCGCCACATTTACTACAAAACTGCAAATTATCGTCATTTAATGTTCCGCATACAGTACAAAGCATATTAAAACTCCTTTCGTTGTGAAATTAAATTATAAGTCTATATTTAAATTCCGGATTCTGTAAAAAATTTTTAGAAAAAAGGTCTCTGCAAACCATTCTGCAGAGACCTTTTAGCACTAATTAATAGTACATGCCTGTTTCTGCTAAACCACCGATAAAACCAATAGCAAAGCTAATAGCCCATACAAAGGGAATAAGAATAATACCGATGATACCAAGAATACGTCCTGTTTTAGCAGATTTGTTTTCAAAGCCTGCTGTCTTTGATTTTTTGTTGCCTATACAACCAAGAATAAGCGCGGTAATTGACAAAGGTGCTCCGATGTAACCACACATAAAAATCAAGCCGATGATACCTAAAATTTTAGAAACCTTACCAAGAGCGGCGCCGGGATCTGTTGCAGGTGTGTTTGCGCCTGTGTAAGAATAGGGCTGAGCATCATAAGCGGGCGCTGCATCATAAGCGGGCGCTGCGTCATAAGCGGGTGCTGCGTCATAAGCAGGTGCTGCATCATAAGCAGGTGTCGCGTCGTAAGTAGGGGTTTCCTCGAATAATTCGGTGGGGTGGTCGTCCATCTGAGCATAAACCGGTGCGCTGTTTTTTATGGGTGTACCGCACTGAGTGCAGAAGGAAATACCATCTTCAATTTGTGATCCACATGTAGGACAAAGCATAATTCATACCTCCCAAAAATTTATGATACTATTGTAAGGCATCTATCACAATATGTCAACTGTTGGTAATGAATGCATTTTAATATAAAAGACCAAGTGAATCTAAAAGTAAAGCGATAAGGTAAGCGCCGCCACAAAGAATGCCGATAACTGCGGCAATAATAAGGGGCATAAGTGTGATGATGATACCTGCCTTGGCTCTGCCGTTTTTATAGCCGTTGCGCTTAGATAAACTAAGACCGATTCCGCCGGTAATAAGCGCTGCTAACCAATAGAGCAGGCCTGCGCCGTAGCAGATAAGGAAGGGATAACCAACAAGGCTGAATATTAATGAAAGTATACCTAATACCTTACCCGTATCCCTCTTGGGACGTTCAAGACCCGCATAGCGACCTGCGTGTCCTACGTAACCAGGCTGGTTGTACATTGGGGAATTCTGGTATTGGTTATACATAGGCTGTACGGTCTGGTAAACAGGGGGAGCCTGATATGTATTTTCAACAGGGGTGTATTCAATGGGCTGATATTCTACGTTTTCGCTAAAAACCTCTGTCGGTGTGGGTTCAGAAATCTGGTTGTTTGTGAGGATTTGTGTTTCGCTGGATACGGGACAACCGCACTGATCACAGAATGATGAGTTATCGTTAATTAAGGCACCACATGAAGGACAAAGCATAAAAAACATCTCCTTTGGAATATTGTATCTATATCTTACAAAATATATGTGCGTTTGTCAATATGTTTTTTGAAAAAATATAAAAAATTCCCGTTTGCGTTTACAAACGGGAATCTTGATATTGTTAAAATTCGAATTAGAAGTATTCGTATAACATACCTGTGCCAACCATGCCGCCGTACACAATAAGCATTATTATCCAATAGAGTGTGTAAAGTGCTGAGGCAACAAGTAAAAGGATACCGAGGATGAGACCGATGATTGATAAGATCTTTCCAACCTTGTTGTTTTCAGGCTTGGAGTTTTTCATACCAAGGGCACCAAAAACAACAGATACAACACCAAGGATCATAGCAAGGAAGGAGGTGTATGTACAGCAACAGCAGAAGGGGCCAACAACGCCACAAACCAATGAAACGATACCGAAAATTAAGCTGGTTTTTTTGCCGTTGCCTTCTGCAACAGGTTCAGCGGGAGCTGAGTCAAATGTTGCATAGTTAGATGAGTAAGAAGGAGCTGCATCGTATGCGGGAGCTGCATCATAAGTCGGTGCATCATAAGCAGGTGCTGCGCCGGGCTGATAAACATCAGCCTGAGGAGCTGCATCGTAAGCAGGAGCTGCATCGTAAGCAGGTGTTTCTGTGAAAAGCTCTGTGGGGTTATCTTCAACGGGTGCATATGCAGTTGCGGGAGCAGCGTCTGCAAGAGGAGTACCGCACTGTGTACAGAACTTTAAGTCGTCGTTCAACTGTGAACCACATGTAGGACAAATCATTGTGAAAATCTCCTTTTAAATTTAATAATACTATTATGATACGAAAAAGGTAAAAATATGTCAAGTGTTTTTTGCCTTTTTACTAAATTAATTAGGGTGTGGGAAGCAAACGAGTGACTCTTAAAATTGCAAAGAGAATAAATAAGCCTAAAAAAGAGAATGAGTATGCGGGGTGAATTAGCGTGTCGAAGAATTTCTGGGCTTTTTTTATACCAAAAACCCAGGCAAGATGTGAGAGCACCATAATGTAAATCGCTAAAATAATGCAGATAAAAGCGAAGGGGTGAAGCATAAAGCTTTCAATAAAATCGAAATGAATGAAAGCCTTTATACAGCGTGTGCCGCCGCAACCAAGGCAGGGGAAGCCCATCTCCCTTAGCATACACTCGGGGAAGAAGTCTATTATATCCTGCAAAAAGAATAATAAGAACAATATAGCAATAATCAGCAGTAAATCTACGCCTAAAACTATAAGGCGCTTATGTTTTAATTGAAGTTTCATTAATTCGCATCCTATAAAAAATATATATACTATTATAGCTTATACTATGCTGTTGTCAAGCCAAAAACAAGCGTTGCAACAATTGTCGCAACGCTTGAAAAATTATGTTTTATATTACCATTTTGAAACAGTTAAGCCGTCACCGTCAACCATTGTGCCCTTTGCAGAACGGATGATGTCTTTAATACCGCCAACAGCTACAATTATAAGTAAGGGAAGTGCAACAAACAGAAGGGGCCATACAAAGCAACCGATTATGTAGAAAACATAGGCAAAAATTGCCATAATAAGTCTTGAAACGCCACCCTTGGCACCTAAATAAAGTCGGTTAATACCGAATGAACCCAATAAAATTGAAAGAATGAGGGTAGTGGTTCTGCTCTTGGGTGAAACGTTGCCTGCAGGCGCATCGGCAGCTGCTTCGGGAGCAACGTAAGCGGGAGCTGCATCATAAGCGGGAGCATCATATGCGGGAGCATCATAAGCGGGAGCATCATATGCGGGAGCTTCGTATGCGGGAGCTTCATAAGCGGGAGCTTCATAAGCGGGTGTAGGGTCATAAGCGGGTGCTGCAGCTACGGGCTCCTCACTGAAAAGCTCTGTGGGATGGTCATCCATAGGTGCGTAAGCAGGTGCTGCGTCACTCTGTACGGGTGCGCCACACTGTGTGCAGAAAGCGGTGTTTTCTTCTAATTGTGCGCCACAAATATTACAAAACATGGAAAAATCTCCTTTACTAATATTAATAACCATATAATACAAAACAAATTCACGTAAGTCAATACCTTTTGAGGATATATGCCCCACATAGATTTGTTGATTTTTACATGGGTTAATGGTATAATTTTAAAAAATAAGCTCTGCTCTGGAGTTGGTACAATGAAAAATTCTAATAAGAAAAAACATATTGCAATAATTGCTTCAGTAGTGTTGGTGCTGAGTCTTGCAGTGTGGATTGTGGCGCCCTTATTAAGGCCACAATATACGGGTGTTGATTATAGTCCCTCTGATGTTCAGATCCAAGCCGATAAAATAATCAGGTTCAATTCTGAGGGTAAGCTTAAGATTCTGCACGTTACCGACACCCACCTTAATCTTAACCATAATTTTGACCCTACAATATGGATGGTTGAGCGAGCCTGCGAAAAGGAAAAGCCCGATATTGTTATGCTGACGGGCGACATTGTTTATAATTGCGATAATCCCGACGATACCAAGAAAATGATTAACGCACTTATGAATATTTTTGAATCAAGGGGTATCCCCATAGCGGTAACCTTCGGTAATCACGATTCTGAGCGTGGGGCTATGTCACGTGAGGATTTAATGGCGTATTATAACACCTTTACCTGCTCTGTTTCCGTTGATGACGGCGCGGCACTTAGTGGTTGCGGCACCTACAATATTCCCGTGCTTTCTTCCGAAAGTGACATTGTGAAATTCAACCTATGGGTTTTTGACTCGGGTGATTATGATGCCGATGGTAGGTATAGCTGTGTTCAGCCCGACCAGGTTGAGTGGTACAAAAGCACCTCCGAAGCCCTCAGAGCGGATAATAACGGCGAGGTGGTTAATTCCCTTGCTTTTCAGCATATAATCGTTGGTGAGGTTTACGATGCCCTTCTGCAGAGCGATTCATGGGCTCCCTACGCCTTTGAGCACTTGTATAATGAGGGTGAGTATTATATGCTTGACCCCGATGGTGTGAATTACGGCACCCTAAGAGAATTTCCCTGTCCCGGTTACTCAAACCACGGTCAGTTTGAGCAGATGGTTGAGCAGGGCGACGTGCTTGCAATGTTTACGGGTCACGACCACACAAATGCCTTTGGTGTTAATTACAAGGGCATCGACATCGTCAATTCCACAAGCACCAGATACATCGGTCTTGCGCACTCAACCCAATGTGGCTACCGTGTAATTGAAATTGATGAAAATGATACATCAACCTATGAAACACGTGTAGAGCGCATTTATAATATTTTCGACCTTGATGCAGTTAAGACTGAGCTTGAAAATGGCGACAGCTTCACTAAAAGAATGTCCCTTGAATTTGCCCTTAAGGGTGTAATTCAGAAAAATGCAAGCAAGCTTTATCGTGGCATTTCTGAAGCAGTAACAGACCGACAGGTAACCTATCCCGACTAATAAAAATAACCCCTTGTTCAGCTGAACAGGGGGTTGCTGTGTTTATAAAAGCTTTAAGCGGCGATAGTTGTTTTTGTAGCAGGTACCGCCTTTTTGGGCTGGGGTGCAGGCTGAGCGCTTCTGTAACGGATAATGCCGATAATAACAGAAATAAGTGAAATTGATTCGCTGAGAATACCACTGTATGAGAAAGCGAAAATGTTATAAATAAGAATCAACGTTGATGTAATAAGAATGGTTTTGCGGAATGCCTTTGCGTTAAGCATACCCATACACATGGTGTTAATAACAAGACCCAGTGTTATAAGGAGTGAGTGCACACCCTCCCATGAAAAAATACTTGCAACTGCAATGCAAAGGGAAAGGAGAATGGGTGATACCCAGCCTGAAAGCTGCTTTTTATCACGATAATAGAAAACAAAGTTACGGATGATACATACTATATTTAAAGCGAAGCCCGAAATAGCACCGATAAGAAGATACTGAACACAGCTTAACGCCGTTGCAACAGTCTGTATAATCATAATCTTGCTCTTTTGAGTACGCTGATATGAGTAAAAGAACAAACCAACTGAAATAAAACCTAATGCGTGACCGATTAATGTGATAAAACTCTGCATAAAAACCTCTGGATAAAATGAATACTTGAAGTGGGTGCTAACTTGAACACCGAGTGACAATTATACTTGATTTTACAATAAAATCAAGCCTGTAAATTGACGGTATTACACAAAGAAGCGCATAAGTTTTTGTTAACTTTGACGAACGCGAAGCAACCATCTTGCCGCGAAGCTTATCACCCCTATTCGGAAAAGCCGAATAGGGGTGGGGACAAAAGCAACGCTTATGGTGGTGGGTAGATATCTTTCTATATTCTTCGGTAGGATAGCACAACAGTAGGGGCTAGGCTCGCCCGGCCCGAGAAAAGGGGATAGTCAAGCCTGACCCCTACGGCACAAAAAACGAAGGGTACCCAAAAGGGGTATCCTTCGTTTTTTGTGTGTTGCACTGATTCGGAAATGTTTTTAAGCTCACCGATAAATCAGAATTTGTCAGTTTATCCTTCCTATCATATCAAGAGGGATTTCTTCAAAATCGGGGGCAATTTTTCTGATATCATCTATGTCTTTGATATTATAATCTCCATTATCGGGGTCAACAAAGATTTCATCACATTTGCCCACATTATATATTGCGTTTTTGCTTATATCGCTGAATTTCCACACGGAATCGTAAACCTCACCGTATTCCAAGTTTTTATTAATAATAAGGTTGTTATTAAATGTACTTGCAGGGTTTGGTATATAATCGGGTGAATCCGATTTTGAAATATCATCTGTGCAATTCTTGTATTCAGGAAATGCATTCTGCCAGGTTTCACTCTGCCAGGGTGAATTGTACAAAGCTTCCCACATATCACCGCTGCCGATGTATGCGTGAGTAAACCAACCGTTTTCAAGAGCGCCTTCTCTTGCTCTGTCATCAAACCTAAGAGCATTGTTACCGGGATTCACAATAATATTATTGGTTATAACATTATCTCTGCCGCCGCCGACGTGAATTGAGTTGCTCGGAATATTGATAAGAATATTACCGTGAATCTGCTGACCGGAAACCGCATCATCAAGATAAATACCGTCGGGTCCGTGATTTTCCGAGCCTACGTTATAGATACAGTTGTATCTTACAATGTTACCGTACCATACCCAGCTTCTTCCCGAATAAATTGCACCTGCATCATCTGAAAGAAGGCACACGTCGTGGATGAGATTATATTCAACAATGTGATTGTTGCCCTTGTAGGTAATAGCCTCGTGGGGAGAATTCGCCATTTCGTTATGAGAGCAAATATTTCCCACACCCTCAAGAGTAACGGCTGGCTGATAGGTCTGATAAATTTCAGACCAATCGTGGATATAGTTGTTATCCGCCTTACTGTTGCCGGGAGTAAGTGTTTTTGTATCGCCACCGGAAATAATAATTCCGCCCTTGCCGGTACGAGTAATTTCGTTGTTATAGGCAAGATTGTTATAGCCGTCCATAACAAGAGCGTTACCTGCAACATTTTTGATAATACAGTTCTGAACACTATTGTTGTCACCTGTTATAACTACGCCATCACTTCGTGTTCCTTTTACAGTTAATCCGTCAAAGGTGATGTAATCAGCCTCAGTGTTGATTATGGGCTTGAGTGAGAGTGAAAGAATAATTTCTGCATTATCCTTGTTTTCGGGTTCCCACATGCAAAGCAATCCGCTTTCTCTGTCAAGATACCATTCTCCGGGTGCAGAAAGCTCCTCAAGGACATTGAAGAAATAGTACGGTGCATCAGTTTTTGTTCCGAAAAGACTAACAAATTTGGGTGTGAGCTCAGCCGTTTCTTTATCGAAGCTTTTTATGGGGGTCGAAGCATCTGCCCAATCATATTTCCAATAGCCGAACATCCACACGTCATTAAGATTTTTCCAGCCTGAAATTCTTTCTGAAAGCTCTGCGTTCACTCTGTAAACATCAGGCTCGGGATTGCGGATATCATACCAGTTTTTAACCTCTGTAAGCGCACCGTCTGACTCCTTACCTAAGCCCGTTTTTACAACATCTTCGGTATAAAGATATTCATTATCGGGGTATCTCGCAATAGTCTGCCTTATATCGTCCACGAATAGCTCACAATAAAGCGGACCTGTATAATCGCCGTCATAGCTATCCGCTGTATGGTAAGAGCCAATAGCGTAAATCCTTCCCCAATCGTCGCTTGTAAGTGAATACGGAGCTTTTGTCAGGTCGATAACCATAACCCTTTCTTTTGCCTCGGCAGAAAGTCTTTCTGCGATTTCCGGATAATTTTCAACATTTTTAAAGTCGAGAACATCAAGGGTTATGCCACCGTTGATAATAACCTCACCATTATAAGAGCAGTATGTTACGGGACATTCCTCTGTGCCTGAATCCTCTTTGGTAAAGTTAAGAGAAGACACACGATATTCACCGCCCTCTATGCAGACAGTAATTCCCTTTTTGCCCGTTTTGTCTGTATTTCTTACAGCTTCAACTGCTTTTTCAATAGTCATAAACGGTGAATCTTTTGTACCGTTGTTTTCATCATTACCATTTGTGCTTACGTAAAAATCGCCGACAATCATTTTATCATCATTCTTTTCTTTTGATACTGTTGATATAACGGGGGTGGGAGCTACATAATCCTCGTAAATTAAAACATAGATATGAGATTTAATATACGAATGACTTCCAAAAAGAAATCCTGCAAATATAAGTACAGAAAGAATTATTCTCAAGACCTTGATGTTAAATATTCTAAAAACACCAAGCAGAGATAAAACAGTTGTGAGAACGAAAGAACTATAAACAGGTACAACCATTGCCGCCAAATTAAGCTCGCCGTTACCGATTATGGCATTTATCAAAAACATAAGTCCCATAAGGACGAACGCAAATGCAAAAGCCGTAAAAACTGCATTCAAAGCTGTTCTTTTTTTATCTGCTTTTTTTCCCAGTGGTATCGAAAGTAATGCACCACCAAGGCAAACAACAAAGCCGAGAATAAACTGTAGCGGTGTGTATTCATAACACAGGTATTGCATATGGAAATAATAAAGACCTACAATTGAAAAAATTACACCTGCGATAAGGCAAAGAATTTTTAGTATTTTTTGTTTTTGGAATATTTCTTTCATAAAAAACATCTCCATAAATTTAAATTTACCGCAAATAATTATATCATAAAAATTAAGATTATTCTACCCGCCATTATATAAAAATTTAACTCAAATCCCTCAAGCGTTCTGCACAAAGAAAAACAAACACCCACCAAAAGGTGAGTGTTTGTTATTGGCAAGTTGCACCGATTTAGATATCTACCATTCAAGTTCTAAATAGTATGGTTGATCAGCGCCGTTTTCAAGACTGTCGCAATAAATATATCGTACAATATTGGTCTTATCGTTATACGCAAAAATAATGTAATCATAATTACCGGTTGCTTTCTTAAAAGGCTCATCACCGCTATATAGTATCAGGCAATGATAGTCACCTTTCATAAGTTCTGCAAACTTATAATTGTATGTTTTATTTTCTATATTTTTTGAAAATACAGCAGCAGCTCGTTTTACCTCTTTGGTGTATTCATCTTCATTCAACGGCCACTCGGCATATATATCGTAAGTGTAGTCGAATCCTTGGTGGTAGTGATAATAATAATGCGAATCCAAATAAACCGCTTTATAACTTCCGTCTGCTTGTTTTACATTTTCAAAATAATGCGGCCAGTTTGGAAATAGCTCTTGAAACACCACGTTTCTGTTAGCAAGGCAGTCGGCATCAACGTCACGGTAATTTCTAAAATCTGTTGTTTGGGATTTTGACACTATTCCAAATGACATAAAACAGCTAAAAGGAATGGACAAAATACAAAAAACAAGCAAAATCCGTTGTGCGATCTTCTTCCATTTAAGTTTTGTTCTTGAGACAATTAATACCATAATGGACGGCAGGAAAGAAATAATCGTCAACGCGACCGTTATAGGTTCAAAAACGGGATAATGATAATCATTGGTACTAATGGTCACTACAAATAGGCTTAGTGCAATCGGCAACCAAATAATCGCAAAAGTAACTATTGTTTTAAAGATGGATAATGTCGTTTTTACAATATTGGTTTTAATGGTTTCCTTGTGCTCAGGTAAATCCAAAGAAGCCTTTGACAATTCTTCGGCAAGTTCTGCGACTGTATAAGCTTTTTCGGTACTGATCTGTGATAACACGGAGAGTTTATTTTGACTATCCAAAACAGTTTGAGCTGTTCGATCTTTAACATTAGAAAGAATTTCTTTGCTTGTTTCAGCGTCATTGATAACCAATTTGATTTCATCCAAAGTAAAATCAAATTTTCGCAAAACAGCAATATCGTTTAAATCTTTAATATCTTTATCGGAAAAGTTATAGGTTTTACGGCCTAAATAATTTTCGGTATACAAGGGGGATATCAATTTTTCTTCAATATAATATCGAATCGTGCGGTCAGTAAGGCCGGTCAATTCGCATACTGACTTTATTTTCATACAAACACCTCCATTTGCACCAAAATTATAGTTTTTTACGTTGGGTAAAAGTCAATACCTTTTTATAAATTGTAGCAGAATTTTACGTTTTTATCAAGGTAAGTAGTTCAAGTCCTCCCCGAAAGCCGTTTTGAGCTTAGGATATCTATGAAATTCAACTATGAAAATTCGCATAGAAAAAGTCCGGAACCGTTATGGCTTCGGACTTTTCTGCCCCGATATCTAAATCGGTTCGCATTGTTGGTTGCGGAGAGGGGATTTGATGGGCTCTGCCCATCATTGACTCGTTGCACTCGTGAACACCCGATTGTGTTCGCCTTCGGCGAGGGTCGGTTCAAATCCCCCAAGCATTCAGCACAAATAAAAACAAACACCCACCAAAAGGTGAGTGTTTGTTATTGGTTGCGGAGAGGGGATTTGAACCTCCTCTTGCCCTCTTGCGGTACCCAAAATCCATAAGCGCTCCTGCTCGTCGCTATGGATTTTGACCGCTGCGCCCCCTCGCACTCCCTGCATCCGCCACCGGCGGCGGTCGCGCTCGGCGCCCCGGGAACCCGTCGGTCAGGGCTAAAACCACCCGAAAAGAAAAAACACAGAACACCGATTGGTGTTCTGTGTTTATTGGTTGCGGAGAGGGGATTTGAACCTCCTGACCTCCGGGTTATGAGCCCGACGAGCTACCAAGCTGCTCTACTCCGCGATATTTACTGCTCTCGTCTGAGTGCTTAAGCATTATAACACTATAATTTTATGTTGTCAATACTTTTTTATGCATTATTTTGAAATTTTTTTAGTCTTGTTGGTGTAAGGTTTTTTAGTTGAATTTGCAATATCTTTATGCTATATTTGTCACATAGCATTACCTTAATATTTTGTATAGGTTTGGTGATATTATGAAGCAATCTGATTTTTTTAAAAATGCCCTGTGGGTTGGTGCTGACAGCCGCACTAAGGATACCTTTTCGGTTTTACGTGGCAGATTCTATGCTGAGGATGCTGCCGCAGTTTCCCTTAACGTTTTGGGTCTTGGCTTTTTTAAGTGCTACATCAACGGTACTTTAATTAATCCCGATACCTTTTTACCCCTTTCCTCCGATTATCAGGCAGGCAACGACCCTGTTGACGAGGTTATCTCGGGTCACAGGGTTTACGTTTCACAGTTTGATATAACACCCTACGTTAAAAACGGCGAAAACGTTATAGCTATTCACTACGGCGGTGGTTGGTATTGCTACGAAAACCGTGTGTTCGGCTTGCCCAAGGCAATTTATTGCGTTAACGTTAAGGATGCAAATGGCGAGGCCGACTTTGTTTCCGACGAAGACTGTAAAATTGGCAAGAGCTTTGTTACACGTTATATTTTCACATATGGCGAGGATCGTGATTATACCGATTGGGAGGATTGCTTCGACCTTGATTTTGATGATTCATCATGGGGAAATGCAGTTGCTACCGAGTGCCTTGAAACCGAGTATTGCACAACTGATTGCCCCACGGATGTGCTCATTGAAACCATAAAGCCTGTAAAGGTAGGTAATGGCGAAAACGGTGTGGTTTACGATTGTGGTGTTAACACAACCGGTTACCCCGTTTTGAAAATTAACGCATCCAAGGGCGAAAGCGTTAAAATAGTATTCTCAGAAGAATTGTTACCCGACGGCAGAATTGATATGGAGCATTGGCAGGCTCAGGAATGCACAATTATTTCCGACGGCACAGGCAGGGTAGTACAGCCCGATTTCACCTGGTATGGCTTCAGATGCTTTGAGGTTACGGGCGATGCCCAGGTGCTTGAGGTTAAGGTTATCCACACAAACGTTAAGGTTAACTCAACCTTTAACTGCAGCAATGAAACCCTTAACTGGACTTATAAAACATTTATACATACTATGCTTTGCAATATGCACACCGGTCACCCCTCCGACTGTCCCCACCTTGAAAGAAGGGGATATACGGGCGACGGTCAGCTTACAACCCATGCAGTTTTCAGCATAATGGATGCCGAAAAGCTTTATACAAAGTGGTTGCAGGATATTGGCGACTGTCAGGATGTTTTAAGCGGTCATATTCAGTACACCGCACCCTATATTCACAGTGGTGGCGGTCCCGGTGGATGGGGTAGTGCTATTGTGGAGGTGCCGTATCAGTTTTATAAGCATTTCGGTAACACCGAGCTAATGGCTAAGTATTACCACAATATGCGCCGTTATATCGATTACCTTGAAGCTCACACCGAATTTGGTTTGGTTACTAGCGATAAAGAGGGTAACTGGTGCCTTGGTGACTGGTGCTGTCCCAATATTTTATATCCCGATAAGGACATTACCTCCCATAATCAGCAGGTGGCATTACCTGCCGCAATGGTTAACACCTATTTTATGGTTAAGTCCCTTGAAAAAATGTGCGAGATTGCCCGCCTTATCGGCAAGGATGAGGATATAGCCGAGTATGAGGAAAAAATAACCTACCGTAAAAATGCCGTAAGGGCCGCATATTTCAATGCCTTTGACGATAACTTTGTTATGAATATCCACGGTGCAAATGTTTTCGGTGTTGATATCGGCCTCGGTAACGAAAATACCTATAAAAATATCCTTAGCTATTACGAAAAAATCGGTTGCTTCGATACGGGTATTTTTGCAACGGATATTTTAATACGCCTTCTTTTTGAAAGGGGTAACGAGGATCTGGCAATTAAGCTTCTTACCAATAATGGTGAGCAGGGCTACGAGCACTGGCGCGTAAACGGTGCCACAACCTTCCACGAGTATTGGGACAGTAACCGTAGCCGCTCTCATTCACACCCCATGTTCGGTGCGCCCGTTGCCTATTTCTTCCAATACCTTTTGGGCATTACTCAGGCAAAGACCGACGGAGGTTATAAGAGGATTGTTATTGAGCCCAAGGGTTTCAAAAATTTTGAGTTTATGAGGGGCAGTATGGCAACCCCTAACGGCAACGTAGCCGTAAGCTACGAAAATAAGGACGGCAAAACGTACTTTGAAATCACTATTCCCCAGGGAACCGAGGCTGTTTTCAGAATTGAGGCTAACGAAACCACTCTTAATGCAGGATTAAATAAAATAACGGTTTAATGTGAAAAGAATGGAAATCACGCGAGTGATTTCCATTCTTTTTGGTTTGTATTAACTACAAGCTTATTCGACCGTGTATTGATACATAATGTCCATACTTTCAAGTGTTTTGTCTTCACGGAAAACAAAGGTGTATTCAAAGCCGTTGTCAACCAAGGCACTTCTGTAATAGATAGAATCACCGGATGTTTCTGTAGTGAGTTCAAAATTATTTGCAGCGCTTAAAAAGTCTTCTTCAGTCATACCCAGGGTTATATCATTAGCGAATGCTAAAATCGGGATAGTAGTTTCGTAGCTTGAATCATATGAAATACCGATTATTGTAGCATCCTCAAAGCTTATTTCCTCGTCCGTAGTGTTTATTATGTGTAAGGTAACCAGATTATCGAAACCGAAGGTGCGAAGATTTTTGGTTAATACAATGTATGTCATTTCATTAGGTGCAATCCTAGTTGCGCCAATAACGAGCTGCCAATCCCCGGGACCGGTCAGGTCACCAACTCTTGCGGGGAGTGCATAGGGTATTCCGTCAAAGGATACAATGCCATCGGCGAGATTATCGCTTAAAGCATCTACGGGTGCAGCAATTTCTGCGCTTATGCCATCGATAATTGTTCCGTTACTATAAGTATTATCCTTATCATAGTTATTTATTGATACAGATACCAGGTTACCGTCAATATCTGTTTCAAAAATGTATGCACAGGAGTTAGCTATGGTCTGTGCTTCCTGATAAAAATACTGTAATCTTTCAACATAGTTGTATTCGCCCCAAAGGAAGAGTACGTCTGTGAGTGCAGAACCATCAGCGAGTGCAAGCTCGTTTGATAAAGTAACAGTATATGTATTGCTTCTGTTAAAACTAAGTGTAACACCGCCAACCTGACAATCCTTTACACTTTTTGCAGTATCGCTGTCATTGTAAAAACGTAAAGTAATGTAACCTGTGTCATTTTGTGCAGAAACATCAATGCTTTCCTGAGGTTGAAGTGTTGCAGATTTATCATTATCCGCAATAATCCAGCCATCGTTTTCAAAATCATTGATTGTTGCAGGAAGCTTGTAAACAACGTTATTGAGACTGAAATTAAAATCATATTTGTTGTCGCTCATCTGTGTAACTGTTTGTACGAATTCGGTAGAGGGCGTTGTTGTATCCTCAGGCTTGTCGTCATCACCGCCCGATAAAGCAATTATGAGAACAATAAAGAGTATCAAGGGGACAAGAACGACTGCACCGATTATACCTATGATAAGACCGGTTTTCTTTTTAGCTTTTTGCTTGCTCTTGGTCTGGCTGGTTTCTGTAGTTGTTTGAATAGCATCAACTTGAGTTTTGTTTACCGTATCAGCGGTTGCGTGTACTTCAGCAGGTATAGTGCTTTCAGGTGCATATGCTTCAATGGGTGCGCTCTCCTCGGGTGTATACTGGGGTGTGTACGCTTCTAAAGGTGCGGTATCGTATTCGGGCTCCGCAATGCTTGCGAAATCAATTTTGGTTCCGCATTTATTGCAAAACATTGAGCCGTCTTCAAGAATTGCACCGCAATTCGGACAAACTATTTTCATTTTTAACAACTCCATTAATAATTAATATATGATTTAATAATTTATTGCGCAAGAGATTTAAGTGATGTTGAGTATGTCTGACAATATATATCAGTGATGTAGATAGCGATATAATAATTTTCGATATCCTCGATTTCACGATACTCAAGGTGATAGCCGGACTGCTTGTTCAATACCAGTCCGTAACCGCTTCCGCTCTTTGTTAAGTAGGTGAAGCCTTCTTCGTCAGTATTGGCATAGTAAGAGGGGTTACCAATGTAGTAAGTATTGTAATCATCGGGATTGATAAGTTCTTTTTGCGCCGCAATATCATTTTCTTTTTCCGTGATAGGCTTAGCGTTACCGAATTCAACTGTGTCGCCGTCAACGTTCACCGTCCAGATAACATCCTTTGCTTTTGCACCGGTTGTGCTATCTGAAAAATATGCTTCGGCATATAATTTTAATTCACTTGAGCCATCATAAATATAGTTGAGCGCGAGGGGAACTCCGCTATCGTCACCTGTGGATTCATCGATAGCAAAAATAGCAGATGTGTTGTATGTAACGTACAATGTACCAGATTCATCGATAGTGAAATCCTGTCCGCAGTAAACAGGCAAGTATTCATCTGAACCTGAAATGGAATCTTTTGCAGGTATTTTGTAATATATAACATATTCTGCACCAGCAATAGTTGCCATTTGTTCGGGGGTTAAGGATAATCCTATAGAGTTATTTCCGCTTGCTGATATAGTGTTATTATTGTAGTTTTCAAGATCCTCAGGAGAAACTCCAAGCATGGTGAGGGAGAAATTGTACACATATTTTGTGTAATTTTCGGCAAAGTCATATTTGCCGTAAATGTCCATAAAGGATTCGATGTACTCTGCGCTTTCAAATGGGTACCATATTGAAACACCAGCAGCATTTTCAATATTTGTTTTTGAATAGCACACAAGCTCTGATATGCTTTCTTTTAAAGCCTTGACTTTTTCGGGGTATTTATCTTCAAGCAATGTTGCCATATGGTTAAGGTCAACAATGTCCATCGGGAAATCTTCAGGATCTGAAGACTTCGCAAAGGCTTTTGTTTCATAACGCTTTTGGGAAAGCTCTGCGAATCCGTCTTCGCTTATGGATGTGTTAACATCAGTAAAAAGGTCGTTAAGGCAAGCTTCTGTTTTTTCGATTTTAGAAAGGTCAAGACACGAAAGGGTCAACTCTACATCGGATCTATATTCCTTTAGGGTTGTTGTGTAGTAAGTATCAATGATTTTAGTTGCCAAAGCCTTGCCGTCCTGGTAATACTCAAGGTCTTTAAGGAAGCTATAGTCCCAACCGGTGCCGGGTTCAGTTTCTTGCGATGCTACAAGATAATTAGCATAATCCTTAAGACACCAGGCAGTTTCAATATTGCTCATAATACAGGCATCAAAGCCTATTAATTCAAACTTGTTTTCATTGCCTATGTTTGCTTCTTCAAGGCTCGATTGGAGTTCCTCCATAGTTAGCAGATCTGAGATACCGCTTTCGGTGAGAAAGAGTTCGTCTGCACCATAGCCTAAAATGGGACCTCCACCATGATTCCAAAGAATAAGAATATATTGGTCGTTGGGGTGAGCGGTCATACCATAAGAAATAAATCTTGAAAGCGTCGAGCTTTCAGCCATGTTTGACAAGGGGTAACTTTCGACTTTTTCAAAGCTATCGACATTTAATTTAAAAATAGCATTTTCGTCGGCACTGACATAATCGTTATGCCATTTTGCGGCACCGCCTGTGCAAACTAATACGTTGTTTGCTTCAGTGTCAACACCGGAACGGGAAATTTCGCTTAAATCAACGGTAGCGTATTTGCCTTCCGATTCCAGGTCTGACCCAACAACGTAAATCATAACGGTTTTGCCTATAGGGTTGTTTTTATCAATGCCCTCGTTACCGTTGTTACTATCATTTGAGCAGCCCTTTGCAATTAAAACAATAGCCAAAATCAAAACAACAATAATCGCGCCTATAACTATGAATTTCTTAGCGGATTTTTTGCTTTTTTTCTGACTTTTTTTGCTTTTAGAATCAGTTGCATCGATTTGATTTGTACCAGAAACCTCATTTTCTGTTTTTGTACTTTCGTAAGCCGCGTAATCCGACGTGAATTCGCCAGTTAACCCATTATCATTTTCATCAACAGGGGACATATCAGACTGAAAATATGTTCCGCATACGTGACAAAATTGTGTATCGGATTCGCATAAAGTACCGCAATTCGGGCAAGTAACCTTCATTTTCATCACTCCATATAACTTGATTTGATAGGTTGAATTGAAACCTGTCAATATTATACAACTCGATTTGTGTTGTGTCAACGCAAAATGTGTAAAGCGGCGGACTTTCTTGTGTATTTAATTTAAAATAATACCAAGAGGTGTTTCTATGAGTTTTGGTGATAATTTGCGAAATCTTATCGAAGAAAAAAATATGACGCAAAAAGAATTAGCTGCTCGGTTGAATCTGGCACCATCAACAATCGGCAGTTATGTTCAAAATACACGGGAACCGGATTTTGATACATTAAAATTGATGGCAAAAATATTTGATGTCTCAATTGACTATTTGTTGGATTATTCTGTTGGTGAAACGCTTACCCATAAGGAAAATGAGCTACTTAGAATTTTTCGTTCTTTAAATGCAGAGCAAAAGGATATCTGCATTGAGCAAAGCAAAGTTTTTTTGAGAGTGAAGCAAAATAAATATAAATAGATTTAATTGATTGGGATAGCAAAAAGCCTCCGAGTACTTATTGTATTCGGAGGCTTTTTGGTTATCTTTGGAGCGAAAGTGTTCAAGTCCTATTCGTTAATAGAAACAAAAATAGAGAGAAACCACAAAGGTGATTTCTCTCTGTTTGGCATATACTACGCAATTTGATACAATGCAACGCTAAACGCACGAGCGTTGCATTCGTTAAACGGCTGGTTTTGCGACTGCGAAATGTTTATACTATGCGGAGCTTATGTTTTCTTAACAAGAATACATAGGCACCGAGGGAAACAATACTATCAAAAGCATTTCCTATACCAAATAGCAGAGCGATTCCGGTCAACGTAGGAACCCAGACTCCTGCTATATACAACACAAATGCAATTCCGTAATAAATCGTGTTTGTAATTACCGACTCGAAGAGCATGTAGTTTGTTTTTCCCATGCCGTAAAATGTGGCATCAAACACGTTTTGAAAGGCAAACAGCACATAGAAACCCAGAAGGACAATAACCAGTTCAAACAATTTATCCACATCTGCGAACCCAAGAATATGCACCATAAAAGGTTTCCATAGAGGAATGCTGATAAACCACAAAGCACAGACTATGGTGGTAATTCCAAAATAGCCCAATGTATTCCGTTGAAAGTTATCTTTATCTGTAGCAATCTCTTGTTTGATGAGTTCTCCCAGCTGCAGCACCGGCAAAAGCAACCAACCCCAAATAAAGTTATTGGCTACCCAATAAGTGCCTTGCTCGCTGACAACATTGACCATACGTGCGATCATAACCATATAGGCAATGTTTCGGACGAAAGATTCAATACCTGACAAGCCGCCCACTTTTAAGAATTCTTTTGCCCAAGCAAAGTTCCATTTTTCTTTTGTAAAAATACGAACATCTTCTTTCTGCAGGAAGGAAAGAGATATAATGAGCAGTAACGCATTCACAATGATATTGGAATAACCAATACCATTTATTCCTAAATTGGCAGATATGGGTAAATTGGAAACGAGGAAGGTATCTGTAACAAGGCATAATACCAGTCGCATACCAGTAAGCAGATATAGATATTTACTTTTATTCAGTGTTACCAGGGCTACGAGGGCAAACTGCGTTAGCACGATAAAGATATTGGCGATGCTTTCGATGCGTATGTATGATACAGAATCAGTTATGATGGTAGTATCGGCAGCCATCAGCGCAAGTAACTGCGTAGCAAAGACAAAAACAACGGCAGACAACACAGCATACACTGCAAGGGAAATCAACATTCCCGTGCGGACACGGTTGGTAAATTCCTTCTTGTTATTCTTGATTTTCCCCACAAAGTAAAACAATGGTAATATGACCGCCTCGTTTAATATCTCGTATAGCAGATTTACCCAGGAAAGCTGCCCGGCAATGGAATAGGACCATTCTCCAGGTAACTGGCCGAGGAAAAATACCCGGACAGTGTTGTAAATTGTAGGCACAAAGCCCAGGATAAGGAGTGCGAAAAATAGTTTGAAGTTTACATTGCGAAGTGACAGCTTAATTTTGGAAAATATATGGTTTTCCTCCTTTTTTATATTAGCAAAAGGACAAAAAGAAGCGCCTGCACATATGGTTGCAGACGCAAAAGACAGTTTCCCCATCGTTTGACGAGTCTGCGACCAAAAGTGCGTAACCGCCGGAAGATACCACAAGTCTGTCAAGCCTGCAGTATTTTTCCCATTTACCATTTGGCAAAGCTTTAAGTCGCTATTTACTTGCATTCATTATGCCATAATTTTTTTAATGTTTCAATACATAAAACACCTACCCCGGAATGTATCAATACGGGGTAGGTGTTTTGGGCCGGTGACCGGACTTGACGGGCTCTGCCCGTCATTCACTCGTTGCACTCGTGAACACCCGCTTATGTTCGGCTTCGCCGAGGACCGGTTCAAGTCCTATTCGTTCACAGAAACAAAAATAGAGAGAAACCACAAAGGTGATTTCTCTCTATTTGGTGCCGGTGACCGGACTTGACGGGCTCTGCCCGTCATTCACTCGTTACACTCGTGAACACCCGATTGTGTTCGCCTTCGGCGAGACCGGTTCAAGTCCTATTCATCCACAGAAACAAAAATAGAGAATCTACACAAAAGTGTAAATTCTCTATTTGGTGCCGGTGACCGGACTTGAACCGGTACGATGTTGCCACCGAGGGATTTTAAGTCCCTTGCGTCTGCCTATTCCGCCACACCGGCACAGCTCTTACATTATATTCTTTGATGCTTCGGTTGTCAAGTTATTTTATTGAAAAAACAGAACTTTCTTTTTTACTTGCACCTGCAAACACATTGTGCTACAATTACCACGTAATGTGAAATAAGGAGGCAACTCTATGAAAATCACAAAGAAAATTTTATCACTTTTAATCGCTTTGGTTGTGCTATTAACAAGCTTCAGCGTTGTGGGCTTTGCCGCAAGCGTTGGCGAGGTTTATTATATTGACGCAATCAACGGTGATGATTCAAACAGCGGTCTTAGTGAGGCAGAGGCTGTTAAGACCCTTAGCGGACTTAAAATCCGCAACGTTACTGCAGGTACAAAGTTCCTTTTCAGAAATGGCGGCAGATACGAATGTGCCGCTACCCTTGGTGACGTAAGCGGTACTAAGGACAACCCCATTGTTGTTTCATCCTACGGTGAGGGCGAAAGAGCCGTCCTTTATACCAACGAGGCAACCGAGGTGTTAAGGCTCATCAACTGCTCATACGTAACCGTGTGCGACCTTGATATTACTGCACCCAACGGTGGCGGTATCTGGATTAACACTACTAACAGAGCATCCGTAGGTATCACAATTGATAATGTTTATTTTTACGATATGCCCAACGGCAAGGTTACAAGTCGTGATGATTTCAGCGCAGGCGCCGCAAGGGCAAGAGCTGCCGTTATGGTTAAGGATTTCCCCGGTACCTCAAGATACCCCGTTAATGATCTTACAATTACCAATTGCGAGGTTTACGACGTTGCAAATGGCTTTATCATCTGGGGCTCCTGGAACGAGGAAGAAAACCCCTGGTGTGAAAATGAGAGTGATATTGACCCCGTCTTCAACACAGGCTTGCTCATTAAGGACTGCTACCTTCACGATATGGATGCCGAGGCAATGGTTATCGGTATGTGTGATGGTGCACTTGTTACCAACTGCCGTGCAATTGACTGTTGTCAGGGTGAGGGTGTTGACGAAAATGGCGAAATTCTTTATTTCACCGCCGCAATGTGGTTCTGGGGCAGTGTTAACAGCACCATTCAATATTGTGAAATCGCAGGTCAGAAAAACTATGGCGACGGTATGGCTATAGACTTTGACTCATACACCCATAACTGCACCTATCAGTACATCTATTCACACGATAACGTGCGCTTTATGTGCAATAACCCTAGGTATTCGGGTCACTACGGCAACACCGTGCGCTATTGCTTATCCGTTAACGATAACGTGGGCAGAAGCACAACCGCCGTTGACCCCAGTGGCGAGCGTAACTTCAGCTTCTATAACAACACAATCATAAATTCTGCCGAATTCCAGTTCAAGAATATTTACGATGCATACATTGCAAATAACGTAATTGTTATGAACGATGGCGCAACCTTCGCTTATGAAATTGATAACCTCATAAGAGGCAACGTGTTTGAGAATAACTGCTATTACAACGCATTGTCACCCTTGGTTGACTTTAACGCTCTTAATACCGTGCCTGGCTTTGCAGGCACCAATGCAAGTGACAAAAATAGCTACGCGCTTTCAAAGGATTCACCCTTGATTGGTGCGGGCACAAAGGTTGATGATGGCTTAACCACCGACATTTTCGGCAACGAAATCACAAGCAACAACATCGGCTGCTACGGCGGCGACGGCGTTGAGGTAGAGTATAAGGGCGAAACACCCACCGAGAGCCTTATCAGAATGCTCAAAAACCTTATCCAGACTTTAATACACGAGATTATGGTTATATTTGATTAATGATAATACTGAATGCCACCGATTGTTTGTTAGTCGGTGGCTTTTGTTTGGTCCCTTCAGGTTTTTTATCTATTGCTAAACAAAAAGAAACAAGCTCCTATACTTAGGGGCTTGTTTTGTATCATATTATTGATACGCAAATGGTTGGAGTGGTGGGACTCGACTCGTGGTATTGCTATATGTCGCTAGTTCTTTGAGTTCCTTAAAAAAAGAAAACCAGAGCAACAACTTAAGTGATTGCTCTGATTTTTGTCTGACTAATCTGAATATGATATAAAACCCTATGGTTGATTTCATCTGAATGTCAGTAAATTATTAATCTTAAAGAGTGTTTGTATTCGCTGAATTTGTGTTTATAAGAGATCGGCGAATGCGCCACCGGGCAGAAAAATTTCGGCAATAAGATACACTATTGAACAAATTGCCAGCGGAAACCACGTTTTCATTATTTCGTTTAACGTCTTAAATGCTGCGCTGTAATTAGTGTTTGTTAATTCAGTTACAAACTGTAAGCCTAGTCTTTCTAATTCAGGACTGCCTTCTTCAATTCGCTTACCTACATATTCGTCAACTAGTCTTCGGAGGTCACCGTCAGGTCGCGTTTCACTAATAAGCCCTTTTTCGAGAAGTAGTGACTCCACTGCATCCTTCAAGTTTACCATAGAATAGTTTTTGCCCTCGTTATCGAACTCGCTTACTGCATCTACACTGTTTGTGGCGGTGGCGATCAATCTTGCTTTTACTTGACCGGGAGTTTGGTCAAGGTCTATAGACCAAACCTGTGCGGCACAGGCGGCAACGATAGGAGCGGCCATAGAGGTGCCAGGCATGGATTGGTATCCGTTGCGAACAGTGCTGTAAATGTTATATCCGGGCGCGCAGATAGTTACATTATCTCCAAAATTTGAAAAATCGGTGAGTTCTAAATGTGTGTCCCTGACGAAAGCGCCAGAATCTGATGATGAATAATTTCCGTAAGTATCATTTTGGTTGACTGCTCCTACAATGATGATAGCATTCATAATATCGTCCGCCGTATAGCCTGTGTTGGGCATTTCTTCTACGGCTTGAATAGCGCACTCTCTTGTGATACAACAAATCCAGCCGTTATACTTTGCGTCAATTCCATTGTTTCCTGCGGAGTTTACAATAAGGAACTCAGGTCCGTACGCCTGTAAAAGAATCAGGATGTCTTTAGCAGCTTTAACACCTTCGTTATGACGGACTTCCTCGGGATACTCCTCACCAGTATCAAGATTAACGGGGCGCCCATTTTCGCTTATAGCATACCTCTCTACATCGTTACTATCTTTTTGTTTCCCCCAGTCTATACCAAGGGAGCGGTTGATTACCCTACAATCTTGGTCCAAAAGCAGAGTGTTGGCGCTGAGGTTTATGCTTTGTACATTCACGTTTGACGCACAAAAACCATAAAGTGTATATGGTCCGGAAAGTATACCGTTGATTCCTTCGCCATTACCTCGGGTCGCGCCGATGATACCGGCAACATGTGTGCCGTGGCTATATTGATCAGCTAATTCTTTATCGGCACGAGTCAGGTTGTTTGCATGGGGGTTGACCACGGTGATCTGAAGGTCAGAGTGTTCCGTATCAAAGCCACAGTCAAAAACGCCAACAGAGATTCGAGAATAATATTCCGAATAAGCCCAGGAAGAAGGTGCACCTATAATTTCTTGATGCCAGTTCTTACCACTTGGGAAAAGCATACTCCATTGTTGGAAAAGCAAGTTTCGTAAGTCCTTGGGTATCCAAGTCCATTCGCCCCATGCATCGTTTGGTACAACGTCGTCCAGATAAGGGTCACTCCAGTCAAAAGAGGTAGACCGGTTTACACTGTCTGTGCAGGCACGAATTACACTTTCTTCTTTGAGTAGCGTTTCGCATATAGCTTCCAAATTTTTTTTGCCAGATTCTGACACACGCAGTTCAAAACAGTTTATAGAATCGATACAACCGATCAGTTCACCATCCACCAATGCTGCTACGCGTCTAACCTCATCGTCTGTTACACCAGGTTCAAAAAACACTAGGATTACATGGTCTACATATCCAGAAAAAGAATCGAAATCATCAAAACGAAAATCATTCTCATCTGGGATATAGGTTCCGCCGAGCGATTCCCTCAGTGGTGAGCTTGCCACCGGTTCGCTGTACGGAGGCTGAATCTGCTGGTTGATGGTGTTTCCATCGCTTCCGCCAGGTAGAATTTTCCCGATGAGTAGTGCAACTATTAATCCAAGCACGAGTATGATGGATGAAAAGATAAGAAACGCGCTCAGACAACCGGATTTTTTCTTTGTTTTTTTGTTCCGCTTTTGTTTGTCTCTTTTGGGTTTTGACTTACTGGGCGAGTGAAGTTGCGCTGGTGTTACCGAGTCGGTATGCTGCCGGGATTGCCTTTGGGGCGTCTGATTGGCATACTGCTGAGGTTGCCTTTGAGGCGTCTGATTGGCATACTGCTGAGGTTGCCTTTGAGGCGTCTGATTGGTATACTGCTGAGGTTGCCTTTGGGGCGTCTGATTGGCATACTGCTGAGGTTGCCTTCGGGGCGTCTGATTGGCATACTGCTGAGGTTGCCTTTGAGACGTCGGATTGACAGCTTTATTCGGCGATATGGGTGCAGTGTTACTTGAAATACTACGTGTAGGTAACTCATTTATTGCACCGCATGTGGTACAATAGGGTGCAGTTGCGGAAATTGGTGAACCACAGTTTTTACAGTACATAATAATACCAATTTCGGTTGCATGAATATGACATAAATAGGGTAAAAACAGTGTCGGACAGGCAACCGCCTTTCTTCAGTGTTGGTTGAGTAGAAAACATACTTAAAATAAGCAGGAGAAATCGTAGAATGTGTTTTTCTCAAGAAGTATGACATATAATTGCATTTAGGATAACACACGATATGATAAAAATCAACGCTCTTTTACGAATTTTGACAGTTCATAATGTAGCACACTCCGTATTTTGCATTTTGAAATATTTGTATCTCTCAAAAAGTGAAAAAGAAAACGCTCCCAATATACTCACCATCCTAAAACATTCACTGTACATATTGTACAACACATTACCAATATTCCCCAAAGTTTCATATGTTTGCAAAATTATATAGTGAATCAAAGAAAACGAGGAGACCGAAATCTGCTGTTTGTGTTTTATGTGTTCAGTTCAATAAATTGGACATTGTATGGATAAAAAGTGGCTGTTTGCTTGCCCTCCTTCGAAGGAATGCATAAATAACCACAACTTCCTTGCCTATCATAGGCCCGCCCAAAGGGATTTATGCTCCGCACGAGTTCGTTCGCTACGCGAACCAGCGCATTTTATGTCCCTCGCGTCTCCGCCGAGGCGAACCGACGCGAGATGGACTATGGGTTCGAATCCCTTTGTGAATCAGTAAAAAAGCAACACCACAAAAGTGGCATTGCTTTGTTGGCCCGCCCAAAGGGATTCGAACCCCCGATCTTCAGAATCGGAATCTGCTGCGTTATCCAACTGCGCCATGGACGGATTTATTGTTTTTTAATTATACTCATTTTAGTTTGCTTTTTCAAGAGCGAAAAATGTTTTATTGTGTAAATACAAGTTTTATGTTACAATTCTTATAGGTGATAATTATGAATTACGTTGTTGCGTTGGATTCCTTTAAGGGTAGCCTCACCTCCTTGGAGGCAGGGTCTGCTGTTAAGGATGCCATACTTGATATTGATTGTGATTCCTCGGTTGTTGTTCTACCATTGGCGGACGGTGGCGAGGGTACTGTGGATGCTATGCACAAGGGCTTGGGCGGTGCCTTGGTTAAGACTATGGTTACGGGTCCCTTGGGCGAAGATGTTACTGCAGAGTATTGCATTCTGCCCGACGGTAAAACTGCCGTTATTGAAATGGCATCTGCCGCGGGTCTGACACTTGTTCCCGAAAATAGACGTAACCCGTTAAAGACAACCACATACGGCGTTGGTGAAATTATAAAGGACGCTATAGGTCGGGGGTGCAACAGATTTATCGTAGGTATCGGCGGTAGTGCCACAAACGACGGCGGTGTTGGTATGCTTTCTGCTCTGGGCTTTGAGTTTACTGATGCCGATGGTAACCCCATACCTTACGGCGCACGTGGTCTTGAATTTTTAAAGCATATTTCTTGTGTAAATGTTCTGCCCCAATTAGAAAAATGCACGTTTTTAATTGCCTGTGACGTAACCAATCCTCTTTGCGGTGAGCTTGGCTGCAGTCGGGTTTTTGCCCCTCAAAAGGGCGCCACAGATGATGATATAGTCAGAATGGACGGGTGGCTTAAGGACTACGCAGATATGACCAGGGCTTTGTTGCCCCAGTCTGACCAACAATACCCCGGCACTGGTGCCGCAGGGGGTCTCGGCTTTGCCTTTATGGCATACCTTGGGGGCGAATTAAGGTCGGGGATTAAAATAATTCTTGATGAAATCGGCTTCGAAAAGCATTTGCAGAATGCGGACGTTGTTATAACGGGCGAGGGTAGGCTCGATTTACAAAGTGCTATGGGTAAAGCCCCCGTGGGCGTGGCTCAGCTTGCTAAAAAATACGGTAAAAAGGTTGTTGCCTTTGCTGGCTCGGTGTCCGAGGATGCGGGTGAATTAAAGAAGCTCGGTATTGATGAGCTTTACCCCATAACACCCGAGGATATGCCCCTCAGCGAGGCTATGAAAAAGGACGTAGCATACAAAAATCTTTATAACACGGCATTAAAAGTGCTTAAATAAAATGATGCATCGGCTTGATTGCTTTCAAGCCGATGTTTTTTTACATAAATTTTGTCAAAGGGGGAATGTTATTTATAAAATATTTGAAAGGATGATTTTTTTATGGTACAGCAGGATACAATCAAGCTTCTTCGTGAGTGTGACGCAGGTGTTAAAATGGGTGTTACCTCAATTGAGGACGTGCTTGATTACACCAATAGCGAAAAATTACAGCAGATTCTCATTGAGAATAAGGATGAGCATCACAAGCTTGATACCGAGCTTCAGATGCTTCTTGCCCAGTACAAGGATTCGGGTAAAGAGCCAAGCCCCATTGCTAAAAGTATGTCTTGGATAAAAACAAATTTTAAGCTCGGTATGGAAAAGGGTGACGGTGTTGTTGCCGACCTTATTACGGACGGCTGTAATATGGGGGTTAAATCCCTCACCAAGTACCTTAACCAATACAAGGCGGCGGATGAAAAATCTAAGGATATTGCCAAAAGACTTATTAAGCTTGAGGAAGACCTCGCAATAAAAATGCGTTGTTATTTATAGGGTGAGCCTATGACGGCAAAGGATTTTATGGCACTTGCCGAGGAAATCGAGGGCGAAATTATAAATAACCGCCGTTGGTTGCATTCCCATGCAGAAACCGAGTTTGATTTAACCGAAACCACCGCCTTTGTGAAAAACGAGCTTGAAAAGCTTGGTATAGAATACACCGATTGCGGCAAATGCGGTATAAGCGCGGTTATCGGAAAGGGTGGGGATAAAGCATTTTTACTCCGAGCGGATATGGATGCATTACCCCTCAGTGAGGAGACGGGGCTTGATTTTGCCTGTGATAACGGCAATATGCACGCCTGCGGTCACGATATGCATACCGCAATGCTTCTTGGTGCGGCGAAAATACTAAAGAGCGTTGAGGATGAACTACCCGGTCAGGTTAAGTTGATGTTTCAACCGGCAGAGGAAACTCTTTCGGGTGCCAACAATATGATTGAAAACGGTATATTGAAGGACCCCGACGTAGGCGGCGCTATGATGATACACGTTATGGCGGGCTTCCCCTTAAAAAGCGGTACTGTAATTGTTCCCGTGGAAGGTGTTGGTGCCCCTGCGGCAGACTATTTTACAATACATGTGCAGGGTAAGGGGTGCCACGGCTCAACCCCCCACTTAGGTGTGGATTCCATAACCGCCGCGGCGCACATGTTGTTGGGGCTTCAGTCCATTTCTGCCCGTGAAACAGGTGTTTCGGATGCGGGAGTTATAACCATTGGTGCCTTTAACGGGGGCACTGCAGGTAACGTGATTGCAGATTCAACCATTATGCAGGGCACCTTGCGTGCATTTGATGATAGCTTAAGGCAGAAATTTAAGAAGCGTATTACCGAAATTACCGAAAGCACCGCTAACGCATACCGCGCAAGGGTGACGGTGACCTTTGGTAACGGTTGCCCAACCCTTATTAATGATGGGGAACTGACCAGCTCTACTGAGGAGAATTTAAAAAGCCTGCTTGGTGACGGCGGCGTGGTTAACGCTGCATCCTTCGGTGCCGAAAACACCCACAAGGGTGGCTCTGAAGATTTTTCCTATATCAGTCAGCAGGTTCCGTCGGTTATGGTGGCTCTTGCGGCAGGGGAGCCCGAAAGGGGCTACCAATACCATCAACATCACTCCAAGGTGCTTTTTGACGAGTCGGTTTTGAAAATCGGTAGCGCGGCGCTTAGCTTCAACGCATACAAATGGTTGGAAAGTAATAAATTTTTATAAAAAAGTTCTTTTAATTACCCCGCGTCTGTGGTATTATCTTTTCGGTGATATTATGGTCGGAAAAGACGTTGAATTAATTGAATATTCAAAAGGGGTGGATACCCTCAATTACTTAACCCACGGCGTCGGCGCGGTGTTGGGTCTTTTGGGCGGTATTTTACTTATTATCAAGGCGGACGGCGCCCGCCATATTTTCAGCGCTGTGATTTATGCTATAGCCCTTTGTGCGGTTTACAGTGTGTCTACCGTTTACCATTTTTTAAAAAACGGCGAAGTAAAGCGTATTGCCCGTATTGTTGACCATTCGACAATACCCCTGCTTATAGCGGGCACGGCTACGCCCTGTGCACTTATAACCCTTTTTGAGGTCAGCAAGCCCCATGGTATTGCAGTGTTTGTTCTTGCATGGGCTTGCACCATATTCGGGCTTTTTTCAAAGATTTTCTTCTTCGAAAAGCTTAAGGCGGTTACAATGATAACCTACATTGTGTGTTGCCTTTCGATGCTTATTATTGCAGTGCCCCTTCTTGGTAAAATTGACGTTAACGACTTTTTGCTCGTTCTTGCGGGCTGTATGTTTTATCTTTTAGGTGCCCTATTGGTGCGTATAGGCAAAAAATATGAAAAAGTCCACCCTGTATTTCACGTGGTGGTTTTAATAGGTAGTGCATTCCATTATTACGTTATTTATACTGTGGCTTAAGGAGGATTTTTTATGCCGTACATTAACTTAAAAACAACCAAAACCCTTACACCCGAAAATTGTGACAGCATCAAGACCGCCTTCGGTAAGGCAATCGAGTGCTTCCCCGGTAAAACCGAGGCATGGCTTATGGTGGGCATTGAGGAGGGCGTTAAGCTCTGGTTCAAGGGCGACAACTCAAAGGATTCCGCCATTGTTGACGTTGAGCTTTTGGGCTCAGTTTCCAAAGAAGGTAGCGAGGCAATGACCGTTGAGGTTTGCAGAATACTTGAAAATGAGCTTGGCATTTCACCCGACAGAATATACGTTAAATACAAGGGGTATTCTGACTGGGGCTGGAATAATATGAACTTTTAAGCACATAAAAATACGCTTTAACTAAGTTTGCCAAAGGCAAGTGAAGTTGCTTCGTAGTGAAGTTGTACCTTGCGGTACAGTGGCAAACTTAACTTCACTTTGTAAAACAAAACTTCACTGCGGTGTAAACCGCAACTTTACTTTTGCAAATGCAAAAACTTCACAAAAAAGACACCACAGATTCTATACAGAAATCTGTGGTGTTTTTTAGTTAGTTTAAAACTTTTCTTATTTGTCTTCCTTTTTCTTGCGGAAGAGAATTTTGTTTACAGGGAAGTATGCAAGGAACTGGAAAGTCATTGTAACAGCCATTGCAATGAATTCGGAAGTTTTTGCATTTAAATAATTCATTGAGAATTCTTTGATTACGGGTGCTGCCCACTGGCTTGTTGTTAATATAACTACTGTGCATACAAGGAAGATGGGTAATGTGATTGCTACGTTAGCAGAAGAATTGAAGGTTTTTTCTTTGTTTATGAAGAAAGCAACAACCTGTGCTGCAACGTTTGAAATAGCGAAAACCCAGAAATAACCCCAGCCGCCTTCAGCTGCTGAGTAATCAAAAATAAAGAATTTACAGGGATCATCATAAAGAGCCTGGAAGATATAGGGTAAAATTGCTGTCAAAGTTGTCTGAACTAAACAAGCACCCAAACTTACAAAAATGAACTTAACAAACTGCCAAAATGTTTCGACGCCTTTGCCTTTTGCAGCAGCGGCTTTGTCGATTTTGTCTAATACTGCCATAACAAAAATCTCCTTTGTTAACATAATATGTTGAAATAGTAACATATTTGGATTGATAAGTCAACGATTATGTTTTATAAAAAATCTTTGACATTCGCAAAAAAATATTTTATAGTATAATTAACCCCCGAAAGGGAATAATTGTTATATCAATAACGAAAGGATGTTAAATTATGGAACTTAAAGGCTCAAAAACCGAACAGAATCTTCGTGATGCTTTTGCAGGCGAAAGCCAGGCAAGAAATAAATATACCTATTTTGCATCAGTCGCAAAAAAAGAGGGTTATCAGCAGATAGCCGCTATTTTTGAACAGACCGCTAACAACGAAAAGGAACACGCAAAAATGTGGTTCAAGGAGCTTCAGGGCATCGGCACAACCGCCGAAAACCTTCTTTCTGCCGCTGAGGGCGAAAATTACGAGTGGACAGATATGTACGCTACCTTTGCTGATGAAGCAGAGGCAGAGGGCTTCACAGAAATTGCAAAGCGCTTCCGCCTTGTTGCAGAGATTGAAAAATCACACGAGGAGCGCTACAGAGCACTTCTTAACAACGTTGAAATGCAGGCAGTATTTGCAAAGGCTGAGGAAACAATGTGGGAATGCCGCAACTGCGGTCACCTTGTAATGGGTAAAAAGGCTCCCGAGCTTTGCCCCGTTTGCAAGCATCCCCAGGCTTATTTTGAAGTAAGAAAAGAAAACTATTAATTTTAAAAATTAAAGCTTCGGCACCCGCTTCCCTTAGGAGAGGCGGGTGTTTTTTCTTGGAAAATATATACTTTCACCAATTTGCGGGGGTGGTATTTGGTAAGTTGTTTAATTGACATATTATTGTATTATTGATAAAATATATAGTGAATAAATATTATTTTCTTTTAGAAGGAGAATTTTAAATATGGGAGTTAATGAATTTGCGGCAAAGGCCGTCAGAACAATTGGCAGAAGAACTTCAAAAAAACTCAGAAGAAAGGGTATTGTAGCTAAAGAGCTTCCCAGACCCGAGCCCACCGTAATCAAGGGTGAAAGCTACGTTTGCGGTTATGCAATGCGTGAGGTTATGCCCGACGATATAAAAGCTAAAACCTACTGGATTGCAGGTCACGGTATGGGTCACCCTATTGAAAGCATTCACGACCCCATTACAGTTAGTGCAATGTGGGTTGGTGCGGACGATAACGGCGGCTACGTTCACATCAGTGCAGATATTATCGGTCTTACAAACTTTGAGCTTAACCTTGTTCGTGACGAGCTTAAGGACTTTATGGTAGAAAGCAAATGCGCAGGTGTGTTTGCATCCTGCACCCATACTCACGCAGGCTTCGATACCGTTGGCTATTGGGGTCAGCTTATGAAGCTTCAGTCAGGTAAGGACCCTGAGTATATGGAGCTTCTTCTTAGGTCGCTTAAGGAGGTTGCTATCGAGGCTTATGAAAACCGTAAGCCCGGTAAGCTTTATATCGGTACCGTTAGCGTGCCGGAGGCTCAGTTCTGCAAGCGTGAGCCCGACGCTATGCACGACGTGCTTACAAGAACACGCTTTGTGCCCGACGACGGCTCAAACGAAACGTGGTTCCTTAACTATGCGGCTCATCCCAACACCCTTGGTGGTGAAAACCGCGAATGTGGTGCAGACTATCCCTATTGGGTAAGAAAATATATTAACGATGAAAAAACAGTCAACGTGCTTTACGGCGTTGGCGCTATCGGTGCCGTTGACCCCGGTGACTTCTGTGAGGATAAAAAGGAGCGAGCACGTCTTGAGGGTCTTACCCTTGGTAAAGCGGCTCTCGGCATCGACAACGATAAGGAAATGAGCCCTGAAATCACCGTGCTTCAGCATAAGTATTATTCACCCGTTGACAACGGACTTCTTGCACTTATGGTGTCTATTAAGGCTTGCTCAGGTCAGCGCTACGCTTACGACAAGGGTGACCTTGGCTTGGCTCTCCTTACTGAAATGACCTACATAAAGCTCGGCACACAGCAGATTCTGCTTCTTC
This sequence comes from Acutalibacteraceae bacterium, assembly GCA_045654405.1. Taxonomy (GTDB): domain Bacteria; phylum Bacillota; class Clostridia; order Oscillospirales; family Acutalibacteraceae; genus DTU089. The sequence goes on along the minus strand of JAZONH010000011.1, from coordinate 222,049 downwards.
CCGGCGAGCCCTTCCCCGAGGTTGTTTATGGCGGTGCAGCTCCTGCAGAGCTTTCTGCAACAGGTAAGGGTATTGAAATCAACCCCACACCCGTTATCGACGTTGTGGGCGACAAGGATTTGCTTGTTTACTGCGTAACCAACGATATGACAGGCTACTGTGTAACACCTAACGATTTCATTCTTCACGAAACCCAGGCTTACATTGAGCAGGGTAAGGACGTTTTCGACAGACGTCACTATCACGAAACAAACTCTCTCGGCTATCTTACCAACGAAACAATTGTTGAAAACGTTGCGGATATTATGCGCCGTGTAAAATAAACTGAAAGGATAAGGGTGAGCTTCTCTCCCTTTTCGGTGCTTTTTTGTGGAAAAGGATAAAAAGGTTAAGCTTCTTGACCGCACCATAAACGGTGCACTTAAGGTGTTTTCCGACTCGGTTAAGTGTGGTGACGGATTCACCTCTGCCGACACTTACGTTTCAAAGGATTTCTTTGAGGGCACGGGCACTTTTATTAATAGCTGCGGTGAGAATGCTTGCTGGAGTTTGGGCTTTGCTCAAGTGGTTTTAACCCCCGAGGACTACAAAAAGCGCCCCTATTATATGGGTGGATATATGGTGCCTGACAACGGCTTCAAAAATCTTATTGAGGACGTTGTTGATAATATGATGGGCAGAGCTGTGGCTTTGGATGACGGCTCGGGCAGGGGAATATCCCTTTTTTGCACCATCGACTGTATAGGCATAGGTAACGCGGATATCCGTGAAATCAGGCGGATTTTTGCAGATAGGTTTGCAAAGGCTTTTCCTGATAAAAGGATTGCGTCAGTTAACGTCTTCTCAACCCACGCCCACAGCTGTGTTGATACTCAGGGCTTGTGGACGGATTTCCCCGCAAAGCTTTTCAGAAATCTTAAGCGTAAATATACGGGCAGGGGCGTCCTTGAAAAGGGTGCGGACGAGCAGTATATGCGCTTTTTGTATCGGATGGTTTGTGATACGCTCATTAATGCGGTTGCCAATATGACGGCAGGTAAGCTGACCCTCGCACAGAAGGATATTACCGAAAATTACTTTGTTAATAAAAACAGACCCTCTGCAACGGGTCTTGTGACGGATATTACAAGGCTTACCTTTACACCCTTTGACCCCGAAAGAACACCCACAATGATTGTTAACCTTCCTGCTCACCCCGACGTTGCGGGCTTAGCTGTTAAAAACGAGGCAGGCTCAGGTCGTCGTCTCAGTGGTGAATACGTTTACTATATGGGTCAGGTTATAAATAAAGCAGGGTATAATTTTATGTTCTTCAACGGTGCAATTTGCGCTATCTATATGGCCTGCGACAAGTCCAACGACGGCTTGCATCTTGATTACAGGTATCAGATGTCAGTGCGCTTCGGTATTGAAATCGGTAAAATTGCCCTTTCTCTTACCAAAACCCTTGATGAAATCAAAAATGACAGTCTGCTTTACGACGAGCAGACGATTATTGCAGAAACTGCACTCGCTGAGAAAAACGGCGGTGAATACACCCTTTGGTGTGAGAATTGGGAGCCTGTAGCAGAGTGCGGGGTTGTCCCTATTCTGAATATAAGATTAAAGGAAATTAGAATCCCCGTGACCAATCACCTTATGGCTGCGGTAGGTAAATTAAGGCTTGCCAATTTCAACGGTGTTATTGGTAGCCGCAACCGATTGATGGTGGTTTCCGAAATCGGTTATATTGAGCTTGGCGACGAGCTTAAAATTGCTTTGGTGCCCGGTGAATTCTGTTGTGATTTATTAGTTGGTGGTGACTCACTTTATGCCGAAGGCTCGGTTATGGGGTGTGGCTTCGGCATACCGCCGTTACGTAAAATCTTCGACGAGAGCACCATCGTTTTTGGACTTGCTAACGATGCGGTGGGCTACATTGTGCCCGATAACGATTACACAATGGGCGACCCACAGAATCATTATCACGAGCTTATTTCCTTGGGCTCAAAAACGGGCTCAACCGTTATGGCGGCTTTTGTTAAATTAGCCGATGAAATATCCCGATTACGTTAATGGGGGAGGTATTTTGTGAATTACTATCTTGGTATTGATGGCGGTGGCACACGCACTACCGCGGCGGTTGCCGATGAAAGCGGTGCCGTGGTATGTAAGGCTATTGGTAAAACCATTAACTTTTACTCCGTCGGTATGGAGGTGGCACATAATAATCTTTCAGAGCTTTTAGCCGATGTTTATGAAAAGTTGGGTGCAATCACCTTTAAAAGCACCTTTATCGGTTGCTCTGCATTGGATGACCGTGCCTCTGATGACACCCTTAAGGCTCTTTGTGGTGACGCTATAAAAAGCGAAAATATCACTATGGATTCCGATACCTACGTTGCCCTTTTTTCGGGTGAAAGCACGCTTCCCCGCGGTGTTGTTATTTGTGGCACAGGGTCAATGGTAACGGCTATTGATGAAAACAGTGGTATTCACACCAAGGGCGGTTGGGGTCATATTATCGGTGACGGCGGCTCTGCTTACTCAATTGCCGTAAATGGCCTTGCTGAAGCGGTACATCTTTTTGATGAAAATAAAACCGATGCACCGCTTGTTAAAGCCGCTCAGGGCTTTTTTGAGTCGGAAAACCTTCGGTTGATTATAGACAAGGTTTATAGCGAAGCCACAACAAAGGATGTTCTGGCGGGCTTTGCAAGGTACGTTGCCGATGAAGCCTTAAAGGGTGACGAGCCTTCAAACAACATAATAAAAAACGAGTGCGATAAATTGTTGCGGACAGTTTATTCACTGCTTGATGAAATAGGGGGCTGCAAAATACTGTACCTTTACGGCGGCGTTTTTCAGAATAACCCCACGTTCAGGGAGCTTTTCGTTGAAGCACTGAACAAGAAATACCCCACGGTAAGGGCGGAGTTGCTCTCCATCCCTCCAGAGGAAGGGGCGCTCAGAATTGCGAGGGAACAAAAATGAGCAAATACGTTGAATATATCGACAACGTTGTCGAAATTATAAATACAATAAAAACCAAGGGTGCAGATTCTATTGCACAGACTGCCACCGCCTTTAAGGATGTCCTTATTAACGGCAGATGCATTTACCTTTTCGGTACGGGTCATTCCCATATGCTTGCCGAGGAGCTTTTTTACAGGGCAGGAGGTCTTGTTAAAATTCAACCCATTTTAAACGAGCCCCTTATGCTTCACGAATCTGCATCGGAAAGCACCGAGATTGAACGTCAGGAGGGCCTTGCACAAAATCTTTTTGACGAGTACGGCATCAAGAAGGGCGACGTAATTGTTATCATCTCAAACTCAGGCAGAAACGGTGTTATAGTTGATATGGCGCTATTGTGTAAGGAGCAGGGTGTAACAGTTGTGGCGCTCACAAACCTCAACCACACCTATGCAGGGCAGTCAAGGCACAAAAGCGGTAAAAGGCTTTGCGAAATTGCAGATATAACCCTTGACAACTTCGGTTGTGTCGGTGATGCCTGCGTTGAAATTGATGGTGTTTCGGGCAAAATATGCCCAACATCAACGGTGGCAGGTGCCCTTATTCTGAATGCGGCGGTTGCCGAGTGTGTTGAGCTGTGCATTGCCGAGGGCTTTGAGCCCGAGCATTTTGCAAGTGCTAATATTGACGGCGGCGACGAAATCAACAATAAGTTATTAGAAAAATATAAAAAGGAAATTAAGCATTTATGATTTATCCCATAATTCGTAATAACAATTTTAACGGTGAGGCCGTAAAGGCTGATGCCCTTTATGTTTCGGGCGATTGCATAGACCTTGCTCAAAGGGTTTTTGAGCAGAACGGCATAGCTCTCGGCGGTGATTTTGAAGTAGAAATCAAAATCGCCGACACCCGCAAAACAACCTATATTGACGAGATTTCGGTAATCTCTGACGAAAAATATATTATCGAGGTAGCTGCAGATAAGGCACTTGTGCAGGCATCCTCTGAAAAAGGAGTGTTCAGAGCCCTTAACACCCTTTGTAAGCTTATTGCCAACAATGAATTAAAGCAGGGCACCTGCGAGGATTATCCCTTGTTTGCAACCCGTGGATATATTGAGGGCTTCTACGGTAAAACGTGGGCTAATGACAAAAGACTTTCCGTTATGCGCCTGATGGCAAAAAACGGTATGAATACCTATTTTTACGCACCTAAGGATGATGCATACCACCGTGAAAAATGGCGTGAATTATACCCTGAAGCAGAGTATGAAAGCCTCAGAATGCTCTTTAATGAGGCAAAGGTTAATTTCCTTGATTTTAACTGGTGCGTAGGTCCCGGGCTTACTTATAAATACACCTCACAAGAGGATTTTGATTTACTTATAGCTAAATTTAAAAGCCTTTATGATATGGGTGTAAGGGGCTTCGGACTTCTGCTTGACGATATCCCGTGGGATTTTCAGTATGAGGATGATGCCAAGGCATTCGAGGGCATTGTTGACGCACACGTTAAATTGATTAACGATACCTACAACGCCCTTAAGGCGATTGATAACACAATTAAGCTCAGTGTTTGTCCCACACAGTACAGTGGCGACGAAAACGGCTACTATATTTCAAAATTCGGTAAGGGTATTCCCTCGGACGTGCGTATGTTCTGGACGGGTCAGGAAATCTGCTCACGTGTATTAACCGTAAGGGAATCTCAGGAGCTTTTACGCTCAACCGACCACAGACCGCTTTTCTGGGATAATTTCCCCGTTAACGATTGCGAAATGTTCCAGGAGATGCACCTTGGCGCATTAATCGGCAGGGACAGAGATTTGTATCGCCATTGCGACGGACTTATTTCAAACGTTATGGAGTATGCCGAGTGCTCCAAAATACCCCTTATGACAATTGCAGATTACCTTTGGAATCCCATTGACTATAACCCTGATAAATCCTTGGCAAATGCACATAAGGAAATTCTTGGTGATAAAGCAGAGCTTTTCTTCTATTTTGCCGACCATATGGGCGTTTCCTGCCTTTCAAAATACTCCTCGGCGTTTATGAGCGAAAAGCTTTCACGTGTCGGCTTCCTTTTTGCAAACGACGAAAGGGAAAAGGCATTGAACGAATTTGCGGAGTACAACAAAAATATGCGTGCCTGCCTTGAAATGCTTCGGGATGAGAGCGTGCCCCTCTTTAAGGAACTGAAAAAATGGGTCAAGAAATTCTCAATGTGCTGTGATTTGCTTGACGCAATTTATAACACCAAGAATGACCCCTCGGATGACAATATGAGGCTTCTTGCAGAGCTTACGGAAAAATATAATTCCGACGGCACAATTTTAACGGGCTTCTGCCTTCGCGAAATGGCAGAAAAAACGCTAAATCTTTATTGATAACGGAGTAATTCTTATGTACATAAATGAAAAAACCTTTAATACACACCCTGAGACAACTGCTACCGAAAAGGAGATGCAAAGCTACCTTTTTCTTGAAAATAACGGGGTTGAGTATATCCGTGCCGAGCATGACGAGGCGGCAACCATCGAGCTTTGCGAGGGGGTTGAGAAGGTAATTGATGCAAAAATCTGCAAAAATCTTCTTCTTTGCAACCGTCAGCAGACCAAGTTCTATATGCTGCTTATACCCGGCGATATGCCATTTAAGACCAAGTATCTTTCTGCTCAGATTAATTCATCACGCCTTTCCTTTGCAAGCGGCGAGCAGATGGAAAACCTTCTTAACGTTTCGCCCGGCTCACTTACCGTTTTATCTCTTATGTTTGATAAGGATGAGGCAGTTGAGCTTCTTATAGAAAAGAACGTTTTTAACGACGCGTATTTTGCATGTCACCCCTGCGTGAATACTGCAACGGTTAAGTTCAGTACTGCGGATTTAAAGGATAAGGTTTTGCCCGCCCTTGGCAGAAGCTATACAATTGTGGATTTGGAGTGTCACGAGGATGAGGCCTGAGCTTGCAGTTTTTGACCTTGATGGTACAATACTCGATACCCTTGGGGATTTGCGTGATAGTGTTAATTTTGCCCTTAATAAAAACGGCTTACCCACGCGCTCAACTGAGGAAATACGCGCATTCGTTGGTAATGGCATACGTCTTTTGGTTGAAAGGGCAGTGCCTGAAAATACAGATATTGCCGTTATTGATGCGTGCTTTGATGATTTTAAGGCACACTATAAAATGAATTCCGCTAACCTTACCAAGCCCTATGACGGTATTCCAATGGTGCTTGGTGAGCTGAAGGCCAAAGGCATCAAGCTTGCGGTGGTTTCAAATAAGGCGGATTTTGCCGTTCAGGAGCTGGTGAAAAGCTATTTCCTCGATACCTTCGATTTTGCCGTTGGTGAAAGGGAAGGGGTTCGGCGTAAGCCCTGTCCCGATTCGGTTTATGCCGCAATGGAATATTTTGGCGCCGATAAAAATAATACTGTTTATATAGGTGACTCGGAGGTTGACGTTGAAACCGCCCGAAATAGCGGTATACCCTGTGTTGCCGTTACCTGGGGCTTCCGAGATAAGTGCGTTTTAGCACAGCTGAAGCCCGAGTATATTGTTGATGACGTAAACAATTTAACTAACGTTTTGGAATGAGGTTTTATTATGAAGGTTTTACTTGTGAATGGTAGCCCCCATGAAAAGGGGTGTACCTACACTGCCCTTTGCGAGGTTGAAAAGGAATTGAATAACGCAGGTGTTGATACCGAGATTTTCTGGCTGGGCAACAAGCCTGTCAGGGGTTGTATCGGTTGTGCAGGCTGTGTGAAAAATAACGGTAAATGCGTTTTTGACGATGACGTTGCAAACGCACTTATAGATAAGGCATCAACCGCCGACGGCTTTGTTTTCGGCTCGCCCGTTCACTATGCAGCGCCCTCGGGTACTATCTGTGCCGTTCTTGACAGGGCCTTCTATGCGGGTGGTAAGAATTTTAAATATAAGCCCGGTGCCGCAGTGCTTAGCTGCCGTCGTGCAGGCTCAACCGCCGCATTTGACGTGCTTAACAAATACTTTACCATAAGCAATATGCCCCTGGTTTCCTCGGGGTATTGGAATATGGTCCATGGTGCAAAGCCCGATGACGTGCTTAAGGATGAAGAGGGAATGCAGATTATGCGCACCCTTGGCAAGAATATGGCGTGGCTTCTTAGATGCATTGAAGCAGGTAAGCGCAACGGAATTGAGCGTCCTGCCGATGAAATTAAAATACGCACTAATTTTATAAGATAATTGATTTTTAAAATTTTGGTGGTATAATATCCCTAATTGGAAACGAAAGGAAGATTGTAATGAACGATATTCATGCACTCTATAAACTCTGGAGAGAAAAGGCTGTCCTTGATAATGATTTACAGGAGGAATTAATCTCTGTTGAAGGTAACGAGGATGAAATCCTCGACCGTTTTTATAAAAATCTTGAATTCGGCACAGGTGGTCTTCGCGGTGTTATCGGCGCGGGTACCAACCGTATGAACGTATATACAGTTGCTCAGGCCACTCAGGGTCTTGCGGATTACCTTAACGAAGCATTTGAGAATCCCACTGTTGCAATTGCTTATGACTCACGTATTAAGTCCGACAAATTTGCCGAGTGTGCCGCAAGTGTGCTTGCTGCCAACGGCATTAAGGTATATATTTACCCCGAGCTTATGCCCACACCCATGCTTTCCTTCGCTGTAAGAAGATTGCATTGCTCATCAGGTATTGTGCTTACTGCAAGCCACAATCCCTCAAAATACAACGGCTTTAAGTGCTATGACCCCACAGGCTACCAGATTACTGACGAGGCAGCCGCTAAAATTTACAGTTACATGAAGAGCGTTGATATGTTTGACGGCATCAAGCGTATGACCTTTGAGGATGCTTTAGCCGCAGATATGGTTGACTATATTGAGGATTGGCTTAAGGATGAATTCCTTGACTGTGTTCTTGATTGCGCAATTAATAAGGATGCGGTTAAAAAGTCGGGTATTAAAATCCTTTACACACCCCTTAACGGTACAGGCAACAAGCCCGTGCGCCGTGTGCTTAAGAAATTAGGCGTTAAGGAGCTTCAGGTTGTTAAATCTCAGGAAAAGCCCGACGGCAATTTCCCCACCTGTCCTTATCCCAACCCCGAAATCCGTCAGGTATTCGAGGAAGGTCTTAAAATGACAGACGAATTCCCCGCAGACCTTATGATTGCTACTGACCCCGACTGTGACCGCGTTGGTATTGCGGTGCGCGACAACGGCGAATACAAGCTTATGACAGGTAACGAGGTTGGCGCAATGCTTTGCGAATACATCCTTTCTGAGCTTAAGGCAAAGGGTACACTTCCTGAAAACCCCGTTGTTGTTAAAACAATTGTTACAACACCCCTTATTACCGAAATCTGCAAGGCTTATGATGCAGATATGCGTGACCTTCTTACAGGCTTCAAATACATCGGTGAGTGCATTACCGAGCTTGAGGCAGCAGGTGAGGAGCACCGCTACGTAATGGGTCTTGAGGAAAGCTACGGCTACCTTACAGGCATCCATGCACGTGATAAGGATGCGGTTAACGGCGCTATGATTATCTGCGAAATGGCGGCATACTACAAAACCAAGGGTATGACGCTCTGGCAGTTTATGAACAGCATTTATGAGAAATACGGTTATTTCTTCAACCAGCTTGACAACTACGCCTTTGAGGGTGCCGCAGGTATGCAGAAAATGGCAGATATGATGGACACCTTAAGAAACGATCCTCCCAAGGAAATCTGCGGTAGCAAGGTTGTTTGGGTTGGCGACTATAAAACAGGCAAAACTACCGACGGTGAAACAGGTCTTCCCAAATCAAACGTGCTTTCATACAGAATGGAAAGCGGCGATACCGTTATCGTAAGACCTTCAGGCACAGAGCCTAAAATCAAAATCTACATTACCGCAAAGGCAACCTCAAGAGAGGAAGCAGAAAATAAGCTTGCAACAGTTTCTTTAAGCGTTAAAGAGCTTTTGGGTATTGAATAATGAAAAAACTCGGTCTTTCGACCGAGTTTTTCTTTTGTCTTCAATTAGCAGCAGCCACAGCCACAGTCGTTGCTACGACCGCAGTCGTTTGTAAGGCAACCATTACCATTGCCGTTGCCGCAAAGCAAGAAGATGATAATAAGGATAATAATCCATGAGCAATTATTACCGTTGTTGAAGAAGCAACCCATTCTTAATCCCCCTTTCACTGCATAATATGTTAAAGACATATTTTTGTTACAATGAATAACCTTAATTTTAGCGAACAGAATAAAGGTGTAATTAAAAGTTGAAGGGTGTGAGGATATGAGCTTTATATTTGACTTCGACAAATTCAGGAAGGGCGAAGCTGATTACTATGACGATTATGCGGATGAGTTTGACTATGAGTATTCAGACGAGCTTTTTTATAACGATGAATATGATGAGCAGGATATGATATGAAAAAAAGGTAGTCAGTTCAGTTTCCGACCACCTTTTTGTTAATTATCGTTTTCTAATTTATAAATTGATACAGTATAATTCTCATAATCGATTTCGGTTCTGAATCCAAGGTCTCGCAAAAACGGCGATGCAACGTCGGTGCTGATATAGTAATCATCATCAGTTGCCTTGTAATAGTGCCAAACCTTTCCGCCAACTAACATTTTAAAAAGATTTGTGTTAATTTTATGTTCTCTAAAAATATTCGTTAGGCGCCAACGGAGCGTGTTCAAATTATTTTGTGTTAAAACGTTGTTACGGGTATCTAAAATATAATTGTTTTCATCTTTTTTTATGCTGTATTTACCTTCGTCAATTTCCTTTACCTCAACACCGCATTCTGTTAACACAGAAATTAACGGGATTTCAGCATAAGCCTCTTTATAATTAATTCTTATGTTTTTATCAATTGGTTGTTCTTTTTCGTTAACAAGCAATTTTACCTGGGGGTTATCAGCTTTGTTAATAGTTACGGTTGCGCTTTTATAATCTATTTCCATCTGATAATCCAATAAATACAAAAAGTGCTCTATGGTATTACTGTCAATCAGGTAATCGTTTTTGGTTCGTTCATAATAAGGGGGAACGTGGGAATTGGCGGACTCGCTATTGGGATTTATAATTGGGTTTGGGTCACCGATTATATTCATAGGATTACTGTTGACTCTCATTATATTATCCGCAGTATTGAGTTTATAGCAATCATCCCCATTAATAATGGTGTAGTTGTACTCATTTACCTTGTAAACATCAAGACCAAGGGACTGTGTAATATACATTAATGACACGACGAAACGATTATTGCCTTCGTCTTTCTTTATGTATGTTTGCCTGCTTACGTCATTGCCTTCTATGTAAAGCGTGGCATTATTTTCATATGTAATTGTATAATCTTCAACAGAAACCTTAATGCTTGTTGGCGTAGCCTCGCTTTCGGTTGCAGTATTCATTGCATTTTTTCCATGAAAGATAACCAATGCGATGATTACAACAGAAAGCGTGATTGCAAATATAATGCACAAGCATATTATTTTCTTTTTCACGTGGCTCCCTCCTTTATGCCTTCTATATATAGGACTATTTATAAGTGAGCTTTGTTGCATAGAAAACAAAAAAATATTAAAATCAGAACGGTAGTCGCATTACCAACTACCGTTTCGTTTTTTTGTACCCGATTAATTCGAGTGTAAGTATTGTTAATATTGCTAAGGTGTACATTGCTACGTCAATCAGGTCGCCTGTACCCGATGTAATGCCGACGTATTGCGCCAGCTCCCACAGGACGCCTATACCGAAAACAACGCCGCCGTTTATAAATACCGCTTTTTTGGTGTTGAAAATGGCGTTTAAGCCGCAGTTAAGGCTCAGTGCCCAAATAAAATCGGGTAAATAATATTTTACAAGGTCGCAGTTGATGCTCTCGGCTTTTAAAAACAGGGCTTCGCTTACGGGTAGCAGACTCCTTACAAAGTCAGCGATATATGTATTGGGGCGGAATATTACGTATAATCCGCCACCAATACACAGAGAAATTATACAGAAAATAATATAAACGTTACGCTTTTTCATATTGTAACTTAAAAAGTTATCTTGATTTCGTTAACACCCTCGTCGGTTATAAATTCAATATCGTAGCCGATGTTACCGGGGATTTCCTTGATTTCATACTTGCCGTTGCATTCAACCGTTGCGGGCTTTTTATCAACGTAAACCACCGTGGGTACGTCAAATGTCTTGTCCTGGTTGTATTTTAAGGTGAAGGTCTGGTTATCAAAATCATATTTGTATGCAATGATTTCACCCGTTACTGCCTTGGGACGGGGACGGGTAAGCACGTGCATAAATTCACGCTCAAGAATTTCGTCAAAGTAGCACCAATAGGTGTTGCTCCATTTGTATGAGTCGAATTTATCCTGAAGGAATCTGATGTGTGGATACCATCCGTCACCCTCAGCGCAGGAGCCCCACTCACCAACAAGGCAGGGGATGTTAAGTCTTTCCTGAGTTTTGCGGTGCTGGTCAAAAATTGCGCCTACACGTGAGTTGCTTGCATATTTGTATGCGGGTGTATCAACCATAAGGTCGTATGCATGGGGAGCAAATACCTGCATAGGCTCTCTTTTACCGTTTACGGTAATGGGAGTGTTACAGCAGGGAATACCCATATTTGAATAATAGTTGTTTTCAATGAACATTGCGCCGTTGTCGGTAATTTCACGTACGGCGGTTGCCATTTTGCTTACAAAGGGTGAGTAACGCTCAGTGTCAAAGCGTCTTACAATCTCGTCACCGCCGGATGTAATTTTTCTTAAAACGTCACCTGTGTACTGGTCAAGCACTCTGATTTTTTCAGAGCCGAGAGCCTGCTTTATAAGCTCTTTTTTCTTTATGCTTTTATCGGTGATGGTTGTTTTTGCAACACCTAAAATAACACTTCTGAATATTCTGCCGCCGTCAGCACCGGGGAAAGGCTCGTTGAAAAAGTCGAAGCCGAAAAGAGCGGGCTTGTCCTTAACCTCTTTAACAAGGCGCTTCCACATATTTGCGTAGTAGTCCTGCAAGCCTACGTTATTGTATTTTGTGTTGTTCCAGAAGTTGTCGAATGCTCTGAAGCATGCACCGCCGTAGAAATAAGGCTCTGCCCATACGGCAATCTGCTTTCTGGGCTTGTATTTATCGGTAAGTGTTGCCCAACGGGGTGCGCCGTCACCATAGCAATGTGATGAATAAACGTCCTGATGACAGTCAAGATAGGCGTAAATGCCATATTCCTCGCACTTGTCAAGGAATGCACAAAGGTCAGCAATAAGCTTTTTGTTGTATCTGCGGGGTATGGGCTCCATTGCGCCCCAGGTGAAGCCGAGACGAATCATATCGTAGCCTCTTGCTCTGAATTCCTCAAAGGGGAATTTTTCGGGGTCGTACCAATATGAGGGGTTATCCTTGTCAAAATCCTTTTTGTCAACAACGTTCATACCGCTGAAGATTCGTTCTCTGCCGTGCTCGTCAACGAATCGCATACCATCAATTTTAATCTTATCCATTTTTATGCCTCCGTAATTATTTAAGTGTTTTGGTTGTGGCTTTTAAGGGTGCTGAGTAGGTATCCCAGAAGGACCCTGCAATAAGCTCGATTATGTAATCTGTATCAGCCTTTAAGTCGTCAAAATCAACTGAAAGAGCTTCGGGCATATTGTAGAAGTAGTATTCACTCCATATCTTTTTCTGCCTAACAGTTAAGCCGTTGTCTGCCTCCTTGATAACAACCTTGTAGTCGTTAACGTATTCCGCTTTAACCTTAGCCTGGGGGAACGTAATCCTGAAGCCCTTGTCGGTAACGTCGCTTACTGCGATTTCTGCATCCTCAAACCAGGGTGCGTCGGTTGTTTTGTAGCGGGCGTCGGTGTATCTGAAGGAATCCACGTTCCAGGGCTCGTCAATTTCCCAAACAAAGGGGAAGAAATTGTCGGTAAGCACGTCGTAGGGGTAAATCCTTACTGCACCCTCGGCGTTTGCTTCAACAATAAGCATCTGCGCACAGTCCTCCTTCTTAGGGGGGCAGGTGCCGTAGTGCTTGTCAAATTCATCTAACTCAAAGTACGAAAGTGAGCCCGTGCCAAGGCAGGTAAAGTGCCTTTGGTGAATTGAGCGTGGGTCGTTAATGGGCACGTGTGAGTGACCTGAAAAGTCGATTACCTGTGGGTAGTCCATAAGGGTGGGGATGAATGATTCATCCGCCCAATAAATGCTACCCGAAACGGTGTCGGTAAGGTGGGGATGCTGGAAAAAGAATATAGGTCTTTTAGGAGCTTTTTCACGGGCTGCTTTAAGCTCCCTTGCGGCATATTCGATTTTATCGGGGTCGTATTCACAACCATGTGATGAGCTCATTGTAATAAAGTGAAAGCCGTTGATTTCAATGTGATTATCAACGGGGATTCCGAAAACCTCGCCGAAAAGCTTGTAGGCGGCTTCAACGCCGTTGCCGTGGTATTCGTGACTTGCCATATTTAACATATAGCGGGTTTCTTCCTTAAGGCAATTGTCCATTGTTGCCTTGAATTTTCTCATTTGGGTTTCGGTGCCTGAGTTTGCAAAGTCACCGTCGGCAAAAAGTGCGTCAAGCTTTTGATAGGTTGGGTGAGCCTCAGCCAATCTGTAAGCTATTTTAATTGCCTTTTCCATTCTTTCTTCTTCAATGCAGTGCTCGTCCTTGTAGTGCACGTCACTTACAACCATAAATCTGAGAACGGGGTTGAAATCCTTTTGTAGCATATAAAAGCCTCCGTTTGGTTTAAAATACATCATTTTAATTTTAACATTACAGAGCGCATAATTCAATTGTAAAATCAAACAATTACAAGTAATAAAATATGTTAAAAAGTTTCATATTTGTATTTATTTTTAATGTTTTGTATGTTATAATATAAAAAAACAAAAAGGAGTTTTTAATATGCAGATTACTAAAGATACAGTTATCGGTAACATTCTTGATGCTGCTCCCGATACAGCACCCTTCTTCCTTGAAATGGGTATGCACTGCTTAGGCTGTCCTGCTTCAAGAGGCGAAACAGTTGAAATGGCTTGTATGGTTCACGGTGTTAACGCCGACGAGCTTATTGGCAAAATCAACAAGTTCCTTGCCGAAAAATGAGTGTAAATCTCACACCGAGGCTTTCTGCTGCCGCATCTCTCGTGAGGGGCGGCGGCATTATTGCAGATATCGGTACCGACCATGGCTATTTGCCTGTTTTCCTTGTTCAATCGGGTCGTGTTAAGGGTGCTATTGCCGCAGATATCGGCAAAATGCCCTTGCAGAATGCGGCTAAAACCGTTGAGAACTACGGCTTGGGCGACGTTATATCCCTCAGGCTCTCCGACGGGCTTCGTGAATTCAGTGAAGCCGATGCGGACGAGTTTGTTTTTGCGGGTATGGGCGGCACGCTTATTGCCGAAAAGCTGGCGGAAACGCCATGGGTAAAAAACAGTAATTTGCATTTTGTTTTTCAGCCTCAGTCACGTGCAGAGGATTTAAGAAAATTCCTTTTTGAAAACGGCTTTTGTATTAATACGGAGCTTGCAGTCCACGAGGGCAGACGTGTTTACATAACCTTTGATGCGGTATATACCGGGGAGGTTAAGCCCTTTAACGAATGGGATTGCTTTATAGGTAAGCTTCCCCATACCGAGGATGCACACAGACATCTTACCCTTCAACTTGCAAGGCTTAAGGATAAATACAACGCTTATTCTGCCTGCGGTAAGCTTGACGAGGCTCCCGGGCTTCTTGAAACTATACAGAAAACCGAAGGTTTTATAAATGCTTAATATAATTGCGCAGATTATCGGTTTCGGCGGTGCGGGACTGAATTTTCTGTCATTCCAGCAAAGTAAGCGTCGCAATATAATCGGTGTACAGATTGGTGCCGCGGTGCTTTTCATAATTCATTTTATACTTTTGGGACTTGATGGCGATGGTGAAGCCTTTTCGGGTGCCGCCCTTAACTTTATCGGTCTTTTGCGTTCAATCGTGTTTATAAATAACCATAAAAAATGGGCAAAAAGCCCCGTTTGGCTTGTGGTATTTATTGTTATAAGCACCATTGCGGCTATTTTAACCTGGGAGGCATGGTATTCATTCCTGCCGTCGGCGGCAATGATACTTACCACTATCAGCTATTGGCTTAAAAACGAAACTAAAATCCGTCTTGTTACATTCCCAAGCTCGCCATGTTGGCTTATTTACAACGTTATTGTGGGCTCAGTGGCGGGTATCGTGACCGAGTGCTTCGTTATGCTTTCCCTTATAATTGCTATTGTGAGATACGATATTCTAAAAAAAGAAAAGAGTGTAAAAAATGAAAATTAAAGAGGTTTACAATTTTCTTGATTTTGTAGCACCCTTCAATACTGCCGCACAGTGGGACAATTGCGGCCTTAGTGTGGGCTCACTTGATAATGATTTTACCAAAATACTTATTTCCCTTGACGTAACCGAAAAGGTTATTGCTAAGGCACTTGAGATGGGCGCAGAGCTTGTGGTTACCCATCATCCATTGATTTTTAATCCTGTTACACAGATTCAAAGTGATTCACTCGTGTATAAGGCGGTGCAGTCGGGTATCACCTTTATTTCAAGCCACACCTGCCTTGATAAGGCAATCGGCGGCGTTAACGACTGCCTTGCACGTAAAGCGGGTATTGTAAACGTGCAACACAAAACCATTGACGAATTTTTAAAAATCGGCGACGTTGAGCCCTGCACCGTTAAGGAATTTGCCGAAAAAATCAAGGAATCCCTTGGCAGTGCAGTCGCCTTTACCGACAATGGTAAGACCATTAAAAGGGTTGCCTTCTGCTCCGGTGGCGGCGGTGACTTAATTGGTGCCGCGGCGGCTATGGGTGCGGATGCTCTCATTACGGGTGAGGCTAAGCACCACGAATACCTTGAGGCAGAGCGCCTTGGGGTTGCCCTTATTACGGCGGGTCATTACGAAACCGAGGTTATTGCCTGCGATTATCTGTATGACCTTTTAGCAAAACAGTTTGACAACGCAGAAGTGGTGGTTTTTAAGGATAAATCACCCGTAAGATACGTGTGAGTGATATATTATGGCATTGGACGGAATGTATTTAAGCTTTCTGGTTTCGTCGGTAAATGAATTACTGACGGGCGCGAAGGTGGACAAAATTCACCAGCCCTCAAAAAACGAGCTGGTGTTTATAATGCGAACAAAGGGCGGTATGCATAAGCTTTATTTTACAGCAGATGCAAACAGTCCTCGCTTTGCCGTGGTTGAAAAAACGCCCGAAAATCCTCAAAGCCCACCAATGCTTTGCATGCTTTTCAGAAAACGTCTTGTGGGTGCAACCCTTACCGGGGTCGAACAGCTCGGTCTTGACCGAGTGGCATTCTTTAATTTCGATGCAACCAACGAAATCGGCGACAGAGTCAAGCTTACCCTTGCGGTTGAGATTATGGCTCAGCACAGTAACGTTATACTTTTTGACGGTGATAACCGTATTGTTGATGCCCTTAAAAGGGTGGATGGTGAAAAATCATCATATCGCCTTGTGTTGCCCGGGGCACAATATAAATTACCCCCTCAGCAGGAGAAGGTTGATTTAAGGTCTGCGGAGCCCACTGAGGTGTGCGACAAAATTCTTGAGCAGACCAATTCAAAATTATCCGGTGCAATACTTAAGGTGATGCAGGGTGTGTCACCCCTTTTATCAAGGGAGATTGCCTACAGAGTGTGCGGTGACGATAAGGGTACTGCTGAGCTTAGCTCTGCTGATAAAATGAATCTCCTTTGCGAAATAAGTGCATTAAAAACAATGCTTTGCAGTGGCTTGCCCCAGCCCACAATGGTGCTCGATGAAACCGAAAAGCCCCTTGAATTTTCCTTTATGCCAATTACCCAATATGGCGAAAACTTAAGGGTTATAAAAAAAGAAAACGTGTTCGACCTGCTCGAAGGCTTTTACTCTCAGCGTGACAGACTTTTAAGAGCCCGTTCAAAGGGTGCCGAGCTTTTTAAACTTGTCGAAAATGCCATTGAGCGTACCTCCCGAAAGATTAATAATCAGCAGGAGGACCTTAATAAATGTGCCGACCGCGAAAGCATAAAAATAAACGCCGAGCTTGTTACTGCCGCACAGTACAGATTGCAAAAGGGCTCTGCGGTTTATGAGGTCGAAAATTATTACGATAACTGTAATCTTGTTAAAATTGCCGTTGACCCGGCACTTTCGCCCTCGCAGAATGCTCAAAAGCTTTATAAGGAATATCGCAAGGCATGTACTGCGGAAAATATGCTTATTAAGCTTATTGAGGAAAGTAAGGATGACCTTGTTTACCTTGAAAGTGTCCGTGACCTGCTTGAGCGTGCAACACTCGAGCGTGAGTTTGGGGAAATTAAGGACGAGCTTATTGCCCAGGGCTTTGTAAAGCCTAAAAAAACGGGTAAAAAGCAAATGAAAAAGCAAGCACTTCCGCCACTTGAGTTTAAAACAAGTCAAGGGCTTACAGTACTTGTGGGCAGAAACAATATACAGAACGACAAGCTGACCTTTAAAACGGGCAGAAGAGGTGACGTGTGGCTTCACGCCCAGAAATGCCCCGGCTCACACGTGCTATTGTTAGCAGAGGGCGGTGAGGTGCCTGACGATGCAATTGTTGAGGCCGCTGAAATTGCCGCATATTACAGCTCGGCAAAGGACGGTACAATCGTAACAGTTGACTATACCGACGTTAAAAATATCAAAAAGCCCAACGGCGCAAAGCCGGGCTTCGTGGTTTATTACACCTACTACTCGGTAAACGTAAAGCCTAAAAATAAAGAATGACGATACGTTATGCCTCTCTGCTCAGTAGGGAGGCATTATTTTTAAAAAAATTTCAAAAAAGGTGAGACCTTTTGCCTTTTCATCCGTTTAATAAGTGAAGGCAAAGAGTAGTTACCACCGAATACCGATTTTTATGTGTTTGGTGAAGGCTTGATTTTGAGGTGAATTTTATGAAAAAATTTCTTAAAGGCAGTATGTCACTTGTTCTTGCACTGGCTGTTATTTTAGGCTCGTTATACGTTGGCTTTGCTGAGTTTGATTTTAATATCTTGCTTACAGCTAAGGCGGGCGTGGCTAATAGCGGCTCTTGCGGCGAAAACGTCACCTGGAAGTGTTTTAACGGTACGGTAACCATAAGCGGTACGGGTGAAATGACTGAGAAGCCTACATGGTGGGGTGAACCGTACGAGGCAAAAAAATTGGTAATAGAAGAGGGCGTGACGGGTGTATGTGATTTTGCTTTCCAAAACCTTCGTAATATTACCAGTGTTTATATTCCCACAAGCGTTAGCCACATAGGCAATAATGCTTTTGATAACTGCAAGAAGCTCAGCGCTGTTTACATAACCGACCTGGTGGCATGGTGTAATATAGACTTCGAAAGCAGACGTGCTAACCCTATGTATTATGCGGGCTCTTTGTATCTTAACGGTGAGCTTCTTGAGGGTGAGGTTGTTATTCCTTCAGGTGCTCATAGAATATCTGTCGGTGCATTCCAGTCTTCCGATATAACCTCTGTAGTTATACCATTCGGCGTTACGGAAATAGGTGATTATGCGTTCGGTTTTAATCCTAATCTTACGTCAGTAACCATTCCGGAGAGCGTTGTGACAATAGGGGAATCGGCGTTTAATTTCTGCAGAGGCCTGACAGAGGTTACTATTCCCGACAGTGTTACCACTATCGGGAAGCAGGCTTTTGGGAGCTGTTATTTACTGAAAAAAGCTACGTTATCAAAAAATCTTACTGAAATCGGCGAATATGCCTTCTATTTTTGTGATGCTCTTGAAGAGATTAATATTCCTGGTAGTGTAAAAACTATAGGAGAACATGCGTTTTATTCTTGTGAGAGTCTAACGGACGTTGTTTTCTGTGAGGGTGTGGAAAGTATTGGTAAGTGCGCCTTTTCCGAATGTGCGAATATTACGGCAATTAACATCCCCGAGAGTATGAAAAATATTAGTGGTTGGGCATTTTATAATTGTGAAAATCTCAGGTCGATTACAATACCTGATACTGCGGTTGATATGGATGTATCGAGCTTTTTAAACACAGGTTTTTATAATGACGTGGGCGATCTCGGAGACGGGTGTCTGTACATGGGCAATCACTTGATAATCGTCGGTAGCCGTAATGCAGGCTCCTTTGAGGTTCGGGAGGGTACCATAACGATTGCAGGTTCTGCTTTTAGTGGTTGTAGAGAAATAAGCTCGGTTTATATACCGGATAGCGTAGTATTAATAGGTGATAGTGCCTTTAGATATTGTGAGAAACTTGAAGAAATTGACATTCCTGATAGCGTGGTTAGTATGGGCTGGGGCGTATTTGAAGATTGCTCCGGATTGAAATCGGTAAAGCTATCGCAAAATCTGGAAGCGCTTGATTACTACTTTTTCAGTGGCTGTACATCCCTGGAGTCAATAACAATACCCAATGGTGTAACAAGTATTCCGAGTTATGCTTTTAAGGGCTGCATCAATTTAAGGTCCATAGATCTTCCTGATGGTGTGGAATATATCGGCCAAGGTGCTTTGACCGATACTGCTTTTTATAATAATGCGGATAATTGGGAAAACGGCGTACTTTATTTGAATAATTATCTTTTGAAGGCTAAAGACTTAAAAAGCGCACGTTATGAAATAAAGGATGGCACAAAAATAATTGCGGACAACGCCTTCAACTTGTGCGATAGGCTAGTCAGTGTTTCAATACCCGATAGCGTTACCGCAATAGGTGAGTATGCGTTTAGCGGTTGCCATAACCTTGCATCGGTTATGATGGCGGAGGGCGTAATAACAATCGGTGAAGGTGCTTTTAAGAATTGTAGCTTGCTGCAGTCTGTTATAATACCCACGAGCGTGACCAGCATAGGGGATTATGCCTTGGGTTATGATGCAAAGAACAATAAGCTTGATGGATTGGTTATCGGTGGAAAGACTGATACAGCTGCCGAAGCTTACGCCAACATAAACGGTTTTGGCTTTGTTGATGCTCAGCATATCCACGCTTTGATGGATTGGGAAATTATAAAGGAGCCCACCGTAAAAGCGATAGGTGTGAAAATACGAAAATGCACCTCTTGCGGATGTGTGCTTGATGCGGAGTATATTTCTCGCCTTACCCCCGAGGCACCTGTTGTAGAGGTTGCTTCTAGTGATAAGACGGTTTTTGTTTCATGGAATTCTGTTGATGGTGCTGATGCGTATATAGTTTACCGCAGGGTGTATGATGCCGAAGCTAAAAAGTGGAGTGGATGGACAAGAATAGCCGAAAATATTACAAGAGAATTTTATTCTGATTGCAACGTTGCGTCAGGCACTTATTATATCTACACTGTTAAGGGTGTGAATGAGGGTGGCCACGGCGCATACACATCGGGTGCAAGGATATATTATCTTGATATTCCCGATCTTCTTTCTCTGAAAGTTTCCAATAACCGTATGACTTTAAAGTGGCAGGAGGTTGAGGGTGCAACGGGCTACATAGTTTATCGCAGAGTCAGGGTAAAGACTGATGACGTCTGGCAAAAGGAATACGTAACAAATGGTACCACCTATGTTATAAAGAATCCTGAAGTAGACGTTATGTACAGATATACCGTCAGGGCGTATTATGGCTCGTATAGGTCGAGCGTTTGCTCCCCTGGTATGTTTTTGGCGATTCTTCCGAAGCCTGAACTAAAAACTGCAGATGCCACCAGAAATGGTGTCAGAATTGAGTGGAATGATGTGAAGGCATCGGGCGAAAGCATTGTTTACCGTAAGACCTATGATGCTAAAACCAAAAAGTGGAGTGGTTGGACTAAGCTTGCAATTGTTGCTAACGATAACTATTACGTTGATACCACGGCAAAATCCGGTACGTATTACAGATACACGGTTAAGGCAATAACCAGCTTGTATAGTAACGGTATTGCTATAAGTCCTTATGATAAGGACGGACTTAAAATTTATTATATGGCAACGCCGACTCTTAAGAGTGCTACCAGTGCAAAATCGGGAGTTACACTTAAGTGGGGTAAGGTGACGGGTGCCACAGGCTACATCGTTTATCGCAAAACGGGCAATGGTAGCTGGGTTAAGCTTGCTACAGTTAAGGGTAACGGCAAAATAAGTTATCTTGATAAAAATGCTAAAAAGGGCACCGGCTATACCTATACCGTCAAAGCATATTACGGCTCATATAAAAGCTCCCATGATGGCAAGGGATTGTATGTGAAGGATAAATATTAAAATAAAAAAGGTTCGGATTTATTTCCGAACCTTTTTTGCATATATGGATTTATTTAGCAAGTAAATGCACTCTGAATGAAAGACCGTCGCCCTGAGCTCTGTGGGTGAAGTTGAGGCCTGCGTTCATAAGGTATGCACCGCTGTATACCTCGCCGGTTTCTTCAACCTCGTACATCTTATTGGGGTCAAGACCCTTAAGACGAAGCATAAAGAATTCGTCGTAGGCACGCTTGATTTCAACAACCGTTGCCAACGCCTCGTTCTTGTCTTCTGAAACAAATTCCCATGCAACGTGGAACTCATTTTCAAAGGGGGTTATAAGTCTGTAAAGGTCGCCGTAATGAATAACGTCGTAGTACTTGTGGTAAAGGGCAATCTGATCCTTGATTTCCGCTTTTTCCTCGGGGGTGAGCTTATCGGGGTCAAGCTCATAGCCGAATGAGCCCCAAAGTGCTACGTTCATTTTAGTTTCGTAGCCTGTGCGCCTGTTTGCAGAAACGTGAGCACCCATTGTTGAAGCGGGGTAGCACATAGATGTACCAAACTGAATTGTAAGTCTTTCAATGGGGTCGGTGTTGTCGCTTGTCCATATCTGGGGTGAATAGTAAAGCATACCGGGGTCAAATCGACCACCGCCACCGGAGCAGTTTTCTAAAAGAATGTGGGGGAAATCCGTTGTAAGTCTGTCCATAATTTCATATGTGCCAAGCACAAAACGGTGGAAGACCTCGCCCTGCTTTTCAGGGGGAAGCTCTGCACAGGCAACCTCGGTAAGGTTTCTGTTAAAGTCCCATTTCACGTAGTCGATATTGTTGTTTGAAAGCACGTCGTACATCATTTTGTAAACGTACTCGCGAACCTCTTTTCTTGAGTAGTCCATAACGTACTGTGTACGTGCAATGGATTTATCACGACCCTCGGTGTGCAGACACCAATCGGGGTGCGCACGGTAAATATCTGAGTCGGGTGAGATCATTTCGGGCTCAAACCAGATGCCGAACTTAAGACCGCAGTCGTTAACCTCTTTTATAAGTCCGTCCAAGCCCTTTTCTAACTTGTATTCTGCAACGTACCAGTCACCCAGTGAGCAATTGTCGCTGTCACGCTTACCAAACCAGCCGTCGTCCATAACAAGCATTTCAAGTCCGATATCCTTGGCGTGCTTCGCAAAGGAAACAAGCTTATTGTGGTCAAAGTCCATACCGGTACCCTCCCAGTTGTTTATAAGAAGGGGACGCTTAGCCTTTTTCCATTGACCGCGGATAAGGTTGTTTGCATAAAGTCTGTGGTAAATACGGCTCATTTCGCCGATACCCTCGTTGGTATAAACCATAACCGCCTCGGGTGCGTAGAAGCTTTCGCCGGGCTCAAGGTGCCAGCTGAAGCCCTCGGGGTTGATACCCATAACAAGGCGTGTGCTGTTAAATGCGTCAACCTCAACGTCGATTGAGAAATTGCTGCTGTAAACAAGGTTGAAGCCGTAGCATTCGCCGAAATCCTCGTTTGCATTTTTGCTTACAAGGGCGGTGAAGGGGTTGTGGTTGTGGCTTGATGAGCCACGCTTGCTCTTGATAGACTGAATACCGCGGTGAATACGGTATCTTTCAAGGCTTCTTTCCTTAACCCATCTGCCGTAAAGGTCCATCATTTCGTAGTCGGAGCCGGGCAAATCAACGCAGAGAGAATGAACGGTATCAATATAAAATGCCTCGTCGGAGGTGTTTTCAACCTTAACGCTTCTTGTGATTGCGCCGTAGCTATTGAAAACTGTGTAAATAAGTGTAACTCTTGCACCTGTAAGCTTGTCCTCGGTAACAACCTCAAGGGTGTCTGCCTCATCCTCGTTGTTTACGTATAAGGCGGGGAGACCGGGGATGGGATTTTTGCCTTTATAAATGGTGTGGCTAACGTATCTTAAATCGGTAACCTTGTTGCCTGCACTGTTTTTAACTGCAAAGGCAGAAAGGCGGAAATCGCCTGCGCCAAATGTGGAATATTCAAGGGGGGTAACGTCAGGTGAAAAGTTAAAAACACGGGCAGAGGGACTGTCGGGACAGAAGGAGGCGAAGCCCGGTCTGATTCGTAATTGTTCAACGTTCACGTCGGGAATATTGGCACCATAGTAGTAATGCACAAGGTAATTGCCCTGAAACACACCGAAGATATAGGTGGAGGTTTTAGAGTCGAGCTTAAATATTTTTTTGTCTTCGATATAGGATATTGACATAACTTACACTCCTGTTATTTGCTTAATTCTGCAAGTTTTTTTAATTTGTCGGGGATTTTAATTTTCTGGGGGCAATATTCCATACACTTGCCGCAGTTGATACAATTATTACCGCGTTTTTCCTCGGGAATCTGAGCGTAAAGCTTTTTAAAATCCTCGGTATCACGGGTTTTGTTGTATTCGTTGAATGCGGTAAAGCAAGCGGGTATATCCACACCTGCGGGACAGTTTTTAACACAGTATTTACAGTCGGTGCAGGGGATTGCAAAGTTCTTTCTGAAAAGCACGTTTGCCTTCTCAATAGCTTCCTTTTCAACCTCTGTAAGAGGCTTGCCCTCGGTGAAGGTTTTGATGTTATCCACAACCTGCTCATAGGTTGACATACCGCTGAGGATTGTTAAAACCAAGGGGAGCTCAAGGTCGTATCTTAAGGCATATGAGGCGGCAGATGCGTCGCCAAGCTCCTCAAACACCTTGCGCGCCTCGTCGTTAAGTGTGTGCAGTGAGCCGCCGCGCACAGGCTCCATAATTATGCAGGGGATATTACGTTCCTCAAGAGCCTTGTAGTATGACTTTGCGTCGTCTGCCTCCCAGTCGTAATAGTTAATCTGAAGCTGAACAAAGTCCCATTTGTACTTGTCGATTAATTCTAAGAAAAATTCAAGGTCACCGTGGTAGGAGAAGCCTAAGTGACGGATTTTTCCCTCTTCCTTTTTCTTGGTAAGGTACTCGTAGGAGTTGTCCTTTTCGAAAACGGACATAACGTCACGATTAACTGCGTGTAAAAGATAAAAATCAAAGTAATCAACGCCGCATTTTTCAAGTTGCTCGTTGAAAAGCTCGTCCGTGTGCTTGCCGTGGTCCTTGATAGCCCATCCGGGGAGCTTGGTGGCAAGGCAGTAGGATTCACGGGGGTATCTGCTAAGGGCTTCCTTTGCGAAGCGCTCTGAGTCGCCGCCGTGGTATGTGTAGGCAGTGTCAAAATAGTTAACACCCGATTCGAAAGCAAGGTCAATAAGCCTGAATGCCTCATCGCGGTCGATGACGTCGGAATCCTCGCTGACCTTGGGTAAGCGCATAAGGCCGAAGCCGAGCTTTGATATTTTTCTGCCGATTGAGTCAAAATCACTGTATTGCATAGTAATTCCTCCTTTTTCGCTAACTTAAAGTATGAATTGATTATACAATACAGTGATATTTTTTACAAGTTATTTCAGAATGTTGTTTCTATGTTTTTTGTGCTATGCTCGGGGGAGTATCTGAATCGGTCAATGTGACCCTGATTTATGAAATATTCCGGCTTTCTTTTGGGGTATTGTGCATCAAAAGAGTCTACGATTATAAGCTTGAACTTCATTTTTTCGGGAATAATGCTTTTTATAAATACGCTTGCCTGCTGACCCTCATATACGTCGGGGGTGTATTCTGCAAGACCCGATAAATTAGGGGTAAGCTCTACGAATATTCCATAGCTTTCAACGCTTCTGACAATGCCGCTTACGGTTTCGCCAACGTTAAAAGCCTGTGCGTTTTCTTCCCAGGTGCCAAGTAATTCCTTGTGGCTCAGGGTTACTCTGCCGTTGTCGTCAAAGCTCTTTATAACAACCTTTATGTTATCACCTGCAGAAAATCTTACCGAGGGGTGGGGTATGCGTGAAACGGAAATATTATCAATGGGTAAAAGTGCGTTTATACCGCACCCGATATCACAAAATACGCCGAAGCTTTCAAGGTGGGTGACCCTTGCTTCGATGATATCACCGGGGGTAAGGGTTGATAAGCAGTTTTCTATAAAATCAGTCTGAACCTTTTTACGTGAAAGGATGGCGATTTTTCCCTTGGATGTGTCCTTGATTTCGTCAATTATAAACCTTACGGGCTTGTTGACGCGGGCGATTATGGCAATATCACGAGTTGTGCCATCGCTTATTCCTACGGCGCATTCCTCACGTGGGATAATGCCGTGAATAAAGCCGAAATCAATATGTAAATTGTGGTCGCAGTCGCAAAAATTAACCCTTTGCTCAAGGGTTGCCTTTTCGTGAAACGCCCTTGTGAAATTTTCAAAAGAGGAAAGATAAGCCTTGTTTTCCCTACTGTTTATAAGAAAGCCCTCCGGAAGATATGACATCATAAAACTCACCTGTTTTCATTTATTTTTATTTACTCTTTAATTTTATGTAAAGATATGTTATAATATTTCATAATTTTGACTTAAATGAATTGTGGAGGGATTTTCATGGATGTTCGTGTGGGCGATATTTTAGAAATGAAAAAGCAGCACCCCTGCGGTACAAAGCAGTTTTACGTTCTTCGTTCAGGTATGGATTTTCGCCTGCGTTGCTGCGGGTGTCAGCGTGAATTCCTCATTCCCCGTGTTAAGGCGGAAAAGAATATTAAAAAAATAATCAGGGAGAATACCGATGCTTGATAAACTTGAACAGGTTGAAGCACGTTTTGTCAGAGTAAACGATTTGCTTTGCCTGCCCGAAACGGTTTCGGACCAGACCAGATACGCAGAGTTAATGCGTGAGCTTAAAAACTTAACACCCGTTGTTGAAGCCTTCAGGGAATATAAAGCTACCATTGAAAATGGTGAGGCAGCTAAGGAAATGCTTAAGGATTGCGACGACAAGGAGCTTCAGGAAATGCTTGAGGCGGAAATCGAGGAAAGTAAATCCAAGGCAATTGAGCTTAACGATAAGCTTAAGGTTCTGCTTTTACCCAAGGACCCCAACGACGATAAGAACGTTATCATCGAAATCCGTGCAGGTGCAGGGGGCGAAGAGGCGGCACTTTTTGCAAACTCCCTTTTTCGTATGTACTCAATGTATTCCGAGGGGCGCGGTTGGCATCCCGAGGTGCTTTCGGTTAACGAGACCGGTCTTGGCGGCGTTAAGGAAATCAGCTTTATGATTGAGGGCGACGGAGCCTACTCTCGCTTCAAATTTGAAAGCGGTGTTCACCGTGTTCAGCGTGTTCCCGAAACTGAGTCCGGCGGCAGAATACACACCTCAACAGTTACTGTTGCGGTGCTTCCTGAGGCAGAGGAGGTTGATATTGATATCGACCCCACTGAGCTTCAGATTGACACCTACCGTTCAAGTGGTGCAGGCGGTCAGCACGTTAATAAAACCGAGTCCGCTATACGTATCACACACCTTCCAACGGGCACGGTTGTTGAATGTCAGGATGAACGCAGTCAGCACAAAAACCGCGAGCGAGCAATGAAAATCCTTCGTTCAAGGCTTCTTGATGCAGAGCGCGAGCGTCAAAATGCAGAAATTGCCGACGAGCGCCGCTCACAGGTGGGCACGGGCGACCGTAGCGAACGAATCCGAACCTATAACTTTCCCCAGGGTCGTGTTTCTGACCATCGTATCGGCCTTACGCTTTACCGAATAGAGGCAATAATGAACGGCGACATTGACGAGATTATCGATGCGCTCATCACCGCCGATACTGCCGAAAAATTAAAATCAACAGAGGAATAATTTTGAATACCGAATTTGTTAAAATTACCGTCACGGACGGTATTGAAAAATACAATGATGCCGCAGAGTTTATTAAAGCAAATCAGGTTGTTGGTATGCCCACCGAAACCGTTTACGGTCTTGCGGGTAACGCCTACTCCGATGAAGCGGTTACAAGAATATTTGAAGCTAAGGGCAGACCTCAGGATAACCCGCTTATTGTTCATATTTCCGAGTTTTCTGATATTTACGACCTTGTAAGTGATGTTCCCGAAACAGCTAAAAGGCTTGCAGATGCGTTCTGGCCGGGACCCCTTACTATGATTTTGCCCAAGAGCGATAGGGTGTCACTTTCGGTTACCGCAGGTCTTGATACCGTGGCGGTCAGATGTCCGTCACACCCCATTGCCCGTAACCTTATTAAGGCAGCGGGTGTGCCTCTTGCGGCACCCTCGGCAAACCTTTCGGGTAAGCCCAGCCCCACTAAGGCTCAGCACGTTTACGACGACCTTAAGGGCAGAATCCCTTATATAATCGACGGTGGTGAGTGCGACGAGGGCGTTGAGTCAACAGTTATTACCCTTGCAACATCCGTTCCTAAATTATTAAGACCCGGTAACGTTACACTGTCACAATTGAAATCTGTGCTCGGTAAGGTGCAGGTTGACGATGCAGTTCTTAACCCTCTTAAAAAGGGTGAAAGGGTTTCATCACCGGGTATGAAGTATAAGCATTATTCACCCGTGGCAGAGATTGTGCTCGTAAGGGGTGAGTACAAAAGCTTTGTCAGTTTTGTTAATGATTATCGGGGCGAAAGAGTTCACGCAATGATTTTTGATAACGAGGGCGAGGGTCTTAAGGTGCCCTACATAAACTATGGTACCGATGATTATAAAACCCTTTCCCACGCATTGTTCGATTCCCTTCGCGAGCTTGATAAAATGGGTGCGGGCATATGCTTCGTAAGGTATCCCGACGAAACTAACGATGATAACCTTGCCGTGCTTAACAGACTTTTGCGTGCGGCAGGCTTCAAGGTGATTGACGTATGAAAAAGCTTGTAGGTCTTACGGGTAAAACAGGTGCAGGTAAATCAACTATAAGTGCATATCTTGCCGAAAAAGGCGCATATATCATAGATGGGGATATTGTTGCCCGCAGGGTGCTTGAAACCGACGGCGACCTTTTACCCGAATTACAGAATGCCTTTGGCGATATTCTTAATCCCGACGGCACTTTGAACAGAAAAAAGCTTGCTTTTGCGGCATTTTCAACCGAGAATAACACACACCTGCTTAATTCCATAATGCATCCTGCAATAAATAAGGCCATTTGCCGCGAGGCGGATGCCGCGTTTGAAAGCCATTCGGTTGTGGTGGTTGATGCGGCGGCTATAATTGAGTCGGGCTTTGCTGATGAGTGCGATTTGCTTGTGGTGGCTACGGCTCCCGTAGAAATACGCAAGGAGCGTATCCTTATGCGTGATGGCATAAGCGAAGCGGACGCAATGGTGCGCATAAATGCTCAGAAGGATGACGAGTTTTATAACTCAAGGGCAAGCTACGTAATAAGAAATTACGAGCCCTACGATTTGTCAAGTGAGCTTTCTGTTCTTGAAAAGGAGCTTTTTGATTTTTGAAACAAAATAAAATTAAACTGATTATGACCTTGTTGATATTATTGGTTGTTTCAGTTATAATAATAGTTAACTCAGTAAGCCTTGTGATGCAGACGGTTTACCCCAAGGGGTATTCGGATATAATCGAGGCAAATGCCGTGCAATACGGGGTGGATAAGGCACTGCTTTTTGCCCTTGTGGAGTGTGAAAGCGGCTTTGACCCCTATGCAGTTTCATCCGTCGGTGCACTTGGGCTTACCCAGATAACACCCGAAACCTTTCAGTGGCTTCAGACCAAAACAGGGGAGGAATATTCAACGGATGCCCTTTACGACCCTGACGTTTCCGTTAAATACGGTGCGTTTTTTCTGAGTTTGCTGCTCGAAGAATTCGGCGACACAAAAACCGCTCTTGCCGCATACCACGCAGGCAGGGGGCAGGTTAACGAATGGTTAATTAATCCCGATTATTCAAAGGATTCTGCCACACTTGACAGCATTCCCTTTGATGACACTGCGGCATATACCGCCAAGGTTATGCGCGTGCGGGATTTGTACTGTAAAATTTATAAAATGGAGGATGCACAAAATGCCTACAATTGATGAATTGAAAAACGATCTTTTTTATAAACCGAAGCACGCAGTAAGTGTTGTTTCTGAGGATGAGGTTGCAAAGGCAGACGCCTTCTGCGAGGGCTATAAGAAATTTCTTGACGAGGCTAAAACCGAGCGCGAGGCAACCGAAAGAGTTAAAAAGGACGCTATTAGCCTTGGCTTTGAGGAATTCCAACCTAAAAAGCAGTACAAGGCAGGGGACAAGGTGTATTACGTAAACCGTGACAAGTCAATTATTCTTGCAGTTATCGGTGAAAAGAGCCTTAGCGAGGGCGTTAAGATTGCCGCCGCTCATATCGATTCACCCCGTCTTGACCTTAAGCCTAATCCCCTTTACGAAACTGACGATTTAGCCCTTTTCAAAACCCACTACTACGGTGGTATCAAAAAATACCAGTGGGTTGCTATTCCCTTGGCAATTCACGGCGTTGTTATTAAAGCCGACGGCACAAAAATCAACGTTACTATCGGTGAAAACGAGGGTGAGCCCAAATTTGTTATTTCCGATATTCTTCCCCACCTTGGTGCAGATCAGGGCAAGCGTACTCTTTCTGAGGGTATTCAGGGCGAGGAGCTTAACGTTATCATTGGTAGCCGTCCCTTCAAGAGTGACGAGGGCAGTGAGCTTGTGAAGCTTAACATTCTTAAAATACTTAACGAAAAATACGGTATTAAGGAGGCGGACTTCCTCAGTGCAGAGCTTGAGGTTGTGCCCGCATTCAAGGCTGACGACATCGGCTTTGACCGTGGCCTTATCGGATCATATGGTCACGATGACCGTGTTTGCGCATATCCTGCGGCTATGGCGGCATTCGATGTTCAGAATCCTCAGTACACCGCTATTACAGTGCTTACCGATAAGGAGGAAACAGGCTCCGACGGTAACACAGGCCTTCAGTCTGAATACCTTAAAAACTTCATCGCATACCTTGGTAAGTCACAGGGCCTTGAGGTTTACGAGGTGCTTTCAAAGAGCGAATGCCTTTCTGCAGACGTTAATTCTGCCTTTGACCCCACCTTCAGCTCTGTTTTTGAAAAGAACAATACCTCATTCCTTAACAAGGGTGTTGTTATAACCAAGTACACAGGCGCCCGCGGTAAGGCAGGTACAAGCGATGCCTCTGCCGAATATATGGGTAAAATCAGACGTCTTCTTGACGAGGATGGCGTTATATGGCAGATTGGCGAGCTCGGTAAGGTTGATGCAGGCGGTGGCGGTACAGTTGCAAAATACATTGCAAATATGGACGTTGACGTTGTTGACCTTGGTGTGCCCGTGCTTTCAATGCACGCACCCTACGAGGTTGTTTCCAAAATGGACGTTTATATGGCTTACAGAGCTTTCCTTAAATTCTTTATGCAGTAATCAGGTGATTAAATGAAAAGGACCTCGAAAATTATATCCCTTTTGCTTTGTATTGCGTTGGCATTCGGTTGCTTTGGCGTGGGTGCGTTGGCAGAGGGTGAAGCGGTTTTGGGTGACGTAAACGGCGACGGCACCGTTGATACTCAGGATGCCCGCGAAATACTTAAAATGGCAAGCAGTATTATTCCCGTGGATTTAACCGTGGGGGATATGAATGCCGACGGCATAATCTCTGTTGATGATGCAGTGCTGGCACTTAATAAAGCCACAAACACCGGCGGCGTGGTTATACCTAACAAAAATGGTGATAACTACCTTTCCGACGACCCAAATAACGAGTTTATTGACCTTATCGCCGACACCTATAACGTGGATAAAAAGGCACTTGTTGCTATTTATTCCGTTCCCGACACAGGTACAAACTACGTGCTGGAGTTTAAGGCAAGCGGACTTATAAATAAAACCTATAAAAAGAGCCCCGATAACCTTAAAAGGGTTTACCATATCGGTGCTGCACCTGAAAGAACCGTAAGCTACACAAGCGGTAGCCTTCTTTCGGGCAACTATAACTGCACCGCCGCAGAGGGTATGATTGTATTCAACCTTGTTCAGACCAAGGTTATGCAGCAGTATCCCGACTATTTTGAGGGTGTATAAATGATTATACAAGTCGATGGTATTCATCGACTTGTTTTTATGTATAATATGATCATAATCGGTTATATTGTATAATGAAAAAAAGTTTAACATCTTTTTAACAGTGTGCGTATATAATATGATTTACAATGCAGTAATTGTGGCTATAAATGACATAGGTTTTGGTGTTAAGCCAGATTGTAGTCGTAGCAGTAAATCAAGGGGGGTACAGAAATGAGCAAAAAGAACAAGCCTGTGGATAAAACAAAATATCCGCTTATATACAGATTAATAAGACCCTTAGCTTTTATTTTCAGGGGGATGTTCCACACTCATATAGTTGGTAAGGAGAATATACCTAAAAAGGGCAGGGTTATACTTGCGGGTAACCACATTTTTGTTACCGATCCGCTTCTGCTTGGTGTTTGCACTTGGCGTTGCATTCACTTTTTGGGTAAAATAGGTATTTTTAAATACAAATTCACTAACTGGTTGTTTACAAGTATAGGTGTAATTCCTGTTCATCGTAACGGAAAAGACCATAGTGCCCTTGCTACTGCTGAGGAATACCTTGAGGCAGAGCAGGTTATCGGCATTTTCCCTGAGGGTACTATTATCAAGCCCGATGGTGTGCAGCTTTTGCCCTTTAAATTCGGTGCAGTAAAAATGGCCAAGGATACGGGTGCACCCATTGTTCCCTTTACCATTAACGGCAGCTATGTTCCCTTTAACGGCAGACTCGAAATTATTTTTCAGGAGCCCTACTACATAACCGGTGATGACCTTGAGGAAGAGAATAATAAGTTACGTGAAAGGGTGCAAAGCAATTTGAAAGGAAATAAGGGTAAATACCCATTCTAAGGGACGTAAACGTCAGAAAAAATCCG
The DNA here is from genome assembly GCA_045654405.1 of Acutalibacteraceae bacterium. Taxonomy (GTDB): domain Bacteria; phylum Bacillota; class Clostridia; order Oscillospirales; family Acutalibacteraceae; genus DTU089. The sequence goes on along the minus strand of JAZONH010000011.1, from coordinate 189,984 downwards.
CTTTTACAGTTTGTGGATAGTAAAAGCGAATACGGATTCCGTGTTCCTGACGTAACAATGTTTGGTTTGTTGAGTATTGTTGCCGAAAGCCAACCGCAGGAAACTGCCTATGAATATTTCGGCGCAAGGCACACGTATAGTCAGCTTATAAATCAAATCGAAAAAGTTTCATCGGCTTATGTTGATTTGGGCGTAAGGTGTGGCGATATTGTCACGGTGATTATGCCCAACACACCCGAGGCCGTTGTAAGCATATACGCCCTTAACAGAATTGGTGCGGTGGCAAATATTGTGCACCCCTTATCTGCATCGGGCGAGATTAAAAATCACCTTAATTCGGTTGATTGTAAATTCGTTCTTGCAATTGATTTGTGCTTGTCAAAAATTCTTGGGATTATTGACGAAACAAGCGTTGAAAAAATAGTGGTTGCATCACCTGCACAATCAATGCCGTGGGGGTTGAGGACCGCATATAAAATCACTCAAAAAAGCAAGGCTAAGGCGCATAAGGGCCACAACCGATGCATTTTGTGGAAGGATTTTTTAAGCCAATCCCATTCTGTTATAAAGCCCCGCGGGTCAACGGGTGACAGAGTGTCAGTAATTCTTCACAGCGGTGGCACCACGGGTACACCCAAGGATATAATGTTGACGGATAAAAGCTTTAATGCATTGGGCATTCAAGCGGTTATGACCCTTGGTGATGTTGGCGCAGGAGACAGATTTTTAGGTGTACTGCCCATTTTCCATGGCTTCGGTCTTGGGGTGTGTGTGCACGTTTGCTTTTGCTTTGGTGCATGCTCTGTGCTTGTGCCGTCATTTGAAGCCCAAAAATTCGGAACTCTTTTGAAAAAATACAAGCCCACGATGATTTTCGGCGTGCCCACGCTTTTTGAGGCAATGGTAAGCTCCAAGGGTGCGGAAAAGCTTGATTTTTCATTTTTGAAATATGCGGTAAGCGGCGGTGATACGCTTCCTAAGCCCCTTGAGGAAAAGGTGAATGCCTTTTTATCCGCTCACAATTCCAAGGTTCGCATATGCGAGGGCTACGGTATGACCGAGGGTCTTGCAGCCCTTAGTCTGTCGGTAAATGACAGCTATAAATCCGGCACAATCGGTAAGCCCCTTGTGGGTAATGAGATGTGTATTGTGGAGCCGGGCACGACCAACGTATTGCCTCCCGATACCGAGGGCGAGCTTTGCGTGTGGGGGCCCACTATTATGGCGGGCTACCGCGGTAACCCAGAGGAAACCGCGCTTGTCCTGCGTGAGCATTTTGACGGCAGAGTGTGGCTTCATACGGGTGATATGGCGCTTATAGATGACGAGGGCTTTGTCCATTACAAGCTAAGGCTTAAGCGTATGATTATTTCGTCGGGCTACAACGTTTACCCCACACAGATTGAAAAAACCATTGAGGAATTGCCCGAGGTGGATAAATGTGCCGTAGTTTCAATGGCGCATAAATATAAAAAAGAGGTGCCAAAGGCGTTTATAATCCTTGCAAAAGGGGTGGAGGGCGACACCTTTACCCTTGATAAAATAAGGCAGCATTGTAAAAGAAATTTGTCATACCATAGCGTGCCGTATAAATACAAGTTTGTTAAGGAGCTTCCTAAAACACCCTACGGTAAGGTGGATATTATGAAGCTTCAGGCAGAGGAAGCTTGATTTTATAGCTTGACTCAAACACACAGGTTAACGACCTGTGTGTTTTTTTGTCTTGAATTAATTATATTTATATCGTATAATATTCTTATATTTGTGCATTATCTGTTTGAGGTGAGTATTTTGATTTGTCAGAATTGTAATAAAAATGAAGCTAATATGCACATGAAACGTATTATTAACGGCAGGGCGGCAGAGGTGCACCTTTGCTCGGATTGTGCCCGTTCCTTAGGCTATGGCGAGGCTTTTTCGGGCTTCGGTCTTGGATTGGGAGAGCTTTTTGGTGAGCTTTTGGGTAAAAACGAGGGTGCGTCTGCAGGTGCTTATTGTCCCGCCTGCGGTAAATATTTTGATGAGATAGTTTCCGATGGTAAAATGGGCTGTGCCGAGTGCTACGGCGTATTTTACGATAAACTTCTTCCTTCCCTTCGCCGTATCCACGGTAAGGCAACCTACGTGGGTAATAAGCCTGCATCCCAACGTGAGGTGAGCCTTGAGGAACGCGTTGAAGCCCTTAAAAAACAGCTTTCAGATGCAATTTCCGAGCAGAATTTTGAGCTTGCGGCTCAGCTTCGTGACGAAATTATTGCAATTGCTCAGATGGGAGGGGAAGAATAATGTGTGCAAAATGGTATCTTGGCACAGGTGCACAGAATGACGTTGTTATTAACACAAGCATTCACCTTGCCCGTAATATCCGTCAGTTTCCGTTCCCCGGCAGGCTTTCTCTTCCCGATAAGCTTAAGGTAAACGGCGTTATAAAAAATGCCGCAGATTTAATTGAGGGGTATAATTTCAAATATTACGAAATGAAGACCCTTTCACAATCCGAGGTGGTTTCACTTGCAGAACGTCACCTTGTAAGCCCCGAGTTTGCTTCATCACGTGACGGCAGAGCATTGCTCCTTACCGAGGATGAGGCAGTGAGCATTATGCTTAATGAGGAGGATCACATCCGCTTGCAGGTTATGTATGCAGGCTTTGCCCTTGACGATGCATACCGCACCGCAAGCCTTATTGACCGTGAGCTTTCGGGTGAGCTTGATTTTGCCTTTGATGATAAGCTTGGTTACCTTACTCAGGACCCCACGGCTCTTGGTACAGGTATGAAGGCATCTGTTGTGCTCCATTTACCGGGTCTTGTTTCAACCTCGCAGATCACAAAGCTTATTACAACCGTTTCAAAGCTTGGGCTTTCCCTCAGGGGCTCCTATGGTGAGGGTGCCGCCGCTAAGGGCGATATGTTCAGGTTGAGTAATACCATTACCCTTGGTATTTCTGAAAAGGCGGCTATTGAAAACCTTAAATCAATCGCATTGCAGATTGCCGCTCAGGAAAGGTCGGCCCGGGAGGAGCTTTTCAAGGCTCCCGTTACCGAGGACAGAATTTACAGAGCCTACGGTGTGTTGAAATACGCCCGACTTATTGACACCAACGAGTTTATGGAGCTTATATCCCTTGTAAGGCTCGGTGCGGTAAAGGGTGTAATTAACATGGATTGCGCTCAGATTGAAGCACTTATGATTCATATGCAGCCCGCAACTATATCACTTTCCGTTGACAGACCCCTCGACAGAATCGAGCGTGACAAATTGAGAGCGGCAATGGTGCGTAAAGCCTTATCATAAATAAATCAATTTAACTGCCGATTTTTTCGGCAGTTTTTTGTTGATAATATAAATAAGTTGTGATAATATATCGATTGTTATTTTTATTTTCGAGGTTATTATGATAAAGAGTAATAAAAAATCAAAATCCTTTGTGGCTTCACTGCTTCTTGTTTTGGCGGCATTTATATGGGGCTCAACCTTTCTTGCTCAAAAGGAAGGTCTTTCGCAGATTGGTAATTTTACCTTTCTCGCCTTAAGGTCGTATCTTGCGGTTGCCGTTCTGACGCCCGTTTCATTTTTTATATATAAAAATAATAAGAAAAAACATGGTGACGGCGACCACGGTGAAAACAAAAGCTTCTTTTCAAAAAGACTTTTTATCGGCGGTGTCCTTTGCGGTGCCTCCGTATGTCTTGCATCCCTTATGCAACAGTACGGTATGGTGTTTTCTGAACAGAATTCTACTGTCAGCAGGGCAGGGTTCCTTACAACTCTTTATATTTTGATGGTGCCCCTTATAGGGTTGCTTTTCAGAAAAAAGGTAAAACCCATTCTGTGGTTTTGCATCGCAATAGCCACCGTGGGAATGTACTTTTTATGTGTTACCGAAAGCGGTGGCATTGGCTTGGGTGACGTGTTCCTTGTAATATGCGCTCTGCTTTTCGCAATACAGATTATGATTGTTGACCACTTCGTTAAAACACTTGATGGTGTAAGGCTTTCCCTTATTCAGTTCGGTGTTGCGGCAATAATTTCAACTGCGGGTATGTTCATTTTTGAAAAGCCCGATCCCGTAGCAATCGGTGAAGCCTGGTTTTCAATTTTCTACGCAGGTGTGCTTTCCTCGGGTGTTGCCTTTACCTTGCAGGTTGTGGCTCAGAAAAACCTCAATCCCACGGTTGCAAGCCTTATTATGAGCCTTGAATCCGTATTTGCCGCCTTAACGGGTGCCGTATTCGGTGAAAGACTGACATCTAACGAGATTTTAGGCTGCGCCCTCGTATTCTTAGCAATAATCCTTGCACAGTTACCTGTGGAGAATTTATTAAAAAGGAAAAAGAAATAACATTATAAAAAAGCAATGCATTCGTGTTTGATTCTTGACGGATGCATTGTTTTTTTGTATTGAAACTTTTTTTAGAATTTAATATAATTTTTGTAACGAATTTTGGTTTTTTCTATCTAATAATCGGAAGGCGGTGAGGATGTGGCTGATTTTGAAAAGGTGTTTCAGGAGCACAAGGTCTTTGTTTGTAAATATTTATTTAAGCTATGTCGCGACGAGACTTTGGCAGAGGAACTGACTCAGGAAACCTTTTTTCGTGCATATATGAATATGAATTCCTTACGGGATGAAAATAAAATACCGGTATGGCTATGTCAGATTGCAAGGAATACATATTTCGCTTGGTATAATGAACATAAAAAGCAAGTTAGTCTTGACGAAACGACCGATATTAAAGAATCTGTTGACATAGAGCAATTTTTTGTTGAAAAGGATTTAACAGAAAAAGCGCTTAAATGCCTGCATGAGCTTGAAGAACCCTATAAAGAGGTTTTTATGTTAGCAGTTTTGGGTCAGTTTTCATTAAAAGATATAAGCAAAATGTTCGGGAAAAGCGAAAGCTGGGCAAGGGTCACATTTTATCGCGCCAGGCAAAAAATAACAGAAAGGATGAATGATTTTTATGAGTAAAGCGCTTAGCATACATTGCGGTATTGTAGAGGATTTATTACCCCTTTACATAGACGAGTGTTGCTCGGAGGAGAGTAAAGAGATAGTAGAGGCTCACTTGAAGGAATGTGCGGATTGTAAATCTGTTTTTGATAGTATGAGTTGCGAAAATACAAGCGAACAACAGGGGATTAAGATTCCCCATAAATTAAAAAAGGTAAATGATTGGAAGGCATCAGTTTTACAATCGGTTTTGCTTTTTGTTTCCTTTGGTCTTCTGGCTGTGGCAATCACAATGGAAGCATATACACCCTATGGTGTTACCAACGGTCTTTGGGCTTTTGCCGCCATTGTTCCTACTGCAGGATTTATGTTGTCCCTTTCTAATTGGTATTTTGTCAGAGCGTATAAGAGTAGGCGCGCTTTTTCAAACTGTTCCTGCATTTTCAACTTGCTTATAAGTGCTTGTAGCTATGTGTGGGCGGTTTTTCATTATAATTCTACGTTCTTCAGATTGTCCGGCTCTCTGTTTAAATTTTTAGTAATAGGTATTGTGGTAACGGCTGTATTTTGTGTGATTTCAAAAATTACATCAAGTCTTTACGCCAAAATGTTGGGTAAAGAGTAAACTAACGGGAGTGTAGTATGGCGGACAAGAAAAAATTATCAAAGAAAAGCATAGCCTTGATTATTATCGCCTGTGTTGTTTTGAGCTTCGTGTTGGTTACAGCTTCCTTGTGCATAGCTTTCAGGCTTACCTTCTTCACCGTCAGTGAGCATATTACCGAGCCAGTCGAGATTTATGTGCCGGATGGCGTAGCAAACGAGTTTAAACAATATTTATCCATTGATATAGACGAATATTGGATTTTTCATTTAAATAAAAAAGAGCAAGACGAAATGAATGAAGATATTGAAGCTCATAATTGGCGTGTTATGGATAGTACTGACGTAATGTATGTTAAACAATGCGTGGCTTATGATGAGGATAGCGATATTTATAAATCTATAAATAATAACGAATGTTATATCTATATATTTGATTGTGATAATAAAATTGAGTTGCCCAATGATTCAGAAGGCTATTGTTATGAATGGATAATCTTTGTTTACGATACCGAAACAAATTATTATTACATTTTTCATCAAAGTATGTAAACGTAGTTAGTGGAGTGTGTTAATTGTGAAAATACGATTGAGGTTTGTTGTTGCGTTGATTCCCTTTGTTGTACATAGCCTTTTACCCTCAGGTGTTTTATTTGCATTTTTTCTCGGATATGAGTTTTCACTTTTTAATTACACGGTTGCTTCAGCAGTAAGCCTTTTGTTTTCAGCGATTTCGTTAATTGTAGTGTTTTTGAAAAAAGAAAGCTTTGGCGGTAAAGCGTTTTTCTGTCTGTTCGGTTTGGCAATTCCCATTTGCTTTGTGGATTGGTTGTGCTACCTTGTGAAAGGTGATTCAATAGCGGCGATTGTTTGTGGTCTTATAAGCATTGCTTGTGCAATTGCTGTGAAAATTAAAATAAGCAGATTCAAGGTGAGCAAAATTTTATTAGGCGTTTCAATTCCTTTGGTGGTATTTGCACTTGCTTTTGTGTCATTCGTTTATACGCTGTTAGCAGGCTTCGGTGTTAATACGATTGTTGAGGAAATTCCTTCTCCAAAGGGACTTTACGTTGCAGAGGTTGTTGATGCAGATCAAGGTGCTTTGGGTGGTAACACGGTTGTGTATATAGCAGAAAAAAGGGGAATTGATTTGGGTATCTGCGAATTTACCGATATTCCTGAGCGTGTGTATATAGGTGAATGGGGCGAATACAATGATATGGATATATATTGGGAAAACGAAGGTTACCTTATTATAAATTCAAATGAATATATTGTAGATTGAAAAACAAAGAGCAAAAAAGACCTTGATGATTATTCACAAGCGCCTTTGTATCTCTTGTTATAATCATTGTATAGTTACCTGTGAAGAATTCATTAAAAAAGAAAAAGTAATGGTATTAAACCCCGAGCAGATAAAAAGTCTGTTCGGGGTTATAGTTTTGTAGGATTGTTTTATGGTTTTTGATTGACAAAGTTGGTTTGTTGATGTAGCATAATTATGCGGAATATGTGATTTTTGAAAGGGGAAGTGAAGCGTATGTATTGCCCTGTTTGTGGAAGCGAAGTTAAAGAGGGAAATATATGTGCGAATTGCAATTACAATTTTTTAGCTCAGTCCGATAATTCGGAAACTGTTGAAAAAAACACCATTTCTCAGGTCTATCAAACTGCGGATGATAAAAATGGTGCCGATTCATCGGTGAAAGGAAATAATGGTGATGAAAAACCTACAAAAAATAAAAAATCTAAAAGAAAAATAATAATACCCATTGTGATTGTTTCGGGTTTGTTGCTTTTATCTTTAATGATTGTCTCAGTAATCGGAATAGGTTATCTCATATACGTGAATTCCGATGGATATAAGACAGAACAAGCAGAAATTTACATACTTGAGGGTGATTATGAAGCAGGTATTGAGGAAATATCTAATGTTCATACCACTGAAGCGGACACGCTAAGGGGATTTGTAGACCTGCTTATTGCAAAAGACGACTATATAGAAAACGTTAAATTGGATAGTGAGTTTGGCGAATATTATATTTCAACTTATGATGATTTGCAAGATGCCGTGGAATATTTTGAAAGTGAATACGATCCCACTTACTTGTGCGATGAATTGGAAACTGAGTATAAAAAAATATCCGAGTGTGTAGTGTTTGTTGATGAGCTCTATAATGAGGCTTTAATGGAGCTTTTTATAGATGCTCAGATGGTACAACTCAATATGGTTGACAAGAACAGAAGTAAAGAAGGTGGACCTTATTTTACGATCAGTTCTTTTCAGGACAGGATCAGCGTTTCGGAGGATGCTTTAGCGGAAATCGAAGCTGATCATAAAGCCGGCGTTGATTGGCTGGCGATGGATTGGTATATAGTTTTCAAAGAATCAGAGCTTCCTGAAAATAGTTGTAGGGAATATTTCGAAGATTCAACGTATGAGTGCTATATACCCCTTAGCAGTAGAGTGGAGAGTATGTGTTATTCTGTAATGGGTGGGGCAAAAGGTGAAATAAATGCCTGTAAATCAGAAGTTGATGACTTGTTGGATCTCTTTGAAGATGACGCGGAATTATACATGACAAACCCAGATAGAAATTACACGTCGGATATGGGTGATTATCTGATTGCTATAGATGATTATAACGATATGGAAGAAAATGCGGAAAATCTGGTTGTGTGCTTGAAAATAGATGTTTTGTTTTACCTGTTTGTCGGTGAAACAACGGAAGGTAATAATTGGTGATTTTATAAAAACACCTCAACGATTTTTTGAATCGTTGAGGTGTTTATGTTATTTAATGGGTTTTATTCAACAAGTGCCTTTGTGTCTCTTGCAATTGCAAGCTCCTCGTTTGTGGGAACGCAGTATGCCTTTACGGGGCAGCCGGGCTTTGTGAGCTCTTTTTCCTCGCCGCGTACTGCATTTGCTTCCTCGTCAAGCTCAATGCCGAGGTATGAGAGGTTCTTAAGCACGTCCTCACGAAGGTCGGTACAGTTTTCACCGATACCGCCTGTGAACGCGATTACGTCAACGCCGTCCATAGCTGCAACGTATGAGCCGATGCATTTACGGATCTGGTACCACTGCATGTCACGTGCAAGCTTTGCTCTCTTGTTGCCTTCGCCTGCAGCTGCGCGAACTGCACGGTCGTCGGAGTGTACGCCTGAAATACCGAGAACGCCACTCTTTTTATTCATAATAGCGTCCATTTCCTTAGGACTAAGGTTGTGCTTATCCATAATGTATGTAACAACTGAGGGGTCGATAGCACCACAGCGTGTACCCATCATAAAGCCGTCAAGGGGAGTAAGACCCATGCTTGTGTCAAGCACCTTGCCGTCCTTGATAGCTGTAATTGAACAACCGTTACCAAGGTGACATGTGATAAGCTTGATGTCCTTAAGGTCCTTGCCTACGATTTCAGCGGTTCTGTATGCAACAAAGCGGTGTGATGTACCGTGTGCACCGTAACGACGGATGTGGTCGTTTTCGTAGTATTCATAGGGGATACCAAACATGTATGAAGTTTCGGGCATTGTGCTGTGGAAAGCGTTGTCAAAAACTGCAACCTGGGGAACGTTAGCGCCGAAAACCTCGTTACAGCATTCAATACCTACAACGTGTGCAGGGTTGTGAAGGGGAGCAAGCACGCTGAGCTCGTCGATCGCCTTAAGCACGCTATCGTCGATGAGAACGCTTTCTGTGAAACGGTCGCCACCCTGAACAACACGGTGACCGATAGCGCTGATTTCGTCAAGGCTGTCAATAACCTTGCAGTCGCCTGCAACAAGTGCATCCTTAACAATGTTGAATGCAACCTTGTGGTCGGGGATGTCAACGTATTCGTCAAAGCTTCTGCCGTCGAAGGTTGAGCCCTTTGTGTGGCTCATATCGGTTGCGATAGATTCGCAGATACCCTTTGCAAGTACCTTTTCGCCCTCCATATCAAAAAGCTGATACTTTAATGAGGAGCTTCCGCAGTTAATTACGAGAATTTTCATTAATAAACCTCCAATAAAAAAGCGTATAATTCCTTTTCGGAAAATAAAACGCACATTAATTGTGTAAAATAATTACCAAGTAACAATTATACCACTATTATTCAGTTTTGCAAGTGTAAAATATATATTATTATGTAAAATAAGGGGGGTTACCGTGAATTACGGCATTGTAGCAGAGTTTAATCCGTTTCATAACGGGCACAAGCATATTGTTGACACGTTAAAGGCTAATGGCGAAAATACCGTTACTGCGGTAATGTCCGAAAGCTTTGTTCAGCGTGGCGAGTGTGCGTGTATGTCACCCTACGAGCGTACAAGGGCGGCACTTATGTGTGGGGTTGATTTAGTCCTCAACCTGCCCGTACCCTATGCTACCGCGTCTGCCGAGCGTTTTGCCGAGAGTGGTGTGGGTGTGCTTGGCGCCCTTGGTTGTATTGATGCATTGGGCTTCGGCTCAGAGTGTGGTGATACGGCTCTTCTTGAAAAATGCGTCAGTGCTATCACGTCAGCAGAGTTTTCACCCTTGCTTGAAAATCGTCTTAATCAGGGCTTGTCCTTTCCTGCCGCCAGACAGAAGGCGCTTGAGGATATGTGCGGTACAGGGCTTGCAGACGTGCTCGGCTCACCAAATGATTTGTTGGGTATTGAGTATATCAAGGCTATTGAGGGCGGTAATTTCCCCATTAAGCCCGTGGCAATCAAAAGGGTGGGGGTAAGCCACGATTCCCACCAGGTTAACATGGATTTCTGCTCGGCATCCGCTATACGCTCATTCTTGAAAAACGGCGAGGAATACAAGGGCTTTATGCCCGATGGGTCCTTTGAAATACTCAGTGCTGCGGTTTCCTCGGGCAATGCACCTGCGGATTACCTTAAATTGGAAAATACAATTATTTACAAGCTTCGCACAATGACACCCGATGATTTCAGAATGCTTCCCGACGTAAGCGAGGGGCTTGAGTACAGATTATTTGACGCGGTGCGTAATTCCGTGTCTTTATCGGAAATACTTGAAAAAGTCAAGACAAAGCGTTATACTCATTCAAGATTAAGGCGTATCGTTCTTTGTGCACTTCTTGGCATTACCACAGAGCTTCTGGCAATCCCCGTGCCTTATATAAGGGTGCTCGGGTTTAATAAGCGGGGTGCCGAGATTTTAAAGCAGGCAAAGAGTACGGCGACCTTACCCATTGTGTCAAAGGCATCGGAATTTAAAAATCTTGATGAAGCCGCACGCAGGGTCTTTGACCTTGAATGCACCGCAAGGGATATATTTTCACTTTCTCTTCCCGTACCTCAGGTATGCGGCAAGGAAATGACGGATAAGCTTATAGTTTTATAGAGGATTTACTTATGGATTTAATAGTTATCGGTGGAGGTGCTGCAGGTCTTATGGCGGCAGGCACCGCCGCAAAAAGAGGATTGAAGGTTACACTTATTGAGCGTAATGACAAATTAGCACGTAAGGTTGCAATTACCGGTAAGGGCAGATGTAACGTTACTAATTCATGCCCGCTTCTTAACGATCTTATTGCTAACGTGCCCGTAAACGGCAGATTCCTTTACGGCGCATTTTCGAGATTTACAACCGACGACACCATCGACTTTTTTGAGAGTATGGGCGTGCCCCTTAAAATTGAACGCGGTAATCGTGTATTTCCAGTGTCCGATAGAGCTCTTGATATTGTTGATGCCCTTAATAAATTTATTACCGTTAACGGTGTTAAGCGTAAGCAGGGCAGGGTAACCGAGCTTATTACAGAAGGCGGTGCGGTCAAGGGCTGCAGGACTGATGACGGCAGAGAATTTTTCGCCGAAAACGTGCTTATTGCAACGGGCGGTATTTCATACCCAGCAACAGGCTCAACCGGTGACGGCTATACCCTTGCAAAGCAGGTTGGTCATACAATTACAACCCTTAAGCCCTCACTTGTGCCCCTTGAATGTCACGAGGGCTGGTGCACCGACGCTCAGGGACTTTCACTTCGTAACGTTGAAATCAGGGTTGAGGATAACAAAACCTATAAAGAGGTTTACAAGGACTTCGGCGAAATGCTCTTTACACACTTCGGTGTGTCTGGCCCCATGATTTTATCCGCCTCATCCCATATGCGTAATATGGAGCGCGGCAGATACACAATACATATCGACTTCAAGCCCGCCCTCAGCTACGAGCAGCTTGATAAGCGTATTCAGCGTGATTTGCTTGAATGCTCAAACAAAAACCTTTATAACACCCTTGCACTTATGTTACCCCGTAAAATGATACCCATTATCGTAAAGCTTTCGGGTCTTAACGGTAATATCAAGTCAAATCAGGTTACAAAGGATATGCGTGCTATTCTTGTGGAAACACTTAAGGATATAAGATTAACCGTAACGGATTTCAGACCCATTGACGAGGCAATTATTACCTCGGGCGGTGTTAGCGTTTCTGAAATTGACCCCAAAACCATGAAGAGTAAGCTTGTTGAGGGTCTTTATTTTGCAGGCGAAGTTATAGACGTTGACGCCTACACAGGCGGCTTCAACCTGCAGATTGCATTTTCAACGGGTCACCTTGCGGGAAATAGTATATAAGGAGAAATAATTATGTCAATCAACATAGCAATCGACGGTCCTGCTGGCGCAGGCAAAAGCACAATAGCAAAAAAAGTTTCAAAGGAGCTTGGTTACATTTACGTTGACACAGGCGCTCTTTACAGAACTGTTGGCCTTAACGTGTTAAGACAGGGCAAGAACACAAAATCTGCCGATGAGGTTGTGCCCACACTTGAGGGTGTTGAGGTTTCACTTCGCTTCATCAACGGCGAACAGCGAGTTTTCCTCGGTGACGAGGACGTTTCCGAGGCCATCAGACAGAACGAGGTTTCTATGGCGGCTTCAAACGTTTCCGCTATCCCTCAGGTTCGTGAATTCCTTTTCTCATTACAGCGTAACATTGCCGCTCAGAACAACTGCATTATGGACGGCAGAGATATAGGAACCGTTGTACTTCCCGATGCTCAGATTAAAATTTACCTTACCGCTTCTGCTGAGGCTCGTGCTGAAAGAAGATATAAGGAGCTTATCGAGAAGGGTCAGGAGGTTGTTTTTGACGAAATCCTTAAGGATATCGAGCTTCGTGACTATCAGGATACCCACCGTGAAATTGCACCCCTTAAAAAGGCAGAGGATGCAGTGCTTGTAGATACAACCAACCTTGATCTTGAGGGCTCAATTGAGTATATGCTTAAGGTTATAAAGGAGCGACTTTAATGGCTGAAATCGTACTTGCCGAAAAGGCGGGCTTTTGCTTCGGTGTTGACCGAGCTATTAAGCTTATTGAAAAATTAGCCGCAGAGGGTCGTAAGGTTGCAACTCTCGGACCCATTATCCACAACTCACAGGTTATTGATGATTTGGCTAAAAGGGGAGTTAAGGTTGTTGAGTCACCCTCCGAGGTAGAGCGTGATGCAATTCTCGTCCTTCGTACCCATGGTGTTACCCAGGAGGTGCTTAAGGAGGTTGAGGATAGCGGTTGTGAATTTATTGATGCCGCTTGCCCCTTCGTTAAGAAAATCCACAAAATAGTTCTTGATAACTCATCTGACGACGTGGTTACCCTTATTGCAGGTGACGAAAATCACCCCGAGGTTAAGGGTATCAAAAGCTGTGCCAAGGGTGATTCCTACGTAATCGGAAATGCGGAAAAAATCGACGAGCTTCTGGCAAAACATCCTTCTTTTTCAGAAAAATCCCTTATTTTCGTTTCTCAGATCACTTTTAGCATAAAAGAATGGCAAAAAAGTGTAAAAAAAATAAATTTACTATGTACAAATGCAAAAATATTTGATACAATATGCAGTGCGACCGAAGAAAGGCAGAATGAAGCAGCCGAGTTATCACGCAAAAGTGACGCTATGGTTATCGTTGGCGGCAGACACAGCTCCAACACCCGTAAGCTCCTTGGTGTGTGCGAGGCCAATTGTCCCGCTTTTCTTGTTGAAACCGCTTCAGAGCTTTATGGTATTCCTTTGAAGGGGTACAACTCAATCGGTCTTACTGCGGGTGCATCTACTCCCGCCGGTATTATAAAGGAGGTACTTGAAACCATGTCCGAAATTGTAAACGAAAACAAAATGATTGAGGAGGAGAAAGTGCTGGACTCTGCAGCTACTGAAGAATTCGATTTTGCAGCAGCTTTAGAGGAATCACTCAACAGCATGAACAGCGACCAGAAGGTTGTTGGTACAGTATTGAGTGTATCCCCCACAGAGATACAGGTTGATATCGGCAGGAAGCAGACCGGTTATATTCCCTACAGCGAATATAGCAATGACCCCCATGCAGATCCCAAGGCTGAGCTTAAAATCGGCGACACACTTAACCTCATCATCATGAAAACAAACGACCAGGAAGGCGTTACAATGCTTTCCAAAAAGCGTTATGACGCTATTGCTGCTTGGGACGAAATCGTTTCAGCAGAGGGTACAGACACTATCCTTGAGGGTGTTGTTACCGAAATCGTTCGTGGCGGTATCATCGTAGTTTCTAAGAATGCTCGTCTTTTCGTACCTGCATCTCTTGCAACTATCAGCCGTAACGATAAGCTTGAAGACCTTCTCAAAACAACTGTTAAGTTCAAGGTTATTGAGGTTAACAAGCAGAGAAGAAGAGCTGTTGGCTCAATCCGTGCCGTTCTTAAAGAAGAAAGAAAGGCAAACGAAGAAAAATTCTGGGCTGAGGTTAAAGAAGGCGAGGTTCGTAAGGGTGTAGTTAAATCTCTTATGAAGTTCGGTGCATTCGTTGACATCGGTGGCGTTGACGGTATGATTCACGTTTCTGAACTTTCATGGAACAGAATCAAAGACCCCTCAGAGGTTGTTAGCGTTGGCGACGAGGTTGAGGTTACAATCAAATCTCTCAACCCCGAAAAGAAACAGATTGCTCTCGGCTACAAGAAGCTTGAGGACAATCCCTGGGAAATCTTCAAGAACACATATGCTGTTGATTCAGAGGTAGAGGTTGAAGTTGCTAACTTCACAGACTTCGGTGCATTTGCTCACATTATGCCCGGTATCGACGGTCTTATCCACATTTCTCAGATTGCTAACAAGCACGTTTCCAAGCCTGCAGACGTTCTTAAAATCGGCGAAAAGGTAAACGTTAAGATTACTGACATCGACGATGAAAGAAAGAGAGTAAGTCTTTCAATCCGCGCACTTCTTCCCGAAGAGGTTGTTGAGGAAGCAGCAGAGGCTGAAGCAGTTGCAGAAGAAGCAGCAGAAGCAGCTGAATAATTCTTAAAGAATTAATTACGGTTTATCCGTTACACAAATATAACCGTAGAAGGATTCGTCTTTCTACGGTTTTTATTTAGGCTTTTATGGAGGTGAGTTAATGTACTGCGAAAAATGTCACAAGCAAAGTCCCGAGAATTTCATAAACTGTGCCTATTGCGGTGCAAAGCTCGCGCCATCTGGTAAAAAGGCACCATCCAAATTCGTTAAAAACAAGTATTTTAAATTAAACCTTTCATTAAAATCAGTGCTCGTAGGCCTTGTGGTGCTTTCAATTGTGTTGGTTATTGCGGCGGTATTTACCTCAAGCTTTACCGCATCCAAGCCCGAACGGCTTATAAAGAGCTTTGTTAAGGCGACCCAGACCGAGGACGCGGATTTATATTATTCCCTTTATGACGAAGATATTAAGGAATATAAATTAAACAACCGCTATTTTGCCGAGGATGAAACCTACATGCAAATGGTACTGCCAATGTCAACAAGCCACGCATTCTACGCCGAAAAATGCGGCGAGGGATATAAGCTTACCTACAAGGTTGTTTCAAGCGAGAGCCTGAGTGAAGAAGAGCTTGCCCGTTTTAACGAGGTGCTTGAAAGCAATTTTTCCTACATCCGCTTCCCCAAACAGGTTGAAATTATCAGCGTTGAGGTTACCGCAAAGGGCGAAAAGGGGAGCTACACCAGCCGCTATAATGATTTCTGGTGTATGAAAATTAAGGGTAAATGGTACAGAGTAGACAAAAATGTATACACCGAATATTTGAATATGGAAAATTAACACCCTGATTTTGATAATCAGGGTGTTTTTATGTCGAAAATAGAAATATTCTGTATTTTCCACAAAAAATAACACTAAATGTCAAAAAATATTTGACAAAATAACAAAGGTATGCTATGCTTTAGTAAAGTAGCATAAGCATAGTCTGAGGTGGTTTCTTGAGTAAAAAATATTCCGAGTATGCCATTCTCACTAACGAGGAGCTTGTGCAGTTATCCCAATCGGGGGACGATTACGCCTTTGACGTATTGGCTCGTCGGTTTCTTAACACACGCTATATCAACACAACTGCCGCTTACCTTGATACTGACGATTTCGTTCAGGAGGGTATGTTTGGCTTCCTTAATGCGGTCAGAACCTACGATGCTAAAAAGGGCGTTCCATTTGAAGCGTACGCGTTCGTATGTATGCGTAACAGCATCAACACTGCCGCGTGCCACGTGTCGGGAGATATTGCCGTTGATGATAATGCCGAAGCCTTTCAGACCCTTGAAAGTGCCGAGGATCCCTTGAAGCACGTCATTACCAACGAAAGGCTTAACGAGGTTCTTAACGCCTGTCAGGTATCACTGTCAGAAGTTGAGAAAACCGTTGTGTTTTTCAAGGCGGGCGGTATGTCCTATGCCGAAATCGGTGAAAAATTAGGTATGGCACCTAAAGCCGTTGATAACGCGGTGCAACGTGCCAGACGAAAATTAAAAGATGTGTTTTCCGAGTAATCGGTTCACATATATGTCCTCTTAGCTTAAGAGCAGAGCGTTGTTAGGTTACGGAATTTTCCGAAACTTCACTAAGGTGGCGGTGCAATTCCGTTAGAGGGCAACATCATTAACAAGCGAGGTAGCAGAAAATGTACGAAGACAAGACACTCATCTGTAAAGAGTGCGGCAATGAATTTATTTTCACAGCCGGAGAACAGGAATTTTACGCTGAAAAAGGCTTAGTAAACGAGCCCAAGAGCTGTAAGGCATGCCGTGATGCACGTAAGCAGGCAATGAGAGGCGAACGTGAAAAATTCACAGCAGTTTGTGCAGAGTGCGGCGGAGTTGCAGAAGTTCCCTTCAAACCCCGTGAGGATCGCCCTGTTTACTGCAGCGATTGCTTCAACAAGAAAAAAGAAGCAGAGGCTTAATTACATAAAATATATATGTAAAAAGTTCCACCCCTGTCTTAGGACAGGGGTTTTCTTTTTATTATTTGCTTTGTATATAAATATTTTCGCATATTTCCTTGAATACGGGTGCGCAGTCCGTACCGCCCGATACACCATCCTCGACCATAATACAAAGGGTGTATCGTGGACTTTCAGCAGGGAAGAAGCCGGCATACCAGCATATTTTAATTTCCCTACCTGTTTCGTCATATTGCCCGCTCTGAGCTGTTGCAGTTTTGCCGCAGGAGTTAAAAAGTGATGAGAATGCAAGGGTGCCCGTACCATCAATGGTGGTGTTCCGCATAGCGTTCTTCAGTATCGTGCAGGTATCAGTGTTGAAAATACGATAGGGCGAATCAGTAACAATGGGCGAGAACGCCCCCTTGCTATCCGCGTATCCCTTTACGAGGTGGGGCTCATTATAAATGCCGTCTGTGGCGATTGTGTTTACAAAAGCCGCAACCTGCAGTGGTGTTGCGGTGAATTTGCCCTGACCGAAGGCGAAGTTTCCCACGGCGGCGCCACTGTTAAGGTCGTTAATATCGGGCAGAATTCCCGAGTCCGTAAGATAACCGTTACCAAGGTCAACAGGTCTGCCGAAGCCCGATAGCTCGGCGGTCTGCAAAAGAGACGTAGCACCAACCATTGTGCCAAGCTCAATAAAATAGGGGTTGCACGACTGTGAAATTGCTCCTGTAAGGTCGGTTTCGCCGTGACCATCCGTCTTACTGCAGTTGAAGGTATTGCCACTTTTGGTAATTTGCCCTGTGCAGGTGTATCGAGGCAGATTAATACCCTTTTCCAATCCGCTGATTGCTGTTACTAACTTAAAAACCGAACCTACGGGGTATGCACTGAAGCAACGGTTTATGAATGGTGCGTCGGTATTGCTTAGTGCCTCTGCGGGGCTTTCGGGGTTGTAGCAGGGGACTGAGGCGCAAGCAACAATACCACCGCTTTCGGTGTCCAATACCACAACTGCGCCCTTCTTTATTTTATTGTTTTTTAGTGCGTTTTCGGCAATTTTCTGAATTTCACCGTCAATTGTCAGCACAAGACCCTGTGGGGTGTAATAATTATGGTTTCGTATCTCAATGGCTTCTGCGGTTAAAAGTCTGCCGTTAGCATCGGCAGAGTATGCAATGCTCAGAGTACCGCCCGTATCGGTCAGGTAATCGTTATAATACTTTTCAATGCCGCTTACCCCGGTGCCCTCGGAATTCGTGTAGCCGATTATATGCACGCAAGGAGGCTCGCAATAGCGTTCAAAAACGCGAAGCGCCTTAATATCCGTGCCCTCGGTGAAAAGGGTCTTGTTATCCGTTTCAATTGTTACAAGGTTACCACGTTGAAGCTTGGCAATAACCTCATGGTCGTAGCCCATAGAGGTAAGAAGGGCTATATTATTCTGTGTGGGCTTAAGTAAAAACGTGTAGGTGCATTTCTTGTTGACCAGTGGCTTTAAATTGCAGTCGTATATTACACCGCGGGTGTGGGCAATTTCACGCACCCTGGTGCTTGTTTGGTTTGCAACGCTTATGGTAGTGGTTGATAGGTTTAAAAGTCTGCCGCATAAAAGCACAAGCATAATATTAAGGCTTAGGGTAAGGGCGATAATTCGTCTTTTCAGTTTTAACACCGTCCTAAAAAATAAAACTATTTTTAATATATTATTTGACAATGTAAGGTTTAATATTATAAAATAACATTATGTATAAATATATAGAGGTGGTGAGCCTTTGGACGAAAGATTTTCCCGTACCGTCAGGGTAATCGGTGAGGATAATATGAATTTAATAAAAACTACATCGGTTATTGTTTTCGGTCTTGGGGGTGTTGGATCTGCCGCCGCCGAAGCACTTGCAAGAGCCGGTATAGGTACTATGGGCATTGTGGATAAGGACTTTGTTGATATCACCAACATTAACCGTCAGCTTATTGCTACCGATGAAACCCTTGGGCTTAAAAAGACCGACGCCCTTGAACAAAGGCTTCGCACCATAAACCCGAATATTACAATAAATAAATACGATTTGTTTTATCTGCCCGAAACTGCCGATGCCATCGACCTTAGTCAGTACGACTACATCCTTGATTGTATCGACAACGTTACGGCTAAAATCGAGCTTGTGGTAAGGGCTAAGGCTCTTGGCGTAGGTGTTATTTCATCAATGGGCACGGGTAACAAGCTTCATCCCGAAATGCTTGAGCTTTCCTGTATTTCTAAAACAAGTGTTTGCCCCTTGGCACGGGTGATGCGCCGTGAGCTTAAAAAACGCGGAGTTTATAAGCTACCCGTTGTTTATTCTAAGGAGGAGCCCGTTAAAACTGATTCCTCGGTGCCCGGCTCAATGTCCTTTACACCTCCTGTGGCGGGGTATCTTATGAGCTCATTTGTTATAAACTCAATTATAAAGGAGTAATCTTATGAATTTTCAGAAGAATGAAAAAACAGGCTTTTACGAGGGATTTGCTCTTGTAAAAAGCTGTGATAAAAAAACTGCAAAAAACGGTAGTTTCTTCCTTGATGTATTGCTTGGTGACAAGGATGGGGAAATTTACGCTAAAATGTGGGATTACCGCGAGGATACCACACCCATGCCCCAGGCAAATACTATCGTTAAGGTACGTGGTATGCTTCAGCAGTATAACGGCAACGACCAGTTCATTATTCAACGTATAAGAGGAGTATTGCCCGAGGACGGTGTTAATCCGTCGGATTTTATTAAGGCTGCGGATTGTAGCGGTGAGGATATGCTTAACGCAATTGTGGGCATTGTAAATGTCTTTAAGGATGCAGAGCTTAAGTCGGTTGTTCTTGGTATGCTACAGGATAATAAGACGGCACTTCTTACCTTCCCTGCGGCAGAAAAGCTTCACCACGCAATGCTTGGCGGACTTTTATACCATACACTTTCAATTGTGCGCCTTGCAGAGTGCGTGTGCGATATTTATCCCTGCATTGACCGCGAACTTCTTATTTCCGGTGCGGTGCTCCACGATATTGCCAAAATCCGCGAATACAGTGTCAACGATGCTGGTGTTGTGGATGGTCACACCCTTGAGGGTATGCTTCTCGGTCACCTTGTAATGGGTGCCGAGGACGTGGGCAAAAAATGCGACGAGCTTAATATTACCAAGGAGAAGAAGTATCTTCTTCAGCATATGCTTATTTCACATCACGGTCAGCTTGAGTACGGCGCGGCGGTAAGACCCGGCTTTATTGAAGCAGAGCTTCTTGCGCAGCTTGATATGCTTGACGCAAATGTCTATGAAATGGCAGACGCTGTTAAGGACGTTGAGGTTGGCGGCTTTACAAACAGATTGTGGATGCTTGACAACAGACGACTTTATAATCACGGCAGAACAGAGGTTCAACCTCAGGCAAATATTATTAAATAATTACACGGGGTGTTAATATGCGAAATCATGAAGTTACAAAGGTACAGAAGCTTTTAAAGGAGGACGGCTCATTGCGTGAGCCCGGTTGGTCAAAGCAGTTAGTTCAGCAGTATTCACGTGATGATATCAAGGCTCCCAAATTCAGAATCAAGGAGTGGGATTACTACCTTGTTGTTTCTGAGGAGCACGATATTGCAGTTGCCTTTACTATTTCTGATGACGGCTACATAGGCTTGCAGTCTGCATCCTTCCTTGATCTTGGGGCTAACCCCTGGGAGCATACAGAAACCATTCTTAATGCCTTCCCCATGGGTAAATTCCGCCTTCCCGTATCAAGTGAATCTGGCGTAACTAAGTACAAGGATAAGCGCCTTGATATGTCCTTCACCGTTGGTGAGAATAAGCGTGTTATCCGTTGCGATTATAAGAATTTTAATAAAGAGAAGGACCTTAAGTGTAACATTACACTCTCTCAGCCTCCCATGGATACAATGGTTATTGCAACACCCTGGAAGGAAAAGAAGACTGCCTTCTACTATAATCAGAAAATCAACTGTATGCGCGCAAGCGGTACCATTGAATACGACGGCGTAACCTATAACCTTAATCCCGAAACCGACTACGGCACCCTTGACTGGGGTCGTGGCGTGTGGACCTATGACAATACCTGGTATTGGGGCTCGGGAAATATGACCGTTAACGGTAAGCCCTTCGGCTTCAACATCGGCTACGGCTTTGGTGATACCACTGCTGCAAGTGAAAATATACTTTTCTACGACGGTAAATGCCACAAGCTTGACGACGTAACCTTCAATATCCCTGAGTCGGGCTATACCGACCCCTGGACCTTCAGCTCAAGCGACGGCAGATTTGAAATGGAGTTCCAGCCCATTCTTGACCGTGCGGCTAAGATTGATATTAAGTTTATTATTACCGACCAGCATCAGGTATTCGGCAGACTCAGTGGTAAGGCTGTGCTTGACGACGGTACCGTGCTCGAAATCAAGGATTGTCTTTGCTTTGCCGAAGACGTGCATAACAAATATTGAGGTGCGTAATGGAATATACAGAGGTTAAGGTTTACGTCCCTACTGCGGATACCGAAAAGGCGTCGGGTATAGCGGTTATGACCGTGCCCTACGGCATTTATATTGAGGATTACAGCTCTCTTGAAGCAGAAGCATGGGAGATTGCCCACATTGACCTTATTGATGAGGAGCTCCTTGAGAAAAACCGCGAGGAATCAATTATTCACATCTATCTTGAGGAGGGAATGAATCCTCAGGAGGCGGTGTCCTTTTTGTCAGACCGTTTACAGGATGAGGGCATAAGCTTTAAGATTGAAACCGACGGATGCTCCGAGGAGGATTGGGCGGATAAATGGAAGGCATACTTCAAGCCCACACCCGTTGGTGAAAGACTTTTCATAAGACCCACCTGGATTGACGATTACAATGCAGGGGACAGGGCGATACTGAACATCGAGCCCGGTGCCGCCTTTGGTACGGGCACCCACGATACTACAAGGCTTTGTCTTGAGGTGCTTGACGAGATTGTAACCGATAATGACACAGTTCTTGACATCGGTTGCGGTAGCGGTATTCTTGCAATTGCCGCAATGCTTCTTGGTGCTCAGCAGGGCTTCGGTGTGGATATTGACCCCGTAGCGGTTAAAACTGCCGCCGAAAACGGCAAAATGAACGGCATCGGTGATGATAAATTGCAGTTTGTCTGCGGTGACCTTGCAGATAAAGTTACGGAGAAATATAGTATAGTTGTTGCAAATATTGTTGCAGATATAATCAAGCTTTTCAGCACTCAGGTGCGTGCGTTTATGCTCCCCGGTGCTAAGTTTATAGCCTCGGGCATAATCGATACACGAGCCGACGAGGTGTGCGAAAGCCTTGAAAGCGCAGGACTTAAAATCATCCGTCGCATTGAAAACGGCGGTTGGGTGTGCCTTGTGTGTGAATGAATCAGAACCCGCTCCTTCAGAGAGTGTAATTTAGGGATTATTAGGTTTAAATTTAATATTTTCCGTTAATACATTATGAAAATGCACCGTAGGCGCCAGCCTTACGGTGCATTTGTCATTTCGTCTGAACGAAAACCATTTAAATTTAAACTGCACAGCACCTTAAATCTTTTAAATTTGGATGCAGAGTGCTACATAAAAGTGAGGGCGCCCTGACGGGTTCCCTCACTTTTTAACAATGCTATGCGCCAAAGTTAATTATTTAAGGCTATTAAATCCCTGATTTACGCTCCCTTTAGGGAGTGGGTTTTTGAATTTTCTATACTTATATAACATATATATTTATATAACAAATATATGAAGGGGTGGGAAAGGTGAAAAGATTTCTGACGCTGATTTTATCTTTTTTGTTTATTGCTCAAATGATGGTGATGTGCTTTTGCGCACCGAGTGTTGCAAACGACGATGACGAATCGCAGATTCCTGCAGACTTTACTTCAACTGTGGCGGGTGGCGAGGATTTAAGCAAGCTTCCCATAGAAATTAAGGCTAAATCCGCAGTGCTTATGGACGTTGAATCAGGTCAGGTGCTTTTAAGCTATAATGCAGACCTGCAGCTTTATCCTGCATCTGTTACTAAAATAATGACAATGCTTCTGACTGTTGAGGCTATTGATTCAGGGCGTATAAGTCTTACGGATAAGGTTAGCTGTACTGAAAATTCTGCCTCTAAGGGCGGGTCTCAGATATGGCTTGAGGTAGGGGAGCAGATGACGGTTGACGAGCTTCTGCGAGCAACGGTTATCGGTAGCGCAAACGATGCGGCAACCCTACTTGGTGAGCATATTTCGGGTAGCGAGGAATCATTTATTGCCCTTATGAACGCAAGAGCTAAGGAGCTGGGTATGAGTAATACCACCTTCGTCAATGCTACGGGACTTGACGATACCACTGACGAGCATCTGACAACTGCTCGCGATATTGCCATTATGTCCGCGGAGCTTCTCAGGCACCCTATAATTACCGAATACACCACCGTGTGGATGGATTCGCTTCGCGGGGGTGAAACAGAGCTTGTAAACACTAATAAATTGGTAAGGTTTTACGAGGGCACAACAGGGCTTAAAACAGGCACAACTGCTAAGGCGGGGTGTTGCGTGTCAGCAAGCGCCAAACGTGATAATCTGCACCTTGTGGCGGTGGTTATGGGTAGCGAAAACAGTAATGACCGCTTTAACACCGCTAAAAATATGCTTAACTGGGGCTTTGGTAATTATACCCTTTATATACCTCAATTTGACTTTAAGTCTTATAAACAGGTGGTGGTTGAATCAGGCAGGGCAGAGTATGCAGATATGGTGATTCCTGAAATCAAACCCATACTCATTAAAAAGGGCGAGGAGGAAATGGTGAAGGTCAGTGTTGATATTGCCGATACCGTGGAGGCCCCCGTGCTTCATGGGCAGACTCTGGGTACAGTTAAAATCACACTTGACGACAAGGTAGTGGGGGATTACAAAATCCTTTCTGCCACAGGGGTTAAGGAGTTGACCTTTTTTGATGGTATTCTTAAGCTTTTTAACTTTATTTCCAACGGAAAAACCGCATATCCCTTTGCAGGCTCTTGACAATTTTTACACCCTTTGATAAAATAAACTGATTAAATAATGAATAAGTATGTTCAAACTAAGGATGTGTTCATTGTGTTTTATACTTCAACACGAGATAATTCTGTAAAGGTAACGGCATCAAAGGCTATTGCAGACGGTATTTCTCCTGACGGCGGCTTGTATATTCCTCAGTCAATTCCCGCACTCAGTGCCGATGAAATTAAGGTTCTTTGTGGCGTTAATTACAAGGAGCGCGCTAAAAAGGTGCTTGGTCTTTACCTTACCGATTTCACTAAAGAGGAATTAGATTATTGTGTAGAGGGTGCTTATAAGGACGGTAAATTTGCCTCTGATTTCGTAGCTCCCGTGGTTAATCTTCACGATAACGTTAATATACTTGAGCTTTTCAAGGGCCCCACTTGTGCTTTCAAGGATATGGCTTTGCAGATTCTTCCCTATCTTCTTACAGTTTCCGCTAAAAAGAACCTTAAGGATAAGGAGATTGTAATCCTTGTTGCTACATCTGGCGACACGGGTAAGGCAGCGCTTGAGGGCTTCAAGGACGTACCGGGTACTAAGATTCTTGTTTTCTACCCCAACGACGGCGTTAGCCCCATGCAGAAGCTCCAGATGACCACACAGGATGGCGAAAACGTTGGTGTTTGTGCGGTTTATGGTAACTTCGACGATTGTCAGACAGGTGTTAAAAACATCTTCACAAATAAAGAAATCCTTGACAGATTCGAGAAAAACAACCTTGTTTTCTCATCTGCTAACTCCATTAACTGGGGCAGACTTGCACCCCAGATTGTTTACTACGTTTCCGCATATTGCGATATGGTAAACAACGGCTCAGTTAAATTCGGTGACAAAATCAACGTAGTTGTTCCCACAGGTAACTTCGGTAACATCCTTGCGGCATATTTTGCTAAGGAAATGGGCTTACCCATCAACAAGCTCATCTGTGCTTCAAACGCTAACAACGTTCTTACAGACTTCATCGAAACAGGCGTTTACGACAGAAATCGTAGCTTCTTCACCACCGATTCACCCTCAATGGATATTCTTATTTCAAGCAACCTTGAAAGACTTCTTTACATCCTTTGCGGCAGAAGTGACAAAACAATCAATGACTGGTTCGGCAAGCTTAAGTCCGCGGGTAAATACACCGTTACCGACGACGTTAAGGCTCTTATAGGTGATATGTTCTTTGCAGGTTGCTGTGACGATAAGGCTACTGCTGAAACAATTAACGCAACCTTTAACGATTACGGCTATCTTGCAGATACACATACGTCAGTTGCAATTAACGTATGCAACGACTATATTGCAAAAACAGGGGACATAACCCCCGTTGTTGTTGCTTCTACAGCTTCGCCCTTCAAATTCTCAAAGGCAGTTCTTGGTGCAGTTGAAAATGGCGCGACAGATTACGATGATGAGTTTGCAACCGTTGACGCTCTTGAGAAGCTCGCTTCTCTTAAGGCTCCCGAGCAGCTTTCTGCCCTTAAGGGTAAGCAAGTAAGATTTACCCAGGTTACCGCTAAGGAAGATATGGCAGAGGTTGTATTCAATATGTTAGGTATCTGAGAAAGGAGTTTCCGATGTCCTTATTCGCAATCGGTGACACGCATCTCTCTTTATCCGTTGATAAGCCCATGGATATTTTCAAAGGGTGGACGGATTACACCGACCGCCTTGCCAATAATTGGAACAACGTAGTAGGGGAAGCTGACAGTGTGGTAATTCCCGGTGATATTTCCTGGGCAATGAATTTTGATCAGGCACAGAAGGATTTTCAGTTTCTGCATTCTCTTAACGGCACTAAGTATATACTTAAGGGCAACCACGATTATTGGTGGAACACCATGTCAAAAATGACTAAGTTCCTTGATGAAAATGGGTTTGATTCAATTAAAATTATTCACAACAACGCATACTCCGTTGAGGGCTTTGCTCTTGCGGGTACACGTGGTTGGTTTTACGATGATTCCGAGGGTGACGTTCACAAGGTTATCCTGCGTGAGGCGGGTCGCCTGCGAGCTTCCTTAAAGGCGGCGTCGGAGCTTGG
Organism: Acutalibacteraceae bacterium; assembly: GCA_045654405.1. Classification (GTDB taxonomy): domain Bacteria; phylum Bacillota; class Clostridia; order Oscillospirales; family Acutalibacteraceae; genus DTU089. The sequence continues at coordinate 164,146 of JAZONH010000011.1, read as the reverse complement.
CGGCGAAATAATCGCCTTCCTTCACTATCCGCCCATTAACGAGGTTCAACGCTGTGACGAGCTTCTTGACGTGCTTAAGGAATTCCCTGTTAAGCGTTGCTATTTTGGTCATCTTCACGGCTTTGTAGCACCGGGCTGCGCTAGGGTTGAGGGGAACGGTATCACCTTTAATCTTGTGTCCGCAGATTACCTTAAATTCACCCCGAAACTTATTACACCCTGATATTTTTGGTAAAATCGGGTGTAATTTTGAAAATATCGTATTTATTTTACCAAATATTTCAAATTTATTTAAAAAACAGTGGAAATTCGCGGATTATTATGGTATAATTTCGCAGTTAATATGTTTATTAAATGTTCGCAAATGAAAGGATGTTATTCAAATGAGTTTAAAGTCTTGCGAAAAAATCGAAGCAAACGTATATGCGGTTGAAATTTCTCTTGAGGGCGACGCTTTCAAGGCTGCAGTTTCAAAGGCTTATGCAAAAACAAGGGGCAAATACAACGTTCCCGGTTTCCGCAAGGGTAAGGCTCCCAAGCACATTATTGAAACCTACTACGGCAAAGAGGCATTCTGGTACGATGCAATCGACGCAGAATACGGCGCTCTTTACGAGGCAGCAGTTAAAGAAGCAGGTATTGAGCCTGTTGCTGCTCCCCACGATGATGAAATCGTTGACCTCAGCGAAAACGGCTTCACAATCAAATTCAAGGTAACTGTTAAGCCCGAGGTTGAGCTTAAGGCATACAAGGGCATTAAGGCAGAAAAAGAAAAGGTTACTGTTAAAAAGGCAGAAATCAAGGCAGAGGTTGAAAAGGCTCTTGAAAAGGATTCAAAGCTCGTTGCTGTTGAAGGCAAGGCTGCTAAAAAGGGCGACATTGCAACTATCGACTTTGAGGGCTTCCTTGACGGTGTGGCATTCGATGGCGGCAAGGGCGAAGGCTATGACCTTGAGCTTGGCTCAGGTAGCTTCATCCCCGGCTTCGAGGAGCAGGTAATCGGTCACAAGGTTGACGACGAATTCGACATCGACGTTACTTTCCCCGAGGATTACGGCTCAGAGGAGCTTGCAGGCAAAGCAGTTGTTTTCAAAATCAAGCTTCACAAGATTATGAAGAAGGAGCTTCCCAAATACGACGATGAGTTCGTTAAGGACGTAAGCGAATTTGACACAGTAGCAGAATACGAAAAGCACCTTGAGGAAGAAATCAAGGCAAGAAAAGAAGCAGCAGCAGACCGCGCATTCGAAAATGCAGTTATGGATACTCTTGTTGACAACGTTGTTGCAGAAATCCCCGCAGTAATGATCGAAAAAGAGATTGACAACCAGGTTAGCGAATTCGAATACAGACTTCGCTCACAGGGTCTTGAACTTGAAATGTACCTTCAGTACCTTGGTATGGACGTTGCCGCTCTTCGCGATAGCTACAAGGACGGCGCAGAAAAGCAGGTTAAGCTTCGCCTTGCTCTTGAGAAGGTTGCAGCTCTTGAAAACATCGAAATCTCTGACGAAGACGTTGATACAGAGCTTAAGGCATACGCTGATGCATACGGTATGCCCATCGAAAAAATCAAGACTCTCATTTCTGCAGATGACGTTAAAGCCGACCTTGCTTGCAGAAAAGCAATGGATATTGTAAAGGACACTGCAGTTGCAGGTGCAAAGAAAAAAGCTGCTCCCAAGGCAGACGACGCTGCAGCGGAAGAAAAGCCGGCGGCAAAAAAGGCTCCCGCAAAGAAAACAACAACCAAAAAGACCACAGCTAAGAAAGCTGAAGAAAAGGCAGCTGACGCTGAATAATTAAAAATATGCCGCCACAGTTATTACTGCGGCGGTATATGTATATTTTTATGGTAGTGTTTAAATTAATTCAAACACGCCAATAATCATCCTGTTACTATTATTAGGAGGTTAACATTATGGCGCTTGTTCCATACGTTATTGAGCAGACCAACCGTGGTGAACGCTCATACGATATTTTTTCAAGACTTCTCAATGACAGAATTATTGTGCTTTCAGACGAAGTGAACGATGCAACCGCAAGCATTATCGTTGCTCAGATGCTTTATCTTGAAGGTCAGGATCCTGAAAAGGATATTAATTTTTATATCAACAGCCCCGGCGGTAGCGTTACCGCAGGCCTTGCTATCTACGATACAATGCAGTACATCAAATGTGATGTTTCTACAATCTGTATGGGTATGGCGGCTTCTATGGGCGCATTCCTTTTCTCATCAGGCGCAAAGGGTAAGCGTTATATCCTTCCCAATGCCGAGGTTATGATTCACCAGCCTCTTGGCGGTGCTCAGGGTCAGGCAACCGAAATTCTTATTGCTGCTGACCACATCAAGAGAACTAAGGAACGCTTGAATAAAATCCTTGCCGAAAACACAGGTAAGAGTGTTGAAGAGATTTTTGCAGACACCGAGCGTGATAACTGGCTTACCGCAGAGGAAGCAGTTGCTTACGGTATTGCAGATAAAATTATCGAAAAAAGATAAGGGTGTGTTTTCTTGGCACGAGATGATATAAAAGAAAAAAAGGTCAGGTGCTCCTTTTGCGGTAAAACTGCAGACCAGGTTGAACGCTTGATATCAGGTCCCGGTGTTTACATCTGCGACGCCTGTGTTGAGCTTTGTATGGATATTGTTGAGGGTGCCTCAACAAATCAACCTAAAAAGGCAACACCCAAGCCCGCTAAAAAGCTTCCCAAGCCCGTTGAAATCAAGCAGGCTCTTGACGAATACGTTATCGGTCAGGATAATGCAAAGCAGGTTCTCAGCGTGGCAGTTTATAACCATTACAAAAGAATATATTGCAATTCACCCGATGACGTTGAAATAAATAAGAGCAACGTGCTTATGCTGGGTCCCACAGGTGTGGGTAAAACCTTGCTTGCATCAACTCTTGCCAAAATTCTTGATGTGCCCTTTGCTATTGCAGATGCCACTACACTGACCGAGGCAGGCTACGTTGGTGAAGACGTTGAAAACATTCTTCTTCGTCTTATTCAGGCGGCGGACTTTGATGTTGAAAAGGCAGAGCGCGGCATTATTTATGTTGACGAAATCGACAAAATCGGCAGAAAATCCGAAAACACCTCAATCACTCGTGACGTTAGCGGTGAGGGCGTACAGCAGGCACTTCTTAAAATTGTTGAAGGCACTGTTGCCAACGTACCCCCTCAGGGTGGCAGAAAGCATCCCCAGCAGGAGTTCATTCAGATTGATACCTCCAAGATTTTATTTATCTGTGGTGGCGCCTTTGCAGGAATTGAAAAGCTTGTTGAGGATAGAATGGGTAAATCAATTCTCGGCTTCGGCGGTGAGATTCACTCTAAGAGCGAAATGAAGTCCATGGATATGTACTCAAAGGTTATTCCTCAGGATTTGGTTAAATTCGGTCTTATTCCCGAGCTTGTGGGTCGTATTCCCGTTATTACAAGCCTTGAAAACCTTGACGTTGATGGTCTTGTTAATATCATTACCGAGCCCAAGAACGCTCTTTTAAAGCAATATAAGAGCCTTCTTAAAATGGATAAGGTTGAGCTTACCTTCACTGACGACGCTGTTAAGAGGGTAGCAGAGCTTACAATTGAAAGGGAAACGGGTGCCCGTGGTCTTCGCTCAATTATGGAGAGTATACTCATCCCTATTATGTATAGCGTGCCATCAGACCCCTCAGTTACTGCGGTAAAGATTACTGCCGAGGTTGTGGACGGTAAGGCACAGCCTATTTACGTAAAAAAACCTAAAGATAACAATAAAGCGGTTTAATACCGAGCTAATTTCAGGGTGATTTATCATTTTAAATTAAAATGGAATCACCCTGTATTAAATTATCCCCATACAGGAGTTAATATGTCAGACAAAATCTATCAGCCCGAAACATTGCCAGTTTTAGCACTGAGAAACCTTGTTGTTTTCCCGGGGCAGACCATAAGCTTTGAGGTGGGCAGATTAAAATCAGTACGTGCAATAAGAGCCGCCGTGGAAACGGACGAGCGCAAAATTTTCCTTGTTTCACAAAGGGACGCAAGGGTAGAGGACCCTAAATTTTCAGAATTAAGTGCAGTCGGCGTAGTTGCAGAAATCAAGCAGATTACAGGCACTGCCGATAGTAATAATTTTGAAATTGTTGTTCACGGTCTCTACAGAGCCTGCGTTAGAGAGGTTACAAGGGAGCGTATTTCATTAAGGGCGGTTGTGCAAGGCCTTCCCGAGATTGTTCCCGAAGCAGACGACCCGCTTACCGTTGCCACTGTAAGGACTCTTAAGGCTAAATTTGACGCCTACGTTTCTGCAAGCCCCAGAATCGCACCCGAGGTTTTCCTTTCAATTCTTGAGGAGGAGAATATTGCCGACGTAACCGACGATATTGCGGGTCACTTCCATTTTGAGGTTACCGACAAGCAGAGACTTCTTGACGAGCTTGACGTTATGGAGCGCGCAAGAACACTTTGCGGTATTTTGTCCAAGGAAACCGAGATTCTTCAGCTTGAGCTTGAAATATCCGACAAGGTTCAGGAAAGAATGGACAAAAACCAAAGGGAATATTACCTTAGGGAGGAAATGAAGGTTATTTCCAACGAGCTTGGAGACGACGATTCACCCGTTGCAGAGGCTAATAAATATAAGGAAAAAATATCCACATTACCCATTGACGATAAGTCAAAAAAGAAGCTTTTTGAGGAATGTGACAGATTAATAAGAACGTCTCCCGGTAGCCCCGAGTCAAACGTTACCCGTACATATCTTGAAAGGGTTACAAGCCTTCCCTTCGGCATTTACACCGAGGATTCCCTTGATGTTGTCGCCGCCCGCAAAATCCTTGATAAGGACCATTACGGGCTTCAAGACATTAAGGAGCGCATTATCGAGCTTATTGCGGTTAAAAGGCTTGCCCCCGATGCTAATGCACAGATTCTGTGTCTTGTGGGCCCCCCCGGTGTGGGTAAAACCTCCGTTGCAAGGTCACTTGCTAAGGCAATGGGTAGAAAATACGTGCGTATTTCTCTTGGTGGTGTTCGTGATGAGGCGGAAATCCGCGGTCACAGAAAGACCTATATCGGCTCAATGCCCGGCAGAATCATCACCGCTATTGAGCAAGCGGAAACTGCTAACCCATTGATTCTTCTTGATGAAATTGATAAGCTGGGCAGTGATTATAAGGGCGACCCTTCCTCTGCATTATTGGAGGTTCTTGACGGTGAGCAGAATAATACCTTCACCGACCACTATGTTGAGGTGCCCTTTGATTTAAGTAAGGTTCTCTTTATTACAACTGCTAACGATGCTTCACAGATTCCGGGCCCTCTTTACGATCGTATGGAGGTTATCGAGCTTTATAGCTACACTGCCGAGGATAAGTTCTGCATCGCTAAAAAGCACCTTGTTCCCCGTCAGGTAAAGAATTTTGGTATGAACAACCGAATGATAAGATTTACCGACAGTGCAATCAGAGCTCTTATTTCTGATTACACTAAGGAGGCGGGTGTGCGTACTCTTGACAGAACAATCACCAAAATTATCAGAAAGGCTGCGGTTAAATTTGCCGAGGGACTTGATGGTAAAGTTACGGTTGACCCCGCATCATTGGTTGAGTACCTTGGTGCGCCGCGCTACAAGGCATCAAAGCTTGATTTTGAGGATATGGTGGGTGCCGCAAACGGACTTGCCTGGACTGCCGTTGGCGGCGAAATGATGCAGATTGAGGTTGCAGTGCTTGAGGGTAGCGGGAAGCTTGAGTTAACTGGCTCTCTTGGTGACGTTATGAAGGAATCCGCAAAGGCGGCTATTACATATATAAGAAGCAGGGCGGATGAATTAGGTATCGACAAGGATTTCTATAAAAACCGCGACATTCACATTCACGTTCCTGAGGGCGCAGTGCCCAAGGACGGTCCATCGGCAGGCGTTACAATGACCACCGCTTTAGCCTCTGCACTTACTGGCAGAGCGGTTAATAAGAGCGTCGCAATGACGGGCGAAATTACCTTAAGAGGTAAGGTGCTTGCAATTGGTGGTCTTCGTGAAAAATCAACTGCCGCCTTCAAAAATGGTATGAAAACTGTCCTTATTCCTGAGGAAAACAAGGCAGACCTCGATAAGGTCGATGACACTATCAGAAACGCTATTGAGTTTATCCCCGTTTCAAGCCTTGATGAGGTTTTGAGCGTTGCTCTTGAGGGCAATACCGTCAAAGCTGTTAAAAAGGGTATGGACAAAAAGAGCACTCCGATAAAAAATACTAAGGCAGATAAATCCACGGGTGTGTATTGTAAAGAGGTGTAAAAATGAATTATAACAAGGTTCAGTTTGAAGCCGCATTCGGCACGTTGAAGCAGATTCCCCAATCCGACCTTCCGGAAATTGTTTTTGCAGGTCGTTCAAACGTTGGTAAATCATCAATGCTTAACCGCCTTTTCAACCGCAAAAACCTTGCAAGGGTTTCGTCGATGCCCGGTAAAACAATCACCATCAATTTCTTTAAGGTTGAGGACGTAAGGATTGTTGACCTTCCCGGCTACGGCTACGCTAAGGTTGCAAAGGGTGAAAAACGCCGTTGGGCAGAAATGATGGAGGGCTACTTCCAGAGCCCCCGCAATATAAAGCTTGTTGTTCAGCTTGTGGATATGCGCCACAAGCCCTCTGAGGATGATTACGTAATGATGCGCTTCCTTAAGGATGCGGGGCTTCCCTTTATTGTTGCCGCAACCAAGAGTGATAAGCTTAACAAAACACAGTACAACGAGCGTAAAAACGCACTCAGAGATGAGCTATCAGAGTTTGGCGAGGATTTGGTGATTATTCCATTCTCATCCGAAAAGGGTGAGGGTACCGACGAGCTTAAGAGCTACATAGAGGATGCACTTGCTTGAATGCAAATCACCGATAAAATATAACAAAACTACCATAGAACAATTCGTTCTATGGTAGTTATTTTTATAGTCTTATATTGCTTCGTATAAAATAAGCTCTGATGAAAGGGCGGTGTTGATGTCCACCGCAATACCGTTTCGCCTGAGCTTTTCGCCCGTAATGGTGTAGGTAAACCCCTCGTTATCAAGGGTAACCTTATATTCCTTGCCGGGGTCAATGCCGCGCGGAATAACCATAATACGCTTCTCGTTAGTTCCGCAAAGGGTAATAACGGTAATTGCGCCCTTCAATTTATCAGGTGCAGAAATTTCAAGCACGGAATAATCCTTGCCGTTTAAATCGGGTGTATGGTGATACGTTTTGCAATTACTGAGAATGGGACGGATGAAGGTTTTATAAATGTCCGTTGAATGTCTGATAAAGGCAATGGCATTTTTGTTAAGTTCGGCGTCTGCGGGGGATATAACGTTTAGTGAAATATGACCGAGCATGGTGTTCCTCAGATGTGCATCAAAGGAGCCTATGGTGTGACAGCCCATACCTGCAAAAAGTCTGTCAACCCTTTCGGGGGGCAGAGCCATGGTCATACCGTTTGTTATCTCAATTGAGCGTGGCATTTTCTGCCAGTCGGAAACCCAGGTGTGATTGAAGCTCTTCATCATACCAAGATCTGTTCTGCCGCCTCCACCTGCACAGTTTTCAAAAATTACATTGGGGAAGCGTTTTTTCAGCCTCTCATACATTCCGTAAACTGCTTCAATGTGCTTTATACAAACGCATTCACTGATGCCGTAGCCCGTGTCACGCATACCGAAATACTCAGTGAAGTCAATGTTGTGGTCAACCCTTAAAAGGTCAAGCTCATATTCCTCAATAATTCTTGCAAGCTCATCTTCTGCCCATCTGCTTGCCTCGGGGTTTGACATATCAAGGAATTTGTTGCTTCTTTCGCCGAATATGTTAACGCTTCGCCAATGGGGATGCTCGGCGTGCACGTTGCATTTTTCTCCTATGTTTTCAATATCAACCCATAAGCCGAATTTAAGTCCCTTACTGTGGGCATAATCACGCAATTCTTTTATGCTGTTGGGATAACGGTCGGGGTCGGGAATATTTCTGCCGTTGTAGGAGCCCCATTCAACCTGCTTGTCAGGGGGGCATTCCCAACCTGCATCTATGGTGAACACCTCGCCACCCATTAGAGTAAATTGGTCGATGAAAGCCTTGCTGTCCGCAACGTTCATAGTGTGCTCGGCACCCATACCGCAGTTGATAAGGTGTGTACTGCTTTGTGCCTCGGGGAGGTTTAAAACAGAGTTGCGTATATGGTCGTGCATCTGATTAACCGCATCGTCAAGACTGCCCTGCACAAGACCCATATATACAACAGGTGTTGTGAATGTGCTTTTTGGCGGGATAACGTAAAGGGGATTATGACCGGTAATTTCTGCCTTGAGAGAAAGGTGGGATACGCATTTGTCGGGACGTGCATTGTAATCCACGGTGTATCTGTAGCCGCCACTGAAGCCAATCTGTGTAAACCACATCTTACCCGTCAGATTATTTCGGATAAACAGTAGGGGATGACGGAATCTGTCTCTGCCAAAGCGTCCGTCAATTACCTTGGTGTCGGGGTTAAGTGTGCTCCATTTAAAAAGCCCCTCCTTGCCCCAACCGTCATTTTCAAAATAACCGAGGGAGTATACGTCGTTGACGCTTTTTGCACTCTCAAGTGCGTCATCGTCAAGGGATTCGAGTCCACCGCTTAAAACAGAGAGTCTGCTTACCTTTAGGGGCGTGTCAGAGGTGTTCTGAACCTCAAGCCAACGGGAGAGCATCTGTGTGCCATCTAAAAGGGTATGTACCTTTATAACAATGCTTTTACGTATGGCTTTCAGGGTGAGTATGCCCTCGACCTTGTTCTCGGTTTTGTTGATTTTGTAATCTGCAAGCTCAAGACCAAAATCAAGGCTTTCACCGTCAATTTCAAGGTTGAAGGCGAAGGGCTCTGTGTATCGCTTTGGGTTAAGGTAAGAGGGGAAGCTCGATAATACGTTAAGGGGATAGCTACCTGCATTCCAACCGCAGGCTATAAGGGCACCCTTTGTGAAAGCCTCCTCATATACCATATCACCGCTTCTGTAACAGAAACGGTGATCATTGTCAGTGTGGTAATAAATATCAAAGAAATTGTTTTTCAATTAAATCAATCCTCGTCAAGCTTGAGTATTGCCATAAACGCTTCTTGGGGAACCTCAACAGAGCCGAAGGAGCGCATACGCTTCTTACCTTCCTTCTGCTTTTCAAGAAGCTTCTTTTTACGGGTGATGTCACCACCATAGCACTTAGCAAGCACGTCCTTGCGCATAGCCTTAACAGTTTCGCGGGCAATAACCTTGCCGCCGATGGCAATCTGAATGGGAATTTCAAACATCTGTCTGGGGATATTATCCTTAAGCTTTTCGGCTATTTTTCTTGCACGGGTGTATGCCTTATCGGTGTGAACGATGAATGAAAGGGCGTCCACAATATCGCCGTTAAGAAGAACGTCAAGCTTTACAAGGTTTGAACGCTTGTATTCGGATATTTCGTAGTCAAGTGATGCGTAACCGCGTGTTCTTGACTTAAGAGCATCAAAGAAGTCGTAGATGATTTCGTTAAGGGGCAAATCGTATTTGATTTCAACACGGTCACCTGAAATATAGTCCATATTCTTGAAGGTGCCGCGTCTCTCCTGGCAAAGCTCCATAACTGAGCCTACGTATTCCTGGGGAGCATAAATATGTGCGTCTGCAACGGGCTCCTCACTGAAATCAATCAAACCGGGGTCGGGGTAGTGAGTGGGGTTATCAATCTCAATAACCTCGCCCGTGGTAAGATGGATTTTATAAACAACGCTTGGCACAGTTGTAACCAGATCAAGGTTGTATTCGCGCTCAAGTCGCTCCTGAATAATTTCAAGGTGTAAAAGACCTAAGAAGCCACAACGGAAGCCAAAGCCGAGAGCACCCGACGTTTCGGGCTCGTACGAAAGGGAGGCATCGTTTAATTGAAGCTTTTCAAGGGCCTCGTGAAGATTTTCGTAGTCCGCACCGTCTGCAGGGTAGATGCCGCAATAAACCATGGGTGTTGCTTTTCTGTAGCCGGGGAGAGCCTCTGTGGCGGGTCGCTGTGCAAGAGTAACCGTGTCACCAACAACCGCATCACGAACAGTTTTGATTGAGGCGGTAATGTAACCAACCTCGCCCGAGCAAAGCTTATCGGTGGGCTGAAGACCGGTAGCCTTCATTGTACCTGTTTCAACAACGGTGAATTCTGCACCCGTTGCCATCATCTTCATTGTGTCACCGGGCTTGATTGTGCCGTCAACAATACGCACGTAAACAATAACGCCCTTGTAGTTGTCGTAAACTGAGTCAAATATCAATGCCCTTAAGGGTGCATCGTCGTCACCTTCAGGTGGGGGGATGAGCTCAACAATCTGCTCAAGCACCTGCTCAACGTTCTGACCTGTTTTTGCAGAAACACGGGGTGCGGTGTCGCAGGGTAAGCCAATAATTTCCTCAACCTCGTTTGCAACTCTGTCAGGGTCGGCAGAGGGAAGGTCAATTTTATTAATTACGGGCACAAGCTCAAGGTTGTGGTCAAGGGCAAGATAGGTGTTGCCGAGGGTCTGTGCCTCGATACCCTGTGAAGCGTCAATAATAAGTATTGCACCCTCGCATGCGGCAAGTGAGCGTGATACCTCGTAGTTGAAGTCAACGTGGCCGGGAGTGTCAATAAGGTTAAGGTGGTAGGTCTTGCCGTCGTTTGCCTTATAATCAAGCTTCACCGCGTGAGCCTTGATGGTGATACCTCTTTCCTTTTCAAGGTCCATATCATCAAGTATCTGTGCCTCCATATCCCTTTGTGAAACAGAGTTGGTTTTTTCAAGCAATCTGTCCGCAAGGGTTGATTTGCCGTGGTCAATGTGGGCAATGATAGAAAAATTTCGTATATCGTCTTTTTTTACAAGGGACATTTTTGAGTTTCCTTTCAGTAAATATCTCTTAATTGTTATTCTGTTTTTCAATATACACCTTGCGGGTGCTTAAATCGAAAATTTCTTTAATTCTTTGGGTTTCACCGCATAGATATAAGTATCCGTAAAGGGTTTCAAGACCCGTAGCGTATCGGTAATCCGCATCACTCTGGTTTTTGGGCGAGTGGGCACTGTGAGCATTTCTGCCACGCTTGAAAATGTATTCCTCATTTTCGTTAAGCAGGGGCAGTAATTCCTTTACCGCCTGTGCCTGAAACGCTGCGTTAACATACGTTATGGATTCCTTATGTAATTTGCCCGTGGGCTTGTTGGCAGTGAGCGCCAGCATATTGCGTACCAGCAGGCTGTAAACTGCGTCGCCTAAAAACGCAAGGGTGAGGGGACTGTACATCCTAGCTTCCTTTTCGCTTAAGGGCTCGCAGATGCCGTTTAAAATGTTTGCTTCATCAGGGAACATAGTCAAACTCCAAGTCGTAAATACTTACTGTGTCGCCCTCGGTAATACCGCGCTCTATAAGTGATTTGATGATACCGCTTGTCTGCAACACATTCTGGAAATACTGAAGTGATTCATAGTCGTTAAGGTCGGTTTTCATAAGTATCTTGCCGAGCCATTCAGCCTCAACGATATAAACGTCACCCTCAACACGGATTTTATAATCCTGCTTTGCAGAACGGAAAATCTCCTTGGGTGTAATTTCCTGCTTTTCGTATATTCTTACGGGGGGAAGCTTCTGAAGCTCTGCTGCAACTGCATTTATAAGCTCCTGAGTACCCTCTGCAATGGGGGCAATAATCTCGTAATAATCAAGACCCTTGCCGCGTATATATTCCTCGAAGGCGGCTCGTTGCTCGTCTGTTGCAAGGTCAATTTTGTTACCTGCTACAATCTGGGGATAGTTGGCAAGCTCCTCGTTGTATTTCTTAAGCTCGTCGTTGATGGCTTCGAAATCCTCAATGGGATCTCTGCCCTCGCTACCTGCCACGTCAACAACGTGAACGAGAAGTCGGCAACGCTCAATGTGTCTTAAGAATTCGTGACCAAGACCAATGCCGTCGCTTGCCCCCTCAATAATACCGGGAATATCCGCCATAACAAAGCTGCTTTCGGGGCCCATTCTTACAACACCGGGGACGGGGATAAGGGTTGTGAAATGGTAGTCGGCAATAATGGGCTTAGCTTCACTTACTATTGAAATAAGGGTTGATTTACCAACGTTGGGGAAGCCTATTAAACCTACGTCTGCCAACATCTTAAGCTCAAGGGTTACCTCCCAATCCTCGCCGGGTGCACCGTCCTTTGCAAAACGGGGTGTCTGCCTTGTGGAGGTTTTGAAGTGGGAGTTACCCCAACCGCCCTTACCGCCCTTAGCTGCAATGAAGCTTTCCTCAACGCTCATGTCTGCCATAACGTAGCCTGTTTCAACCTCTTTAATAACGGTACCGCGGGGCACCTTGATTATAAGGTCCTCGCCCTTTCTGCCGTTACAGTGCGAGCCTCTGCCGTTTTCACCGCTCTGAGCTTTATATTTTCTTTTGTAGCGGAAGTCGGAAAGGGTGGACAGATTATCGTCAACCTGAAAAACAACGTTACCGCCTCTGCCACCGTCGCCGCCGTCGGGGCCACCTGCATTAATGTATTTTTCGCGATGGAAGGCAACGGCACCATTACCGCCGTTACCTGCGATTATTCGTATTTTAGCTTTATCTACAAACATATTCATACCTCAAAAAGTCATATTTGCGTATTATCCCACATATTATACATTATTTATAGTAAAAATAAAATACTTATTTATAAAAAAGTGTAATAAAATTTTTGCTTGGTTTGTCAGAAGATATGTTCGGTTTTGTTCGTATTTTGGTGTGTGAGAAGTAAGGAGAAAACGAACAAAAAACCATAAAAAACTATAAAAATAGCAAAAAAATAGTATAAAGTACCGTAAAAGGTACTAAAAAACGAAAATAAACAAAACATTTGTGTTGACTTTGGTGAAAATGGTGATATAATGAAATCACAAAAACAAATGTTCGTTATTTGTTCGGAGGTAATTATTATGACAACATTCGCATCATTACAGATAGTATTTATGTTAACCCTTATCCTTATCGGAGCATACACCATTTTCAGAGAAAGGGATTTAATCAAATTCGAGCGTAAGGTTAAAAAATACGTTAAGGCATTCTTCAAGGCTCTTTACCTTACTATTCAGGAAAAGAAGAATAAGCCCGTAGAAACCGTATCATTAAAGGATGCTCAGTATAACGCCGAGTACGAAAAAATGCTTGCCGACCTTAACAAGGCTTCCAAAATCGAAGATTACCTTGTTGCTTGACACATTGGACGGGTGATAATATAATCATAAAATAAGAGGTGATTTTATGGTTATTGAATCCTTGAATTTAAGCACCGCAAAAGAGCTACTCCCTGAACGTGATCCCAATGGTAATAAGGGTACCTTCGGTAGGGTGCTACTGATATGCGGCAGTAAAAATATGGTGGGCTGCTGCTTTCTTGCAACAGAGGGTGCGTTGCGTAGCGGCGCAGGGCTTGTAACACTTGCCTTTCCCGACGTGCTTTATAGCTCACTTACTTCAAGGCTTACCGAGAATCTCTTTTTACCATTACCTACGGACGAAAGGGGATTTATAGAGTACACCGCAGTAAGCACCGTGCTTGAGGCGGCAGAAAAGGCAGATGCTGTTATGATAGGGTGCGGTATTGGTACTTCCTTTGCACCAAGCCTTATTACAACGTCTCTTGTTGAGCTTTGTACTAAGCCTCTGATTCTGGATGCAGACGCTTTGAATTGCATTTCGGTTTGTCCCGCGATCCTTAAAAAAGCCAAGGCACCCATACTTCTTACTCCTCATCCGGGTGAAATGGCACGACTCACCTCAAAATCTATCGAAGAAATTGAAAGCAACCGCGTGAAAATTGCACGAGAGTTTTCACGGGAGTATAATGTTAATTTGCTCCTCAAGGGTCGTGAAACTGTTATCTGCAGCTCCGAATCAGATAGAGTTTATATAAACAAAACAGGTAATACAGGCCTTGCCAAGGGTGGGGCAGGTGACCTGCTTTCAGGCATTATTGCGGGTCTTGCTCCCGCATTCAAGGGTGATTTGTTCAGTAGTGCCGTGATGGGCGCATTTGTTCACGGCATGTGTGCGGATATTCTTGCTGAGAAGTTTTCAGAATATTCTATTTTACCCTCTGATTGTGCAAGGGTATTGCCTGAGGCTTATTCTTTAATTGAAAAGGGTGTTGCCCATTAAATTCGCTGTTAAAATATGTGCTTTTGGGCTCATTCTCGCAATTCTTCTTACAGGTTGCGTAAATCCCTTAAAAAAGCACAGTCCTGCGGAAGTTGATTTCGGCACCGTCACAAAGGTGCAGTTAACCTATAAGCAAAACATTTACGACGTTGAAATTCAGTTTAACCGAAGCGTTCTTATAATAAATTTCGGCAATAACGGCACTGCCTTTGATGGTCTGGGGTATAAAATCACCCCCGAAGACTGTCAGGTTAGCTTCGGAGGTCTTGCTCATTCCTTTGAAATTCAGTTTTTGCCCGAGGATTTTTTACCCATTGTTGTTTATAATTTTTTTCTTGAAACTGGCGGCGTGCTCGTCACCGAAAATTATGATAACACCGTAGCTTGCGACTATCTTACAAGGGCAATCGGTAATTGCTTCGTACGATTCGAGGTGTATGAAAACCAAGGTAATATATCATATACACTGATAGTTACATAAAACACATCAAAAAATCAATGCACGGACTCTTCGGAATCCGTGCATTGGTTTTTGCTTTTATTTTTTAAGAAGTGATGCGGCTTCCTCATCAAGGAAGATAACAACGTCGTTATGCTCCTGTAAAATAGATGCGGGAACCTGTGCAGTTACGGGGCCTTCAATCATATTGCGAACAGCTTCTGCCTTTTTCGGTCCTGTTGCAATAAGCACAACCTTTTTAGCAGACATAATCTGCTTGATGCCCATCGTTAATGCGTAGCGGGGCATGGGGTTTTCGTCGAAGTAAATTTTGTTAGCTTCGATTGTGCTTTCTGTAAGCTGAACCTTAAAGGAGCCTGTTGTGAATTCGTCTGCTGGCTCGTTGAAGCCGATATGAGCATTGTTGCCGATACCAAGAAGCTGAACGTCGATACCACCGGCATTGTTGATTTCATCGTCATATCTCTTGCATTCTGCATCGCAGTCGGTAGCGTTACCGTCAAGGAAGTGAACGTTCTCCTCAAGAATGTCAAGACCATTGAATAACTGCTCGTGCATAAAAGTGTAGTAGCTGTTTTTATCTGCCTTGGGCAAATCGCAGTATTCGTCAAGGTTGTATGTCTTAACGTCTTTAAAGCTGATGCCGCCCTCGTTGAATGTTTTCTGAATGTTTTTGTATGTAGGAATAGGTGTAGCACCCGTAGCAAGACCGAGCACGCAAGCAGGGTTGCTATTAACTGCATCTGTAAAAATCTTAGCGGCTTCGATGCCGATTTCTTCCGCTGTTTTTAAAATAATAATTTTCATTTGTATCCCCCCGATTATTATTGAGACTTTAGTATAACACATTTGTTAAAAAATTAAAGCGAATTTTTAAATTTTTTTTATAAATATTGAAAAATTTTTTTATAATGATATAATGTTTTTATATAGAATTAGGAATGATGTATTTTGATTAAAAACATAGTTTTTGATATGGGCGGTGTTTTGATTGATTTTAACTTTCAACGCACCCTTAACGAGTGCTTTAAGCCAGAGCACCACGAGGTTCTGAATCGTCTTGTTTTCAGGAATCCTGTGTGGCGTGAGTTTGACGCGGGTCTCAGACGCACTGATGACTACACTCGCGAGGTTTTGCCCCAGCTTCCTCCCGAAACCCGTGACCTTATTACAGAAATGCTTTCAGATTTTTACGACTATATGCCCCCCTTCGATTATATGGAGGATTTAGTCAAGCGTCTTAAGGCGGCAGGGTATAGGGTTTACCTTCTTTCTAATGCCACACCAAGATTTTTTGACAGGTATCTTGATATTCCTGCAATTTCATTAATGGATGGTATGTTTATTTCCTGCTTGTATAAGCTTCTGAAGCCTCAACCCGAGATATACGAAGCTTTTTGCAATAAATTTTCCCTCAGGGCTGAGGAATGCTTTTTTATTGACGATATGCCCGAAAATATTCAGGGTGCCATTGATTATGGTATGAGCGGCTTCGTTTATAAAAAAGATTTGAACGCACTTGAAGTCGCTTTGCGTGACAATGGTGTTAATTTTTAATTGCGGAGGACATTATGAAAAAAATATTTGCCTTATGTTCAATTATTATCTGCGTTTCCCTTATTTTAACAGTGTTCGTATCCTGTAACAAGGACACCGATAACGACTCGGATAGCGTAAGCAACGCTGTTTCTGTTACTAACGGTGAATTTATATTTACTGCCGAGGTAGGGTCTGAAAACACCCTTATCAAAAACAACGGCGAAGATTATCAGACTCTTAACTATCCCACAAATGCAGGCTATCCCTTTGATTTTGCTTATGCTAAGGCTCACGCAGAATTTACTGATATGAACTTTGACGGTCAGCCCGACTTTTATATTGCGGTGTCTGCAAATGGTGACACAATATATTACTATTGCTGGCTCTTCAACGCTACAAGTAAGAAGTTTGACTTCTCGGTTTCACTTTCAGGCTTAACAAACATTTCTGTTGATGCGGATAATCAGGTTATTTATTCTAGCAACAACATTGGTGGTGAGGTTAAAATTGCCGCTTACGTATGGGCAAACGGTCAGCTTTCATTAAAGGAAGTATATGATAATAAGGATGAAACAATTCCTCCCGAGGTTACAGGTGCCGCTCAGCAGAATGCAATCGGTACTGCAACTAAGCCCGCTAATACAACAGCTGCTGAGAAAACAACAAAGGCAGATAAAAATGACGGTACAAGCAGTGCAAATAACACCACAACTAAACCGAAAAAGCCGCTGAATACCACAACTACCTCACCCAGAAACGGCGTTGAGGTTATGACGGGTGATATTAACGACGGTTGGTATTAATGAAGGAGATTATAAATGAGCGAAATTATTAAAGAAGATGGTGCAGTAATCAACGGCATCCATGATACAGAAACAAAAAAAGATGGCGGAATCAAATTTTTCAGGAATTGCTCTGCATCACTTAAGCGTTTTTCCGTATTACTTTTTGTGATCAACATTTTTGCTTCAATCATCTTTGTTGGTGTTGGGGCGGTAGTGCTCGGTGTTTATATCGGATTTGACCTTGTTGCACTTATTTCACTTCCCATCATTACTTTATTGATTATTCTTATAGTGCTTGCAAGGTTTGTTTCCGCGTTAATCTACGGATTTGCCGAAATTGTTGAAAAAGCAGAAAAATAAATATACTGTATTGTATGTTTATTCAAAAAACATGCATATATACTTGACAAACTCAAAATAGGGGAGTAAAATACCCCTATCTTGGTTTTCGGAGGTGACACAGATGTTAAATAGCTTTAATAATCGATTTTATTATTTTGCTAAGGATTGTCTGTATGCACCTCGTGAATGCAATTAATTGCAACGAATTGTATATGGCCAGTCCGCATTCTGCTATGCTTTACAAAGTATATCGGCGTGCGGATTTTTTATTTAATTTTGTTAGGAGAATTTATTATGTTATCACAGAAAATGTTGGAATTAGGTAAAAAAAGCTCAGTAATCCGTGAGATTTTTGAATATGGCAGGGTGCGTAAAAACGAAATCGGTGCCGAAAACGTGTTCGACTTCAGTCTTGGTAATCCCAGTGTGCCCGCGCCTCAGAAGGTAACTGACGTTATGAATAAGCTTATTGCAGAAACACCCGCTGAGGTGCTTCACGGCTATACCTCGGGTGCAGGCGACCTTAACGTAAGGACGGCAATTGCCGAAAATATCAAGGCTGAATTCAAGGTGAATGCAACTGCCGCTAACGTTTATATGACTTGCGGTGCAGCGGCTTCACTTACTATTACCCTTAATGCTATTGCAGAGGATGGTGACGAGGTAATCGCTTTTGCTCCCTTCTTCCCTGAGTACAGAGTGTTTGTTGAGCAGTCAGGAGCTAAGTTTGTGCCCGTAAGCTGTAAGACGGACGACCTTCAGATTGATTTTGATGCACTTGAAAAGGCGATTAATCCCAACACAAAGGCGGTTATTATTAACTCACCCAACAATCCCTCGGGCGTTATTGTTCCCGAAAAGGATATTATTAAATTAACTGCACTTCTTAAAGAAAAGCAGGTAGAATACGGCAAGGAGATTTTCCTTATCTCAGACGAGCCTTACAGAGAGCTTGTTTTCACAGGTGAGAAGGTTGCTTATATTCCCGCATACTACGATAATTCATTTGTATGCTATTCATATTCAAAGGCACTTTCGTTACCTGGTGAAAGAATTGGTTATATCCTCGTTTCCCCCACAATGAAGGACAGTGCAGATGCATTTGCTGCAGTTTGCGGCTCAGGTCGAGCCTTGGGCTACGTTTGTGCCCCCAGCCTTATGCAGTACACAATTGCTCAGTGCCTTAACGATACTGCTGACGTTTCAATTTACGAGGAAAACCGCAAAATTCTCTACGATGGTCTTACTGATATCGGTTATACGGTTATTAAGCCCGACGGTGCATTTTATATGTTTGTAAAATCACTTGAGGAGGATGCTTATAAATTCTATGAAAAGGCAAGGGATTTCGAGCTTCTTCTTGTGCCCAGCGATAGCTTCGGTTGTCCTGGCTTTGTAAGAATTGCTTATTGCGTAGATACAGATTTAATCAAACGCTCGCTCAGTGCATTCAAAAAGCTTTACGAGGAATATAACAATGACTGATTATGATAAGAGGTTCCGTGAAGCAAGGCAGACTATCAGCGAAATTGATAAGGAAATTGCCAAGCTTTTCGAAAAAAGAATGATTGCGACGGGTGACGTTGCCGAATATAAAAAGGTCAACGGCATCCCCATTGAGGATATGGCAAGGGAAAATCAACTTATAGAAGCCAACAGTACCCTTATTGAAAATGATGATATACGTTCATATTATATAAGCTTCCTTAAAAATACAATGAAGCTTTCAAAGGACTATCAGCATAAAATTATTGACGGCACACGCGTTGCCTTCTCTGGTGTTAAGGGTGCCTTTGCCGAGATTGCGGTTAAGCGTATTTTGCCCGACTGTGTGCCCGTAGCTTATCCCGATTTCAAATCAGCATATAAAGCGGTTGAAGCAGGGGAATGCGAGGTTGCGGTGTTACCTATTGAAAATAGCTATGAGGGTGACGTTGCAAGGGTTATGGATTTAACCTACTTTGGCAGTCTTTATATTAACGGCATTTACGATATGCATATTGAGCAGCACCTTTTCGGAACTCAGAATGCCGACGGTAAAACCATTAAAAGGGTGCTCAGTCATCCCCAGGCTCTCGGTCAGTGTGCAGAATTTATTGAAGAAAAGGGCTATGCTACTGAGGAAACCGTCAATACCGCCCTTGCGGCATCAATAGTTTCTCAGAAGCAGGATGATGCTCTCGGCGTTATCTGCAGTCTTGAGGCAGGTAATGAATACGGTCTTAAGCTTATTGACCGTAAAATCAACAAGGATAGTGCAAACACAACCCGATTTGCGGTGTTTTCACGAGTGCCGAGGGATAACACACCCGACCTTAATAATTTTATTGTTCTTTTTACCGTTCGCGATGAGGCAGGCTCGTTGGGTAAGGCGGTTTCTGTTTTCGGTGAATGCGGCTATAACCTTAAGGCACTTAAGAGCCGTCCATCCAAGGACGTTATATGGAATTACTATTTCTTCCTTGAGGGTGAGGGTCACTTAACTCCTGAAGCCGAAAAGGTGATGATTAAAAAACTTTCCGACGTCTGCACCAACGTGCGCCTTGTGGGACGTTATCCGAAAGAGCAAACAGTATAAAGGAGGCGGACGGTTAATCCGTCAAGCTTATGATTATAAACGTTAAAACCTCAATGGGTAGCTACGATATAGTTCTTGAAAGGGGAGCCCTTGAAAGAATAGGTGAGCTTTGCGACTCGAAAAAACGAGCACTTATTGTAACCGATGATGGTGTGCCCGAGGAATATGCAAGAACAGTTGCTAAGGGATTTGACTTCAGTGTCATAAAGACAATTC
The DNA here is from genome assembly GCA_045654405.1 of Acutalibacteraceae bacterium. Classification (GTDB taxonomy): domain Bacteria; phylum Bacillota; class Clostridia; order Oscillospirales; family Acutalibacteraceae; genus DTU089. The sequence continues at coordinate 144,022 of JAZONH010000011.1, read as the reverse complement.
CTCAGGGTGAAAAAAGCAAGAGCTTCGATACCTACAAGGAGCTTCTCGCTGTGATGTGTGAAAATGATTTTTCGCGTAAGGACTGCATTGTTGCAGTGGGTGGCGGCGTTGTTGGTGATTTATCTGGCTTTGCTGCATCATCATATATGCGCGGCATTACCTTCTACAACATTCCGACAACCCTTTTGTCACAGGTGGATTCATCAATCGGCGGTAAAACCGCAATAGATTTCGGCGGCTATAAAAATATTGTGGGCGCATTTTATCAACCCACCAAGGTTATTATTGACCCCAACGTTCTTAGCACATTGACACAGCGACAGTTTAATAACGGACTTGCAGAAAGTATAAAAATGGGTGCTACGTCCGATGTATCACTTTTTGAGCTTATTGAAAGTAAAAATGCCTACGAGGAAATTGATACTGTAATTGAAAAGTCATTGCTTGTTAAAAAAGCGGTGGTTGAAGAGGATGAAAAGGAGTTCGGCTTAAGACGTGTGCTTAACTTCGGTCACACGGTGGGTCACGCAATTGAATCTGCAACGGGACTTTCGGATTTATTGCACGGCGAGTGCGTGGCACTTGGTATGCTTGCCTTCACAAGGGGCGAAGCCCGTAAGCGTATTGCTGAGGTATTAAAAAAATACTCGTTGCCCCATAGCATAAGCATTAAGTCTCAGGAACTTTCAAACGCACTGCGCCACGATAAAAAGGCGGATGCAAAGGGTGTGAACGCAGTCAGTGTAAGCGAAATCGGTAGCTTTAGCTTCGACTTCGTTGAATTTACAGAATTAGAAAATTTGATTAAGGAGGCGTATTCAGCGTGAAAAACACTTACGGTAATAATGTCAGTGTAACACTTTTCGGCGAAAGTCACGGTGCCGCAGTGGGTGCGGTTATTGATGGACTTCCCGCAGACGTAAACGTTGACGAGGATTTTATAAAGCATCAGCTTGATTTACGCCGTCCCTTCGGTAAAATTTCTACTCCTCGTCAGGAGGCAGATAATTACACTATCCTCAGTGGTGTTTTCAACGGTAGAACAACCGGCACTCCTATTTGTCTTATAGTGCCTAACGAAAACGTAAAATCAGTGGATTACTCTGATAAATACGGCAAAGCACGTCCCGGTCACGCGGATTACACCGCCTTTGTTAAATACAATGGCTCTGAGGATTATCGTGGCGGGGGTCACTTCAGTGGCAGAATTACTGCGGCTCTAGTGGGCGCAGGAGCAATTGCTGTTGATTTATTGAAAAATAAAGGCATTTTCATTGGTACCCATATTAAAAAATGTGCGGGTGTTACCGATGATGATTTTACAGATTACAAAAAGGATATTGCATATCTTTCTGATGCGCGCTTTCCTGTGCTCAGCAAGGATGTCGAGTCTCAGATGATTTTGGCAATCGAAGAAGCGGCGGCAGATTGTGATAGCGTTGGCGGCGTGCTTGAAACTGTTGTTACGGGTGTTCCTGCAGGTGTCGGCGAGCCTTGGTTTGACACTCTTGAGGGTGTTCTTTCTCACGGTCTTTTCTCAATTCCCGCAATCAAGGGCGTTGAGTTTGGTGCAGGCTTCGGTTGTGCAGATATGAAGGGTAGCGTTATGAATGATGCTTTTAAGCTTCAGGACGGCGCAGTGGTTACCGAAACAAATAATAACGGCGGTATTAACGGTGGTATTTCAAACGGTATGCCCATTACCTTCCGCTGTGCGGTTAAGCCCACACCCTCGATTTCAAAGGAACAGAAAACAATAGATTTTATAAATGGTGAGGAAGTAATTCTTAACGTAAACGGCAGGCACGACCCCTGCATTGTACACAGGGCACGTGTAGTTGTTGACAGTGTGGTAGCCATTATCCTTTGCGATGTGCTTTCACAAAAATTCGGTACTGATTGGTTGGTGTAAAAAATGGAATATGGTTGTATTGGTGAGCATTTATCACACAGCTTTTCCAAGGAAATACACAACGCCCTTGCCGATTACAAATACGAGCTTGTTGAAATTGAACGCGAAAATCTTGAAGCCTTTTTCAAAAAACGCGATTTTAAGGCAATTAACGTAACCATACCCTATAAGCAGGATATTATACCATTTCTTGATGAGATTTCACCCGAGGCGCAAAGCATTAACGCCGTGAATACGGTGGTTAATCGTAACGGCAGGCTTTATGGCTATAATACGGATTTCTATGGTCTTAAGGCGCTCATTGAACGCAAAAGCCTTACCCTTGAGGATAAAAGGGTGCTTGTTTTAGGCGGTGGCGGTACGTCGAATACTGCCGTTGCCGTTGCGCGATTTATGGGAGCTAAGGAAATTGTACGGGTATCCAGAAGCCCGAAAGAGGGCTACGTTACCTACAAGGACGTGTACGAGAGATACACAGATTTTCAGATTATAATAAATACTACCCCTTGTGGTATGTTTCCCGATATAGGTAAGTCTGCGCTTGATTTAAGTGCCTTCAATTCTCTGGAAGGGGTTTTTGATGCAGTTTATAATCCCTTGAGGTCAAAGCTCGTTTGTGATGCCAAGACTATGGGTGTTGCGGCAATAGGTGGCCTTTATATGCTTGTTTCACAAGCGGCTTATGCAGTCGAAAAATTCATAGATACCCCCGTTGACAATGTGAAAACCGAGGAGATTTTTCAAAAGCTTTATAAAGATAAAATGAATATTGTACTTGTTGGTATGCCCGGTAGCGGTAAAACAACAGTGGGCAAGGCACTGGCACAAAGGCTTTCAAAAAGCTTTGTTGATACTGATGATTTAATTGTCAATTCGCAGTGCAAGCCCATTCCTCAGATTTTTGACGAAATAGGTGAGGAAGGCTTCAGACAGATAGAGAAGGATGAAATTTTCAAGTCATCATCAGGCAATAATCAGGTTATTGCTACGGGCGGCGGCGCAATTCTCAATAAAGCGAATACAGATGTTTTAAAAGAAAACGGCAGAATTTATTTTATAAACAGACCTCTTGAAACACTTGTTGCTACTGACGACAGACCCTTGTCAAGGGATGCAGGGGCTTTAAAGAAGCGCTATGAGGAGCGCTATTCACTGTATCTTGAGTGTGCAGACGTTGTTATAGACGGCAGTGGCTCTGTTTCAGAGGTTACGGAAAGAATCGAGGCGGATTTTAATGAATATTCTTGTGATTAACGGTCCCAACCTTAATATGCTCGGCATAAGGGAGCCCGATATTTACGGAAAAGAAACCTACAACTCCCTTGTAGAAAAAATCGAAGTATACGCCGCATCTAAAAACGTTGCTGTTAAATGCTATCAATCTAATCACGAGGGTGACCTTGTGGATAATATTCAGTTTGCTTATGGTATTTTTGATGGTATCGTAATTAATCCCGGTGCATATACTCATACCTCAATTGCAATTCTTGATGCAGTTAAGTCGGTGGGCATTCCCACTGTTGAGGTGCATATCTCAGACCTATCGGCCCGTGAGGATTTCAGGCAGATAAGCTATATCCGTAGCGCCTGCTTCAGAACCATTTGCGGCAGGGGTACTGATGGCTACCTTGAAGCAATCGACGCAATTATCGAGAAGGTGAAGTAATGAAAATAAGTATCACGCCTTCCGTTGCGCAGGGTGTAATTTCTGCGCCACCATCTAAAAGCGTCGCCCACAGATTGTTGATTTGTGCCGCCCTCAGTAATGGTGTAAGTACAATCAGTAATATCGGCACTAACGATGATATTCTTGCAACCCTTTCCTGCCTCGAAAGTCTTGGGGCAAGGGTGCAGATTAATAACGACACCGCAACTGTTACGGGTGTTGCACCAACCGTAAGCCCTTTTAAGGAATTCTTTTGTAACGAAAGCGGCAGTACGCTTCGTTTTATGATTCCCGTTGCATTGTTATTTGCAGATGAGTGCAGATTTACGGGTAGGGGAAGGTTAATGGAGCGTCCTCAGAGCGTTTATCAGGAGCTTTTCGGCGAAAATGGTTGTTACCTTACCCTTAGGGATGATGGAATTTATGCGGGCGGTAGTCTTAAAAGCGGTACGTATAAAATCCGCGGCGACGTCAGCAGTCAGTTTATAACGGGACTCATGCTCGCGTTACCACTGCTTTCAGGCGATAGTGAAATATTACTTACAACACCCCTTGAAAGCGCACCCTACGTTGATTTAACTATCGGCGCGTTAAAGGCTTTTGGTGTTGAGGTAAAGCCCATACCAAATGGTTATTTTATTAAAGGTAATCAACAATATACTCCCCAAAACCTTTCTGTTGAGGGTGACTGGTCGAATGCTGCATTTCTTGATGCATTTAACCTTGCAGGCGGAAGCGTAGAGGTAAAAAACGTTGAAATCGGTAGCTTTCAGGGTGATAAGGTTTATAGGGATTATTATAGTCAGTTTTTCGCAGGCGTCCCTGCGTTTGATATATCCCAGTGCCCCGACCTTGGACCCGTGCTTATGATTGGCGCGGTGATTAAAAACGGCGCAAGACTTACGGGTACGGGCAGATTAAAAATAAAAGAGAGTGACCGTGGTGCTGTAATGGCTCAGGAGCTCGAAAAATTCGGTGTTCATATTGAAATAGGGGAGGATTATATAGTCATTCCCAAATGTGAGCCCCAAAAACCAACTCAGGAAATCAATTGTCACAACGACCATCGTATTGCAATGGCATTCAGTGTGTTGTGCAGCGTCACAGGGGGCGTGTTGAACGGTGCCCAATGTGTTAATAAGAGCTATCCCGACTTTTTTATGGATATTAAAAGCCTCGGAATACAATTTGAAATATTATAATGGTGAGATAATTATGGCAATGAACTTCAAAAGAAAACTCCCCATTCCGATGGATATCAAGGAGCAATATCCTCTTACCCTTCAGATGGCAGAGCAAAAAGCAAAGAACGACGAGGAAATAAGAAAGGTTTTCGTTGGTGAATCCGACAAGCTTTTGCTTATTATCGGACCCTGCTCGGCAGATTCAAAGGAGCCCGTACTCGAATACATTTCCCGTCTTGCGGATATTCGCGAAAAGGTTAAGGATAAGGTTGTAATCGTACCACGTATTTATACCAACAAGCCTCGTACAACGGGCTCGGGATACAAGGGTATGCTTCATCAGCCCGACCCTAACGAAAAGCCTGATATGCTTCACGGCATTGTTGCAATACGTGAGCTTCATATGTGCGCTTTGAGAGATTACGGCTTTTCATGTGCGGACGAAATGCTTTACCCTGCAAACTACCGCTACCTTTCAGATTTGCTTTCATACGTTGCAATTGGTGCACGCTCTGTTGAAAATCAGGAGCATCGCCTTGTTTCAAGCGGCATTGAAATTCCCGTTGGTATGAAAAACCCCACCGGCGGCGATATTTCTGTTATGATGAATGCTATCACCGCCGCACAGAGCAGTCACACCTTTATTTACCGCGGTTGGGAGGTTGAAAGCGCAGGTAATCCATTTGCTCATGCAATTCTGCGCGGCTTTGTTGACCGTGACGGACACAATATTTCAAACTACCATTATGAGGATTTGCTCAATCTTAGCGAAGCTTACGCAAAAACAGGGCTTAATAACCCAAGCTGCATAGTTGACACCAACCACGCAAACTCAGGCAAAAAATACCTTGAGCAGATACGAATTACAAAGGATATTCTTTACAGTCGTGCTCATAACGACGATATCAAAAAGCTTGTTAAGGGTATTATGATAGAGAGCTATCTTGAGGACGGCACTCAGAAGATAGGGGACGGCATTTTCGGTAAATCTATCACTGACCCCTGCCTCGGCTGGGAGAAGACTGAGAGACTTATTCTTGACGTAGCAGACGCAATATAAAAATTTTTAAAAAATTGAAAAAAAGACTTGCTTTTTTCTTTGCGTTGTGGTAATATTCTTCTGCTAATGTGTTATCAAAAATAAAGAGGTGACTACAGAATGAAAGAAGGACTTCATCCCAAATACGGCGCAACTCAGGTTAAGTGTGCATGCGGTGCTGTGCTTGAAACAGCTTCCACAAAGGAAGGTATGCGCGTTGATATCTGCTCAAAATGCCATCCGTTCTTTACAGGCAAGCAGAAGCTCGTTGATACAGGCGGACGTGTTGACAGATTCAATAAGAAATATAACCTCTCTAAGTAAGTTGTATATGCTTAGTAAGCCGGTGAGTTATCACCGGCTTTTTGCGTTACCCTGAAATAGGTACAGGTGGTGTTTTATTATGAAACCCTACAAAACCCTCGGGCACTATGTTGCCGAGGAATATATAGTTAAAAAATCCCGCTTTATCGGCTATGCAAAGCCAGTTAAAAGTGAGCAAGAGGCTCAGGATTTTATTGCCGAAATCTCCAAAAAGCACTGGGATGCTACACATAACGTTTATGCCTACTCTATCCGCGAGGGTGGAGTTAAACGCTTTTCTGACGATGGTGAGCCCCAGGGCACTGCGGGTATGCCCGTGCTTAACGTTATCACTCAGGAGGATGTTACCGATTGCGTTGTGGTTGTCACAAGGTATTTCGGCGGTATTCTTTTAGGTGGTGGCGGTCTTGTGCGTGCCTATTCCCATTCTGCAAAGCTTGCCGTTGACGGAGCCGAGATTATAACTCTGGTGCCATGGTCTGTTTGCAGAATCAAATGTGATTATTCACTTTACGGTAAAATCGAAACCCTCGTCAGGGATTCTGACGGTGTTATGAATGAAACAGATTTTGCCGAGGACGTTACACTTAATTTCCGTATCGAACAGGGCACGGAGCACCCCTTCAATAAAAAATTACAGGATATATCAAACGGTAAGCTTACCCTTGAAATTGTCGATGAAATTATTGCCGCAAAATAATTTGTCAAAAAAAGAGGGTTTTTTCAAGATATATAGTATTATTATATAAAAGCATAATTTCAGGGTGATTTGGTGGATAATATAATCAGATTAAGAAATTTACAGCGTGAGCGTGAAACTCTTTCACAGTACGCTATGCTGTGCGAAAATACCAAGGGCAGAAGAAAAATTGAGGATGAGTGTCCGGTGCGTACCGCCTATCAGCGTGACCGTGACCGTATAATTCATTCCTCTGCATTCCGTCGCCTTAAGGATAAAACTCAGGTGTTCTTAGCACCCGACAACGTCCATTACCGAACTCGTCTTACCCACACCTTAGAGGTTTCGCAGATCGCAAGGACCATTGCCCGCTCCTTGAATCTTAACGAGGATTTAACCGAGGCAATTGCCCTGGGTCACGACCTTGGTCACACGCCATTCGGTCATGCAGGTGAGCGTGCTCTTGACACCGTTTACGAAAAGGGCTTTACCCATTTTGAGCAGAGTCTCAGAGTTGTTGACCTTCTTGAACAAAGGGGCGAGGGCCTTAACCTTACCTACGAGGTGCGCGACGGCATTCTTTGCCACACACGCGGTAAGGAGGCAGACACCTTAGAGGGTCGTATTGTTAAATTAAGCGACAAAATCGCCTATATAAACCACGATATTGACGATGCATGCCGTGGTGATGTGCTTAGTGAGGACGATATCCCTCTTGATATTCGCCTTGTATTAGGCTTTTCCAAAACTCAGCGTATCAACACTCTTATAATGTCGGTTATTGAAAACAGCAATGTTGAAATCCGTATGTCACCCGAGGTTAAGGATGCATACGATAGGCTTCATTCATTTATGTTCAAATACGTTTATACAAACCCTGTGTGCAAAAGCGAGGAAAGTAAGGCAGAAAGCATGATTAAAGAGCTTTTCCGTTATTTTTCACGCAATCCGCACCAGATGCCCGAATTCTACTTTGAAATTGCTAAGCGCGAGGGCGCTGAGCGTGCCGCATGCGACTATATTTCGGGTATGTCGGACAGCTATTCTCTCAAAACGTTTAACGATTTGTTTGTACCCAAAACCTGGATTTATTAATTAAATCCCATTTTAAACGGAGGTGATTTACTTGGCATATCGTTTTACTGATGATTTTATTGACCGTCTTCGCGACAGTAACGACATTGAGTCCGTAATTGCCGGGTATATTGACCTTCGCCGTAGGGGTAAAACCTTGACGGGTCTTTGTCCCTTTCATAACGAAAAAACTCCGTCCTTCACCGTTTATCCCGATACATCATCATATTATTGCTTCGGTTGCGGTGCAGGTGGCGACGTTATAAACTTTGTCAGAAATATTGAAAACCTTGATTATATCGAGGCGGTTAAGCTTCTTGCCGATAGAGCGGGTATCAAAATGCCTGACGATAATGTTGATGATACTGCCTCAAACCTCAGACGGCGCATATATGCCGCCAATCGTGAGGCCGCAAGGTTTTTCCACGAAACCCTTTTTACTGAAGAGGGCAAGGGTCAGCTTGATTATTTAAAGCGGCGTAACATTCCCTTGAAAATGATTAAGCACTTCGGTCTTGGTGCTGCACCTGACGATTGGCACGCCCTTGAAAACCACCTTAAAGCCAAGGGCTTTAATCGTGACGAGCTTGTTGCCGCCAACCTTTTACGCTTCAGCGAAAAAAACGGCAAGCGCTATTATTACGATGCCTTCAGGTCAAAGGTTATGTACCCGGTTATTGACGTAAGGGGTAATGTTGTGGCATTTGGCGGTCGTGTGCTTGATAACAGTAAACCCAAGTATATCAATACATCCGATACCCTTGTTTACAAAAAAAGTAACGAGCTTTTTGCTCTTAATTTTGCAAAAAACGGTAACGAGCGTAAGCTTATTCTTTGCGAGGGCTATATGGATGTTATCGCTTTGCACGGTGCAGGCTTCGAGAATGCTATTGCAGGTCTTGGCACCGCTCTTACACCCGAGCAGGTAAGCCTTATTTCTCGCTATGCGGATGAGGTTGCCCTTTGCTATGACTCTGACGAGGCGGGACAGAAGGCAGTCAGAGCGGCACTTAATCTGTTTTCAAAAACGGGTGTGCGCGTTAAGGTTATAAGATTGCAGGGTGGTAAGGACCCTGATGAAATTATACGTGTCCACGGCAAGGAGATGTTTGCAAAGCTTCTTAACAACGCCGATAACGACACCGAGTATAAATTATCCGTTATCCGCTCTAAATATGACGTTCAAAGCTCCGACGGTAAGGTTAATTTTCTGCGTGAAGCGGCCAATTACCTTGCAACCACCGATTCACTTGAACGTGACGTTTACGCTATGCGTCTTGCGGACGAGCTCGGTGTTTCAAAGGACGCTATGCTTCAGCAAATAAAGCAGGCGGCGCGTCGCGAAAGCTACAAAAAATCCAAATCTGAATTTGCTAACGTGCAAAAGCAGGCGCAGGATATGGAAAAGATGATTGATCCCCAAAGGGTTAAAAATATGCGAGCCGCCAAGGCAGAAGATACATTGTTAATTTCACTGTTTAACAACGGTGCATTTTATAAAAAGCTTAAGGACAGGCTTACTGACGACGTGTTTATAACACCCGTTAATAAGCGCATTGCTCAGGTTGTAATGCAACGGCTCGACGCTGATGAAAGTATAGATATTTCTCAGCTTTCCCGTTTCCTTACACCCGATGAAATCGGAGCAGTTGCCCGATTGCTTTCAAAGCAGTCAATGGTGTCAAACACCCTTAGTGAGTGCGAGGATTGCCTTGGTGTCCTTGAGGATGAAAAGAAAAAACGCGAGCTTTCGGATCCATCAAAGATGAGCGATGATAGCTTCCTCGCATTTTTCAATTCCTTTAAAAAGGATGATTAATCAGTTTTAAATTTTTAAAAATAAATGTGTGAAAAGAAAGGTGAGATTAAATGGAAGGCTGGGAGAAAAAACCGCAAATCAAAGCCCTTATTGATAAAGGTAAGGTTAGCGGCAAGCTTGCTACTCATGACATCGACAACGTAATTCTTGAAATTGAAGGGTTTGACGTTGACGATATCGAAAAACTCTATGAACTCATTGAAACCAATAGCATCGAAATTATCGATGAAATCGGCGATGAAATGCTTGATGCACTTTCATTCGATATTGAGTCAACAAAAACTAACGAAGAGGATTTACCCGCTGATGCTAAAAACATCGCAATTGACGACCCTGTTAAGGTTTACCTTAAGGAAATCGGTCGTGTGCCCCTTCTTACCTCTGAGGAGGAAATTGAGCTCGCTATCAGAATTTCTGAAAACGACCCCGAGGCTAAGCGCCGCCTTTCCGAGGCTAACCTTCGTCTTGTTGTAAGCATCGCTAAAAGATACGTTGGCCGTGGTATGCAGTTCCTTGACCTTATTCAGGAGGGTAACCTTGGTCTTATTAAGGCCGTTGATAAGTTCGACTATACCAAGGGCTTTAAGTTCTCAACATACGCTACATGGTGGATTCGTCAGGCAATTACTCGTGCAATTGCCGACCAGGCTCGTACCATCCGTATCCCTGTTCATATGGTTGAAACCATCAATAAGGTTAAAAAGACAAATAGTCAGCTTCTTCACGAAAACGGCAGAGACCCCACTGCAGAAGAAATTGCAGAAAAGCTCGATATGCCTGTTGAAAAGGTTCGCGAAATTCTTCGTGTTGCTCAGGAGCCCGTTTCACTTGAAACACCCATCGGTGAAGAGGAGGATAGCCATTTAGGTGACTTCATCCCCGATGATGATGCTCAGGCACCTGTTGACGCCGCATCAATGGCACTTATGAGAGAGCAGCTTGCAGAGGTGCTTAAAACACTTACCCCCCGTGAAGCAAGAGTATTGAGTCTTCGTTACGGTCTTGAGGACGGTAACCCCAAAACTCTTGAAGAGGTTGGTAAGGAATTTAACGTTACCCGTGAGCGTATCCGTCAGATTGAAGCAAAGGCACTTAGAAAGCTTCGTCACCCCTCACGCTCCAAAAAGCTCAGGGATTTCCTTGATTAATTGAAACGATGAATGCACCGTAAGGCAATACGCCTGCGGTGCATTTTTATAATTTATCTTGCTTTACAATTTATTTATGCTAAAATGTACTTAATAAAGCCAAGGATGATTTTATGTGTAACGTTACTATCAACAACTGCCAATACAATACACCAACGGGTACGCTGTTATCTGATTTTTTAATCAATAACGGCTTTAAGGTTGCGCATATCTGCGCTGGCAGGGGCATATGCGGTAAGTGTAGGGTTACGGTTAACGGTGAGCCTGCTTTGGCCTGTAAATACGTTATTAATACTGATATTACCGTTGAATTACCCTCTACGGATATTACGTCCGAAATCGGTGCGGTTGGCACTGAGCGATTGTCACAGAATATGTGCTACGTCCTTGATTTAGGCACAACAACCCTTGCCTTAGCGTTGGTTTCGAGGGATAATAAAGAGATTGTAAATGTAGCTACGTGCACTAATCCCCAGGTGAGCTTTGGTGCAGACGTTATTTCACGAATTGACTATAGCGCTAAAAATTCTGTTAACGAATTACAAAAATCGGTGATTGATGGCATAAATAGCCTTGTTGACCGACTTGGTAACGTGGAATGTAATAAAATGTACGTGTCGGGCAATACCACCATGCTTCATTTATTGGTTGGTGTTGACCCCACACCTATGGGCGTTGCACCATATATTCCTGTATTTCTTGGCTCTGAGACTGTTGATGCCAAGTCTATAGGCATAAATTGCACGGATGATATAATCACCCTGCCTTGTATTTCTGCTTTTGTTGGTGCAGACCTTGTTGCAGGGCTTAACCTTTGCGAAAAGCCTGATCAGGGGAAATACAATATCCTTGTTGACCTTGGCACAAATGCAGAAATATTATTGTTTTCGGATAAAGCTTTATTTTGCACCTCTGCGGCGGCAGGGCCCTGCTTTGAGGGTGCTAATATATCCTGTGGGATGGGTGCCATGGAGGGTGCTATAAAAACCTTTGAGCTCAAGGGGCATACACCCGCATTCACTACCATTTCAGACCAAAAGGCTAAGGGTATATGCGGTACGGGGCTTGTGGATATTATAGCAGAGCTACGAAAAAATAATATCATTGACGAAAGCGGTTATATGGACTGCGAGATATATGATATTACTGACGATGTATCCGTAAATCAACAGGATATACGCCAGTATCAGCTCGCTAAATCCGCCGTATATTCGGCAATAAGCGTGCTTATGAATATGGCAGATATAAAATTTGATGAAATCGAAAAGCTATATATTTCCGGCGGCTTTTCTGCCGAGTTAAATATAAAAAGTGCGGTTAATACAGGGCTTTTACCACGGGAATTAATAGATAAGACCGTAGCTCTCAATAACTCAAGCCTTTTGGGTACCGTGAAATATGTTTTTGAGGGTAATCTACCCCGGCTTATAAACAACGCACAATACGTTGACCTTGCAACAAACCCCGAGTTTTCAGAGTTATTTATCAATAACTTGGACTTTTAAATCGCGAAGCCTATCATCCCTGTGCCGTAGGCATAGGGAGGGGGACACCGCCGTAGGCGGGGTGGTGGGTAGTTCTCTTACTGCTTTTCTTCAGTCGAGTAGTACAACCGTAAGGTACGCATATATGTGTACCGTTTGAGTTGAATACCCTTGTCATTTTTATCATAATGTACTATAATTATTAAAACTATATATGAAGGGGATATTTATGTCTTTTTTTGGATCTTTAATTGGCGAGGTTACATCCGCGCCAACAACGTTTGAAATTATTTCAGAAATTATAAAAGGCTTATTAACTAACTTTTTAATAACCTTTCTCGCGGTGCTTATACCGTTAAGCATCGGTATTCCGCTTTCATTGGTCTGTAAAAAGAGCAACGCTTTAAGTAAAGTTTTTGGTTGGTTAAGGCTGCCCTTTGAAATAGTATGTGTTCCGCTTTTGGTGATGTTGCTTTATTATGGTCCCGGCATTCTGTTTAATGTGCATTTGTTCAGTGGCGATTTTTCAAGAGCTTTATGTATTGTGCTTGCGTTGAGCTTTGCTTACACAATGTACATACCCGCTCGATATAATCCTGACAACTCGTTTTTAAAGAACACTTTGCTTAACAGCTTTGGTTTGATTTCTGCAGCATTTAAGTGGAGCTTTATTGGGGGCATGCTTATAGGTGTCAGTGATGCCTATCGCGCAGCTTCTATGTTTATGGCTCGATATTTCAGTGGGGGAGCATTTATTCTCCTTTTTATAATCGTGACAGTTGTAATACTCGTTCTCGAGCTTCCCAAAACAGTAATTAAACAATTTATGAAATAAACTTAGGAATGTATTTTTGTGTTGAATAAGAAGAGAGATAATAAACCGAAAGAAAAAAGAGAGATCGACATTTTAGCCGAGGAAATGTTTGATGGCGATGTTAAAAAAACGTTGCAATATCATTTCGATAATAAATTGTCTATTGAAAAATATATTAAAGAATTAAATAAAGAAGAATCCTTATTTGTTTTGGATTGGACTCGAAATCTTTGTTATGAACATGCAGGTAGTAAAGAAAAGTTCTTCGAGCTTGCTTATTTTGACTTGAAAGTACAGCCTTGCCTTGATGCACTGGGCGCTTCAGAAGAACAGTTTCGTCAAATGGAAAAAAATCCATTTGTTTTAAAAAGTTTAAAAAAATTATCTCTGTTATTGATTTTAATAATTCTTTTAACGGTGGTTGCTGTTACGCTTAAAGAAAATTTTATAGGCAAAGGTATAGCGTGTACAATACCGGTTTTTACAGGTGTGTTTTCTCTTAGAATAGCTGAAGATATTAAAAATATATTTAAGTTCAAAAAAGCTAAAAAATATTTAGCCGAAGTTGATGCAAAAAAAGAGATGCTCGATAAAGAATCGCAGAATTAAAAATTGTACGCAAATTTACATGATTAAGTCTTTATTTTAGCAATTTTTTTCTGCCTACCAGTATGGTCTATCTCATAATTATCCCAATAAATAAGCTCGCTGACGGTTACGAATTCGTAGCCGTCAATTTTTTTAGTTTTTATTGATATTTAATTATTTATATGGTAAGATAATCCTGTCACACAAATTTGATAATGTTCACTTTCAGGGAAACTCTTTTGGTAAAAGGTGTTTCTCTTACTCTCATATTCCTTGGAAGTGACGTGTATTTGTGTGACAACAATGAGGGAATCACTTTTTCGGTGTGTTCCTTTTTTGGAACACACTTTTTTGTTTTAAGGAGAGTAAACCTATGAAAAATGATGCAGAAATGTACAAGAAAATGTATCTTAAGCTTTTTAATAAAATTACCGATGTTATTGAAGTTTGCGATGATGAAATTTCTGTTGAAATATTAAAAGAAGCTCAAAGAGAAACAGAAAGTATTTATGTTACTTACTACGAATAAGAACCTGCCTACCCGCATGGTCTATTTCATAATTATCCCAATAAATTAACTCGCTGACGGTTACGAATTCGTAGCCGTCGGTTTTTAATTTTGCAAGAATTTTATCAAGTGCCTTTGGCGTATTTTCAACTCCATTATGGAACAAAATAATTGAACCATTTTGCACCTTATTAACCACGCGATTATACATTTCATCAACAGAAAGTAGCTTCCAATCTAAGCTGTCAACATTAGATACAAAAGTAAAGAGTTTTCTTTCCTATTTTAATATATTTAGTAATAGTATATTCTTATTAAAAAATCAACACAATACACCCCAACCCATTCCAAGACAAAACGGAACAACACAAAGCAGTACAACAACAACTCAGTACAATTCTTTACAGGACTAAACAGGACAACCCACTACACTACTACAACAATCCAAGACAATTCAAAACAATACAGGGAAACTGCAATCGTATGCGGTCGCATAAATAAAGGAGCGATTTCTCGCCCCTTTATTTTATAAATCTCCATTATAAATTTTACTCCAAGTTTCCTTTTCGTAATCTTCATAAGGTAATTCCCAATTATCTTTATTTCCATTTTTTACGAAATCAGAAATATATCTAATTCTTGTTTGTGGCTCATCTTCCGTTTCTGCAAATAATTCTTTAAATGCTTTTTCATTGATTATATTTGATTTATTTGCAGATGGGAATGTAAATTCAAATTCGTGACCTTTAATTGTATATGTAACAGTTTTAAGGTCATTATCTGCACTTTTTTCGTATCGTTTAAGTGCATTTTCTCGATTCTTCTCGCACCTTTCATTATATTTCTTGTAGTCATTATCAATATTACCTTTCATTACACCCCATACGAGTGATATGTCACTCGAAACTGTGGGGTTTATATTATCAAAGGCATATTGACAAAAAGCGGTCATAATTGCTTTGCATTGTTCAGGTGTAGAATTATAAATCATTTCTTTATAAGTGCCAAAAAAGATAGCTGTGTCAGGTTTTTTAATTTGTTTCATTTTTAATTTTCCTTTCTTTTTATTCTTCAAAGTCCTGAACATCTAAATATACCGCAACATATTTTGATGTTTTGCATTTTCGTGTTTGGGGGTATTCTTGACTAACATAGTTAATTTGCAAATCGCAATATTCTTCAATGGTGGACACCATTGCTTCAACTTGTTGTGGTAATCCTGTTATTCTAATTTTCATAAATACTTGTGCTCCTTTCGTGTTATTTGCCTTGCCCTTTTGGGTTTGGTAAAATAAATATGCTAGATACATATACAACACAATTTTTTCTCATAAGTTTTTTAATTGATTTACTTTATAGGAGAAATGTGTTAAAATATGCAGGAACGGACCAAATATTGATTTGTTAATTCAAAAGGTAAGGAGAGTTTAAAAATGGGTTTTTTAAAATCTTTTTTCGGTGCAATGGCTGCTAACGAAATAAACGAAAGAAAGAGGGTTGAACAAGAACGAGCACGATCAGAGCGAGAAGGTTTCAGCAATGCAGAAAAAGTCCTGAAATTATCAATGAGTTTTCTAGATTACCAAAAGCAAATCAATTGCAGAAATACAACTTTTAAAGAAATTGTTTCGGAATATGATATTGACAACAATAATGTATCATCTAATGATGTTTGGCGAACCGAACAACTTTTCAATAGTTATAAGAGACAATTAAAAGAATTTATGAGTTATGGTGGTAATCCAATTTATATTTGCGATACTGAATGTGATTCCGATAAAATGGATTTGTACATTGAAATCGTTAAACGATTGAAAGAATATGGTTGGTTAGATAAACAAGAACAGTATGTCAAATATGCAGATGATACATATTGGTTAGATAGAGATTGGGAAGAAGAACAAACTAAACGAGATTGGTTATCTGAACTCTTAACTCTATCAAGTAACGATGTAAAACAAGTAACGAACAAACAAAGCCCTGATTTCGTTCCTTATGATACAATTGATACGGAGACTATTCGCATTGAAGGTGCATATTTTCTTGCACAGTTACATGAAATCGGTTTAGAAATATTTAAAGTGCCAATAGCGATTAAGTTTACAAATGAACATATCATTTTCTACGATAACGACACTCGGGGAGAAATTCACTACAAATCAACTATTACCAATAGTTTAGTTCAAGTGCTTTGCTCAGAATTTACAACAAATTTAACTGCTGTTGATATAAATGGTGTGTGTGTGCTAATTAACGCTAATGAAGTAGCACAAGTTCAAAATTTCTACGAGGCTCACAATTCCCGTATTAAAGAAGAAAATAGACAAGCCTACGAAGGAATTGACACTCTTTCGGGTGTTGAGTTTGAACGAGTGTGCAAACGAATATTGGAAAATATGGGCTTTTCTGTTGAAACAACCAAAACAACAGGCGATGGCGGAATAGATTTGATAGCATACAATTCACAACCCTTGCTTTCTGGTAAATATATCATACAATGCAAACGATATACGGGTAGTGTTGGCGAGCCTGTTATTAGAGATTTATATGGTGTTATTACATCTGAAAGAGCAAATAAAGGTATTTTAATGACATCAGGAACATTTACAAAACAGGCACAAGTATTTGCAATGGAAAAACCAATAGAATTGATTGACGGTGTGAAATTACAAGAATTATTAAAAAATTATTACAATTAAGTTTTGTTTATAAAGGGGTGTTTTTATGACACAAACAATCGTAGAAGTAAAATCAAATTTTGGTAATGACAAAGTAACAATGAAAATTTTTAGCCAAAATACACTTACTGATTCCGAAAGAGATTATATATCAACATTAAAAAGAGATGAACTCATAAAATACGGGAACATCAAAAAATGGACTGTTATAGATATTAGTGAATGGTAATAAACAAAAAAGATATGAGAGAAAACAAAATCTCTCATATCTTTTTTTGTTCGTTGATTTCATTTTGCAAGGTTTCATATAATGCTTGAATATCTTGCTCAACCGCTTTTCTTTTTTGCTCTAAATCGTAAAGTGTTTCGTTCATTTTCGTTTACCCCTTTCGTTTTCTTTGCAATAAATATGAGAGGTACTTTTTGCAAATGCTGTCGGCAGACCTTACTGACTTGTGTGCAAGTCGTAGTAAGTCATATTTCTGCGAAATAAAAACAGTTTTAGCATACTGATTTTATAGAGCAGAGATATGAACGAATGAAAAGCACCGTTTCCCAAGTGCTTTGTAATGAGTTCAAACGGCAGCACTTTTCTTTCGTGTGTGTTGCCGTTCCTTTGCTCTCACTTACAAAGAGCAAAAGGGGGAGTTTTGATATGAGCAAATATGCAATAATGCGATTTCAAAAATACAAGGTGGGGTCGGTTGCAAAACTTGAAAGACACCAACAACATCGCAGTCATCTAACTAATCGTGCCCACCCTGAACAAGTTGATAAAAATCGCACTTGGAAGCGATATGATGAAACGATGTCAAAAACAGTAAGGAAAGCAATCAGAGAGCAAGAGAAAAACACAGGAAGAAAAGTTCGCAAGGATGCTAATGTTATTTGTGAGTTCGTATTAACATTTTCTCCGGAAATGTCAGGTCAGTTTAATATGCCTGATTGGGTTCGTGCTAATTTTTCTTGGATTAGCAAAATCTTTGGGAAAGAAAAGTTTTTAAGAGCAGATTTAAATATGGACCAGAAAACACCGCATTTGCATTGTTTTGTGTTAATGACAGATGAACAAGGAAAGTTTAATTCATCAAGGTTTTTTAACAAAAAACAACAGTTAATTGAAATGCAAGACAGTTATGCGGCTGATATGGCACAATTTGGTTTAATTCGTGGGGAAAGCAAAGAACAGACAGGAGCAAGACACCAAAGCTTGCACGAATGGAAAAAGTCAGAGTGTGAAAGGTTAGAAAAAGAACTCCAAGAAATGAAAGAGAGTGTTTTTGCGGATGAGAAAGAAACAACATCCCAATCCATTGAAAGTGAAATTTTTGATGATTTGAGGTAGTTTTATGTGTAACGATTTCAATTATGAAAAAAGGTGCTCGGAATATGAGAAATTATGAATATGTTTTATTGTTACACAAACAAACAGAAAGAATATTTTTTATATCAAAAAGCATTAGAAAATTCTGTGAATGTTGACATTTTTCGACTTAAAGTATATAATATCTGTCGGCAAGTAAGGAAATACATCGAATGTTCTTAGCTTCTTCTATAGATGGTTTAGGCGGTTGCCTTCTGACTACCAACGAGGTAGAAAGGAAGGTGAAAATCGAATCCTTGTTGGAATATATCAACGAGGAGGGATTTCTAAATGGAAACAATAGCGATAGTTGTAGTTGGATTAATTATAATTTATGGCATAATTGTGGAAATAAAGAAATGAACCGCCTACTGCAATAGGCGGTTCATTTTTCTTGCAATTTTTTTGTAACATAAAATGAATTTGACCGAAGGCAACCGTCTAATTCGATTTCCTTACTTGTCACATACATTATAAATTCCATCTTGTAAAAAGTCAATATCTTTTTATAAACATTTTATAAAAAGATATTGACTTTTTGTTATATCTTCCAAACAATTTCTAATGTGTTTATATCATTTGTAAGATATATCTTATCTATTAAAATGTCAATTACTTCTCTTTTGGCTTCGGTGTTAAGGTCAATATATTTTACACCTTTATTTATACTATCTTTAAGAGTTAAATTTTGTTTTAAATGTATTTCTAAATTGCCAACAGAACTTAATGCAACTTGTTTTCTGTATTCAAGTTCATCAATTTCTGTTTGTAATTTATCAACGGTTCTTTTGAATGCCTTTTTTAGTTGCTCGTTGCTATCTTCACTATTAAAGAAATCATCAATGATTTTATCTAATTTTTTCTGTTTTGATATAACCTCATCTGAAAGTTCTTTAATTGTTATGATTTGCTGTTTCCATAAATTGTGTAGATTGTCTAGTTGTTTTTGTATTTCAACACCTATAACCTCTTGCAACTCCCAAAAGTTAATTTTATTATATTTTTCTTTACAGATGTGTAAACTCCTGTTTGCATAACACCCAAGGTACGGTCTGCCATTTGTACTTTGACTATATGCTTTAATAGCATATCCACAGGATTTGCATTTAATTTTACCGCCCAATTCTTCCAAAAGTCCCATAGTGTTATTTCGTGCAATCTGTTTGTTTTCTGCGAGTCTTTCTTGAACATTTATGTAGTTAGTGCTTGGTATGAATCCTTCAAAATTTGTTAAATAAACACTTTGTTCCTCCAAAGTTGTGTATGATCTAATATTAGCATTACCAATTCTTTTACCAATAACATGTGCGGCACAAGTACCATCCCATTCTTCTTTATCATTTAGAAATTGGACTTTCCTTGTTTTGAAGTATAAATAGAGAATTTCATCGGCTTTTACATAAACAGGGGATTGTAAAATTTTTGAGACTGTTACAGAGTTGAAAGCCTCGCTTTTATGAGGCTTGTAACCTTTTGTATTTAGGTTTCTTGCTATCTCACTCAATGTGCATCGTTCAATTCCGCAATATAATGCAAAAGCAAGTTTAACGGCTTCAATTTCCTTGGGTATTGGTATGAGAGTTGGTTTACCTTCTTTGTTTCTTCCGTTCTTGAACCCAAAAGGAGCAGGACCACCCGCCCAACTGCCTGTGGTTGCAGTTCGATAATAATAATTGTCTTTAACTCTTTTTTGTATATTTTCTCGTTCCATTTGTGCAAATATCGCAAGTATTCCCATCATTGCTTTACCCATAGCAGATGAGGTATCAAAACTTTCTGAGGCACTTACAAATTCACAATGATGTTTTTCCATTGTTTCATATAGTTTATAGAAATCTGTTATGTTTCTGCTTATTCTATCTAATTTGTAAACAACAACCTTACTAATTTTATCAAGTTCAATATCATTTATTAGGTTTTTCAAAGCAGGTCTTTCCGTGTTTTTGCCACTATAACCTTTGTCTTTGTAGATTATAGGTGTATTGCCGTTAAGCAAATGTTCACACTGTTCAATCTGCCCTTCGATGCTCAAACTGTCTTTTTTGTCCACACTCTGTCTTGCATAGATTGCCGTTTGTTTTGTCATTGTCTTTTTCCGTTCCTTTGTTAATAGATTGCAACAACCTTATGTATATTATTATTTTTTCATCTTGAGATAAGTTTTTGTATGTATGTGTTATCATACTAAAACTATACTCATTATAGCATAAAGATATACATTTGTCATTACTTTTATATCTATTATATCCACGTCCCATTGAATCATTTTCATTCCATAGCTTTCGGCTATTTTAATGCTTTTATTATCATAATCACCGCTTGGTGCCCTTACAAGCTTCGGCTTAGTGCCGATTAGTTTTTCAATTTCGTTGTTGCAGTTTCCTATTTCTTTTGTCACTTTTTCTTTGCTTACTTTAGCAAATAGGGCATGGGTATCTGAGTGGTTTCCAATCTCGTGACCGTTATCGTAGAATTTCTTAACCGCATCAGGGTTTGCCCTTACCCAATCCCCAACGGCAAACAGGGTTATTTTAGCATCGTGCTTATTTAAAATGCTCAATAACGCGTCTGTGTCCTCGGCACTCCATGCGGCATCAAAGGTTATTGCAACCCTTTTTTGGTCGGAATCAACTGAGTATATAGGTAACAGTCTTGGTGAAGCATTGGTGCTAATGCCTGTGACTGTCAATGCACCCGAAAAACCGAAGCCTATAAGCAACGCCATAAAAATTATCGTGGTGTTTATTGATATCGTTTTAAATTTCAAAAAAATCACCTCAAGGAAATATATTCCTCAAGGTGATTTTTAATTCTTAGTATTCGCCGTTTAAAACTGCCTCGGCACAGCGTATGCCGTCAACTGCGGCAGAAACAATACCGCCCGCATATCCTGCGCCCTCACCCGAGGGGTAAAGACCGCGGAGCCTTGTTGCCTGGAAAAATTCGTCACGCATAATTCGTATGGGTGATGAGCTTCTTGATTCGGGTGCGGTAAGCACTGCATCGTAAAGGTTGAAGCCGTTAAGCTTCTTGTCAAATTCATAAATTGCTCCTGCAATTGTGTCGGTAACCTTTTTGGGGAGCACCTGACGGATATCCGTCATTGTAACACTGGTTGGGCAGGAGGGGTTGACTGCACCGAGCTTTGTGGATGGTGTGTCCTTTAAAAAGTCACCTAAAAGCTGTGCGGGTGCAGTGTAGTCGCCGCCACCGAGTCTGAATGCCTTTTGCTCAATCTCACGCTGTAAATACATACCTGCCAAGGGGTGGTCCGTGTCGAAGGGGGGCTCAATGCCCACTAGAAGGGCACAGTTTGCGTTTTCCTTGTCACGGGCGTATTCGCTCATGCCGTTAACAACCATACCGCCGTCCTCGCTTGAAGCGGCTACAACCGTGCCACCGGGACACATGCAGAAGGTATAAAGTCCTCTGCCGTGGGGCGGATGACAGGCTAATTTATAGTCTGCGGCGGGTAACAGGGGGGAGTTCCACAAATCACCGTATTGGGCCTTGTTTATGTGTTCCTGAGGGTGCTCGATCCTTGTGCCCACTGAGAAGGGCTTCTGTGTAATTTCAAGTCCCTTTTTGTGCACAAGCTCAAAGGTATCTCTTGCTGAGTGACCAATGGCAAGTATAAGCGCATCTGTTTCAATATCACTTATTGTGCCGTCAGGGTTTTCGTAGCTTACGCCCTGAACAAAGCCGTTTGCAGTAATAATATCCACAAGCTTTGTGTTGAATTTAACCTCGCCACCAAGCCTTATAACCTCCTGACGAAGGTTTTTAACAACTGTTTTAAGCTTATCTGTACCGATGTGGGGTGTGGCGGAATAAAGGATTTCTGCAGGTGCGCCAAACTGAGCGAATCTTATAAAAACCTCTCTGCAGCGTGGGTCCTTAATGCCCGTGGTAAGCTTGCCGTCCGAAAAAGTGCCTGCGCCACCCTCACCAAACTGTACGTTGGACTCGGTGTTGAGCTTGCGGCTTGTCCAGAATGTGTTAACGTCCTTAGTTCTTTCGTCAACATCTGCGCCACGCTCTAAAACAATGGGGCAAAGTCCCGCCTTAGCAAGGGTAAGTGCCGCAAACATACCTGCGGGGCCGAAGCCTGCCACAACGGGACGAAGAGGGAATTTGCGCTTGGGTGCGGGCACCTCGTAATTGTATTTTTGCGTAAGCATTGCCTTGTTGGGTGCAAAGCCTGAGATAACGCTTTCTTCATTAAGGTCGGTTTCAATTTCAACCGAGTAAACAAGTATAATATTGTCCTTCTTGCGTGAGTCAATTGAACGTCTTGCAAGGGTGAATTCCTTAATATCCTGTTCCTTAATTTTCAATGCCTTGGCGGCGGCAAGCTTAACCTCTTGCTCCGTTGCACCCAAGGGCATTTTAAGTTCGTTTAATCTTATCATAAATTAATCCTTAGCGTTAATGTATTCTGCGGCACTGTTGCCTGCTATTCTGCCCGTTGCCCATGCAAGGTGCAGGTTGTAGCCGCCGCAATCGCCGTGTATATCAATAATTTCACCGCAAATGAAAAGCCCTTTAACAAGCCTTGACATCATAGTATTGGGGTCTATTTCGTCAGTGTCAATACCGCCGCAGGTTACCTGAGCCGTATCAAAGCCGCGGGTACCGTTAATTACAAAGGTGAAGCCCTTAATTGCTTCGCAAAGATTATAAATCTGACCCTTGCCTAAGCTACCGATTCGGGTGTGAGCCTTGATGTTAGACTTATTCATAACAACGTAGCCGATTTTACTGTTGAGAAGCCCGCTTAACACCGTTTCGCATTCTCTGTGGGGTGCGGTTGATTTTATTGCGTTTATGTGCTCAATAATTTCTGCTTCCGTAAGCTCCTCGCAAAAGTCAATGACCAGTGTAAGTGCCTTGTTGCTTTTGCAAAGGTGGGAAAGGTTCATAACGGGAATACCTGAAATACCCTTATCGGTAAACTGAATTTCACCGCTTTCCTCGCCAAGCAGCTTGTTGCCTGCGTAAAGGGCGGCCTTGCCCTCGGCACGTACACCCTTTAAAGAGTTAAGGCATTTATCCTTGGTGGTAAGTCCGCAAAGGGCAGGGTGGAGCTCTGTTACCTTGTGACCAAAGCCCTGAAGAAGCTCGTATGCAGAGCCGTCGGACCCGTGCACGGGCGATGCCTTACCGCCACCTGAAACAATAACTGCGTCAAAGAACTCACCGTTTACAATGAATCCGTTGTTCTTTTTCCTCAGCTCCGTTACGGCACAGTCGGTAATTACGTTGATTCCGGAATCATTCACCTTGGCTTCAAGTAAATCTCTTACGGATGCCGCCTGCTGTGATCGGGGGTAAATTCTGCCATCCTCGTTATATGTCATTAACCCTAACGAGCGGAAATAATTTTCGCTGTCCGCGTGGGGTGAGGTTAAAACTTTGCGCAAAAAAGAGGTTTCACCGTAAAAATGGCTTGGCGAAAGATTTTCGTTTGTGAAGTTGCATCTGCCGTTGCCTGTTGCAAGAATCTTTTTGAGTATCTTCGGCAGGCGCTCAAAAACCGTTATATCAACGGATTCGTCAAGGTATTTTGCTTCAATTGCCGCAATTATACCCGAAGCGCCGCCGCCGATTACGGCAAGCCTTTTGCTTTTCAAAAAATCAACCGCCCTTCTTTTAGTGTCTTTTGTAAGTACCCATCATTATATAGCATTTATCAAAAATATACAATAGTTAAACTTTTTAATATTGAAATAAAAATTTTACAATATAATGTAAAAAGAGTTTACAAAGTGGGTATTTTTTGCTATAATGCATTATATATGTGCATTTAAACTCAATAAATTTTATTTTTTGAATACTTTAATGTGCTTTCGAGCATAAATTTGGAGGCTTACAATATGAAACGTGTTGAAATTGCTGAATTGTACAAAAATGCTGAGCAATTTGCCAACGGTGAAATTACCGTTTGCGGTTGGGTTAAAACCCAGCGTGCATCAAAGGCAATCGGTTTCCTTGAAATTAACGATGGTGGCTGCTTCAAGGGCTTACAGGTAGTTTTTGAGGATGCTAAAATCAATAATTTTAAAGAGATTTGTAAAATCAACGTTGGTGCGGCAGTTATTGTAAAGGGTAACCTTATCATTACACCTGATGCTGCTCAGCCCTTTGAAATCAACGCTACTGAAATTATTATCGAGGGCGAATCCACACCCGATTACCCCCTTCAGAAAAAGCGTCATACACTTGAGTATCTTCGTACCGTGGGTCACCTTCGTCCCCGTGCAAACACTTATTCTGCGGCATTCAGAGTGCGTTCTGTTGCGGCATACGCAATCCATAAATTCTTCCAGGAGAGGGGCTTTATGTATGCTCACACACCCCTTATTTCCTGTAGCGACTGCGAGGGCGCAGGCGAAATGTTCCGCGTAACCGCATTCGACCTTAATAACGTTCCCACAACTGAGGATGGCGCAGTTGATTATTCACAGGATTTCTTCGGCAAGCCCGCATACCTTACAGTTTCAGGTCAGCTTGAGGGCGAGATTATGGCTCAGTCCTTTGGTAAAATCTATACCTTCGGACCCACTTTCCGTGCAGAGCGCTCATATACTCAGCGTCATGCTGCCGAGTTCTGGATGATTGAGCCCGAAATTGCCTTTGCAGACCTTAACGACGATATGGACCTTGCAGAGGATATGATTAAATTCGTTATCAAATACGTTCTTGAGCATTGCTCACAAGAGCTTGAATTCTGCAACAAATTCATTGATAAGGGTCTTATCGAGCGTCTTACAACCGTTGCAAACTCAGACTTTGCACGTGTTACATATACAGATGCAGTTAAGGAGCTTGAAAAGAATAACGATAACTTCCAGTTTAAGGCTCATTGGGGTTGCGACCTTCAGACAGAGCACGAAAGATACCTTACTGAAGAAGTATTCAAAAAGCCCGTTTTCGTTACAGATTACCCCAAGGAAATCAAGGCATTTTATATGCGCCTTAACGACGATGGCAAGACCGTTGCTGCGGCCGACCTTCTTGTTATGGGTATCGGTGAAATCATCGGTGGCTCACAGCGTGAGGAGCGTCTTGACGTGCTTATTGACCGTATTAAGGAATTGGGCCTTAACGAGGAGGATTACTGGTGGTATCTTGACCTTCGCCGTTATGGCGGCACACACCACGCAGGTTTTGGTCTCGGCTTCGAGCGTCTTATTATGTACATGACCGGTATTTCCAATATCCGTGATGTTCTTCCCTTCCCCAGAACAACAGGTACAGCTGAATTCTAATCAAAAAATATTTTCAGGAGTAAATTTATGTCTAAATCATATCTTTCAATGTCTGCCGCAGAATTACAGGCAGAGCTTGAAGCAGTAAAAAAAGAGTACGAGGATATTAAGGCTCAGGGTCTTAATATTGATATGTCGCGCGGTAAGCCCGGTGCAGACCAGTTGGATATTTCTGACGGTATGCTTAAGGCTCTCGATGGCTCAGATTTCAAATGTGAATCAGGTCTTGACGTGCGTAACTACGGTATTCTTGATGGTATTCCCGAGTGCAAAAAGCTTTTTGCAGACCTTCTTGAGGTTAAACCCGAAAACGTTATTATCGGCGGTAACTCAAGCCTTTCACTTATGTTTGATTTCATTTCACAGTGTATGTATCAGGGTGTGGGATTTACACCTTGGGCACAGCAGGGTGAGGTTAAGTTCCTTTGCCCTTGTCCGGGTTATGATCGTCATTTTGCTATTTGTGAATTTTTCGGTATCAAGATGATTAATATCCCCATGACTGCCGAGGGCCCCGATATGGATGCTATTGAGGAAGCAGTTAAGGATAGCTCTGTTAAGGGTATGTTCTGCGTGCCCAAGTATTCAAATCCCCAGGGCATTACTTTCTCTGCAGAGGTTGTTAAGAGAATTGCAAACCTCAATACCGCCGCAGATGATTTCAGAATTATATGGGATAATGCCTATATTGTACACGACCTCACCGAAACAACTGACGAGCTTGTTAATATCTTTGACGTTCTTCCTGAAAGAAACAAGGATATGGTTATCGAGGTTGCTTCAACTTCTAAAATTTCATACCCTGGTGCAGGTGTTTCTTGCCTTGCATCTTCAGTTGATAACATCAAAAATATCCTTAAAAGACTTACGATTCAGGCTATCAGCTACGATAAGGTTAATATGCTTCGTCACGTTAAATTCTTTAAGGACGTTGATGGTATCAAGGCTCATATGCAGCTTCACGCTAAGATTCTTAAGCCCAAGTTTGGTGCTGTTATCGACACACTAAACGCAGACCTTGCAGGCCTTGGTATTGCTGAATGGAACGTGCCTAATGGCGGTTACTTTATCAGCCTTGACGTTACAGGCGGCAGTGCGTCAAGAGTAGGCGTGCTTTGTAAGGACGCAGGTGTAACGCTTACAAGTGTTGGCGCTACCTTCCCTTATGGTAAGGACCCCACAGACAGTAATATACGTATTGCGCCTACATTCCCCACACCCGAGGTGCTTTTAAAGGCGGTAAAGGTGCTTACTGTTTCCGTTAAGCTTGCTTGTCTTGAAAATCTTTGTAAATAAGGTGATTTTATGATAAGAATCGGTCATGGTTACGACGTTCACGCTTTTGCAGAAAATCGCAAATGTATAATCGGTGGTGTTGACATTCCTTGCGAAATGGGCTTGCTCGGCCATTCTGATGCAGACGTGCTTCTGCACGCAATTTCAGACAGTCTTTTAGGTGCCGCTGCTTTAGGTGATATCGGCAAGCACTTTCCCGATACCGACGAAAAGTATAAGGGAGCCGACAGTCTTGTTTTGCTTAAGCACGTTTATGGTCTGATTGATTCGTTGGGCTACAGGGTTGTTAATATTGATGCTACGGTTATTGCACAGATGCCCAAAATGGCACCCCACATTGATGCAATGCGAAAAAACATTGCAGATGCCCTTGCGGTTGACGTTGACTTTATAAACGTTAAAGCAACCACCGAGGAAAAGCTCGGCTTTACAGGCAGAAAAGAGGGTATTTCAGCCCATTGTGTGTGCCTTATTGAAAAGTAAACTTTTAAATGCCCTTGCATATTATGTACAAGGACTCTCGCTACTGAGGGTACGTCATAATATGGGAGGGTCTTTTTTATGAGCAAAAAGGGCATAAAGGTCACCTCTGTTACTTACGCCATGAAGGGGCGTGACCTTTTGCAGAAAAATGGCTATAAAGCGTATCTGACCCGCAATCCTCATCCGGACGACGATGAGGGCTGCGGTTATGTTATTTATGTGAACAATCCTGACGATAAATGCTTTGAAATTTTAAAGCGAAATAAAATTAAGGTAACGGGTACAGTGGACTTGGGGGATGCATTATGATATATCTTGATAATGCAGCTACGAGCTATCCTAAGCCCCAATCCGTTATAAATGCAGTTAAAAACTCATTCACTGATTTTGGTGCAAACCCCGGTAGAAGTGGGCACGAAATGTCGGTAAAGGCGGCAATGCAGGTGTACGAGACAAGGGAGCTTCTTAACGAGTTTTTCGACGGCTACGGCGGTGAATTTGTGTCCTTTACGCTTAACTGTACCCATGCTCTGAACACGGCAATAAAGGGCGTTTTAAAGGCGGGAGACCACTGTGTAATATCCTCGTTAGAGCATAATTCCGTTGCAAGACCCGTGCAGGCACTGGCGGATGCGGGGCTTATAACCTACTCGGTTTTTGAGGTGGGGAACACCACTGAAAAGACCATAGAAAATTTTAAAAAAACAATAAAAAGCAATACAAAATTATGTGTTGTAACGGCAGTTTCAAACGTTTTTGGGGTAATTTTACCCCTTGCAGAATTGGGCAAAATTGCCGATGAAAAGGGTGTTTTGTTCTTCGTTGACGGTGCTCAAGGAGCAGGAATAATCCCTATAAGTATGAAAAAAATGCATATAGATTGCCTTTGTTTACCTGGTCATAAGGGGCTTTTGGGCCCTATGGGAACAGGTGCTTTATTGCATAATAATCTTGATTTTTCACCCATTATTCATGGTGGTACGGGCTCAAAATCCTTTGACTTAACTCAACCCTCGGATTATCCCGACAGGCTTGAAAGCGGTACACTGAATTTGCCGGGAATCTGCGGACTGAAGCAGGGGATTAAGGAGGTAAAATTGATGGGAGTAAGCAGTATTTTTGAGTGCGAAAATTACGCTTGTAATGAAATTTTTGACGAGCTGAAAAACATAAAGGGCATAACGCTTTTTGAGGATTCAAGAAGCGAAAAAAACTATGCGCCGGTGCTTAGCTTTAACGTTCAGAATATGCATAGTGAAAGGGTTTCGGCGTT
This sequence comes from Acutalibacteraceae bacterium, assembly GCA_045654405.1. GTDB lineage: Bacteria > Bacillota > Clostridia > Oscillospirales > Acutalibacteraceae > DTU089. Next base: position 115,419 of record JAZONH010000011.1, on the reverse strand, counting down.
TCTCGACAAGCATTTTGTTGCTGTTCGTGGGGGCTTTCATTGTGCACCCTTAGCTCATAATTTTATGGGCACGAAAAACATTGGCGCAGTAAGGGTTTCGCCCTCGTACCACACCACAAAAAAAGATATAAATATTCTATTAAATTTATTAAGAAAAATTGCAATTAATGAATTTATATGATATAATTACAATAATAATGCGAAAATAGTTTTATTTTGCGTAAGGGAGCGTAAATTTATGGAAGTTATATCCGGTTATTTTGATAAGCTTGCAGGCGCTATAATGAGCTTTAACTTTTTATCTGACCTGCTTGATATTCTGCTGGTTGCAATTGTTATATACGAGGGCATCAAGCTTTTGCGCGGCTCGCGTACATTCCAGCTTGTAAAGGGTATTGCATTCCTTGCAGTAATCTACATTCTTGTTAAGGTTTGCCAGATGGAAGCAAGCGAATACCTCTTGTCAGTCCTTTTTGAGAACGGTCTTATTATCCTGGTTGTTCTTTTCTCGCCCGAGCTCAGAAAGATTCTCGAAAAATTCGGTAAGCAGTCCCTTAAGGGTATTTCAATATTTAACTTCAGAAACAGTGTTGACTACGAAAAAACAATCAATAACACCGTTAACGATTTCTGTAAGGCTTCTGCAGATATGAGCGAAAGCAACACCGGTGCACTTGTTGTTTTTGAGCGCGGTGACTCCTTGCAGGAAATCGCGGAAACAGGAACAATAGTTGATGCTAAATCATCAGCCGAATTATTTAACGGCTTGTTTTTTAAAAACTCTGCCTTACATGATGGTGCGGTTATCGTACGAGAGGGCAGGATCCTTGCCGCAGGCTGTATTTTACCCCTTACTCAAAATAACTCCCTTGCTTCTGAGTTGGGCACACGTCACAGAGCGGCAATCGGTATGAGTGAGCACGGCGATGCAATTGTTGTTGTGGTATCCGAAGAAACAGGTAAGATTTCTGTTGCTAAAAACGGTGTGCTTACAAGAGACGTTGCACACGGTCAACTTCGTGAAATTCTTCTTAGTGAGCTTTTACAATCAAACGATAAATCCAAATCCTCAGAAAAACCCTCAAAGAAATCCAAAAAAGGCGGTGACAAGAATGAAAATAAAAAATCTTAACTCCCTTTTTCAGAATAACATCTTTGTTTTTATTCTTTCACTGTTTATTTCGGTTGTAATATGGCTTTTGGTAGTAATTAACGTCAGTCCGCAGACCACCAGGGTTATTAAGGACGTTAAGGTTACTATTGACGACACAGTGCCCTCACAATTCGGTCTTGAGGTTTTCGGTGAGTCCGAGTTCACCGTTGACGTTACCGTTAAGGGAAAAAAATATCAGATTTCAACAGGAAACCTTTCTGCTGAGGATATTGTAGTCACTGCAGTTACAACCAACGTTGATTCCGCAGGCTTCAGAACGCTACAGTTAAGAGCAGAGCCTGTTAACGATAACGCATCATACACTATCTCATCAGTTTCATCAAAAACCATCGACGTTTATTTTGATACTGCCAAAAGCGTTCAGTTTGTGATTGAGCCCAACATTATTGCCGACGGCTTCCCCGTTGTAGAGGATGGCTTTACCTGTGGTGAAATATCACTTTCAGAAAATTCGGTTGTTATATCGGGTCCTTCAACTCAGGTTAACCGAATTGAGAGGGTAATTGCCGAATGCACTCTTGAAAAGTCGCTTAATTCTAATTTTTCATTGGAAACACAGATTGTTCCCATTGATGATAAAAATAAAAGCGATTTCGATTATCTTACAATGAGTGTTGAAAAAACAGTTGTTGCAATTCCTGTTTTGCGTGTTAAAACTCTGAATACGGCAGTTAACTTTAAAAACTTTCCTCAGAATTATGCGGCAGCCCCCTTAAGCTACAAAATTTCACCGCTTACGGAAAGCTTCAATATTTTTGTTGATGAATACGACAAAACCACAAGCTACAACGTTGGTACCATTGATTTTAAATCACTTTCACCCACAAATAACAGGTTTGTTTTCTCTTCAGAAAAGCTTCCCGTTGTTGAAGGCGGTGCAGAGGAGTTTATTGTTACCGTTGATATGACGGGCTTTAGCCAGGAGTATATAAGCATTTCTGCAGATAAAATCAAGGTTAATAACCCTGAAAAAGAGGAATTTACAATTTCCTACCATCCTAATTCTGTTGTGGTTGTAGGTCCTCGGTCGGAGCTTGAGCGAATCACAAAGGATAAAATTTACGTTGAAATCGATCTTTCACAGATTGACGCAGAACCAGGTGAAACCGTAACAATTCCCGCTTTGATAACTGTTGATAGCGACTCGTGTTGGATTTATGGCACCTATGACGTTGAAATTACTTTCTAAAAATTAAGTTAAGGAGGGCAATATGAATTTCAGAAAATTAATTTCGTTGGCGCTGTGCCTTGTTCTTATAATCGTGTGTTCAGGTTGCTCTCTCGACTTCTTTTCGGTTGAATCCCTGTTGTCGCCGCCGGTGCAGTCCGGTAAAAATGGTGAGGTGCAGAAGGCGTTCAACACCCTTATGAAGGATAAAAAGGTGCAGCTTAAAACACCCGCGTCGGGTGATTATCAGACTGCCTTCGTTCTTTTTGATATTAACGGCGATAATATTGATGAGGCATTCGTTTTTTATTCCGATGCTTCTGTTGAGTCCACCGTAAGAATGGCTTTGCTTGAGTGCATTGATGACGATTGGATTATCTCAACCGACATCAAGGGTGCGGGTAGCGGCGTTTTCGATATAAGCTTCAACGACCTTGATGGTGACGGTATAAGTGAGATTTTTGTCAGCTGGTCGTTGTTCGATAGCAAAATTACCCGTGTTGTAAGTGTTTATGAGCCTGAGTTTTCAGGCACCGGCAGTGTTTCCTTGAAATCAATCGGTAGTGAGTACTGCAATACAAAATACTTTACCGACTTTAATGGCGACCTGAAAAACGATTTGGTTGTGGTTTACCTTGACGATACCGCCGAGGTACAAAAATCAGTACTTCGTTTCTTTACACTGTCACCTGAAAAACAGCTTGTTAAATACTCAGAAATAAACATTGACAGCTCTATGATTTCCGTTGAATCAATAACCAGCGACGTTATAAAAGCGGGCAATAAATCGTTTACAAGGCTCTTTATAGATTGTCAGAAGAGCGAAAAACTGATGTTTACTGAAATGGTTTATTGGGATATTAATTCTTCAAAGCCTGTGCGTGGTTTTGCAGAGCCTTCGATGTCAACCGTCAGAAGTTCAAAAATATTCAGTAGAGATATTGATAACGACGGCAATATTGAAATACCCGTTGTTACAACCCTTAAAGGTGATGCAAAGCAATTCACTCTTACGGATTACGATAACGTTTATACCTTTACCTTGCTGAACTGGCTTGACGTAAAAGGGGATACCCACGATGAAAACGTGCAGACCATTTACAACCCACTTGAAGGATATTTGTTTAAATTCACGTGGAATGGTAGAATTTCCATACGTTACGATTCAGTACAGACGGCGTTGCTTTTCTGCCGATGGAGTGAAAGCGAGAAAGCATACGGTGACGAATTGTTTTCTATTGCGTATCGTGAAATAAAGGATGACGCACCCTACGGTGAAATTCTTTACGAGGGTGACGACGGTGTTTATTATTACGAAATAACTGAAGACGGAGCATACTACGGCATAACCGAGGATGTTTTAGTTTCTTCATTCATAAAAATGTAGTGAAAGTAGGCAGAATTATGAAAAAAGTTCTTATTGCAGAAGATGAAGCGGCCATCCGCGAAATAATTGCCATTACGTTAAGACGCTCGGGCTACGACGTTACTGAAACTTGTGACGGTCAGGAGGCTCTAGATACCTACAATCAGATGGGCGGCAATTTTGACGTTGTGCTTCTTGATATTATGATGCCCAACGTTGACGGTCTTGAGGTTTGTAAGCGTTTAAGAAGCATCAGTGGTACCGTTGGTATAATTATGCTTACAGCAAAAACTCAGGAGATGGACAAGGTTTCAGGTCTTCTTATGGGTGCAGATGATTATATTACAAAGCCCTTCTCTCCCTCGGAGCTTATGGCACGTGTGGACAGTGTTTACCGTCGTGTTGCAATGAATACTCAGACTCCATCAGCTCCCGTACGTGCAGATAAAATTACTATCGAGCCCTTTGAGCTTAATCTCAGAAACCGAACTCTTTACAAAAACAACGTGCTTATTGAGTTGACTCAGGTTGAGTTCCAGATTATTGAATATTTCTTCACAAATCCCGGCAAAGCCCTTAGCCGTAACGACATTCTTAAGGAGGTTTGGGGTGAGCTTTACTATGGCGATGAAAAGGTTGTTGACGTTAACATCCGCCGTTTAAGAATGAAGATTGAGGATGCTCCCTCAGTGCCCAAGCATCTTATTACCGTTTGGGGTATGGGTTATAAATGGATTTAATCTTTTAAAGCATTAAATTTCACTTAAGGAGGTGACAAGTAATGAAAAAACGTGATTCTGTAACCAGGGCTTCAAAAACGTCCAAAAGCCATAGCCATAGATTTCAGGACAAGCATAGCAAATCCAATACCGAGCAACAAAAAAACGAGCTTAAAAGGCGTATTTTATCCCGTCCTGAGCGAAAGGGAATTACGGGTATTACCAAACGTTGGGCAACCAATACATTGCTTGTTACCGCACTTATTTTGTTTGTGGTTGTTGTGGCTTGTACGTTGTTCATTGTGCAGTATTACAGAAACTACGTTACAAATTACGTTTCAGGCTACGCTAATGAAGGTGTAACCACTTTCTTTACGCCGTACGTTGACGCAAGTGACGACGTGTTTAATCAGAAGGCAAAGGAATATATCGACAGCTTTTCGGATGAAGGTAAAATCGAGGTGCAGGTTGTTGACCGCCACGGTAAGGTTACGGTTTCCTCATCCGGCTTTGCAGTAACCGAAAAAATGGAGGATATGGCAGACGTAATCGAGGCTACCGAATCAACCACGGGTATATGCAAGCGCTTCGGCTTTAACGAAAACGGCGAGCATATTATGTCCGTTGCAATGGCATTGCCCAAAAATTCCGATGGCGAGTTTTCGGGTGCGGTGCGCTTTATTACCTCAATGCGCGGTATCGATAGTCAGATTATAGGATTTGTTCTGATATTACTGATTGTTTACGCAATCGCATTGTTCTTCGTGTCGCTTTCGGGTGTGTTCTTTATTCAGACCATCGTTACGCCCGTTCGTAAAATTAACGATACGGCAAAGCTTATTGCCGAGGGAAATTACGACGTGCGTGTTGAATCCACAGGTAAAGAAAACGACGAAATTACCGAGCTTGCAGACTCAATTAATACAATGATTTCGGAAATTGCAGTTTCCGATAAGCTTAAAAACGACTTTATTTCAACTGTTTCACACGAGCTTCGTACACCCTTGACGGCAATTAAGGGTTGGGGCGAAATGCTTAAGGAGCTTGATGGCGAGGACAGAGAAATTTCCCGTCGAGGTACAGAGGTTATCATTAACGAGGCGGATCGTCTTTCAAAATTGGTTGAGGAGCTTCTTGACTTCTCGCGTATGCAGAATGGCAGTATGACCTTAAGACTTGAAAAAATAGACGTTCTTGCAGAGCTTGACGAGGCAGTATTCGTTTTCAAGGAACGCTCAAAGCGTGACGGTATTGAAATATGCTACAATGCTCCTGAAATTCCTGCGCCTATGATGGGTGACCCCAATAGAATAAAGCAGGTGTTTGTTAATATCCTTGACAACGCCTTTAAATATAATAAAGAGGGTGGACTTGTTGACGTTGAGGCAATTGTTGATGACGGTGCCTTGACCATACACGTGTCCGATACGGGTTGCGGTATTGCTCCCGAGGATTTACCCAACGTTAAAAAGAAATTCTATAAAGCTAACATACAGGTGCGTGGCTCGGGTATCGGTCTTGCGGTTGTTGATGAAATTATTAAGCTTCACAACGGCGTTTTTGAAATCGCAAGTGAGCCCGACGTGGGCACAACCGTTACAATAGTACTTCCTATTGAAAAAATTGAGGTAGAGCCCGTAGCATCCCTTATAGAGGAAATGATGGTGAACGAAAATGAGTAAGAAAAATAAAGATAATAAGCCTATGATATCCGTGGGCGGTCAGGCTCTTATTGAGGGTATTATGATGCAGGGCCCCAAGGGTGCTGCAATGTCGGTGCGTCTGCCCGACGGCACAATAGAAACCGAGGAATTACAGGTTAAGCATCTTCGTGATAAGTTCAAGCCCGCAGGCTTACCCCTTATCCGCGGTATTGTTAATATGGTCGAGAGCCTTCTTTTCGGCTTTAAATGTATGGAAAAATCAGCCGAGAAAATCGGTCTTGATGATGACACAGACCCCGAGAAAATGTCCAAGCTTGATAAATGGATTTCCGACCATTTCGGCCCCAAAATGATGGCAGTTATCACAGGAATTTCAATGGTGCTCGGTGTAGCTCTTGCCTTTGGTCTGTTTTTCTACCTGCCTACGTTTTTGGTTGATGTAATTGACAAATATCTCATAAAGCCCGATTTTGCAACACTTCATCCTCTTTTTGAGGGCCTGATGAGAATGATTATCTTTGTAGCTTATATATGGGTTGTTTCAAGAGTGCCCGATATTAAGCGAGTGTTTATGTACCACGGTGCAGAGCATAAATCAATTTTCTGCTATGAGGCGGGGCTTCCTCTTACTGTTGAAAACGTAAAGAAGCAGAAGCGCTTTCATCCCCGTTGCGGTACAAGCTTTATTTTCGTAATTCTTATAATCAGTATTCTTATTTCATCCGCATTGGTTGTGGCTTTCCCTGACCTTGCTAAGGATGAAAACAGAGTTATGTGGATGGCTATTAAGTTAGCAATTGTACCCCTTACTGTTGGCATCGGCTATGAGTTTATCAAGTACGCAGGCAAGCACGACAATATTCTTGTAAAAATCCTTGCCGCACCCGGTCTTTGGATGCAGCGTCTTACCACGAACGAGCCCACCGACGATATTATAGAGGTTGGTATTGAGTCACTTAAGGCAGTGCTTACAGATGTTAACGAAGCAAACGAAACTACCGATGAATCAGAGGAGAATAACAATTGAAAACGTTGTATTCGGTTTATCGTGAAGCCATAAAAACCTTTACAGAGGCGGGGTGCGATAGCCCCGAGTTTGATGCTCAACAGTTGATAGCGTATTGCTTCGGCTATAACAAAACCCAGCTTCTGATGAATTCAGGCTCCGAGGTTGACGAGGTTAAATTAATTCACTTCAACGACTGTGTAAGCAGGCGCTGTAACCATGAGCCCTTACAGTATATTATCGGCATGTGGGATTTTCACAAATTCTCATTTAAGGTTGGCGAGGGTGTGTTGATACCTCGTCCCGAGACCGAAATTCTTGTGGATTTTGCCGTTGATAAAATTCGGAAAAACGGCTACTCGGTTGTAATGGATTTGTGTTGCGGTAGCGGTTGCATTGGTCTTAGCATTGCTAAGCTTTGCCCAAAGGTTAAGGTGTATTGCCTTGATATTTCCGACAAAGCACTTGAATATACCCGTATGAATAAAGAACTTCTGGGTGCAGATAATGTTACGGTTATGAAGTGTGATATTCTTGAAAGCAGTGGCTTTTTAGGTCTGCCCAGACCCGATATTATCCTTTCAAACCCGCCCTACATAAAAAGCGACGAGGTACCTACCTTACAGCCCGAAATTGCCTTCGAGCCTGCTCTTGCACTTGATGGCGGCGAGGACGGCCTTACCTTCTACAGAGCACTTTCTGAAATTTGGTATCCCTTTATAAATCGTGGGGGCTACCTTGCTATGGAATGCGGCGAGGAGCAGGCAAAGGATATTTTCTCACTGTTTGTTGATAAGGCAGAAAAGGGGAAGGTTATCAAGGATGCTTCCGACGTTGACAGAGTTATTGTAGTGGCAAGGTAAATGTTTATTTATTATTGACCTTTTTATTTATTTATAGTAAAATTATATAAATAAGGTGGTTTTTGACCATGTTAAGCTTCTTTATGGATTTTATCCGTGGCGACTTAGAAGCTATGGATTTAATAATCTATATTTTATCAATTTCATACGTCTGCTTGTGTGCCACTCCCTTGCACGAGTTTGCTCACGCCTGGGTTGCGGTTAAATTGGGCGATGATACACCCAAGCTTCGCGGCAGATTGACTATCAATCCCATGGCGCATATTCACCCCATCGGTATTCTTATGATTTTCCTTTTCGGCTTTGGCTATGCAAAGCCCGTTGAGGTCAGAATGCGTCATTTCAAAAAGCCTAAAAGAGATATGGCAATCGTTGCCCTTGCAGGGCCCGTAAGTAACTTTATTCAGGCATTTGTTTATCTTCTGATTTCCATTGTTTTGAGTGTTGTTATGCTTATGACTGGGGTTGCGGTGTTGGAGTACATCTGCATGTTCTTTACATTTTCTGCATTGGTTAACATCCGTCTTGGTGTATTTAATATGATACCCGTTCCGCCTCTTGACGGTTCAAGGCTTTTAACCGCCTTGCTTCCCACAAAGGCTTATTTCAAAATAATGCAGTATGAGCGCTATATTTCATTAGGTCTTATGGTATTACTGTTCACGGGTGTTCTTTCAAAACCTCTTTCAATTGTTTCTGATTTTGTTTTGGAAATTTTCTCGTCTGTTATACTTATCCCAATAAATTTGATTTTAGGTTGATTTATGGAAAAATTATCATATAAGCTTGAGGTGTTTGAAGGTCCTATGGACTTGCTTTTACACCTTATAACAAAGCATAAGCTTGATATATACGACATTCCGATTACCGAGCTTGTTGAGCAGTACGTTTCATATGTACGCGAAATGCAGGAGGAGAATATGGATGTTGCCAGTGAATTTCTTGAAATGGCGGCAAGGCTCGTGTATATCAAAACAGTTTCTCTTCTTCCCGTATATGATGAGGCAGAGGAGCTTAAAAATGAATTACGCGACGAGCTTCTTGAGTATCGTGATTGCAAGCTTCTTGCGGCAAAGCTCTCTCAGATGACTGACGGCTTCAATTATTCTGTCAGAACCTTCCCTGAGGATATTTCGCCCGATAACTCTTACAAAAGGCTTCACGAGCCCTCAGAGTTATTAAGTGCATATTCTCTTGCAGCAGGCAAAAAACTCCGTCGTTTACCCCCACCGATTGAAACCTTTAAGGCAATCGTTACTAAGAAGATTGTTTCAGTTGGCTCAAAGATCGAGTCGATTGTTAAATCCCTTAAAACAAAACGCAAAACAAAGCTTATTGATTTATATAAGCAGGCCGAATCCCGTTCCGACTTAATCGCCGCATTCCTTGCGGTGCTTGAGCTTGCTAAGAACAAAACAATTTTCGTTTCGGGTGATGGCGATGACGTGCAGATTGAACTTCTGGAAGGAAATGAGTCTATTTGATTAACAAAAAACAGGTTGCTTCGGTTGAAGCGGTGCTTTTTGCCGCCGCCGAGCCCATTGAGTATACAAAAATTGCCGCTGCGTTGGGTATGGATGATGAGCAGATTCTTTTGTGCCTTGACGCTTTGGTTGAAAAATATAGTGCAGAGGATAGCGGTATTTGCTTATTGCAGCTTGGTAACAAGTATCAGCTCTGCAGTAAAAAGGAATTTGTTGAGGTTGTTCGTAACGTGCTTGACCTGAAGCGTAACGCGCCCTTGTCTCAGGCGGCGTTTGAGGTCCTTGCCATTATTGCCTACAACCAACCCATTACCAAGCCTTATATAGAGCAAATAAGGGGCGTTGATTGTTCGGGTGTTGTTAACACCCTTTGCCAGCGCGGTCTTATTGAAGAAAAGGGGAGGCTTGACGTTCCTGGTCGTCCTGTGTTGTATGGCACAACGGCGGATTTCTTAAGATGCTTTTCACTTAACAGCCTTTCAGAGCTTCCCGAGCTTCCTAAAGAGGATAAGGAGGTTCTTATGTCGGACGTTGATAACGGTCAGTTATCATTGTTCGATGATTCTGCTGAGGAAAAGGCAGAGGAGTAATTAAATAAAGGGGTGATTAAATGCCGTTTTTATATGCTTTAATAGGCATAATCGTTGTGGTTTTCATCCTTTTTTCAATAAATTTATCTTTCATAATCGACTATTCGGATATAACGGTTGTCACCTTAAAATATCTTTTTCTTAAAATTCCATTGGTTGATACCTCAAAACCCAAGAAGGAAAAAAAGAAAAAGAAGAAAAAGGTTAAGGCCGACAAAGCAGATAAAACGGATGCCGATAAGCCTGAGGAAGAAAAATCCTCGGATGAAGATACTGAGAAAAAAGGCAAGGAGCCCAAGGGCAACAGCTTAATTAAACAGCTTTACCTTGATCAAGGCTATGACGGTATTCAAAGAATGTTCAGTGCCTTAGGCAAATCATTGAGTAGCTTTTTCGGCTCACTTTATAAGAATCTTGTGGTTGACGAGCTTTACATAACAATGATTACTGCAGGGGGCGACGCGGCTGATACCGCTATTAAGCACGGTAAGCTTTGCGCATGGCTTTTCCCGGTGCTTGGTCAGTTTGTTTCTACCTGCAAGGTAAAAAATTATGATTTTGATATTTCGCCTGATTTCCTTGCAACAAAGAGCGAGGCTTACGTTTACGCAAGGGTTCATTTTACACCCTTCGTGGTGTTATACGCAGTGCTTGCACTTGTAGTAAGGCTTGTGTTTAAGGTTTTAATCAAGGTCGTTTTCTCAAAACAGAAAAGCGACAAAAGCAAATCGGTAAAATCCGCTGCCAAAGAGATTATAGAAAACTCAGGTGCAGAGGTTAAAAATACAAAAAATAAAAGAAATATAAATAAGGACGGTGCTTCTAAATGAGCGAAAAGTCAGCAAACGGAATTCTTTCAACAACAATCGAAAAGGTAAGAAACCTTGTAGATGTCAGCACAATTATCGGTGAACCCATTAACCTTCCCGATGGTTTAACTATCATCCCTGTTTCAAAGGTTACATACGGCTTTGCTTCAGGTGGTTCTGATTTCCCCTCAAAAAACAACGTTGAGCTTTTCGGCGGTGCAGGCGGCGCAGGTATCACTATCAATCCCGTTGCTTTCCTTGTTATCAAGGATGGCGAGGTTTCAATCAGACATATCGTTTCTAACGATAATGCAGCTGAAAGAGCAGTTACAATGATTCCCGAAATGTTTGATAAGGTTGTTAACCTTGCAGACAAAATTAAAAAGGATAAGGATCAGCCCGCAGAAGCTACTGCAGAATAATTTTCTCATTACAATATAACCACCTGCATATTATTTTTTGAAAGCAGGTGGTTTGTTTTGCTAAAGAAAGCTTTTAGCATTTTGGTGTGTTTTAGCCTTTTGTTACCGTGTTTTTTGACGTTTTCTAAGGGTGTGGGGCTCTCGGTATCCGCAGAGTCTGCAATTGTTATGAATGCACTTACGGGTGAAGTGGTGTATTCCAAAAATCCTTATGAAAAGCGTGGGATTGCGAGCACTACTAAGATTATGACATCATTATTAGCTCTTGAAATGGCAGCCCCTGATAAGATGGTAACGGTAAATAAAGCCGACGTGGCTGTTGAAGGTACTTCGATTTACCTTAAAGCCGGGGATGAAATCACTATTTCCGACCTTGTGGAGGGTATGCTTCTTGAAAGCGGCAACGATGCTGCTAATGTAACTGCCCGTGCTATTGCAGGAAACATTGAGGATTTTGCGGTTCTTATGAACAAAAGGGCTCAGGAACTGGGTATGTTTTCCACCGGTTTTTGTAACCCTTCGGGTCTTACGGAGGATGGGCATTATTCCACTGCCTATGATATGGCTCTCTTAGGCTCGGCGGCAATTCTTAATGAGGATTTCAGGGAGATTTGCTCACTTTCATCTGCTAAGGCAGATTTCGGTGAGGCAGGGCGCACCTTTTATAATCACAATAAATTCCTTAATATGTACGATGGTGCCTTTGGCGTTAAAACTGGCTTTACCAAGGCATCGGGGCGTTGCCTTGTAACGGCAGCTCAAAGGGGTAGCGTTATTTACGTAGCGGTAACCCTTAATGCACCCGATGATTGGAATGACCACGTTAAAATGATGGATTATGCCTTCGATAACACCACCATATCCTACGTTAAAGCTGATTTGTCAGATGTTGGCGTGTCGGTTGTGGGGTCCGGCGTGTGCTCTTTGAGTGTTAAAACCGTAAGCCCATTGGAAATACATAGTGTTAAGGGTTATAGTGATTATTGCGTTGTTGTTTACGTGCCACGGTTTGTTTATAGTGGTGTAAATAAGGGCGACGTGGCGGGTAGAGTGGATTTAATAAGCGAAAAGGGTGTGGTTATTGACTCATCAACCCTTGTTTTTGAATCCGATGCCCCCGAAAATATAATAAAAAAGCAAAAAACAAGCCTTTTTGAAAGGCTAAAAAATATATTTAGTAAAGGACTGTCGTAGAGACAGACGTGAATTATGGCTCAGGAAAGATTACAGAAATATTTATCCGAATGCTCCGTTGCTTCTCGTAGGAAGGCGGAGGAATTGATTAAGCAGGGTAAGGTTAAAGTCAACGGCAGAATTGCACAGATAGGCGATAAAATCGACCCTAAAAAGGATACCGTTACAGTAAACGGTAAAAAGGTAGTTGCAGTTAAGCAAAAATACTATATTATGCTCAACAAGCCTAGAGGATACGTTACAACAATGAGTGACGAGCTTGGCAGAAAATGTGTTGCGGAATTGGTTGAGGACGTGGGCGCCGCAGTTTACCCCGTCGGCAGACTCGACAGAGATTCCGAGGGTATGCTTCTTCTTACAAACGATGGTGCATTCGCCAATGCGGTTATGCATCCCCGTAAGCAGGTTCCTAAAACCTACCGCGTAACCGTACGCTCAAACATCAACGACGCACAGATTGAAAAGCTTGAAACAGGTATTGATATTGACGGTGACGGCAGAGATACCTTGCCTGCAAACGTTCGAATTGTTGAAAAAAGTGCGGCAAGAAGTGTGTTTGAAATCACTATTTTTGAGGGTAGAAATCGTCAGATCAGAAAAATGTGCGAGGCAGTAAGCCTTGAGGTTATAAGACTTAAGCGTAACTCAATCGGTTCGGTTAAATTAGGTATGCTCAAGGTTGGCAAATGGCGCGAGCTTACCGAGGACGAGGTACATCGCTTACAGTCACAATAATTGACAATATAAAGTATATTTAGTATAATAAAGAATAAAATATTTTTTGTTTTAAGAGGCGTTATAAATGATTAGAAGTATGACAGGCTTCGGCAGAGCACAGGCTTCTGTTGAAGGTTATAATATAACTGTTGAAATACGCAGTGTTAATCACCGCTATTTCGAGTTTTACGCTAAAATGCCCCGTACATATTCCTTCCTTGAGGAAAAGGTTAAGTCAACCCTTTCAACGGGTATTTCAAGGGGTAAGGTTGAGTGCTCGCTGCAGATTGAGTCAACTGCTGACGACAGTGTTGTTGTTACGGTTAACGAGCCCCTTGCAAAGGGCTATGTCGAAGCAATCGGCTCCATTGCCGAAACCTTTGGCATTTCAAACGATTTAACTGCACTTTCTATTGCACGCTTTTCAGACGTGCTTTCAATTTCAAAGGCTCCTGTTGATGAGGATGCTCTTTGGGCAAAGGTTGAGCCCGTTGTTAAGGAAGCACTTGCGGGCTTCGTTTCAATGCGTGAAACCGAGGGTAAGAAGCTTGCTGACGACGTTCTTTCAAGAGCCGAAACAATCCTTGAAAACGTTGCGTATGTTGAACAGCGCTCACCCGAAACCGTTAAGCAGTATTCCGAAAAGCTTCTTGAAAGAATGCGTACCGTTTTGGGCGATACCCAGATTGACGAGTCAAGAATTCTTACAGAGGCGGCAGTTTATGCAGACAAGGTTGCAGTAGCCGAGGAAACAGTAAGGCTCAGAAGCCATATTGACCAGCTTCGTACAATGCTTGCATCCAACGAGGCCATCGGTAGAAAGCTCGACTTCCTTGTACAGGAAATTAACCGTGAAGCAAACACAATCGGCTCCAAGGCTCAGGACGTGGATATTGCACGCCACGTTATTGACATTAAGGCCGAGGTTGAAAAGATTCGTGAACAGATACAGAATATTGAATAATTATGAAGCTTGTTAACATAGGTTTCGGCAACCTTATAAATGCCGACAGGGTAGTAGCCGTAGTCAGTCCCGACTCTGCACCTGCTAAACGAATGATTCAGGAATGTCGTGAAAGAGCGCAGCTTGTTGATGCAACTCATGGCAGAAAAACAAAGGGTGTTATTATTACCGATAGTGATAACGTAGTTCTTTCGTTTTTAAGTGCCGAGCAGCTTTTTGCACGCTTCAATGACCAGAAAGGCGGTCGTGATTTTGGTTTCGAGGAATAAGGGTCTTCTTATTGTTTTTTCAGGTCCTTCAGGTAGCGGTAAGGACACAGTTCTTGCGGAGCTTAAAAACCGTGATATAAATATGCAGCAGTCAATTTCTGTTACAACACGCCCTATGCGTGAGGGTGAGGTTGATGGTGTTGATTACTTTTTCACAGACGTTGACACGTTCGAAAAAAATATTCAGGAGGGTTACTTCCTTGAATATGTTAAGTACGGCTCTAATTACTACGGTACCCCTAAAAAGCGTATCGAAGAATTAACCGATGGTGGTGCTAACGTGTTTTTGAAAATTGAGGTTGAGGGTGCGGGTAACGTCCGCAAGGCTTTCCCTGACGCCGTATCAGTTTTCATTGTCCCCCCCTCAATGGAGGAGCTTGCTAACCGTCTTAAGGGTCGCGGCACCGAAACTGAGGAAACCTTTAATAAGCGCTTTGCAATCGCTAAGGACGAAATCAAGCGCGCTTGTGAATATGATTACATAGTTGTAAACGATAGTGTTAGCCTTTGTGCAGATAAGGTTTGTGCCATTATTGAGGCAGAGAGCCACAAATATGCACGAATGAAAGCACTCGTTGATGAAATGAATTGATTTTTATATTGAAAGGAAAATAAATATGCTTAATCAGGATCTCAGCAAAGTACTTACAGGACACATCAGCCGTTACTCACTTGTAACAGCTACAGCTAAGCGTGCCCGTGAAATTTCAAACAAAAATCTTGAGGATAAGGTTATCACAACAGAAAAAGCAGTTAGCCTTGCTCTTAACGATTTCCTTGAAGATAATTACAAAATTATCGAGCCTGAAGAGATTGCACACATCTGATTATGGGTGCTGACGCTTATTTTGCTTTAGTTGCAGTTGAGGGGTTGGTGTATCACTTTGATGCACCATACTCTTACAAAATACCCTTTGAGCTTGAGCCTGAGGCACTTCCCGGTTGTAGGGTTATGGTGCCCTTCGGCAACGGCAATCGAAAAAAACAGGGACTTATACTGTCCGTGAAGCCGCTTTTTGAAGCGGATGACAGCTTCAGATTAAAGTCAATTGCATCGGTTATCGATGATAAGCCGTTGTTTAATGATGAGATGCTTGAGCTTGTTACCCGACTCAAAGAGAATACCTTTTGCACGCTTTTTGAGGCGGCAAAGGCCATGCTTCCTGCCGGTATAGGTCTCAACTACGTTATTTCCTATATGTCGCAGAAGGTGGATGATGCAGTTTATACAAGGCTTTCTGATGAGGAAAAGCGTGTTTATGATTACATTAAGGACAATTGCAAATTCATAAAGCAGGATAAGATAATTTCCGCTTTAGGCTTAGGAGACAGCACAGTTTTAGAAAAGCTCGTTAAAAAGGATATTCTTATAACAAACGTTGACGCAAAGCGCAAAACGGGGGATTTAACCGTCAAAAACGTGCGTCTTAGCATTTCTGAAGCCGATGTTGAGGAACTTTTACCCAACCTTACCGTCAAGCAAAAAAGCGTTATGTCGCTTCTGCGTGATATAGGCGGCGCTTCCGTTAAGGAGGTTTGCTACTTTACGGGGGTTACCCAGGCGGTAATCACAACCCTTATTAAAAAAGGCTTGGTCGAGGTTTTCGACAGCGAGCTTTACCGAAAGCCTAAATATGACCTTAAGGGCGAGCGTGCTCAGTCACCGGTACTTACACCCGTGCAGGATAAGGCTTATAATGAGCTTTTAAACTCTTACAAAAGTGGTAAAGGCTCTGCAACGCTTCTTTATGGCGTAACGGGTAGCGGCAAAACTCAGGTTTTCCTTAAGCTTATTGAGCAGGTTGTGAATGACGGCAGGGGCGTCATCGTTATGGTGCCCGAAATTGCCCTTACACCACAGACCCTGGGTATATTCTATTCCCATTTTGGTGACAGTGTTGCTGTTTTCCATAGCGCACTTTCTGCAGGTGAGCGAATCGATGAGTGGAAGCGTGTTAAAAACGGTGATGCCAAAATTGCCATAGGCACACGCTCGGCGGTTTTTGCCCCCTTTGACAATCTTGGACTTATAGTAATGGATGAGGAGCAGGAGCACACATATAAATCCGAAATGTCACCAAGGTATCACGCCCGTGATATTGCTAAATTCAGATGCGTTTATAATAACGCACTTCTGGTGCTTGCATCTGCCACACCATCCATTGAAACCTACACCAATGCTCTTAACGGCAGATATGGCCTTGTAAAGCTTGATAAACGCTATGGTAAGGCGGTTTTGCCCCAGGTAGTTACTATTGATATAACCGGTAATAAGGGCGCTATAAGCAACGAGCTTTACACCGCTATTGAGCAGTGCCTTGATAATAATCAACAGGCAATTCTTCTTATGAATCGCCGCGGCTTCAATACCTTTGCCTCCTGTAAGGCGTGTAAGACAGTTTTAACCTGCCCTAATTGCAGCATATCTCTTACTTACCATAGTGCAAATAAGCGGCTTATGTGTCATTATTGCGGTCATTCAAGGGCTTATACGGACGTTTGCCCTGAATGCGGTGAAAAGTCAGTGACATACGCAGGCTTCGGCACACAGAAGATTGAGGACGAGCTTGCAGATATTTTCCCCAATGCGCGTATTCTCAGAATGGATGCTGATACAACCATGGCAAGGTATTCATATCAGGAAAAGCTTACCGCCTTTGCTAACGGTGAATACGATATTCTTCTTGGTACACAGATGGTTGCAAAGGGGCTTGACTTTCCAAGGGTTACACTTGTTGGTATTATCTCAATCGACCAACAGCTATATAATGATGATTATAAAAGCAGTGAGCGTGCATTCGATCTGTTGACACAGGTTATAGGCAGGTCGGGCAGGGGCGAGAATGAAGGTAAGGCATACATACAGACCGTCCTTCCCGATAACGATATTATCGAGCTTTCTGCCGCGCAGGATTACGAATCCTTCTATAAAACCGAAAGCATTATCAGAAAAAGTATGGTTTATCCGCCATACTGCGATATTTGTACCGTCACCTTTACAAGTGAAAATAATAATAAAGCCTACTCGGGCTCCAAGGTGTTTTTTGAAATGCTTAAAGAAAGCGTAAGTGTAAATTACACAGACGTGAAAATTAACGTTTTAGGTCCCATTCAACCAAGGGTGGGTAAAATCAGTAACAAATACAGATACGTATTGACCATAAAATGCAAAAATAACAAGCGTTTTCGTAGTATGATGTCGGATTTGCTTGTTAACTATATGCGTTCCTCACAAAATAGCGGTGTTACCGCAGTGGTCGATATAAATTAAGGAGAAATAAATGGCTATCAGAAATATTAGGGTTGATGATGACCCCATCCTCAGAAAAACATCCCGTCCCGTTACCGAGTTTAACGACAGACTTTTTGATTTGTTGGACGATATGAAGGAAACCTTATACAACTCAGGCGGTGTTGGTCTTGCAGCACCTCAAGTTGGCGTTTTAAGACGTGTTGTTGTTATGGATGTCAGTGATGACAGAAGCGATTATATCGAGCTTATTAACCCCGAAATTACAGGGGTAGAGGGCACGCAGACAGGCACCGAGGGTTGTCTTTCACTTCCCGGTCTTTACGGTACCGTTACAAGACCTATGATTGTTAAGGTTAAGGCGCAGAACCGCGAGGGCAAATGGTGCTTATATAAGGGTGAGGGCTTGAAGGCACGTTGCTTCTGTCACGAGCTTGACCATCTTGACGGTATTTTATATAAGGATAATCTTGATGAAGGCGAGTGCCTTTTCAGAGCGGATGCAGAATAATTTTGTTCGGTGATAATATGAAAATAGTTTATATGGGTACACCCGATTTTGCGGTTTTACCCTTAAAAGCACTTATTGATAAAGGCTACGATGTTGTCGGCGTGTTTACACAGCCTGATAAGCCTGTTGGCAGAAAGGCGATTTTAACACCGCCGCCTGTTAAGGTATTGGCTCTCGAAAATAACATTCCTGTTTTTCAACCTGCTTCGCTTAAAAATGGCGAGGGTGTGAAATTGCTTGAGGAATTAAAGCCCGACCTTGCGATTGTTGTTGCCTACGGCAAAATTTTACCCAAGGATTTCCTTGAATATCCCCGATATGGTTGTATCAATATTCATGGCTCACTTTTACCTAAGTATCGCGGTGCAGCGCCTATACAAAGATGTGTGCTTGACGGCGAAAAGTATGCAGGCGTAACCTCTATGCAGATGGATGAGGGCCTTGATACCGGTGATATGCTCCTTAAAACCGTAACCGAAATCGGCGCAAACGAAACAGCCGGCGAGCTTTTTGACAGACTTGCTGTTATGGGTGCGGATTTACTTATCGAAACTCTTATAGCTCTTGAAAATGGCGATCTTAAGCCTGAAAAGCAGGATGATTCATTAAGTAATTATGCCGCTATGCTCGACAAAACCATGTCACCCGTTGACTGGTCAAAGACTGCATCTCAGGTGCATAATCATATACGCGGTCTTGATCCGTGGCCCGTTGCTCTTACAATCCTTGAGGGCAAAAACCTTAAATTGTTCGGCTCCGAGCTCCCTTTGAATGAGGGTACGGGCAAAGCAGGTGAGGTAAAAATAACTAAAAAGGGTTTATTTGTTTACTGTGGTGATGGAAATCCTGTGTTTATTAAGGACGTTCAGTATGAGGGTAAAAAGCGTATGGCTTCTGCAGATTTCTTCAGGGGTCATCCTGTTGCAGACGGCACAATCTTAGGGGAATAATTAAACCTTTATTTATAAAAAGTTACTTATTATTTAATTTTTGCGGTATAAAATAATACTAAAATTAAAACGGAGATGTTATTATGGGCGATTTTTTAAGTGGCTATATACCGTTCTATTACAATATTTTTGATTACTATTATATCGTGCTTGTTTTACCGGTTATATTGGCATCGTTGGCTGTGCAGATGTGGTTGAAATCAACCTACTCTAAGTATTCAAAGCTTTCTAACGCACGCCGTATAACAGGTGCTCAGGCGGCATATATGGTTTTGCGTTATTACGGCATAACCGATGTCAATATTATGAAAATCGGTGGTAAAATGACCGATTGCTATGACCCGAAGCAAAAGGTTATTAAGCTTTCTGAGGGCGTTTTTGACGGCTCTTCAATAGCGGCGGTGGGTATTGCCTGTCATGAAGCAGGGCATGCGGCTCAGCACGCAGAAGGCTATGCACCCATTAAAATCAGAAACTCAATTTTGCCTGTGTGCAATATCGGCTCGGTTTTATCATTTCCATTGCTTCTTGCAGGCATTGTTCTTAGCTTTGAGCCCCTTGTATGGATTGGTATCGTGTTCTTTAGCTTCACCGCCTTGTTCCAGCTTGTTACGTTGCCCGTTGAATTTAATGCAAGCAGACGCGCCATAAGCGTTATTGAGTCTAATAATTTGCTTACATTTGATGAAAAGCTGGGTGCACAAAAGGTATTGAAGGTTGCGGCAATGACTTACGTTGCGGCTCTTGCAGTAAGCGTTGCACAATTGTTAAGATTAATTTTCAGATTTACGGGGAGAAGACGCTAATGAGTAAACCTGCCCGCCAGATTGCTTATGAGATTCTTTTGAAAATCGAAAAGGATAAGGCTTTTTCAAACCTTGCCGTTGACAGTGCTGTTAAGGCTTATTGCCCCGACAGCACTGATTGTGCTTTTATTTCACGTCTTGTTTATGGTGTAACCGAACGCAAGATTACCCTTGATTACATCATATCACAAAGCCTTTCACAACCCATAAGCAAGCTTAAAAGGGAGGTTCTTGTTATTTTGCGTCTTGGTGTTTATCAGATTGTTTTTTCTGATAAAATACCACTTTCTGCAGCGGTTAATGAAAGCGTTAAGCTTGCTAAAGCCAATAAATGTAATTTTGCCGCAGGTCTTGTTAATGCTCTTTTGCGTAATGTAGGCAAGGAGGGCTTTAGCTTGTCACCCGATTTAAGCCCTACCGAAAGAATCAGTGTTTTGTATTCTGCACCCCACGAGCTTGTTAAGTTCCTTTGTTACCACTACGGTGAGGATAATGCGGAGCAGTTCTTAAAATCTGCTCTGGAGCCAAAAAAGATTTATATAAAGGTAAATACGGTTAAAATTACTACCGATGAGCTTAAACTTGAATTAGAAAAAGAGGGGGTAAGGGTAACTGAGGCTATTTTACCAAATGCCCTTGAAATAGATGTTAATAAGGCCATATACGAGCTTGAAGCTTACAAAAAAGGCTATTTTCACGTTGAGGATATTTCGTCACAGCTTTGTGTTAAGGCTTTGTCGCCAACACCCGACTCTGTTGTGCTTGACGTGTGCGCTGCACCTGGAGGCAAAAGCTTTGCTATGGCAGAGTATATGGAAAACAAAGGTAAGCTTTATTCCTGCGATATTTACGAGCAACGCACAAGCCTTATTGCTAAGGGCGCCCAAAGGCTCGGACTTGATTGTATCAATACTTTAGTTAACGATGCCACCGTTTTAAATCCGGAAATTCCTCAGTGCGATTACGTTTTATGTGATGTGCCTTGCTCCGGTCTTGGTATTATCGGCAAAAAGCCCGAGATTAAATATAAAAAGCTTGATGAAATTAAAGCGCTTTTACCCATTCAGCGTGAAATTCTTGATATAACCTCTACTTACGTAAAAAATGGGGGGAGGCTTGTTTATTCAACCTGCTCGGTTAACCCGAATGAAAATCGTAAGATTTGCGACGCTTTTTTAAAGGCGCATTCTGATTTTTATTCAGTAAAAGCTTTACCCGAGGTTGAACGTACAATAGATGAGGGCGACTATCTTACCCTAATGATGCATAAAAATAATTGTGACGGCTTCTTTATTGCCGTGTTTGAAAGAAAGTAAAAGTATGAAAAAAGATATTGTTTCAATGAACTTTGACGAGCTTTGTGCCGAGCTTAAGGGAATGGGCTTACCAAAATTCAGAGCAACTCAGATTTACGATTGGTTACATAAAAAATGCGCAAAATCATTTGATGAAATGACCAATATTTCAAAGGATTTAATTAAGAGATTAGATGACAATTTTGTCATATTTTCTTGTACTATTGAAAAAAAACTTGTTTCGCAGTATGATAATACTGTAAAATACCTGTTTTCTTTGCCTGATGGCGAGTACCTTGAGTGTGTTGTTATGGACTATAAATACGGCCATACAATATGCGTTTCTACTCAGGTTGGTTGCAAAATGGGTTGTGCATTCTGTGCTTCGGGTATTGGTGGCTTCAAGCGTCAGCTTACACCATCTGAAATTCTTGGGCAGATTTATACCGCCCAAAGGGATTTATCCTTGCGTATTTCACGCATAGTGCTTATGGGTATGGGTGAGCCGCTGGATAACTACGACAACGTTATGCGCTTTTTAGAGCTTGTTAGTGATGAGCGTGGTCTTAATATTGGTATGCGCCACATATCCTTGTCCACAAGCGGTATTGTTCCCCGTATTTACGATTTGTTAGATAAACGTCTGCAGTTAACCTTGTCGGTTTCTCTGCACGCGCCTAACAACGAAATTCGCTCAAAAATAATGCCCGTAAATAAAAGCTGGGATATTGATGAGCTTCTTAATGCCTGCAAAATCTATGCAGATACCACTTCAAGGCGTATTTCATTCGAGTATGCCATGATGAAGGGCGTTAACGATACCCCGGAGTGTGCCAGGGAGCTTTCAAAGCGACTTAAGGGCATACTTTGCCATATAAACCTTATCCCTGCTAACGAGGTGCCTGAAAAGGGGCATGAGCGTAGCTCTGATTCGAGTATTACTTTATTTAAATCAATTCTTGAAAAGGATGGCCACGCAGTTACCGTAAGGCGTACTCTGGGCTCGGATATCAATGCATCCTGCGGTCAGCTACGCCGCGAAAAAATTAAAGAAGATAACAATTAATTTACTATAAAGCGAGGTGAAACACCGTGAAAATTTCTGCAAAAACCGATATTGGCGCATTCCGTGAATCCAATCAGGACTGTTGTATGTCGGGATTATTTGATAATGGCGTTGCCTGGGCAGTAGTATGCGACGGCATGGGCGGTGTTTCAGGCGGTCAGGTAGCAAGTAAAATCTGTGTTGAGCGTGTTTCTGACGCCATTAAACGTGGCTATCGTGAAAATATGAACGTTAAAACCGCACAGAATCTGCTTAATTCGGCTATTTGTGCCGCAAACTCCGCAGTTTTTACCGAAGCCCAGAACGATCGTGAGCTTAGCGGTATGGGTACCACTGTTGTTGCAGTGATTATTATCAGCGGTATGGCGGTTATTGCCCACGTTGGCGATAGTCGTGCATACGTGTTTGATGATACAATTTCACTTGTTACCAAGGACCATTCACTGGTTCAGTATCTTTTGGATACAGGCAAAATTACCGAGGAAGAAGCCAAGGTGCATCCCGACAGAAACATAATCACCCGTGCGGTAGGTATCTTAAGCTTTGTTGACGTTGAGTTTGACATTGTAGAAATCGGTAATCAAAAGAGCATTCTTATTTGTACCGATGGTCTCAGTGGTTCACTTGAGCCTGAGGAGATGCTTGAAGTAATAAAAAATAACGCTGATTCTTCAGCCGAAAATCTTGTTCAAATGGCAATTGAAGCGGGTAGCCGTGATAATATAACCGCGGTACTGTTATTTGCCGACAGTCAAGGAGAGTAAGTATGGAAAATTACGTGGGTAAAAGATTGGACGGACGTTACGAGATACACGACGTTATCGGTGTAGGCGGTATGGCTATCGTTTATAAAGCATACGATAACATTGACGACAGAATTGTTGCTGTTAAAATTCTTAAGGATGAGTATCTTGCCAACGAGGAATTCCGTCGCAGATTCAAAAATGAATCCAAGGCCATTGCAGTTCTTTCACATCCTAACATAGTTAAGGTTTATGACGTTAGCTTTGGTGACAGATTGCAGTATATCGTAATGGAATACATTGAGGGCATTACCCTTAAGGAATATATCGAAGAACGTGGTGTAATCAGCTGGAAGGAATCATTATTCTTTATGAATCAAATTCTTAAAGCTCTTCAGCACGCTCATGATAAGGGTATCGTTCATAGAGATATTAAGCCCCAGAATATTATGCTTTTAGAAAACGGCACTATTAAGGTTGCCGACTTCGGTATAGCACGCTTCAGTCACGGTGAAACAAAGACCATGACCGAAAAGGCTATCGGCTCGGTTCACTACATAAGCCCTGAGCAGGCTAAGGGTGA
This sequence comes from Acutalibacteraceae bacterium, assembly GCA_045654405.1. Lineage (GTDB taxonomy): Bacteria > Bacillota > Clostridia > Oscillospirales > Acutalibacteraceae > DTU089. The sequence continues at coordinate 91,806 of JAZONH010000011.1, read as the reverse complement.
GCCCACTGACGAAAAAGCAGACATTTATTCTATCGGTGTGCTTCTTTACGAAATGTTAACGGGTAAATTACCCTTCGAGGCAGACAGTGCCGTTTCCGTTGCACTTATGCAGGTTAACAAAAATCCTACACCTCCCAGAAAATTAAATCCCAATATACCCGTTGGCTTCGAACAAATCACAATGAAGGCTATGCAGAAGAATCCTCGTGACAGATATTGCTCTGCTGCAGAGTTTTTAATGGATATTGAGGACTTACGCCGTAATCCCGACATAAAATTTGATTACAGAACATTTTTTGTGGATGAAGCACCAACAAGATTTGTTAATAAGGTGGACAGTGATGATTCTGCAACACGTGTTATGAAAACCGTGCCCCCCTCAGCAAATGCACGTATGAAACTTGACGAAGGCTACGGTGATGACGATGCAGTGCAGGACATTATTCCTCAGAAGCGTGTTAATACCAGAATTTTAGGCGTGGTGGCGGGTGTTGCCTTTGCTGTTTTCGTATTTATTGTTGTTCTTATTGCCATGTTCCTTAAGGACGGTGTACCCACACTTTTTGTGGGTAAAAAAATTGAGGTTGACAATTTCATTGGTATGAACTACATCGATGAAATTGAGAGTAATGCAGACTTTAACGAACGCTTTAATTTTGAAATTATCTATGAGCCCTTTACTGATGGTAAAGAGGGTTGCGTTTTCAAGCAGGATCCCGAAGCGGGTACAGTTGTTTCCACGGGCCACACTATTAGATTGTACATTGCAAAATCCGGTGAAGGTCAGACAATTCCCGATTTCACGGATGAAAATTATCAGACCGCCGTTGATGCACTTGAGTCAATGGGCTTTGTAGTTACCCTTGAGCCCGTGCAGGACGATAAGGTGGATGTTGGTAAGGTTATTAAAACCAAGCCTGCCGCCGGCTCCAGTATTTTTGCAGGTAGTGACGTGACCGTTTATTATTCAGCTAATGAGGATGCGGGCAAGCTCTTTAAAATGCCCGACGTTTCAGGCAAAACCTTTGCCGAGGCAAAAAAGATTCTTGAAAAGAGCGGCTTAATTGTAAGCAAGCGTGAATACGTTGATTCAACAATCGAAAAGGATCGCGTAGTTATGCAATCTCCTGCGGACGGTTCACCCGTTAAGGAAGGGGATAAGGTTATATTAACGCTTAGCTCCGGTGAGGTTGTATTTAAAAAGACTATAGATATTCCTGAAAAAATCGGTACTGTTGAGGTTAAGCTAACCGTTGATAACAAGGTGATTTCTACCGATACCGTTGATACTTCGGTTATCACTAAATATACTATTGAATATAAGGGTGAGTCACCTTCATCAGCAATTAAGCTTCTTATTAACGACAAGCAGTATTATGAGTGCAACGTTAACTTTACTAAGGAGCCTGTAACAGCTACTAATGAGCGTTTTTATACGGTTTCTGTTTATATTGACGTTGTTGGTATGCCCAAAGATGAGGCAGTTGCCGCACTCAATAGCGTGGGTTTTAATAACGTAACCTGTGTTGATCTCCCCAATGGTGGGACCGTGGGTACGGTTGTTGCTCAGACACCCACTATTTCAAACTCAACCGGTGTCAATACATCAACACCGATTACTTTGTACGTAGCACAGCCAGAGGCTGAAACTGCGGACCCAATACCCGAATAATTTGTAGGTACATTAAGTATGGAAAATGTTTTAAACGGCGTTATTATTAAAGGTATCGGCGGGTTCTATTATGTAGAAGCCGCCGGCGAAGTTTATGAATGTAAGGCACGTGGCGCCTTCAGAAAGAAAAAAATCACACCCTTGGCAGGGGACAGGGTTACTATAACCGTCCGCGAGGGCAAGGAAAATACAATTGACGAAATAGCCGAGCGCAAGAATTTTCTTTTAAGACCGCCGGTTGCCAATATTGATACTTTAATTATCGTTTCCTCGATTAAGGAACCTGTGCCGAGCCTTTTAGTTATTGATAAAATGACGGCAATCGCCGTTGATAAGGGCATAAGACCCTGCGTTGTTTTTTCAAAAAGCGACCTTGGTGACACTGCCGAGTACGAGGCAGTTTACCGCAAGGCGGGTATAGCGGTTGCCTCAATCTGTTGTAAAACAGGCGAGGGTATAGACAAGGTTAAGGCTATGATAGGCGAGGGTATCACCGTGTTTACGGGTAATACCGGTGTGGGTAAATCTTCACTTCTTAATTGCATTGATGAGCGCTTTGCCCTTGCAACAGGCGAAATCAGTGATAAGCTTGGCAGGGGACGCCACACCACAAGGGATGTAACCCTTTATCATATCGGTAATGGTCTTGTGGCAGATACACCAGGCTTTTCATCCCTTGATATTGAGCAGACAAGCGACGTTATTGTAAAAGAAAACCTGCCCTTCTGCTTTCCTGAGTTTGAGGAATACTTAGGCAAATGTAAGTTTACCTCCTGCTCACATACAGTCGAAAAAGGTTGCCTTATACTCGAAGCTCTTAAGAATGGCGAAATTGACAAGAACCGTCACGAAAGCTACGTTTCGATGTATAACGACGTTAAAGACTTAAAGGAATGGCAATTGGGAGTATAAATAAGGGATTTATCAGGTTTAAATTTGCTGTTTTCCGTTAATACTTTATGAAAAAGCATCGTAGGCGGCAGCCTTACGATGCTTTTGTCATTTCGTCTGAACGAAAACCATCTGAATTTAAACTGCGTAGCACCTTAAATCTTTTAAATTTGGATGCAGAGCGAGACATAAATGCGAGGGCACCCTGACGGGTTCCCTCACATTTTAACGAAGCTATGCGCCAAAGTTATTGATTTAAGGCTATTAAATCCCTTGTTTACACTCCCTAAGTAACACTTTTTTATCATCCTCATATTATGTATTAAACGTAAAGGAGTGGTGATTTATGAAAGTTGTAGTTTACCAAAGCCCCAAGTTTTTGCGCAGTGTTTTAAAATTGATGTTTGGAATTAAAGATTAAAAAGAAAAGCTCCGTAGGTTAATTCCTACGGAGCGTTTCTTTTAATATTGGGTTCTGGTGCCTGCGTTGTATTCCCAGGGCTCGAAGCCACTGTCAAAAGCAGGGGAGTTTTCTGCAAGGGTGAAATCACGGCTTTCTACGTCCTTGAAAAGGGGGTCTGCAAAGGTTGCGTTGTTGTAGTAGCCTCTGCCGTACATGCCCAATATGTTTTCACTTTCAAAAATGCTTGTGGAGCCACCGGAGTGGACTGTTTTACCAAATGTATTGTAATCCCAATATAAGTTGTAGTCATCCATAAACCAATCGAGGCTGATTGTTTCCCGATACATGGGAGTGTCGTCACCAACAAGGATGTTATTGTAAAGGAAGAGTGAGTTGTGATCTTCGTTTCTTGTGATTTTGAACTGTCCCTCGCCACCAAAAGCAAAGATATTATTTCGTATCATATTATCCCTGCCGTAATGCTGGTGGAAGGTCTGGGATGAGCAATCGTAAACCAGATTCTTTTCAACAAGCATCTCGGAGGAGCCCTCGTCAAGGTAGATACCCCATCCACCGTAGCCGTAGGCGCCCTCGTCGCATCCCACGTTATAAATAACGTTACCTGAAATAACGGTATCGGGCTGAATTCCTAGTGTGTAAATACCACCCATATCGGATAGCCAACCATTGCCTATGTTGTAAATAAGGTTGTTGCTTATGTTGATATTATTGGTGGGGTGCTCTGTGTAGCCCCAGTTCCATCCAACTGAAACGCCAGTGTACCAACCATCGTGAATTTCGTTGTTGGTAAGGTTACAGTTGCTTGCGTGGATAAGAAGAATGCCGATTGCATTGTTGAAAATTCTGCCGTAGTTACTAATATGACAGTCGGTAACGTTGATGTTATTGGTTGTAGCGGGAATTACAAATTCACCATTAATGAATATTGCGTTACCGCCGATTTCGTTGAATAAGCAGCTTCTTATGTCACAATCGGTTGCCGCTTTTTCAAATTTTACCGCAGTGTAAGAGATGTTTTCGAATGCACAATTTATGAAATCGATGCTCTTTGCCGTGTCAATAAGAATTGCAGCAGGGGTTTCAAAAGCCGCCTGAGGATGCACTGCACTATACTCAATGTTCTTTGCTAAGGGGTGGTCACCTTCAAAAACCTTACCATAGAAGCCGTAATCCTTACCTGCGTGATCCCAATCCGTTTTCTCAAAATTAATGCCTTGGAAAGTGATGCTTTGAGTGTTAACGATTGTTAAAAGCTGTTCAATTCCACCTGCGTAAAGAACGGTGTTTTCAATAGTGTCACCATCCTCGGGGATGTAATAAAGCTTCTGCTCGGTGCGGTCAAGGTACCATTCGCCGGGGAGGGTAAGGGCTTCCTTAACGTTTTCAAGAATATAGTTATCATCAACCCTTACGGTCATCGAGGTAGCCTTACGTGTTTCTATTCTGCCTGTTGCAGTGTCTATTGAATGTACGGGTAAAAGATCGTCGCACCAGAAGTGCATCATTCTTACATCGATATCTCTGGGGTTACTGAATTCAAGTAAGTCGCTTGCGTCTGCATAAAATGCTGCAGAATGAGTAAAGAAATCCGGGTCGCTTTCGGGTACGATGGCCTCGTCAGACTTCGGGTCCTTGATTTTAAGCATTCCCTCCTTGGGATAGTTAGCGCGTGCGAGCCTTTTACCGTCCTTGAATAATGATCGAAAGTAATCGGCATCACTGCTTACGGCCATATCTGTTACGAAAGCCTTAACACCGTTAATTTGTGTTTCATTCCAATTTCCCTTAATTTCCTTGGAGCCTGTAAAAACAACCTCCTCGTTGGGGTAGGAGCGGTAGGTAACGTTTTGCTTATCGGTTTCATCAAATTTAACCGTATCAGTAAAAGCATAAGTGCCTTCTCTGAACCATACAGTAATATTGATGTTGCCCGAAGTGGTGAGGCTCTTTAGTTTTTCCTTAGCACCGTTTAAGGTTTTTAAAGGACTTTCTAAGGTGCCCTCGGCGTTATCGTCACCATTTGCGGCAACAATTAAATCATATTTACCAAGCACAAAATCACCCTCGTCAAAGGCGGTCTTTTGAGTTGGTTTATCACTGTCGTTGAAGATGGGAGTTCTTTTGTCGGGGTAGTTGGCAATAAAAGCAACCGTACCCGCCGTAATTGTAAGCACAAGAACAACCGCCACAATTGACAGAATGACTTTTTTTAGCTTCTTTTTATTAATAGTCTTTTTCATAATTTATCCCATCTTGATTCTTTCGCCTGTGTGTGCGTTTACAATGCCCTTGTGAACACCGATATAGGTGTTGGAAATGTACTTGTCAAGGTGTAAGCTACCAAAGAACCATCTGCTGAATTCACTGCATTTTGAAAGCTCGTCAAAATATGCATTAAGTGTTGTAACACGTACCGAGTCGCTTTCACCAAGGGTAAGGAAGCTCTTGATTGTTGATGAGGGCTCGTGAGTCACAATAACGTCGATTTTGCAATCGTGCTCTTCGAGGTTTGTGGCACCCTCAAGCAACTCCTCTTTTGAAGGAATTTCGTATTTTAACCAGGGGTTGTCCTCAAGTCTGGATTCAAGGTCGGGGCTTTCGCCGCCGCCCATGGTGAAGATTTTTAATCCGTCAATAACGAAAACCTGACCACGCATAAGGTGGTATATGTTGTCCGAAATCTGGTGTACCTTACCGCCGTTCCAGTTGGTAGTGGGGTAGGCGTTGAGTAATTCAAAATTTTCGTGGGTGCCGTCGATAAAGCAGATGTTATATTTTCGTTTGCTGAGTGATTTTAAAATCTTTTGCTCAGCCTTTGAGCGGTCCCATATAAAGCCAAAGTCGCCGCAGACGATGAGGGTATCGCCTTCGTTAAGGTCTTTAAGCACACTTTTGGAAAGTCTCTTGGGGTCACCGTGTGTATCACCGGTTATAAAAACCATAAATTTATTCTCCTTTTTATAAAAATAGTATTTAATTCTGTCGAAAAAAATGTTATACTTACCTTAATTAATACTTTATTACATTTTATAACATTTAACGGTGATTGTCTATGAAAAAATTACTGATTTTTATATTTTGTTTGATATTTGCCATGCCTTTTTCGGTTATTGGTCTTGCGTCAGAGGATGAAAATACAGTTAAAACAAAAAACGGATATTACGATATTGAAGCCCCTGAATATGAAACCGATATTGCCTTGCTTGTAAACGCAGATACCGATACGGTTATTTACAGCAAAAATGCCGATACAATTACCGCACCTGCTTCGCTTGCAAAAATAACAACTGCACTTGTTGCCCTTTCAAAGTGCGATGATTTACAGACGGTTATTACCTGCTCTGAAAAAACGATTGATAGTCTTCTTGGTACGGGTAGCTCGATTGCGGGCCTTAAGGCAGGGGAGCAGGTAACCCTTGAAATGCTTCTTTATTGCTTGTTTCTTATGAGTGGTAACGATGCCGCTCTTGTAATTGCCGAGCACTTCGGCAACGGTGATGTTGATGCCTTCGTTGCCGAAATGAATTCTTACGTTAAAGAATTAGGGTGTAAGGACACCTATTTTGCCAATCCCCATGGTCTTGACGACGAATCTATTGAGGGCTTTGACAGCGACAAGCAAAACCGTACAACCGCTTCGGATATGTACCTTATAGCAAAAGAGGCGCTTGCTAACGACCATATTAAATTCATATCCTCAAAATACGGCAAAACAATGCCTGCAACAAATAAAAGTGATATAAGGTATCTTTATAACACCAACCCTTTGCTTAACAGTTATTCGTACTACTATTACGAGGGTGCAATAGGCTTGAAAACAGGCACCACCGAAAAGGCGGGCTGTTGCCTTATTTCCAGTGCTACTAAGGACGGATATACCTTTATCTCAATTGCCATGAAGGGCAATGACAAATACGTTGCCGACGGCGAATACAGAAACACAGCTTACCTCATGTGCCGTTATATGCTCCGCTGGGCATTCTCAAATGTAAAAATCAAGGAGCTTGCAGATACATCATATAACGTTGGTGAGGTTGCGGTAAAATACGGTAGGGGAAACGACTACGTAGCATTAGTGCCTCAGAAAAACGTTAGTGCGGTTGTTCACAGGAATATAGATATTGATAATATGACCGTTGAGCTTGAAGAGGGCTTCCCCACGCAGATTGATGCACCTGTAAAAAAAGGTGACGTAGTCGGCAAGGCGAAGATTACCTATGAGGGTGTTCATATTGCAACGGTTACTCTTGTGGCTCAGGATGATGTTAAGAAGAATTATCTTTGGGCAACCTTTAACTGGCTTGAAAAAATTATGAGCTCAAAGGCATTTATAATTACTGTTATTGTAATAATCGTACTTCTGATTATTTTCTACTTTGGCACCAAGAACGAAAGACAAAGAAGGAAGCGCCGCAAGAATCGTATTGATATAGTTAAGGATTATAGCAAACTTGCCAAATAAATCGAACGGAAATTGTGTATATTTTCAAATTTGCTAAATGAGAAAACACTATGAAAAAACGAGAAAAAACGAGAAAACGAGAGATAGTGTTCAGTATATAAAAATTTTGCAAAAAAAGTGTTGACATACCCGCATTGCTGTGCTAATATATCAAGGCAATGCGGGGTTCTTATGCCCCGAAACTATATCGGAGGTAACTGTTATGTCTACTTATATGCCTAAAGGCAAAACTGAGCGCCAGTGGTATGTACTCGACGCAGAAGGCAGAACTCTCGGCGAAGTTGCTGTTGAAGCTGCTGTTCTTCTTCGTGGTAAGCACAAACCCACATTCGCTCCTCACGCTGATTGCGGCGATAGCGTTATCATCATCAACGCTGCAAAGGTTGTTCTTACAGGTAATAAACTTGAGGACAAATACTATCACCATCACACAGGCTACGTTGGCAACATGAAATCTGTTAAATACGGCATCCTTATGAAGGAAAAACCCGAGTTTGCAGTTCAGAAGGCCGTTAAGGGTATGCTCCCCGACAACACTCTCGGTAGAGCAGCTATGGCTCGTCTTCGTGTATATGCAGGTGCAGAGCACGAGCAGGCAGCTCAGAAGCCTATCGTTAGAGAATTTTAAGGGAGGAGGAAACTACAATGTACGAAAGCAAAGCATATTTCTACGGAACAGGTAGAAGAAAAAAATCAGTTGCTCGTGTTCGTGTTTATCCCGGCACAGGTAAAGTAACTATCAACGACAGAGATATCGACGATTACTTCGGTCTCGAAACACTTAAACTCATCGTTCGTCAGCCTCTCGCTATCACAGACAGCGCAGAAAAGTACGACGTTGTTTGCCGCGTTAACGGCGGTGGTGTTACAGGTCAGGCAGGTGCTATCCGTCACGGTATTGCAAGAGCTCTTCTTCAGTCAGAAGATGACGTTCGTTCAACACTCAAAAAGGCTGGTTTCCTTACTCGTGACCCCAGAATGAAAGAAAGAAAGAAATACGGTCTCAAAGGCGCACGTCGTGCACCCCAGTTCTCAAAGAGATAATTGTTTCTTTGTTATTTCTCAACTCCTTGCTTATGGGCAGGGAGTTGTTTTTTTACCAAATGCTATTTGTTGACAAATGTAGGTATTTGGGGTAAAATATTCTTATATTTTCCAATAGGAGGTCAGTATGGCTAAAAAGAAATTTAATCCTGAAATTGATTTGTTAAAATTCGTTTTCTCGATAATTATCGTTCTTTATCACACCAAAAATCTTACCGCTATCAGCTCGGCGGATATCTCTATTTTGCCCTATGGCTTTACTGGTGTTGAGTTTTTCTTTATAATCTCCGGTTACCTTATGGTTAAATCCTCACGAAAGTTCGAGGGTAACCCCATCGGCAAAAGCACTGCAGACTTTCTTATTAACAAAATAAAGTCTTTTTACCCTTACTTTATTTTCTCGTTTGCCGCCGCATTCATTGTTCGTCAGTTTACATTCTTCGTTGATAAAGATCAGAGCATTGTTGCCTTCTTAAAAGGCTCGGTTTTATCAATAAACGAGATTTTGCTTCTTCACAATACGGGTGTGGATTTCGGCACTATCTACAACGGCCCCACGTGGTATCTTTCTGCTATGATTGTGGGTATGGCGATAATTTTCCCGATTTTATTGAAGCACAAAAATTGGTTTGTTAATCTTGGTGCGCTTGTTGTACCTGTTCTTATTTACGCCTTTTCTTCACAGGAGAAGGGGACTCTCAATAGCCTTGGTTGGAGCGGTTTCCTTAATTACGGTATCTTAAGAGCAATTGCAGGTTTAAGTCTTGGTTGCTTCATTGGCGCTATGATTAACCGATTACAGGATAATAATATTACCTTAAGGCGCTTTTTCAAGATTGCCTTATGGTTTGTTGAGATTGGTCTGTTTGGCTTACTGCTTGTTATTATGCAGTTTGAGGGCAAAAACCGTTTCGATTATATTGCTGTTATCATTACCTTCTTTATCTGCTTTATAATGTTAAGCGGTTTAACAGGTATCCAGAATATATTACCCAGGAAATTATGCTCTCTTTTAGGCCGCTTTTCGCTTGTTGTTTACCTTAATCACAGATATGTTGCTTTCTTAATAAATACTGTCGCACCTGAGCTTTCACCCAAGGAAACCTTTGTTGTGTATATTGTGGCTTCTGTAATTGTTGCTATTGCAGCCGAGATTATCGTTACACTTGCTAAGCTTATCTGGAGCAAAATTTCACCTACTGTTAAGGGCTTGGTATTAAAAAAATAAAGCATTCCTCTGTCAACCTTTGGGCGGGCAGAGGTTTTTTCTTATTACAAAAAATACTTGAAATAACAGTAGTTTTGTAGTATTATTAGTATGTTAAATTGTGTTTTTATGCCATTTGGAGTGTTTTGATTGAAACGATTGATTTTAAAGCTTTTTGGGCTTTCGCTTAACCTTGTTTACGTGTTTTTTAAATTGTTAAAAACCCGTCACAAGGCAGTTTTTATAAGCCGTCAATCCAATAATATAAGTGACGATTTCCGTATGCTTGGTGACGAGCTTAAAAATAAACACGGCTTTCAGGTTGTTTACCTTTGCAAAACTCTTGACGGCGGAGTTAATTCAACCCTTATAACAAAGCTTTTATATGGCTTTCATATGTTTACGCAGATGTACCATCTTTCAACCTCTGCGGTTTGTGTTTTAGACAGTTATAGCCCCGTTGTAAGCATTTTAAAGCACAAAAAGAGTCTCAAAATCGTTCAGATATGGCACTCCATCGGTAAGCTTAAAAAATTCGGTTGGCAGATTATAGGTAGTGATGAGGGCTCATCCGTTACCGTTGCCGAGCTTATGAAGATGCACAAAAACTATGACGTTATTTATTGCGCAGGCGAGGGCTATAAGGAGGTTTTGATGGAGGGCTTTAATGCAGATGCATCAAAATTCAGAATTTTCAGTCTGCCTCGTGTTGATTTGCTTACGGATAAAGAATATATAGCATCCACAAAAGCTAAAATCTACGAGAAATACCCCCAGCTTAAGGAAAAGGAAACCGTAATTTACGCACCCACGTTCCGCAAGAATGAGGAGGGCTTTAACGAAGGCTTCCAAAAGCTTGTCGAGTGCTTTGATTTTGATAAATATAACCTTGTAGTTAAGCTACATCCGTTATCAGACGTTGAGGTTACCGATTCAAGAGTTATTTTTGATAAAGATTTTTCAACCTTCCGTATGCTTTGTTGTGCCGATAAATTTATCAGTGACTATTCCTGTATGATTTACGAGGCGGGTATAATGGGCATTCCCGTGTATTTTTATAGCTATGATATGGATAAATATCTTGATAAACGCGGCCTTGCAATTGATTATAATATTCTGCCCGGCTTCAAGGAATCTGACGCACAAAAGCTTGTTGATAGCTTGGAGCTTCAATATGATTACGATTACCTTAATAGCTTTATTAAGAGTATGATCACAAACGTTGAAAATTGCACCGAAAAAATGGCAAGGGATATTGCATCCTTGTGCTAATGCTTGAGGAACTGTAAATGAAGAAATTAGTTGTAACAGATGAACAGATAATGTGTGCTCAGGAATTATATCCTCAGTTCAAGGCACTTAGAAAAGCTAAGAAAAAGGATATATATTCCAACGTTTATATAGCGGGGGATAATTGCTTTCTCGGTGATTATTTTTCTTTTGCACTTAATAAAGCCAATGCAAAATATCCGGTTTTTGCGGACGTTACTGACTCGGTTGATTCAATAAAGCCGAAATCACTAGTATTCTTTTTTGTCGATTGTAACGCTTTAGACAATATAAGCGCCACTACCGCAAGGTTAAAGTCACTCTTAGTGTCCGCCAAGGGCTCGAGGGTAGTTGTTAGTGTGATTTTACCCGAATTTAAAAGCTATTCAGATTTAAGTGAAGCAACCTCACTTGCAGAGCGTGAGTTCAATTTCTATTTCGAAAAGCATTGCGAAAAAAACGAGGGAATGCAGTATTACCTTCAGCTCGAAAAAATCTGTCGTGAATGTGTAAGCAGTGGCACCGCAAAGGTTACTCTTCTCAGGTTTGCAAACGTTTTCGCGCCGGATGCTTATAAAAGCAACGGTCTGGATATCGCATCGGTAGTTGAAGAATCCCTTGAAAATAAAATGCTTAATATTACCGATGCGGATTATGAAAACGTATATTCCGTTTCATATGTCAGGGATGCCTGCTCAGATATTTTATTTGCGGCTTTCAATGCCAAGGGCGGCCATATTTATAATATGTCCTCTGCAGAAATCACCATTGGTAATATCAAAGAGCAAATCTACTCATCATATCCTGAGCAGTTTTCTTTAAACAAGAGCCTTTCTTCTGCAATTAATCGACGTTATTATAGCCTTAATACACTTAAGTTTACCTCATTGGGTAACGAAAACACCTTTGATTTAAGCATTATGGTAAGGCATATTGTTTCTTATATTAGCGGATACGAGTACGATACATCTGATAACGTTGCCTTTTATAGCGGCAGAATTAAGCAGATTCAGGCGATTGAAATTGAAATGCTCAAGGAAATTGACCGAATCTGTGTAAAAAATGACATTAAGTATTTCCTTGCAGGGGGCACACTTTTAGGTGCTGTAAGGTCAGGTGGTAATATCCCTTGGGATGATGACCTTGACATCGGTATGCTTCGTAAGGATTACGAAAAATTCCGCAAGGCCTGTAAGACGGAGCTTTCACCACAATATTCATATTCTTCGCCATTTAATGGTTGCGGTAGCCATTACACAACCGAAAAGGTAAGACTTGACCCTACGTATTTTTCAACCCGTTATTCCAGCAAGAACGTCTTTCCTGACGGTATTTTTATCGACATTCTTATTTACGATAAAACCAGCAATATAAAGGCTTTTCAAAAGCTTCATACCCTTATCCTGGGTGTTTTGTACAATTGCGTTATTCTTCGTTGGAATCATTTCCCCTGGGCTAAAAAGGCTCATGGTATTGTAAAGTTTATTGTGCCTGTTTTAAAGCTCTTTCCCTGGGGAATGTATCACCATCTTTTTGATTTCATCGCCAAAATATATAAGAACAAAAAGAATGCCAAATTCCTCATCGATACCGTTGGTAAGAAACTTAAGGACGGTCCCTTGCCAATAGACGGCCTTGAGGATACGGTTTATGTGGACTTTGAAGATATAAAAGCCCCCATTCCCGTTGACTACACGGGCTATCTTAACTACGCGTATGGTGCAAATTATATGGAAAAGCCCAACCTCAGTAACAGATGCTGTCCCCATGATTTTGCACGTATAGATTTAGGTAAATTTGTTTTTGATAAAAACGGCTCAACTCCCTTCAGAAGTGTTAACGTTAAGGGTGAGTTGTTTGAATCCGAAACTGAAATATAAAGGAGTGTGTGGTATGAATTATGCCGGCATTTTAGCAGGTGGAATCGGCTCACGAATGGAGAGTAAGGTTCCCAAACAGTTTTTAAAAATTGCAGAGATTCCCATTGTTGTAAGAACCATCAATACATTTTTATCATCGAAGGATATTGATAAGGTTATTCTTGCAATGAATCCTCAGTGGATGGAATATTGCCTTAATATTCTTAAGGAATACGATGTTGACGTAAACAAAATAATCATCATAACCGGTGGCGAAACCCGTTTTCTTTCAATGGTTAATATTGTAAATGCGGCTATTGAGGATTTGGGCAAGGAACCCGATGAAAATGACTTTCTTTGTATCCATGACTGTGCAAGACCCTTTGTTTCACAGCGTATAATTGAAGATAACTTTAAAATGGTAGGGGAGTACGATATGGTTACAACCTCATTGCCCACCATTGATACAGTGCTTATTGCCGAAGACGGCAAGGAAAGCACCTGTGTGCCTGAAAGATCAACAATTTTCTGCGACCAGGGCCCTCAGACCTTCAATATCAAGCAATTTAAGGATATTCAGGTTAAGCTTACTCAGGCTGAAACAGATTCATATATGGAAGCCGGCAGAATGTACCTTGAAAAAGGCTTGCACGTTGGTATTGTTACCGGCGATAGAATGAATTTTAAAATAACAACCGAGTTTGATATGGTTTTAGCAGAATTACTTTTAAAAGATAAAGCGGAGGATTAATTATGAAATGTGTTGCAATTGGTGATAACTTTATTACCCCCGATATGATGAAAAAGGGCATTGAGTCCTATAGCTACCTTAATTTTTCAAATATTGAGTATTTCTTCTTTGGTCTTCATTCCCGTTCTGAAATGAGACACATTGTTAAGGTTATTGAAACAGGCGGCTTTGAAACCCTTGATTTACCCGAGGGTCTTCTTGAAGCAGTTGAGGATGCCGACGTTATTATGTGTCATCTTTGCCCCATTACCAAAAAGGTGCTTGAAAGAGCAAAGAAGCTTAAGCTCATCCTTTGTAACCGTGGCGGTCACGAAAATATTGATATTGATGCTTGTACCGAAAGAAATATTGCAGTGCTTCTTAACCCCAGCCACAACGCTAACGCAGTGGCAGAGTTCACAGTTGGCCTTATTCTTAACGAAACAAGAAACATTACCCGTTCAAATATTGCTATCAATAATGGTGAATGGCGTGAAAAATACCCCAACACCGCAACACAGATTCACGAAATGTGCGATATGACAATCGGTCTTATTGGCTTCGGTGCCGTTGCTCAGTTGGTTTACGAGAAGCTTAAGGGCTTCGGATGCCGTTTCCTTATCTCTGACCCCTTCTATTCAGGCAAGGTAAATAAGAATATTGCAAAGTTTGTTCCTCTTGAGCAGCTTCTTGAGAATTCTGACATTGTTTCACTTCACGCAAGACTTAGCCGTAAGAGCATTCTTCTTGGCGAAAAAGAATTCAAGTCAATGAAGAATACTGCATACTTCATCAACACCGCTCGTTCATACATGGTTGACTATACTGCTTTGGCAGATGCTCTTAAAACAGGTGAGATTATGGGTGCGGCAATTGACGTTTTCGATGTTGAGCCCGTTACTAAGGATAATAACCCCCTTGTTGGTCTTGATAACTGCACCTTAACAAACCACCGTGGCGGCGACACTATCAACTCTTACAGCGATAGCCCCGCTATGATGATGAAGGAAGCGCAGAAATTCTTCGAGGGTGATACACCCAGATATTGGCTCAACCCCTCTATCAAAAGATAAATAAATGATAAAAGAAGAAACCATCCGATCGGAGGGTTTCTTCTTTTGTAATATTTATTAATCTAATTCGTTTTCGAAAAGCTCGCCACGTATATCAACCTCGCGGAAGTCGCCGGGCTTTTTGTCTTCAAACATAAATTCACCAAGGTCAAGTCTTGCAATTTTGTGTGCACCAACCTGTGAGGAAATGCTGGGCTTGGGGAAGTAGTTGGGGCCGTAGAAGAATGAAAGGTACTCATGGTAATGTACCGGGATGGGGCACATAAGACCATCAAGCTCCGTTTCGGTAAGCTCCTCAAGATAGTATTTGGGGAATCTGCCGTAACGGATATGCTGACCAGTGCTATCTAAGAGGTACTTTGCGTTTTTCTTCTTAGCAAACATTGTTGCCGCAGAATCAAACCATTTATGCAATGTTTTCCAGGGAATGTGCTTAAGAACGGGGAAAACCTTTTTCCAGAACTTAAGGTGGGGCTTCTTGGGCTCGTTGTACCATCTGATTCTCAGTGCGCCAACAAGGAGACAGATAAGCTTGATCTGTATTTTTTCAAGCAATCTGTTGGAGCTTGTCTGGTCGTAAACAATAAGGTCAACGAATACGCCATCCTCAAGTGTAAAGTGGCTTGAATAAGCTGTTGAAAAATACGAGCTCTTCAAACGCACCTTGTCGATATAGTAGTGGCAATTATCGTCAGTCCAGGGTGAGGAGTAGTAGTACTTTTTGTCAAGCTCCTGAGGCGCAACCTTCTGGAATTTTTCAAAGTCCTCTCGAAGCATACCGATATCAAGGTCATCATCCCAGGGGATGCTCTTGTTTTCACGTACTGCGCCTAACAATGAGCCGCCTGCAAGGAACCATTTAATATCGTGCTTTTTACAGATTCTGTCAATTTCTGCAAGGATATCAATTTCAATATCCTTTAATCTCTGTAATTTACCCTGATAGCAACCGAGCTTTTTCATAACGTCATATTCGTTATCTGAAATTGCGGTAACTGCTCTGTACATTGCTTCCTTGAAGGTGAACATAACCTTTTTGGAGAAGAAGGTGCTGCTTTGAGCCTTTAAGCGGCTAAGGCAGTAATATTGAACGTCCTTAGCATCATAGGGCTCAACGTCTGTTGTGCAAGCAATAACCTCGGGAAAGCTTTTGAAAATCTGCGTTTTGAGGTCTGCGGGTGTAATGTTAAAGTATGTGACGTTATAAACGTGACCATTACGAGCACTGAAGATTGCTTTAATCAATGCACAAGCCGCATCGCGTGTGTACGAAACGGAATAACAGGAGCAATAATCCTCTTTTGTGATTACAACCTTTGATGAAGCAAAGGCTTCCTTGATCATTGCCTCGTAGTCGAAGTTGGGGGTTACTGCACAGTTGGGGCCAATAAGGTTGTCAAAGCGTAAAAGGTTAATGGTGTCGTAACCCTCTTTAACAATTGAACGGCAAGTCTTTTCGAGCTTAAGGTAGAAATCCTCGGCCTCAGTGCGGTCTGTAACAACGCTTTCGAGATAATAGTTGTATTCGCGCTCTGCGTATGCTTCAATACCGTCGGGGATGGGGCGGATTTTGGGAAGCACTGCACCAATCATAATTCTGGTATTTGAAGCGTCCTGTGCCTTTTCCTTGCATATATCAAGAATATTAAACCATGTTTCGTCACAGTTGTTTGTGTCACAAAGTAAAATGTAGAGAGAGTTTTTATGGTCCCTCATTTTCTTGAATTTTTTTAAAGAAATGTAGTCAATATCAAGGTCGTTGTTAGTGCAAAATTCATGGCCTAATTTACAACCATCAAATGCATCTACTACAACAGTGTCCTTGGGGAAATTTGCAGCAAAGGCGGGGATAATGAAATCTGCAACAGGGTTATTGTCTGCTATCAGATAAACGTTTTTGTATTTGGTATCCGAGAATGAAGTAACACATTTTTCAATATATTGAGAAACAGCTTTAACTTCATCGGCATAAATAAGATGATTCACGTTACTACCTCCATATTGGCATATATGTAAATATTACTATAATAAGTTTCAAAAGTCAATTATTGTCGAAGCAAAATATGAATAGGTGAATAAGTTTTTACTTAAGCGACAATAAAAAAGCACTCTCGATGAGAGTGCTTAAACGTTGCTATTAGTCTTCTACTGCTTCGTCTTTTGTTTCAAGACCATTGTATTCGTTGAATGCAGCGCCCATAGCGTTCATGTTCTTAATAAGGATGAAACGGTTAATGAGGGGACCAACGAAGGGGACAAGAATATTATAGAATGCAGCAAGAGCACCGCTTTCGCTGAATCTGAGGTCATAACGAGCCGCGTTGTCTTTGAGTCTCTGAGCAAGCTTAGCTCTCCAAACAATACCTGCAATACCGAAAGTGATGAAGTTAAGAAGCCATACAAAAACATATTTCATTGTTTTCTTGCCGTCATCTTCGCAAAGAAGAGCAACCTCTTTAGAAATCTTGTGCCAGAAAACTATGGGATAAATGCCGAATGTGATAACGCTTAAAATTAATAAGGATAACAAACTTCTTTCTTTGATTTTAGCTGTCATTACCAAAACTCCTTTGAGCAATATATTTACCACAACAGTATATTATATAAATTTCCAAAAATCAAGTGTTTTCGTAATATCGGGCGGTTTCTTTGAATAAAAAGTCTTAATATAATATTATTTACCTTAAAAATGCAAAATAATTCTTTCTGACATTGACATTCAACTTAATATATGTGATAATAAGCAGTAATCGAATTTTCGAAAAATGTCAATTATCTTTTTAAGGGGGACTTCTTTTGAAGAAAGAGCTCGCAAAGCAGTACGATCCCAAAAACGTTGAGGATCGTATATATAAATCATGGCTTGAGGGTAAATATTTCCACGCTAAATGCGAGGAGGGCAAGCCTACCTACACAATCGTTATTCCGCCACCGAATATTACTGGTCAGCTCCATATGGGTCACGCTCTTGACAACACCCTGCAGGATATTCTTATCCGTTGGAAAAGAATGTCAGGATACGATACACTCTGGCTTCCCGGTACCGACCATGCTTCAATTGCTACTGAGGCAAAGATTGTTGAGGCAATGCGTAAGGAAGGTGTATCTAAAGAGGATTTAGGTCGTGACGGCTTCCTTGAAAGAGCATGGGCTTGGAAGGAGCAGTACGGCGGCAGAATCGTTGAGCAGTTAAAGAAACTCGGCTCATCCTGTGACTGGGACAGAGAACGCTTCACACTTGACGATGGTTGTAATAAAGCCGTTAACACAGTTTTCAAAAAGCTTTATGACAAGGATTTAATCTACAGAGGCAACCGTATGGTTAACTGGTGCCCCTGCTGTAACACATCCATTTCTGATGCTGAGGTTGAATACGAGGAAAAGGACGGTAGCTTCTGGCACCTTCTTTACACCGTTAAGGAAACAGGCGAGAAGCTTGAGCTTGCAACAACACGTCCCGAAACAATGCTTGGTGATACCGCAGTTGCTATCAATGCAGAGGACGAACGCTACAAGCACCTTCACGGCTGTCACGTAATTCTTCCCTTGCTTAATAAAGAGATTCCTATCGTTTGCGACGAGCATGCAGATATGACAAAGGGTACAGGTGTTGTTAAAATCACCCCCGCTCATGACCCCAACGACTTCGAGGTTGGTCAGAGATGTAACCTTCCCATTGTTCGTACCTTTACTTATGATGGTCGCCTTACTGGTGCTGAGGACAAGCGCATTGCTGACGAGCTTATAGCAAGTGGTCGTGCAACCGAAAACGAGCCCGAGGTTCTTGATTGCGGCAAATACGCAGGTATGACAACAATGGAAGCAAGAAAGGCAATTCTTGCAGACCTTGAAGCAGGTGGCTACATCAAAGAAATTGAGCCCCTTAAGCACGAGGTTGGTACTTGCTACCGTTGTCACAGCACAATCGAGCCCATGGTTTCAAAGCAGTGGTTTGTACGTATGGTGCCCCTTGCAAAGCCCGCTATCGAGGCAGTTGAAAAGGGCGAAACCAAGTTCATTCCCGAAAGATTCACAAAGAACTACCTTAACTGGATGAACAACACCCGCGACTGGTGTGTTTCGCGTCAGCTCTGGTGGGGTCACAGAATCCCTGCATGGTACTGTGCAGATTGCGGCGTCGTTACTGTTGACGTTGACGTACCCTCAAAGTGCTGCAAGTGTGGCTCTGCTAACCTTACTCAGGATGAGGATACGCTCGATACCTGGTTCAGCTCAGCTCTTTGGCCCTTCTCAACACTTGGTTGGCCTGAAAACACTAAGGATTTAGAGCATTATTATCCCACAAATACTCTTGTTACCGGTTATGATATTATCGGCTTCTGGGTATCACGTATGATATTCTCTGCTCTTGAATACACAGGCAAGGTACCCTTTGATACTGTTCTTATTCACGGTCTTGTTCGTGATGCACAGGGCAGAAAGATGTCAAAATCTCTCGGTAACGGTATTGATCCCCTTGAAATTATTGACCAGTACGGTGCCGATGCATTAAGATTCTCACTTGCTACAGGTAACAGCCCCGGTAATGATATGCGCTTCCTTCCCGAAAAGATTGAAGCAAGCCGCAACTTTGCCAACAAGCTCTGGAACGCTAACCGTTTCATTCTTATGAATCTTGATGATGACGAGCCCGCACCCTATATTCCTGAAAACCTTGCTACAGAGGATAAATGGATTCTCAGCCGCTTCAACACACTTGTTAAGGCAGTTCAGAATTCACTTGAAAACTACGAGTTAGGTATTGCAGTTCAGAATCTCTATGACTTCATCTGGGATATTTTCTGTGACTGGTATATCGAAATTGCTAAAATCCGTCTTAACGGCGATAATGAAGAAGGCAAAAAGACCGCAAAGGCAGTTCTTGTTTACGTTATGTCAAACACTTTGAAGCTCCTTCATCCCTTTATGCCCTTCATTACTGAAGAAATCTGGCTTGCACTTCCTCACGACGGCGAATCAATTATGATTTCCGAATGGTGCAAATATGACGAGGCTCTTAACTTCCCTGCAGAGGAAGCCGCTATGGAACGCGTTATGTCCGCTATTAAGGCTGTTCGTAACCGCCGTGCAGAGATGAACGTTCCTCCCTCAAAGAAGGCAAAGCTTTACATTGCTACAAAGTATATTGAGGACTTTGAAGCAGGTAGCGTATTTATGAACAGACTTGCTTCTGCTTCTGAGGTTGAGGTTGGCGCAGATTTTGAAATCGAGGGTAGCGTAAGCGTTATCACCGAATCCGCTAAGATTTTCATTCCTCTTAACGAGCTTGTTGACTTTGAAGCAGAGCGCGCAAGACTTCAGAAGGAGCTTGATGCGGTAAATAAGGACCTTCAGTTTGTTTCTAACAAGCTTAACAACCCCGGATTTGTTGCTAAGGCACCCGAAAAGGTTATTGCTCAGGAGCGCGAGAAGCAGGCAAAATACCTTGAGAAAAAATCAATGCTTGAAGAAAGTCTTAATAAACTCAAATGATTTATACTGAAGCAGTAGATTATATTCATTCATTATTGAAATTCGGTATCCGTCCCGGCCTTTCCGGGATGGATGCCTTATTGCGTTTACTTGGTAATCCTCACAAGGGCTTAAAGTGCGTTCACGTTGCAGGCACAAACGGCAAAGGCTCAACGTCCACTGCAATTTCAAACGTGCTTTGTGAAGCAGGGTATAGGGTAGGGTTATATACTTCGCCCTACGTTACCCATTTCCTTGAAAGAGTGCAGTTTATGGGTAAGCCCGTAGATGAAGCAGTGTTCGCTGAGAGCGTGGATAGGGTGAAATCTGCGGTTGAAAGCCTTGAAAAGCAGGGGGTAACAATAACTGAGTTTGAGGCCTTAACTGCCGCCGCATTCCTTTGCTATAAGGCCCTTTGTTGTGATGTTGTTGTGCTTGAGGTGGGTCTTGGGGGCAGACTTGATGCTACTAATATTATTGACACGCCTCTTGTTAACGTTATAACCTCGCTTTCAATTGACCATTCGGCAATACTCGGCAATACTATTGAGGAAATTGCTTTTGAAAAATGTGGTACAATTAAAGAAAACGGCAATATTGTGTGCTCATACGGTCAACCTGCAGGTGCACTTGACGTAATTTGTAAAACTGTTGACGATAGAGGTAACACCCTTGTTATTCCTGATACCAAGGATGTTAAAATAATTAAATCGGATGTTTTCGGTACGGTTTTTACTTATAAAAATAAGGATTATTCCGTCAAAATGGCGGGTGCACATCAGGTGAAAAATATGACCTGCGTAATTGAAGCCTGCGAAATTTTAAGCGAAAGCTTCGATATATCTCAAGAACATATCACTAATGGTATTGCTAAAACCATTTTACCTGCGCGTGTTGAGGTTATAAGCCGCAAGCCCCTTGTTATTCTTGACGGCGGTCATAATGAGGATGGCGCAAAAGCATTCTTTGATGCAGTTTCGCCCGTTATTAAAACGAAAAAACGCCTTGTGGTAATTGCGGGTATGATGGGGGATAAGGCGGTAGAAAAATCCCTCAAGCCCCTTATGGAATGCACCGACATTTTTTATGCAGTAACCCCTGAGAATCCTCGGGCTATGACTGCAAAGGAGCTTTCGGATATTGCTCGTAAATATATTGGTGAGGTTTACGCAATTGATAAAATTTCTAAAGCAGTAAATGCCGCTTGTGAAAGTGTTGATGACGACACCGCCTTGTTTGTGGTAGGGTCGCTTTATCTTGCGGGCGAGGTGCGCCACACACTTTTAGAAAATTTCAAATATTGATTTATTTTGTTGCTTTAGTGATAAAATAATGTTAGAATAAATATAGTTAAATTTACGAAGGGAGATGTTTTTATGGTTAAGTTTGATGCTTTTGCAGGCGGAATTGAATTTGGCGGTCTGCGTAATATGTTAGATATTAAAATCCTTATCTGCTACATTTTAAAATCTGTAAAGGTACCGATGAAGCGCGCACAGATTTGCGATACTCTCCAGAAAACAGGCCTTGTTAATTACTTTGACACTAACTCTGCTATTGACGAATTGCTCGAAAATGGCGCAGTTTGTGAAGAAATATATATGGACGAGCCCCACATCACAGTAACTGCCGTTGGTGGTAACAGTGCAACTACACTTGAGAATACCTTGTTGCCCGGTGTACGTGATAAGGCGGTTAAAACCGCCCTTAATATTGTGGCAAGAGCCCGCTCGGAGCGTGAAAGTAAGGTTACCATAACCAAAAAGGACGATAGCTGCGACGTTACCTTTGAAATTCAGACCAATGGTGAAACACTTCTTTCTTTAACCCTTAACGTTGCCGATGTTTTGCAGGCAGAGCAGCTAAAGGACGGCTTCCTTGATGACCCCGGTGCTCTTTATACCGACATCATTGACCGACTTATAGGCGATAAATAAATGATTATAGCGAGGACTATGGTCCTCGCTATTTTTTTATGTTTAAATTTCATTTTCCTGACAATAATATTTCAAGTAAAGGTCAAAACAGGAAGTGAGCAAATGTCACAAACTATACTGAAAATGACAAATATAAGCAAAAGCTTTTCGGGTGTTCAGGCGCTTAAAAATGCCGCACTTGAATTAAGGGCGGGCGAGGTACTGTCACTTATGGGCGAAAACGGTGCAGGCAAGTCAACCCTTATGAAAATTCTTACGGGCATTATTCAAAAGGATTCAGGCGAGGTTGAGCTTTTTGGTCAAAAGGTGGATTTTCAAAGCGTTAAGGATTCGCAGGAAATGGGCATTTCTATAATTCATCAGGAGCTTAATATGATGAAGGATTTAACCGTTGCCCAGAATATATTTATAGGCAGGGAGTTTATAAAGCTCGGTGTTTTTATAGATGATAGCCGTATGCAACAGGAGGCAAAGAAGCTTCTTGATTACGTTGGTGTTAAAATTTCACCTGCCGAAAGGCTAGGCAATTTAACCGTGGGTAAGCAACAGATGGTTGAAATAGCAAAGGCTATTTCCTTTAATTCTAAGCTATTGATTCTTGACGAGCCCACTGCCGCTTTAACCTCGGTTGAGGTTGACGAGCTTTTTCGTATTATGAATGAGCTCAAGGGTAAGGGCATCGGTATGATTTATATTTCACACAGAATGGATGAAATTAAGCGTATTTCCGACAGAGTGACGGTTATGCGTGATGGTGAATATATCGGTACGGTTAATACGGCTGATACCAACACAGATGAAATTGTAAGGATGATGGTCGGGCGAGCAGTTTATGGCGATAATAAGCTCAAAAGTAATTGCCCTGACGATGCTCCTGTTGTTTTTGAGGTTAATAATCTTAACGTTTCAGATTCGGTTAAAAACGTCAGCTTTAAGCTCAGAAAGGGCGAAATATTAGGCTTTTCGGGGCTTATGGGTGCAGGGCGTACCGAGTTTGCTCGTGCCATTTTCGGAGCAGACAAAAAGGATAGCGGTGAGATTAAAATAAATGGCGTTTTAACCGAAATAAATTCACCTCACGAGGCTGTTAAGAAAGGCATTTGCTATATTTCCGAGGACAGAAAGCGTTACGGTCTTTTGCTTGATAAATCAGTGGCAGAAAACTCGGTGCTTGCAAGTGTGGGCGACTTTGTTAAATTCGGTTTTATAGACGATAAAGAAACACGTAAAACTGCGGAGGAAGTAAATAAAAAGCTACGCACAAAAACACCCTCAATGGCTCAACGGGTGCGTAACCTTTCGGGTGGTAATCAGCAAAAGGTTATTGTTGCCCGTTGGCTTATTAAGAATTCGGATATTTTTATTTTTGACGAGCCCACAAGGGGTATTGATATAGGTGCAAAAAGTGAAATGTATGCACTTATGGAGGAGCTTGTAAGAAAGGGTAAGTCCATTATTATGATATCCTCAGAGCTTGCTGAAATAAGGCGTGTTTCCGATAGAGTTATTGTTATGTGCGAGGGCAGAATCACAGGTGAATTACCCATTGAGGATGCAACTCAGGAAAATATTATGAAGTACGCAATGATGCGTGAATAAGGGGCGAAAATGTTGAAGGAAAAACTAAAAAATAATACTTTTATGAACCGCTTTTTTAATAAAAGTAAGCAGAATTTTATTATAGTTATCGCCCTGCTTGTTCTTGTGATTTTGTTCTATTTTCTTAATCCTAATTTCTTGAATGAATATAACATCATAAGCATGGCGCAGTCCCTGGCACCCTATGCAATAATGGGTCTTGGCGTAACCTTTGCCATTGCTACGGGCGGTATAGATTTATCGATTGGTACTGTGTGTATTGCTGCCGCAGTAATTGCGGGTAAGCTTTATACCACGGGGGCTTTACCCTTGTGGGGTACCGTGCCTGTGATGATTGCAATAGGTGGCTTGTTTGGTCTTATTAACGGACTTTTAATTGCAAAGCTTAAGCTACCTGCCTTTATTGCAACCCTCGGTACAATGATGGCTTCGAGGGGCTTGTCGGCAATCATTGTTAATGCTCCCAACGTCTTTTATCCTACGGGAACTGCCTTTAATAGGCTTTTTTCAAATTATAACGGTTTTCCCTCGGGCGTTGTGTGGGTATTGGTGTTTATGCTTTTGTGTATGTACCTTATGTATAAAAATAAGGTGGGCAGATATATTCTCTCGATCGGCTCTAATGAGGAGGCAACCCGTCTTTCGGGAATCAATACCGATAAGTACAAGATTATAGCCTATGTTTTAACTGGTCTTGGTGCGGGTATTGCGGCGGTTTTCTGGTCATCGTCCTTCGTTACCGTGGCTTCTGCTACGGGTAACGGTATGGAGCTTGACGCAATTGCGGGCGTATATATCGGCGGTACGTCTGCCGCGGGCGGTGTTGCCTCTGTTGGTGGGTCTGTGATTGGTGCGGCAATGCTTGTGGTTATACGCTCGGGACTTAATTTCGTCCTTGCGAAATACAACGTGAGTGTTAACTCAACCTACGTAACGTATGTGCTTACGGGTGTAATAGTTGTATTCTCGGTTTTAATCGACATTCTTAAAAACAAAAAGAAAAAATAACGGAGGTCTTTTATGAAATTCAAAAAAATTACGGCTTTGATTTGTGTTGTAATGCTTATGTTAAGTATTTTCACCGCCTGCGGTGGTGATAAGGGTACAACAACCACCCTCGATAACAGTAATGCAGATTACAACACTACGACTAAAACAATTGGTGTTGTAGCAAAGGGCGAGTCCCACGCATTCTGGCAGGCGGTAAAAAAGGGTGCAGAGGATGCGGCTGAAAAGTATGGCTACAATATAACCTTCCGCGGCCCTGCAACCGAAAGCTCGTCCGATTTACCTTCCCAGAAGGAAATGGTGCAAACTGCCCTTTCAAATAACGTTTCGGGGCTTGTTGTGGCGACAATAGGTGAGGGCTTTGCGGATATGCTTACCCAGGCTTATGATAAAAAAATCCCTGTTGTACAGTTTGACAGCGGTATTTGGGATGCGGATATCAAGACCCTTGACGCACAGAATAAAAACCCCATTGTTTCAACTGTTGCAACGTCAAACAAGGATGCGGCGGCACTTAATGCAGAGTATTTTTTCGAGGCTATTAAGGATGATATAGCGAAAAGTAAGGATACCTACGTTGTGGGTGTAATACAACACGATGAAACACAAACAGGCATTGATAGGGTGGCGGGCTTTACCGAAAAATTCAGCGAGCTTGCCGATGCGGATGCAAGCACTAAGGGCAAATATAAGCTTGAAAAAGAGGTTAAGCCCGGTGATTCCAACAATGCTTATATCGACGCTCTAAACGCCCTTGTTGAGAAGAATTGCAAGGCGGTTTTTATGTCAAACGAGGGCGTTGTTAAGCAGGTTAGCGACGCTATTGCTGCAAATCAGGGTAAGTATGACGGTATTGTTTTCAGTGGCTTTGATGCAGGCACAAAGCAGATTCAGTGGATTAAAAACACCGAAGCTAAATCAAAGCTTATCGGTGCCGTTGCTCAGGACTCATATAATATCGGCTACAACGCAGTTGAACAATGCGTATTTGCAATTGAGGGTAAGGATGTTAAAGCGAAGGTTGACATTGACGGTCAGTGGTACGATGCACAGAATATCGACCGGATGATTCAGGATAACATCGTTTATGAGGGATAAAAAATGGGGGTATAGGTCATTCCTATATCCCTTTTTGTTGTTTTATTTCAAAAATGCAAATTACTGATTTTCGGTTGAAATAATAAATTTTGAGGAGTATAATAAAACTGATAATAGGTTTGAATAATACGGGCGATAGTTCGTGTGAATAATCAGTAAGAATTGGATTTATTACGGAATCACCAAAGGGCCATGGTCTTATCTACACAGGCGAAAAGTCAATCGTTCCTTTTGTTAACATTATTCGCCCCGGCAAGCTTTATACCGCCATGACCACAAAACTCGATGAAAAGGCTGTAAAAATCAAAGAGAAGGATAAGGATTCCCTGGAAGCGTATAGCTACGAAAAGGTTGAGAGTTAGCGAAGCCTTGCATCCCTGTGCGTAAGCATAGGGAGGGGGACCAAAAGCAACGCTTTTGGTGGTGGGTAGTTCCGGTTGTTAATTATTTTCACTTTGAGAGAACGATAAATTTTTTAAAATTAAGGGGGACCATCGCTTGCGATGGTGGAAGGTCCATAAATTTCTAAAGAGTTGCCAATGGCAACTCTTTTTTGTATGGTTTTTAAAATGGGGTTGAATAATCAGACAAAAAAGAGTATCATTTTCTTGCAATAACAAATATTGTGAATTCATAAGACAAAAATCCATTTGGTTATATTCATTTTAAAGATGGAAAATCATTAAATGTTGATTGAAGTATACACGATAAAATGAATGGAATACACGAATTAACTAAAGAAGAGAAAATTTGGTTATATGAAAATGGTTGGGGTGATTAATTATGAAAATATTTGGGTACTCATATAATAATCCGGATAACCTTTTAGAGTTATCTGAATGTACATTAGATTGTAATTTAAAAGAAATAGATGAGGTGATAGATTTTTTATTAGAATTTAAAAATAAGGTTGAAAAAGGAATACAAAACGGAATATGGAATAATGATGAAAATGTAATTGTACATGAACATTTTTGTGCTGATATAAAGCAACAAATGTCTGATTTTATAATTGTGACTAGAATTAATTAAGCAAAAATTAAAAAAGAAACCAATCAGGGGACGGTTCTATGATTGAGTTGCAAACTCTGATAAATCAAAGTTTTGTTGTCTTAAATTTTAAAATCAGGGGCGGTTTGTCTTTGGATATACCCCAATCACAGAACCATCCACTGATTTTTCTGGCTCCGTTTGGATAAAACAACTAATTGGGTTTTGGGGGTCGAAAAATGAAAACTTTAACTGAAATTTTACGAATTATTGAAGATAATCAAAAAAAGTTTAACATTGAACAAACAGAATTTTCTTATAGTACTTTAAAACACAAGCGTTCCGAACTTATTTCATTGGGTGAAAAAATAGGGTGCCTTCGTGATGATTTTCAAGCGGTTTTTGGTTCTATGGAAACGACTGCAAAATATTCTCATTTCAACCATTCATTGTGTTGGGGCGTCCATACACCGTCACCATTGGACTATTATGTACTTGGTAAAAGAAAGCGTATTAAAAAGTTATATAATAAACCTTTGGAAGATACGAATATGTATTATATTTACAAGTATAAAAATGGGCAATTGGTTGAACTTTCTCGTTATTTGAATGATAAATTTGTAGAAAAGAAAATACGTTATGTTGAGTATTTTTGTTATCTTAATAAATCCGTATATTCTATCCAATTTGATGAAGATAACAAGTATAAGGTTACCATTTGCGAAGCAAAATTTAATAAAAAAAATAAAATTGTAAGTTTTTCTCGAATTGTTACTGTCGGCTTACCTGACAACGAAACGGACGAAAACATTATTAAATGGTGTCAAAGAGGTGTGAATGGTGCATTAATGGATTATCAGCACTTTAATTATGAAAAAGATAAACTTATCAGTGCTGATTCATACACTCGTATCTATGATTTTTCGCCCCAAATTTCCGGCTATGAATTCGGCGATAGATATATGTTTGTTTATGATGAAAATAATAGAATAAAATCAGTCGAATGCACCGGCTTTAAACCCTGTGTTTTTAGAGTGTGAAGTTAAGACGGTTGACAAGGTTCCAAGACAGACTAACTATTAAAAGTCAATAGTAAGAAGTAAAAAATGTTATGGAATTCAAGCTGGAAACAATCAGGGGGCGGTTCTGTGATTGGAACAATCAGGGGACGGTTCTGTGACCAATCAGAGGACGGTTCTGTGTCTCGGTCTTAGCCCTCTGGAATTGCGTTAAAAACAGTAGTTAACTTTAATTTTTGAAATAAGATTCTGGGATTGTTCGTGTGAATAATCAATAATACAGAGAAGTTGTAATATACTATAATTAGCAAAAACGGAGATATAGGGGAACCTATATCTCCGTAATTTTATTTACCGCAACCGCAGTTGTTGGTTGGTGTATAAGAGCAGCTGCAACCGCAGTTATTGTCATTGCAATTGGGTGGAAAAAACTCGTCAATGGGGAAGCTGATTCGCTTAAATGCGTCGCAGGGATCCTCGGTATCGCAACAGCATTCCTTGGTGGGTACGCAGAAGTCATATGCGGGTATGAGCATCTGTACGTCACGCTCAAGCTGTATAATGGTGAATACGCCCAGGGTAACCTTGATTGCTTTTTCGCCGTAGCTTCCGAAATTGCCGTCAAAGCAACAACAGATGTTACGGGGCACACAATCGCAACAATCACCCAATGTGTTGCAGCAATCGCAAATTCTGCAGATTTTAGCATCAAGCACAATGGGATCAACGCACTGTACCTTAGCCTTGGGGTTTGAATTTGTAACGGGCAGCTGTTCATCAGTGCCGTTGGAAACGTAATTGGATGTAAAGATTTTAACGTTGCCATCGCTACCGTAAAGAATGCACTTTTTACTGAAGGTCACAAGTCCTTCAAGGGTGCTTGGGGGAGCCGTGGGGCAGGTGAATGCATCCAACGTAACCTTTACAAAGAATGTAAGGTCAACTGAATAGCAGCCTTTATTAAAGGGTACCTTTTCCACTTCAATTACGCAGTTAAGTATCCGTGCACAGCCGGGGCGCACCGAGGTAGCGGATTCAAGAATATGCTGGTTGCAATCCGTAAGGTAAACTCTTAAATCCGTAAGGCAATCCTTGTCGGCACATGAGTCATAAACTCTGTTTGTGTCAACGCAGATGGCTTCCTTGATATGGTTGAGCTCGTTTGGTGTAAATGCTTTTTTATCAGCCATATTATGCCTCCTGAAAATTATTTGAAGTTAATTTTCGGTAAAACTTCAATACATAATACGTCGTAGGAAGCTTTTTGTTACACCTTTATTCTAAATTAGTGCCTGTTTCAAATGGGGGTACGTATTCCTCCGATGCAGAGGACAGCTCCTGCATAAAGCCATCCTCAATACCCGAATCGTACAGATAATCCGCAATTTCGTCGTATTCCTCTTGGTTGAGTCGTCTGTTAAGTGAGTCAACGTCACATCCCTTTATGGGTGTAAACTGACTCATAAGGCTGAAAAGCACCTCGCCATTATTAAATTCCTCGGCAACCCAATCAATTATACGCTTCGTGTTTTCGAGCCGTGCAGGTAAAATAAGGTGGCGGATTATAACACCACTTTGCATAATACCATTATCATTAAAAACAGGGGAGCCAACCTGACGGTACATTTCTTTAATTGCATCTGTTGCTTTTTTAAAGTAATCGGGGGCGTTTGAGTAACGCTTGGCGAGGTTATTATCCGAATATTTCAAATCGGGCAGGTATATGTCAATCTTACCCTCAAGCTTTTTAAGTGCATCGATTTCCTCATAGCCGCCGCAGTTATACACAACGGGGACGGGGAGCTTCTCCTCAAGGCTTTTTGCAATTGAGTCAATGAAATGTGTTCCGGTAACAAGGTTGATATTGTGTGCACCTTTGTTTATGAGCTCTTTGTATATTTCCTTCAATTCATCAACGGTAATAAGCTTGCCAAATTTACCACGACTGATTTTTTCGTTCTGACAGAAAATACATTGAAGATTGCACCCTGTGAAAAATACAGTTCCGCTTCCGTTTTCACCGCTAATAGGGGGTTCCTCCCAGAAGTGAAGGTCGGCACGGGCTATTACGGGGTCCTGACCCATACGGCAAAAGCCCTTACCCGTGTGGGTAAGAGCTTTTCGTTCTGCGTTACATTTTCGCGGACAGTCGTTACAGATATACATAGCTTATGCCTTTTTAAGGTAGTTGAATGAAAGCCAGCCGTTCATTCCGTTGTAGTTAACGTAACCCCATTCGCTGTAAACTGCAAGAATTTCGATAGTTTCGCCCTTGGGCACTTCGCCTGCACGCTCTGCATCCTGCTCGGGCTTCGTTCTGATGCCCAGGGGATCGTCCTGAGTTGCGATGGTATATTTGCCGGGGGCATATTTAACGGTTACGTTTGTTGCAGAGATAAGCTCAACGTATTCCATTGCAACCCAACCGCCAACGCCGTTGTAATTTACATAACCCCAGCTATCGTAAACGGTAAGGATTTCAATTTCGCTGCCCTTGGGGATTTCACTTACACGCTCTGCGTCCTTTGCTGCCTGTAAACGGATGCCGAGGGGGTCGTTCTTGGTGATTACCTTGTATTTACCTGCGCCGTTTTTAAAGTTGGTTGCAGGCTTATCTGACTGTGCCTGAGCTTCGTCATCGGTATTGTTATTATTATCGGGCTTTGCAACGTCGGTTGTTTTAATCTCGGTTGTGGTTTTGGTGTCATCCTTCTTTAAAGTATGCTCGTAAATTGAAGCAACACAGGTAATAAGAACCGCAATTGCAATCAAGCCTGCCGCAATAATAAGTATGATTTTGTTACCATCAAGTTTTTTAGCCATATTTTAACCGCCCTTCGGAAGATCAATAGTTTGCTTTTCCTAATTATATCAGTAAAATCGACTAAAATCAACAATATTTTTGCCCTTAATAAATATATAATCTTTAGTAAAAAAATCGGTAATAAACAGTTGATATTTTGCACTATATTATGGTATAATAACATGAATTATTATGGTGAGGTATTGTGTGGTGTTTTTATGGTGATTTTCGGCATTGACCCAGGTTATGCAATTGTCGGTTGCGGCATTGTCCGTTACGAGCGCAATAACTTTTCCTTAATGGGGTATGGTGCAGTTACTACCGATAAGGATATGCCATTCAACGAGCGTCTTAAAAAAATTTATGACGATATCACCGAGCTGCTTTTAAAATTCAAACCCGACGCGGTCAGTATCGAAAGACTTTATTTCAACACCAACCAAAAGACCGCTATTGACGTTGCTCAGGCAAGGGGCGTTATAGTCCTTGCGGTGCAAAATCTCGGTATCCCGATTTACGAATACACTCCCTTGCAGGTTAAGCAGAGTATAGTCGGCTACGGCAGGGCAGAAAAATTCCAGGTGCAGGAGATGACGCGTACGTTTCTGCATCTTGATAAAATCCCTAAGCCCGATGACGCGGCGGATGCACTGGCACTTGCTATATGTCACGGCCACGCAAGCGGGTCATCAATTCTCGGCATTTTAGGAGGAAAGTAAATGTTTTACAGCCTTACA
The DNA here is from genome assembly GCA_045654405.1 of Acutalibacteraceae bacterium. Taxonomy (GTDB): domain Bacteria; phylum Bacillota; class Clostridia; order Oscillospirales; family Acutalibacteraceae; genus DTU089. The sequence goes on along the minus strand of JAZONH010000011.1, from coordinate 60,512 downwards.
GGTAAATTGATATATATGGGCGAACAATCATTTGCCGTTTCATGCGGTGGGGTTGGCTTTAAGTGCTTCGCTACACGTAGCACTTTATCTGCTATTAGTGGTACTAATGGTGACGTAACGGTGTTTACCCATCTAAACGTAAGAGAGGATGCTCTTGATTTATTCGGCTTTGCCACCGAGCAGGAGCTTGATGCTTTTAAATTGCTTATCGGTGTTTCGGGTGTTGGCCCCAAGGCGGCGCTTGCTATTCTTTCTGAGCTTACCCCCGATGCATTTGCTATTGCGGTAGCTTCGGGTGATACAAAGTCTATTACCGCCGCAAACGGCGTAGGGCCCAAGCTCGCTCAAAGAGTTATTATGGAGCTCAAGGATAAAATTTCAAACGTTTCGTTTGTTTCTGAGCAAAGCGTTGCAACCTCTGTGGCAGTTAATGCGGTAAACAATATGAGCAATACCTCGGAGGCGATAGCCGCACTTACGGCTCTTGGTTATTCACAGTCCGAGGCGTCCGTTGCAGTTAGCAAGCTTTCGCCCGACCTTTCAGTTGAGGAGCTTATTAAGGGCGCGCTCAAAAATATGACCTTGCGTTTTTAGGAGTTAAATTATGGACGATTTTTTTATTGCGGATGAACAAAGGGTAATAGCCCCTGAGTACATTTCCGATGACATTGATATTGAAACATCCTTAAGACCCCATTCACTTGACGAGTATATCGGTCAGGAAAAGGCTAAGGAAAACCTTAAAATATATATCGAAGCTGCTAAGAAGAGGCATGAGCCCCTTGATCACGTATTGTTATACGGCCCTCCCGGTCTTGGTAAAACAACCCTTGCAGGTATAGTTGCTAACGAAATGGGCGTGCAGTTCAGAGTAACCTCTGGTCCCGCCATTGAAAAGCCCGGTGACCTTGCGGCACTTCTCACAAGCCTTAACGACGGCGACGTTTTATTCATTGACGAAATTCACCGTCTTTCAAGAAGTATTGAGGAGGTTCTTTACCCCGCAATGGAGGATTTTGCTCTTGATATTATCATTGGCAAGGGTCCCTCGGCTCGCTCAATTCGACTTGATTTAAAAAGATTTACACTTATCGGTGCTACCACCAGGGCGGGTCAGCTTTCGGCACCTCTTCGTGACCGATTCGGTGTTATTTTAAGGCTTGAGCTTTACTCACCCGAGGAATTAGCTAAGATTGTTCAGCGTAGCGCAAGCATTCTTAAAATTGATTCCGAAAGGGACGGTGCACTTGAAATTGCATCACGCTCACGCGGTACACCTCGTATTGCTAACCGTCTTTTAAAGCGTACGCGCGACTATGCTGAGGTTATGGGTAGCGGTGTTATTGACGTTGAAAGTGCACAACAGGCATTAAGCCGTATGGAGATTGACGAGTTGGGGCTTGACCTTGTTGACCGTAACCTTTTACGTGCAATGATTGAGAATTATAACGGTGGTCCCGTTGGTCTTGATACTATCGCCGCCCTCATCGGTGAGGAATCCGTTACTATTGAGGACGTTTACGAGCCCTATCTTATGCAGTTAGGTTTTATAGCACGAACACCAAGGGGCAGAAAGGTAACCCCCGCAGGTTATCGCCATCTTGGTATTAACCCACCCTTTGAAGACAACGCTCAGGGTAGCTTTGAATCCTATTAATTATAATAAATTTGGAGTTGATTATTTATGGGTAGACTTTTTGGTACAGACGGCGCAAGAGGTGTAGCAAACTCAGAGCTTACTTGTGAGCTTGCAATGCAAATCGGCAGAGCCGCCGCCATGGTGCTTACCGAACAATCAAACAAAAGACCCAAGGTCCTTATCGGTATGGACACACGTGCATCGTCGCAGATGCTTGAATCTGCAATTTCCGCAGGTCTTTGCTCAGTGGGTGCGGACGTTATGCTCCTTGGTGAGATTCCCACACCTGCAGTTGCTTACCTTGTTAAAAAATACGGTTATGATGCGGCGGTAATGATTTCCGCTTCCCATAACCCTTGTGAATATAACGGCATTAAAATCTTCCAGGGCAACGGCTATAAGCTTCCCGATGCTCTTGAGGAACAGATCGAAAGCATAATTCTTGATAAAACTCAGGTGCCACCCATTAAGGTCGGCGGTGACGTTGGTAGAGTTATCCGTTCAAGAACGTCAATCATTGATTATTCAAGCTATCTTAAGAGCGTAGCGCAGGATGAATTGGCAGAATATGGCATAGAAAACTTCAACGGTCTTAAAATTGCCGTTGACTGCTCCAATGGTGCTGCTTCTGTTACTGCACCCCGTGTATTTATGCGCCTTTGTGATGATTGCTTCTTTATGGCGTGTCATCCTAATGGAACTAACATCAATGCAAACTGCGGTTCAACGCATCTTGAGGTTTTGCAGGACTTTGTTGTAAGAAATAATTGTGACGTCGGTCTTGCTTTTGACGGCGACGCCGACAGATTCCTTGCAGTTGATGAAAAGGGTAACGTAGTTGACGGTGATAAGCTTATCGCCATCTTTGCAAAGCATATGAAGAACAAGGGTAAGCTTAAAAATAACGCCGCCGTTGTTACCGTAATGAGTAATATGGGCTTCTTCAAATTCTGCGAGGAAAACGGTATTCATTGCGAAAAAACAAAGGTTGGTGACCGTTACGTTCTTGAAAATATGCTTGAAAACGATTACGTAATCGGTGGTGAGCAGTCAGGCCATATTATTTTCCGTGAATTTGCTACAACTGGTGACGGTGAGCTTTCTGCACTTAAGCTTCTTTGTGTTATGAAGGAGAGCGGCAAAAAGCTTTCTGAGCTTGCATCTGAAATGGAGGTATTCCCTCAGGTGCTTGTTAACGTCAGAGTTTCAGATTTCGGTAAAGCCAGATTCCCCAGAGATGAGGAAATCAAGAAGGCTATCGAAGCCGCCGAGAAGGAGCTCGGTTGTGACGGCAGAGTTCTCGTTCGTGTTTCAGGCACAGAGCCCCTTGTTCGTGTAATGCTTGAGGGTAAGGATGAAGAAAAGATTAATATTCTTGCGCAAGAAATCGCGCAGGTTATCAGGGAGAGATTACTTTAATGCGTGTTTCCGACGGTTGGAAGGATTATGAACTTATTGATTGCTCTGACGGTGAAAGGTTAGAGAGATGGGGCGATATTTTCCTCATCAGGCCCGATCCTCAGGCGCTCTGGAATACTAAAAGAGAAAATCCACTTTGGAAAAATGCTCACGCTCGCTATATACGTTCAAATCAGGGCGGCGGTGCATGGCAGTTTTACAAAAAAATCCCCGAGGTATGGCAGATTGGTTATAAGGATTTACGCTTCAATTTAAAGCCTATGGGCTTTAAGCATACGGGCGTATTTACCGAGCAGGCCTGCAACTGGGATTTAGTAGGGGATATTATAGAAAAAAGCCGCAGAAAGGACGTAAAGGTTCTTAACCTTTTTGCGTACACCGGTGCAGCTACCGTAAGCGCTCTTTTGAAGGGTGCATCGGTTGTGCACGTTGATGCTTCCAAGGGTATGGTACAGTGGGCAAAGGAAAATGCAGCTTCAACAGGTGTTGCTGACAGAAGCGTCAGATGGATTGTTGACGATTGTATGAAGTTTGTTGCCCGCGAAATCCGCCGTGGTAATAAATACGACATCATCATTATGGACCCGCCCTCATATGGCAGGGGCCCCGGTGGTGAGGTGTGGAAATTAGAAAATGAAATTTACGGCTTTGTTGATAGCTGTAAGGAGCTTCTTACCGATGATTCATTGGCAGTTTTGATTAATTCATACACTGCGGGTGTTTCACCTGCGGTAATGAGTTACATTCTTAACTCAACTGTTGCCAAAAGGTTTGGCGGTAAGGCTTATGCCGATGAAATCGGACTTCCTGTAACACAGAGCGGACTTGTGCTTCCCTGTGGCTCAACAGCCGTTTGGTCTAAGTGATATGAATAAAATTATTGAATTTAAAGATGTTTCCTTCAAATATTCGGATGAGGATGCAATAGTCCTTGATAAGCTCTCTCTTGAGTTTTATGAGGGTCAGTTTACCTGTGTGCTTGGTCATAACGGCTCGGGTAAATCTACAATGGCTAAGCTTATTAATGCATTGCTCATTCCCACCGAGGGTAAGGTTTATACCTACGGCTACGATACCTCAGACGAGAATTCTGAAATTGATATCCGTCGAAAAGTTGGCATGGTTTTTCAGAATCCCGATAATCAGATTGTTGCAACCATTGTCGAGGACGACGTTGCTTTTGGTCCCGAAAACCTTGGTATTCCCCGTGAGGAAATTCGTAAAAGAGTTGACGATGCTTTAAAAATCGTAAATATGTATGAATACCGCCGTCACGAGCCACATCGTCTTTCGGGTGGTCAGAAGCAGCGTGTTGCAATTGCAGGTATCATTGCTATGCAGACTAACTGTATTGTACTTGATGAGCCCACTGCGATGCTTGACCCCGTAGGTCGTCGTGAGGTTATGTCCGCTCTTCACAAATTAAAGGAAGAGCTCGGCATTTCAATTATTCTTGTTACCCATTTTATGGACGAAGCCGTTAAGGCTGACAGGGTAGTGGTTATGAATGAGGGTAAGGTTTGTGTTGATGGTACACCTCGCGAGGTGTTTACTAAGTCCGAGCTTCTTAAGTCAATCGGTCTTACTGTCCCCAAGCCCCTTGAACTTGCAGAGGAATTAAGAAAAAACGGTGTGTATATCGAGGGAACTCCATTAACTCCCGAAGAATTTGCAGAAGAATTTAAAAAGATTACTGAAAACAGAGGTTAATAAAATGTCCGTTCTTTCCGTTAAAAATTTAATATACGGATACTCTAAAGGTACCCCCTTTGAAAAAGGCGCACTTAAGGGTGTAAGCGTGGAATTTGAGAAGGGCGAAATTGTGGCCGTTATCGGTCACACAGGCTCCGGTAAAAGTACACTATTACAACACCTTAACGGCCTTATAAAGCCTGATTCAGGCGAAGTCCTTTTCGAGGGTAAAAGTATTTATGAGTCTAAAAAAACTCTCAGAGAGTGTCGCTTTAACGTGGGTCTTTGTTTTCAGTATCCCGAACAGCAGTTGTTCGAATCAACCGTTTACAAGGATATAGCCTTTGGCCCTAATAATATGAAGCTAACCGACGAGGAAGTTAAAAAGCGTGTGTATGAATCCTTGAATTACGTTGGTCTTACTGAGGATTATCTTGAAAAATCACCCTTTGACCTTTCCGGCGGTGAAAAGCGCAGGGTTGCCATTGCAGGTGTTATATCTATGCAGCCCAAGGTGCTTATTCTTGATGAGCCCACGGCTGGTCTTGACCCTATGGGTAAAAACAATCTGCTTCATTTGATTAAAACCTACAACGAGAAAACAGGCAACACGGTTATATTTGTTTCCCATAATATGGACGACGTTGCTCAGGTTGCCCAAAGGGTAATCGTAATGAATGAGGGTGAAATTGCTCTGCAGGGTACTGTTGATGAGGTTTACTCGCAGGGTGAGCGACTTTCACAGTTAGGTCTTGATGTGCCTGAAATTACATCCTTGTTTATCGAGCTTAAAAAATCAGGCTTTGACTTAGGTGATACCGAATATACCGTTGAGGGTGCCCGAAATGCTATTATGGCATACCTTCAGAAGGGAGGCGCCGTATGATTAAGGATATAACAATCGGTCAGTTTTTCCCGGGAAAATCCTTTATCCATAACCTTGATGCAAGAAGTAAGATTATTTTTACTGTTATTTTTCTTGTGCTTGTATTTGTTTGCGGTAACTTCTGGGCACTGGGTCTTGTGTGGTTATTCGGAATTGTATCGTATCTTTTATCAAGACTTCCCATAAAGCTGGTTGTTAAGAGCTTCAAGCCACTTTTGCCGATTATACTGCTCACAACCGTTTTACAGCTTTATTATATTAAGGATGGTGATATCCTTTTCGCTTGGAAATTCATCACCATTACCGATAAGGGAGTATTTACAGCAATTTTCATCACTGCAAGAATATTGCTATTATTACTTATAAGTTCACTTCTTACTTATACCACGGCTCCCACTGATTTAACCGATGCAATCGAAAAATTGCTTTCGCCCCTTAAAATATTTAAAATCGAGGTTCATACCTTCGCTATGATGATGACAATTGCCTTAAGGTTTATACCCACCCTTGTGGATGAGATTGACCGTATAATGTCAGCTCAGAAGGCGAGAGGTGCAGATTTTGAATCGGGCAACCTGATTAAAAAGGTTAAGGCGTTGTTTCCCATATTCGTGCCCTTGTTTGTTTCGGCATTCAAGCGTGCTATTGAGCTTGCAGATGCAATGTCCTGCCGTTGCTATACAGGCGGTGACAACAGAACAAGAATGCGCCTTATGAAGTTTACCTGGCGCGATTTAGTTGCGGGCATTGTTTCAATAGTAGTTCTTGCAGGTGTTATTGCACTTAATATTTTATTTGATAAGATTATTTAAGTATGAGAAATTTGTTATTTAAAGCCGCTTTTGACGGATCTGCATTTCATGGCTGGCAACAGCAGGATAATGCGGTAACCGTTCAGGGCGAAATAAAAAATGCGTGGATACGCCTTACGGGTGAGGAACCCACTATTATCGGTTGCAGTAGAACCGATGCCGGTGTTCACGCTAAGGAATATTACTTTAACGTGCGAACTGAAAGCACAATACCTTGCGAAAGCTTTCACGTAGCTCTTGCTTCTGCAAAGCTACCGGGTGAAATTTCGGTTATATCTTGCACTGAGGTTGACTATGATTTTAACGCAAGGTTTGACAGCGTTAAAAAGGAATATACCTACTATTTCGAAAATACAAAGATTGCTTCCCCTTTTAACTATAAGCGTGCAATGAATTATAAATATCCCGTTGACGTTGATTTAATGAATGCGGCGGCTCAGCATTTTGTAGGCGAGCATGACTTCTCTGCGTTTTGTGCTTCTGGTGCTGAGGTGCTTTCAAAGGTGAGGACAATTTATTACGCAAACGTAAAACGACAGGGTGACTTTGTTGTTTTCACGGTTTGCGGCAACGGTTTTTTGTATAATATGGTGCGTATTATGGCGGGTACGTTGTTGTACGTAAATATGGGTAAGATTTCTTGCGATGAAATACCTGACATAATTGCTTCAAAGGACCGTACAAAAGCAGGTATTACGGCAATACCTGACGGCTTGTATCTTAATAAAGTTTTCTTTTCAGGTGACGAAAATGAAGGTTAAATTTACCGAATTAAAAAGCGGATATATGGGCGAAAGACGCATTTCCAAGCTTTCACCTAAGGGTCGTGCCAAGGTCTTGATTGTGGGCGTCCTTATTGCTGCATTCGTTTTTGTTTATATTTTATCTTCTGTTGGTGTTATTCCTTTAAGTGCATTGCTTTTAAAGGCTAAGGTTGCTGTATCGGGCAATGACGAAAGATTCCCAATTCTTATAGATACCGAATCAACCATTTGCTCTGATATTATAGGTGAAAGCGTAATTTTGTTAACTACCGATAATCTTGTGGTGTATTCGCCCGAGGGAAAGCTTAAGTTTTCACAACCCCACGTTTTCTCAAAGCCTGGCATTTCCATTAATGGTGATAAGGCTGTTGTTTTTGATCGTGGCGGTAATGGCTTTTATCTTTTGAATGAAAAAAAGGTTGTTTATGAAGGCGTAGCCGCTAACACAATTATTTCCGCCGATTACGGTAAAAATGGTACATATGCGATCAGCTCAAAGGCAGATGGTGCAACAAGCACCGTAGAGGTTTTCAATAAAAGCAATAAGCTTATTTTCAAGTGGAATTGTGCTTATGAAAATATAGTTTCATTAAGTGTTTCCGATAATGGTAAATACGTTGGCTTAGCTGCATTAGGTGCTAAAAACGGCAGTCTTTTCACGGCTATTCAGTATTTTGGTGTTGATTATAAGGAACCACTAAATACGCAGGAAATTTTTGGTGCGGTGCCCTTTGATATTCAGTTTACTTCATATAATACTTTGACACTGCTTACAGATGTTGGTATTTATACCGTTGCGCGTAAGACGGAAAAATACACCGAGGCTTTAAAATATTACTCATCCGAGTTTAATTCATGCGATGTCTCGACCAATGGCAAATATCTGGTTTGCCTTGCAAAATACGGTAGCGAAAACGTGTTTGAAATTCATCTTTTTAAATCAAAGGGTGAAATTAAAACAACCATTGAAGCAGATTATCCCATTAAGAGTGTAAAAATGAGCAGTAAATATATTTTTGCTTTAAGCGAAAAGGCAATTTACGTTTATAATTACAGTGGCAATAAGGTTTCAGAAATAAAGTTCAAGGGCGAAGCTCGGGGTATATTACCCACCAATGACTTTGTATTTGTTACCTCGTTGGATAAAATTTCAAGATGTTTCTCTTATGGTAACTCCGAAATCGAATTGAGTAACTAAGGAGGCATTATGGAAGCCTATATTTTTGATATTGCGTTAGTGATAATTGCTATAGTGATTGTAGTATTAACCGCTAAAAGGGGCTTTGTTTTATCATTGCTCAGTACCGTTTCACTTGGTGTTTCTGCATTTTTATCATATAAATTTACGAAACCAGTGTCTGAATTCATATACAGTTCATTTTTATATGATAAAATTCTGGAAAAGGTAACGGAAGCCGTTGCAAGCTTGTCAGATAGCATTACCGATACTGAAAAGCTTGCCGCATTAGTGGAGCTATTACCCGTTAATTTTTTAAAGATTGCCCAAGGCTTCGGGTTTAATCTTGATACTGCTTTGTCTTCTGTTGATCTTAGTCAGCTTGCTAATGATAAAATTATTACCGCATTCGTTGATAACATAGCTTTTGATTTTGTGATGAGCATGCTTGAGGTTATAGTTTTTATCGTGCTATTTGCGGCACTTTCTGTTGTGCTAAGATGCATCGCGTTGCTTTTTAATAAAATTGTTAAAAAGCTGCCTATCGTCGGTAAAACCAATACGATTCTTGGCGGTGCTTTGGGTGTGATTAAAGCCGTTATTGCTATTAGTGTCATTTGTCTTGTCGTTTGTCCTATATTGTTTGCAATTGATATGCCGTGGCTTGAGAATGTGATTTCTCAGTCCCACGTATATCAGTTTATTATAGAAAATAATCCTATAAATAATTGGATGTGAGGTTTTTAAGATGAAAGGTTTATTTGAAGGTTGTTTAACGATACCTAATCTTTTAAGTGTTTTAAGAATACTTGTTATACCTGTTTTTGCTTATTTCTTTATGACGGGTGAGCCTGTGTGGGCGATAGTTATGCTTGCGCTTTCAGGTATCTCTGATTTCCTTGACGGCAAAATTGCCCGCAAATTCAATCAGGTAAGCGCATTGGGTAAGGTTCTTGACCCTGTTGCAGACAAGTTAACACAGATAACTCTTGCAGTAATTCTCTTTATCGCCTTCAACAAGGCTACTGATGCTACGCTTAAAGCATTCAGCTGGATTTTCCTTGTGTTTATCGTTAAAGAGTTAATAATGGTTGTTTTCGGCGGTATTATGCTTCTTCTTAATCTCCGTCCCTCTGCCGCAGAAATTTTCGGCAAGGTTGCAACCTTCGCATTCTATGCAATTATGCTTGTTATTGTTGCGTTCGGCCCCGAGGTTGGCTTGCTCAGAGAGGCAGTGTTTACACTACCGTCCGTTGTAATGATGATACTTGTTGTTATTTCGGCAATACTAACAATTGTTGCATTTATAAGTTATTTACCTGACACCTTCCGTCAGTTTAAAGAAAAGTTTTCCAAAAAATAAGATTTTCCGGGAGTTCTAAATGAATAGTAAAATGTTATGCAGTAAATGCAAAAAACGCCCTGCAGTTATTTTTGTTTCCAAGGTTGAGGGCGAAAAAACCACACAGGAGGGCTTTTGCCTTAAGTGTGCATCTGAATTGAATATCGGACCCATTAAGCAGATGATGCAGAATATGGGTATCACCGAGGAAGATATTGATGCCGTTAGCGAGCAGTTCGGTGATATTATGGATAATATGGAGGATTTCCAGTTAGGCGGGGCAGGTACAATGCCTTTTATGCAGAACCTTTTTGGCGGTAACAATAACGCCATTCCCCAGGGAGAAGAGGTTGAAGCAGAGCTTGATGAGGAAGATGAGCCTGAAGAGGATGATAAAAAGAGTAGCAAGAAAAAGAAGAAACGCAAAACAAAGCGTAAATTCCTTAGCTCTTATTGTACCGATTTAACAGCAAAGGCTCGCGAGGGTAAGATTGACCGTATTATCGGTAGAGAAACAGAGATTTACCGTGTTACTCAGATTCTTTGCAGAAGAACAAAGAATAACCCCTGCCTTATCGGTGAGCCCGGTGTTGGTAAAACTGCAATTGCAGAGGGTCTTGCTTTGAAGATTGCTTCAGGCGACGTACCCGCAAGAATAGCAGATAAAGAAATCCATCTTCTTGACCTTACCTCACTTGTTGCAGGTACCCAGTTCCGCGGTCAGTTCGAGAGCCGTATCAAGGGTCTTGTTGACGAGGTTAAGGCAGAGGGTAATATAATCCTTTTCATTGACGAGGTGCATAACCTTGTGGGTACAGGCGATGCAGAGGGCTCAATGAATGCCGCTAATATACTTAAGCCTGCTCTTTCACGTGGTCAGATTCAGGTTATCGGTGCTACAACCTTTAATGAGTATCGTAAGCATATCGAAAAGGATGCGGCACTTGAGCGACGCTTCCAGCCCGTTAAGGTTGAGGAGCCTTCCGTTGCAGATGCATATAAAATGCTTTTAGGCATTAAGGAATATTATGAGGACTTCCATAAGGTTAAAATTTCTGATGCACTTGTTTATCGTGCAGTGCTTCTTTCAGAAAGATATATTAACGATAGATTCCTCCCTGATAAAGCCATTGACCTTCTTGACGAGGCTTGCACTTGTGCTAACCTCAGAAACGTTGCTATCAGTGACTATCAGAAGCTTACTAAAAAGTTAGAGGAGCTTTCTGAGCAGGAGGAGGACTTACTCAACGTTACTGACGATAACGGTCCCGACTACGAAGCAATTTCGATGCTTAAGGCTGATAGAATGGCTATCGAAAAAGAGATTGCAAGTGTTAAGGTTAAGGCCGATGATAACGACGTAACTGAAGAAGACGTTGCAAAGGTAATTAACCTTTGGACAGGTATTCCTACATCCAAAATTATCGAAAACGATATGCGCAAGCTTTCAAATCTTGCTGATAAATTAAAAGCACGCATTATCGGTCAGGATGAAGCGGTTGACGTGCTTGCCGCCGCAATAAGAAGAAGCAGAGTACAGATTTCTGCAGTTCGCAAGCCTGCATCATTCATCTTTGTTGGCCCCACGGGTGTTGGTAAAACTGAGCTCGTTAAACAGCTTGCTAACGAGCTTTTCGAAACTCCTGAAACACTTATAAGACTTGATATGTCTGAGTTTATGGAAAAGCACAGTGTTTCAAGGCTTATCGGTTCGCCTCCCGGATACGTTGGTTATGACGAGGCAGGTCAGCTTACCGAAAAGGTCAGAAGAAAGCCTTATTCAGTTGTTCTTTTTGATGAAATCGAAAAAGCACATCCCGACGTAATGAACATCCTTCTTCAGATTCTTGACGAAGGCAAAACTAACGATGCTCAGGGCAGAACAGTCAGTTTCGAAAACACTGTTATTATTATGACCTCGAACGCAGGTAGCCATATTACAGAAAATGCACTTGGCTTTAACCGTGATAAAAACACCGCATCCAAAGACAAGGCAATGAAGGCCCTTAAGGAATTCTTAAGACCCGAGTTCCTTGGTCGTGTTGATGAGATTGTTGTGTTCAATACTCTTGGTAGGGCAGAGCTCGTTAAAATTGCAGCTATTCTTATTGAGGAATTCCGTCAACCCCTTAAGGATAAGGGTATTGAGCTTGTTGTTGGTGACGGTGTTTGTGAAATCATCGCCGAAAAGAGCGAGGATGGTGGCAGAGGTGCCCGTGACATCAGACGCACTATCCGTAAATGTGTTGAGGATAAGGTTGCTAACATCCTTATTGATAACGCAGGTGCGTTGGTTAACGAAATCTCAGTTGTAGCCGTTGACGGCGAAATTGAAGTAAGCTTCAAATAAATTTAATTACCGACAGAGCAAATACTGTTCTGTCGGTTTTTGTAAAAGGGATATATGAAAAAAACAGTAGTAGGCATACTTGCGCACGTTGACGCAGGTAAAACAACCTTAGCCGAAGCGTTACTTTATAATGCGGGCAAAATACGAAGATTGGGTCGTGTTGACAATGGCGATACGACTATGGATACCCATACCCTTGAAAAGGAAAGGGGAATCACAATTTTCGCAGGTCAGTCGGTGCTCGAGATTAATGATTTGCAGATTACCCTTGTTGATACACCTGGTCACGTTGATTTTTCTGCCGAAACTGAGCGTGTTTTAAAAATACTTGATTACGCAATACTTGTTATAAGCGGCACCGATGGTGTTCAGTCGCACACCCGCACCCTCTGGAAGCTTTTGCAGAATTATAATATTCCTACCTTTGTTTTTGTAACAAAAATGGACTTTGCACGTTTGCCTGAAAGTCATATATTAAATGATTTAAACGAATTATGCGGTGAATGTATTGTGGATTTTACTGACATTACTACCGATGATTTTCTTGAAAGTGTGGCCGTTTGTGAGGAAAATGTTTTAGAGAATTTTCTTGAAACAGGCGTAGTTTCTGATAAAGATATTGCAGATATGATTGCTAAGCGCCTTGTGGTGCCTTGTTATTTCGGCTCGGGTTTAAAGAACGAAGGCGTTAACGAGTTTGTGCAGGGGCTTTATAAGTACATAATAGTAAAAAACTATCCTGCTGAATTTTCTGCTAAAGCATTTAAAATTACCCACGACCCCAAGGGTGAGCGCCTTACACACCTTAAAATAACCGGTGGTGCACTGAGGGTTAAGGAAACCGTTTCTTATAACGGTAGAAACGAAAAAATTAATGGTATTCGTATATATACAGGCCAGAAATATATAAGTGTTGATGAGATGACCGCAGGCGGTGTATGCGTTGTGACGGGTCTTACTGACCTTAATTGCGGTGACGGCCTCGGCACAGAGCGTTCCTTCTCGGATTCCTATCTTGAGCCTGTTATGAATTACAGAGTAGTTCTACCCGACAATTGTGATGCGCGTACATTTCTGCCGAAGTTAAGGCTTCTTGAAGCCGAGGACCCTCAGCTTCACGTTTCATGGAATTCGTTTTTGCAGGAAATTCACGTCTCCTTAATGGGCGATATACAGACTGAAATTCTTAAGGGCATTATTGCCGACCGTTTTGACATTGACGTTGAAATTGATTCGGGCAGAGTCCTTTATAAAGAAACGATTGAGGATACGGTTGAGGGCGTAGGCCACTATGAGCCCTTGCGCCATTATGCCGAGGTGCACCTTATATTAGAGCCATTACCCCGTGGCAGTGGACTTGTTTTTACGAGCAAGTGTAACGAGGACTCTTTGGACAGAAACTGGCAGAATTTAATACTCGCTCATTTAAGCGAGAAGGTGCATTTAGGCGTACTTACCGGCTCACCCATAACGGATATCAAAATTACTCTTGCAGCCGGTAGAGCCCATTTAAAGCATACTGAGGGTGGCGATTTCAGGCAGTCAACCTATCGTGCCGTAAGGCAGGGCTTAATGCAAGCAAAATCTATTTTGTTGGAGCCCTTCTATAATTTTAGGCTTGAAGTACCCACCGAGCAAATAGGTAGAGCCATAAGTGATATCAGAATGAAAAACGGTACTTTTGATTCACCCCGGGAATCCAACGGTGTATCAATTATTACCGGTAAAGCACCAGTTGTTTGTCTTAACGGCTATGCATCCGAGGTTGCCGCTTACACAGGGGGCAGGGGAAGATTCTTCTGCGACGTTTGCGGTTATGACGTATGTCATAATCCTGACGAGGTAATTGAGAATGCGCGTTATTCACCTGAAAGCGACCTTGAAAATACCCCTGATTCAGTTTTCTGTGCCCATGGTGCAGGCTTCAACGTTAAGTGGGATAAGGTCAAGGAGTATATGCATATTGAATCCTGCCTTGCTCAGAAAAAGGAGCCATACGAGGTAAATCTTAATAAGCGTAATTTTCATATTGATGATAAAGAGCTTGAAGCTATTATGGAAAGGGAGTTTGGACCTGATAAGCACCCGTTTTACAGGTACTCTCACCATAAAACACCACAAAAGCCCGTTGCAACTGAATATAATGCAACACCACGTAAAAAATATGTAATAATCGATGGCTATAACGTTATTTTCGCTTGGGATGGGCTTAAGGATTTAGCTAAAACTAACCTTGAAGCCGCCCGCGACCGTTTGATGGATATACTGTGTAATTACAGTGCCTTTACAAAATGTGAAACGGTAGTTGTTTTTGATGCATATAAAGTGCCATCAAACAAGGGTGAAAAGTTTACTTATAATAATATTAAGGTTGTTTTTACAAAGGAAAGAGAGCTTGGGGATAATTATATCGAAAAGCTCATAAGCGATATCGGTAAAAATGATAACGTCCGAGTGGTTACATCCGACAACCTTATTCAACTTTCAGCAGTTCGATTTGGTGTTGTGCGTGTTTCTGCTAAGGAATTTGAGCGTGAAATTAACGCTGTTGAAAAGAATATAGATGATTTGCTTTTTAAAATAAATAAATCAAGACCTTCAAAAATCGGTGAACTTATAAAGCTGATTTCATTTGAAACTGAATAAAGGTGATTATATGTCAAATGTTTATAAATCGGTAGTTGATTTAATAGGCAAAACCCCTTTGGTTGAGCTTACTAATATTGAAAATGAATATAATTTAAAGGGAAGATTACTTGCAAAGGTTGAGTTTTTTAATCCTACAGGCTCGGTTAAGGACCGTGCCGCAAAGGAGCTTATAGAGGATGCCGAAAGAAGGGGCATCTTAAAGCCCGGCGCGGTTATTATTGAGCCTACCTCCGGTAACACAGGCATCGGACTTGCTGCCATTGCCGTTGCTAAGGGTTATAGGGCAATTATTGTTATGCCCGACTCAATGTCACCAGAAAGGATTAAGCTTATGAAGGCATACGGTGCCGAGGTTGTTCTTACGGATGGCGCAAAGGGTATGTCGGGAGCGATTGCAAAAGCTTGTGAGCTTAATAAAGAGATACCCGATAGCTTTATTCCCGACCAGTTTAATAATACTGCCAACGCAACGGCACATTTTGAAACCACGGGACCTGAAATCTTTGATGATACCGATGGTGAAATAGATGCTTTTGTTGCAGGCATCGGTACCGGTGGCACCATTACAGGAACAGGGGCATATCTTAAAAGTAAAAATAACACTATTAAGATCATCGGGGTTGAGCCTGAAAAATCTCCCGTAATTACAAAGGGTACCGCAGGAGCACACGGTATTCAGGGTATCGGTGCAGGCTTCGTGCCCACTGTTCTTAAAACCGATGTTCTTGATGAGGTTATTGCAGTCACGGATGAGGATGCCTTTGATTATGCAAAAGCTTTATCTGTAAAAGAGGGCTTGCTTGTGGGTATATCCTCAGGTGCTGCTTTGAAGGCCGCTATCGAGGTTGCAAAACGTCCTGAAAGTGAAGGTAAAACAATTGTTGTATTGCTTCCTGATTCGGGTAGCAGATATATGTCAACCAAATTGTTTTAGATAAAAAGTTCACCATTGAAAATCAATGGTGAACTTTTTTATATTTTAATAACGGCGTTGAAATATTCATTAATTTCAGTAGGGGATTCCTTTTTGCCGTTGTCGATCCACCATTTTACAGTTTCTACAAAGGATGATGATATATGGTTTATTATAAAATCCTGTGGCACATTGAAAGACTCTGAATATTCTGTTACAGATATATGAGCTTTCACAAGATCGATAAGGCTTGCTTTAAAGTAGCTGGCAAAAAGCTCGTTGTTTTTTCCTGACAATAACTTCAGTATGTTGTTATCGTTTTTCAAAAGATGGTTAAATAAATGTAAAAAAACTGATTCCGGTGCATTACATTCGAAAATGTGGTGATGAATGACTTTGTTTTTACTAGTTTCATCAAATATATGGCAGAATAATTCTGTGCACATTTCCTTTAATAAATAATCCTTTGTTTCAAAGTGAGCGTAAAAGGTGGCTCTGCCAACGTCAGCGTTATCTATGATTTCTGCAACGGTTATCTTGTTATAGCTCTTTACTGATAACAGATCAATAAAGGCTTTGAAAATTGCTTCTCTTGTTTTTCTTTGTCTTCTGTCCATTTCACACCATACATTTCTTTGTTTTTGTTCAATATCGTACTTAAACTTGTTTTTAAATATTGTTATATAAATTATTTGTATTTAAAATAATGAACAAATAGTTCGGTAATGAATATATTGTAACATTACTAGATTTGATTGTCAAATGGGGGTTTAGCATGAAAAGCGAGGCAAAAATTCTTGTTGCATTTATTCTTAACTTGATTTTTTCTTTGTTTGAATTTTTTGGTGGTGCTTTAACGGGAAGCGTTGCTATAATGTCAGATGCAGTTCATGACCTGGGTGATGCCTTTAGTATTGGTATTTCCTTTGTTCTGGAGCGTAAAAGCAAAAGGAATCCTGATTTAAAATATACCTATGGATACGCAAGATACTCATTATTGGGGTGTGCACTTACAAGTCTTATTTTATTGTTGGGGTCTTCTGTTGTAATTTATAATGCGGTGTTAAGGCTTATAAATCCTGAGCCTATAAAATATAACGGTATGGTCGCTTTTGCTATAATCGGAGTAATTGTTAATTTTATTGCTGCCCTTTTTACTCGTGGTGGTGGCTCACTTAATCAAAAGGCAGTTAATTTGCATTTGCTTGAGGATGTGCTTGGATGGATTGTTGTGTTAATCGGAGCTATTGTTATGAAATTCACATATATCAGAATTCTTGATCCGTTAATGTCCATTGGTCTTGCTATATTTATAATTATCAACGCCGTTAAAAATCTTTGCGAGGTATTAAATATATTTCTGGAAAAAGCACCTTCTGATTTAAATTTAAATGAGCTATACAGTCTTCTTTGTGAGGTGGATGGTGTTATTGACGTTCATCATGTGCATGTTCGTAGCTTTGACGGTGTAAGCAACTGTGCAACCTTACACGTTGTAACTGATAATGATGGAAAGGCGATTAAGGAGTGTGTACGCGATATTCTTTGTGAAAAAGGTATTGAGCACACAACTATTGAAATTGAAGCAGTGGATGAGGTTTGTTGTCATAAAAGCTGCAGTCTTCAGTTTAACGCCGTTAGTAATCATCATCACCACCATTAATTTTTATATTTAATTGACAACTTAACAATATTTTAATATAATTAATCTCAATAAGCGTCGGAGGTTAGTTATGTCACTTAAGGTATTTATTTTAAAGTATAAAAATCAATTTAAGGCTATGAACCCTAAGTATGATGAAATTTTTTCATTAGGTAATGATGAGCCTTTGCTTTTCGATAATAAGGACACCGTCAGGGCTTCTTTTGCCTCTATTGCTGATACTCATCTTGTTAATAATGAGGCTGCTACGGTTAACTTAAATAACTTCTTCCAGGATTTGAAGAATGCCAACCATAAAATTGACGCTGTGCTTATGGCGGGCGATATTGCGGATTATGGCTTTAAAAGTGAATATAAACGCTTCTTTGATGTGTTTGATAAATTCAAAAATGAATTCAAGATTTTCGTTACTATGGGTAACCACGACGTGCGCTTTACCTTCCGTAAGAATCAGAAGATTATTATGAAAAAGGCTGAGGAGTACCTTGGTATCAAAACAAATAGCAAAAGCTACTATTCCTATGATGTTAACGGCTATACCTTTATTGTTATCGGTACCGAAAAGCGCGTCCTTGAGAAGGCACATATTACTCAGGCGCAGATAGATTTCCTTGATAAAGAGCTTGCTCGCGGTACTAAGGATGGCAAGCCTGCATTCGTAATGTGTCATCAGGCATTTGCTTTCACCCACGGTCTTCCCGAGGTTTGGAAAACAGGGGATATGGGCGAACAGAATGATGACGTGCGTGCCGTTATGGAAAAGTATAAAAACGTTTTCTTTATAAATGGTCATCTTCACGGAGGTGTTTTCGAAAAGACCTTTGAGGTGCTTAATAAAGAAAAGGGTGTTTATTCGCTTAGTGTACCCGGTTACCGTAAGAAAAATAACTTCGGTTATACTGATTGCGGCACAGGCTATTATGGCGAAATTTATGACGATAAGGTTATCTTTACCGCTCGTAAATTTGTCGAGGGTAAAAGGGTGGATGCCGAATTTTCAAGGTTTGAAATTGATTTAGTTAAATAAAATTTTCCGACAAAAATATCAGGAAAAATATTGACTTTTTTCTAAATTTATTATATAAAATTCTTGACAATAAATAATGGTTGTGGTAAAATGTCTATCGTTGTGACACACGCGGGTGTAGTTCAATGGTAGAATCCCAGCCTTCCAAGCTGGTCGTGTGGGTTCGATTCCCATCACCCGCTCCACGACACGCGGATGTAGCTCAGTTGGATAGAGCAACTGCCTTCTAAGCAGTAGGTCGGGGGTTCGAGCCCCTCCATCCGTGCCAATATATGGTGGATGTAGCTCAGTTGGTTAGAGTGCCAGGTTGTGGCCCTGGAGGTCGTCGGTTCGACCCCGATCATCCACCCCATTTTAAAGGTCAAACTCTCTGAGTTTGACTCTTTTAATATAGGGATGTAGCCAAGCGGTAAGGCAACGGACTTTGACTCCGTCATCCGTGAGTTCGAACCTCGCCATCCCTGCCAAAAATCAACCATCCTCTTTCGGGGATGGTTGATGTTTTTGTATTATATGCGAGGTTCGAAAAGGGCAAACGCTTGCGTTAAAAACAGTCCGGGGGACTGTTTTGGTGCCCGTGTGCGTACCGAAATGCGCGGAAGCATTTCGGGCGAACCTCGCCATCCCTGCCAAACAAAATTAAAGCAACTGACTTTATCAGTCGGTTGCTTTTTTGTTTTATATTCTGCCGATGCAGTAATCGTCGGTTGATTCAGTTATGTTGATTTTTAAAATTCTGCCGGTGAGATTTTCCTCTGTGTAAACACGCACAGGTGTATAGTTTTTAGTATAACCTTCGGTGTATCCGTTCCTTGCGGTTTCAAACAGAACTTCAAGCTCTGCGCCAATCTGAGTAGCTAAATATTTTGCTCTGATTTCGTCTGCTATTGACGTTAAACGGGCGGCTCTGTCTTCCTTGATGTGCTTCTCCAATTGCTCCATACGGGCGGCTACGGTGCCCTCGCGTACCGAGTAGGGGAATATATGGGCTTTTTCGAAACCTACGCGCTTAACAAATTCGCAGGTTGTAACAAAGTCCTCTTCGCTTTCTGTGGGGAAACCAACTAAAACATCGGTTGTGATTGTTGCATCCTTAAAGGTTTCGCGAAGCTTATTTGCAAGATCTTCGTATTCCTTAGCGGTGTAGTGCCTGTTCATTCGCTTTAAAACGCTGTCACAACCACTTTGTACAGATATATGAAATTGAGGGCAGAGCTTGCTCAGCGCAGATAAACGCTCAATCATTTCATCGGTAATGTGGTCGGGCTCAAGGGAGCCTAAACGAACTCGTTTTATCCCGTCATATTTTTCTGCAAGCGCTAATGCGTCGGGGAGTGAATAGGAGGTGTTTTTTCCGTAGTCGGAAAGATTAATACCAACAAAAACAATTTCATTGTATCCATTTTCGGCAAGTGCTTTTAATTCCTTGTCAATTTCCGTGAGACTTTTTGAACGAGACCTGCCACGGGCGGTAGGTATAAGGCAATATGAACAGAACCTGTCGCAACCGTCCTGAATTTTTAGAAAAGCCCTTGTGTGTCCGTCAAATCTTGTGATGCCACAGCTGCATAATGTGTCACCGGTTTTGTGCTCAATATGAAAGTCGGTATAATCCTTTTTGTTGAAATATTCATTAAGTGCTTCGGCGATTTTCTGATTACTGCGGTTACCCATAAGTATATCAACCTCGGGTAAGTCGTTAATTATGTGCTTTTCTGCTTGTGAAGCACACCCGGTAAGTATAATGATACAATCGGGATTTTGTTTTTTGATTCTGCGAACAGTCTGCCTTGTTTTTCTAACGCTTTCTGCAGTAACGGTGCATGAGTTTATTACGGCAATATCCGCGTCAGCTATATTATATATAATAGTATAGCCTTCACGTTCTAAAATTTCGCTCATTTCCTGAGTTTCATATTGATTAACTTTGCAACCTAAGGTATAAAAAAATACGTTCATATTATTCTCGCTTAAATAAAAATCACTCCCGAATAACTCGGGAGTGAAATTATAACATAAAAGTTAAATAAGTTCAAGATTTAACTTAATAGTTGGGGAAAACACCGTTCTGAGCAATGTCGGAGAAGCCATAACCTGAGCCTGTAATAGCGGTGATAACTGAATCAAGGAATTCACAGATTGATTCAAGGAGAGCTGCTGTTGAAGTATCCTCTTCAGCGGGTAACTCGCCGTTGTGACCAACTCTGTAGATTGCGTCGTCGATTCTTTCTGTAGCTGCTTCTGCTGCAGTGGGTTCACAAATTGTGTTGTCAACAAGTGCAAGACACTCGAGATATGCAGCCTTAAGCTCTTCCATATCTGCTGCAGAGCAAACAAGCTCGTTGCCTTCTATGTCGTATGTTACGCCATCCTTGTAGTTTGTGATTAATGCAGATGCATCTTCAAGTCTCCAACGTGTAATATCTCTTGTGTTACGTGTGCCGTTGAACTGGGGGAAGTTAGCGGGATCATCGTTAACGTTCTTAAGGTCACCTGAAATGAGGTTACCGATAAGCTGGATAACAACGTCGTTTCTACCAACCTCGTGGTGCTGATTCTGGAACAACCATGTTGTTTCAACGAAAGCACAGGTTGAAATATCAATGCTACCGTCGGGCGAAACAATCGCGTTGTCTGAGAAGAGAATTTCATCGGGAAGAATCTGACCTGCAGGAACGTATGTAGCACCGAGTGTTGTTGAGTCGATGTCGATGATAGCGTCGCTGTTTGTTGAATCAGAGCTTCTCATTGCGCCAAAGAAGTTGTAGTCTGCCTTAGCGTAGTCCATACCGTAACCTGCAACGTTGTGAACAAGTCTGTTGTCTTTTTCAGCAAAAGCCTTAAGGTTATCAACAAGGTTAATTCTTGCAGTCTGGAATCTGTCGAGAGTCTGTGCAAGGTCAGCACATTCGGGATCGCCCCAGATTCTGTCGTAGTACATAGCCTTAACGTCTTCATATCTGTCTGTGGGAATCATAGCCCAGAACTGAGGACAATAGAGCATAAGTGTGTCAACGATACCGTCAACTGCACCTGAAAGAATTGAGTAAACAACCTCTTTAGGCATAATCTTAAGTGCGATGTTTATAATGTAGCCAAGAGTAGCGGAATCACTGTTCTCTTTCATAACCATGGGCAGGAATTCGTTGAAGAAGAACTGCTCGTATTCGGGATGCTCGGGATCGTTGATTTTGAATTCTCTGAGGTAGAAGTCACCCATAACGTCTGTACCCTGAAGGCAAGCAACAACGTTAACAATACGGTTAACATCAGAGTAAGCGGGGTCAATGTCCTTCATTAATTCTAAGTAAGCTGTAAGGATTGTACCACCAAGAGAAATAGTTACGATATTTACCTTATCAACGCCTCTGTCTTCTTTAACGAACTGGATATACTCGTGAAGACCCTGAGCTGATTCAAAGGGATCGCCGATAAGGGGGAAAGCGTAAAGGTAAAGGTCGTTATCGTCAAGGAGTGCTTCGCGAACAACTTCACCTGTTGTAGCGTCGATAGTATCCTCTGTGAGCATCTTCATGGGGATCATTCTGTAGAAATAATCCTTGTCATCCTGGCTCATGCCGCCAACAGAAGTGCCGTAGTGAACTGTCTGAAGGTTCTGGATGGGGTTACCGTCCTTGCCTGAAGCCTGAATTGCGAAAACCTCTTCAACTGTGTTAGCAACACCTTCTCTGAGCTTACCGTCGCTATCGCTCTGACGAACGAGAGATCTGATAAGGGGAGCAGCAAGGTTGTTTGTAATGGTAGGAACAAGGTTTGATGTGTCAAGAATAAGAAGACCACCTGAAAGCTCCTCGCCATTAGCGTTTGTAGCAGGATTACCATTTTCGTCAGCAAGGTAAGAAATTGACTGGCTGATACCGGGAATGATAATTGTAGGATAAATCACTTCTTTTTCCTCTGTTTCGCCATCCTCACCGGTTGTTACGGTAGTGCCGGCAAAGAAGTCGGGGGTGGACTGCATAAGCTCAATTGCTTCGTCAATGCTGTTTGCGTTGATTACGTTTGAGCCATCAGCAATCTCTGTGTAGGTTGCGTTTGAGTTGATGATGCTTGTGATAGCGATAGCTGCTGCGCTGACAATTGAAAGTGTCATAATTACAGCCAAAGCTATTGCAAGTACACGTTTGCCTGTCTTTTTCATAGAAAAAGCTCCTCCTTAGGTTTTTATACATACTAAAATATACCATACTTCTTAAAAAAATACAATACTATTATAATATATTTTTCAACAAAAACGAATCGAGGATTTTGTTGACTTTAACTTTACGTGAAGATATAATTAATAAAACGTCAATCATCAAAAAGACAAACCGCACATATACTTCTGTATGAAATATCGGGAGTGGTATAATGTTTGTTTTTTCATTTTCATCCAAAAAGTTCAAAAAAGCTATTATTATTGCATCGGTAGTAGCTTTTTTAATGCTGTCCGTTGCGCTTTACAGTTGCTTTTCGCTTGATGGCGTTATGTCACGGGATGCGGCGCAGATTAACACGACTGTCGACGGTACAGCGGGTATTCTTAAGTTTATTTCCGGCTATGGCTGGGAGGTTTTAAGCGAGCCCGATGACGTGCGCGAGGTGGTTATTCCTGTTGAGTTTGATGACGTTTATAAGAAATACAATGATATTCAGTCGGCACAGGGTTATGACCTTGAAAAGTATGCAGGTGAACGTGTAAAAAAATGGTGCTTTACAGTTACCAATTACCCGGGTCACGAGGAACAGGACTATATAAAAATCAATATTCTCGTATTCGAAGGTCAGGTAATCGGCGGGGATGTATGTTCTATTAAATTAGATGGATTTATGCACGGCTTTTCCGTGGAATGAGGGGCAATAATGGCAAAAAACACTCAGAAAACAGAACGTCTTGATAAAATAATTTCCTCCCAGGGTCTTGCTTCACGCAGTGAGGTTAAGGTTATGGTTAAAAGGGGCGAGGTTACTGTCAACGGTGAAATTGTAAAGGATGCATCGCTTAAATATTCTTACGAAGACGTTATTGAAATAAATGGTCAGAGGCTTTTTCAAACTCGTTATACCTACATTATGCTTAATAAACCCAAGGGTGTTGTAAGCTCTACTGACGATAAGCGTGACGTAACGGTTGTGGACATTTTACCCGAGGAATTAAAGCGTAAAAATCTTTTTCCTGCCGGCAGACTTGATAAGGATACTACGGGATTTTCACTTATTACTGATGATGGTGAATTTGCGCACAATATTCTTTCACCTTCCCGTCACGTTACTAAGACGTATATCGCAGAGGTAAACAAGCCCATCGACGTCGAAATTGCAAAGAAAGCTTTTGCACATGGTGTTGTGCTTGCTGATGGCACGGTTTTATTAAAGGCTGTGCTTGAACGTGTACCTGATGCGGACAGGCTGTTGTTTAAGGTTATTATTAAAGAGGGTAAGTACCATCAGGTTAAAAGAATGTTTGCTTCTTTAGGTACAACTGTTATTGAGTTGAAACGAATTGCAATTGGCGGTTTGCCCTTGGATAATAGCCTTAAAGAAGGGGAAGCAAGGCTTCTTTCTGACGTTGAGTTAGAATCCATTGTTAAAAATGACGAAAAAATATAAAAGATTTTTATCGTTGTTTTTTGCATTTGAAACAACTTTTTTGTCGTAAAAGTAACATTTTGCATAAAAAATTTTGAAAATTATAAAAAAAGCACTTGCAAAAGTGGTTAAAGTTGTGTATTATGTATAACTGATAAATGGTTAATTTGTTTAAAATTATCGGAGGTCATTATTTATGTCCAATAGATTATTCCAGGGTGTTATACACCAGATGCGCGACGTTGTTGATCGTACTATCGGTGTTATAGACGAAACAGGTGCTGTTATTTCATGTAGCGACCTTAGCCGTATCGGCGAAATTCGCACAACTAATCTTGTAAGCATCTTTTCTTCAGCTACATCAGTAAGTGCAGATGGTTACCTTTACCAGTCCTTCGGCTCACATATGCATCCCGAATATGCAGTTTTTGTTGAGGGCGAGGATAGCGCAGCTCATAATTACATAGGTGTTCTTAGTGTTTCACTTTCAAGCATCAAGCAGTTTTATGATGAAAAATACGACAGAAGCAACTTCATCAAGAACATAATCCTTGATAATATTCTTCCCGGTGATATTTACCTTAAAGCACGCGAGCTTCATTTTAATAACGAATCCTCAAGAGTTGTGTTGCTCGTAAGACTTCTTGATAAAAACGACGTTTCTGTATTTGACGTAATTCAGAATCTTTTCCCCGAGAAAACCAAGGATTTTGTTATAAACATCAGCGAGTCAGACATTGCTATTGTTAAGGAAATCAAGAGCGATGTTGAGGGTAAGGATCTTGAAAAGCTTGCTCGTTCAATTTCTGATACTCTTTCATCAGAGTTCTATACACATGCACTTATTGGCATCGGTACACCCGTTGTTGGTGTTAAGGATCTTGCTCGTTCCTTCAAGGAAGCACAGGTTGCACTTGAGGTAGGCAAGGTGTTTGATACTGAGCGCAATATCGTAAGCTATGAGCATCTTGGTATCGCAAGACTTATTTATCAGCTTCCCACAACTCTTTGCGAAATGTTCCTCAAAGAGATTTTTAAGGTTGGCTCTATCGAAACACTCGATCAGGAAACTCTTTTCACTATCCAGCGTTTCTTCGAAAACAACCTTAACGTTTCTGAAACTTCAAGAAAATTGTTTGTTCACAGAAATACACTTGTTTACCGTCTCGAAAAAATCAAAAAGCTTACAGGCCTTGATTTAAGAGAATTTGATGATGCTATTGTGTTTAAGGTAGCTCTTATGGTTAAGAAATACCTTGATGCTAACCCCGTTAAATATTAATTACCGAGGCATAGCTAACCCGAAAAAATAGCTAAATTGTAAATTTTCAAAAAAATTAGCACATTTTTATTACAAAAGGGTTACATTTTGTAATTAAATGTGCTATAATTTTTGTGTATTAAATTTTAAGAGGATAGGTGTTACTTTTGATTAAGTTTGAAGGTGTGTCCAAAGTATATGAGTCCACCGGCACAAAAGCCCTTAATAATTTCAACGTGGAAATTGAAACAGGCGAGTTTGTGTTTATTGTTGGTTCCTCCGGTGCTGGTAAAAGTACCTTGCTTAAGCTTATGATGCGCGAAGAGGTTCCTACGAGTGGTACTATCAATATAAATGGTTTTGATTTAAATAATATTAAGAAAAGCAAAATTCCTTATTTCAGAAGAAGTCTTGGTATTGTTTTCCAGGATTTCCGTCTTATTCAGACAATGAACGTGTACGATAACGTTGCGTATGCAATGCGCGTTATCGGTGCTCGCGAAAATGCCATCAGGAAGCGCGTTCCTTATCTTTTAGGTCTTGTTGGTCTTAATTCTAAGGCTCGTTCAAAGCCCAACCAGCTTTCGGGTGGTGAGCAGCAACGTGTTGCCCTTGCACGTGCACTTGCTAATAACGCAAACACAATTATTGCCGACGAGCCCACGGGTAACGTTGACCCCAAAATGTCTTACGAGATTGTTGACCTTCTCAATCATATCAACGCAGATGGTACGACTGTTATCATGGTTACTCATGACCTTCACCTTGTTAAGACCTTCAACCATCGTGTTATTACCATTAAAAACGGCGTAATTGAATCAGATTATCCCGATGCATCACATATTGATGTTGAACCCTATAAATTTGATAATCCTGAGGATGCTGTCGGCTCATATTTCGTTGAAGAAAGTGGCGCAGACCTTGATTATCTTTTCCAGAATTATGGTGTTGACGTTGACACGGACGATTTTCGTAGCGGCTTCGGCTCAACTGAAGACGACGTTTACGAAGCAGTGCAGGCTTATTCGGCAGATACCATGCAGACAGAGGAGGTGGATGCAGAATGAAGGGTGCAAGCTTAGGTTATCTTACTCGTGAGGGTTTCAGAAATATCTGGGTTAATAGATTACTTACTCTCGCTACTGTTTTTGTTCTTGTATCCTGCCTTGTTATTGTTGGTAGCGGTACATTGATTTATCTTAACATTACTAAGGCACTCGATGTTATCGGTGCACAGAACGTTATTATGGTCTTCATCGAGGATGGTTCATCCCAGGAGCAGATGGATGCCTTGAAGGTTCAGCTTGAAGCACTTGACAATGTTAATGGTGTTGAGTTTGTGGCTAAAGAGGATGCCCTTCAACGCCAGAAGGAAGAATATGGCGAAAAAGCTGCTCTTCTTGAAGGTCTTCCCGATGATATTTTACCCGATGCATATAAAGTGACGGTTAAAGACCTTGAGCAGTTTGATGCAACTGCAGATACCATTAAGGGTCTTGAATATGTTTTGCAGATTCGTGAAAATAGCGAGCTTGCAGGTAAAATTGCAAGCATCCGTAACGCAGTTTCATACGTTTGTATAGGTGTTGTTGCAATTCTTTTCTTTGTATCTTTGTTTATAGTTTCTAACACAATTCGTATTACTATTTATAACAGACGCCTTGAAATCAGTATTATGAAGGCCGTTGGTGCTACGAATATGTTCATTCGCTGGCCCTTCATTGTTGAGGGTATGCTGCTTGGGGTATTCTCGGCGGTTATCGCGTTGGCGGTTGAGTATGGTCTTTATTCAGTCGCTTGTATCTGGCTTTCCGACGTTATGGCTATGATAGGTGGCGACGTTGTAGCGTTTGTTGATTACATCTTATTAATTTTTGCTATATTTATGTTTATCGGTATATTTATCGGTTCATTTGGTAGCTTGATTTCACTTAACAAATATCTTAAGGAGCACAGTAATGTTGTCGAAAACGATTAATTCTTCTAAAAAATTACTTGCTTTAATTCTTGCACTTGTTTTTGTTGCGGGTACATTTACAATTTCCGCATATGCTCTTACCGATGCTGAAAAGCAGGAGTATAAAGACAGAATTGAAGAAATTAAAGCAGAAATTGAAGCAAATCAACAAAAAATTGATGAGCTTGATGCACAAGCCTCCGAATACGACGATGATGTTGCGGCTTTGCAGGAAAAAATTGATGTACTTGATGATCAGATTGATCTTTATAATCAGGAAATTGCACTTATTGATGCAGATATTGCCGAAATCGATGGTCAAATTAATAAAATAGAGACTGATATTGAAAATTTCAATAAGCAGATTAAAAAGCTTGATACGCAGGTAAAGGAGCTTGAAGCAGAAAAGGAAAAGACATATGAGCTTTTAGGCGAGCGTATCAGAGCATCATATATGTCGGGTGCAAGTACACCTCTTGAGTACCTTCTTACATCTGACGAATTCGAATTTCAGGAATACCTTGAAAGAGTTGAACTTCTTCAGCGTATTGCAGAGCATGACGATAAGGTTGTAAAGCAGCTTGAAAAAAATATAGAGGATATTGCGGTTAAGGTTACCGAGATTGAAGACGTTAAAACAAGACTTGGTGCGAAAATCAGTGAGCTCGATGAAGCTAAAAAAGAGTATGAGGCTAAAAAGCAGGAGCAGGTTGACGCTCGTAAGGTTATTGAAGATGCAGAAGCTTTGATTCAGGCAGACCTCAATAAGGTTATGGCTATCGTTAACGGCTTTGACCGTGAAAGCCAGCAATATAAGGATGCTATCGACAAGCGTGAGGATGCAATCCTTGAGCTTGAAAACAAGCTTTCTGAAAAGAATGTTTACTACGGCTCAGGTAATGCAGGGGACATGTGTTGGCCCTTACCTTACAGTGACGTTTACGTTTCTTCACGTTTTAAGTGGCGTTGGGGTAAACAGCACAATGGTATTGATACTTGTCGTTGGTCAGGTACACATGGTGCAGACGTTGTTTCTGTTAAGGATGGTACAATAGACTTAGCTAGCTGGGGCTACGGTGGCGGTTACGGTAACTACGTTGTTGTTAACCACGGCGAAGGTGTTGTTACTTATTATGCACATCTTTCCAATATCACTGTTACAACCGGCCAAAGAGTTAAGCAGGGTCAGGTTATCGGTCAGGCAGGTAACACTGGTTACTCCTTCGGTGCCCATCTTCACTTTGGTCTTATGATTAACGGTAGTTGGGTTGACCCCTTACAGTATCTTGACGGCGGCTCAACAATTCAGTGCACAGACTGAGATAATAATTTACACCCCTCTTTCATATAGTGGAAGAGGGGCGTTTTTGTGCTTATAATTAACATTAAAAATTCTGAAAGAATAAAATATAAAGGTCGTTTTTTCAAAAAAACAATAAGACCTGACCCATTTACTCGTGAAAGTAAAATTATTTGTGGGCAAAACTGCACAATTCTTGAATTTGATGAAAGTTCTTTAGAGAAAATTAATCTTGAACGGCTTTTAAATACGTTCAAGGGGAAAATTATCGGTCCTCAGAGTGCTTTAGACCGAGTTATACCCGCTGAATACAGGTTTGATTACAAGCCATATTTTAAAAGGGCTCTGTTATCTGCATTGATTAATAGTATCAGTAATGATATAACCCGGTTTTCAGTTTCAGTAAATGATAACGAATTTAAGTTTTGTGATGAATTCCTTGAGCTGGCAAATGCAGGTAAAAGCTTTTCGTTAATTTCTGATGAAACCGCCGACGTTAAAAGGTTAGCGGATCAATGCTTTGTTGAATTCGGGAATTTTATCAACGTTACCGATAAGCTGAATTTAAACGACGATATCATAATTGATTTTAATGATTTGGATGAAGCTTGTAAAATCTTGATTTTAAAGCAGGGCAAGGAGCAGCTTTTGTACCCGGATCCACGTTATTTTTTGATAAAAGAGGATTTGTTGCCGCTTGTTAATCTGGGGATAGAGCCGCGCATTTTATGTGCTGCCTTTACCGTGGTGGCATAAATATAATTTTACTTGACATTTGGGTAGTTGTTTTGTATAATATTTTGGAATTGTTACAAGCGATATTTATATTTTTTGAGAGGATGTTTTTATAATGGCTCAGGATATTGTTTTAACCCAGGAAGGTTACGACGAACTTAAGGAGAAACTTCGTGTTCTTAAATCCGAAGGTCGTTCCGATATTGCAGAGAAGCTTAAAGTTGCCCGTTCTTTCGGTGACCTTTCCGAAAACAGCGAGTATGACGAAGCTAAGTCCGAGCAGGCTAAATTAGAGGCAGAAATCAGTGATATCGAGGTTATGCTTTCAAGAGCAACCATCATTGATGAAGAAACTGTTAATTCAGAGATTGTTCATCTTGGCTCTGTTGTTACTATTAAATCAACAGTTCGTGGCTCTGCTGAAAAAACCTACACAATCACAGGCTTTGCTCAGGCAAACCCCGCAGAAGGCAGAATTTCCGACGAATCACCCGTTGGTAAGGCTCTTTTAGGTCACAAGGTTGGCGATAAGGTTGATGTTGAAGCACCCCGCGGTGTTATGACATACAAAATTACAAAGCTTCATAACGAAAAAATATAAAAATTTGGTCTGTAATACAAAAGGTATTACAGACCGTTTTTTTATTCAATTCTGTCATTGGTTGTTGTAACAGTGCCTACCATTTCGTTTTCTCTGAAAAGAAGTGAAATGCACCAAATACCCGCCAAGGCGACAATAACGTAAACTACCCTTGATAAAATTGCCGCCTGACCGCCGAACAACCACGCCACAAGGTCAAACTTAAAAAGACCGATGCTGCCCCAGTTTAAGGCGCCGATTGTTACAAGAATCAAAGCGATTTTGTCAATCATAAACAATCTCCTTTCACTAAATTTCTTGTATTATTATTTGCGGAGGTTTTTCTATTATTCACTTTGGCTGATGTACCTTTTATTGGTCTAAGTGTAGAATTATTGGCTTTGATTTTTTGCTTTGGTTATGGTATAATAGTATTAATAAATTATTCGGAGGTATATAATGCTTTATCTTATTAAAGGGCGTGCTGGTAGCGGTAAAAGCAACTATTTGCGCCAAAAATTACTTGAAACTTTAAATAATTCTCAAAGCAAGCCTCTGCTTATTATTCCCGAGCAATACTCTTTTGATACCGAGAAAGCAATGCTTAAATCAGTGGGCCCCAGAATGCTTAAGAAATTTGAGATTCTTAGCTTTTCAAGGTTGGCTTTTCATTTTCTTAAGAATACACCACACCTTAATAAGGCGATTCCCGACCTTGGTGTGCGCAAGGTACTTATGAGCGAAGCTCTTAAGGCACTTGATGGCAGGCTTAATATCTTTACATATTCTAAAGCTAATTCCGACACGTTGGGTGCGTTGGTAGATTTCTCAAAGGAATTAAAATATTGTTCAATTGACGGAGATTTTCTTAAGGAAAGAACTGAGCTTCTGCCCGAGGGCTTTTTGAAAGAGAAGATAAAAGAATTATCTTTGATTAATGAAGGTTATGACGCCCTTGTTTCACAGAGTTACTTTGATGATACTGATTCCGTACGCATTCTTACGGAATATGCTATTGAAAATAATATCTTTAAAAACAGGAGTATATTTGTTGATGGATTCAGAACTCTTACAAAGCAGGAGTTTGACTGCCTTGAGGTGATGCTGAGTCAGGCGGATAACGTGTATATAACCCTTTGTATTGATGAGCATCCTAAACGTTTTTCGTCCTTCGATTATATTAAAAAGTTTGAAAATCAGCTTAGGACAATTGCTTCAAAATGCGATAAATCTGTTGAAGAGTACCATTGTGTACAGGGTGATGAGCTTTTTCCTTCTGATATTTTTAGTTTGGAAAAATCACTGTTTTCCACTCTTACCGAAAACGCTGAGGTTGATGGCAGCATTGAGGTTGTTGAGTGTGTTGACAGTGATGAGGAATGTGCCTTTGTTGCCAACACAATTAAAAGCTTGTTGCGCACTAAGGGCTACAGATGCCGCGATATAGCCGTTATTGAAAGAACCAGCGGTGTGTATAAGCAACGCCTGATTTCTGCTTTAAAGCGCCTTGACGTGCCCGTATTTGATGATAGCAAACGCTCACTTTCCTTTGAAACGCTTTTTGTTTACATTAATGGTGTTTTGTCATGCATAACCGAGGGCTTTTCAACCGAAAACGTCTTTAATTATCTTAAAACCGGATTCAGTGATTTAAGCGTTTCCGAGGTCTGCGCTTTAGAGAAATATGCGCTTGTATGGGGTGTTAACGGCAAAGGTTGGTTAACAGATTTTACAATGCATCCCGATGGCTTCGGTAATGATTTTGATTATAAAGCAAAGGAAAAGCTTAATTACATAAATTCTCTCAGAAAAAAAGTGATTCTACCTCTCGTTTCCTTGAAAAAGGAGGCAGAGAATAAGGATGGCAAAGAGCTTTCTGCTGTGCTGTTTGATTTCCTTACTAGTCAGAATATACCTGACAAGCTTTATAGACTTTATTCCGCTTTAATTGATGATGGATTCCCCGTTGAAGCGGAACGCCATAGTGTATCGTGGGTTGTTTTAACCAAGCTTCTTGATACTATGGCGGTCATAGGCGATGGTAAATATTACGATCTTAAGCGTTGGTTTGAAATGCTTCGTCTTTTGGTTGATTCTGAAGAAATCGGCGAAATTCCTCAGGGTCTTGATGAGGTGCGCATAGGTAGTGCCGACAGAATTCGAATTGACCAGGTTAAGATTGTTTTCCTTGTTGGTGTTAATAAGGATGAGTTTCCGCTTGTTAGCATAAAAAATGGTATTCTTACAGATAGTGATAGGGTCAATTTAACTGAAATTGGTCTTGAGGTAAAGCCACCCTTTGAGGATAGCGTTGATGAGGAGCGCTTTATCGCTTACTGTGCGGTTACCGGAGCCTCGCAGAAGCTTTATTTATCATATAAAATCACAAACGATGATGGCTCAAGGGGATTAAAATCCGAGATTATTGAAACTGCACTTAAGCTTATCGGTGAAGATAATTTTAAGGTTTATTCAGAGCTATCTCAGGTTGATTTAATTGAAAGTAATGATGGTGCTTTCGCGTTGCTTTCAAAGAGTTTTAACAATAACTCGGTTTTAAAATCAACCTTGCTTGAG
Organism: Acutalibacteraceae bacterium; assembly: GCA_045654405.1. GTDB lineage: Bacteria > Bacillota > Clostridia > Oscillospirales > Acutalibacteraceae > DTU089. The sequence goes on along the minus strand of JAZONH010000011.1, from coordinate 28,180 downwards.
CATTTTAAGAATAATATTGAATATAGGGGCAGGATTTCTGCGCTTGAAGCTGTTAGCGACCCCACCAGATTTTCTTTTAATGATTCATCGGTAAGTCAGAAGCTTTTTGGCAGAGATATTTATCTTTCTGCAAGCAGGGTAGAGGCCTTTTATAATTGCCCCTTCTCGTACTTTATGCGCTTTGGCTTAAAGGCAGAGCCACTGCGTGTTGCAGAGCTTGACCCTGCACAAAGTGGTACAATTGTGCACCTTGTTATGGAAACCATTCTTAAAGAATTTCCAAAGGCAAGCTTTTTGAATGCTGACGATGACGTTTTAAGAGATTGTGTTACACGTGTGCTTACAGAATACCTTGAAGAAAAAATGGGCGGTGCCGCAGAAAAATCAAAACGTTTTATGTTCCTGTTTAACAGACTTCTGGATATTTGTATGACCATCATTGAGCGCCTGAAGGGCGAATTTGACGTTGGTTCATTTGAACCAACCGACTTCGAGCTTAAAATTGGCGGTGATGAAATACCTGCATATCAGTTGCCGCTTAAGGATGGTATAGTTACTGTTACGGGCTCAGTTGACCGTGTGGATTTAATGGAGAAGGACGGCATTAAATACATTCGCGTTGTTGATTACAAAACAGGCAAAAAGGAATTTAAATTATCCGAGCTTTTTGATGGACTTAATATTCAAATGGTGCTCTACCTTATGGCACTTGAAAAGAACGGCAGGGGTTACTATGGTGAAATAGTGCCTGCGGGCGTGCTTTACCTGCCGTCCAGAATTGGTATAGGCAATTTCCTTGACCTTCGTTCACCATCTGTTGAAAATATTGCTGCACAAAAGCGCGTCAGTGGTAAGCTTAGCGGTATGGTCCTTGATAGTCCCGTTGTGTTCAATGGTATGGGTGTTGACAAAATACCGGATTATTTCCCTGTTGGATATAAAAAGGATGGCTCTGCCAAGGGTGATTACTATTCGTTGGAAAGCTATAAAAATCTATCTTCTTTAATTGACGGTAAAATTACTGACATGGCGGAAAGTCTGCACGATGGCAGAGTTTCACCGGTGCCGATAGGTAAAGATGGCGAGGGTAAAATGTGTAAATATTGCTCCTATAAATCCGTTTGCGGTTATGAATATGGTGACGAAACCGTTGAAATAACATCGTTGTCCCACGCTAAAGCTCTTGAGAGATTGGAGGGAAATGGCAATGAGTAAAAAATGGACCGAAAATCAGTTGAAGGCAGTTGAAGCCCGTGGCATGCAGGTGTTGGTTTCTGCGGCGGCAGGCTCAGGTAAAACCACCGTGCTTACCGAAAGGGTTAAGAATATTTTAAGTGATTTTGATAATCCCTGCTCAGTTTCCGAGATACTTGTCGTTACCTTTACAAGAGCTGCCGCTACTGAAATGCGTGACAGAATTTACGAGGCATTGCGCGAGAGTTGCTCCTTGAATGACGGTAAATCGGATTATCTGCGCCGTCAGATGACCTTACTTCCTACGGCAGATATTTGCACAATCGACTCATTCTGTGCCAAAATTGTTCGTGAAAATTTTTCTATGGCAGACGTTGGTGTGGATTTCAGCCTTCTTGATGAAAAAGATTCAGTTCAGTTAATGAACGAAGCTCTTGAAGTAGTAATTAATGAGCTTTATGAAGAAGGCGACGATGCCTTTAACAAGCTTACCGCTATGTTTCTTAACGAGCGTGACGATAAGCAGTTGGGTGAGATTATAAGCACTCTTTATAATTATTCAAGGTCATATCCTGCACCGACTAATTGGCTTGATAACCTTGCCGAATCCTTCAGTTATGATAAAACACCAAACGATACTGTATGGGCAGATACTATCTATAAATTCCTTGGTATGTTCTGTGACTTCCACTACAAGCGTCTTATGCGTTGTGTCAGCCTTATGGAGGATTCGGGTGGTTTCAGTCCCGAATATCTGAGACGCTTTAACGCCACTGCTGAAAGAATTTTTGCTCTTAAGGATATGGCTGAGGACAAAAATTGGGACGGCATGGTTACTCTTATCCGTGAGGGTCTTATTGTTAAGGTTGCCGCAAGGAATTCCAAGGTGGATGAGGCGCTTAAAAAGCTTACTCAGGAGGTTTATCAGGAGCTTGAGGACGAGGTTGCTTCTCTTGAAAAGCGTACCTTGCCCACTATCGAAGAGCATAAAGTGGATGCTATCACACTTTATCCTATAATCAAAAAGCTCTGTGACGCAGTAAAGCGACTTGGTGTTGTGTTGGCAGAAACTAAAAAGGAACTTAACTCTTATTCATTCGATGATATTCTTCATAAATGTATATCTCTTCTTATAAATTACGACAATGACGGCAATTGGCATTTAACACCCGTTGGCGAGGAGTTACGCGCCAAGTATAAGGAAATACTTATTGATGAATATCAGGACACAAACGAGGCGCAGAACATCATTTTTGAGGCTTTATCAAAGGATTGCAGCAATCTTTATTTTGTTGGTGACGTAAAGCAGAGTATTTATCGCTTCAGGCTTGCAAGCCCCGAGTTGTTTATGAATTTAAGGCGCGGTCTTGCGGATTATGACGGCTCTTGTAAGCCCTCGCAGATTACTCTTGACCGAAATTTCAGAAGCCGTAAGGGCATTGACGAAGCTGTAAACTATGTGTTTAAAGCACTTATGAGTACCGATATTGGTGAAATTGATTATAATGAGCGCGAGGAGCTTACCTTCGGCGCGGATTATTATCCTGAAAAGAATACACCTGACACCGAGCTTATTTATATTGAAGCAAATGGCCTTAAAACCGCCGAAGCTACCGAGGCAGAGGCACAGGTAGTGGCAGAATATATTAAGCGCGTGCTCGATTCTAAGGTTCAAATTACAACAAGACAGGGTGAAAGACCCGTGCGGGCTTCGGATATTTGTGTGCTTTTACGCAGTTTGAAAAATAAAGTTAAGGTTTACACTGATGCATTGGAAAGGTTGGGTATAAATTCCGCGGCAGTTATTGATGGTGATATTAGTGACAGTAAGGAGATTCGCCTGTTGGGTGCGCTTATTAAAACTGTTAATAACCCCCTTGAGGATATTTCGTTGATTGCGGTTATGCTTTCACCCGTTTTCGGCTTTACTCCTGACGAGGTTTCGCAAATCAGGATGCTTGACCGTCGTGCTGAGCTTTATCCCTGTGTTGAAAAATATGCTCAGAGCAACAAGAAGGCTGAAGCGTTTTTAAAGAAGCTTTCGCTTTACAGAAATGCCGCATCCTCATTACCTATTGACGAGTTTGTTAAATTCCTTGTGGATGATACAGGTATAACCGATATTTTCCTTTCAATGGCAGATGGCGAAAGCCGTAAGGCTAATATCCGTGGATTCATCAGATTTTCTGAGGATTTTATTAACAGTGGCAGAAATGGTCTTAACGCCTTTGTACGTTATTATGATAATGCCGTAGCAAACGGCTCACTGCACAGCTACGGTGCTGTTGGTAGTGTTGATGGCGTTCAGTTTATGTCCATCCATAAGAGTAAGGGTCTTGAATTCCCTTACGTAATTATTGCCGATTGCTCCAAGGGATTTAATAAGCAGGATAGCTATAAATCCCTTTTATTATCCAGGGAAACGGGTATAGGCCTTAAAATACGTGATGATGACCATTTTACCAAATATCACACCGTTTCATCTGCCGCTACGGAAAAATCCGTGCTTTTCGGCTCTGCATCTGAGGAGCTTCGTGTTCTTTATGTTGGTATGACACGTGCTAAGGAGCATCTTGCCTTTGTTTGCACTGTTACGGGCAAATCCACCGCTAAAAGAGTAAGGCTTAATAATAATCTTTCTTTTAATGCAGAGGGGAAATTACATCCGTATGCAGTATATCGCGCGTCAAGCGTTAGTGAGTGGCTTTTAAGCGTATTTGCAAAGCATAAGGATTGCGGAGTGTTGCGAGATAAAACAGAGTACGTAACCGCAGAATTCAACGGTGATTCATTCGGTGTTGACACAACCTATGCAGATGTAAATGATGATTTATCTTGCGATGATATTGCGGAAGAAGCAACAACTGACGCTGCACCGATTGACTTAAAATTACTTGATGAAATCCGTGAAAAAACCGCCTATAAATATCCCTATGATTTTTCAGGTGTTCTGGCAAAGGTTGCCGCTTCTTCAACCGAGAATAAAAGGACTCAACGCTCATATTTTGCAAGTGAAAAGCCCAATTTTATGAACAAAACCTATACTGGTGCTTCCCGCGGTACGGCTATACATAAATTCCTTGAGCTTTGCGACTTCAAATCTGCGAGTGTTAATCCCGTTGGTGAAATTGAGCGTTTGAGAAATGCAGGCATTCTTACGGATAAAGAGGTTGAAGTTCTTGATGCACAGTCCATTAACAAGTTCTTTGATAACTCTGTTGGTCAACGTATATTGAATGCCGAAACAGTTTATAAGGAATATGAATTTGCCTTCTTAAAAAAGGCGGGGGAGATGTATGATAATCTGTTACCTGAAGCTGCCGATGAAAGCATTGTTGTTCAGGGTAAACTTGACTGTGCATTTATCGAGAATGGTGAGGCTGTGCTTATTGACTATAAAACCGATAATATTACAGATGAATCGCTATTTGTTGAAACGTACGGACCACAGCTTGAAATTTACACCGAAGCTCTTATGCAGTGCGAGGGTATTAGCGTTAAAGAAAGATATATTTACTCCTTCAAGCTTAACAAGTTTATAAAAATTTAAAAGAAAAGTACCGAGAGCTTATCTCGGTACTTTTTATCATTCTATTGTTGTGAAGTATGCATTTTCCACTGGGTTTTTACCACGGTGATTGCGGTACTTTTCGGCACCGGATTCAAAAATAAGGTAAATGCCGTCATAGTGAATTGCAAGACCCTCTGCCATAGGTGGTGCTATAATTTCCTTAACAAGCATTTCATTATTACAGGCATATAAATCAACGTTTTTTTCGTCGATCTTTTTGGTTGCGCTTTTTTCGGTAATTAGAATATCATCGTAAATATAAATTTTTGAATCATTATCTCTGCCGTAGCTTGTGCTAAAAATAATTTTATCAGTTTTCGTAAAAGCCATACCCTGTACCTGCTCCGGTATTGCAAGAAAATAATCGGGAATATAGCCGTTGGATGCGCTATTGATTTTTTTAACTGAGGGTAGGCCATCCTCGAGAATGTAGCCCTCACAGTATGCGTAAAAGGTTTCGCCATTGTTCAGGGTGGTAACGTCTGCTACCTTTTCACGCTCCTTGTCGTCACTTTCAATAAAGTCGCCCGTCCATAAAATGTTGTTATGTATGCAAGCAAAAGAGCCACGGGTGTTAAGCTTGAATTTACCTGTAAAACGAATTTCCTCGTTGTTTTTGATTTCCTTCAGAACTGATGATGAAAATGTGTAGCACTCAGAATCGCTTGTAACGTAAACTGTGTTTTGTGATGAGGCAATACCGCCTGCGTGACCGTAATAGGGCTCACCCTCGGTATTTGAAAGGGGATGTGCGCTTACGAATTTACCGGTCTTTTGGTCAACACACATTATCATTGAGGGGTAAAGTGCATCCTCAAAATAACCACTGATAAGTAAATAACCCGTTGTTTCATCAAAGCAGATTCCCTGGGGTATTATGCCCTCATAAAGACCGGGCATAATAAAGCTTTGGCTGAAGTTGTTAAAAAACGTGCCGTATTCCTCGATTTCAGTAATATTAGTCTTTTTTATAATCGGAGTTTGTGTAATGTTATTTGTAATATCCTTGGTCCTTACCACGCTTGTGCCTGTGCAGGAGCAAAGGGTAATAAGGGCAAGAAATAATGCTGATAGCTTAAGGGTAATCTTTTTCATTTTACCACCTCGTGTCGGATTATATCATATTTGCCGTGTTTTTAAAAGTCTATTTTAAAAAGAATGTTGATTATTGGGTAATTTATGTTAAAATCAATATATTAAAAAGGGGAGGTTGTGTATGGAAATTGTAATTGCTTGTCTTAATTCGAAATATATTCACGCTTCTCTTGCGCCCTGGTGCCTTAAGGCGGGTGTTGAAAATTACTGTAAGTCGGAAGTGGATGCAATTGTAATGGAAAGCACCATCAATGCCGACCACATTGACTTTGCACAAAGGATTATTGCAGAGAATCCCAGGGTTGTTTCCTTTTCATGTTATATATGGAATATTACACAGACACTTGCAATCTGTCGTTATATAAAAGAAAATTCTGATGCCGTAATCGCTATCGGTGGACCCGAGGTTTCATATAGAGCAGAATCTGTATTGTATGAATACGATTTTATAGATTACGTTCTTTGCGGCGAAGGCGAATTTACCTATCCGTTACTGATAGATGCGGTTGCGGGTATGGGGGATTTTGCATCGGTAAACGGGCTCTGCTATCGCGAAAACGGAAAGCTTATCTGCAATCCTGAGGTAGAGTGCACTCAAACGCCACCCACGCCTTATTCTAAGGACTTTTACGATAATCTTAAGGGAAGAATAGCCTATATTGAAACAAGCCGCGGTTGCCCTTATAGATGTGCCTTTTGCTTGTCGGGAAGATGCTCTAAGCTTCGGTTTTTTGATATTGAACAGGTAAAGGCGGATATAATTAATCTTTCTGCAAGTGGCATTAAGACGCTTAAGTTTGTTGACCGCACCTTTAATGCAGACTACAAGCGTGCAAATGAGATAATTAAATTTATTCTTGATAATAGAGGCACTTGTATTCCTGAGGGCGTGTGCTTTCATTTCGAAATAGCGGGGGATATACTGAATGAAGAAACCTTTAAGCTTTTAGAGAGTGCGCCTGCAGGTCTTTTCCAGTTAGAGATTGGTATGCAGTCCTTTAATGAGGATACCCTTAAGGCTATCAACCGTAAAACCAACACTGAGAGGCTGATTTGTAATATCAAAAGGCTTATCAGCTTTAATAATATGCATATTCATATTGACCTTATCGCAGGGCTTACAGGGGAGGATTTGAAAAGCTTTGAGCGTAGCTTCAACATTGGCTATTCCCTTAATGCCCATATGCTGCAGATGGGCTTTTTAAAACTCTTGTACGGTGCCGAAATGCGTGAGAATAAAGAAAAGTATCCTTGCGAATTTAATCCCGAGCCACCCTATGAGGTTACTTCAACACCATGGCTTTCAAATAATGAAATTGTTGCGCTTAAAAGATGCGAGGATGCCCTCGAAAGGCTCTATAATAGTGGCAGATTTTTGATGACTCTTGATTATCTTATAAGTGAAGTTGGTTTTGAGCCCTTCAGATTGTTTTTTGAGTTCGGTAACTTTGTTGACGGTAACAAAATGGATTTATCTGATTATGCTCTTAAAATATATGAGTATTTCTCAGATAAATGCGATGCAGATATTTTAACAGAAACGCTTCATTGTGATTTGCTTTCATGCTCATCGGCATTGCAGATTCCTGATGTTTTTAAAGTTAAGCACCCGCTTTACAGACGGGCTAAATTCCATTTTACGAATGACACAAGCCAAAAAATAAAAGTAGCGGTTCTCGGTAAATCACAAAGGATTTTTGTTGTTAATCAGTCGGGCAATAAGGATTTCCGTAGACGTTATCCGTATGAGTTTTACGATTTTGATGTTTTGGAATAAGCAAACCCCACAACTGTGGTTAAGCAGGTGTGGGGTTTTGCTGTTTTTATTTTGCTAAGTATTGCAGAAAATCCTCAAAGCTATTATACGCCTTGCGGAATTTCCAATATCCTTCGCCGTGATTTGCAATATAAATTTTAGAATTTTCTTTGGTTATATCAATACAGTACGGGTCTGCCAAACGGTCGGCAATTACTAAATAAGATGACGGCCAATCTTCAAATACCTCACCTTTATCCGAAACAGAATACCCGATTTGTCGTTCTTCTAAAATATCTGATCCGTAGATTGTTACATCGTACATTCCCTTTGTTATAATTACGTTACAGGGTGAAAATCGGGTGAGAAATTCTAAATATTGCCCTTTTAATTGGTATTTGTTCTGTAGGTGTTCTATTTTATCCTTATCAGCAACAACCAAGAAGTTTGTGTATGAAGAAAAGTCTTTGTTATCCTGTTCCGGCTTAATTTTATTGTTGAGCTTAGCAGCTAATTGCTCTAATTCTGTTGTAGGGTTTTCTAAAGACTCGTCAAGTTTAGGTGGGGGATATCCTTCGCCGTCAGGGCAACCGTCGGCAATCCATTGTTCAATTTCATCCATACGAATGTAAATCTCTTTGTCACAATGGCTGTAGGATTTTGGTAAATTTCTGTCAAATTTTTGACCGGAAATTAATGACAATTGCTTCATTGCAATGTATTGATGCTCTTCCTCGGGGTTGTTTTTTAATGCATCTATAAGTACAGGATATGCGTTTTTGCGGATTAGTTTTGGTAAAAGTTTAATTATTAGATATTGTTCGAGGCTATTAAAATTTTTTTCGCGCTTGTCTGTTGTTTGTTCGCGATTTTTTTCTATTTCATAATATCTATAAGTTAATTGTTCTGCTAACTCAGTGGCTTTGTGATAGCTTGCATTAGAAACATCAAGCGTGTCTCTTATAAAAGATAATATGAAGCTGTTATTGTACTTACCTATTGTATTGATGTAAATATCAGTTAATTCATCAATCGTTTTATCTGTATCATTCCATTTTAACATTTTTTTGTAATATTTTTTTACAAGCTCTATAAACTCGCCCGGGTTAGCTGTTGTTATGATTTTTGTTTTCAAAAAGCTACCACCTTATTAAAAATTTTATATAATGACATTAGTGTAACTGTTTTGTCTGAAAATTACAATATAAATAATTGAAAACTTCTAATAAATGAAAAATACGTTCTTATTTTATTAAATGAAATATTGCTACGCAATGTGAAATAATTTTCTATGAAAATTGTGAAATATTTTGTCTTGCGACAAAATATGAAATAAAATTTGCCAACATTCGCGTAAGCGAATATTTCACATTTACGAAGTAAATATTTCACAGCGAAGCTATTTCACTTGCCGTAAGGCAAATTTCATTGAAAAAAGCACTTCCGAAGAAGTGCTTTTTTCCTGGTGGACCATCAGGGACTCGAACCCCGGACCAACCGGTTATGAGCCGGTTGCTCTAACCAACTGAGCTAATGGTCCTCAATTGACAACGTTAGAATTATATTAAATATATAATGCTTTGTCAAGGCTTTTTATAAATAAAACCGCAAATTAATGTAAAAAAATTGCAACTTTCTCTTGACAAAATCCGATTGTTGTTGTATATTATTTGAGCATTCATTTGATGTATGCCTCTGTAGCTCAGTTGGTAGAGCAGAGGACTGAAAATCCTCGTGTCGTTGGTTCGATTCCGACCGGAGGCACCACGGGTGATTTTATTACCCGTAACATGCGGATGTAGCTCATCTGGTAGAGCGCCACCTTGCCAAGGTGGAGGTAGCGAGTTCGAGCCTCGTCATCCGCTCCAATAACTAAATTTTGTTGTTGACAAAACCAAATATCTATGTATAATATAGTAGTGTTTTTCAATAGCAATTATATATAGGGGTATAGCTCAGCAGGTAGAGCAGCGGTCTCCAAAACCGCGTGTCGTGAGTTCGATTCTTACTGCCCCTGCCAGGAAAAAAGCAAGTCGTTAGACTTGCTTTTTTCAATGAAATTTGCCCTACGGCAAGTGAAATAGCTTCGCTGTGAAATATTCGCTTACGCAAATATTGGCAAATTTTATTTCACATTTTGTCGCAAGACAAAATATTTCACAATTTTTATAGAAAATTATTTCATATTGCGTAGCAATATTTCATTTATAACTGCAACTTTGATACAAGTTGCGGTTATTCTCTTTTTTTGGTATAATTTAAAAAAGGCGGTGATTGTGTGAATTTAGTGCAAGAATATCTTGAAGTAGCTAATGAAATTGTTTTGTTTAATGAATATGGAAACAAGAAAGCTATCAAAGAGTATAATCTCAAAGTAACACGAATGTACAAAATCGCCACTGAAATAGAATCCGATTATCCAAAACTAAAAAATGATTTTTGCAAATTGCTTTCTTATGAGAATCCGAGTATTCGGCTTTGGGTTGCACACCACGTTCTTGAGGTTTTGAATTGCGACAAGTCGTACAGAAAAGTCGCTTTGCAAGTAATTCGTTATGCCGCAAGAACTGATAAAACGGCAAATGGTTTTGGAGAAAAAATTTGGTTGAAGGATTGGTATAAGACGCATCCAAAGGACAGATGGATCTAAATGCGCCCCCCTAAATCTGATTTCCGCCCTCGCTTCTTAAAAGGGGGACAATTGTATAAAATTAGTGTTAATCTTCAAAAACTTATTTTCAAATTTTTTAGAAGTAAAAACATATGCTTAATAGACTTAATCTAGACAAATATATTTCGGACACTTATGATGTCTCTGCAGATTACCCTTGGATTAGTAATCCTGAAATAGCCGTTTATCGCCACAAATCGACCAAAAAATGGTTTGGTGTTGTAATGACTATACCAAGAGATAAACTCGGCTTAGAAGGGGGCTTAAACGTAGATGTGATTAATCTTAAGTGTGACCCTTTGCTTATTGGTTCACTCATCAAAGAACGTGGAATTTTTCCTGCGTACCATATGAATAAATCATATTGGATTAGCGTACTGCTAGACGGAAGTACGGACGATGAAACGATTAAATGGCTGTTGAACTTAAGTTATGACCTTACAAAAGTGAATAATAGAAAAAAACGGTCAGCCGCTGAGAATTAACTCAACGACTGACTGTTTTGTATTTGGAAAGAAAAAGATTTAAGTTAAAAAATATTTATAATTAAGCGCGTTTTTCTGCATAGAAACAGTCAATTACATCAATTATACCGTCGCCGGTGATATCTGCCAAAGCCTTTGTGTATTCATAGTCCGATTCCGTATCGTAGCGCGGAACTTCGCAATCATCTAATGCAAGATTAACCGTTGACTGGTAATCCAATACATTGATGCTTCCATCCATATTAACGTCGCCCGTTGCAAATAAATCGGCATTAAAAGCCCAGCTGAATGAAGAGACGTTAATGGGGTAGTATCTTGTTGCACAGCCTTCCATTGTCACCTTCATAATGTAGTTTGTGGGATAAACAAAATCCAATCTGCATATAAAGTATGTATTGTTACCGGGGTAAACGTTATATGCTTCGGCGTCATAAATCACTTGCTCAGTTTCGAGGTTAATTAATTCAATTTTAGGCACATAATCTGCGTTGCCGCCGTTTGTGTTTATGGTTATTGAAATGTCCGTAGGAGCCTCGCAGGGGTCAAAGGTATAGTATAAAACAACTCGTCCGCCTGCACCCCATATATCCGTTATCGCTTTTCCGTTAAGAGTTGCGCTGGTGAGGTTAAATGAAAAGCCATCCTGTGGTACAAGATAAAGCTCAAGCATATAAGTGTGGTCGGCAATAAATGTATCAACACCTGCTACAAGATATATGCTGTCAGTAAGGTCAAACCAAGCAACACCATCAACAAAATAAGCATCGTTTTTGCTTTCAAACTCATACTTGTCAGAATCACGGGTTATTGTGTAGTCGGGTAAGTAGCCGTCAACGGGTAACTCCACGTCGGTTAATTCAATGCTTCTGATAATGGGGTCAACGTATTCAAAATAACCTTCGGTAGTAACGTATCCGTTTACATGACTGAAGCCTACTTCTTTATTGTTTATGAAAGCAATCTGGGGTAAAAGGATATATCCATCCTTGGCTTCAAGGTGTATTATTACTGCGTAATCGTGACCTTCAAGGCAAACGTCGGTTGTGTTAACATAGCTTTCGGTGGTGTAGTCAAACCAGCTTATACCGTTAACGGTGGTGGCGTTATTTATGTCGGCAGTTTTATAACCCTCGTTACCAAAGGTCAACTGATAGTCGAAGCGTGAGCCTGCAACTGGTGTATCAACGCCGTAGATATCGATATACGTAACAATAGGCTTGTTTGTTGCAACGTGGAAATCATAGGAGATTATATAATAATCATCCGCGTTATAAATCTCAACGTTATTTCCGTTGATAGTAGCTGTCCAGAGGTCAAAATCGCATCCCTCGGATTTTTCCATGTAAATTGAAAGGGTGTAGGTGTGACCTTCGAGGAAGGTGTCCTCAGCCGTAATATTTGTGTCAAAGGTTCTGTCGTACCAAGCAATACCATCAAACACGTAGCCTTCGTTTAAATCCTGCAAAACAAACAAATCGTTATCGGTTAATATTGTGTATGCGGGATTTTCGCCTGCTTTTGGCTCAGCTACCATAATATTCTGCTGAGTGTAGTTTTGTTCAATGTATTTACCGAATTGATAGGTCACCATATACATCGGGATATCATCAATTGTTATTTCATCAACCTGAGCCTCTTTGCCGTTAACGTAAGCAGTTTCAAGGTCGAATTCGGTGCCCTCGGCCTTTTCAAAGTAAACGTAAAGGGTGTAGGTGTGGTTTTTGAAGAATACGTCACTTTCGTCCATGTTTGAATATATGGTGCTATCTAACCAAGCAACGCCATCAACCACGTAGCCGTCGTTAAGATTCGATATTTCAAAGAAATCATTATCAAATTTAACGTTAAAGTCGGGGGTTTTGCCCATTTCAGGCTTAGTGGCAAGTATGTTAACTGATGTGTAATCCAGATTATGGTATTTTCCGAATTGATATGCCACCATATACATCGGGATATCATCAATGGTTATTTCATCAACCTGTGCCTCGTTACCGTTAACGTATGCGGTTGTGAGGTCAAACTCGGTGCCCTCGGCTTTTTCAAAGTAAACGTAAAGGGTGTAGGTGTGGTTGTCAAAGAATACGTCGGCTGTGTCCAGGTTAGAATATAAGGTTGTATCCATCCAGGCGACGCCATCAACCACGTAGCCGTCGTTAAGGTTCGATATTTTAAAGAAATCGTTGTCAAATTCAACGTTAAAGTCGGGGGAGTGACCTGCACTAGGTTCAGTAGCAATGATATTCACCGTTGAGTAATCAAGTGTGATATATTCACCAAACTGACATTTAACAATGTACATGGGTACATCGTCAATTGTGATTTCATCAACCTGTGATTCAATGCCGTTAACCCAAGCAGTTTCAAGGTTCATCTCATCGGTCTTTTCAAGGTAAATCGAAATAGAGTAGGTGTGGTTGCCAAAGAATAAATCATCTTTGTCAACGTTTGAGCCTATTGTTTCGTCATACCATGAAACGCCGTCAAAAACATAGCCTTCGTTTAAATCGGAAATCTTAAAGAAGGTCGAATCGATTTGAACTGTGAAATTCGGTGTTCCGCCCACAACAGGCGCCTCGGCAAGGATGTTGATTGATGTGTAATCAATTTCTATGTATTGACCGAATTGATACTTAATCATGTACATCGGTACGTCATCGATTGTTATTTCGTCGACTTGGGCTTCAAGTCCGTTAACTGTTGCACCGGTAAGATCAAACTCATCGGTTTTAACCATATAAGCATAGAGGGAATATGTATGGTTTGCAAAGAAAACATCTGTGTCATCCATATTGGAGTAAGATGTTTCGTCAAGCCAGGCAACGCCATCAACAACATAACCTTCGTTAAGGCTTGCAAGCTCAAAGTAGTATGAGTCGTGCTTTAAGGAGAAGTTGGGTTTTTTGCCGATTTCGGGAGCCTCGGCGGTGATATTTACGATTGTTTCATCATTTTCTACGTATTCGCCGAATTGGTATGAAATAAGGTAATAAGGATCGCCGTAATCATCGGTAGTTTCGCTTATTTCTGCAGCAACTCTGTTAACTGTTGCTTTAGTTAGCTCTATCTCGACACCGTCAGCCTTTTTGACAAGTACGGTCACCCTGTAGGTGTGATTTTGAATAAAGTAATCGCCTTTGTCGATATTTGAATCAGCGGTTACGTCGTACCATGTTACACCATCATATATATAGCCGTATTCCTCTTTGAATATTTCAAAGGATTCGTTACCTATAGTAGCTTCGTAAGAGGGAAGTTCACCTGCGACAGGCTCGGCGATAATAATATCCGCAGTTTCATCGTCGGCTACAGGCTTTTCACCAAAGATATACTCAACAATGTAGTAGGGATTACCTTCATCATCTGTGGTTTTTTTGAATTCAGCGGCGTTATCATTTATTGTAATGTTTATAACGTCGTTGCTGTTACCGGGTGCGTTTTCTATAAGCACGGTAACGCCGTAAACGTGACCTTTGATAAATACGTCGTCCTTGTCAACGTTGGAGTCTGCAGTCCAGTCATACCAGGTTACGCCGTTATAAATATAGCCGTAGTTTTCATCCATAACTATAAATCCGCTATTGCTGGTTGCTGCGTCGTATGACGGATTTTCCCCAACAACCGGTGCGGACACTGTGATATTAAGCTTTCTTAAAAAGGCGGCAGAGGCAATAGCTCCGCTTGAAATTGACGTTATTAACATCAATGCTGTCAGTAAAACTGCCAATGCTTTTTTAGTGTGTGTAAAACTCCTCATAACGGTACCTCCTGAAAACAAAGGAATCTTGACTTGGATAGGGTGCTATGATATAATTCAATTAATTATTACTATCCATTTATTATTATAAAATACTATAATTAGTAAATCACCACACTTACCATAATATTTAGTGTGGGTTTCGTGTAAATATCTGTAAAAAGTGTGGGTAAAAGTGTGGGAATGATTAAAAAATCACAATTTTTGTTATCAAAATTGATGTTTGCTTTGATATTGGTTTGTGTGGCCGCTGCGTCGTTTTCGGGCTGTGGCATAACGGGTGAAAAAACGGCAAGTCTTGTTGTAATTTATATTATCACCACTGCTTTTTCCTTGGTGTTGTTGCTGACATACCTGATTGTAAGCAAAAAGAAAAATCCTTGGTACGTCTTTTTGTACTCTTCGATTTTAATCGTTAATATCGGTTATCTTACGCTTTCGGTGTCCGGAAATTTACAGGAGGCTTTGCTCGCTAACCGAATCGCTTACTTCGGCTCGGTGTTTTTACCTCTTTCGATGTTTATGATTATCATGAGTGTCACTAACATCAATTATAAACGCTTTTTACCTTATGTATTGTTGGGCTTGAGCATTGTTGTTTTTATCATCGCCGCAAGTCCCGGTTACTCAAATGTGTATTATAAAGAGGTTTCGTTTGTGGTTGAAAACGGCGTTTCTTCACTTGAGAAGGTTTACGGTCCCCTGCACGTTACTTACCTTATATACCTATTTACATATTTCGGTGCAATGATTGGTGTTATAGCATATTCTGTTATAAAACACAAAAACAACTCTCACGCATATCCCGTTATATTAACATTTTCCGTTTTTATTAACATAAGCTTATGGTTGCTTGAGCAGTTTGTTAAAACTGAGTTTGAAATGCTTTCCGTATCGTATATAATCACCGGTATGTTCTTGCTTGGTCTTAATCTTTTGCTTCGTGATGAAACAAATAAAGCTACTGTTGCTACTGTTGTTGAGCAAACAAAAGCTAATGCTGCTACAATTGTTGAAGAGTCAGTGAATGACATTGTATGTGAAGAACCGAAAATTATCCTTGATTTAAGTCAGCTCACAAAAACCGAAAGGGTAATTTACGACTGTTATATTGATGGTAAATCAACCAAGGAAATTATGAACGAGTTGAGCATTACCGAAAACACATTGAAATATCACAACAAAAACATTTATGGTAAATTGGGTGTTGCATCCCGTAAGCAGCTTATTGAAATTGCAAAAAAATAATGAAAAAAACAAGTCAACTCGGGTTGACTTGTTTTTGTTTATCAGAATATAAGGTTAAACCATTTTTTGAGATTATTTAACCAGTCTGAATTGTATTTGATAATTTCGTTAACGTCGTTACAGGTGTGCTTGTCGCTGGTTGAAAGACCATGACCGCCGTAGGGGTAAATATGTAGCTCAAAGGGAATATTGTGCTCCGAAAGTGCCTTTGCATAAAGCAGACTGTTAACAACGGGTACGCAAGTATCCTCGGCGGTGTGCCATAAAAATGCGGGCGGGGTAGAGGCGTTAACCTGTTTTTCGCATGAGTAATATAATGCTTCCTCGGGGGTAAGGGTTTCATGACCCGAAAGGTTAATAAAGCTACCCTGATGTGTGGAGGTGAAATCGGATGTTATAACGGGGTAGCAAAGAACACTTGCATCGGGACGCTTGCTATCCTTGAATACCTCTCGCACCTCTTTGCAATCGTACATGGTCGAGTAGTGTGCGGCAAGATGACCGCCTGCAGAGAAGCCCATAACAGCAACCTTGCTTGTGTCGCAATTCCATTTGTCCGCATTAGCGTAAATTAAATCCATAGCCGCTGCAACCTCGGTGATCTGTGAGGGGAAGCGATGGGGTGCAACGGAATATGTAAGAACAAATACGTTAAAGCCCTCGGGTAAAAAGTGGAGTGCGATAGGCTCTGATTCACGCTCAGAGCAACCGCCGTAGCCACCACCGGGTAACACCAAAAGGCAGGGTCTTTTTTGGTCCTGACGATTCATTTCAACCATATTATATGGTAAATATATATCAAGCGTGGGATTTTTGTTGTCGTTACCTAAAAATTCATAGTGTTTTTTAAGCTCAATTCTTTCATATATCATAGCTGATACCTCACTGAATTTATTTTAAAACAATTATATTACTAAAGTTTTGTAATATCAAGATAAACAATTGATTTTGGCTTTTTAAAGTGCTATATTATTTTTATATTTTGATTCTATGGGTGATTTAATGAAGGTTATGACCTTTAATATTCAGCATTGTCTTGAATATACCAGAAATAAAATTAATATACCCTTGTTTTATAATACAATCGCGGACCTTGGCGTTGACCTTTGTGGTCTTAACGAGGTCAGGGGCAAGGGTAAGCTTTTTGGTTACACCGACCAGACTAATGCCCTTGGCGATGGCTTGGGCTTTAATCGTTATTTTGCTGAGGCAATAAAGGTTAAGGGGACAAGCCCTTACGGTAACGCTATGGTTACAAGGTATGATATTTTATCGGCCGAAACCATTAAGATACCTGACCCCGATGACCGTAACAGTAAGGGTGCCTTCGAAACGCGCTGCGTTCTTAAGGCGCTTCTGAATATTGATGGTAAAGAGCTCTGCGTGCTTATTTGTCACATGGGTCTTGAGGAAAGTGAAAGAATCAATGCGGTTAAGGTTATCTGCGATGTTTTAGACGAAACCAAAGACCCTGTTATTCTTATGGGGGATTTCAATACAACTCCTGATGATAACGTATTTAAACCCATATTTGACAGGTTAAGCGACACTGATGAGCTTGCAGCTGAAAAGGGCTTGGCTACGTATCCCTCGGAAAACCCTGAGGTCAAAATTGACTATATTTTTTATCGTGGCCTTAAATGTACAAGGGTTGAAACAGTTTGCAGGGTTGTGTCCGACCATTTACCCATAATTGCAGAATTTGAATTCTGATTGAGGTTTTGTATGATTAATAACGACGTTTTTATTAGCAATAGAGCCGACCCGTATATAGTTAAAGGTGACGATGGATTTTATTACTTTACCGCCTCTTATCCGATGTACGGTAAGGATGATAAAGAGGGCTATGACAGAATTATTTTAAGGCGTTCAAAAACTCTTGAGGGTCTTTCTTATGCCGAGGAAAAATGCGTTTGGAGTGTTAATGAATCTGAAACCGCATTCAGATTTATCTGGGCACCCGAGCTACACAAAATAGGCGGTGCATGGTATTTCCTTTTTGCCGCAAGTGGTAGTGAAAATAACGTGTGGGATATAGATTGCCACGTAATTAAGTGTACGGGTACTGACCCATATAATGACCCTTGGATTGATTTAGGTAAGTTTAAGCCGAGCGACGGTGATGAATTCTCATTCGGCGGCTTTTCATTAGATATGACCTACTTTGAATGCGATGGTAGGTGTTATGTTGCATGGGCACAGCACGGCGGTAACTCTAACGTTTATCTTTCTACTGTTGACCCAGCCGAGCCTAACAAGCTCACGGCATCGCCAATGCTTCTTACAAGGCCCGAATATCCCTGGGAAAGGGTTAACATACCCGTTAATGAAGGCCCTGCGGCTATGATTCACAAAGGTAAAATATATCTTGCCTTCTCAGCTTCGGCAACGGGGCCTGAGTATTGTGTTGGTCTTATGTATGCCGACGAAAAGGCAGATTTGCTTGATATCAATTCTTGGACAAAGCTTCCGGTGCCTGTTTTAACATCGGATGATTTGTTCGGAGAATACGGTCCCGGTCACAACTCCTTTGTTAAGGACGAAAACGGTGATTGGGTGTTTGTTTATCATTCACGTACTGAAAATTGCTATAATGGTGAATGTGGTTACTCCCATGAGGACCCGTTATACGACCCGTGCCGAAGTGCACATATCCGAAAAATTATATGGAATGAACAGGGTATGCCTGTGTTTAACAAATAGGTGGTAGGTTATGAAAAGCAAAAAAGGCTTAAAAATAGCGATAATTATAATTGTGGCGATTATTGTGCTGTCGATTACATTTGTTGGTGTAGGGGTTGCAGCGGTTAAAGCTTGGGAAAGTTTTATTGAAAAGGCTGCTTATGCTGAGTTTGCAGACCCATTGTTGGAATGCTTGCCCGATGGCGAAAATTTTGTTGAAGTTGATATATCGGACTACGATCTGCCTGTAACAGTTACTCACGTATACACCGAAGACAATGGTGGTTTCGTTGTAAGGTTATTGACATCTGGCTATGGTGACGATATGGTGATTTTGTGCGGTGTTAATGCAAGCGGCGAAATTGTCAACGCACAATGTATTTCAAGCTACGAAACTCTCGGCATTGAAAAAACGTATGCTGATGGTATTGGTGATAAAGGGCTAACCTATGATACAATTGATCAAAGACTTGATACTGTTTCAGGCGCCACAATAACAACAAGTGCATACAAAAATGCTCTTAAGGATGCGCTTGAAGCCGCAATAATACTCAGTGGCGGCGAGATTGATTTAAAAACTGACGAAGAAATATTTGCAGATAATCTTAATGAGGCATTGCCGGCAGCAGAGGGTTTGTTCACAACATGGTTTGCTACAGAATCACTACCCGCGATTAAGTCTGTTTACGTTGCAGATAACGGTGCAGGTTACGTGTTCGGTTTGGATGACGGGTATATTGGTGTAGATTCTGAAGGTGAAATCCTTGCTGATGTAACAGATGAAGTTAAAACGATATTGACAACAAGCTTTGAAACTATTAATTCAAGCGCGCTCTGCGAAATTGACATAACAGGCTATACTGATATGCCCAAAGGTATTGACAAGGCCTATAAGACAACTAGCGGAAACTATGTGTTTGAGCTTCATACAGCGGGCTTCGGTATAAATGGTGACCATTACTACAACCCTTCGGGTGAGTTTATTTACATTAAGATTTCAGTAACTGCAGACGGCACTGTAATTGCTTGTGAAACTGTATCGCAGGCGGAATCCGAAGGTATCGGTTCACTCTGTGCCGCCGAAGGCTTCTACTCACAGTTTAACGGTAAGGATGAAAATAACTATAGAGATATTGATGCCATAAGTGGTGCAACAATAACCACAAACGGTTATCTTAATGGCATTTCATCCGCTTTTAAAGCAATTGAAATACTTGAACAGGAATAATTAATACATAAAATTAAGCACTGCGGGATTGCTCCTGCAGTGCTTGTTTCTTTATTAAGTTAAATAAGCTTCATAAACATTTCAAGGATTCGTTTTGTGCAAAGCTCAAGGTCTGCGCGGGTAATTTCGCCATTTTCAAGACCAACCTTAAGGTCCTCAGGGTAGCCGCAGTGCATCTTAAGGTCGTTGCCCGCCTTAACCTCCTTAACGGGGTCGTTTTTAACACCCCAGTCGGTAACAACCATACCCTTGTAGCCCCATTCGTTACGGAGAATACCTGTAAGAAGCTCGTAGCTTTCGGAGGTATGCTGACCATTAATAAGGTTATAGGATGACATAACTGTCCAGGGGTCGCCCTCCTTAACGGCAATCTCAAAGCCCTTAAGGTAGATTTCGCGAAGCGCTCTTTCCGAAAGTCTTGAGTCACTTGCAAAACGGTTAGCTTCCTTATTATTACAAGCAAAATGCTTGATTGAAACCGCAACCTTCTGTGACTGAACACCGCGGGTTACGGCGGATGCAAATTTACCTGCAATTACAGGATCCTCGGAGTAATATTCAAAGTTACGACCACAAAGGGGATCGCGATGGATATTAAGGGCGGGTGAGAGCCACACACCAAGGTTATTCTCTCTGATTTCGGCGCCGCCGCCTTTACCAACCTCGTAGGCAATGTCGGGATTCCAGGAGCAGGCAAGGAGAGTTGCACAGGGCCACGCAGTGGTGGGAATACCCGTTTCGGTATTGAGCCTTAAGCCTGCGGGACCATCTGCAGTGGGGACTGCGGGAATACCGAGTCTTTCAATGCCGCCAAAGCAACCGGTGTTACAAACACCGGTGGGTGCCTGACCGCCTACGATATACATAAGCTCGTCCATTGTGAACTGAGCAATAAATTCATCGATGCTGATTTCTTCATTAACCTTGTCAAACTTAACAAGCTCGGCGGGGGCTACTGCGCCTGTTGGCTCGTTGATACCATAAAGATAGAATTCCTCGCCCTGGGGTAATTCCTCGTAGCTGCCGTCTGCAAGCATACGCTTGCTGAGCTTGAAGGGCTTACACCAGTCGGATAATTGCTCAGTAACAGTGTTTTCGCTAACAACGTATTCGCAGTCGAGCTTTTCGGTATCTCTCACAGACGTGCCGAGATAGAAGGAATATGCACCTTCTTCAAGCACGTATGCGGATTTTTGTATTTTGCCAAGGTCGTCAAAGCTTGCCATATCTTTAACGTTAAAGCTTAAAACAAGTGTTTCGCTTTCATCGGGAGCAAGAAGCTTGGTTTTCCTGAATGCAGCAAGCTCCTTGGCGGGTTTGCCAAGCTTGCCCTGAGGAGCACTGTAATAAAGCTGAACAATTTCTTTACCTGCTACGTCGCCAACGTTTTTGACGTCAACCATTGCAAAGATTTTGCCGTCACGATGGAGACAAATCTTGCCACTCAATTCAAAGCTTGTGTAGGAAAGACCAAAGCCGAAGGGATAGCGCACGTGTTCACTTGCACTGGGTATTGTTTCAAAATATCTGTAACCAACATAGATATCGTCAGAATAGTCAACGTGCTCGAAGCACTCCCAGAAATCCTCCTTGCAGGGGTAGCAATCGTAGGATTTTGCAATAGTGTCAACAAGCTTACCTGAGGGGGTAACGTCACCGCAAAGAAGGTCAGCAATAGCGGAGCCGCCCTCCATACCGCCTTGCCAACCGAAAAGCACTGCCTGTACCTTTTCGTTTTCTGCGAAGTATTCGCAATCTATTGTAGCACCAGAGTTGATTATGATAATAACCTTTTTGAAAAGCTCGCTTGCTTTATCAATAAGGTCCTTTTCAAGGTCTGAAAGGTAATAGTCGCCGCCCTGGGGTCTGCGATCCACACCCTCGGCAGAAAAACGGCTAAGGGTAATTATGGCGGTATCTGCAAATTCTGATGCGGACTTAATAAGCTCATCGGGTACAAGTGCCTCGGTAACGTGCATTCTTGCAAAGGTGTCGTATGTCATATCGTCACGCTTTGTGCAGAATTCCATATTGTTGACCACGTCCCAGATGGCGTTAATCTGCTCCTCTGTGAGCACGTTAACGCTTTCTCTTTCAACGTAATCCTTGTAGAAGTCAACAAGGGGCGTATATATCTGTACCTTGTTTTCCTGCTCCTTAACCTTAAAGCCCTCGTAAATATTACGAATGTAGGGGCAGTTAACGTCACCACTACCGCCGCCACCTTTTATGTATTCGATTGTTGCTTTACCGAAAAGGGCGATTTTTTCACCTTTTTTAAGTGGTAATGCGTTGCTTTCGTTCTTTAAAAGCACCATACCCTCGGTTGCCGCCTCTTTTGAAAGGGCAATGTGTCGGGGTGAGGCAGTAACACATCTGCCATCCTCACCTAAAGGAATACAGGGCTGAAATTTAAATCTTGCATACTTATCCATAGTAGACCACCTGACAAATAAATTTTATGGTAATTATATATTATAAGTAAATGATTTTCAATGTGTTTTGTTTGTTTTTAGTAATCAATAACACAATTTCGACAAAAAGTATTAATAATTTATTCATATTTTTATGACATGAACACAATATTTGTGTTTTAGAATTTAATCAAGGTGATGATTCTCTTCGCTAATCTTTATTGAAATGGGGTAGTGATATGAAAAAATTTTTTAGCATAATTGTTGTTTTTGCGTTAATGATGACTTTGATTGCAACACCCGCTTATGCTTATGGTAGCCAATGGACAATCAATAATAAAGGTTACGTTACAGGTTATGACGGAAGTGAAGCTGTTCTAATTGTTCCTGATGAAATTTTTGGAATAACCATAAAGGGTATCGGTGAAAGCGCTTTTGAAGGTAATACGTCTGTAAAGTCAGTAACACTACCAAAGTCTTGCACTTACATTGATAAGAGTGCATTTAAAAATTGTGCTAATCTTGTTTCGATTGATGCGCCTGGTGTTACAACTGTAAAAAATGATGCCTTTTTCAGGTGCAGAAAGCTTGATTGGTTAAACATGCCTGAATTGACTAAGCTTTCTCAAAGATGCTTTATGTCCTGTGGTAAACTTGAAAATTTGCCGGTTGATAACTTTACGGTAATACCGAAATATGCTTTTAGCGGTTGTGCTTTTTCGGAGATAACATTTCCAAATGTTACCACAGTTTATAATGATGCATTCAGTAATTGTCGTAATCTTGTTGAAATAACCTTACCAGCGATTGAGGATGGTTGCTTGTACGAAGGTGTTTTTTCCGGTTGCATCAAGCTTAAGAGAGTTAACTTTTCAGAGAATTTAGTTTCTTTGGGCGGTTATACGTTTGAGGGCTCTACATTTACAGATTTTGGCTTCCTGGAAAATCTTGAATATGTGTATTGGGGTGATTTTGAGCGAAATAACACTGTTGAAACAATATACTTACCCAATGTCCGACTTTTAGATAACTATGCTTTTAGTTATATGTATAAATTAAAAGAGGTTGTCCTGCCTTCTTGTACAACTGTTCTTGGAAATGCTTTTTATCATAATGTTTCACTTAAGAAGATTGTTTTCTCAGACAATCTTGAATATGTCGCAGCGGGTGCTTTTGCAGAAAATGCATCACTAAAGTACGTTGTATTAAATGGTCTTGAGAATATTGACGAAGCGATTTTTGAAGATTCAAACATTGAACGAGTTG
This sequence comes from Acutalibacteraceae bacterium, assembly GCA_045654405.1. Lineage (GTDB taxonomy): Bacteria > Bacillota > Clostridia > Oscillospirales > Acutalibacteraceae > DTU089. The sequence continues at coordinate 4,816 of JAZONH010000011.1, read as the reverse complement.
AATTTAACAAAATTCAAAACATTTCACATTTACCAATAATTGAAAATAGTATTATTGCTTTACCTTCTACCTTTAACAGTTGTACTGACGATACTATCGACAGAAACTATAAGGTTTATGGCACAAGAGGTACTTATGCAGAGCGATGGGCAATGAAAAACGGTCATACCTTTTATGAGATTTCTCAGCAAAATTCAATAGTTTCTGACGTACCAGTTGTTTTTGATTTAGATTCTGATGAAGCGATAGTGTTTGATGCGATTGGTTTTAATTGTAAATATGAATGGTATGGTTCGTTAGATAAAATTATTTCTAATGATGATGATGTTTTGATTGAGAGTGCAAATACCAACGAATTTAAGCCGGAAATCGTTAACGCGTACCCCTATTATTACTGTAAAATGACCAGTAGTGATTACGACAAATACGGTAATCTAAAAAATGAAGTTGAGATATTTAGCTCTGTTTGTGAGGTTTATTCTTCTAACGAAGTTGAAATCGACTTTGAAAATAAATTAGTTTATACAATTGATGCTACAGAACTCGGATTTAGTGATGTGTTATATACAGAAGAATCAGTTTTTTATGAATTAAAGCCGTCTATGGTTAGTGGAGGTAATGACCTCTATGGTACGGGTGCATTATTAAATTTGTATGATGATGAGTCAATTGTTGAAAGCTATGTTGTAATTGTTAAATCTGATATAAATGGTGATGGTGTAGTTGATGCTCTTGACGCTTCGGGAATTGAAAGAGAGATGAATTGCCGGAATGAGTTTACGGGCAATTACTTACTTGCGGCTGATAGTAACCGTGATCAGGTTGTAGACATAGTAGACTACCAGACCGCTGTGAATTTAGCGATATCTTAATTTGAGTTTTGTTAGTGACAATAATCTAAAATCAACATTTAATACCTCTCGCAATGCGAGAGGTATTTATTTATCTACATCCTGTAAAGCATTTGATTATGCAAGCGACGGAAGCAACCAGAAGAGTAAAAAAGAGGAAAAGTAAGCCGTAAAGTATTGCACCAACTACAGTTGCAACGGCAACGTCAACTAATAACAACACAAGGGACATTGCTATTGTACCGAATACTCCCGCAAGCATTGTTGCGAGGGGGGGACAGATACACTCTGTGCATTCATTTTCCTTTAATCCCATCACCGTTAACGTTAGCGCAAGGAAGCTAAGGCCGATTCCGAAGAATGCCCAAAGAATATAGGTGCTTACCGCAATATTACCTGAAAAGGTCATAAATGCGGCTATAACACCAACGATTATGCTTGCTATTATTGCAACACCTGAGCAATTGAATTTACATTGACAACAATTCATTATTTAAGTTCACCTCCCATTACAATTTATGCAGAAGGGGATGAGCGGTGATTAATTTTGGGTTTTTACTTGTAGATTTTAATTCTAAGTGCTATTATATAGTGTATATTGGAGAAATAGGGGGATTTACCATGGCAGATTACGATATTCTTATTGTTGGTGCTTCGACCACAGGTTGTTGGTTTGCAGAAAAAATGGCATCAAACGGCTTCAAGGTTCTTGTTATCGAAAAGCAATTGCCTGATAACGTGTCAAGAGAATATGATATTTTTCATATGAGTGAGCCTGAAATGAACCAGTTCGGCTTGCCTGTTCCTGAAATCGGTAGCCCGTTAAGAGAATTTAACTTCAGCGGTTCGCCCATGTGCTCACCTTACGGCAAGCACCGTAAAAAGGCGGGCAACGCCAAAATTATCGGTCTTCATAAGCACGATTACATAATGTTTATGGCAGATAACGCCAAAAAGAAAGGTGCCGAGTTCATTTACGGTGCACCCTTTGTAGATTTAATATTTAATGATAAGGGCGCAGTTATTGGTGCAAAGTACGAAAGTGCTGAGGGTATCAAGGAGGCTTATGCAAAAATTGTTGCTGATTGCTCCGGTATTCCTTCCGTAGCAAGACGTAAGCTTCCCGATACGTCTTATGTTGAGAACTTTAAGCTTGAGCCCGTTGATATACTTTACGTTATACTTTATTATTTTGAGTATAACGATAAATCCGTTAATCCTCGTGATCTTGATGCATTCTTTATGCAGTATAAATCATGGTGTGCGCCTGCAGGCGAGGGATATGACGGTCTTTTTGGTATCGGTGGATGCTACTCCTATAAATACGCTGAGGAAGTTTATAACACTCAGTTTATGAAAAACGTTAAATTCCCCGAGCATACTGTTAAAAAGATTGAAAAGGGTATGACTCCCTATCATCGTTCGGTGTATTCTTTTGTTGAAGACGGATTTATTGCAATGGGTGATGCGGCGTTCCTTACCAAGCCCACGTGTGGTGAAGGCTGTACCTCATCACTTGTTCAGGGTGTAATCGCTGCCGAGGTTATTACAGACCTTCTTAACAAGGGCGAGAGCTTAACCAGAAAGAATATGTGGAGTATCAATAAGCGTTATATGGTAGCACAGGGTAAGGAATTTGATTCAATGCGTCCCTTGCTTATGGGTCTTATAAAAATGTCTATTGATGAAGCCGAGTATTTGTTTGAAAACGACGTGATATTCAGCAATAAAATACTTGGTGGTATGGATGATGGTCTTAACCTTTCAACAAGTGATATTGTGGATATGGTTAAGGGTATTGTTAAGGGTGTTGCAAAAAAGAAAATCAGCACTAAATCAGTTGCAGGTCTTCTTAAGGGTCTTAAGCAGAGTGACGCTGTAGGAAAGCTTTACGATGCGTATCCCGAAAGCGTATCCGGTTACATCGAATGGAAGGAAAGGGCAGATGCCCTTTGGGATAAAATTGGTAATCTTTCCTCAACCTGTGACCCTGCAATTATGAAAAAATTAGGAATTAAGTAAAGGTATTTTTATGTCAAAGCTTTCAAGTAAAAAGGATATTAATTTTTTAACACTGCTTTGTGCCGCGGTTTACTTTGTGAGTTATGTTACAAGAATAAACATGGCTGTGGTGCTTGCTGAATTTGAAAATAATGGTACATTCGGTAACAATATTCCTGCGCTCGCCATTACAGTTGCTTCGATTACCTATGGTGTTGGTCAACTTGTTAGTGGTTATTTGGGTGATAAATTCAAGCCTCAGAATATTATTTTTATTGGCTTCTTTATCACTGCGGCAATGAATATTTTGGTTGGTTATTTCTGTAATGGTGCAGAGCTCGTAATTGTGTGGGCAATAAATGGCTTTGCTCAATCACTTATGTGGCCACCCCTTGTTAAAATACTTTCTTCTAAACTTTCGGATGAAACATATAAGAAAGCAGTTGTAAAAGTAAGTTGGGGCAGCTCTATGGGTTCAATTGCTGTTTATCTTCTTGCACCTTTAATGATTAAGTATGTAAGTGTTGAGTATGTGTTTGTAGTAAGTGGATTTTTGGCGGTTGTTATGGCTTTTGTTTGGAAAATGCTATTTAGGAAATTTAATTTTTCTGATTTTTCAAACAATAATTCTAATATTGATGCGGAATGTAATGATAATAATGTTTCTGCTACGAAGTTTAATGCTTTTGTTATTACGCTTCTTGTAATGTTGATGATTGCGATTGTTCTTCAGGGCGCTCTTAGAGATGGTGTTACCAATTGGACTCCGACTTATATTTCTAAGACATTTAATCGCGATCCTTCTAAATCAATTTTGGGGAGCGTTGTTTTACCGATTTTTAGTATTCTTAGCTTCACTGTTACTTCCTTTATTAATCGTAAGCTTATTAAGAACGAAATTGTTTGTGCAGGTGCAGTTTTTGGTATTGGTGCTTTGTCTGCAACGGCACTTGTGCTGTTAGGGGATAAGAGTGTTGTTTTGTCCCTTGTGCTTCTTGCGGTCCTTGTTGGTTGTATGCACGGCGTAAACCTTATACTTGTATGTATGGTTCCCGCAAGGTTTTCACGCTTCGGTAAGGTTTCGTTTATCTCCGGTATTATTAATTCCTCGACCTATCTGGGTGCCGCAATCTCAACCTACGGTATTGCAGTTTTCACCGACGAATTCGGTTGGACTAAGACAATTATACTTTGGTCTGCAGTTGCTTTTGCAGGGGCATTCATCTGTATTGCTCTGGGCAGAAGGTGGACTAAATTTAAAAATGCAGAATAATTCCACTTTGACAATTTTTTAACTTGACATTTAAGTCGCTTTAAACTATTATATAGTGGTACATTTATGTTATATTTTTTTAGAAGGATGTGTTTTTAGTGGATCAGAAATATGATGCATTGTTTACCCCTTGGAAAATTGGTAACGTTGAAATCAAAAACCGTATTGTTATGTGCCCCATGGGTGGTACATCACTTTTCGGTTGGTTCGAGCTCGGCGGCTGCCATTTTGACAAGGAGGCTGCAAAGCTTTTCCTCGAAAGAGCTAACAACAACGTTGGTCTTATTATCCCCGGTATTGCACCCTTGCGTGATACCTTCTGGGGCAAATGGCTCTGGCAGAACCCCAAGATGTTCGAGGAGCTTAAAGAATTTATGGATGAAATCCATAAAACAGGAGCTAAGCTTTTTGTTCAGCTTACTGCAGGTATGGGTCGTTCTTGGGCTATTACTGAGCTTGTTGCACCCTTACATAAAAATAAATTCACTCGCGCTCTTGTGAAGCCTATTCTTGATACTTCACACGAGCTTGCATCACCCAGCGCTCAGCCTGCACGCTGGGCACCCGATATCATCTGCCCCGAAATGACAGTTGAGCAGATTCACGAAATCATCGAAGCATTCGCAAAGACTGCAAAGCTTTGCCGCGATGCAGGCGTTGACGGCGTTGAAGTTCACGCTGTTCACGAAGG
>JAZONH010000010.1:0-63907 GCA_045654405.1 Acutalibacteraceae bacterium | reverse complement strand
TCCAGATATAACTCACATCTTAGTGGATAGAGCAAGAAATATGCGTAAGGAGCCCACTGAAGAAGAAAACAAATTGTGGCATTTATATCTCAAAAAAATCAGACCACGATTTGTACGGCAAAAAGTAATCGGGTCATATATTGTCGATTTCTATTGCCCTAAGCTTAAGCTTGTTATTGAAATAGATGGTGTTCAACATTATCTCGAAGAAAATGTTGAATACGAAAAACGTAGAGTAAGCTATTTGCAAAATGAAGGTATCAAACTGTTAAGATTTTATAACAGTGATATAAAGCAAAATTTGAAAAACACTGAAACAACCATATATTACACTTGTATTGAAAGAGCGAAGGAATTGGGCGTTGTTGTTGAAGTTGCTTTTACTGAAGGAAAACAGTAAGAGAACTACCCACCACCATTGCCTAGGCAATGGTCCCCCTCCCTATGCCTACGGCACAGGGATGATAGGCTTCGCAAATATTAACTTCGTTTTAAAATTTATTAATTTAAATTTTATATATATACTCAAATTTTTCATTGGAGGTCGATTAGATGAAAAATATCTTCAAAAAAATGAAAGGTAAACAGGTTTTGTCCCTCGTGCTTGCTGCTATTATGCTTGCAACAACCTTCAGCGTAGCTATGCCTATGATGAAAACTGATGCAGAAGCAGCGGACATAACTCTTGGTGGCATTTCACAGACACGCGTTGTTTCTGACTATGCTACAAAGTATGCCGAGTACGCCAACAGATTCTTTGGCGGTAAGGGTAAAAGTGAAGCTACAAACTTCGTTATTCCCGGCCTTTCAGACAGTAATGACTATACCCCCCAGGGTATGACCTATTGGAAGGCTAAGGACTGGATTCTTATTTCAGCCTATGATGCTACAGGTGAGGGTAAAAACTCAGTTATTTACGCCCTTGACGGTAAAACAACAAATTTCGTTGCACTTTTCAAGGTTGTTAATGCAAATGGTTCTGTTAACACCTCTCACGGTGGTGGTATTGCTGCGTCTGAATACAATTTCTACTACGCTGACGAGGGCAGTAAAATCAGTTATGTTCCTCTTAGCGAAATGGACGTTGCCGAAGGTACAGTTAAAGAAATCAGACTTAAGGGTAGTATCAACTGTGCAAAAGAATTGAATAACGCTTACACATCATACTGCTGTTATGATGAAGGTGTGCTCTGGACAGGTAACTTCTATTTTGATAGTAGTTCTTATGACTATGCTCAACCTGCAAACTCAAGCTATAACAGTATGCTTTTGGGCTATAAGCTTGTTGGCAACTCTTCAGAGGAGGAGTGGGCTTACCTTAACGGTAAATACAGAAACCTTCTTGAGGTAACTACTGCTTCAGGTACAGGCTCAGCTAATGGCTCAACACTTAACTGGAAGGCTTACAAGAGCGGTGATATGGTTGATATTGTTGGTACTATTACTGCACCCTCGTCAACTGTTGGTGAATACTGTCCCAACTACGGCTCTGTTAACCTTGAGGAAGGCAAGAAGTACATTATTCAGTATGAAACCAACGTTAACCCCATGCTTACTGATATGTATTTGTTTGCGCCCAATGGAGGCGGTCATATGGATATTAAAATGTCCTATACCAATGACGGCTTCAAATACACTCAGATTGATGACAATAAATGGCACGTATATGCCGAGTTTACCGCAGGTCTCAGGCTTCCCGGTGCTGACTCAGCTTGGCCCACAACTCAGAGCACCAACGGAACATATACAGGTACATATACAATCCGTTTTGACCAGGATGAAATTAAGACTGGCGAAGCAAGACAGTTTGCTTTCACAAACGTTGCTATCACTGAAGCCAGTGATCATCTTCTTGACCTCGATAATGATACACGTCTTGGCTACCGTGGCAACAACGCAGGTGTTGTCGGTAACCCCACATACTGTGTTGCCTTGGATAACGATCTTAACATGGTTCAGTACGCTATGGTTGATAACGGCCGTATTTACATCAGCCGTTCATGGAGCCGTAACGACAGTGGTAACCACGTTAGACAGCTTGTTGTTGGTGAAATTGACCTTAATGCTCAGGGTACAATTCAGTTGACTATTAACGGTAAAACAAGATATTGCCATTATGTTGATGACACCAAAATGACAAAGTTTGGTGGTAGCTATAAAAATGATTCTGCAGATGCAAGAAATCAGATGCTGTTTATGGGTGAAGCTCTTTGCGTTATGGAGGGTTACCTTTATATGTTTGCAGAATCAGCTGCTTATACATATCGCGCTAAGGATCCTGACAGCTATTGTAAAGAACCCATTGACGTTATCTGGAAAATTGACCAGTACGCTATCATGGGCGAGCTTCGTGAAACCGCTAACGAAACGGCTGTTTATTATGAAAGGGTAGAGCACGGCGATAGGTTTGCTAACACAAGCAACGAATATCTTAATACTGACGAGTATATTATTGTTTACAGATCCTCTCAGAAGGACCCTGTAACCCAGAAAGAAATTTTATATGCTCTTGACGCCTTCGGTGGACAGAACGGTAACAAAATGGCAAAGAACAACAGTGCCATGACAGAAAACGCTAACGGTTATTCTATCGGTATTGTTGGTCACCCCATTACAGAGTACTCTATGGATGGCGGCAAGCTTTACCTTACAAATCCCGAAAAGGATGACGTTGAAAACATCCGTTGGAAATTCAGCGGTGCTGAAGAAAGCCTTAATTATAAAATTCAGAGCGTTTCACCTTATTACGCAAACTATAAGGATTTTTACTTTAACGGAGTTAAAACCTATATGACAAAGGATAACTCCAGTATGACCTTCCAGCTTGTAGAAAATGCCCCTGAAGGAAAATGGTATTTTGTAGTTCCCGAAGAGAGATACTTGTGGTGTAACGACGGCTATACAAACTATACAGACAAAATCAACAAGTATTATGTAGATAACGGTGTAACTCATACAGAAACTGCAGGTACAATTCATGCCGATGCTTTGAATAAGAGTGGCAGTAACGTTATTGGCGGTTCAATCACAGGGGCTGAATATGGTTATGGTCAGTTTGAAATTTACAGACGTAAGCTTGACCCCAACACCGAAACAGAAAAGAGCCGTGTTTACACAAGCTCAAGTGCTGAGCTTCAGCCCGATGGTACTTATACAATCAACCTTGAAACATACGCTACTGCTGCTTCGCAGTACACACTTCTTCCCGATCAGAGACCTACTGACTTCATTTTCGTTCTTGATACATCAGGCTCAATGTCAACTGAGGACTGTAACGGTTATCACAGACATGATGCATTTGACCTTCAAGCTGCTGCAGGAAACAAGGATGTTGCCGAGCATACAAGTAGTAGTTCAAATAGCGGTACAACTGGAACCTATACAGGAAATATGTGGGTTCAGCATACTGATGGTGTAATGTGCCCCGTAAGTGTTAAAGTACAGGGCGATGGAAGAAGCGGTTCTTTTATCAGTTATACATATTATCAAAGAGTGTATCTTTGGTACACACATCCTCAGACCGGTCAGAAATACTGGTTCCACGTAAATAGTGATAGCACTTATGGTACGTGGACAACAGCAGAAACCACTTATGATCAGGCTATGAGAATTGGTGCAAATAGCAAAGACGGTAGATTAGGTAGAGTTGTTTATTCCGGTGTTTGTTACGAAAAACGCTCCAACTCTTCCCGTATGAGTAACATGCAGATTGCTGTTAATAACCTTACATATAAAATCCAGAACGAAGCTGCCAGAACAGGCTTTAACCATCGTATTGCAGTTGTTCAGTACGGTTCAGACAGCACAGGTAGCTGGACAAATACAGGTATGTATACAAATGCAGGAACAAGTAAAGTAAGCTTTACTGGTTCAGGAACTATTACAGCAGAAAACTATAAGAAAGCATTCTTTAACACAAGTCAGTTTGATACTGTAAGAACCATTATCAATAACCTTAGCGCAAGCGGCGATACCTTCGTTGACTATGGTATGGAAATGGCTCAGAATATTATTTCTAACGCAAAGGGTGTTGATGGCTGTACAGGATACCTTGCTGAAGGTAACAGAAGTGCTTGTATTGTTATGATTACCGACGGTTGCCCCGGTTACGGTGGTAGCGACTCTGCAACTGCTAACACTGTTTCTAACAGAGCTGTTGCTAACTCATATAACGTAAAACAGTTGGGTGCATACGTATTCAGTGTTCAGATGGGTAACAACAGTATGTCCGGCTTTGATATGGACTCTTATATGGACTACATATCATCCGAATATATCGGTGCAACAAGCATGAGTGATCCCGGTGACAGAAATGCTAACGCAATTGACTATAGAATGGACGTTGAAGCAGGTAGCTCATTTAACCTCGACAGCTTTGTAAACTCAGTATTTACAAACGTTACTGCTAACAGCCGTGAGGCTCTTACTCAGCTTGATACAAGCACAATCCTTCGTCAGACCCTGAGCGATAACTTCTACGCTCCCGCTGGCTCTGCTAAGGTTCAGTACTTGTTCGCAGATGGTTACTACGACGGTCTTGGCAGAATCGCCTTCGAAAATGAAACCGACGCTACTAAGAGCGGTGTTTCAGGTAAGGCAACAACCTTAACCGATGCCGCGGGTAACGCATACTACAAATACCTTGACGTTACCGGCTACGACTATAAGAACTATTACATTTCTAAAACTCATAACGGCGGTAAGAAGCTTATTATCCGTATCACCGGCGTGCTTCCCCGTGCAACTGACGTAAACACCGGCGCAGAGCTTAACCTTGCTAACGCCGCTATCAGTGACGATAGCTGGACCGGTATTTACCAGAACAACACTAAGCTTCAGCAGAAGGATGAGTTCAAGGGCTTCCCCAACGCAACCTTCAGCGTTCCCAAATATACCTACGTTCTTGACTACGGTATTCAGATGTATGACGTTGACGTTAACGGTACACTTAAATCAGTTAGCGCAGAGCTTAAGGCTCAGCGTGACGCTAACGGCAATATTTCATACAAGTCCACTTCAGAAAACGGACTCGTTTCTATTACAAACAGCAGTCAGGACCTTCTTTACATCACAACACCCACTAACTTTGCAGAATCAGGCTACTGCTTGATTCAGCGTGATGATGGCTCCTACGACTGGTTCGAAATCGAGGTTGTTCCCGCATCCAACGTTCTTTATGAGGAAACTTATATGACAAATGGTGCATCCGGCGCTACAAATTGGGCAAAGGATGGTACAACCAAGACTGATTATCAGTCACTTACAAATGCCGAAACCGACGTTTATGGTTACGATGACGTTTACGCAGACGGTACTAACAGCCACTCCTACGGCAGTGCCGATAAGGCTACTGTTTCAACCGGAGCAAAGCGTAGCTCAACAAAGACCTTTAACTTCATCGGTGAGGGTATCGACCTTATTTCTGCTTGCGGTAAAAATACAGGTATTATGATTGTTAAAATCAGCGGTGGCGGACTTGCTAAGGCAAAATCCTACATTGTTGATACATACTACGACGGTAACGCAGCAGATCTTATCTGCCAGACACCCATTATAAGCTACAAGGGCGACTACGGTACTTACACTGTTGAAGCAACCGCAGCTTACCTTTCAACTGCAGGCGCACTTCAGGGTAAATCAACCGGCAAGACCTCCGGCGGTAAGCTTGAGGGCACAAAGGGCGTTGCAACTGATGCAGATATTGCCGCAATGCTTGCCGACATCGGTATGGAGGATATCGCAGATACAGATATCGAGCTTGTTTGGTTCGATGACAACTCTATCCTTAACGGCGGCACAGGTGCTAAGGGCACAACCAGAAGAACACGCGCAGGTACTACAACAACATCACTTGATTGCTACCTTGACGGCTTCCGTGTTTACCATCCTATGAGACACGCTAACGATAACTACGTTTCAAGCGAGGTTGATGCCCAGTATATCAACGTTATTGATAGCCTTAGCAAGAATCAGATCGGTTCAGGCTCAACAGTACTTGATAAGGTTGCTTACGTTACAGGCTCCCTTACAGATGGTAGCGCACTTTCATTTGCTAACTACCAGAGTGTTGGTCCTCAGAACGAGCTTTACCTTGCAAACGGTAAATCCGATGCACTTGTACTTCAGGTTTCACTTCCCGCTCCTTCATCAAGAGTTATGCTTGGTCTCAGAGCTGTAACAGGTACTGCATCTGTTAAGATTGGTACAAAACAGTTCGATATTAATAGTGCAACTGAAATGTATTACGACGTAACAAATTGCGTAAGCATTGAAAACGGCATTGCAACAATTACAATTCAGAATAACGGCTCAACACTTCTTGCGGTTAACAACATCAAGCTTACAGGCGATGCAGCTGCAACACTTATTGAAGAGGAAGCACTCGAATATGCATCCTTCGCAATGGCAGCACCCGCTGAACGTGTTAACGTTATTAACGGCGTTGTTGATCCCATAATCAATGAATCTGCTGAGCCGGATGCACCCACTGTACCCGATGATGGTGGCGATACATTAGAACCCGACAACGGTGGCGATAACACAACAGATGATAACACCACAAGCGGTTCAAGCTCATTCATTGAACAGCTTATTCAGATGATCATTGATCTCATTATGAGTCTTTTCAACTTTTTACCGATAGGGGAGGTTATGTAATTGAAGATGTACATTAAGCCAAGTGCAATGTTTATTACAGCCTCCGGCACAGGCTTAGCTGCAACGTGCAACACAACTCGTGAAGACGTTGAGCTTATTGCCGAAATTCTCGGTATTACCGACTGGCGAAGCGCCTTCGCTACAACCGAAGCTTGTGAAGATCAGTACGATATGGAAATGTATTGTAAATTTACTTCTGTTGAAGACGGTGTTTCAACCAAAATCTTAATGAGCTAACACAAAAAACCGCTTGACCTTTCGGTCAGGCGGTTTTTTAGTTAGGAGGTAGGAGATATGAGTGAGGAGTTTCGGGGCACAGAGTGCCCCAAAACTCCTCGCTCATAACTCAATTTCCCATTGACTTAACTCCGTATATATAGTATTATATATACTGTAATATTATAAGGGAAAGTGGGGTTTTGTCGGATGATTGATATTCATTGTCACATTCTTTATGGTGTTGACGATGGCGCAGATACCATTGCCGAAGCCCTGCAGATGGCAAAACTCGCATATCGAAGTGGCACCAGAGTTATTGTCGCCACACCCCATTGCAATACACCGGGCTCCACCGGTAATTTTTGGAGCGATGGCCTTAAGGAGCGCTTTGTTCAGGTTAAAACCGCTATTAAAGAGGCGGGGATACCAGTTCAGCTTTTGTCGGGTCAGGAAATTTTTGCAAAGGGTGATATCGCCTCACTTTTAAAGAGCGGTGCTCTGATTACCCTTAACGGCTCACGCTATCCCCTTATCGAATTTCCCTTTAAGGAGCGAAGTGAAAACGTTTTCGAAAAGCTGCAGAGCGTTATTGCAGAAGGCTTTGTTCCCGTTGTGGCACATCCTGAGCGATATGAATTTGTTTCAGAAAATTTTGAGTCCCTTATAAAAATTAAGGAAATGGGTTGCCTTGTGCAGGTTAACACAGGCAGTCTTGAGGGTAATTTTGGTCGTGGTGCTAAGCTCAATGCCAAAAAAATGCTTAACCACCATGTGGTTGACGTGGTGGCAAGTGACGGTCATAGCCCGTTTTTACGAACCCCCGTGCTTGCGGATGCCCACGAATTTATTAGTGTGAAATATTCTTCCGAGCTTGCCGATAGGCTTCTTTTAACAAACCCTAAGGCAATCCTTGAAAATAAAACTATCTGAGGAGAAGGTATATGAGAATTTTAAGAGTCGTTGCAGTATTGCTTTTTGTTGTAACTACTGCTCTTTACATCTATTTTTCGGTAACTGAAAAGCTTAAAACCGACAACACCATGCCGGTTATCACCCTTGAGGAAGATGTGCTTGAGGTTGGTATTAACGCTACAAATAAAGACCTTCTCAAGGGAGTTACTGCCTACGATGAAAAGGACGGCGATATTTCAGACAAGGTTATTGTCGAGTCCCTCTCAAACTTTATTGAACCGGGCTATTGCCGTATAACCTATGCGGTGTGTGACGCCAATAATCACGTGGCAACTGCCACACGTAAGGTGCGCTACGTAGGCTACGAATCACCAAAATTCTCTTTGGAGGAGGATTTGTGCTTCTCAATTTATGAAAAGCTCAACCTCAGAAATATACTTACCGCCACCGATTGTATCGACGGCGATATCTCTGATAATATTGTTATTTCATCCGAGGACTATTCAAGTGCCATTGCCGGTGTATTTACAATTCAGGCAACTGTTACAAACCGAAAGGGCGATACGTCAACAATCAATATGAATCTTTTTGTTGAGGACCTTGATTTGTCTGCTCCCGAAATTGAGCTTACTGATTACCTTATATATATGGAGCCGACCAACAAGGAGATTGACTTTGAAAAATACCTTGTAGGTGCCGAAGATGAAAAGGGTAACGATTTAACAAAGGACGTTGTTATTCAGCAGGGTAAAGTTGATATGTCAAAGCCCGGCACGTATGCCGTGCATTACAGAGTAACTGATAAAAACAACGTTGAAGGTCACAGCGTTTTGACTGTTATTGTTGAGTAATATGAAGAAAACGAAAAAAATATCCCCTTTATGGTATTTTGTTATAGTAAATAACGTGGCAGCCGTATTGATAATTTTGTCGATAGTATCAGGTGTTGCGGGTCTTGTGATTGCAAAAGTGACCTATCAGGAAAAATACAAGAATACGGCACTCCTGTTCGTTTGCGAAAAGGATGATACTTCGCCCGATGCTTATTCACAGACAAGAGCGACAAGTGAGCAGGATATATATTTAGCAGAGGTTTTTGTTAACGTTTTGGAGAGCCCTCAATTTGATGCTTTAGTGGCCGACGAAATGTTGGTCAGAACGGGCTATGAGCATCGCGACGTAAAAATGAACGTTGAAATCGTGTCGGATACATCACTTGTAAGTATTGAAATTATCGGTACCGATAGATATGATGTGGAAGCTTATATGGAGTCGGTTTTGGAAGTGTACCCCGATTTGTGTCAGGATTTTATTGTATCTGCGGACATCAGGCTTCTCGATGTACCCACTGGCGCAAAGCTGCAATCGGATAACAGTATAGTAACCGTAATGATAATCACTGCGGCGGCTATCATTGTGGAAATTATAGCGGGCCTTACGGCGAATATTGTCGGTATTTTCCGTGTTAAAAAAACAAGAAAACCCTATAAGAATTAACAGATAGGTGAAAGAAAGATTATGGAAGAAAAGAAAATCAGCTTAGAATGGCATAGTATATTTAAGGATGTCGTTAAAAATTTCTGGATAGTTATTTTAGCCGTAATTATGGGCTTTATGGGTGTTAAGATTGTTACCAATAGCGTTTACACACCTGAATACACCTCTACTGCTACAATAGTTGTTACCGCTAAGGGTAATCAGTCCAGCTCACTTTATGGTGTTTCCGTTGAGATGGCAGAGATTTTCTCAAAGGTTTTCGTTGATCCCACCATGAAAGAAAAGGCTGCGGCACACCTTGAAAGAACATCCTTTGAGGGTACAATCAGTGCAAGGGTGTTAACAGACACAAACTTCGTTGAGCTTAAGGTTACAAGCCACAGTCCTCAGACATCATACGAGCTTCTGACTGCGGTTTTAGAGGTGTACCCGGACTTGTCCGCAAGTATTTTTGAAAATGCGGTTATTAACGTGCTTAAGCATCCCTCTATGCCCAAGGCACCCTCAAACTCCGTGCCCATTGAGAATAAAAATCTTATTATGGCTCTTTGTGCAGCGGTTGCCCTTATGGCGATTGTGGGTATATCCATTTTGAGGGATACAGTTAAAAACGAAGCAATTTTCAATGCTAAAATAGATGCTAAGCTTATCGGCTCAATTCCTCATGAAATGAAAAACAAGTCCATAAAGGACCGTGTCAATCGTAAGGAGAAGGGTCTGTTTATTGACGGTAACCCGTATATAAGCCTGCGCTTTGCCGAAAACTTCCATAAAATTGCCGCTAAGCTTGAATATATGAAGCTCAGGCATGGTGATAAGGTTTTTGCTATAACAAGTGTTGCGGAAAACGAGGGTAAATCAACAATTGCATCAAATATCGCGGTTTCGCTTGCTCATAAGGGTAACAAGGTTGTGCTTGTTGACCTTGACGGTAAAAAGCCTGCACTTTACAAGATTTTCGGTGCTAAATATATCGAAAAGGCAGAGCTCGGTAAGCTTCTTAACGGTGAAATTGACCGTAGCGAGTTCAGACTCAGACGTTATAAAAAGAGTACCCTTTCACTTGCAATCAACGTTAATGCCTATCCCGACACCCACCTTTGGATTGAAAGCGGTGTTGCCAAGGATGTTATTGACGCACTTAAGGAGCAGGTTGACTATATCATTATAGATACCGCGCCTCTTTCGGTTGACTCAACCGTTGCGGATATTGCTAAGTTCGTTGACCAGACAATGCTGGTAGTAAGAACCGACAAGGTTAGAACCACCGCTATCAACGATGCTATTATTACCATCGGTGAGGTTGGCGGTAGCTTTGCAGGCTGTATTCTTAACGACGTATTCCCTGATTTTGCCTTCTTTGGCATCGCAGGTGCCGAGGATAACGGCGGTTACTACTACAGTAAAAAGGGATACGGCAAAAACTATAATCGTTACGGCAAATATGCAACCTCTGTGCAGAATAACGCAGAAGAAATTTCTGACGAGTATATTTGACCCCGAAGGATGTGATAAGTATGAGTATGGAAGATAAAAAGAACGGCAAGGTTCAAATCTTAAACACGGGTAAAATCTTTGTTTATTTTGGCGATTTCTTTAAGGGCTTTAAAAAATTCTGGTGGGTTTTAATTGTTTGCGCTATTCTTGTGGGCGGCTTTAACTTTGTTAAAACTCAGCGTGCCTACGTGCCCCTTTACACCTCAAAGGCAACCTTTACAGTCAGCACTCAGCAGAACACTGCTTCGGTAAATGGTATTTCGGCTTATTCCTTCTTCTATGATTCCTCGACGGTTAATCAGCTTGTAAAAACCTTTCCCTATATTATGAGCAGTAACGTTTTACGTGACTCTATCTGTGAGGATCTGGAAATTTCGTATATCCCTGTTGATCTCAGGGTTTCATCGGATACCGGCTCAAATATGTTTACACTTACTGCAACAGGTCAGGACCCTCAGATGACCTATGACGTGCTTTTATCCGCAGTTGAGAATTATCCTGCGGCGGCAAAGTACGTTGTTGGTAACGTTAAGCTTAAAATGATTACGACCCCCGACGTTGCAACCGAGCCCTCTAATAGTACTGACGCTTTGGAGCAGGGTGCTAAAGGTCTTTTAATAGGTGCAATGGTAGGTCTTGGTTGGATTTTCCTTTACGTTATCCAGCGTAAAACCATTAAGGTTAAAAAAGAGGTTCAGGCACAGCTTAACTGTGATGCATTGGGTATTATCCCCGAGGTTACGTTTAAGAAGAACTCAAAGAACGTTGATAAAAATATTCTTTTCACCAACAAGGGTGTAAGTAAGGGCTTTATGGAGTCCTTCCGTGTGCTTCGAAGCTTGATCATTAACTCACTTGGTGAGGACGAAAAGGTTATTATGGCTACAAGCACCGCACCCGGCGAGGGTAAAACTACCGTTATTACAAACCTTGCCCTTGCTTTAGGTGCTTACGGTAAAAAAATACTTCTTGTTGAAGCAGACTTACGTAACCCCAGTGTTGCAAAGCTTCTTAAGATTGACCTTAACGTACTTAATTACGAAAAGGAAACCGAAAAATACCGAATTGCTTCATTGGATGAATATAAAATTTCATTTATGGATATTAAATCCGATAAAAACTATCATAAGTTTATGAACGCAAAGGAAATTAAGAGTATTCTTAATTCTGTGCGCGACGAGTACGATTATATTCTTGTTGATACACCGCCATGCGGACTTGTTTCCGATACAATGTACGTGGCTCAGGCTTCGGATGCAGCTATTTACATTGTATATCAGGATACGGTACGAGTTTCTAAAATCCGTAGCGGTCTTGATGGTCTTATGTCAACCAACGTGCGTCTTCTTGGTTGTCTTATTAACGGCGCCAAGGATGGTCTTACAGGCTACGGTCATAACGATGGCTATGGTTATGGTTACGGTTACGGATATGGTTATGGTAAATATGGCTATGGTAAATACGGCTATGGCTATGGCTACGGTGAATCAGGCAAAAAGAAGCATCATCACAGACACTAATTTACAAAGGATGAAAAGCAATGAGCGCAACAGATAACAGTTCTGCAAAAATTGAACAGATTGTGCTTGATTTGCTTGCAAACTCATTGTTTGATGCCCGCAAAGAAATTAATTGTGAGGGTGTTTTGTGGCCCATTGTATGGCGCGAATCCTACGTTCAAGGAGTGTCGCTCATAGCTTTTTCGGGCTCTGCTCCCGAAAGCTGCAATGAGCAATTCCTTTACAAAATGCGTGGTAAGCTTCAGGATGACCTGCGCAGTGTTGTGCACGTTAACAAGGAGCATTTAAGGTTACACAGAATAATGACAGAGGCAAATATACCCTACGTTATTTTAAAGGGTGCCGCTTCTGCCGCATATTACCCCGACCCGATTATGAGGGTTATGGGTGACGTAGATTTTTTGGTTGACGAGGCGGACGTACCGAGAGCATGCAAGGTGCTTGAAGCCAATGGTTTAAAACGAAACCCGAAAGAGCACGAAAAGCACATTGTGTATTTCGATGATATGGGCAATTTTGAAATGCATACAACCCCTGCGGGTGTGCCTAAGGGTAAGCAGGGTGACCCCGTAAGGGCTTTGCTTAAGGATATTATAAAAGAAGCCCGACCGCTGAAAACAGACTTTGGCACTATTATGGTGCCGTCAGATTTTCACCACGGACTTGTGATTTTACTGCATACATGCTCTCACTTTACCGGCGAGGGTATAGGTCTCAGACAGCTTTGTGACTGGGCGGTGTTTGCGTCACGCTTCAGTGACGATGAATTTACGGCTCTGTTCGAGACTGCGCTTAAATCAATAGGCTTGTGGCGATTTGCACAGGTGCTTAGCGAGGTTTGCAGAGAATGCTTGTGTATTCCACAGCCGTCGTTTGCGGACGTGTGTGACCCCACGCTTATAAATGATTTTACTGCGGATATTTTTAAAAGCGGCAACCTTGGTCAAAAAAATGCCACAAGCGTTCAGGAAAACATCCTTACTCAGAAGGATAGCCAAAAATCATATATCGGTAACGTTATTGCTTCGGTGAATCAGATTGTTTATTTCCATTGGCAGTTTACCCGAAGGTTAAAAATCCTGTTACCTATCGGATGGCTTTTCTTCGGTGGTCGTTATCTTTTGCGCTCGCTTACGGGCAAGCGTCCTAAAATCAACGCAAAAAAAATTAAAGACCATACCGAAAAACGGAATAGTCTTTATGAGGAAATTAAATTATTTAAAGAATAAAGTAAAAGGTCTGGGCCTATCTTAGGCTCAGACCTTGTTTTTTATAAATCTAAAAACTCTTTTCTGCATTGCTCCTGAATGCCGAAGCGTTCAACAACTGCCCAAAGATTTTCGTCTGTGATTGTGTTGATTCGTTTGCCGCTTGCGGTGGCTATCATATAAAGCTGAGCAGCTTTTTCAACAGTTTCAATAAGGCCGAAGGTTTCGTCCATGGTTGTACCTGCACCGTAAATACCGTGAAGCCCCCAAACAACAAGTCGGAAATCCATCATTTTTTCTGCAGTAGCCTCACCGATGGCATTATTACCGCATACCATCCAGGGAAGCACACCGATTCCCTCGGGGAAAACAACAATACACTCTGTGCACATTTCCCATATTGAGTGAGTGAATTTTTTCTCGTCAAGCTCATGAACGTGATTCATAGCAAGGGTGTATGTGGGATGAGTGTGAAGGATAACTCTGTTATCAGGATTAACCTTAAGTCTTGCAATGTGGCTCATAAGATGAGCGGGAAGCTCTGATGTAAAGCGGCTTCCGTCAGCATAACCCCAAAGAAGCTCGGCTGTTGTGCCGTCCTTAGCAATACGGATAATGCCAAGATTGTTTTCGGGGTCGGATTCAACGTTTTTAAAATATTTACCCGTGCCTGTTACAATGAAGATTTTACCGATAAGCTCAGTTGCATCAAAGCCTGTGGGAATTTCACGGATAACGTTATTGAGGTCGAGATATTCTGCAACCTCGTCTTCTTCAAGCATATAGCTGATATTACCGCCGTTTCTTTCAGCCCAACCAAGGCGATAGATGTTAGCGGTTACTTTTTTCATTTCTTCCACAAAGGGAGCCGCAAAAATGTTTTTCATATTCTTTTCACCAAAACCTTTTCTTCATATTCCTTAATGTGAGAAAGATAATCGCTGTCAATTCCTTCTCTTACAAGATATTCTGCCCAGATATCACCGAAAGGTGCAGTTTTTATTTCTTCCTGAAGATACATAAGACTAGTGAAGTCGCTGCCCTCCTGAAGCTTTTTAAGCTTAGCTGCAGGTAAAAGAAGTGCATTAAGAAGCGCCTTCTGCACGTTTCGTACACCGGTTACCCAAGCAGAGATACGATTTATTGATGCATCAAAGAAGTCGGTTGCGATGAAAACGCGGTCAAGTGCGTCGGCACACACGATTTCCTTGGCAATTTCTTTAGTTTCGTCGTCGAATAATACAACGTGGTCAGAGTCCCAACGAACGTTACGTGTAACGTGAAGAGCAATCTTTTCGTTGAAAAGAAGCAGTGATGAAATTTTATCAGATACAAGCTCGGTGGGGTGATAGTGACCGTTATCCATAAGGGGAGTAATGCCCTTCTTGGTTGAGTATGAAAGACAGAATTCGGATGAACCAACGGTGTAGCTTTCAAGACCGATGCCGAAAACCTTTGACTCAAGGGTTACGTAAACCTTTGATTTGTCGTAGGGTGTGCTGAGAATTTCATCAAGCGATTTCTTGAAGCGTGCACGGGGAGCTACTCTGTCTGCAGGAATATCCTTGTAGCCGTCGGGAATCCAGATATTCATAACTGAGGGAATACCTGTTTCATTAGCAAAGTATTCAGCAATTTTAAGGCAGCAAATGCCGTGTTCAACCCAGAATTTACGCACGTCCTCATCGGGAGAGGAAAGAGTAAGGTTGTCCTTAACCTGAGGATGCGAGAAATACGTGGGATTAAAATCAATACCCATATTGCGTTCTTTCGCAAAGTCAACCCATTTTTTGAAGTGCTTGGGCTCAAGAGCGTTTCTGTCGGCAAATTCGCCGTCCTCAAAAATGGCATAGCAAGCGTGAAGGTTAAGCTTCTTTTTGCCGGGAATAAGTGAGAAAGCCTTGTCGATATCCGCCATAAGCTCCTCGGGAGTGGTTGCCTTGCCGGGGTAGTTACCCGTTGTCTGAATACCGCCTGAAAGAGTTGCGGGACTGTCAAAGCCGGTAACGTCGTCACCCTGCCAGCAGTGAACCGAAATGGTTACGTCTTTAAGAGAGTTAAGCGCTGCTTCTGTGTCAACGCCGAGGTTAGCATATAATTTTTTTGCTTCGTCGTATCTGGACATAATATAACCCCTTTTTACTGAAATAACATCAAAATAGAATTAAATTATACCCCCTATGACAACAAAAGTCAATGAGATAAAGGAAGGAACAGTAACCAAAATCCGTTTTTTACATAATATATTCTGAAAATATTTTTTGTGGGGTGGCTTTTATGGGAAAAACTATACTGCCCGTATCATTCTTCTTAGGGGCAAATAACAAAACCCGCTATTGCTCACTTTTCGACGAGCTTTACAATCCATATGAAAAGGGATGCAATATAATACTTAAGGGTGGTCCCGGCACGGGCAAATCCACCCTGATGAAGAAAATTTACCGTCAGGCAGATGCCAGGGGCTACTATACCGAGCGGGGCTTTTGCAGTGCAGACCCATCATCATTAGATGCGCTTTCGATACCCGAAAAGGCTTTTGCAATTTTTGACGGCACCTCGCCCCATGTTATAGAGCCCACCTTGCCGGGTGTAACTGAGCATATTGTTGACCTGGGTGTGGCGTGGAACAGGGCCGCATTGCAGGAACATATTAATGAAATAAGGGAGCTTACCAAATCCAATAAGGCACAGCATAAAAAGGTGGCGGATTTTATGCGGGCGGCGGCTCATATAGAAACGCAGAGTGTGCTTATCTGTTCGGGCTTTATTGATAAAGAAAAGGTAGCCCGTTACGCAAAGCGGTTATCGGGAAGGGTTATACCACCAAAAAAATCAGGGGAGAGGGGCAGACTGAAGAAGCGTTTTTTGTCGGGTATTACACCAGAGGGCGTTACAGTTTTCCACGAAACTGTTGTAGCACTTGCCGAGGAGATAATAACAATACATGACGAGCATAATTGTGTTTCACCCTATATTGTTGAGACATTGTGCAACGAGGCACTTGAAAAGGGCTATGACGTTTACGGTTGCTATTGCCCATTGTTTCCCGAGTTTAAAATGGAGCATATAATTATACCTGAATTGCACTTGGCATGCATTACGGAAAATGACTATCATTACTCCATTGACGATGAGGGCAAAAGAATACACGCTTCCAGATTTTTTGATGGTAATGCATATAGCAAAAATAAAGAAAAATTAAGGTTCCTTAAAAAGGCTAAAAGAGAGCTTGTTGACGAGAGTGTGAAGAGGCTGATGCTTGCCAAGGATATCCACGATAAGCTTGAAGAATACTATATAAACGCTACGGACTTTGATGTTATAAACGAGATAGGAGATAAAATAATTAAAAGTATTTGAAAAATTTACCGTAGGGGTCAGGCTCGCCTGACCCGTTTTACTTACTTGACACACCAAGTGATATAATATATATTAAAATTAAGAGTTGTTTTTAATATGCGAGGTGAGGGAAATGAAGTTTTTCGATTTATATAAAACTTTTGATGACTTTTACGATACATTGTTACGCGGTAATGAAATAGAGTTTATTTATAACGAAAAGCATTTTTACATTCTTCCTCACTTTGATGAAAATGAAAAGGTAACAGGTGTCTACTTTGGTGAGGCTTATACAGATAATGAAAAAATATACTTTTCATTAAATGAACTTTATAATGCACCAATAGAAGATACAACACTTAAAAAAATTATTAATGAAATAGAAATTAAGTTTTATGCATTTTAAATTTAAAAGACAAAAAGTAAACGAGTTGCCGTATGGCAACTCGTTTACTTTATTTTAAACAATGTTTTTGCGTTTTCGCTTGTAATATCGAGCACTGTCTGTGCATCCATACCCTTGATTTCTGCGACTTTTTCGGCAATATAAGGGATGTAGCCCGAGTAGTTTCGCTTGCCTCTGAAGGGGACGGGTGCCATATAGGGGCAATCCGTTTCAAGCAGTAGTCTGTCAATGGGGAGCATTTGGGCAACCTCCACTGCCTTACGGGCATTTTTGAAGGTCAGGGCACCACCAAGACCGATGTACATACCCAGCTTTAAAATCTCCTCTGCGGTTTCGGGACTGCCCGAAAAGCAATGAAGCACACCTTCGGGCTTGTGCTTTTTCAGTATTTCCAGGGTGTCACCGTGGGCGTCACGGTCGTGGACAATTATGGGCAAGCGCAATTCCTTGGCAAGCAAAATCTGATTTTCAAAAAGCTCCTTCTGTTTGTCCTTGGTGTCCTGACGCCAATAGTAATCAAGACCGATTTCACCGATAGCAACGCATTTTTCCTTTCGTGCAAGGTCCCTGATGACTTCTATATAGTTTTCGGGTACCTTGTCTGCTTCCTCGGGATGAATACCGCAGGCGGCGTAAATATAGTCATATTCTGCGGCAAGCTTGACTGAAAAAACGGAGCTTTCTATATCTGCACCACAGTTAATAATACCTGAAATGCCCGACTCTTTAAGGGAGCCGAGCATATTTTCGCGGTCGTCGTTGAACGCTTTGTCTGTGTAATGTGCGTGTGAATCGAATATATTATTATACATCTTAACTTAACTGTGTACCTGCAGGAAGTCCGTCAACGAATGCTACCTTAACGTCATCCTCGGTGATTTCGCCTGCAAGAATCATACCGTGGCTTTCAACACCGCAAAGGGCTCTGGGAGCAAGGTTTGCAACAACAATAACCTTTTTGCCGATAAGGTCCTCGGGACTGTACCATTTTGCAATACCGGATGCTACCGTACGGGGTGTTTTGGTACCGTCGTTAAGGGTAAGCTCAAGCAGCTTCTTTGCACGCTTAATGGGCTTGCAGTCAATAACCTCGCAAACTCTCAGCTCAACCTTTGCAAAATCGTCATACTGAATTTCTGCAAGGCCAACGATTTCTTCCTCTTCCTCCTCTTCGGGAGTAGCAAGGGAAGCCTCGATTTCCGCAAGAGTTTTTTCTGCATCAAGACGTGAGAAAAGGGGAGTAGCAGTGCCTACGCTGTCGCCTGACTTAAGCGCACCGAATGCTGCAAGTGAGTCAAGGGTGTTAACGTCTGTGCCAATCTGCTCAAGAATCTTGTCGCTGGTTTCGGGCATAAAGGGCTTAAGAAGCACAGCAACAAAGCGGATACCCTCAAGAAGGTTGTAAAGCACTGTGCCGAGTCTTGCCTTCTTTTCCTCGTCCTTGGCAAGTGCCCAGGGCATTGTCTCGTCAATGTATTTGTTGCAACGCTTTGCAAGATCAAATATCTTTGAAAGAGCGTCGCTTACCTTGTAGGTGTCAAGAAGCTTTGTAACCTGGGGAAGTGTTTCAAGAGCCATTGTAATAAGCTCGTCGTCAATATCCTCCTTAACGTCAGAGGGCTGAATAACACCGCCGAAGTACTTGTTATTCATAGCGATTGTACGGTTAACAAGGTTACCGAGAGTGTTAGCAAGGTCTGAGTTAAAGCGCTCGATAATTGTTTCGTAGGTGATTGTGCCGTCCTGAGCGTGGGGCATCTCTGAAAGAAGGTAGTAACGCACTGCGTCAACACCGAAGCGGTTGCAAAGGTCGTCAGCATAAATAACGTTGCCACGGGATTTGCTCATCTTGTCATTGCCTGAAAGAAGCCAGGGATGACCGAATACCTGCTTGGGAAGGGGCTCACCAAGTGCCATAAGCATAATGGGCCAATAAATTGTGTGGAAGCGAAGAATATCCTTACCTATAATGTGCACGTCTGCAGGCCAGTATTTATTATACATTTCGGATTGCTTTTCGGGATCGTAGCCAAGACCTGTAATGTAGTTTAAAAGTGCATCGACCCAAACATAAATAACGTGTTTCTCATCACCGGGGAAGGGGATACCCCATTTGAAGGTTGAACGTGAAATACACAAATCCTGAAGACCGGGCTTGATGAAGTTGTTAATCATCTCTTTCTTACGGCTTTCGGGATAAATGAAGTTGGGGTTGCTTTCAATATATTCTTCAAGCTGCTTCTGATATTTGCTCATTTTGAAGAAGTAAGCTTCTTCTTTTTCCTTGCGTACCTCTCTGCCGCAGTCGGGGCATTTGCCGTCAACAAGCTGTGAATCTGTAAAGAAGCTTTCACAGGGTACGCAGTACCAGCCTTCATATTCACTCTTATAAACGTCACCTTTATCGATGAGTTTTTTGAAAATCTTCTGTACGGATTCTTCGTGCTCTTTGTCAGTGGTACGGATAAATTTATCATAGGTTGTGTTAAGGCAATCGCAGATGTCCTTGATTTCGCCCGCAACCTTGTCAACGTATTCCTTGGGTGATACGCCTGCCGCAGCAGCGTATTCCTCGATTTTCTGACCGTGCTCGTCAGTACCTGTCTGGAAGAAAACGTCATAGCCCTGCATTCGTTTGAACCTTGCCAAAGCATCGGAAAGTACGATTTCGTAAGAGTTACCGATGTGGGGCTTGCGTGATGTGTACGCAATAGCAGTTGTAATGTAATAAGGCTGTTTGCTCATTTTCGTTTCTCCTGTCTTTTTATGATTTACCACCTCTCGAATGGGAGAGGTGGTATTATTATAGTATTATTCACTCTTTAAGTCAAGTTTAACCTTGCCTATGCCCTTAGCGTCAATGGTAACTGTGATGTCACCCTTTTCGCCGTTTGTTCTTATCCAGAATGCTCTGTCACCGCCAACAAGGGGGAATTCAGAGGGGCCGATGATTTTAGCGGCACCCTTAACGGTAACCTTAACGGCACTGTCTGCAAAGGGTACGCGGTTGCCGTTCTGGTCAAGGGCAATTATCTGAATACGGGTTGCATCGTACGTGTCGCCCTCGTGAAGAACGTAGGAGTCTGCCTTAACGTCAAGGTGAAGGTCAGTAACCGCAGTTCTTGTAACGGTTGCAACGCATTCACCGTCAATATAACCCTCAAAGGCGTAGGTAATCTGCTCGTTACCCCAACCGCCGATGTACTTTGTAACAATATCAAACATTGTGTTGAAGGGGATTTTGCCCACAACCATAGCGGCGCCTGCCTTAAGGAACTTTGAGGGGGGCATTTTCCACTGCTTGGACTGTGCCGCAATAAGTGCATCAGTAAGAAGTGCGGCAGCCTTGGGGTCAAGACCATCATCCGTTGTAAGTGCATCGCCGATAAAGTCCTCGGCAATCATGGGGGGATGGGGAAGATTCTTGAATTTTGATTTATCGGGATAAATAGTGCTTGTGTATTTGCCGTTTTTGTAAAGCTTTACGTAATCACAGTTGGTGAATACCCATACGTCGCCGATAGTTCCGCCGGGATGCTCGCCGATATCCATAGCCGATGAAACCTCAAGGAAGGGTGTGTCCTCACGCTGTGAGCGGTAAATTGCCGCGCCAAGCTTGGGCACACGGAACATATCGGTAACACCGTGGTAGCAGATTCTGTCACCACTGCCGAAGTCCTTGTGGGTGTTGTAGTCAGCCATACACCAGCCGATGGCACCGCTTGTTCTTGCGTTGCCGTAGGCAGAGTTAAGAACACGGGTGTGTCTTAATGCGTGCTCTGCACGAACGCCCTCTTTATCAAAGCTCTTTGTGGGGAACATATGGCCGTTATGCTCGGTAACAAGGTAGGGAGCCTTAAGTGACTTTGTAACAAATGCAGGGGGCAAAAGGTTAATTGCACCGCCTGAGTGAACAAAGTCGTTCATTGTGTAAACGTCCTCAAGAAGGTGGCTGAAGGGCATATTCCTTACGCCGCCGGTCTGACGGGTGTTGTCAAGCTCACGGGCAACACGGTTTGTTTCTGTGTAGAATTCGTCACAATCAAGACCCTCGTTAACACGTACACCCCAAAGGATGACCGAGGGATGGTTTCTGTCGCGAAGAACCATTCTGCGAACGTTGTCAAGGCAGATGTCACGCCACTCACCCTCGCCAAGGTACTGCCATGAGGGCATTTCGGTGAATACAAGAAGACCGATTTCGTCGCAACGGTCAAGGAAGTGAATGCTATCGGGGTAGTGAGAGGTTCTTACAAGGTTAACGCCGAGCTCGTATTTGAGAAGGTCTGCGTCTGCACGCTGAACGTTCTTGGGCATTGCGTAACCAACGTAGGGATAGCTCTGATGACGGTTAAGACCACGGATTTTGATTTTTTTGCCGTTAAGGTAGAAGCCGTCCTTCATAAAGCGGCACTCTCTGAAGCCGAAGCGTACGGAGGTTTCATCCTTGTCGTCAAGCTTAATATATATAGTATAGAGCTTGGGGTTGTCGATGTCCCACAACGTAACGTCGGGGATTGCCCATTTTGCATTAATTACCTTACCGCTGAATTCGGTGCTTCTTTCACCGATTTTTTCGTCGCCGTCAAAGAGGATAAAGGTAAGTGTGCCCTTTGTGCTTTCTGAAAGGGTAACGTCAATATCAAGCACCTTTTTGGGCTGAAGCACGTTGAGTGTTCTGACGAAGGCATTGTCAATATAAACCTCGCTTACCTCTTCAATCCATACCTCGCGGTAAATACCACCGTAAACAAGGTAGTCAACCACGTTGCCGAAGGGGGGGATCTCCTTGCGCTCGGTTGAGTCAAGCTCAACAACAAGCACGTTGCCCTTTGATTTTACGTCGTCGGTAATATCGAAGCTGAAGCGGTTGTATGCGCCCTTGTATTCACCAATGAATTTATCGTTAAGATAAACCTTGGAGTAAACTGCCGCACCTTCAAAATGAAGAATATAGCGACTGCCCTTTGCCTTTTTAAGGTCAAAGGTCTTACGGTAGCAGCTTACAAACTGATATGTTTTTTCATCAAAATAGTTTAAAGGTAATTCCTTGTTTGCATGGGGAATGTCAACAGTCTGAAATTTACTGTCGTCATAATCCTTTTTTATCATTTCGTCTGAAAATACGGGTGAGTATTTCCAACCGAAGTTAAGAGGAAGTGCATTACGCATTTTTAACACCCTTTCCTGATATTATACCCTTTTATTCTATACTATTATAATAAGTATGTCAATAAACGGTCTTTTGTGTTTTCCACTTTTTCTTCAATCACTGCATCGAGGAGCATGTTTAAGGTTTTGCCCACGTTTTCGCCCGTGATGCCCGCCTTGATAATATCGTTACCGCTTATTGCAAGGTCCTTAATTGTGCAGCACTCGTTGTTTTCTTCAATTTCCTCAAGCCACAAAAGTGTCTGCGCAGTGCCTACGGATATATCTCGGTATGCTTCGCTTAAAGCACCGCGGTCACTTTTCTTTATTACAAGTAATGTGCGAATGTCCTCGGGCGTTTTGGTTTTTAAATGACGCTTTAATTCAAGCTTGCTTTCAGGCGGCTCAAAGTCATGATATGAAACCAGGTATGAAACCCTGTTAATAGTCTTCTTATCAAATTTAAGTCGGGTCAGAATCTCTTGTGCCATTTCGCCACCAACGGTAGCGTGGTTTTTAAAGGTGCTGTCGCCCTTTTCGTTTAATTTATGGGTTGGCACCTTGCCCAGGTCGTGCAAAAGCATCGTAAGGCGCAGAATTTTATCCTGAGGGATTGTGTCAACTGTGTGGCAGATATGCTCCCACACGTCGTAGGCGTGCTTTTTGCCGTATTGTGTGAAATTCACCGCAGGCTCGATTTCGGGAATGAATACCGAAAGCACGTCGGGATATTCTATAAGAATATTAAATGCATTTTTACCGCAAATGAGCTTTGTTAACTCAATATTTATTCTTTCGGCAGAAATATTTTTTAAAAGATTTCTGTTACGGTGGATTGCGGCGGCAGTTTCGGGCTCAATGGTGAAGCCCAGCACCGCGGCAAATCTTAATGCTCTTAAAATACGCAGACCGTCCTCGTTGAATCTTTTGTCGGGGTTGCCTACGGTTTTTATTATACTATTACATATATCATCCGTGCCGCCGTACAAGTCCACAAGACCTTTAGTATTATTGTATGCAAGTGCATTTACCGTAAAATCTCTGCGGGCAAGGTCATTTTCTAAATCAGGGGTAAAAACAACCTCCTCAGGGTGGCGATTGTCGATATACTCACCATCGATGCGGAAGGTGGTAACCTCGTAGGGCTTGTGGTCTATAATTACTGTAAGGGTGCCGTGCTTAATGCCCGTATCAATGGTTTTGTAATCCTTAAAAACACGGCGGGTTTCGTCAGGTGTTGCGGAGGTGGTTATATCCCAATCATCGGGGGTAAAGCCCATAATGCTATCACGCACGGCGCCGCCTACACAGTAGGCCTCAAACCCTGCGTTTTGCAGAATATCAATGATTTCAGAAACGTTAGCGGGTAATTTTATTTCCATTTTTTTACTCCGTGGTTTTATTTTAATTATATTATGGCTTTTTTATGGTTTTGTGTCAATAAATAATTACAAAATGCAAGAAAACATCTCCAAAACACCCCGAAATGTTACAGTTTGTAATTTTTGCACTTTTTACAAAATAGTTGGTGTTACCGTTGTGGTAATATGGGTCAGGAACACTAAATGTGGGGGAGAAGGGGTTTTTCTGTTCATAATCTTTGTTAAAAGTGCACAAAAAGTGTTTTCTATTTTATTTGACTTTTCCAATAAGTTGTGTATAATACCACTTGCCATAGGATAACTACGGCATTTTTGCCGACGGTATTGTATCGAACCCAGGCAATTCGGTACGTTATTGTTGACAAAACTGCCTACAACGGCAGCTTTTTGAATCCCTGTTAAAAGGAGCGGGGGCTGAATTCGGAAGGTTGCTTGTCTAAGGAGATATTTATACCATGACATTCAGAAAAATAGGCGAAACAGCAGTGGCTTCGCCCCTCAGAAGGGTTGCACTCTTCTTGATGGCGGCTTTGTTCTTTGTTTCTGTCACAGCGTTCGCCGTGCCGCCCGTAATGTACGATGTAACAATTTACGACGGTACATCAGTTGTTGCTATCACAACTGCAGAAACCGATGCTTCTAAAATCCTTGAGAAAGCAGGAATTACAGTTAACGAATCATACGGCGACAGTGTTAATTACACAATGTTCACAGGTGATGACGGCAGCAAAATCTTTATCAAGCGTGGCGTTAAGGTTAATATTGAGAACTTCGACGGCACAACCCATACCATTTACACTTCGGGTACAGTCAGCGACGCTATTGCGGTTGCGGGCATCACACTTCCCAAGGGTACTGCGTTAAACTACGCAGCGGACCATATTCTCGAAGACGGTATGACAATCGAAATTTACGACATATATAAAGTTGTAATCAAAGCAGATGGTAAGGAATTTACCAAGGTAGTTTCAGGTGCAACAGTTGCAGATGCTCTCAATATGGCTGGTGTTACTCTTTCAGGCGAGGATTTCACAGAGCCTGCAGTAACAACAGAGCTTAAAAACAATATGGCAATTGAGGTTTTCCGCGTTACTGTTGAGGAACGTACCGAAAACGAGACTATTCAGCACGAAACTGAGTATTCTTACAACGACTCTCTTTACAGAGAGGACAGAAACGTTCTTGTTGAGGGTGTTGACGGCGCTAAGGCCGTGGTTTACGAGGACCGCTATATCAATGGTGAGCTTGCTGCAACAACAGTTGTATCAGAAAACATCGTATCCAAGCCCGTAACAGAAAAAATTGAGGTAGGCACAAAGGTTAGACAGAACGCTCGCCCCTCAACAATCCCCGTAGGTAAGCCCATTAGCGAGATGGCAGTGCCCTCATACCTAACAATAGGCACTGACGGTATTCCTACATCGTATTCATCAGTAATTAATGCAAAAGCGACTGCATACTGCATCCCCGGCGGCATTACATCTACCGGTAAGCGCGCACAGACAGGTTACATTGCAGTTGACCCCAAAGAAATTCCGTATGGCACCGAAATGTATATTGTGTCTGCAGACGGCAAATACGTTTACGGTTATTGTATAGCCGCTGATACAGGTGGCTTTATATACAGCGTTGACTGGACTGTTGACTTGTATATGAATTCTGAAGCACAGTGTGTAAACTGGGGCAGACGCGATATTATTATTTACGTTCTTTGATGAAAAAAGACTCTGAGAGTTTAGCTCTCAGAGTCTTTTATTTTTTAGCCTTTTTTGCAATACAGGCGGTAATACAGTCCACCTCTGCGGCACCACTGATCAAAAGTGTTTTGGCGCATTCGTCCAGTGTGGAGCCCGTGGTTTTAATATCATCGCATAACAAAATACGTGCATTCTGTATTTTTTCGAAGAATTTTGGGTTTATTTGTATGGAGCCCAGCAGGTTGCCCGAGCGCATGCTTTCATTAAGGGTGTGCTGTGGTGTGGTAACAACAGTTTTAATAAGCAATTCCTCGCAGGGGATGCCAAGTATGTCCCACAGCTCGTTTGCAAGAAGCTGAGCCTGATTATAGCCTCTTTTTTTAACGTCCTTTTTGTGGGAGGGCACAAAGGTGCAGAAATCAAAGTCCATTTCACCATAATGCTTGTTGAAGGCTTCCGCCATATCCTCGGCTAAGGGTCTTGCAATGTAAATATCCTTGCTGTATTTAAGGCGTATAACCGCTCGTTTACCCGCACCCGCGTAATAATATGGGGCGCAGATTCTTAAATAATGGTGAGCCTTTTTCTTGCAGTGGCAGTCATTTATCTGAAAACCACAGCGGTAGCACACGTCGCCCTCAATACGAACAATATCGTTTTCGCATTGGGGGCAGAGGTTTTTTCTTACGTCAATAACTTTTTTACAATAACGGCATTTGCGGGTGTAAAAAATTGTTCTAAGAATATTCTTTATTTTTTCCATATTTTAAAATCCATTTTTCAGGAAATGTGCAAGGGCAGAGTATCTTTTGGCCTTGCGGTCATTTTGGGTCATTGCATCAAGCGTCTGTGCACTGCCGACGGTTACAAGCATATCCTTTGCGCGGGTTACCGCAGTGTACAAAAGATTGCGGTAAGCAAGATTCGGCACAACGTTAATTGCGGGAATAATAACAGCTTTAAATTCGCTGCCCTGGCTTTTATGGACGGTAATTGCGTATGCAAGCTCTAACTCGGAAAGGTATTCACCGGGAATAATCGCAACTCTGCCGTCAAAATCCACCGTTGCAAGACCTGTTTTAACGTCAATTGCCGTGAGAATGCCTATGTCACCATTAAAAATGCCGGTGCCCTTTTCTGTGGGGCTTTCCCATTCGATGTTGTAATTGTTTTTAACCTGCATAACCTTGTCGCCCTGACGGAACAGTCTGCCACCCACAAGCATTTCGTTTTTATCGTCGCTTTTGGGGTTTAATGCACTCTGCAAAAGGGTGTTAAGGTTTATTGTGCCGGTTTCGCCCTTCTTCGAGGGGCAGATAACCTGAATATCAGAAAATGAATCCCATTTGTACGCCTTGGGCAATCGTTCATAACAAAGCTCAGTAACAGTTTTTGCCGTAAGTGCCGCCGACGGTCTTTCAAGGTGGAAAAAGTCCGTGCCGTCGTTGGTTAAATCGGGGCTTTCGCCGTTAACGATTTTGTGGGCGTTGGTTATAATTTTGCTTTCCATTGCCTGCCTGAAAATCTGTGAAAGGCACACAACGGGTAAAACGTCAGACAAAATCAAATCCTGCAGAACGTTACCAGACCCAACAGGGGGGAGCTGGTCGGAGTCACCAACAAGTATAAGTCGGCATCCGAGGGGTAGCGCTTCAAGAAGAGCGGCAAAAAGGTGTATATCAATCATTGACAATTCGTCAAGAATAAGCGCGTTGCAGTCCAGGGGATTTTTGATGTTCCTTCTGAAAACGGGACGGTCATCCTCATCCCATTCAACCTCCAGCAGACGGTGGATGGTTTTAGCCTCCATTCCCGTAACCTCGCTCATGCGCTTAGCGGCTCTGCCCGTAGGTGCCGCAAGGGCAACGTCAAGCTGTTGACGCTCAAAAATATTAATAATGCCCTTAATGGCGGTGGTTTTACCTGTAC
The DNA here is from genome assembly GCA_045654405.1 of Acutalibacteraceae bacterium. Lineage (GTDB taxonomy): Bacteria > Bacillota > Clostridia > Oscillospirales > Acutalibacteraceae > DTU089. Next base: position 36,493 of record JAZONH010000010.1, on the reverse strand, counting down.
CGGGGCCGCCGGTTAAAACAAGGAGGCCTTTTTTAGCTGCGGTTGCAATGGCAATGCGCTGCTGTGTTTCGTACGTGATGCCGTTTTTGGCTTCAATATCGTCAATCCAATCCGCAAGCTGGGGGGCACCGGGTGGGGGGAAGTTAGCAATAATCGACATTCTTTCTGCAATTTTTCGCTCTGCGAGGTATGCAGATGGTAGGAAGAGGAAGTCCTTGCCGTCAATTGTGTGGGACTTCAGCTGAGCCGTAGAAATAAGAGTGTCTATTGTAATATCAATTTCGTCCTGAGTAACCTCCAATAAATCTGCGGAGGGTCTTAAGACCTTTTCGCGGGGGATGCAGGTGTGGCCGCGGTTTGTGGAATTATACCTCATCACGTGCAGTATTCCCTCGCGGATTCTGAAATCGGGCAGGGGCTTTTTGTCCAGCTGCGCTTCAATGCTTTCCGCACGCTCAAAGCTTATACCTATACCGAGGGAGCAAAGGGAGTATGGGTTTTCCTCCACAAGCTTTACTGCCTGAATACCCATCTTTTTGAAAATTCTCATACATTCCGAGGGCGAAAAACCGTACCTTTCAAGCCCCATCATAACCGAACGCATAGCATACTGGCGAGTGAATTCCTCGCCGATAGACTTTGCCTGCTCAAGCGAAATGCCTTTTATATCCGCAAGCCGTTCGGGGTCGTTTTCAAGAATGTCCAGTGTGTCGCCGCCGAAAACCTCGATAATTGACATAGCTTTTTTAGGACCGATGCCCCTTATTACACCTGATGCCAGGTATTTGTATATCTGCTCGGTGGTTTCGGGCATACAACGAGAAAAGGCAGTCACCTTAAATTGCCTGCCGAAAGAGGGATGTGTTGTGTATGTACCGGTAAGGGCTACGCTTTCACCTGCGTTTACACCGGGTATAACACCCACGGCGGTAAGGTAGTCGTTATCCACAGATATATCAAGCACGGTAAAGCCGTTAGCATCATTGCGGAAGGTAACCTCTTCTACAACACCGGTTATTTGTGTTTCTTCGTAATTCATAATAAAGCTCCGGATATGTTAAAATAACAAGGTTATTGTACCACAATATCAAAATAATTGCGATATTTTTGGTACATATTTTTTGACTTTAAAATTGAAATGTAGTATAGGGTATGATAATATGTAGGTAACACTATATTTCCGGAGGGATTTATATGAAATACGAACTTAATAAGGTAAACCATTACGATTTCAAAACAATGGAAATCGGCAGACTTGCTCCCAGAGCATACGCAATTCCTCATTCCAAAAAGGATGCTGCAATAAATGCAGATTATAAAACCGAGCGCTATAACAGTGATATAGTTACCGTGCTTTCCGGCGAATGGGAATTTAAATATTACAAGAAAAAATCAAAGCTTCCCGCAACTCTTGATACGGATAAGGTGAAGTTTGATACAGTTAACGTACCCTGCACATGGCAGAGAACAGGCTACGAGGAGCCTGCATACATTAACTGTCCCTATAGCTTTGACCCCCGTGCATTGGGTCTTCCTAAGGGCGAGGGCGTAAAGCCCCCGGAGCTTCCCGAGGAGTTTTCCTGCGGTATTTACCGTAAATTTATAAATATAGCCGACATTAGCAAAAACTACGTTCTTACCTTTCTTGGTGTTACACCCTGCGTTGATTTATATATCAATGGTAAGTTTGTAGGCTATGGCGAGGCGGCTCACAACTCTTATGAATTTGATATTACCAAATTCCTTAAAGAGGGCGACAACGAGGTTGTAGTTGTTGTATTCAAATGGTGTACCGGCTCATATCTTGAGGCACAGGATATGTTCAGAGAAAATGGTATTTTCCGTGACGTGCTTCTTTACACCTACGAAAAGGCATATATCAACGATTTCCAGGCAATTGCCGAGAAAAAGGGCAAAAAATACAATCTTAATATCGAAACAGAGCTTAAGGGCTGCCTTGAAAATACTCGGATTAAAGCAGAGCTTTACGATGGCGATGCTCTTATGGCTCAGACTGTTGTTGACGGTGCACAGAAAAATGCTTTCTCCTTCAAGGGTCTCAGCGTTGACGAGTGGAATGCAGAAATCCCCCGTCTTTACGAGCTTTACATCACCCTTTTCAAAAACGACGGCGAGGTTATGACAATCCGTCAGTACGTGGGCTTTAAGAATATTGAAATTAAGGATGCCGTATTCTATTTTAACGGTAAAAAAATCAAGCTTAAGGGTGTTAACCACCACGATACCCACGAAACCAAGGGCTACGCAATGAGCTTTGAGGACCTTATTAAGGACGTTGAGCTTATGAAGGAGTTTAACGTTAACTGTGTGCGTACCTCACATTATCCTCCCGACCCCTTCTTCCTTGAGCTTTGCGACCATTATGGTCTTTACTGCGTTGACGAGGCAGATATTGAAACCCACGGTATTTGGGATTTGGGCTGTGAGGGCGGCGAAATCAGCCATAAATTAAAGTGGGCACCCCGCTATATGGACCGCGTCAGAAGAATGTATTTCCGCGACCGCACACATCCCTCAATTATTATGTGGAGCCTTGGCAATGAGTCACACGGCTACAAATGCCACGACAAGTGCTATGAAATGCTTAAGGAATTAACCGATATTCCCGTTCATTACGAGGGCGTTTCAAGAACAAGACGTTACCATTACGACGTATATTCTGAAATGTACACACATCAGGATGATATGATTAAAATCCGCAACAGAAAACGCGGAAAGCAGTTTAATGAGGTTCCCTTCTATCTTTGCGAATACTGTCACGCAATGGGTGTTGGACCCGGTGCCCTTGAGGAATATATGCAGATTTTCTATTCTGACGATATATTTATGGGCGGTTGCATCTGGGAATGGGCAGACCACTCAGTGCTTCACGACGGTACCGATAAATACAAATATCAGTACACCTACGGTGGTGACCATGGTGAAAAGCTTCACGACGGTTGCTTCTGTGTTGACGGTCTTTTCTATCCCGACCGCACACCCCATACAGGTGCTTATAATATGAAGGTTGCTTACCGTCCCGTAAGAGCAACCAAGCTTTCAGGCAACAAGCTTACTCTACTTAATACCAACAGATTCCTTTCAACTGACGGCATCGAGGTTTATTGGGAATATCAGGAAAACGGCGAAACCATCAACTGCGGCTCTTTCCCCATAAGCATTGCTCCCGAAAAGGAATGCACGTATAAGCTTGATTTACCCAAGGTTAATTACGATAAAAACACATACTTTAACCTTATTTACCTTAAGGGTGATTTTGAGGTTGCAATCGAACAGCTTACACTTTCCGAGGCACCCTTTATTCAACCCTCACTTGAAATGGGTAAGGTTTCAATTTCATCCGATTCTCAGGTTATTACAGTTAAATATCCCGAGGGTGCAATTGAATTCTCAGAGGAAACAGGCGAAATGCTTACATACAAGGCTAACGGCGTTAGCGTGCTTAACAAGGCTCCTGTTTCACATAAGGGCTTCCTTCTTAATATTTCAAGAGCCTACGTGGATAACGACAGACATATTATTGACGAGTGGAACGAGCACAACCTTAACAATCCTAAGATTATGCTTGAGGATCTTAGCGCCGAGGTTAAATCAGGCGTTGCATCCGTAAGCGCATATTATACAATTTGCGGTAAGAAGGATGCATTGTTCAACGCGAACGTTCTTTACATCATCGGTGCTAACGGTGTTGTTGATATCGAGGTTGCAATGGCTCCCGCAGAGGGTAGTGAGGAGAAGCTCTTTGATATTCCCCGCCTTGGTCTTACCTTTGAGGCAGACAAGAAATTCGACGAAATTGAATATTTCGGCAGGGGCGAAAAGGAAAACTATAACGACTTTAATATGCATGCACCCGTTGGTCTTTATAGCGCAAAGGTTAAGGATGAGCACGAGCCCTATATCCGTCCTCAGGATAACTCAAACCACTCCGACGTTTCATACCTTAAGCTTAAGAGCGGCAAGGGCGAGGAAATCCTCATCTACTCCGACAGAAGATTCAATTTCAACGTTCACAACTATACTCAGGCAACCCTTGATAAGGCTGACCACCGTGAGGATATAGTTGACGAAAACACAACCTTTGTTACCATCGACGGTTACACAAAGGGCACCGGTACTGGCAGCTGTGGCCCCGCAACACTTCCTCAGTATGCAATTGATGCTTCCAAGGAGCTTACGTTTAACTTCGTAATTGCACCTTCCAAATCCAAGTGAGGTTAATATATGAAAATAGCAAAGAGCATTGTAAGCAGCAATGATAAGGCTTTTAAAAATATTATGACACTTCGCCGTCAGGTTTTTTGTGACGAGCTTGGTGAAAAAGCAGCGTATATTAAGGATACCCGTGATTCAGCGGGTATCCATGCGGTTGTTTGTATAGGCGACCTTGTTGTGGGCTGTGGCAGTATCTGTGATAGGGGCAACGGTGAGTTTGAAATTTACTGTGTTGCAGTTAAGGCTCAGTACAGGAAATTCGGTATGGGCTCAGAAATTGTGGAGCTTCTTAAGACCGAAGCAAAAAAGCAGGGGGCAAAGGCTTTTAGTGCGGAGCTTCCTCTTGGGTTGTTAGCGTTTTTTGAGAAAAATGCTATGCCCAAAAGCGGCGTGCCCTATGACAAAAACAATCAAAAATATATAAAATGCACCGAAAGCCTTGTGTTTGACGGTGCTCAGTGGGTGCAATTCGGCGGCGAATACCACGCGGTTATTGTCCGTGAGGATTTTGATGCAGATAAAAAAGCACCTGCAGAGCTTTACGTAAGTGGTCTCGGCTTTTGTGATATTTACATTAACGGTAAAAGCATAAGCGACAGAGTTCATGCACCCGCTTGGACAAACTACAAAAAGTTCGATACTGCAAGTATGGAATACCCCATATTTGACACCATGACCACCCGTATTCTTTACGAGAAAATTGACGTTACCAAGTTCCTTAAAAAGGGCAGGAACACAATTGTATTACATATCGGCGGCGGTTGGTTCTGCCAGCGTGAATGTCCCAACGAGGGTGTGAAGCCCTACGGCGATTTGTTGCTTTGCTACAAATTAGTGCAGGGTGATAAAATCCTTTCGGCAAGCGGTAAAAATACAAAATATAAAAAATCCTTCGTTACAAGGGCAAACCTTTATTACGGCGAGGACCATGATACCCGCCTTGGGGGCTATAATTTTGCAGATACGTCTGAGGATATAAGCAACTGGAAATCAGTTGACGTGGTGCAGGCTCCCGCATCAGTTCTTCAGGAGCAGACCTGCCTTCCCGACAAGGTTGTAAGAAAGCTTAAGCCCAAATGCATATTCCGTCACGGCGACTATGCAATTTATGATATTGGCGAGAATATTTCGGGTTATCCCGTTGTGGAATTTATCGAGGATGCCTATATCGGCGAAAGCTGTGTTTTGCGCTTTGCCGAGGAGCTTGATGAAAACGGCGGTCTTTCCTTCCACTCAGCAGGCGGCGAATTCCGTATGCAGAAGGATACTTATATTCACGACGATAAATGTAAGGAGTATTATCCGCGCTTTACGTGGCACGGCACAAGATACTTTGACGTTTTAGGTAGAGTTAACGTTAAGGAATACAGAGTTGTTCACACTGACCTTAAGCCCATTGTTAAATTCAAATCATCAAACAAAACCCTTCAGTGGATTTTTGATGCTTACGTAAGAACACAGCAGAGCAATGTTCACGGATGCGTGCCCTCGGATTGCCCTCATAGAGAGCGCTTGGGTTATACCGGTGACGGACAGCTTACTGCAGACGTGGTTATGACTGTATTTGATGCAGAAAAAATGTATCGCAAATGGATGCAGGATATAGCCGACTGTCAGGATATTTATACCGGTCACGTTCAACATACGGCACCATTCTACGGTGGCGGCGGCGGACCCGGTGGCTGGGGCGGTGCAATGGTAATTGTGCCCTACACCTTCTACAAGCATTACGGGGATAAGGACGTGCTTAAAAAGTTCTATCCCAATATGCTGTTATACTTTGATTATCTTGATTCCCACAGTGAAAATTCACTTGTAGTCCGTGAGGAGGCAAGGGGATGGTGCTTGGGCGACTGGTGCTCGCCAGAGGATAGGAATCTTATTCCCACACCCTTTGTTAACACCTATTTCTACCTTAAGACACTTTCAATGGCAATTGAGGCGGCAGCGGTTATCGGTGAAAATTCCGCACCCCTCAAGGCTCGCTATCAGAGGGTTAAAAAGGCATTCCTTGACACGTACTACGATAAGAAAAGCGGAACCTTCTGCAATTCACTTGAGGCAAGCGATGCTTACGGCTACGATCTTGGCTTCGGTAATGAAAAGACCCTTAAGGCAATTGTTGATAAGTACGAGGCTCTGGGCGAATTCGATTGCGGTATTTTCGGTACGGATATACTTATACGCACTCTTTGTGAAAACGGTCATAAGGATTTGGCCTATAAGCTCCTTACCTCCGAAAAGGAAAATACCTTCTACAATATGAAAAAGCACGGTGCCACAACCCTTTGGGAAAACTGGAACGGTGCCCATTCACATTCACACCCCATGTTCGGTGCAGTTGTTAAATATATTGTTGAAAACTTCAACGAGGCATAAAAAAAGACCACTTTATCAATTGATAAAGGGGTTTATATTTTATCTTGTTACACCGCTTTCAACGGCGGCTTTTTTTACCGCATCCGCAACCTCAAAGGCAACGCTTCTGTCAAGTGCGGAGGGTATGATGTGTTCTTCGTTAAGCTCGTTTTCAGGAATGTGGTTTGCAAGAGCGTATGCCGCTGCAAGCTTCATTTCCTCCGTAATGTCCGTAGCACCGCAATCAAGTGCGCCGCGGAAAATACCGGGGAAAACAAGCACGTTGTTAATCTGGTTGGGAAAGTCTGAGCGACCGGTGCCCACAACCCTTGCACCTGCATTCTTAGCAAGGTCGGGCATAATCTCGGGGGTGGGGTTTGCCATAGCGAAAACGATGGCGTCACTGTTCATTGACATAACCATTTTCTCGGTCACAATACCGGGGGCGGAAACACCAACGAATACGTCTGCGTTTTTAATAGCCACGTCAAGGGCACCCGTAAGACCCTCAGGGTTTGTGATTTTTGCAAGGTGCTGTCTTTCCTCGCCTAAAAGCTCGTCGTTTTCATCAATGATACCGCGCTTGTCAACAAGCACCATATTTTTAGCGCCTGCGGCAATAAGCATCTTTGAGATGGCAGTGCCTGCGGCACCAAGACCGTTAACAACGATTTTAACACTATCAATAGTTTTGTTTACTACGCGTAATGCATTTATGATGCCTGCAAGCACAACAACTGCCGTGCCGTGCTGGTCATCGTGGAAAATCGGTATGTCACAGCATTCCTTAAGCTTCTTTTCAATTTCAAAGCAACGGGGTGCGGCAATATCCTCAAGGTTAATGCCGCCGAAGCTTCCTGAAAGAAGATAAATTGTTCTTACGATTTCGTCAACGTCCTTTGATTTAATGCAAAGGGGAAATGCGTCAACGTCCGCAAATTTTTTGAAGAGTGCGCATTTACCTTCCATAACGGGCATACCCGCCTCGGGACCGATGTCACCAAGACCAAGAACTGCTGTGCCGTCGGTTACCACTGCCACAAGGTTATTACGCCTTGTAAGCTCAAAGGATTTATTTACGTCACCGTTTATAACCATACAAGCCTCTGCAACGCCGGGGGTGTAGGCTAAGGACATATCCTCGCGAGTGTCAACGGGGCATCGGGCAATAACCTCAATTTTGCCGTTCCACTCGTAATGCTTTTTTAATGATTCCTGACGTATATCCATTACTTGTTTGCCTGCATTTTAAGGTATGAGTTAATGAAGCCGTCGATGTCGCCGTCCATAACCGCGTTGATGTTACCGTTTTCGAAGCTTGTTCTGTGGTCCTTTGCAAGGGTGTAGGGCATAAATACGTACGAACGAATCTGGCTACCCCATGCAATTTCCTTCTGAACACCCTTGATGTCACTGATTTTGTCAAGATGCTCGCGCTCTTTGATTTCGATAAGCTTTGACTTAAGCATACGCATAGCAACCTCGCGGTTCTGATGCTGGCTACGCTCAACCTGACATGAGCAAACAATACCTGTGGGAATATGTGTAAGACGAACCGCGGATGAGGTTTTGTTAACCTTCTGACCGCCTGCACCAGATGAACGATAAACGTCCATTTTGATGTCCTCGGGAGCAATTTCAACCTCGATGCTGTCGTCGATTTCGGGCATAACCTCGAGAGAAGCAAATGATGTGTGTCTTCTGCCTGAAGCGTCAAAGGGTGAAACACGAACAAGTCTGTGAATACCGCTTTCGCTCTTCATATAACCATAGGCATTTTCACCCTCGATAAGAATAACTGCAGATTTAAGACCCGCTTCATCACCGTCAAGGTAGTCAAGTGTTGAAACCTTGAAGCCGTGACGCTCACCCCAACGGTTGTACATACGGAAAAGCATCTGAGCCCAGTCTTGAGCTTCTGTTCCGCCTGCACCTGCGTGGAAGGTGAGAATAGCATTGTTTTTGTCGTATTCGCCTGTAAGAAGGGTGGAAAGTGTCATTGCATCAAGTGAAGCGATGAATGTGTCAACACTGCCGCGGCACTCGTCGAAAAGGCTTTCGTCCTCTTCCTCGTTAGCAAGCTCGATGAGTGTAAGGGTATCCTCGAAGGAAGCCTTTAAATCCTCATAAGCGGTGATTTTGTTTTTAAGTGAAGCCATGTGCTGAGTGAGCTTCTGTGAACGCTGAACGTCATCCCAGAAGCCGTCCTTTGCGCTTTCGGCCTCAAGCTCTGCAACCTCGTCGATCATTTTGTTAAGTCCGAGAGCCTCTGCAAGGTCGGTAAGCTTGTCTTCGTAAGAAGAAAGCTCAAGTCGTAATTCTTCAAATTGAAGCATATATATTTTCCTTTCGATTGAAGTTTGTTCGATACATATTTTTACAAATACTCATTATAACCTAATATTGGATTTATGTAAAGACGAAAGTTTAAGTTTTATATAATAAATATAAGCAAATAGGTACTTGCAATATTTGTAATTTAGTGGTATTATAACTTCTGTATGAAAAAGCTTTGACGGAGACAGTAGCTCTTCGGGGATTTTAAGCGAGTCGGGGACGGTGCAAGCCCGATATGAACCGCAGAAGTCGAACATCACTCCCGAGCCGAGGGCTGAATTAATAGTAAGCCTCTCCGGTTGACCGCCGTTAACGGGTCGGCGTATGACGGTACGCTTGTATTATGGGTGGTTAACAAAGCATGTCTTTGTCCTGTATGCAGGGCAAAGCTTTTGTTTTTTATTTTAGAATAAAGTCAATTTACTGAATGCGTAATGCTTAATTCGTAATGCATAATTATCGGGCACTGCGTGCAGCATTAATAAGAATATGTTGTTTGTGCCACTATTACTTCTATGGCGCATTTTCGCGCCCCAATAATTACGAATTACGCATTATGAATTACGAATTGTTTTGTTATTTATTTTCATAATGATATAAATTTGAAATTTGGAGGTAAAGTCAATGTACGAACCTATTTCCCCCAACGTTAATTTCGTCGAGCAGGAAAAGAAAATCGAAAAATTCTGGCGTGACGAAAAAATCTTTGAAAAAAGCATCGAAGAAAGAAAAGACGGTACTCCCTATGTTTTCTATGATGGTCCCCCCACAGCTAACGGTAAGCCCCATATCGGTCACGTTTTAACACGTGTTATCAAGGATATGATTCCCCGTTACCGCACTATGAAGGGCTGTATGGTACCCAGAAAAGCAGGTTGGGATACACACGGTCTTCCCGTTGAGCTTGAGGTTGAAAAGCTTCTTGGTCTTGATGGTAAGGAGCAGATTGAAGAATATGGTCTTGAGCCCTTCATCGACCACTGTAAGGAAAGCGTTTGGAAATACAAGGGTATGTGGGAGGATTTCTCATTTACCGTTGGCTTCTGGGCAGATATGGATAAGCCTTACGTAACGTATCACAACGATTTCATAGAATCAGAGTGGTGGGCATTAAAGCAGATTTACGATAAAAACCTTCTTTACAAGGGTTTCAAAATCGTTCCCTATTGCCCCCGTTGCGGCACACCTCTTTCATCACACGAGGTTGCTCAGGGCTACAAAACAGTTAAAGAGCGTTCAGCAGTTGTACGCTTTAAGGTTACAGGTGAGGATGCATACTTCCTTGCATGGACAACAACTCCCTGGACTCTTCCCTCAAACGTTGCACTTTGCGTAAACCCCGACGATATTTATTGCAAGGTAAAGGCTGCCGACGGTATGACCTACTATATGGCAGAGGCACTTCTTGATAAGGTTCTCGGCAAATTCGCAACAGAGGAAGCACCCGCATACGAGGTTCTTGAGAGCTTCAAGGGTATTGACCTTGAATATAAGGAATACGAGCCCCTTTTCGACTACGTTAAGCCCATCTGCGACAAACAGAACAAAAAAGGATTCTTCATCACTGCGGATAGCTACGTTACAATGACCGACGGTACAGGTATCGTTCACATTGCACCCGCATTCGGTGAGGACGACGCTAAGGTTGGCAGAAGATACGACCTTCCCTTTGTTCAGCTTGTTGACGGCAAGGGTGAAATGGCTGAGCCCACACCCTACGCAGGCACTTTCGTTAAGGATGCAGATAAATTTGTGCTTATGGACCTTGAGAAGGCAGGCCTTCTTTTCGACGCACCCAAGTTCGAGCACGAATATCCCCACTGCTGGAGATGTAGCACACCCCTTATTTACTATGCAAGAGAGTCTTGGTTTATTAAGATGACCGAGGTAAGGGAAGACCTTATCAGAAATAATAACACAATCAACTGGATTCCCGAAAGCATCGGTAAGGGTCGTTTCGGCGACTGGCTCCAGAACGTTCAGGATTGGGGTATTTCACGTAACCGTTATTGGGGCACACCCCTTAATATCTGGGAATGCGAATGCGGTCACCGTCATTCAATCGGCTCAATCGAGGAGCTTAAGTCAATGAGTGACAATTGCCCCGATGAAATCGAGCTTCACCGTCCCTACATCGACAAGGTAACTCTTAAGTGTCCCGAATGCGGCAAGGAAATGCACCGTGTTCCCGAGGTTATTGACTGCTGGTTTGACTCAGGCGCAATGCCCTTTGCTCAGCATCACTATCCCTTCGAGAACAAGGATTTGTTCGAGTCACAGTTCCCCGCAGACTTCATCTCTGAGGCTGTTGACCAGACCCGCGGTTGGTTCTATTCGCTTCTTGCTATTTCTACACTTATTTTCAATAAAGCACCCTACAAGAACGTTATCGTTCTCGGTCACGTTCAGGACGAAAACGGTCAGAAGATGAGTAAGTCAAAGGGTAACGCAGTTGACCCCTTCGATGCACTTCAGACCTACGGTGCAGATGCTATCCGTTGGTATTTCTACACAAACTCCGCACCCTGGCTTCCCAACCGTTTCCACGGTAAAGCCGTTGTTGAGGGTCAGCGCAAATTTATGGGTACACTCTGGAATACCTATGCATTCTACGTGCTTTATGCAAATATTGATAAATTTGACCCCACTAAATACAATCTTGAGGATTGTAAGCTTACAGTAATGGATAAATGGCTTCTTTCAAAGCTTAACTCCATGGTAGAAACCGTTGACACAAACCTTGCTAATTACAAAATTCCCGAGGCTGCAAAGGCACTTCAGGAATTCACCGATGAAATGAGCAACTGGTACGTTCGTCGCGGCAGAGAAAGATATTGGGTACAGGGCGAAACCGATGACAAGACAGCGGCCTATATGACCCTTTACACAGCTCTCGTTACAACTGCAAAGGCTGCAGCACCCATGATTCCCTTTATGGCAGAGTCAATTTACAGAAACCTTGTTTGCAACGTTGATAAGTCTGCACCCGAAAGCGTACATCTTTGTATGTTCCCCGAGGTTCAGAAGGATCGTATTGACGTTGAGCTTGAAAAGAATATGGACGAGGTTGTTGACATCGTTGTTCTCGGCCGAGCTGCAAGAAACGGCTCAAATATGAAGAACCGTCAGCCCTTGAGCACAATGTACGTACAGAGCGAAAAGAAGGTTGAAGGCTACTTTATAGACATTATCCGTGATGAGCTTAACGTTAAGAACGTTGATTTCGTTGAGGATGCTTCAAGCTTCGTTTCATACATCTTCAAGCCCCAGCTTCGCACACTTGGTCCCAAGTACGGCAAGCAGCTTGGTGAAATCAGAAATGCTCTCAGTGAGCTTGATTCATCCGCTAAGGCTACTCTCGATGCAGAGGGTAAGCTTGTTCTTAACCTTGCAAGCGGCGACGTTGAGCTTGCACCCGAGGATATTCTTCTTGAAACCAAGCAGAAGGAGGGTGTGTTCACCGTTTCTGACAGAGGTGTTACAGTAGCCCTTGATACAGAGCTTACACCCGAGCTTATTGAAGAAGGCTTCGTAAAAGAGCTTATCAGTAAGATTCAGACAATGCGTAAGGACTCTGACTTCAACGTTATGGACAGAATCAACGTTACCCTTACAGGTAACGAAAAGCTCTTTGACATTGCAAAGAAAAACGAAGCAACTATTTCAACGGTAGTTCTTTCAGATTCAATTGTCCTTGGCGACGAAGGCGCAAATGCTAAGAAATGGGATATCAACGGCGAAAGCGTTGTTATTTCAGTAGCAAGAGTATAATAAATTAAGTATAAAACTCCCTTTTTAAAGAGAAACTATGAAAAATATAGTTTTTCTTAAAGGGAGTTTTTTTATGTGCGGAATTATCGGTAAAATCGGTACGGATAACGTTGTTCCCCAGCTTATAAAGGGTCTGAAGCAGCTGGAATACAGGGGCTATGATTCGGCGGGTATCGGAGTAATAAACGGCAATAAAATTCTACGGCTTCGTTGTGCGGGTAAGGTACAAAGGCTTGAAAGGGAGGTTAGCAATAACTTCCTTTCTTCTACCGTGGGAATCGGGCATACTCGTTGGGCAACCCACGGTAGCCCCACAACCGAAAATACTCATCCCCATTTAAGCCCCAAGGGTAGGTTTGCCTTGGTGCATAACGGCATAATAGAAAATAGTGAAGAAATTAAAAAACATATCTTACCCGAAGGCACAAGATTTTATTCCGAAACCGACACGGAAGCGGCGGTGCATCTTTTAGAGCGAAATTACACCGGTGACGTAATACGGGCAATTTCTCTTACCTGCCAAAAGCTAAAGGGCTCCTATGCCTTTGGTATTCTGTGTGCTGATTTTCCCGACAGTATTTTTGCCGTTGCCAAAAATAGCCCCTTGGTGGTTGCCCGATGCAATGGGGGCTCTTATATGGCGTCTGATATTCTTGCAATAAATGATATCCCGACTAAGGTGTACAGACTGAAGGACGGAGAAATTTGCTTAGTACAAAAAGAGGGGATTTCTTTTTTTGATGAAAATGGACAGGAAATAACTAAAGCCGCTGAGGAAATATCTGCCGAAGATAATGAGGTCACCTTGGGCGGATACGACCATTTTATGCTTAAGGAGATTATGGAGCAGCCCGAGGCAGTCAGAAAAACCCTTGGGTCGTTTATAGACGGAAAAGAAATTAATTTTAAGGATATTCACATAGCCGAAGAGTTTTTTGAATACCGACTCAGAAAAGTGTGTATGGTTGCCTGCGGCTCTGCATACCACGCAGGGCTTTCGGTAAAGAATTTTTTCGAGGAGCTTCTGGAAATACCCTGCCGGGTTAGTCTTGCGTCAGAATTCAGGTACTCAAAGCCCTTTGTTGATGAAAATACCCTGAGCATTTTTATAAGTCAGAGCGGTGAAACCGCCGATACTCTTGAGGCGTTGCGCCTTGCAAAAAAATGCGGGGCAAAATGCATTTCGGTAGTTAACGTTAAGCGTAGCACCATCGCCGAGGAAAGCGGTAGCGTGATTTATACACGGGCAGGGCGTGAAATCGCTGTTGCTACAACAAAGGCATATAGCGCACAGCTTGCGGCGCTTTATGCATTAGCGGTTTTTATGGGTAAAAAGCGGGGCAAAGTCACTACGGCGCAGGAGTGTTTTTATATTGAAGAAATGCAAAAGCTACCGCAAAAAATCACCGAAACACTTGAGGAGGTAAACGAGTGCGTAAAGGGCATTGCAAAGGAAATATATACGGCAGAAAATATGTTTTTTATAGGCAGGCTTACTGATTATGCCGCTGCCGCCGAGGGTGCTTTAAAATTAAAGGAGATTAGCTATATAAATGCTCAGTCATTACCGGCGGGGGAGTTGAAGCACGGCACAATATCTCTTATTAATCAAGGAACACCCGTTATTTCAATTTTGGGTCAATCTGAAATTTTTGACAAAACTCTCAGCAATATGGCAGAGGTCAACGCAAGGGGCGCAAGGGTTATTGCATTGTGTGATGAGGGTGCAAAAAACCGCATCACTGATTGGGCGGATATAATTGCCGTCAGTGATACGGTTAAGGCTTTTAAAAATTCACTTTTAGTTTTGCCGTTACAGCTATTGAGCTATTACGTGGCACGGTTAAGGGGTTGCGATATAGACAAGCCCCGTAACCTTGCAAAAAGTGTTACCGTGGAATAATCAGGTTTCAATAACCACGGAACATTTTGATTCTATGTCAAATGTATTGAAATATCTGTCCTCCATGGGTATCCATTGCTCAATAAATCGGGATAGCATTTGTGGGCTTCTTTGGGTCAGTCTTTGTAATTGTGTTTCCTTATCGGTTTTTACAAAAAACCTAAGGTCGTAGAATTTCTGTAAGTCAGGATGGCAGGAATACACACCCTCAATAATCGTTATAGGTTTGGGGTCAATTTTTATAGGAGCAAGCAGGGTGCAGGTTTTACAGTCAAAGGGTCTGTATGAAAATTCGGCACCGTCTTTTAATGGTACAATAACCTCCTGCAAAAGCCTTTCTTTGTCAAAGTTGCCACCCGCGGTATCAAGCCGTTGTGTGGTGCGTTGTTGGGGCTGTAAAAAGAAATCATCAACCGCAATCACGTTACAATCAAGGGTATCCTTAAGTGCTTTTGCAAATGTTGTTTTACCTGAGGCGCAGGGGCCGTCAATTGCAATTATGATGTTACTGCCCGTTTTTTCTTTTGAAGCGGATTTAATCAATTCAACCGCATTTTTAAAATCATTATGCATCATAATTGCCCTTCTGTTTTTTGAAAATTGATATATGCGCCTTTTTGGTGGCCACCATTATTGCGGGAATAAGTATAAGCTGAAGAATTATACCGGGGATGGCGTTTACAAAGCCGTTGGTTATAAAGAGCATAAGGGTAAAGCCCTTTTCTGAAAAACCCAACAGAATTGTCTGTGCAATTCCCCATACTATACGGCCGCCGAGCATTGCGGTTATAAGGTAAAGGTATATGGATTTAACCGACCGCCATGGTGCGTGCTTGTAAAGCAAGCCGACGATTAAGCCGTATGACGCAAGCTCAAATGCCATTGCGATTGCGGTAGGGTAAAGCACGGGCATACCAAAAGCCAACGAGCGCACAAGGGGGAGCGCAAAGCCAACTACTCCGCCGTATTTCCAGTTGCATATAAGTCCGCACAAGAATACAGGTAGGTGCATTGGTAACAGCATATTACCGATTTTGGGTATCTGACCCGTAAGCATGGGTAACACAAGCCCCAGACAAAACAGCATAGCGGCTATTATTAAATTTTTAATGCCTTGGTTTTTCATTGCTTCACCACCCTTAAACAGAATTTTAACAGAAAATTTACGCCCTTTCAATAGTGAATATTTCGGTCTTTTCGGCAAGAGCAACAAATAACGCAGGTGTTGTTTGTTGCTCTTGCCGTTTTTTGAAAATTTGTTTGTTTTTCTTGATAAAAAAATGTATAATTACTCTGAGATTATTTGCAATGAGGCGAAAGATGAAAAAGGGAAAGAAAAAGGTCGGACTTTTACGTACGACGGCAATAATTTTATTAAGTGCAGGAGTGATTTCGGCAATGTGCTTCGGTTTTATAAAGTATAAAATTGATACGATTGAATTTGTTGACGGGTTTACATATACCGCTCACACCGGTTGTGTGGGTACTAAGGATAACTCGTTGGAGTCCATCGAAGCAGGTGTTTCGTATGGCGCAGATATTATAGAGTTTGACGTACAGTATTATAAGGGCAATCCCGTGCTTGCTCACGACAAGCCTCACGGTAAGGAGATAAGCCTTGAAAAGGCATTCCTTAAGGTTAAGGAATATGACGGCTTAAGGGTTAACGTTGATATAAAAAGCGTTGAATACCTTTACACTGTGGGCGAGGTTGCCGAAAAAACAGGTGTGAAGGACAGAATATTTTTCACGGGTATAAACGAGGAGGACGTAGCAAAGGTTAAGGCGGATTGCCCCGACATTGACTACTATCTTAACGTTTCTGTGCTTCCCAAAAGAAAGCAGACCGATGAATATCTTTTATCGCTTGTTAACAAGGTTAAGGATTGCGGTGCGATAGGTATTAACCTTAATAAAGATAATGCAACTAAGGAGCTTGTGGATATTTTCCATCAGAACGGCTTGCTGGTATCCATCTGGACTGTAAATGATTTCAGTGATATTTATAAGATTTTATCATTCGGGCCTGATAATATTACAACACGTAGACCCGACCGCTTACAGAAGGCGATTAATGAAATAAATAACGGCAAATAAGGAGATTTTATTATGCTTGAGATGAAGGATAGAAAATTTTATATGGATGGTGAAGAATTTCACATCTATTCAGGTGCAATGCACTATTTCAGAATACCTCAGGAATATTGGGAGGACAGACTTTTAAAGCTCCGCGCGGCGGGTCTTAATACCGTTGAAACCTACGTGCCCTGGAACTTCCATGAACCCAAAAAGGGACAGTTTAATTTTGAGGGCATGCTGGATATCGTTAAATTCGTTGAAACTGCACAGAAGCTTGGCCTTTACGTAATTGTTCGTCCCGGTCCGTATATCTGTGCCGAGTGGGATTTTGGCGGACTTCCTGCATGGCTTCTTAAGGATAAAAATATCAGACTTCGTTGCTGGGATAAAACCTATATCAAGGCGGTTAAGGACTTCTTCAGTGTGCTTATTCCTAAGCTTTTGCCCTATCTTGAAACAAACGGCGGCAAAATAATCGCAATGCAGGTTGAAAATGAATACGGCTCATTCGGCAGGGATAAAAAGTATCTTTACTGGCTTCGTGACCTTATGCGTGAGCTTGGCGTTGACGTTCAGCTTTTCACCTCCGATGGCGAGGACAGATATTTCTTTTCAGGTGGCGGCATTCCCGAGGAATGGATGGTTGCAAACTTTGGCGGCTACCACGAAAATCGATTTGATGACCTTAAAATGCTTCAGCCCGACAAGCCCCTTATGTGCGGTGAGCATTGGTGCGGCTGGTTTGACCGTTGGGGCACAAAGCACCATAGTGACAATGCAGAGGAATCCTTGGGCAGGAGTCTTGATGGATTCTTTAAAGAGGATGCAAACTTTAATTTATATATGTTCCACGGTGGCACAAACTTCGGCTTCTCGTCGGGCGCAAACTATTACGATTGCTATTGCCCCACAACCACAAGCTACGATTACGGCGCACCCTTAAGCGAATGTGGTGCATATACCGAAAAATATTTTGTGTTGAGAAATCGTATGCAAAAGCAGTTGGGTAAGGAGCTTCCCGAGCTTCCCGAGGATACCAAAACACAAAAAATCGGCAAAATTGATTTTACTGAATTTGCAGATTTAAATAAGGTCTATAAAAAATTCGCAGTACATAAAAAGAGTAACTCTCCCCATTATATGGAGTATTACGGCCAGAATAGCGGACTTATCCTTTATAGCACAACCTTAAAGGGTAATTATCGTGATTCAAAGCTCAATGCATTCGGTGTTCATGATATAGCCTACGTTTATATTAACGGTGAGCTCAAGCACATTTATAACAGAGCAAAGCTCAAGGGCAAGGCTCTTTTTGACGAAAGCTTCTCAGTGCCCATCGAGGCTTTTGACGGCGAGGTTAAAATTGACGTTCTTGTTCAGGCCTTCGGCAGAGTGAACTATGCACGCCGTATTTATGACCGCAAGGGTCTTGAAGAAATTTATATTGAGGGCCAGGCAATTGTGGATTGGGACGTTTATTGTATGGAGCTTGACGAAGCACCTTCAGTTCCTTATAAAAAGAGCCACAAGGATTATCCCTGCTTTATGAAGGCAACCTTCAAGGCAGACAAAAAGTACGACACCTTTGTTGATATGCGCGGCTTCGGTAATGCAATTGTTTATATCAACGGCTTTAACCTTGGCAGATTTATTAAGGGCGGCCCTCAGTACACCTTGTACCTTCCCGGCGCCTTCCTTAAGGATGAAAACGAGCTTGTTATTCTTGAGCTTGACGGAACTAACAAAAAATCTGTTACGCTTATTGATAAACCGATATTAAAATAACCATAAACGGGTGAAAATATGGAGATTTTAAATAAAGTCAGTGACGGCATACAAGAGCTGAAGCTATATTGGAAGCAACCCCGACCCGGCGAGTACGTGCCTTATAAAGAGGTTATTATGCTTTCCGTAGGCTGGATGGCTATGTGTATGTCCATCAACTGGACAATCGGCTTCGGCGTTGGTAACGAGTTTACCGGTATGACCCTTAAAATGAATAACAACCAATTGCTTGTTATGAGCTATATCTGTCAGGCAATCGGCTATATTACGACACCCCTTAACGCGTGGATTGTTGATAATCTGCGCAGTAAGGATGGTAAATACAGGGTTTATATAAAGCTTGCAATACCTGCAATGGTTTTTACGCTTGTATCCTTGTGGTTGCCGTACGAGGGGGTAAGGGATGCCTTTCAGCCCTTCACCCAATACCTGATGATTGCAATGCTTTTCGTTATAGGTCAGATTCAGGGCTACGTTCAGAGCTGGGTTTCAACGGGTGTTACCAATATGGTGCACGTTATGACCCCCAATACTCAGGAGCGTACCAAGATAATGGCTATTACAAGCATTATCTATTCTTTGGGCTTTTCAATAAACAACGTTTACTATCCCATGATGGTTGACCTTCTTTGCGAAAACGGTGATAAATACAATATGACCTATTATCGCGGTGCATACACTCCCGTTGCATTCCTGATGGTTTTCGTTATGCTTGCATATTTCGGAACGAAGGAAAGACTTGTTCTTCCCAAGAGCCGAATCACAAAAATGAGCTTTGCAAGCTCCATGCGTGCGGTTGCAGGTAACAAGATTTTCTGGATTAAATGCGCCGACGGCTGGAACAACTTCCTTGAGGGCGCAAAGGGCGATATATGGAGCTGGATGGTTTACCGTGCCCATATTATGAAGCCCACAACATACGGCTTACTTAATACAATTTCATACAACGCCAACTTCTGGGGAATGCTTTTCTCGCCCGCCATTATCAAGAAATTCGGCAAGAAGAAGATCAAGGTATTCAAAAATATTATGCAGATTTTCCTTGTTGCATCATATTTCCTGTTTTATAAGAGTCCCCTGGCAGGCGTGGGGTTGTTCGTTGTATATACACTCGACAGATTTGTTGACACGTATAACGTTATAGATAGTGCTATTGAATCGGATATGCGTGATAACCAGCAGTACCTGATTGGTGAGCGTATAGACGGAGCGTTTGGCTTTATTTCTACATACGCCGGCGGTGCCATCAGTGCCGTAACGGGTCTGTTTATTCCTTGGATTTACAAGAAAAAGGGCTTTGATGGTAACGATTATTCGGTGCTTGACGTATATGTAAATTATGACGAGAATCTGCCTCTGTCAAAGCAGAGGAAAAACCCCGATTGTGTTCTGTATCCTCTTATGGATACCCTGCTTATTGTGTCAATAATCGGTGCGGCGCTTGACGTGCTGCCGTGGTTCTTCTACGATATTTCCGAAACGGGTCAGAAGTCAATGATTCGTGTTATCAGAATCAGAACGCTTATTGAAGACTCGCAAAACGGTGAGCAGGATGACTCTACGTATATCGAGGGCTGCGAGGCTATTATAAAGGCAAGCAAGTATTATAATATGGATAAGCAGGAGATATCGAAATCCGGCATAAAAGAAGCCAAAGCATTACCCTCCGGTACAAAGGAAGAAAAGCAAATCAGGGCGCAGGCAATAAAAAATGCAAAGGATGCCCTTGCACAGGCTAAGGAAACGAACGAGGAAATCGAAATAGCAGAGTTTGTAATGCACGAATTAAAACGTTTCGAAAACGAGTTTGGTCAGAAGCAGATTGAACTTTGCAGGCTTATAGTATCAAAGGGTCCCGAGCGCTTTTATGAATGTGCAAAGGAAGCTCAGGAATTAGCTAACAGCTTACCCGTTACCGGCGTTAAGGAAGAAAAAACCTGGCGCAAGCAGGAGGTAAGAAACGCAAGAGCCATTGTCAGAAGTGCAAGACTTGCAAAAAAGTATTACCCCGAGGGGAATATAATTCCGTTCGATGAGGCTATTTACGAGGCAGCATATAACCTGCCCGATGATACAAAAGAGCAGGCGCAGCTACGCCGCGAGGCAATGCGTGAGGCAAGCAAGCAGCGCGACAGATACAGTAACGTTGCGGCACCGTATCTTTCAGCATTAAGAACATTAGCGCTTTATGACGGCTATAACAATCTTGATAAATATGTTTCAGAATATGATAATGTTGTTAAGGCTCGTGATGAAAGGTTTGAGGAGGAGCGCATCCGTCAGGAAAAATTAAAGGCGGAGCGTGAATTTGACCGTAAGAGCAAGCAGGCAAGCCGCAGAATGAAAAAATAAAAAAGAAGCTCTGAATCAACTGATTCAGAGCTTCTTATAATTTATCAGGGCTCGTAGGGGAAGATGGGCATCAACTCAAGCTTGAATTGATTGATTTTGTGAAGTCGGTCAATTCGTGCCTTGGTTTCCTCATCCTCGCATACTCCCTCGCGAATATATCGGTCCAGTGTTTCGTAGGTGAAGCCTAAGTTATCCTCGTCGGTTTTACCGCAAAGACCGTCAATGGGCACCTTTTCAACAAACATTTCGGGTAAGCCCAATGCTCTGCCCACTGCCTTAACCTCTTGTACGGTGAGCTTTGAAAGGGGTGAAAAATCACCTACACTGTCACCGTAGCGTGTTGAGTATCCAACCCAGTCCTCTGAAAGGTTGCAGGTATTTGCAACTCTGCCGTTAACGCTTTGTGAAACGGCATAAACCGTTGTCATACGAATACGGGGAGGGAGGTTTGTGATGGCTTGTGTGTTAACGGGCACACCGCTTTTTTCCAATTCCTGCATAATACCGTTATAGGCATCGTTTATATTTACGGTGTAGTATTTTATATCCAGAAATTTGCATAAAGCAATGCTTACGTCAATATCAAATTGCTCGCCCTTGGGCATAAGCACACCAATAACGTTTTCCTTGCCGAGAGCTTCAACAAGAAGTGCCGCAACCACGGATGAATCCTTGCCGCCTGAGATGCCAAGAACGCCTTTACAGCCCTTGCCGTTTACCTCGAACCAATCCTTAATCCATTGAACAATATCGTTTTTAACCTTAAGTGCATTAAAACTCAATTAACTCACTCCTTCTGAAAATATTTTAGCTTGTTCACATAAAATTTTCAATATTTTTATTATAAATATCTTGCAATAGAGTTAATAAAAATTTATAATTGTAATGATATAATAGATTTACTGTGGGGTAAAAAAGATGACAGTTAGTTCAGCTATAAGGTCGTTAGTTAAATATGCTCAGAATAACGGTCTTATTGATGCGGCAGATGAGACTTGGGCAATCAACGGAATTCTTGGTGTGCTCGGTCTTGACAGCATAGACGATGACGAAATTATCGAAAACGCAGAGCTTGAGGATTTGCTCAAGGCTTTGCTTGACTATGCTTGTGAAAAGGGACTTTGTAACGAATCGGTGGTTTACCGCGATTTGTTGGATACAAAGATTATGGGTGTTCTCACCCCTCGTCCCTCTGAGGTTATAAATAAATTCAACTCTTTGTATGAAGAAAGTCCTGAAAAGGCTACTGATTATTACTATCATTTATCAAGAAAATCCGATTATGTAAGAGAATACAGAATAAAAAACGATATTAAATGGGTAACACCTACCGAATATGGTGATATTGATATTACCATAAACCTTTCAAAACCCGAAAAGGATCCGAAAGCTATTGCGGCGGCACTTCTTATGAAGCAAAGCTCATATCCTAAGTGCCTTTTGTGTCCTCAAAACGAGGGCTATGCAGGTAGGGTAAACCACCCTGCAAGACAGAATCACCGAATTATCCCCGTTGATTTAAACGGTGAAAATTGGTGTTTACAGTATTCTCCCTACGTTTATTATAACGAGCACAGTATTGTGTTTAATTCACAACACGTGCCTATGAAAATAACTGAGGACGGTTTCAGAAGACTTTTCGCTTTTGTTAAAAAGTTCCCTCATTACTTCGTGGGTTCCAATGCGGATTTACCCATTGTGGGCGGTTCCGTGCTCACTCACGACCACTTCCAGGGTGGCAATTACACATTCGCTATGACAAAGGCACCTGTTGAAACTGAGGTCCAGTTCAAAGATTACCCCAATATTGAAGCAGGTATTGTTAAATGGCCTATGTCTGTACTTCGTTTAAGAGGCGATGATGCGGATGAGATATGCACACTTTCAGGTAAAATTCTTGCAAAGTGGCGTGAATACACCGACGAAGATGCATTCGTTTTCGCTTATACCGATGGAGTACCTCACAACACAATAACACCCATTGCCCGTTTCAAAGACGGTAAATATGAAATGGACCTTGTGTTGAGAAATAATATTACTACTGAACAGTATCCTGATGGTGTTTACCATCCCCATCCCGAACATCACCATATCAAAAAAGAAAACATCGGTCTTATTGAGGTTATGGGTCTTGCGGTGCTTCCTGCCCGTCTTAAGGACGAAATGAAACTTATTGAAGATGCTATAATCAACGGCGACGATATTTCTGAGAATGAAAAAATCGCAAAGCATAAAGAGTGGGTTGACGAAATAGTTAAAAATAACGTTGTTACTCCCGAAAACTGCGCGAAGATTATACGTGACGAAATCGGTAAAGTGTTTGCGGACATTCTTAAGCAGTGCGGTGTGTTCGACAGAACCGACGAAGGAAAAGCACAGTTCTTGAAATTCATTGATAAAGTAAACGACTAAAAGGAGAATATTATGTTTGAAAAAATCAAATCACAAATCTTAATTGGCAAGGCACTTGTTAATCAGAACGAATTTGACGGCAGAGCATTTTCTTTTGAGCTCAAACAGGATAAAGAAAGCATCAAGGGTGTGCTCAAAGCAAAGTGCGATATGGTTATGAAGTCCTTTGAAATTGAAGATGAAAAGGATTTTGACGACGATGATTTATTCTATGCCAACGGTTATCAGGCATGGACAACATCACGTGAATTTTCAAAGAAAGATACATTCAAGGGTCTTATTAAGGCTGCAAACATCAATAAATCCTTAAAGCATTTTGCGGGTCTTTCAGGTGACTATCATTTTGAAAAATACGGCGAGGAAGGTAAATTCCACGCATATACATACTGCTACTTCCGTGAAAAGGGCGAAACAGAAATCAAACTTTACGGTTCAAGAAGTGAACGTAACGGCTTCACAATTTTTGCCGTTGATATGAAGAATGATAAATTCATCATCAGAAAAGACGTTGATGGACTTAAGCTTACCGCAGGTCAGGAATACGAAATGTTTGATATCGCAATTATAAAGGGCGATATGGACGATGTAATGGATAAATACTTCTTTGACTTTGTTGGTTGTAAGAAGCCTGCCATTGAGCATCTTTCAGGTTACACATCATGGTACAACTACTTCCAGGATATTAACGAGGAAATCATTCTCCGTGACCTAAATGGTCTTGACAGAGCAAGTGAAGAAGTTAATATCTTCCAGGTTGACGACGGCTATCAGCAGGCAGTAGGTGACTGGCTCCTTATTGATGAGAAGAAATTCCCCAACGGAATGAAATATATTGCAGATAAAATCCACGATAAAGGCTACAAGGCAGGTATCTGGCTTGCACCCTTCAGTGCTCAGGTTTCATCCCAGCTTGTAAAAGACCATCCCGATTGGCTCCTTACTCACAACCGCAACGGCAAAAAGATGCTCGGTTGTCAGGGTTGGGGCGGTGCATACACCCTTGATATCTACAACCCCGAGGTTCGCGCTTACATTAAAAAGGTCTTCGATACAGTTCTTAATGACTGGGGCTTTGATATGGTTAAGCTTGACTTCCTTTACAGCCAGTGTATTGAGCCCAGAAACGGCAAAACCCGTGGCGAAATTATGTGCGACGGCGTAGATCTTCTTCGTGAGGTTTGCGGTGATAAATGGATTTTAGGTTGCGGTGTTCCCATTGGTGCTTGTATGGGTATATTCGACGCTTGTCGTATCAGTTGCGATGCAAGTAAAAACTGGCAGTTTACTCTTAAAGGTAATCTTAGTGTAAATGCCCTTGTAAGCTCTATAAGAATCAACTGTGAAAATCCCTCATCACAGAATGCGATTATAAATACAGTATTCCGTAATCACCTTGACGGCAGAGCTTTCTGTAATGACCCCGATGTTTTCTTCCTTCGTGATATTAACATCAACTACACAATGGACCAGAAGCTTCTTCACGGTAAAATCAACACCGTTTGCGGTAACGTTCTTTTCGTTTCTGACAATGCAGGTGATTTTGACGATGAAAGAATCGGTTACCTTAAAGAATTCTTTAAGGATAAGGACTACAAGGTTAGCCTTGCCGAGTACGTTGGTGAGCAGGACATCCGCCTTGACTTTACCGAAAACGGCGCAGAAAAGAGCCTTACCTTCAACCTTATTACAGGTAAGAGCAATATCAACGAGGTTCTTTAATTAACACATAAAAACACCTCAGCTTCAAAGGGAGCGTGATTTAAGGCTATTAAATCCTTAATTTACACTCCCTAAAGCTGAGGTGTTTATTTTTGATTTAAACTTTAATAATTCCTGCGGCTTCAAGTATTGAGAAGATGAGGATTGCCACAATGCACACGGGTGCAATATATTTAATCATAATGGTGAAAAGTTTTTTTCTTTTGAATTTTCCACCAATTTCAATTTCCTCTATGAGAGCCTTTGGTTTTATAACGTAGCCTACAAGGATACAGGTTATAAGGGCCACTATGGGCATAAGCACGGAGTTACTGATGAAATCAAAGAAATCAAGGAACGCCATACCAAAAACAGAGAAGCCTGATAACACACCATAACCAAGGCAGGAGGGAATACCGAGTATTACACAGCCTACAAAAATGATTATGCAGGTTAATTTTCGGTTCCAACCGAATTTGTCCATAAATATGGAAACAACGGTTTCCATAAGTGAAATTGATGAAGTAAGCGCCGCAAATAACACAAGTATGAAGAACACCGAGCCGATTATTGAGCCACCGGGCATGCTTTCAAACACCTTAGGGAGTGTTACAAACATAAGTCCGGGTCCTTTGCCCAATGCTTCGGGGTCGCCGCCCGAGAATGCAAATACACCGGGAATAATCATAAGACCGGCAAAAAATGCGATACCTGTGTCGAATAATTCAATCTGTTTAACAGAGGATTCAATTTGTACGTCCTTCTTCATATATGAGCCGTAGGTAATCATAATACCCATTGCAAGGGACATTGAATAGAACAGCTGACCCATTGCCGCAAGCACCGTTGTGCCTGAGAATTGGCTGAAGTCGGGCTTAACGTAATAAATCAGGCCTTCAATTGCACCGGGCATAAATAACGAGTAAATGGCGATGAATACCGTTAATACCACAAGCACGGGCATCATTATTTTGCTTACCTTTTCAATACCCTTTTCAACACCGAAAAGAACAACCAAAGCGGTTATTGCAAGGTATAAAAGGAACCAGCCTATGGGCTCTGTTTTTGCAGTTATGAAACTATCAAAAAAGCCGTCAGCAGTGGCGTTGCTTATACCGCCGGTAATAAACACGGAAAGATATTTAAAAATCCAACCACCGATTACCGAATAATAGGGGAGGATGATTATTGGTACAAGGGACGAAAGGATACCCATAAAGCCGAAACGCTTATCAAGCTTTTTGTAAGCACCAATGGCGCTTACACCGGTTTTTCTACCAATAGCAATTTCGGCGCACATAAGTGCAAAGCCGAAGGTAACTGCCAACACAAGGTAAACGAGTAAGAATATACCGCCGCCGTATTTAGCCGCAAGATAGGGGAAGCGCCAGATATTGCCAAGACCAACCGCAGAGCCTGCAGTGGCAAGCACAAAGCCAAGCTTTCCTGAAAAGCTACTTCTTTTTTGTGACATAATAAACCTCTATTTTCCAAAAAGTAAGAAACCACAGTATTATTACATATTCTTTGCAAAAAAACAAGTAGAATGTAAAAAAAGAAATATTAAATGGGAGTGTGAATCTATGATTTACACTCCCATTTTTGAATTATAAATTCAGTGCAGATTTTAATGATATTTCGGCAAATAATCGCCGTGGGCAATAATAAGGTCGTCAACCATCCTTTTGATGGTGTCAATATCAAGCTCACTGGCTGTATGGGGGTCGAGCATTGCCGCCTGATAAATGTGCTCAAGCTTTTTGGTTTTAGCCGCTTCAATAGTAAGAAGCTGAACGTTGATGTTGGTCATATTCATTGCCGCACACTGTACGGGTAATGCACCAACGTAGCAGGGATGCACGCCGTTGCCGTTAATAAGGCAGGGCACCTCAACGCATGCCTCTGCAGGAAGGTTGGTGATAAGGTGGTTAGTGTTAAGCACGTTACCGCCTATCTCATAGGGCTTGCTTGTTACGATTGACTCCATAATGTGTGAGGCGTATTCGTTTGAACGGTTGTGCTCCTTAACGCCCTTTTCAAGCATTTCTGCATATTCCTTTTTCCATCCCTCAATCTGGTTTACACAGCGTCGGGGATATTCATCAAGGGGAATATTGTATTTTTCAATAAGCTCGGGGTATTTACTCTTGATGTAGAACATATTGTATTCGGCGTTGTGCTCGCTGGATTCTGTGCAGTAGTAGCCGAAGTTTTTGATGTATTCAAGGCGAACCTTGTTGCCGAAGTCGGGGTCGGCAAGCTTCTCGTCAATTTTAGATTTGATTTCGGGATAAAGGTCAACACCGTTTTTATCCTTGATTTCAAGAAGCCATGCCATGTGGTTAATACCTGCAATAAGCTCCTTTCTGCCCTCAAGCTTATCCTGCATACCGAGCTGCTCAAAAAGGTCTGATGAGCAGGTCTGCACGCTGTGGCAAAGGCCAAGGGTGTTAACACCTGTGTATCTCTGCATATAGCCGGAAAGCATTGCCATAGGGTTGGTATAGTTGAGGAAAAGTGCGTCGGGGCAAACCTCCTCCATATCACGTGCAAAGTCCTCAAGCACGGGGATTGTACGTAAGGCACGCATAATACCGCCGATGCCGAGGGTATCACCGATTGTCTGACGAAGGCCGTATTTTTTAGGCACCTCAAAATCTATAATGGTGCAGGGGTCGTAAAGACCAACCTGAATAGCGTCTATAACAAAGTCTGCACCGCGTAATGCATCCTTGCGGTTTTCAACACCATGGTAGCATTCAATTTTACCGTAGCCGCCCTTTGACTGACGGATAGCCTCAATAATAGTGCGGCTTTCCTCAAGTCGCTGAGCGTCTATGTCATAAAGTGCAAAAACACTGTCGCGAAGTGCCTCGGTGCACATACAGTCACCAATAACGTTACGTGCAAATACGGTGCTTCCTGCACCCATAAATGTAATTTTCATAAAAAATCATCCTTCCCGTATATATTTGGGGTTGGTTTTATGATAATTTATTTTAACCTCAAATGCAATACGGACAATAAAAAACACGGCACAAAAAATGCGCCGTGTTTTTGGTTATTTTAACTTATTGGGTTATTGCCTCAGCTGTAGGGTCAGGAAGATTTTTATTAACTCTTGCGAATTGATATGCGACGCAGAATAAAGCGACAACGATGAGGAGTATCTTAAGTGTACTAGCAACCATATCAAGAAGACTGAAAGTGGTAATAACGGAGTCGAAGGAGTAATGCCATACAAAAGGCAGAAAATCTAAAAATTTGCTGGTTACCATTGATATAACGCACAAGCAACCGGGAATACAATAAACATACCAAAGTTTGGCGGTATTGGAGGGTCTGTTGCTTTTTTTAATGCGTATGGTGTAGATTAACATAGTCAAAAACATTATTGCAAACAACACCTGAGTAATAATGGTGAAAGCGGTGGGTATTATTGAGATTGAGTTTCCATACAACAATGGTATGGCTGAACTTAGTAAAGTGAGTGGAATTCCAAGAAAAGCTCCAACGGTCATAAGTGCAGTTACTATAATATAAGGGATTCCCGGTTTTTTTGTGGTGTTGCGGGCAAAAACTGCAAATAAAATATAGCGTACTGTGGCAATGATGGTTAAAATTGTTCCGAAAAGTGCAGGTACGAAAAAGAGTGCGTCAGGTGTGCCTAAGTATGCGAATGAATAATAATTCTGCATAGTGGTGATTACATGTGCTGCGATAGCCATAATTGCCGAGAATACAATCAAAAGGCTTCCAAAGGCAAAAGGTTTTTTAATTTTATTGGTTGTTTCCATGAACGTTCCTCCTTTAAGCTTATGTAAAAATAATAAACCAACAACAAGCGAAAATCAATAAAAACACGGCACAAAAAATGCACCGTGTTTTTGGTTATTTTAACTTATTCAGTTATTGCTTCAGCTTTAGGGTTAGAAAGTTTTTTGTTAACTTTTGCAAACTGATAGGATACTGCGAAGAAGGCAATGATGAGCACAAAAAAACCAAAGAAAAGTAATAACGTTGCTATGACGGATGAGAGTATGTGTACGGTTAATCCGGTGATTGCGATTGTCCCTATAGTGTTTACGAGGCTCAGGATGCTTGTGATAAATTGTGCGAAACAAAACGCAATATAGGGAATTGGGAAAAGAAACCAAAGCTTAAATATTTTGGAGGGTTTTTTGGAGATGCGGGCAATTATTGCATAAGCCAGCGCCACTGCGATGGAGAGTGCAAGCAATGGTTGAGTAAGCAGTGAGGCAATGTTTGTAATAATTTGGATAATTGAAGCGTATTCGAATGTGCTCAGTGAACTAACAATACTGCCAAGGAAAGAAATGAGGGGTATAAAAAATGCAAGTGCCAAAGACACAATGTAACCAATACTGGGCTTTCGGTCAGTTTTCAAGGTGAAAAATCCCATTAAGAGGAAAGGAATGAAAAACAAGAACGCGGATGCCACAGGAAGTGCATATAAGCTTGCCTGTAAGAAGTCTTTGCCGTTTCCCGTGTAAATAGTAATTGTTTGGATAGTATTTATCAGGAGTCTTAATGCATTGGCAAGAAAGTATAGGATAAACAAAACACTTGCAATGGGAAAAGCTTTTTTAATTTTATTGATTGTTTCCATGAACGTTCCTCCTTTAAGCTTATGTAAAAATAATAAACCAACAACAAGCGAAAATCAATAAAAACACGGCACAAAAAATGCGCCGTGTTTTTGGTTATTCTGATATATTTTTAGTCAGTAGGAAGATTTTTATTAACCTTAGCGAATTGATTTGAAATACAGAAGAATGCACCAGTGCTAATAAGCGCATCAAGTGAGGACGCAACCATACTGAGGATACTGTATGTGACATTAACAGGAGCAGTCGGGTCAAGCGAGAGCTGTTCTGAAGCGTAGCAATAACCATAATATCCATTGATTACTGTTGATACGAAGTATAAGATAGCGGGAGTACAGAAAACAAACCAGATATTGGATAACTTGGAGGGCTTCTTGCTTGTTTTCATAACTATGGTAAAAATCAGTAAAGCTACAAGTGTTAGTGCGAAAAATACTCTGGCAACAAAATTGAAAACAGTGGTTAAAATTAAAGACTGTGTTGAGTATTCAATAGATAATGTGTTAATTAAGCTTGTTAAAGAACCGGGAATTGCAAGCACAGTGCCAAAAGTGATAAGTGCAAAAACTACAACATAGGGGACGGAGGGCTTCTTTGATGTGTTAAATGCAAAAATAGCCATTAAAATATAAGGTATTGTACCGATAACAGCAACAAGAATTGAAACGACAACAGAACCGATAAAGAGATCGGTGGACATACCCATACTTGTGTAGGAATATACGTTTTGAAGGGTGGTTATTACCTGTGCCACAGCAACCGCAATAACTGAGAGTAAAAACAAAACACTTGCAATCGGAAAAGCTTTTTTAATTTTATTGGTTGTTTCCATAAAACATACCCCCTTAAGTTTATGTAAAAATGATACACTGAAAATACGAAAAAATCAACAAAAACAAATAAAAATGGCGAAAAATAAAAAACTATTGAATATTTATACATTGTATGATATTATATACAAATATTAATTATATTTCATTGTGAGGCGTATATTATGGGAACAAAAGAAATAATTATGCTGATTACAATTGCCGTTTATCTTATTGGTATGGTTGTTATCGGCGCAGTTTTTTCAAAGAAAAACAAGTCTACGTCGGATTTCTATCTCGGTGGCAGAAAGCTTGGCCCCCTTGTTACTGCTATGAGTGCCGAGGCTTCTGATATGAGTAGCTGGCTCCTTATGGGTCTTCCCGGTGTTGCACTTATCGCCGGTCTTGCCGAGGCTTCATGGACTGCTATCGGTCTTGCCATCGGTACATATATCAACTGGCTCATCGTTGCTAAAAGAATCCGTATTTACTCAGGTAAAATCAATGCGGTTACAATCCCCGAATTCTTCTCAAAGCGTTTTGGTGATAATGCGGGTATTCTCAAGTTTATTGCCGCTGTAGTTATTATCGTATTCTTCGTGCCCTACACTGCATCCGGCTTCTCAGCCTGCGGTAAATTGTTTGAATCACTTTTCGGTATTCCTTACCTTACGGCAATGATAGTAAGCGGTATTGTTATTGTTATTTACACCGCTCTCGGCGGCTTCCTTGCAGCATCCACAACTGACTTTATCCAGTCAATTATTATGACAATTGCACTTGTTGTAGTGCTTGTTTTCGGTATTAGCTACGCAGGTGGTTGGGAGCAGGTATGCGCTAATGCAGAGGCTCTGCCCGGTTACCTTAATCTTACAAGCACACATGCGGCATCAAGCGTTGCAGAGGCAATTTCCGGTCAGTTTAAGGCTAAGCCCTTCAGCACACTCACAATTGCTTCAACTCTTGCATGGGGTCTTGGCTACTTTGGTATGCCCCACATTCTTTTAAGATTTATGGCTATTGAAAAGGCAAGCAAGGTTAAAACTGCAAGACGTGTTGCTTCCGTATGGGTTGTTATTTCAATGGCAGTTGCAATCGTTATTGGTATTGTTGGCTACGGCGTTGTTAAAAACAATGGCATCGAAAATGCAGCAACCTTTGCAGACAGTGAAAGAATTATCATTGAGCTTGCTAAAACCATCGGCGGCGAGGGTTGGCTTCTTGCTATTGTTGCAGGTCTTATTCTTGCAGGTATTCTTGCCGCAACAATGTCAACTGCAGACTCTCAGCTTCTTGCGGCTTCATCAAGCGTTTCCGAGGACGTGCTTAACACCTTCAAGGTTAACCTTTCAAGCAAAAAGAAAATGATTATCGCACGTGTTTCCGTTGTTATCATTGCTATCATCGCTATGTTTATTGCTAAAAACCCTGACAGTAGCGTTTTCGAAATCGTTTCATTCGCTTGGGCTGGCTTCGGTGCGGCGTTCGGTCCCGTTGTTCTTTTCGCTCTTTTCTGGAAGCGTACAAACAAATGGGGCGCTCTTGCAGGTATGGCAAGCGGTGCGGTTATGGTATTCCTCTGGAAATTCGTAATCAATCCCTTCGGTGCAGGTCTTGCGGCAACTGAGGGTGCAAGCGAAATGATGGTAAAGCTTGGTAACTCACTTACAATTTACGAGCTTCTTCCTGCATTCATCGTTTCAGTAGTATTCATCTTTGTGGTTTCACTTATCTCAGGTAAGCCCTCACAGGATGTTACAGATACATTTGAGGCAGTTAAGGCTTCTAAAAACGAAGACTGATTATAACTTCAAAAATTAAGATACGGTATGTTCAAGCACCTTGAACATACCGTTTTTTGTTGACAGCGTTTAGCGTAAATGGTATGCTTTTATTATAAAATTCAAAGGGTGATTCCTATGCTTAAGCTCAAAGAAAATGACGTGGTGCTCTTTCAGGGGGACTCTATAACCGACGGCAATCGTGGACGGCATTCAGACCTTAACCACGTGCACGGTCACGGCTATCAGTACATACTTGCTTCTGAAATGTATGCCGATAATCTTAATAAAAACATTGAGGTTATAAACCGTGGTATAAGCGGTGACAGAATCGCAAGTCTTTACGGCAGATGGGTTGAGGACTGCATTAATTTAAAGCCAACAATACTCAGTATTCTTATTGGTATAAACGATATTATTTTTAATTGGGAGCACAAGTCAGGCTCCGACCCCGACAGGTACGAAAAAATTTACCGCTACCTTCTTGACGAGGTTAAGGCGAGTAATCCCGACACGCTCATAGTTATTATGGAGCCCTTTTTTGGTGATAAAAAGGAGCCCGAGCTCGACGCCTTCTTTAAGGAGCATATAGGCGGATATCAAGCGGCGGCAAAAAGAATTGCTGAGGAATACGGTGCGGTGTTTGTACCGTTGCAGGATATGTTTGACGAGCTTAAAGCACAAGCCAATACTTACGACCTGCTTTGGGATGGTGTCCACCCCACAACCTGCGGTCATCAGTTTATAGCAAGACGCTGGAAGGAATGCGTTTTACCCTCACTTGAAAAAAGATAAAAGGTGATTTTATGAAAAGCATTGATTGTAAAAATATAAAAATAAACGGTGGCTTTTGGAAAATAAAGCAGGATATGGTGAATGAAATTACACTTAAATCCGTTTACGACAGATTTGCGGAAACCCACCGCTTTGACGCCCTCAACTGTACCTGGAAGGAGGGCGACCCCGATATGCCCCACGTATTCTGGGACTCGGATATTGCCAAGTGGATTGAAAGCGTGGGCTACAACGCCAATTTCTATGATAATGATGAGCTTATAAGCCTTGTTGACGATGCAGTTGACAGACTTGTTAAAAACAGTGACGAAAACGGCTATTACAATAGCCATTTCCTTGTTACGGGCGAGCGCTTTACCGACAGAAGCGAGCACGAGCTTTACTGTGCGGGTCACCTTATGGAGGCGGCGGTTGCTTACTATACTGCAACGGGTAAGGATAAGCTTCTTGACGCTATGTGCAAATATGCGGACTATATTGAACGGGTATTCGTGAAGGAGCAGTCCGCTGAGTTTACAACCCCGGGTCACCCCGAAATAGAGCTTGCCCTTGTTAAGCTTTACGAGGCAACGGGTGAAAAGCGTTACCTTGAGCTTTCAAAATTCTTTATTGATAACCACGGCGCAAACGCCAAGGATAAGGAATTGTATAAGGGCTGCAACCTTCTTTATAATCAGGATGACAGCCCCATAAGAGAGCGTAGCACTACCGACGGCCATTGTGTAAGAGCACTGTATCTTTTAGCAGGTGCGGCAGATATTGCAAGGCTTTATGATGATAAGGAGCTTTTTGATGCCGCAGAGCGTTGCTTCGACAACGTTGTGAATAAAAGAATGTATATTACGGGTGCAACAGGTAGCACTTGCCACGGCGAGTCCTTTACAATCGACTATGATTTACCCAATCGTGACGCTTATGCCGAAACCTGCGCGTCAATTTCACTTGCCTTTTTTGCAAACCGTATGACCAGGCTTAACGCCGACTCAAAATATGCGGATGCAGTTGAAAGGGTAATGTACAATGGTGCAATTTCGGGTATTTCAATGGATGGTAAGGGCTTCTTCTACGAGAATCCCTTGGAGATTGACGTTGATTTTAACGAGGTGCATCCCTGTACTGACGGGGGCAGACGATACCCAATTACACAGCGCAAGGAGGTTTTTGATTGCTCCTGCTGTCCTCCCAATATAACACGTTTTATTGCAGGCATCGGTGAATATATGTATTCATATACCGATGACACCTTGTTTATTAATCAGTATATTGACTCCGTAATGGATTTTGAGGGTGCAGTGGTTACGCAGAAAACTGCATACCCTGCAGACGGTGGGGTGGTAGTCACCCTTGAAAACAACAAAAAATCCCGCGTTGCACTCAGAATTCCCGCTTGGTGCAAGGATTTCAGTATAAACAAGGAATATCGCCTTGAAAAGGGCTACGCCTATATTGACGTAGCCGAAAAAGATGAAATTAAAATTGATTTCAGTATGCCCGTTAAATTCATTTCTGCCAACAAAAGGGTGCATACAAGCTCGGGCAGAGTGGCAGTTATGCGTGGTCCCGTTGTTTATTGCCTTGAGGGTGTGGACAACGGCAAGGATTTAAGCGGCTTAAGGGTGGATATCAAGGCAGTGCCCCAAATTACAGAGGGTCAGTTCCTTGTGCCCGATATTATTGCAAAGGGCTTTAAGGAGCCCGAAAATGACAGCCTTTATTTTGAGGCTACCGACGAATGTGTTGAAGCTACCCTTAAATTCATACCCTATTACGCATACGCAAACCGTGGCGAAACGGATATGCTTGTGTGGGTGCTTAAATAAAAGCGGATTCAAGAGGGATTACTATGAAAAAGAAATTTAAAATTATTATCTGCGTAGCAGTAGCCCTTGTGGTTGGTGTGCTTGGCATCTTTTCACCCTATATGCTCAGCTACGTTTTCACCGAGGATGAGTTTTATATTACAAGCGGTGAGCTTAAGGCGTTGTACGTAACGAACATATATACCGAGAACGTTTTAACCGAAGAGGAAACAAAGGTAGGTTTGTTTAACTATTACGGCTTGAAATACACCTCGGATGCGTACCTTGTGGGTGTTCTGACCTACAAGGTGGGTTTTGAAGAGGTTACAGAGGAATTCTTCCTTGAGCCCAGTGAGGATGGAGCAAAGTTCTATTCATTTATTGATAATTGCCTTGACGGTAAAAAGGGCAAGGAATTGGTTTCGTTAGTTTTCAAGGCTCTTGATAAGGAAGATGCCTACGTAGAAATAAAGGGCTTCCAGGTTTTTAACCGAGCAGTTCCCAAGCAGGATATATATATCGAAGCCGACAATCTTAAGCTTGGCGTAGATTTACTTTGGGGTGGTGCCCTCTGCTACCTTGAGGATACGGATTCAAACGTGCAGGCAGTAGAGGTTGACGGCATAATTAAGGTCGACTCTGACGCCGCAGAGCGCTATAACGCAAAATCTGTTAACAATAAGGTTAACCTTATTAACTGTCACGATACGGGCAGACTTGTGCAGCAGTCCTACTACGGCACCCTTGAATATGACAAGGGCGTATTTATGGATAACGAATGGCGCTACAACCCCGTGCAGGGCGGCAACCAGTTTCATGACGTAAGCAAAATCGTGGATTTAAGGGTTACCGAGGACAGTATTTATATCAAATGCCGTCCTCTTGACTGGGCAAAGGAAAAGGAATACATAACCCCCTCGTATATGGAGGCAACCTATTCCATAGAGAACGGCGCTGTTCACACCAAATGTCGGTTTGTTGATTTTTCGGGCTATCCCGAGGCAGAGTGCTCACAGGAAATCCCCGCATTTTATTGCATAGAGCCCTTTAATAACTTCGTTTATTACGCAGGGGATAAGCCCTGGACAAACGATGCACTTACCAATGAGCCCGAGCTTATTTTCTGGCCCGATGCAGGCTACCCCAAGTTCTATAATAAAGAAAACTGGGCGGCATTTACAGGCGAGTTTGAGGACAGCTTCGGTATAGGTGTTTATGTAAAAGGTGAGGAGGAATTCCTTGCAGGCGTTTATAACCGCGAACAGACAACCAATAAGGAGCCCGCAATTGATGACCCCACCTCATACATTGCAATTACAAAAACACGTACCTTCAGAAGCTACGAGCCCTACGAGTACGAATATTACCTTGCAACAGGCAACGCAAATGAAATAAGAGAAAAATTTAAGAATATCAACGAGTGAATTGTTGGGGAGAGTTAATGTTATAATCGGCACGAAGTGCCCCGAAGCTCCTAACTCCTAATTAAAAAGCCGTCGGCATTAGGGAGTGTAAATTAGGGATTTAATAGCCTTAAATCATTAACTTTGGCGCATAGCATTGTTAAAATGAGAGGGAACCCGTCAGGGTGCCCTCTCATTTATGTCTTGCTCTGCATCCAAATTTAAAAGATTTAAGGTGCTATGCAGTTTAAATTTAAATAGTTTTCGTTCAGACGAAATGACAAATGCACCGTAAGGCTGGCGCCTACGGTGCATTTTCATAAAGTATTAACGGAAAATATTAAATT
>JAZONH010000009.1:0-1514 GCA_045654405.1 Acutalibacteraceae bacterium | reverse complement strand
TTGCTTAAAATCACTACCGCCCAACTCTCGTTATTGCTGCTCTCGGTAAGTATTTGGTATATGTAATATTCATCATATTCGATGTCAAGAGTATTATTTAAAAAGTCCTCAAGGTCTTTGAAATGCACCCTTACCACCTTAAATTCATTCGCCATTGTTGTCACTCCTTTTCGGCAACTTTTAAACTGTTGATAGCATCTTCTGCTTCTCTTATGGCAGATAAAGCATCCTCAATAGTTTCTTTTGTGTAGCTTATCTTTTTATCCATAGCAGTCAAAAAATATTCAATCACGCTATTTTCGGGTACGCAGATAACCTCAGCAACGAAATCACTTGTTTCCGAATTGTATTTTTCTACTTTTTCATTTGCTTCTTGCTCCGTCCATTCTTTAGGCAACTTTTGGTGATTTTTAATTTTTTCAGTTTTGGTTTCCCTAAAAATTGCAATCAGCATTATCCTCACCCCAATCTTTCAACATAGCACCAACTCTGTGGCGGTCTTTTAGCGGTTTAAGGTAATTGGTTACGCATTCCTGATGTAGTCCTGTACTTTCGTTGTTTTCGGTACAAAGAAAATCGCAATTCATACATCGAGAACCTAACCTCTCACATATCGTTGCAAACTCCCATATTTCTTTCGGGGTATCATAGATTACAAGGTCTGATATGTGCCATCCGTAAACTGTTTTTCCGTCTGCATGTTCCAAATAATCAAGAATATCAATCTGTGATTTTTTCGTTGGAATATCGCAATAAGTACCATATCCGGCAACAGTAATATCATTACAAACAAACTCGCCTATGACTTTGCCGTTCAATGCGTTGTTACCAAATATATCTCTTGGTAGATATATCGTTTCACCCTTTGTGCAATAGATATAAACCTTAAAAGGTGTTTCAAGTTTCGGCTTTGTTTTCCTGACTTCAATTGTTTTCTTTCCATTTGCGATAAGCTCACACCATTTCGGTTGTATTGAAATTAAAACTGCTTTCACTTATCCTCACCCACCATTTCTATCTCACCGCACTCGTTTACTCTATGAAACTTGTTTGCTTGATTCACAAGTGATTTTATTCTGCAAATCTTTTTCATAGACTTTGATGTATTTTTGCTGTATTTCACATTCCTTAACAGGTGATATAACAATTGTGTAGCTTGTTTATCGTCAATGTGAACATCAAGACCACCACACCAAAGAGGGAATGCAGAAAAGTCCAAATCCGCATAGCGTAAATCCGCAGAGCGTAAATCCGCATAGCGTAAATCCGCAGAGCGTAAATTCGCATAGCTTAAATCCGCATAGCGTAAATCCGCTCTTTTACCCTTTTCTCCATTAGTCCTTACCCATTCCTTGTGTTCATCAAGGATTTTATCTAATTTTGCCTGTTCCATTTTTTTATTCTCCTATCATTTCTTTTACGAGGTTGTCAATTTCAATAACTGCAACCGCTTCTGTATAATGCTCTCTGCCGTAACCATAAGACACATCAACATCAATCGTGTTTTCTTTCAA
>JAZONH010000008.1:0-33710 GCA_045654405.1 Acutalibacteraceae bacterium | reverse complement strand
TATTTGCGCTCAAAAAAATCTCAAGGGTTTTTTCTTAATCGTTGTTTAATTTTCAAGGTTCGTTGCTCTCTCGTTCGGTCTCCCTCTCGCGAGTGCCTTAAGATAATATCACAATCATCTCGCTTTGTCAACATCTTTTTTTAACTTTTTTATCCTTCTTTTCCACCCTCCCGGGTGTTGCGATGTCCAGTTATATTTGAAAGCTTCGAGGATATTTCCTCGCGTCTTTCTGACGCCGACGAATTGGAATTATACTACACGCTTTTGCAAAAGTCAAGAACTTTTTTCAACTTTTTTCAACTTTTTTTTGCAGAAGTTTTTGCACACACTTTTTCGTAGTGCTTCATATAGTCAAAGCCGTATATATTCATTGTATCAAACAATTCCTTAAGGGGTACTAAAACGAAGTCTCGCTCCCCTATCAACGGATGAGGCAATGCTAACTCAACAGTATCTGACGTATGGTTTTCGCAAAAGAGTAAATCCAGGTCAATTATTCTTGGCCCGTAGGTAAACTGACGAACTCTGCCCATACCTGCTTCGATACCGAGACAGATACCAAGAAGCGCCTCAGGTGACTTTTCGCTTTCCACCTCTATTACATTATTATAAAATCCCGGTTGGTCGGTATATCCCCAGGGCTCGGTTTCGTAAACGGAGGATTCACGAATAACCGTGACACCGGGAACAAGCCCCAGTGCCTGAATTGCATTTTTGATATTCTCATAACGGTCACCCATATTGGTGCCGATGCCTATTACTGCCTTCATTCCATCAACGATCCCATCATCTGCTCACGGGTTATTGTTTCTTCAACCGCCACGTAATCAAACTCCGCCTTTATGGGAGCCTCGGGCTTTTTAAGAAGAACCGTTACGCTTCTAAGCTTAGGATAAGTCTCCATAATAGCCATGCCAACCTTGTTGGCGGCAGTTTCAATAAGGTTATAGCTTTCGGCGGTAAACACCGCAGTTACTGTTTTAATAATTTTAGCATAGCTTACGGTATGCTCAACATTATCACTCATCTGTGCCTTTTTAACATCAAGCTCAGCGGTGATGTCAAGAATAAAATTCTGCCCATCAACCTTTTCCTCAGGATTCACTCCGTGATATGCAAAGAGCTTCAAGCCCTTGATAATTATCTTTTCCATTACAATACCCCACTTTTAATAGCCTCGCTGACACAAAGAGCATCAACGGTTTCTTTAACGTCGTGAACACGCAAAAGCCCTGCGCCCTTGTATGCCGCAAGAGTCGCCGCCGCCACACTACCATACAGACGGTCTGCGGGATTTTGTGCACCGACCATATCGCCGATTACACGTTTACGGGACACCCCCACAAGCAACGGCGAAAAATCAGAAAGCTTTTCGCACGAAGTCAGAAGTTGCAAATCATCCTGCCTGGTTTTACCAAAGCCTACACCGCAATCAAACGCCAGCTGCTCCTCGTTGATACCGAAAGCTACTGCAGACGCTTTCATTTGACGAAAGAAATCGCGCACATCGCTGACAACGCCCTTTTCATACATCTTGGCTTCACGTGACGACAAACCACCCGTGTGCATAAAAATCCAACCGCATCCCCACTGCTTAACAAGCTCTGCCATACGGTTATCGAAAGCTCCGCTTTCATCGTTGATAACAGAAACGCCCACACTAAGTCCGTACTCGGCAACGGCGGGTCTTAAGGTATCCAATGAAATGGGAACTGTTGACCGCTTTATAATTTCAGGCATAAAGGCTTTGAGACGTACTATTTCCTCTACCTCGTCCACAATTTCATTTTTCGGTGCGGTAGAACAAGCACCGACATCGATAATGTCGGCACCTGCGTCACACATATATTCTACTTGCTTTATTACGCCTTCAATGTCAAAGGCCCGGCCACCATCGTAAAAGGAATCGGGAGTAACGTTAAGTATACCCATTACCAAAGAACGACGGGATGACTCGATTAAATTCTTAAAAGAAAACATTATTTACCACCTGAAAGAAGTGACATAACCTCGGCACGTGTACGTGCATCCTTACGTGCAGTCCCCCTTAAAGCGGAGGTCTGAGTAACCGCGCCTGCGGCTCTTACACCGCGCATAGTCATACAAAGATGCTCTGCCTGAATAAGCACCGCAACACTCTTGGCCTGAAGCTCATCGTAAAGGAAGTCTGCAATCTGTGTTGTAAGACGCTCCTGCACCTGAGGTCTCTTAGCATACACGTTAACTATACGTGCAAGCTTTGAAAGACCTATAATTCTGCCGTCGGATGGAATATAGGCAATATGAGCCTTACCAACAAAGGGCAGAAGATGATGCTCACACATTGAGTAAAGAGGGATATCTCTGACTATAACAAGCTCATCGTTACCCTTTTCATTAAAAAGCTTAAGGTGGTCGTGGGCATCCTCGCTAAGACCGGAGAAAACCTCCTCATACATATTGGCAACCCTTTTTGGGGTTTCTATAAGACCCTCTCTATCAGGGTCCTCGCCGATAGCCTCAAGAATATCGCGGACTGCTTTTTCTATTTTTGCTTTATCCATAGTACACCTCAATCAGAAGAACAAACAAATAGTATTCATAGTATCGTCACAGCTATAATAAACCTGTGCACTTCCCGTTGCAGGCACAAAGCCCACCTCGTTATATACATTATATATTACACCTGTATTAAAAAGCGTGTTTTTGGCCTGTTCCATAACAGCCTTATCAGAAAAGCGGAATTCAACACATCCGTACTGCTTCTGAAGGGCAATATAAACACCATTATACACCTTGCCCTCAAAGGCTTCGCCGGAGCCTATGTCAAAATAAGCATTTTCATAAACAAAGTAGTTATACTGCGTAGCGGTACACAAGGGAATATTCTGGGCAATGTTTCTGTGCTTAAGAAGAATATCGTTAGTACTAACGTTGAAATAAGTATGGCGGAGCACATTACCCTCGGCTCGGGGGTCATCCCAGGTAAGGTCAACAAAATATCCCTCACCGTCAAGCACCACGTAGTTCCACATATGATTTGTAAAGTTTACGCCATCATCCGCCGACTCACCCGTTACAAGGCGATTCTCAATGTTAAGCTGATTGAGAATATACTGAAACGCTCTTGAGTAGCCCTCGCAGGATGCCTTACCCTCTACAAGACAGCCATAAACCGTGTTAGCCATAGGGCTTTCCTCAGGCTCAGCATAGGTGCAATGATTAATTATATAATCATGAACGTATTTTTCCTTCTCGTAATTTGAGGTGTAAACGGAAGCACCCTCAATAATAACTGATGCAATGTTTCTTACTTCCTGAAGCTTCGTAGTATAATCCGCATAAGAAATAATATATTCGGATTCAAAATACGTCTTAAGACCCTCGGAATAAAGGGAGCAATTAAGACCCAGGTTGAACAAATCAGGATTATCGAGAGAAAGGGCTCGGAAAATCTTTGTAAGGTCGCCGTCGTTAAGTTCAGGCACCTCTATACGCTCAGGCTGTGAATATATGCTTTGCAATATAATCGCATACATTCTCTGCTCGCTCTCGTTAAGCTCAAGATAATTGTGCCTGTAATAGCCGGTACCCTCACCGTTTACAGGTATAGCGTAGTTAGTAAAATCTGCAGGCTTCAGCACGGCATTGTACAAAAAAACCACCACAATACCACTTATAAAAATCGCAAAGGCAACAACCAAAGCAACCACAATGGCAAACAATCCCTTTTTACCGTTATTTTTAGCATTACTCATCTGCATTCAACTCACTTCTTAAATTATCTGAAACAAATACCTTCAGCTTCTCCTTGGTTGATTGAGGGAGAAGGTACTCTAACTCATCCTTAGCGTTGGTAAAATCAACAATACTTATATCCGTAGTGCAGTAATCAATAATCACAGAAAAGGTATTATCCGCCGAATTGAAGCGGTCGGCGGTATAGTAGGCGTTAAATGCCGCAACAATAATTTCTGCATTAGCTTTGGCTCGCTCGTACCCGTCAAGAGTTTCGCAAAGATATTTCATATACTTATAGGTTTTGTCGGGGGTAAGCAGATTTTCACCGCGGGAAAGCTCAAGAAACATATCGTCGGTATCGTACGAGATATTCTCAGTAACCTTAATGGTTATGTCACCCATAGCTCTAAAAAATGATTTGTAGCCCGATTCCGTAAGAAGAACGTGCCTGGTAATGGGTGTTGCATAATACTCACTAAGGAAAGCCACAAGAGATTTGATTCCGTTATTCACCAAAAGCTCATCACAGCTAAGACCCGTGGCATAATCTGCAAGACCGCCGTCAACAGGCACTACACGGAAGGTTTTTTCGGCGAGGTCAACGCAGATAAGGTTGTGGAACAACGCCTGCTTTTTATCGTCGGTAATAACGCTTACAAGAAAAACGTATTCACCCTCATATTCATTTTCGGCAACGTCGGTGGTTGTAACAACCTTTGTAGTGGTAACCTCGCCACGAACGAATATATTATTAAAATCGTAATTGGAATCACGCCACAGTAACAAAGTAGAAACTGAGCCGAGAACAACTACAAAACAAAGAAACAAACAAATCAGAACGACGTTACGCTTTTTAGGGTCCTTGTTTTTTTGCCTTAAATCAAGACCATACCTTGCCACTTGCCTCACCTCTTTAAAACATATATAGTAAGTATAATAAATACAGATAGAAATTACAAGATGGAAAATGTTAAATAATCAAGGTTTTCACAAGGAATGGACAATCCCGTAATTCCTGAAAAATAATTCAAAAAGCCCCTTCCGATTCACGGAAGGAGCTTTACATCATTTAACGCCCATATATTCCTCAAGGCAGAGACCGCTTGATTTCATTGCCTGAGCTGCCTCGACGCCAACGTAGCGCCAATGCCAGGGCTCGTATGTAACCTTGGTTATATTCTGCTTATCCTTAGGATATCTGAGGATAAAGCCATAATCTGCGGCGTTTTTCTGAAGCCACTTAAACTGCTTGCTATCCTCAAAATATTCTTCAACACAAACAATATCCATAGCGTAGCCCAGGTTATGCTCGGAGCTACCGGGTGGCATTATTATTGTTGCCGCCTTTACCTTTGCCTGAGCCGTTGAATAGCCCAGCCCCTTATAATAATCAACCTTGCGGTTGTAGTTGCGCTTCTGTAAATCATAGGATCGGTAGCCTGAGCAAGGAGTAAGGTAAACGCCCTCCTTAGCGGCGGCCTTATACATTTTTTCGTACTGGGTGGCAACCTTTCGGTCAAGGCGCTCACCACTGCCACAAACGTACACAAGGTCGGGCTTATAATCCGAGGGTATGCGGTAGCCTGAATTCACAACCGTAAGGTACCATTCATCCTTATCAATTTTAATAATTGTGGGGTTGGTGATTGTGCCGGGTCTGGTGTATTTGGCGTTCTTGCCGTAAACGGTCTGACCATTAACTCCCATATATTTAAGAAGTACGCCGTCGTTATCATAGCCGCTTAAATACCCTTCGGATACTGCCTTAACCGTATAACGATACTTGGCCTCTTTTTTCACGTTTTTGTCGGTATATGAGGTGCCGCCGACAGTTGCCAGAAGTTTCCAGCTTT
Organism: Acutalibacteraceae bacterium; assembly: GCA_045654405.1. Taxonomy (GTDB): domain Bacteria; phylum Bacillota; class Clostridia; order Oscillospirales; family Acutalibacteraceae; genus DTU089. Next base: position 28,137 of record JAZONH010000008.1, on the reverse strand, counting down.
CGCCCGCACCACGCTTATAAACCCTATAAGATGTTGCACCCTTAACGCTACCCCACTCAAAAACCAGGCTATCGGGATATGTAACAATTTTTTGTGTAACGGGAACGTCAAGATATTTAATCAAAGCGCCTTCGTTGTAATAACCGCTATGGACACCCGAACAGGTAGCCTTTACAGTATAGCGATATTTACTGTTACTTTTCACGTTTGAGTCAACGTACTGACAGACCTTAACGGTTTTAATATAAGTCCAGCCCTTTATACCGGGTGCACGGCGATAAACACGGTACCCCGTTGCTCCTGCAACCCCATTCCACTGAAATTTAACGTTGTCCTTGCTATTGGTTGCCTTCAAGCCGTCAGGCGAATCCAACCTTATGGTTGAAATACCTTTTTTGTCATATCCGCCGTAGCCCGCCTCGTTTACAGGACGTACCGTGTATTTATAGGTACTGCCACTTTGGGCGTTTTCATCGGTATATGTACAATCGGTCGCTTTGCCAATATAAATCCAGCCCTTATCCCCGGGGCCCTTACGGTAAACCCTGTAATACTGAGCATACTCAACCTGCCCCCACTTTAAAACCAGACCAACGTTACCGTTTGTAAGACTCTTTAGAGCAGGTGCCTCCGCTAATGGTACCACCGGTGTTGTAGGCTCGGTTGTAGGCTCGGTTGTTACTTCGCCGACCTCTACCGAGATATCAGTGCTATTATTGTCAGCACCCACGGGCAAAACGAAGCCCACCGACACAACACCGATTATTGCAAGAAGCAATGATATTGTTCTTTTCATCTATATCACCACACTGTAAATAAATTACACGTTTTCAAGAATTATTTTAAACTCTGAGCCCTGACCGATGATGCTTGACACGATAATTTCACCATCCAACAATGACACAACTCTGTCAACAAGGGCAAGACCAAGACCATTACCCTCCTGAGAATGGGAGGTGTCGCCCTGATAAAATTTATCGAATATATGCCTGCAGGTTTCCTCACTCATACCGCATCCCGTGTCCCTTATGGTAGCAATCACCACGTTACCCTGATCACTCAATGAGAAGGATATTTTACCGCCCTTGTCGGTAAATTTAATGGCGTTTGAAAAAAGGTTATTCCACACAAGCTCAAGGAGAACCGGGTCACTGTTAATCATAACCTCGTCAAGGTTTGCTTCAATTTCAAGCTCCTTGTCATTAATTAAATCCTCAAGAGAAAGCAGACAGAAGCGCATCTGCTCATCCAAGGAGAATTTTTCCTTACAAACAATCTCCTGACTCTGAATTTTATTAAGCTTAAGGATATTGGTAACAAGGCTTGTAAGATTATTAATCTGCTCTGAAATGAGCCTTATATATTCAGTGCGCTGCTCATCACTTATTCCGCTTGTCTGCAACAAATCCGCATAACCCTGAATAACGCTTAGGGGGGTTTTTATTTCGTGGGAAACGTCGGCAACGAAGTTATCCTTAAGCTTTTCGATGGAGGCAAGCTCCATAACCATGGTGTTAAAATCCTCCTTAAGAATATCTATTTCGTTTTTGCGTTTTTTGTTTTTGCGAACGTCAAGCCTTATGGTAAAGTCACCAGCCGCAACCATCTGCGCCGCCTTACAGAGATTCTGCATTTTTATGGTTTGGCCACGGGCGCGGATAAGGTAAACCACTGCACTTGAAATAAGGCAGCTAAGCAACAGATAGCCGATGATAATAAAGACCTTTATATATGGCTTATATTCGTTAATTGCCACGTTATCATACAACGCAACAAGACCCGTACCATTAATAAGAATAACAAGAAACACGGTGTTGAACTCGTAAAAAAAGCTACGCCAGAAGCTCAGACGCTCGTCACGCTGAAATCGTTGGAAGGTTGTAGGCTTTTTCATACAAGAATCACCGCCTTGTAGCCAAGACCGTGAACGGTTACAATTTCAACGTCGTGGCTTACGGAAAGCTTGCTACGGAGCTTGGTTATACAAACGTCAACTGTTCTGGGTGCGCTTTCGGTTTCATAGCCCCAGAAATCATTCATAATCTGCGTACGGGTAAAGGTGCGCTTGGGATATGAAAGGAGTTTGAATAAAATATTGAACTCCTTAACCGACAACCCGATATTTTCGCCATTTACGTAGGCGGCGGTTTCGGCAGAGTCGAGCACAAGGTTGCCTACAACAATTTTCTTTTTATTGGCTATATTTGCCCTTCTTAAAATAGCCTCGATTCTGAAAAGCATTTCTTTCATTTCAACAGGCTTCACTATGTAATCGTCAATGCCTAATTTATAACCCTTTTCCTTGGATTGCAAATCCTCGCGGGCGGTAAGGAACAAAATAGGAATATCCTTATTTATAGTCCTTACCTGCTCGGCAAATTCGAAGCCGTCCATATTCTTCATCATAATATCCGAAATTATCATATCGAAGGACATTTTTTCCATCTGGTCAAGTGCCTCTGCCGCGCTATGGCACCCAACTGCGGTATAGCCGTTATTATTAAGGTAAGAGCACACTACGTTATTAAAGTTAACGTCATCTTCAACTATCAATATATATACCATACCAAAAACCTCCAAAAAGTTTCAATAACACTATACCACTATCATCGCATAACAATGTTAATTTTTTGTTAAAATATATCATTTTGCACCGGGCTTGCTAATCAAGGACATTATAAAGCCGCACAACACCGCAACGGTAATGCCCCCTGCCCCTGCCGTAAGCGGACCTGTAAGAATGCCCATCCACCCTTTTTCGGCGATAGCCTGAGCAGTACCCTTAGCAAGAGTTGCACCAAAGCCGAGAAGTGGCACGGTGGCACCCGAGCCCGCAAATTTTTCAAGGGGCTCAAAAAGACCTACCGCACCAAGCATCACACCAGTAACAACGTACAAAACAAGAATTCTACCGGGTGTAAGCTTAGTTTTATCAATAAGTATCTGACCAATAACACAAATAAGCCCGCCCACAATAAAAGCTTTAAGAAAAATCAAAAAAACACCCCTCAAACTATATTGAAAATAGTTTGAGAGGTTTTTGTGATAATATTCAATTATTGTACTGAATTATTCAGCAACTGTTTCGCTAACGAAATCTTCGTCAAGGCATGAGCATGAAACGTAGTTGTCCTCATCGTAGCCCTGGGGAGCGTTCTTTTCTTTAATCTTTTTGATAATGAAATAAATAGCTGCTGCCACTGCTGCGATTGCTGCAATAATGCCGACAATTTTTAAAACCTTTTTCATTTTAAAATCCTCCCGAATTTATTTATGAGTCAATTATATCACACCCACCCAAAATGTCAATAACCCAAAAATAAATTTACGGTCGATTTTTGAGAAAAACAAGTAACAGTCCGAGGGTTGACATTCAGCCCATAGAGCAATCACCAATAGAAACTATGTATTGGATTAATTAATAATCCTTTGCCTTTCCGCACTGAACGCATTTCAAGCCAAACATACCCTTTTTAAATTCAGCACCACAGTGCTGGCATCGGTTTGCCGCCCGCAGATTCGCCATCTGGGCTTGCCTTTGTTGCATCATACGGTTACGCTGCGCCACAATCTCCTCGTTGGAGGTAACCGCAAACGAATACTCATAGCTTAGGGATTCATCCACCCAAAATACTGCGCGATACCTACCCGTAGGAACTACCGTTCCGTCACGTCCTCTTATATGGAAGGTTTTTGACATACGGTCATAGTTGTTAGACCATTGCAAATCAATTTCCTCATCGATAATTTTAGTTCCCTGCCCGTTATAAATTATCGTACCTAATTTAACCACCTTACGATTACGCAATTTAGCAGAGCTTATACCTAATTGGAAGCTGATAACATAATGCTCATTGTAATTAAAAACTGTTCTGGGTTGACCCTTCGGCCACATATTTTCGTAATCACACGTACCGATCGAACATACATTTGTGATTATTGCAGGACCATTCTTCCGATCAACCTCAGCAGCTGGTCTTTCAACCGGTTTTTCAACAATCTTTTCAGTAATTTTCGGTATAAAGTTTTTTATATTTCCGAACAAGCTTTTAATAAAGGTTACATCACCAATGTTAAGCGCCTGCAGTTGTCTGAATTCTTTAGGAATATCATAAGCACCCAAATCCTTATAGCAAGGAACAAGGTGTTTGGTGCTATCCGAAGCCATCATTGAAAGATAACGTGACCACTCATTTTTCACCCATACTGCATCAAAATATTCATACTTAGTACCAAAAACAAGCATCACCTTAGCACTTGCAAGAGCTGAATATATGTAGGGCTCGTATTCTGATCCCGCTTTATCACGCAAGGTAACACGAGCAAAGAAAACCTTGTACCCCTCCTGCACTAACTCGGTATAAACATCCTGCGCAATGGTACTATCGTCGGTTCGCATACCCGTAGCATCATCAGTTTCCTTATAGCAGATAAATATATCATAGGGCTTTTCGGTAGCAGCAATCTGAAGAATTTTCTTTTGAATTCCATCAATAATCTTTGCTTCCTCACGATAAAAGTTTTTAGCAAAAGCATCCGCATTTTCACACGCCAAATCAAAATCCGCATCATCAAAAACAGATGTTACAACCGTTCTGTGACAAGTGGGAATTTTCTTTGAAGCAAGTGGGTCATCCACGTACTCAATACCGTATTTGCAAAGAACCAAGCCCCAATAAGCCTCAGCATCAGTGGGAAACTCAGAAACAATTGACTCATATATGCCCGCAGCCTTGTCAAATTCATTTTTTATACGAAGGCTATTGGCCCTGTTCGACAAAGCCAGCTTTTTTTCATCATCCACACTTGGAAAGGTTTGTGTTGAATCGCAATACGGACAAACGCCAACTGACAAATTCTCATTAAGTTGCAGTGCGCCGCCGCACATTTTACATTGAAGAACTCCCATAAAACTACCCTCTTGACCACAAATAATCATATCATAAAAATACACTTTTATTATTGACTTGATTCAGATTTTTTTCAATTCGCAATTATGACAAAAAAAGTACAAGTTTTTTGACAACATAAACCCCCACTTTTTCCCACATTCCGTGTTTTTACTTTTCATATTCTGATTACACTCCTATTTTCAGGCAATACTTTTAATGTGAAAATCAGAAATCAGGGAGTGCTTGAATGTATTTTAATAAAGTCGAAATCTGCGGCATTGATACGTCATCGTTGAAGGTGTTGACCGAAAAGGAAAAGTGTGAGCTTATTGACAAGGCTAAGGCCGGTGATAAGCAAGCCCGTGAAACCCTTGTTATGGGGAATTTACGCCTTGTTTTAAGTGTTATTCAGAAATTTGCCAACCGTGGCGAAAACCTCGACGACCTTTTTCAGGTCGGAAGCATCGGGCTTATGAAGGCCATTGATAACTTTGATACAAGCCACGACGTGCGTTTTTCAACCTACGCGGTGCCCATGATTATAGGTGAGGTGCGCCGATACCTGAGGGACAACAATCCCGTAAGGGTAAGCCGCTCCATGCGTGACACCGCCTACCACGCCATGCAGACACGCGAAAGGCTCAGTAATCAGCTTAACCGTGAGCCCACCGTTGAGGAGATCGCCAAGGAACTGGGCAAACCCAAAAGCGAGGTTGTGATTGCCCTTGAGGCAATTGTGGAGCCTGTTTCGTTTTATGAGCCCGTTTACTCAAACGGCGGCGACACCATATACCTGATGGACCAGCTTGGTGACAATGAAAGCGACGGAGACTGGATTGACGAAATTTCCATTAAGGAAGCATTAAAAAATCTGCCACCGAGAGAGAAAAAAATTTTATCAATGCGGTTTATGAGAGGTATGACCCAGACGGAGGTAGCCGAAGAAATCGGCATATCCCAGGCACAGGTATCAAGGCTTGAAAAAAGCGCGATAAACACGATAAAGAATTAGACACGACTAATTTTTCCGTTACCGCTTCCCCCCATTGCTGTAAAGGAGTGTAAATTAATGATTTAATGGCCTTAAATCATTAATTTTGGTGCATAGCATTGTTAAAATAAGAGGGAACCCGTCAGGGTGCCCTCACTTTTATATCGCGCTCTGCATCCAAATTTAAATAGTTTTCGTTCAGACGAAATGACAAATGCACCGTAAGGCTGGCGCCTATGGTGCATTTTCATAATGTATTAACGGGAAATATTAAATTTAAACCTGATAAAACCCTAAATTACACTACCTTAATATTATTCGCCAAGCACCTTCATAAGCTCGTCATAGCTAATTATGTCGCCGTGATTCTTCAAATCAAGGCTCTTGCCCAAAATTCGGATATTATCAACCATGGGCTTACAATTGGTGAAAATAGGCTTACCCGGTGTAATGGGATAAATACCGAGGCATGCAAAAATATACCATGCGGCGGTGGTGCCGTTATCCTCGTCCCCGGGGAATCCGTCATCCTCTGCAGAGAAGCCCTCGGCACAGATTTTCTTTAACCAATACTCGGTTTTTTCGGGATAACCGAAGTAGTTATAAATAAAGGGAATGTGGAAGCTTGGCTGGTTGGAGATTGCACACTGACCCCAATCGCAAGCCGCCATTTCGGTCATTTCGTGAATTTCAAAGCCGTAGCCCCCTACGCGGTATTCAACGGGTGCATCAAAGAATTCGTCAAGCTTTTCAATAAGCTTATCCTTACCCCCAAGAAGCTCTGCGTAGCCCTCAAGGTCATGCTGCACTGCGAAGCTTGTCTGCCATGCGGCAGCCTCGGTGTAATCTCCGCCCCATGAGGTGGGGTCAAAATCAGATCTGAAATTCCCCTTGCTATCCTTTGCTCTCATAAAGCCTGTTTCGGGGTCAAAAATATTTTTATAATTCTTTGAGCGCTTAAGGTAATTTGCCTTTTTATCCTCGTAGCCCAGAAGCCCCGCAACGTTTGCAAGGCAATAATCAAAATATGCCGCGTCGAGGGTAAGGTTAACGGTTTCGTTGTATTTGTCGCAGGGCACGTAGCCAAGCTTAATGTATTCCTCGCATCCGTCACGACCGTATGCCGCAAGCTCGGCATTCTTGTTTGCGTGAAGCTCCATTCCGCGGAATGCAGTTTCCATTAAATCCTTTGAGATAAGTCCCTTCATTGCAACGTCCGAAATAACCGCGTCAATTGCGGTGCTGGGCATACAGTTTTTAGCGTCGCCCGCCGTCCAGCAGGGAAGCCATGCACCGTCAACGTAATCCTGCACGAAGCCCTCGATAATTTCGGGCAATTCCTTTTTAGCAACAATTGAGTAGAAGGGATAAATTGTTCTGTATGTATCCCAGAAGCCGTTGTCGGTATAGCGCACGCCCTTTAACACCTTATCAACACAGGGCGCATAGTGAATGGGGTTGCCGTTTTCGTCTGGCTCGTATGCCTTATGAGGATAAAGGAAGGTTCTGTACATACAGCTATAGAATGCACGCATAACATCCTCGTCTGCGTCCACTTCAATTCTGCTAAGGTACTCGTTCCAGATTTTAGCATTTTCCTTGCAAAGCTCGTCAAAGCCAAGACCCTTTTCATCATAATTAAGGTTGCGTAACGCCTGCTCACAGCTAATAAATGAGGTTGCAAGGGTAAATTCAACCTTTTTCTTTTTTAGGCTAAGGTGGATTGCAGTATCCTTACCCTCAATGGAAATGCCATTTTTAACGTCTCTTTCGGCGTGATTTTCAACAAGGGTATTTTCAACGTCAATGGTATCGCCGTCAAACTGGAAAACAAAATAGCCCTTGATAATACCCTTCTCATAGGGCTTACGCTGATTAAAATCAGTCATACAATAAAGGCGATTGGTCTTTTCGTCATACTCGTATGAGCAATTGCCCCCGACAGGTAAAATTGAAAGATAGCTCTTAAAATCCTTGTTGAATTCAAGGCGCACCTTAGCACCGTACTCTGTGGGAGTAAGCTCGAAGGTTGAAAAGCTACGTTTAAGGTAATAGTTAAGGTAATGGGGCTCAATAACAGCCTTTTCAGGGTCAAAGCCCGACCAACGTCCCTCGGGGTCAAAGTGAGGCTTTTCGATCTGGGGCATCATAACGATTGCACTGTGGTCACCAATCCAGGGACTGGGCTGATGGGTAAGGCGCACACCCTCGAATGAACGGTCATCGGGGTGGAAATACCAGGAGCCTCGCTCGGAAGCATTGGTCTGGGGTGAAAAGCTTGAAAAGCCAAAGGGGCGCTGCACCAGGGGTAACGTATTACCCTGTGAAAAACGGTGCACTGATTTTGTACCCTGCTTTACGTTAACGTATTTAATATAATCCATAATCATTCTCCATTCGGGGATATTATATTAAAATAATATCATAATACCGTAATCACTTCAACGAATTTTTTAAATATCTTTTTGTTGCCAGGCTTATTATTTTCTGATATGATTAGGCTTATAATAAATAAGGCAAGGTGATTGTTACGGAAATAAAGATTTTTGACAAAATACCCGACGAATCAAGATTTATACGTGAAACCGTTTTTCTTGATGAGCAAGGCTTTGAAAAAGAGTATGACGAAAACGACAATATTGCAAAACACATCGTTATTTACGAAAACGGTGAAGCAATTGCAACCTGCCGTCTTTATTGGGATGAGGAGGTTAACTGCCACCACGTTGGCAGAATCGCAGTTCTCAAGCCCCACCGCGGCAAGGGTCTGGGTCTTTTAATTGTAACCGAGGCAGAAAAGGTAATAAAGGAAATGGGCGGCAACGAGGTTTTCATTTCGGGTCAGGTGCAGGTTGTTGATTTTTACGTTAAGAAGCTTGGCTACACACTTTACGGCGAGCCCTACCTTGAAGAAAATAAACCCCACGTGGCGTTGAAAAAAACATTATAAGAACAAATTGCGGTTGATTCTCCCCTATTCAACCAATGGTTTGTAGATTTTTCAAGAAATTCCGAGTACAATTATATCAGCAAAAGAGAAAGGGCGTGATTTTACGGACCAGCTTAAAATCGGTAGCTTCATAGCCGAAAAAAGAAAAGAAAAAGGCTTAACCCAGATGCAATTGGCAGAAAAGTTAAGCATTACCGACAGAGCCGTTTCCAAATGGGAAAGGGGTAAATCTCTGCCCGATTCAGCCATAATGCTTGATTTGTGTTCTTTACTCGGAATCACCGTCAACGACTTGTTATCAGGGGAGGTTGTTACAATGGATAACTACAACAAGGAGCTGGAAAAAACCTTGGTTGAATTAGTAAAGCAAAAGGAAGAAACCGATAAAAGACTATTATCCCTTGAGTGGGTTATAGGCATATTATCAATTATCATTTTGTTTGTCCCCATAATAATTGCCGCATATTTATCTATGGAGGATTGGCAACGACTGATATTAACCTTCTCGGGCTTTATTCCCGCAGTGGTTGGCTTCGCCTTTGCTATTAAAATTGAGCAGGTTGCGGGATACTACGAGTGCAAGGAATGCAAGCATAAATACGTACCCACCTACAAGGCAGTGAATTTAGCCCCCCATATGGGCAGAACAAGATATATGAAATGCCCCAAATGCGGTAAAAAATCATGGCAGAAAAAGGTAATAAGTAAAAACTAAGCTTTATCCCTGTTCATTTGAGCAGGGATTTTTCTTGTTTTAATGCAATTAAAGTGTTATACTGAAGTCAAATCAAACAAGGCGGTGCCGAAAATGAATGCAAGGCTGTTTTTTCAAGCAATTTTAAAATTTCTGTTGGGAGTTATTCTTGTAGGAGCACTTATATTTTTACCTGCAGGAACAATCAAGTTTTTCAACGGTTGGCTATTGATGGGTGTTTTATTTATGCCCATTCTTTCGGCAGGTATAGTAATGATGATTAAAAGCCCCGAGCTTTTAAAAAAGCGTCTTAACGCCAAGGAAAAACGAGGCGAGCAGAGCATTATAGTAAAATTAAGCGGACTTATGTTTATAGCTGGCTTCGTTATTGCGGGTCTTGATTACCGCTTCGGTTGGTTCCCCCTTCCCTTACCCGTGGTTATTATGGGGGCAGTCCTTCTACTTATTGCCTACGGACTTTATGCAGAGGTTATGCGTGAAAACGCCTACCTTTCCCGCACTATTGAGGTGCAGGAAAATCAGAAGGTAATTGACACGGGGCTTTATGCAATTGTGCGTCACCCCATGTACACCGCAACAATAATACTTTTCCTGTCAATACCGTTGATTTTAGGCTCAGCTTTTTCACTGCTTGTATTTTTACCCTACCCCATACTTATTGCAAAGCGAGCCAAGGATGAAGAAAAGCTGCTTACTGAGGAGCTTAAGGGCTACAGTGAATACACAAATAAGGTCAGATACAGACTGATACCCTTTATATGGTGAATATAAACCCATAACACCATTATCAAATTTCCTTGAAAACCGACGGAATTTATGATATTTTAAAACCATAACAGTACGAAGGAGTGTTACACCTTGGCAACTAAAAAAAGTAAAAAAGCGAAAAAAATCATACTTACGGTTATATCTGTAATAATTGTTATTGCCCTTGCAATTACCGGTGCTAACCTTTTAATGACACAGAATCTTCTCAAAAAGGGCAACTCATACGAAAAGATAACAACCAACAGTCAGCTTACACCCCAACGGGACGAAAACGGCTATTGGTATTTCACAACCGACGGCGACTTCAAGGTGATGCACCTTACCGATATACATATCGGCGGCGGATTTCTTTCAAAGGGTGTTGACGAAAAGGCAATCAATGCTGTAGCAACAATGATAACCAAGGAGAAGCCCGACCTTGTAGTAGCAACTGGAGATATCGCATTCCCCGTACCCTACTCTGCAGGTACCTTCAACAACCACACCGGCGCAATGGCTTTTGCAAACCTTATGGAAAGCCTTGGTGTTTACTGGACGGTTACCTTCGGCAACCACGATGCAGAATCCTACTCGTATTTTGACCGCGAAGCGGTTGCAGAGTTTTACTCAGACGAGGAATATAAATACTGCTTATTCAGCGCAGGACCCGAGGACGTGGACGGCTACGGCAACCACGTAATTGAGGTTAAAAACACTAAGGGAATCATAACCCAGGCAATGGTAATGATTGACTCTCAGGCATACGTTAATGACAGCATTATTGAAAGCATCAAGGGTACGTATGACAACATTCACCCCAACCAGGTTGAATGGTATGAAAAGGAAATCAAACGAATGAACGCAGAAAATGCAGCGGTTATAAAAGCCCTTCAGGGTGATGAAAACGGTGGCTTATACGAGCAGTACAGCACAGTTAAAACCCTTGCATTTTTCCATATTCCTTTAGCAGAAATGGCGGATGCCTGGTATGAATTTACAGACAACGGCTTCAAGGATACCGAAAACTTCAAGTATGTTGAGGGTATAATCGCTGAAGGCGGACGACGTATTTACAGTGGTCTTGGTGAGGATGAGCTTTTTGAAAAAATGCTTGAGCTTCAGTCAACAAAGGGCATATTCAACGGTCATGACCACGTTAACAACACCACATTTGAATACAAGGGTGTAACCTTCAGCTACGGCTATAGTATTGACTACTTTGCATATTCTGGAATTGACAAATTAGGCTCACAGCGTGGCTGCACAATGATTACCTGCAAGCCCGACACCACCTTTACCATTGACAAGTACAACTACTACTCAGACCGTTACGACCTTCAGGGCTTTGAGCGCGAGGAAGTAACAATGCAGTATGAGGACGTAACATATCAGACTCCCGAAGAATAAACAAAAAGTCCGTTCAAGAGGCGCACTTCGTAAAAAAGTGCGCCTCAGTTATATTCGCCTATCGGCGAGTTATATTGCTTCGCAGTTATATTTGGGCTTTGCCCAAATTATATTCGCTTTGCGAGTTATAAAGGCGAATATAATATCACTTTGCCGAAAGGCAAAATATCACTGTGAGACCTGTCTCACAATAACACTAATTGTTTTTATCTTTGAGTTAGGTATAATTTCAATGTGTGTAACCCACTATGACACTTTCAAACCGAAAGTGTCATTTTTTATATAAAAAGGAAGATGGGAGAAACTTCTTTACGAAGTGTCTCCCAACAACGGACTTTTTTATTATATCAAAATATATTCTGCGTCTTTTTTAGTTTCAAAGGTGACGGTCTTGCCCTTTAATTCATAGGCTACTTTTTTACCGTCTGCCTTATTTATAACGGATTTAATACCATCGCACTGCACAACGCACTTTCTGCCCATAAGGCTTTTGATTGAAAGTGAGCAAACTCTTTCGCCCTTAAGCTCGGCACTTACAAGGAATGCACCGTCTGCACGAAGATTTTCAAAGGATGCATCGCTCTTTTTATCCCAACACGGGAAGAGCCTTATAATACCCTCATAGCTTTGCATAAGCATCTCATTAATGGTTGCGGGCACTGTTGTAAGGTGCTCGATACCACCGCCGTGATGACGGAAAAGCCTGTTGGGTAAAGCAAACTCCTTAATATTCTGATGAATACCATCAATAATGAATTGGGGGTCAACGCCGATTCTTGCACCGGCGGGTAAATAGGAGTTGGAGCCGTTGTCATCAAGCCTTCTGTCGTTGATGAAATATGAATTTCTTGCAATTTCAAGAAGCTTTTCGCCTGATTCAAAGCCGATTTGTGATGCAGGGTAAATATGCTGAAGGCCCACGGTATTTTCATCACGCCAACGAATACCGAAAGCAGAATATCTGAAGCACTTTTTGCCCTTCATTCTAAATGTGGGAAAATCGCTTAAGTTATTATTAATATCCTCCCACAAGGGGTATTTCTCTTCATTGAGTCCGAGCTCCTTAGCCATATCATAAACGCCCTTGAACAAGAGCTTTACAAGACCGAGGGAATTAATGGCATTCACCGTGTTAACCTGTCCCCAATGGGTTATGTATCTGAATTTATCGCCACGGTAATAGGGTATCTCGTGGGCGGCATCCCCTTTTATTATATATCTGCCTTTTTTCTTAACAAGGTAATCCTCCCAGAATTTGGCAGTATTAAGGATAAAATCGTAATAATTATCCTTGGCATAGGTCTTATCGTAGGTTGCAAACCAATGCATAATGGGGATAAGGCAAGCGTAAGCTGCATGGCTCTTCTGACCGAGGAACAATATGCCGTGCTCCTTGCATTCGGGCATTGAGTAAACGTCCAATGCCTTGGGACCGAAGCTTACGGGGAAGGCGTATCCGCTGCACCCAAAAAGCTTTGCCATTTTTGCAGCTTCAACCTTCATATCGTTAATGGGGGCCATATATCCCTCAAAAAGTTCTGGATGATTTGCAGAAAAAATGCAGTAATAGGGTGCCTCGTAGTTGTAGTTCATATGATAATCCCCTGCCCAAGGGAAGAAGTCATCAGTTACAAAGTTGCCGAACAAGCCGGGAGGGAACTGAGGGTTGCCCATACAGCCTGCAAGGTGGTAAAGGCTTGAGTTATAAAAGGCCTCAATCTCTTCATCCTGAAGCTTTACCGACGAAGCAGAAAAGAAGTTCTGCCATTTATTTGCAGTCCTATCCTTTGTATCATGGTAATCGCAGGCATTAACCATATCAACTGCCCTTTTAACGTAATCGGCATCATCAAAATCAGTAACCACCGAAAGGCAATAGCGTGTGCTTACAACGCCATCGGCAATATCACGTGATATTTCCTTAAGGCACACCGCAACCGCAGTTTCTCTTGTAACCTCGGCACCACAGAATTTACGGCAGGCACACTTTACGCCGTCGAATTCCTGCACAGTACTAACTGAGCCGCAGGTATCGGGAAGCTCAACAGAAACCCCATGCATGGCATTAGCCTCGGGCACTCTGATTTCAAAGCAAACCACATTTTCGGGAGCAACAAAAAATTCTACTTCAGTGTCACCGAATTCACACTGAAGAAGTCCCTTGTCAAAATATTGCTTAATATTATAGTGCTCTAGGTCAACGTTACTTATACGCAAGTCGCCCACGGTCTTTATACCGCCATCCTTATGTGCGCCCGGTACAAACTTCCAGAAATCGCACTTAGACAGATGTATAACTAGGTCCTTATCGTCATTATCAAAAACAACGCCCAGGTCGCCGTTACCGCACATTGCGCCTGCGGGAATTTTATAAACAACCTTGCCGTCAACAGTATTAACGGGCTTTGAGGTTATTTCGTTAAAAAAAGTATTCATAATATCACCAATTGATATTATAGAATTTAATTTGCGCTTAATCAAGTCAAAAAAGCTAAAAATTTGCCTATTATTTTGTAACTCTGTACATTGCAATTTAAAACTGGTTGTGGCACAATGTGGTTATAACCCAGCGGAGGTAAAAATATGACAGTCAACGAATATTTAAAGCTTATTGATGAAGTAAACGAGGGTGGCAGATACAAGCCCGATTGGTCATCCCTTGCAAGGCACAAGGTGCCCGAATGGTATATGCACGACAAGCTTGGTGTGTTTATTCATTGGGGTGTTTACTCCGTGCCCGCGTTCGGTAACGAGTGGTACTCCCGTGGAATGTATGATAAAACCGTAAGGGAATTCGAGCATCACCGCAAAACCTACGGCGAGCAAAAGGATTTCGGCTATAAGGATTTTATACCTATGTTCAAGGCAGAAAAATTCGATGCAAAAAAATGGGTTGAGCTTTTCAAAAAAGCGGGTATGAAATACGTTATGCCCGTTGCCGAGCACCACGACGGCTTTGCAATGTACGAAACCCAATTCAACCGTTGGAATGCTGTTGATATGGGCCCCGGGCGTGACGTTGTAGGTGAATTGAAGGCAGAGTGCGAAAAACAGGGACTCACCTTCTGTGTCTCCACCCACAGAGCAGAGCACTATTTCTTTATGAATCCGGGCAGGCTTTGCGACAGTGACGTTAACGACGAGGCTTACGCGGACTTTTATGGTCCTGCGGTTTACTGCGAGGAATTCGACCCCGACGTTATACACATAACAACCGCCGACACCTACTCCAAGGGTGCAAGCAAGGAATGGCTCGAGGATTGGCTCGTGCGCACCTGCGAAATTATTGACAGCTACAAGCCCGCGGTTTTATATTTTGATTGGTGGATTCACAATCACACCTTTAAGCCCTACCTTAAAAAGCTTGCGGCATATTACTACAACCGTGCCGAGGAATGGGGAAAGGAGGTTACCATTAACTACAAGCACGAGGCATTCCCGCCCAACGTTGCAACCTTTGACGTTGAGCGCGGTGCACTGACGGGCATCTCCCCCATTTATTGGCAGACGGACACCGCTATCGGCAAATGCTCCTGGGGCTATCGTGCAGATAACGAATACAAAAGCTCACGCCAGGTTATATGCGACCTTGTTGACATTGTTTCCAAAAACGGCAACCTACTTATAAACATAGGGCCCAAAGCGGACGGCACCATAACCGACGAGGAAACGGCAGTTTTACTTGATATGGGTCAGTGGCTTGAAGCAAACGGCGAGGCAATTTACGGCACCACCTATTGGAAGGTATTCGGCGAGGGCGAGGTCAACGCCGAGGAGGGCTTCTTCAAAGATGGTGACGAAAAGGCATTTACAAGCAATGATTTCAGGTTCACCTATAAGGACGGCTATCTTTACGCATTCCAGATGCGCCCCTCAAAAGAAATCGAAATCAAAACACTAAGAAAACACAATCCCCACGATTATCTTGTTGAAAGCATCACTCTTTTGGGCAGTGATGAAAAAATAAATTTCACCCGCGACGAGGATGCACTTAAAATAAGCCTTACGAGCAAGTTTCAAAACGACTTGCCCATCTGCTTTAAAATTGAAATCGGCTAATAACACAAAAACGTCTCACACTCTCAGGAGTGCGAGACGTTTTCTTTTATTTAATCCCAATTATATTCGATTATTTCGCCGTCGATTTCCCACTGAGCGGGTACGGGATTTTCGTAAATATCAAGGGGCTTTATTGAGTGCTCACTCTGGTAAACCCTATATGCCTCAGAAAGATCCTTTTTCTGCTCGTCCGTTAGGTTATCGGTGCAGGAAACAAAAAGCGGAGTGTTACTGTACGAAAGAACGTGAAGCCACTGCTTATTTTTCTCCCACGGGATTATTCCCTGAAGAATGCCTACGCAGTCCGCGTCACACATATAAAACGCCTCGTTCTGAGCAAGACGGAATGCAAGAGTGTTAACGCCGTTTTTCCTTGTTGCGTCCCATTCCCTGCCGCTTGTATCGTTACCGGTACGGTTAATTTCCACAAGCCCTGCACAAAGGTGCGAAACGGTGTTGCAGCCGATTATGTACATATCCCCTGCCGTCTCCTTAATAAGGCGGTAAAGGTCGAGAACAACTTCGGCGTTGGTTTTTGTTCTGTCGTAAAAGTGCCAGCTACCTTGGCTATCAACCACGGGGTTAATCTGACTTCCCCAACCACCGAACAGGTCAAAGGTTGTAAAATCGTGCTTAAGAAGCTCGTAGCCCCAACCCTTGATTCGTTCAATATCATTTTTAATATATTCCTTAACTGCAGGGTGTGTGGGGTCAAGATACTTGTGCTTACCGTTGAAGAATATACGCATTTCCTCTGTAAGGGCAGTATCTCTGTTATGTAAAAGGCGTACCCATATACCCGGTCTTGCACCCACCCTTTTAATTTCATCTGCAAGCTTTTTCATATCGCCGAATTTTTCATTAGGAATCCACGGACCCTCGCAGGAGTTAACCTGCCAGCAATCGTCAACAACCTCAAAGGGGCGATTGCAAAGACCCTCGGCAAGCTCCACCTGCACCCTGGCATCGATCACTATTTCGTCAAAGCTGCTTTTACCGTAGGCATAGTACCAGTTGTTACCGCCATACACACGCTCCTTGGTAAGAATGGGGTTATCACAAAGAGCTTTGCAGTAATCGCAAAGATTTTCGTACACATCCGGTGAATCGTATTTTTCATAAACAAAGGTTGCAAGGTGAATTTTTCTGCCATTAAGCTCAACGCCAGAGTCACCGTTACGACAGTCCACAAGTGCCTTGATGCCGTCGGTAGTGTAAGTAAAGCTTACAAAGGAATTCGTACCCGTTTTAACACCGAAGCAAAAGGCACTCTGCTTATCCGTTGCAATAAAATACCAGGGCATACGTCTGTTATTTTCCTTAAGCCTTTTAAATTCAAGGTCGCCGTAGCTTCTCTCCCACACGTCACCCAGAACGTATAAATCCTCGTCGCTCTTGAAGCTCCACTCAAGTTCAATAAACTTAGGCTTATCCATAGTAGCGGTAAGGTATAAATCCAACCTGTTACCATCAACTACCGTTTCAACAACCGTATCGGAAACACCACCCTCGCAAATTACGCTTTTACTGAAATCGTTTATATTAAAATTCATACTAACCTCCTGTACTATCAAGGCTATATGCCTATTTTCTCTCTGATTTCCACAGGGTCAACATCAGTAAGACCACATCTCTTTGAAGCAGCAATATACGCCGCAGTGCCTGCCGCCTCACCTATTCCAACACAAATTGGCATAACCCTGAAATTAGAGTGTGCCATATGGGTGCCCGAAATATTCCTTCCACATAGCAGCAGATTCTCCTTAATCTCAGGAATAAGGCAACGGTATGGGATTGTGTAGCCCTTATCCTGCTTGAAGTGCCTCTGCACCCCTGTTTCATCAAGACCTGCACCCGTAATATTGTGAACGTCAAAATTAAAATATGCATCCTTTACAACGTAGTCGTCAAATACCCTTGCTTCAAGAATATCCTGCTCATTGATAATGTATTTTCCTTTAAAGTGACGCGTTTCACGAATACCCATAAGGGATGCGGAGCTTATAATATAGCAATTCTCATAACCTGGTACAAACTCACGCAGATATTTAACAATATACTCCATCTGTCTGCGGCAGGTAAGAGTTGCCTTAGTTAAATCATCGGCGTTAGTGCCGTCAATATCAATAGCATTGGTCATATTACAGGTTACAACACCCGGTAGAGTTGACTCGTAGGTGAGAATATGCCCTGCAGGGTACGGTATATGCTCCCTGGCAAGTGCCTGAAGCTCGCCCTTTGGTGTATCGTATGTAGATTCAAAGGAGCCGAGAAATACCGCACGGTCATAATCAACACCGCCAATTTTGAACATAAGGGTTGCGGGCTGCATTTTATTATCACTCTCTCTGCCGAGAACGTACTCAGCTCCTGCTCTTGCAGCTATATCGCCGTCACCCGTAGCATCAATGGTTATTTTTGCGTATATATCCGTTTTGCCCGATTTATTTATAACTCTTGCGCCCAAAACCTTATCACCGTCGCATATTGCATCCTCAGCGCAGGTGTAAAGCAACACCTTGCACCCTACCTCACAAAGCATTTCAAGGTAAAGGGTTTTAAGCCTCTCGGGGTCGATTAAATTAGTTATTTTATTTTTAAAATCCCCCTCGTTAATTTCCGAGCTTCGTTTAAGAATTTCGTAATACAAGGGGCTTGCACAGCTACCCGTCCAATGGCTCATAAGCCCCGAGGTAGATATACCCCCGACGTCACCGCTTTGCTCAACAAGAACAACGCTTGCGCCATTCTTCGCCGCAGTATATGCCGCCGCAAAGCCCGAGGGTCCGCTACCGAGAACAAGCACGTCCGTATATAATTCGTGTTTTTCAATCATTTTAAACACCCTACCGTTAATTCACTCTGCCGATTTTATCAAATGATATGTTTTCGAAATCAGGAAGTAATTCCTTAATTTTTTCACAGATAAATCAGCGCCCGCTTGAGGATAGTTATCGTTAGTATGATTATACCACTCAACCAAAGAGAAAAGCAACCTTTTGTTTGCGGGTGCCATTGACACAGACGCCATAATTTTATAAAATAAACCCATAGTTTTTTAGAGGTGGGATTACCTTGAATATTAAGTTAATCGATAAGCAAAAAATTGTTATGACAAATACCGAGAGTCACCATGCTTATTTTGCATGGCCTACAATAGCACGGCTTCAGAATGGCAAAATCTGTGTGGGGGCATCTGGCTACCGTGTTGAGCACATCTGCCCCTTCGGTAAGGGTGTGCTTGCATTCAGTGACGATAACGGCGAAACCTACGGCAAGCCCGTGGCGGTTTTTGATACCGTCCTTGACGACCGTGACGTGGGTCTTTGTCCCTTTGGTGAAAGCGGACTTATTGCCACCTCGTTCAATAACACAATCGAATTCCAAAGGGAAAATATGCCACAGACTCAGGAATGCTTTGACTATATAAATTCAGTTTCACCTGAGGATGAGGCAAGGGACCTTGGCATCAACTACCGTATAAGCCACGATTACGGTGAAAGCTTCGGACCTATTTTCAAATCCCCTATCTCATCACCCCACGGCCCCACGGTGCTTAATGACGGCACCGTTTTGTGGGTGGGCAGACAGCTTGGAATACACAACCACATATACGCCTACACCCTTAACACCGACACCGGCGAAATGACCCTTCGTGGTGATTTGGGTATATATAATTACGAGGAATTCAACGACCTTTATTGCTACGAGCCCCATGCAATACAGCTACCCGACGGAAAAATCATCTGCCATTTACGCGTAGAAAATGCCGCCGAAACCCTTTTCACCCTTTATCAGACCGAGTCCCTTGATAACGGCGTTACATGGAGCAAGCCCCGTCAGATTATCCGTGATGACAGCGGCGCACCTGCCCACATTTTCAGGCACTCATCGGGTAAGCTGATTACAACCTTTTCACACAGAAAAAGACCCTACGGAATATGGGCGGTCTTCAGCACCGATAACGGCGAAACCTGGAGCGACGAAAGCATTATACATCACGCTTACGACACCGATGATTTAGGCTACCCCTCAACAATCGAGCTTGATAACGGTGAGCTTATAACCGCCTTCTATACACGTAAAAGTGACCTTGACTGCGACCCCGCTATGATAATGCAACAAAAATGGGCATTTGATGAATAAAAATAATACAAAAGGCTCTCACCTACTCTATGGTAAGTGAGAGCCTTTATTTTAATAATTCAATTTGCCGATGGGTTTAGCGTCGGCACTGCATCATGCGTATTTTTTCATTAAGGGTCATTTGGTCAAGAAGCCTTGCAGAAGCCTCGTTCAAGCCCTCTTTTGTGGGATTTTCCTTATAAAGCTCAACTGCACTATTAAAATCAAAGCTCATAATATCGACTCCTGTTATAGGTTTTACTTTATTTTAACTAAAAACGTAACGCTGAAATCCTGCCAATGGGCGGTAACGTAGGTTTCACCCTTGGCAAGAGGGATTATTTTATCACCCTCAACGCTTATGATGCTTTCATCAAAATCCGTAAGGGTTATGCCCTTTTTAACCTGCTTATCATCCTTGTTACCGTCGTATTTATAAACCTCAACCCTGAACCCGCCGTCCGTGAGATTTTTCTCATAAATATGTGGGTCGGTGGTAATACCTGCGGTTGCGGTGTAGTTTGATTTTGAAACGGGCTTGAAATTCTCCTTAACGTTATCATTCTGAAGGTCACTGAAATCCGCTTCATCAATAAGCGAAAGCTCAACCTCCTGGATTCTTGTTGCCCAAGTGCCGAATTCTTCACCGTAAGCATAGGAAAGATAAATATTATCACTCAAACGGATATGACCGTTTTCTCTTGAAGTGATACCGCAGTTATGAAGGTTATGTATAGTGTTGGTTTTAAGGAAATAAGATTCTTCAAATTTAACACCATCGTTTGACATATACACTTTAATATAGCTATCGGTTGTGAATCTTGAAGCGGTTGAAACTGCTATAAATTTACCGTAATCCTCGATAAATTTCACGTCAGCAGAGTCGGTATCACCTTGAATATGGTCTATTGCAACACCTTTATATTCAAGTGTCTTCGGCCAGTTTTCGTCTCTGGCATCTGCAAGTGAAAGCCTTGTGTGATTCATTTCATCCTCGCGCCAGGTGTAATAGAAATAAAGTGTATCCCCCACAACAACCATTGAGGGCTCACCTGCACCATATGAAGCGGGATTCCCCGTATATTCAATTACAGGCATAGGCATACCGCCCCAACCATTGCCGTTCCATTTTTCGTATGGGCCATCGAGACTTTTGCTTCGTGCAACAAAAACGTCGTTATCAACACCGCCCTCAACAACGGTTGAGGTGTAGGCAATATAATAGTAGCCGCCGAATCTTACAACACCGGGGTCACAGCAGGAGTAAAAGTCCGCAGAGTCGGGCGTGGGTGCCAGGACGGATTTTTCAGTTGTCCAGCTTTTACCGGCGTCGGGTGAATGCCTGTAAAAAATATAATCCCATTCATCAAAAATACCAGGTGATGAGAAAAATGCATCAATGCTTCCATCTGCATTTCTTATTAACGTAGGACCGTAGCGGTAAACGTAGCTTTGATTTTTAGCGGGTGTGTAAACATCGTTACCCGTATCAAGTGCCACCATTTTAACAAAGCTATGGGCATCGGGCTCCACCGTAAGCTCGCCGTCGGTGTATCCCCTGCCCTCAACAGGTGTAAACTCAACAGGCTCATCCCCGCCAGCAACCACAACCGCAGTAGCCACACCGCCCACAACAAGAACAACCGCTATAATAATCGCCACAAATTTCTTCTTCATGCCACCATCTCCGAGGTTAATATTTCATATTCTGCTTTCAATTTTACTACTAAAGCAAAACAAATGCAACCCGATAGATTTCGGGTTGCATATATTGGGGTTATTAATTATACCAATGCGTCTGCGGGGGCATTTTCGGGGAGCCAGCCCGTGAAGCCGAGCTCGGGCATTGCGGCAATAGCCGCCATATCCTCTGCAGAAAGCTCAAAATCAAAAATCTGCGCATTTTCGATTATTCTTTCGGGTGTTACGGACTTTGTAAGCACGTTAAGACCGGACTGTAAAACGAATCTGAGACACACCTGAGCAACGGTTTTGCCGTATTTCTGCGCAATTTTTGCAAGATCCCCGTCACCAAGCACCTTGCCACAACCGAGAGGGCTGAACGCCTGAACGAGCATACCCGCATCCTTGGAATATGAAACGGTTTCGGGCTGGGTGTAGCCGGGATGAAACTCAATCTGATTCACCATGGGCTTAATTTCGCAGCGCTCTGCCAATGCATCGTAGTGCTTCTTCTGGAAGTTGGAAACACCGATTGCACGGATTTTACCCGCCTTGTATGCATCCTCAAAGGCACGCCAGGTTGATGCGTTTATATCCGCCCAATCGGGTGACACCTTTTCAACGCAGGGCCAGTGTATAAGGTAAAGGTCAAGATAATCAAGACCAAGATTTTTAAGCGAAATATCAATTGCCTCGGTTGCCTTTTCGTGACCGCGCATGGTAACCCAGTGCTTTGTGGTAACAAATATATCCTCTCTGTTAACACCCGAGGCTCTGATACCCTCGCCCACTGCACTCTCATTGCCGTAAGCAAATGCGGTATCTATATGGCGATAGCCAACCTTCAACGCTTCCATAACCGAATTCTTAGCAACCTCACCATCAGGTGTAAGGTAAGTACCATAACCAACGCAGGGCACCTGAACACCGTTTGAAAGCACGAATGAATCTGTAAGCTTATTCATTTTAATTCTCTCCTTGAATAATATTAACACTCAAATTGTACCATTAATTTCACAAGTTAGCAAGAAAAAACAACAAAAACGGATGCCGAGACACCCGTTTTTTTCGACACAACAAGAAGCCGACTCTGGTATCATATATCACTAACTTGTTATACCACTTGGCTTTTGTTAGCACTGTGATATACTGTGCCTCGCAAGACTAATGATTATTGACCGCCGAGAAGGTTGGATTCCTATGGGGGCGAGAAACCATCAGCCTTGTTTTTTATTAAAAATGTTATAAATTCGAACTTACCACCATTAAAATTAATTAATTCTTACAACAAGGTCGCTTTCGGGATAGCAACAGCAAGGATGTATGAAATTAAACTGCAAATCGCCTATACGACGCTTGTCCTCGCCCTCGGGTATATAAACCTTACCACTGATAAGCTTGCTTCTGCAGAAGCCGCATTCACCTGTGTGACATCTTGCGGAGACCTCTATGCCTGCGCGTTCAAATGCACAAAGCACAGTTTCATTACTGCTTGCTTTAATTACTGTTTCCTCACCACGGTTAATAACAGTAATATTAAACTCTTTGTTTTCTTCCTCAGCCTTTTTGCCTGAAGAGAACACTTCAAAGCGGATATACTTTCTTTCGATTTCCAGCTTCGGAAGCTCGGCTTCAAGGAATTTATACATACCGCCGGGTCCGCAAACGAAAACACTGTAATTTCCTTCAGGTGCATATTTCTTTATAATATCCGCACCTACAAAGCCCTTTTCATAGCCTTCCTCATCACTGTGGCTAAGCACGTAAATTACATTAATTTTTTCATTTTTAGCGGAAAGGGCGTCAAGCTCCTCTTTAAAAAGTATTTCGGCAGATGTTCTGCAGCCATAGAGCAAGGTGAGTGAGCAATCCTCATCCCCTTGAGCTATTGCTCTTGCAAGTGAAAGGAAGGGAGTTATACCGCTACCACCTGCAATTGCGACTATATTCTTCGCATCTCTTAAGGAGCAATAGGTCATATTACCCTCGGGTGCATATGCAATAACCTTATCGCCTACGCTCCAGTTATCAAGAATATAATCGGAAACGAAGCCATCTGCAATACGTTTAACTGTAATCTGATATTCACCGTTCAAAGCACTTGCGGGAGAAGAGGCTATTGAATATGAACGGGTAACAATGGCATTACCTATCTCTAATCTGAAGGTAAGATACTGACCGGCTTTAAAATACGCAAGGGGGGCAGCTTCACTTTTAAAATAATAGCTTTTTGCAATATCCGAATGCTCTTCAATTTTGCTGATAACAAGCCTTTGCTCCTTAGGATGCATACTTTTAGCAACCTTGTTTACGCCAAAATCATCTGTACGGGTCGGTAAAACTGCTTCAGACTTGTTTACAAAACGCATTCTTTCGGTCAAAAATTTCAGTGTATTGACGCTGTCCTTAAATCTGCTGTTTACGGAAAACTTTTTATTGCTCATTACTTTGCCTCCTTATCCATAGCGAGTATTGCAGCCTTTGCCGCCTTATCGCCGGTTGTGTAGCTGGGTGAATAACCCATATGCCTTACGGTATAGCCACCCGCAAAGTAAAGCCCGGGGATGCCCTTTTCAAGCAAATCAAAGACAATCCTCTTAACGATACCGTCATCCTTGCTTGCTTCGTATCCGTAAATAGTTCCTGCGGGAGCATCCGTATAACGAGCATAGGTCATAGGAGTTGCAATTTCAATTTCTTCAATGTAATCCTTAATAGCAATACCTGTTGCTTTTTCAAAATTATCTATCATTTTTTCGGCGAAGCTAAGCTTTGTTTTATGGTAATCCTCAACAGAAACGTTGCTCCATTCATCACCGGCAAAAATAGAGGTCATATAAAGAATACTTGTGCCCTCGGGTGAACAATCGTCAAATGCCCTGTTAAGGCAAACTGTTGCCTGCACGTCATTGGTCTCGATTTTCTTGCTCAACTCGTAACACATTCTGTTATCGTTGTTGGGATAAATGAAATAAGTGTGGTTATCGAGTCCCAATTCGTCTGCGGAACGATTAAGACCCAAAAATACTGCAAAGCCTTTTGCACCAAGTGTTTTGGCATTTACTTCCTTTTTGAATTTTTCAGGAACGTCCTTTTCATCCATAAGCTTTGTAAATGCGTTATAGGGCGAAGCGTTGCAGATAACAGCCTTGGCGTTTATCTGAGTACCGTCATCAAGCTCAACGCCGGTTACAACGCCATCCTTAACGTTTATTTTAGTAACGCTTGTGTTAAACCAAGCCTCGCCGCCATTTTCAATAAACGTTTCAAGTAATGCTGTGCTTATCTGATGGCTTCTGCCCCTGGGAATAACGGCACCATCAATAATATATGCGTGAAGCATTGTAAAATAGTGAATGGCATTAAGCTCATCCGTAGGTTGACCGAGATAGCACCAATATGCATTAAGTATATCACGTGTTTTCTGGCTTGCCCCCATAGACTCTAAAACCTCGTCAACCGAATAGTTGGCCACCTTTAAAAAGTCCGTATGCTCGGAAAAGATTTCCTTTATCATAGCGGGCTTGAAATCATCAATAGCTTCAACAAAGTCCAATGTTTTTTCAACGCTCTCAATAAGCTCAAAAATCCTTGTAACAATGGTTGCACAGCCGGGATCATATTCCTCTAGCTTGGCTATAAACTGAGCCTTACCCAAAGGCATTGCATAGTCACTTTTGTTTTCCTCCAACGTGATTACTCTATACGCCTCATCCAAGGTAACCCATTCAATTTTATCCGCAGCACCAATTTCCTCAAAAATTTTTCCTAAAAGTGCTTTTCCTGTAATAGGACCGATACCGCAAAGCTCGTGAAGTGATGCTTCAAATTCAAAGCGCCCTCTTACAAAGCTTGTGGCAAAGCCACCGGGTAAATTATGACGTTCAATAAGTAACGTCTTTTTTCCCTCTTTTGCAAGACGTGCCGAAGCAACAAGTCCGCCGTTGCCTGCGCCTATAACAACTGCATCATAATTTTTTACCATATACACACTTCTTTCGTAATAATAGTCAATACAAGTAAAATATATCACATTTTCTAAAATCTTACAATACTATTATTGCTTCTTAGTTAACATACGCTACGTTAGTAGTTATTCACACTTTGCCCCTTTGTCCATATGATGTAATGAGCGTTAACTACGCTTTAACTCTTTTAAAGGAGAATCATAATGGACAAATGCAACTATTTAAATATGGTTGATACGGCTATGCGCGTGGCAGCACCCGATTGCCCCTGCGGTTGTGTTACAACTGCATTACCCGAAAATCCTGCTGTGACTATGGCATACGTGCCCTTTCAACTTGACAAAACAAGCTATTCAGTGGAAAAAGCCCTGTGCGAGGGCACACTTTTCACCTCGCTTAATAAACCCTTCTATGGAAGAAGTGTTATGAATGGCTGAAAGAAACAAGCTCTTGCGCCGTCTTCAGGCGACGCAGTTTGCCGCTTGGGAATTGCATATTTACCTTGATACCCATCCCTGCGACAAATCCGCAAACGATATATTTAAAAAATACAATCAGGAAGCACAGATTCTTAAAACCGAGTACGAAGAAAAATACGGTCCTCTTACGGTTACCGATTCAAACAATGCCGACTGGCTCTGCGACCCGTGGCCCTGGGAAAACCAAGGAGGTTGTGATTGATTATGTTTATGTACGAAAAGAAATTGCAATACCCCGTTAACATCAAAAACCCCAACCCCAAGCTTGCACAGATAATTATAAGTCAGTATGGCGGCCCCGACGGTGAGCTCGGCGCATCATTGCGCTACCTTTCACAGCGCTTCGCAATGCCCTACCCCGAGCTCAAGGGCCTCCTGACGGACGTGGGCACCGAGGAGCTTTCCCACTTGGAAATGATAGGTGCAATCGTTTATCAGTTGACCAGAAACCTCAGTCTTGAGGAAATCAAGAAAAGTGGCTTTGACACCTATTTTGTTGACCATACAACTGGTGTTTACCCAACTGCCGCAAGCGGCTTCCCTTGGAGTGCCGCCGGTATGCAGTCCAAGGGCGACGTGCTTGCTGATTTGCACGAGGATCTGGCTGCAGAGCAAAAGGCTCGCGTAACCTACGACAACATCCTTCGCCTTGTGGATGACCCCGACGTTCGCGACCCCATCAAGTTCCTGCGCGAACGCGAAATAGTCCACTACCAGCGCTTCGGCGACCCAAAGCGTTCAAATGGAAAAAATAATCCCTTATATATCGGGCAGAAACGGCATTCTGCCCGATACTTTTGTTATATGTTCCAGATTATTTCGAGTTTGTCTTTTGACACATAAATCTTCTTTATGATGGCATTTGCAACTGCTCTTTTTTGTTCAAAAGAGAGTTCATTGAACCTCTCGAAGTCACATATAACCTTTTCTTTAATTGCGAAACTTTTCTCGCTTAACCTATGAAATTCAGCTTCAGTTTGCCTTTTCTCGTCTTCTAATCTTTCAACATTTTCATTTATGTATCTCATAACCGTTGGACTTGCATCTTTAACACCTTTGACTGTTTCAAGAATTTCGTTTTCTATTTCAGTTACTCTTGATTTCAGTTCTTGAACTCTCGGGTCTATTGGTGGTGTAACGCCATGCTCAATAACCTTATAGTCTGCCAATTTCTCTTTCATTTTTTCGTAAATTGCATTCTCAAAATCATCTGCATGAATCGTTCTTCCTGCACCGCTACACAATCTGTCATTCATTTTTCTTGAGCATAAGAAGTAACTTACATTCTTTGCTTCGTAGGTTTTCTTGATGATTGCGTAACCACAATTACCACATTTGATAAGACCTGCGAGCCATGTGTTTTTTGCTCTTGGATTGCGTTTAATCTGTTGTTGAGATAACGCTCTTTCACGACACGCAATCCACAGTTCAGAATCAATGAAACCTTCATGAGGTGCTATAACCAACACCGAATTTGATAAATCAGTTTGTTTTCTTGTTCCCTTATCACCTGTGTATAAGTAGCAACCGTTTGTACCGATAAAATCCTCAGGCGGATTTATTATCTTCGCACCTTTCGACTTGAAGAAGTTATAAATATTCATATCAGCTTTTACATAAATCGGATTCTTAACAAAATCCTGTATTCTTGCTCGGGTTACAATTCTTTCTCTCACGGCTGCACTGTGCTTATTGCGAACAGCCTCGGCAATAGCCGAATTAGAGTTATTGACATCTGCATACATTTCAAAAATCATTTTAACTGCCTCAACTTCTTCCGGAATCTGTTCATACATCCCGGTCTTTATTCCGTCTATGGTTAAATCAACTTTTTTGAAACCTACAGGTATCTTGCCACCCATATAAAAGCCTTTTTGCGAACGCGCCACATAAGTATCTCTGACACGTTGCTGAGTTGTTTCTCTCTCAAGCTGAGCAAAGGTTATGCAGATATTAAGCATTGCTCTGCCCATAGGTGTACTTGTATCAAATCTTTCTGTTGCTGAAGAAAACTCAACTTTCATTTTACTGAAGGTATCCATCATAGTTGAAAAGTCAAGGATACTTCTGCTGATTCTGTCAAGCCTGTAAACTATTACTTTTGTAATACCTTTTCTTCCC
>JAZONH010000007.1:0-27228 GCA_045654405.1 Acutalibacteraceae bacterium | reverse complement strand
TGAGGGAAGGAGCTTACCGATAATAACATTCTCTTTAAGACCGAGAAGCGGGTCAACCTTACCCTTGATAGCTGCATCTGTAAGAACCTTTGTGGTTTCCTGGAATGATGCAGCTGAAAGGAATGAATCTGTAGCAAGTGAAGCCTTAGTAATACCGAGAAGCACGGGAGATGCTGTTGCAGGAACAAAGGGCATACCCTCTGCTTCGCAACGAGCCTTTGCAGCTTCGTTTGCAAGGTGAAGCTCACGCTTTTCAACAGATGTACCCTGAAGAAGAGTTGTTGAGCCTGAATCTTCAATCTTAACCTTACGCATCATCTGACGAACGATAACCTCGATATGCTTGTCGTTGATATCAACACCCTGCATACGGTATGTCATCTGAACTTCCTTGATAAGGTAGTTGTGAACTGCATCTACGCCGAGAACTGCAAGAACGTCGTGGGGGTTAACCGCACCTTCAGTAAGATGCTGACCCTTAACGATACGAGCGCCCTCCTGGATTTCCTGGCAAAGTCTTGCGTCGAAGGGAATAAGATATTTCTTAACCTCTTCTTCACCTGTAACAACAACGTATTTGCTCTTCTTAATATCTTCAAATGAAACCTTACCGTCGATTTCACTGAGCATAGCAAGAGTTTTGGGCTTACGTCCTTCAAAGAGCTCTTCAACTCTGGGAAGACCCTGTGTAATGTCGGCCTGAGAAGCAACACCACCGGTGTGGAAGGTTCTCATGGTAAGCTGTGTACCGGGTTCACCGATTGACTGAGCAGCAATGATACCAACAGCTTCACCAACTGTTACGGGGCCTGCAGTAGCAAGGTTTGAGCCGTAGCACTTGATACATACGCCGTGGTCGCATTCACAAGTAAGGAGTGAGCGGATTTTGATTTTTCTGTCTGCGGGGTTGGGACGAGCGTTAACCATGCCTGCAATCTTCTTTGCAAGAACATCGTCAATCATTGTGTCTGTATCACAGATGATTTCGCCGTTTTCGTCGCAGAAGTTTTCAAGAAGGTAACGGCCTGTAAGACGTTCGCTTAAGGGCTCGATAATATCGTTACCGTCTGTGATATCGTAAACCTCAAGACCGTCGCTGCAATGGCAATCCTCTTCACGGATAATAACCTCCTGTGAAACGTCAACAAGACGACGTGTAAGGTAACCTGAGTCAGCGGTACGAAGAGCGGTATCGGCAAGACCTTTACGCGCACCACGTGATGAAATGAAGTATTCGATAATATTAAGACCTTCACGGTAGTTAGCTCTGATGGGGATTTCGATTGTTTTACCTGCAGTGTTGGCAATAAGACCACGCATACCTGCAAGCTGACGAAGCTGAGAGTCAGAACCACGGGCACCTGAGTCAAGCATCATAAAGATGGGGTTGTAGGGGTCCATAGCGTTACGAAGCTCTGCAGAAACGTTCTTTGTACAAACTTCCCAAGCCTTGATTTTGCTTCTTGAGCGATCCTGATCGCTGAGAAGACCCATCTGGTAATCTTCTTCAATTGTATCGATAAGAGCCTCGGTTTCTGCAAGGAACTGAGCCTTCTTTTCGGGGATTGTAGCATCACAAACAGCAACGGTGATACCGCTTCGTGTTGAATACTTATAACCCTGAGCCTTGATGTTATCAAGAACTACTGAAGACTTAGCTGTACCGTGTACTCTGATACAACGCTCAATAATTCTACCAAGAACCTTCTTGTTAACAAGCTCGTTAATTTCAAGCTTGAACATATTTTCGGGGTTAGTTCTGTCAACAAATCCAAGGTCCTGAGGAACGGGAGCGTTGAAAATAACCTTACCGAGTGTACAGTCAAGAAGCTCTGTATATACTTTACCGTCAACCTCTTTAGTCATACGAATCTTGATGGGAGCGTGAAGACCAAGGTCGCCTTCCTCATATGCCATCATAGCTTCGTCAACGTTTTTGAACACCTTGCCGTGACCGATTTCATCGGGCTTAACAAGTGTAAGGTAGTAAGAACCGAGGATCATGTCCTGTGTGGGAACAACAACGGGCTTACCGTCAGAGGGTTTAAGAAGGTTGTTTGCAGCAAGCATAAGGAATCTTGCTTCAGACTGAGCTTCAGCAGAAAGAGGTACGTGAACAGCCATCTGGTCACCGTCGAAGTCGGCGTTGAACGCTGTACATACAAGGGGATGAAGCTTAATTGCTCTACCTTCAACAAGTACGGGCTCGAAAGCCTGAATACCAAGTCTGTGAAGTGTAGGAGCACGGTTGAGCATTACGGGGTGGTCCTTAATAACCACTTCAAGAGCATCCCATACCTCGGTGCTTGCTCTTTCAACCATTTTTCTTGCTGATTTAATGTTATTAGCCTTACCAAGCTCGCAAAGGCGCTTCATTACGAAGGGCTTGAAGAGCTCAAGTGCCATTTCCTTGGGAAGACCGCACTGATAAAGCTTAAGCTCGGGACCAACAACGATAACCGAACGGCCTGAGTAGTCAACACGCTTACCGAGAAGGTTCTGACGGAAACGACCCTGCTTACCCTTAAGCATATCGGAAAGAGATTTCAGTGCACGGTTGTTAGGACCTGTAACGGGTCTGCCGCGTCTGCCGTTGTCGATAAGTGCATCAACAGCTTCCTGAAGCATTCTCTTTTCGTTGTTTACAATGATTCCGGGAGCGCCTAATTCAAGGAGCTTCTGGAGACGGTTATTTCTGTTGATAACACGTCTGTAAAGGTCGTTGAGGTCTGATGTAGCAAATCTGCCACCATCAAGCTGAACCATGGGACGGATATCGGGGGGAATAACCGGAATTACGTTAAGAATCATCCACTCGGGACGATTGCCGGAGTTTTTGAAAGCTTCACAAACCTCAAGTCTCTTAAGAATACGAATCTTCTTCTGACCTGCGGCAGTTTCAAGCTCCTTGTGGAGTTCCTCGCAGAGAGCGTCTACGTCGATCTCTGAAAGGAGTTCCTGGATAGCCTCAGCACCCATTGCGGCTCTGAATGAATCACGGTCGTATCTTTCAACCATTTCTTCATAGTCTTTTTCGTTGAGAATCTGCTTCTTCTCAAGGGGAGTATCACCGGGATCAACCACGATGTACTTAGCGAAGTAAAGAACCTTTTCAAGGTCGCGGTGTGAGATATCGAGCATAAGGCCCATTCTTGAGGGTGTGCCCTTGAAGTACCAGATGTGTGATACGGGAGCAGCAAGCTCAATGTGACCCATACGCTCACGTCTTACCTTAGCCTTGGTGATTTCAACACCGCAGCGTTCGCAGACTTTGCCTTTAAAACGAATCTTTTTATACTTTCCGCAATGACATTCCCAGTCCTTTGTAGGTCCGAAAATCTTTTCGCAGAAAAGACCTTCTTTTTCCGGTTTAAGAGTACGGTAGTTGATGGTTTCGGGTTTTTTAACCTCACCATGTGACCATTCTCTTACAAGGTCCGGAGAAGCGAGTCCTATTTTGATCGATTCAAAATCAATGTTGTTATCTTCAACAGTTAAGTTAACTGAATCGTATGCCATATATGAATAACCCTTCTTCCTGTAAAAATTCGGATGGATTTTTAATTAGAAATCTTCCTCTTCGTATGAATCTTCGAAGCTTTCAAGAGCGAAAGCGTAATCGTCCTTTGTATCTTCGTCTGTTACAGTCCAACCATCTGCATCCTCAGCATCGTTAACGCTGGAGAATGCGTCGTCAAACTCTGTATTGTCAACAACGGGAAGTATTACTTCATCGTCGAAGTTCTGTCTGAGGTCAATTTCGTTATTATCCTTATCAAGTACACGTACGTCAAGACCAAGTGACTGAAGCTCTTTAATAAGAACCTTAAATGACTCAGGTACACCGGGCTTGGGAATGTTATAACCCTTAACGATTGACTCGTAGGTTTTAACACGACCAACAACGTCGTCAGACTTAACTGTAAGGATTTCCTGAAGAGTATAAGCTGCACCGTATGCTTCAAGTGCCCAAACTTCCATTTCACCGAAACGCTGACCACCGAACTGAGCTTTACCACCCAAGGGCTGCTGAGTAACGAGTGAGTAGGGACCTGTTGAACGTGCGTGAATCTTATCATCAACAAGGTGATGAAGCTTAAGGTAGTACATGATACCAACTGTAACGGGGTTGTCGAACTTTCTACCTGTTCTACCGTCAGTAAGCCATGTTTTACCATCAGTTGAAAGGTTTGCTTCTGCAAGCATTTCACGGATATCACTTTCGTGAGCGCCGTCAAATACGGGAGTCATAACCTTGTAACCAAGTGCTCTTGCAGCGTAACCAAGGTGAACCTCAAGTACCTGACCGATGTTCATACGTGAGGGAACGCCCAAGGGGTTAAGAACGATGTCAAGAGGAGTACCGTCGGGAAGGAAGGGCATATCCTCCTGGGGAAGAATACGGGAAACAACACCCTTGTTACCGTGACGACCCGCCATCTTATCGCCGACGCTGATTTTACGCTTCTGAGCGATATAACAACGAACTACCTTGTTAACACCGGGGTTAAGCTCATCGCTGTTCTGTCTTGTAAATACTTCAACCTGAACAACAACGCCATATTCACCGTGGGGAACTCTGAGTGAAGAGTCTCTGACTTCACGAGCCTTTTCGCCGAAGATAGCACGAAGAAGTCTTTCCTCGGGAGTGCACTCTGTTTCACCCTTGGGTGTAACCTTACCAACAAGGATATCGCCTGAGTGAACCTCTGCACCGACTCTGATAATACCGTTTTCATCAAGATTTGCAAGAGCATCCTCACCAACGTTGGGGATATCTCTTGTGATTTCTTCAGGTCCGAGCTTTGTATCTCTTGCCTCTACCTCGTGCTCCTCGATGTGGATTGAGGTATAAACGTCATCACGAACCATTTTTTCGTTAAGAAGAACCGCGTCCTCGTAGTTATAACCTTCCCAGGTCATAAAGCCAACGAGTGCGTTTTTACCGAGTGAAATTTCACCCTGTGAGGTTGCGGGACCGTCAGCGATAACGTCGCCGGCCTTAACCTTCTCGCCAACCTCAACAACGGGACGCTGGTTGATACAGGTACCCTGGTTGGAGCGCATGAACTTAATAAGCTCATAAACGTCTGTTTCACCGTTTTCAGCGAGAATTTCAACCTTCTTGGCGCTTACCTTCTGAACAATACCCTCGCGCTTTGCAAGTACTACAACACCACTGTCAACAGCAGCCTTGTATTCCATACCTGTACCAACGATGGGAGAGTCAGTTTTAAGAAGCGGAACAGCCTGACGCTGCATGTTTGAACCCATCAAAGCACGGTTAGCGTCGTCGTTTTCAAGGAAGGGAATCATTGATGTAGCAACAGAAACAACCATCTTGGGTGAAACGTCCATATAGTCTGCCTGACTGGGGGGCACTTCACGGAATTCGTCGCGGTAACGTACTGTTACACGGTCATTCATAAAGAAGTTGTTTTCGTCAAGGGGCTCGTTAGCCTGTGCTACGCAGTAGTTATCCTCTACGTCAGCTGTCATATACTCAACTTCATCAAGAACCTTGCCTGTAGCCTTGTCAATCTTACGGAAGGGTGCTTCAATGAAGCCGTACTTGTTAATTCTTGCAAATGTAGCAAGGTAAGAAATAAGACCGATGTTGGGACCTTCAGGAGTTTCGATGGGGCACATTCTACCGTAGTGGCTGTAATGAACGTCTCGAACCTCGAAGCCTGCACGGTCACGAGAAAGACCGCCGGGGCCCAATGCGGAAAGACGACGCTTATGGGTAAGCTCTGCAAGGGGGTTTGTCTGGTCCATGAACTGTGAAAGAGGTGATGAACCAAAGAATTCCTTGATTGCTGCCATAACGGGTCTGATATTGATAAGTGCGGCAGGAGTAGCCTTGTCGGGCTCCTGTGCCTGAAGTGTCATTCTTTCACGAACAACTCTTTCCATTCTGGTAAAGCCGATTCTGAACTGGTTCTGAAGAAGCTCACCAACTGAACGGATACGACGGTTACCAGGGTGGTCGATATCGTCAACGTTACCAAGCTCGTTGCCGAGACAGTTAAGGTAGTTGATTGACGCAAAGATATCGTCAATGATAATGTGCTTGGGAATAAGGTCGTCACAACGAAGAGCCATCTGCTCAAGAAGGATTTCGGTATCGTCGCCGTATTCTTCGATAATCTCTTTAAGTACGGTGAAGCGAACCTTTTCGTTGATAGCGATTTCCTCAAGCTGATCTCTTGTAACACCATCGATGAAGTCAAGGGGATCAACCATGTTGTTGGAAATAACCTTAACAAGCTTGCCTTCAAGATCAAGAGTAACTTCCTTAACACCTGCACGGTCAATAGCCTCTGCAAGCTCAGTAGTGATCTTGTCGCCAGCTGATGCAAGAAGCTCACCTGTGAAGGGGCTGAAAACGTCGTATGCAGTAACGCCACCCTCGATTCTGTCAACGAGAGCAAGCTTTTTGTTATATTTGTATCTGCCAACACGTGAAATATCGTATCTGTGAGGATCAAAGAAAAGATTATTTACGTGTGTTTCAGCAGATTCAAGTGTGGGGGGCTCACCGGGACGAAGCTTTCTGTAAACCTCGAGTAAAGCCTCCTCAGTATTTTTGGTTGTGTCTTTTTCAAGAGTAGCTTCAATTCTGTCATCATCGCCGAAGAATTCGCGGATGTCATTGTTTGAAGAAAGACCGAGAGCACGGATAAATGTAGTGATAGGAAGCTTTCTGTTCTTATCAATTCTTACATTGAAAATATCGTTCTGGTCTGTTTCATACTCGAGCCAAGCACCTCTGTTAGGAATAACAGTTGAGGTGAAGAGCTTTTTACCGTTTTTGTCATAGGTAAAGCCATAGTAAACACCGGGTGAACGAACGAGCTGAGAGATAATAACACGCTCTGCACCGTTGATAACGAAAGTACCACTGTCTGTCATAATGGGGAAATCGCCCATAAATACTTCGTTCTCTTTGATTTCACCGGTTTCTTTGTTGTAAAGTCTTGCTAAAACTCTTAAGGGAGCAGAGTAGGTAGCATCTCTCTCCTTGCATTCAGCAACACTGTACTTCGGCTTCTCGTCCATACGATAATCAATAAACGTAAGAACAAGATTACCCGTGTAGTCCGTAATTTCATCGATATCACGGAAAACTTCTCTGAGCCCGACGTCAAGGAACCACTTGTATGAGTTTTTCTGCACCTCAATAAGGTTGGGCATCTGCATAACCTCATTGATTCCTGCAAAACTCATTCTGGTATTCTTACCGAGCTTTACGGGTTTTACGTTCGCCATAAAACACATCACTCCGTTCTTATTAAAATTCTTTTTTACCGTTGAAAAAACAGTCAAAAAAGAAATAATTAACGCTAATTTCAATGGATTTTCAGGGCTTTTGCTTCTTGCGAAAAAACATACTAACACTAATAATCCATTATAGTTGAGTATATATTTTATACCATTGTCAATCAATTGTCAAGAAGAAAATTAATATATTTTAAATTTTTTACAAACAAAAAAGCAGAGGAGTATTCCGACTCCTCTGCCCTATCGTGCCATTCAATTATTTATAAACGCAAGCCTCTGTCATAGCAATATAGTTGAAATTGTTTTCGCCCTGTGATTTAACTCTTATTTCAATGGTCTGGGCACCTGTTATATCGATTTCAACTGCTTCATTTTTGCTCTTATTGGTAAAGCCCTTGATTGTTTTCACTGCCTTACCGTCAACACGGATTTCAATTGTGAAGTTTTCTTCCTCGTTTGTTGATTTTTCAGGCGCGAAGTTTGCGGAAAATTTTGTGTATTCACCCTTAAGCTCAACCTCTACAATCGAAAGCTTCTTTTCATCCATACCGGGGTCAAGCCTGAATTTACCGTCGTGCTCAACGCCGTTTGCATCCTCAAAGGTATATGTATCTGTTGTATAGCATTTTGAGTTTTTGGTAGCAGCCAAGCTCTTAAGCATAATGGGTCTGCCTGATTCAAGCTCTGTAAGCTTTGTGTTAAGCGCCTCGTCCTCGGGGTATCCCTCCAACGCAAACTCAATAAGCTCTATCGCATCGTCATAGCGGAGCTTGCTTATATGCTCATCAACCTTAGCAATAATAACGTTTTCGCACTCGGTTAGCTTCTTAGTGATTTCCGCATCCTTGGGCAAAGCCTTTTTGGCTGCTGCAATTACTTCGAAAGCTGAGGTATAGTAACCGTATTCTAAATACTCGTCAATCTCTTCAAAAATCTCTTCCCTGTAAAGGGGTGTGAGCGCTTTGATTCGCTCCTGAGCTGCTTCGTAGTTAGAATCGGTGGAAATAACCTGACTATAATATGTAATTGCTTCCATATAGTCGTCGTAATCCTCTTCCCACTGACCGTCTTCAAAGGCCTCTCGTGAATCGTGCAATGCCTCTACTTGCGCAATTGTTGAATCAAGCTTTTCAGAAATCTCGGTAATTCCCATATTTTCTATGGTTTCAAGCTCTTCTTCAATATCATCGTAGCTGGTGTAGTTGTTATTCTGGTAATTTTCCCATATCTCGTCAAGTCTTTCATCAAGACCCTCGATAAGCTTTTTGTTTGCTCTGCCATTCATATCATATTCAAAGGTGTTTTCAGCCGAATAAAAATATCCGTCTTCAAGATATCTTAAAACCGTGTATGCAGGGTTATTAATAGCTAAAACGCCTATAATAATAGCTAAAGAAATCATATTGATGGCAAATAACCAAAAAGCACCACCAACGATAAGCTTTTTAATAAGCTTCTTTCTTGCTGCCTGCTCCTCGGGAGTAAGCACCTTCTTCTTTTTCTTTTTTGCTTCGCCCACGGCTTTTGATTCAGGAGCCTTGGTAACCTCCATAAATTCAGACTGAGCCTCGGCTTTTTCCTCCACCGTTGCGCCACAGTTGGGGCAATAAATGCCATCCTCTACGTTATTTCCACAATTAGGACAAATCATAATAACCCTCCACAAACGTATCTTCTATTTTATATTAACATATAAAAAAACAAAAAACAACAAAAAACAAAAGAAAACGACATAAAAAAGAAAACCCAAGTCGTCATACGACAACTTGGGTAAACAGCTATTAAACTTAAATTACTTAAGCTCAACCTTTGCGCCAGCTTCTTCAAGCTTTGCCTTGATAGCTTCAGCGTCGTCCTTAGAAGCAGCTTCCTTGATTGTAGCGGGAGCGCTGTCAACCTTAGCTTTTGCTTCTGCAAGACCAAGACCAGTGATCTCACGAACGATTTTGATAACAGCAATTTTGTTTGCACCAACTTCAGCAAGTACAACGTCAAATTCTGTTTTCTCTTCTACAGCAGCTGCTGCTTCAGCGGGAGCTGCTACTGCAACTGCAGCTGCAGCAGATACGCCGAATTCTTCTTCTACAGCGTGAACGAGTTCGGAGAGCTCGAGAACTGTAAGTACTTTTAATTCTTCAATAATAGCAGTAATCTTTTCAGATGCCATTTTATTTTCCTCCAATTATTTCGCCTTTATAGGCTATAAATTTTTATTTTATAATTTTTGTACAGCAATTATTCAGCTGCTGCCTCTGCTGTGGCTTCGCCACTCTTGTCAACGATAGCCTGAACTGCACGAGCAAATGCAGAAATAGGAGCGTTGAATGCGTTGCAAACAGTAGCAAGCAAAATATCTCTTGAGGGAAGTTTTGCGAGACTGTCGATTTTTTCAAGACTGATTACCTCACCATCAAGGAAACCACTCTTAACGTTGAAATTCTCGTGTGTTGAAGCATACTTGCTGAGAATTCTTGCAGCTGCAACATAATCGTCAGTTGATGTAGCAAGAGCTGTTGTACCTTCAAGAC
Organism: Acutalibacteraceae bacterium; assembly: GCA_045654405.1. Classification (GTDB taxonomy): domain Bacteria; phylum Bacillota; class Clostridia; order Oscillospirales; family Acutalibacteraceae; genus DTU089. Next base: position 17,416 of record JAZONH010000007.1, on the reverse strand, counting down.
ACTCTGAAAGGCCCTCGAGTTCAGTACCCTTAATAGCGAGCTGGATCATTGTGTTCTTTGTAACAGTGTATTCAACACCTGCTTCACGAAGCTCCTTACGGAGAATTGTGTCGTCAGCAACGTTGATACCTCTGTAGTCAACGATAACACCTGCACATGCATTCTGAAGTCTTTCTGAAATAGCAGCAACTTCAGCCTTTTTAGCTTCTAAAACTTTTACGCTTGGCAAATAAATTCACCTCCGTTACATTATTTTGCCAAATTTAAATGCCCTCCCCGCGCAATACGAGGAGGGCATAAGTTACCTAATAAATCAAGTAATTAAGCACATTCCTCGGCAGGCGGTTCAAGACCATTAAACAAATTTTGCACCTGCTGTCTTTAGAACAGCACAAGTAGTTTAACACACCTTTAGCGGTATGTCAAGCATTTTTTTAGTCTTCGTTAGAAACAGTACCTGTAAGCTTAGCAGCGTTAACACGGATACCGGGGCCCATTGTAGTAGCAACTACGCATGAACGGATGTAAGTACCCTTTGTTGCAGCGGGCTTAGCCTTGATAACAGCATCAAGAAGAGCGTTAGCGTTCTCAGTGAGCTTATCGCCACCGAAGGAAGCTTTACCGATGGGGCAGTGGATGATGTTTGTCTTGTCAAGACGATACTCGATTTTACCTGCCTTAGCTTCTTCAACAGCCTTAGCAGCATCGGGTGTAACAGTACCAGCCTTGGGAGAGGGCATAAGACCTCTGGGACCAAGAACCTTACCTAAACGACCAACAACGCCCATCATATCGGGTGTTGCAATACATACGTCGAAGTCCATGAAGCCGCCCTGAATCTTCTCAAGAAGGTCCATATCGCCAACGATGTCTGCGCCTGCTGCTTCAGCAGCCTTAGCAGCGTCGCCCTTTGCGAAAACAGCTACGCGAACTTTTTTACCTGTACCGTTGGGGAGAACAACCGCACCTCTAACCTGCTGGTCAGCGTGACGAGAGTCAACACCAAGACGGATATGCATTTCAACAGTTTCGTCAAATTTTGCACTTGCAGTTTTTGTTGCAAGCTCGAGAGCTTCTTTAACCTCGTAGAATTTTGACTTATCTACAAGCTTTGCGCTCTCAACATACTTTTTACCATGTTTCATAATTTTCTTTTCCTCCCAATAGAGTGGTTAAATCGGATTTACCTCCCACCCGGGAGCATTAATCTACAACAGTAACGCCCATGCTACGAGCTGTACCTGCTACCATTGAGATAGCAGCTTCGATTGAAGCAGCGTTAAGATCGGGCATTTTCTGTTCTGCGATTTTTCTTACTTGCTCTCCGGTAATTGTTGCAACCTTTGTTTTATTCGGAACACCCGAACCGCTTTCAATACCGCAAGCCTTCTTGATAAGAACAGCAGCAGGCGGAGTCTTTGTAATAAAAGAGAAAGAACGGTCAGCGTAAACAGTGATTACAACAGGAATAATGAGACCCATATCATTCTTGGTACGTTCATTGAATTCCTTTGTGAATGCCATGATGTTTACACCGTGTTGACCTAAAGCAGGACCAACGGGGGGAGCCGGGGTTGCTTTACCGGCGGGAATTTGCAGTTTAATAAGACCTACAACCTTTTGAGCCATGTTTTGCACCTCCAAAATTCGTGGTATGGCGGAATAAGAAGCTCGTCTTACTCCTCCCACACGCGACGCATTACGTCGCATATAACAGCGGATTTACCGCTGATTACCAATTTAATGCGCGATTAATCAATCGCTTTTTTTACCTGATTAAGGGGAAGCTCGATAGGAGCTTCTTTACCCATAAATGAAACGATAACGCGAACAACGCCGCTTACAGTGTCGATTGTTTCAACAACACCCGAGTTGCCTTCCATAAGGCCTTCGGTAATTGTAACAAAATCGCCCACGCTGTATGAAACCTCTGTAACTGTTTTAGTTGAGCCTTCACCATCGGCACCTGTTTCTTCGATACCTAACTTGCGAACCTCTTCTGCAGTAAGCGGAACGGGTTTGCCGTCGGGACCTACGAAACCGGTAACACCACGTGTGTAGCGGATTGCGTGCCATGTTTCATCGGGCACTTTGAGAACGTTTTCTTCGCCCTCTTTGTCGCTGTATTCAACTGCAAGCTTAACAACAACGTAACCGGGGAATATTTTTCTCTCTACTTCGACTGTTTTATCCTCGCGGACCTCAACAACCTTTTCAACGGGAATACATACTCCGAAGATCTTGTCGTGCATCTTACGGTTTTCAACGATTTTTTCGATATTCTCCGCAACCTTATTCTCATAGCCTGAGTAGGTGTGGATAATATACCATCTTGCTTCAACAGCCATTGTGCACCTCCGAAAATACTGATGTCAGGAATCAGCTCAGGCGGTGGTTGTTGACTCTGTTGTTTCAACTGTTGATTCAACAGTTGTTTCGCGGTTAGCGGCAGCGTTATCAATAGCTGTAATACCGCCTGACAATGCAAAGTCAATAATCCAAATGCCTGCACCGATTACAAGGATCGCAGCAAGTACGATACCGGTGCTTTTAAGAACCATCTGGCGTGAAGGCCAAACAATCTTCTTTGTTTCACCGCGAAGATCCTTGAAGAACTTAGCAATACCTTTGAATATTGCCTTGGGTGAGAACTTGGAAGGCTTTTTGTCCTTCTTGTCCTTTTTGTCGGACTTAGCAGTCTCTGAGGTAGCTGCTTTGGCGACTGCTTTCTTTTTCTCGTCAGCCATTTCGTTACCTCCTTACTTTGTTTCTCTGTGGAGAGTGTGTTTCTTGCAGAATCTGCAATACTTCTTCATCTCCAACCTGTCGGGGTTGTATTTCTTTTCCTTCATAGTGTTGTAGTTACGTTGCTTACATTCTGTGCAGGAAAGTGTAATTTTTACTCTCACTAACGGCACCTCCAATTTTTGATTAGCCTCCCTCTCAAACGGTGAACGGAGCCTATCCCCTTTCATCCGAGGAGTTGTGCTTAATTTGATTACTGATTGTGAGAAAATCAGGGCACAAAAAAAGAACCCTCTCCGAGAGGTGGCACAATTATATCACGGGGGTATGCACTTGTCAATACCCTTTTTAAAAAATTACGGATGTTGAATTTTGCATTCTATATTGCATTCGTTAAATACGGATGTTATAATAATGTATAAATACAATAATATGTAAGGAGGCATTCTTTTGGCAGGAAAATACTCTGTTACTTTAAGCAAGGTAATCAAGGCCAACGGTCTTGAAACCATATATATGCCCGACAAGCCCGAAAGCGAATTAGTCATCCGCTCGCAGGACGTTTATCGTCCCGGTCTTATGTTTGCGGGCTACGAAAAATACTTCGACCCGTTACGCGTTGAGTTTTTAGGTCTTGCAGAAATGAGCTACCTCACAGAGCTTGACGAAAACACCCGCCGCGAGCGTGTTGAGCTTTTCTTCAGCCTTAAGCCCCCCGTTGTTATCGTTACCCGTAATATCGAGATTTTACCGGTAATTATCGAAATGGCTCAGAAGTACGAGGTACCGGTCCTCAGAACCTCAGAGCCCACCTCGGGCTTTATGGCAACCCTTATATCCTACCTCAGCACCGAGCTTGCGGAGCGTATTACACGCCACGGCGTTATGGTTGAGGTTTACGGTGAAGGTATCCTCATCCTCGGCGACAGCGGTGTTGGTAAAAGTGAAACTGCAGTTGAGCTTATTAAGCGTGGTCATCGTCTTATTGCGGACGACGCAGTTGAAATCCGCAAGGTTTCATCCAAAACTCTTGTGGGTGCCGCACCCGATAACATCCGCCACTTTATCGAATTACGCGGTATCGGTATCGTAAACGCACGTAATATTTTCGGTATCGGCTCAGTTAAGCTTACCGAAAAAATCAATATGGTAATTCAGCTTGAGCAGTGGGACAGCACCAAGGCTTACGACAGATTAGGCCTTGAGGAGGAATACTTTGACATCCTCGGCATAAAGGTGCCCGCAACGGTTGTACCCGTCAAGCCCGGCCGAAACCTTGCCATTATTATTGAAATTGCGGCGATGAACAACCGTCAGAAGCGTCTCGGCTATAATGCGGCGCGCGAGCTTATGCAGCAGTTGGGTATGGCTGACCCCAATCCCGACCCCAAAGAATTGGAAGTATGGCACTAAGCCTTTAAATAATAAATCTTACATAAAAGGAGAACAATATTATGTACAGAATCGGTGTTGACCTCGGCGGTACAAATATCGCAGTAGGTGTTATTGACGAAAGCTACAACATTATCGGCAGAGGTAAGGTTAAAACCCGCGCCCCTCGTCCTGCAGAGGCAATCTTTGACTCAATCAAAGAGGCTGTTGATATGGCGGTTGTAAACGCAGGCATCAACTATGATGAAATTATTTCAGTAGGTATCGGTACTCCCGGCTCAGTTAACAAGGATACCGGTGCTATCGAATTTTCAAACAACCTTAAGTTCCACAACGTTCCCGCAAAGGCAATGCTTGAGGAAAGACTCAAAAAGCCCGTTTACCTTGAAAACGACGCTAATGCAGCGGCACTCGGCGAGGCAGTAGCAGGCTGCGGCCACGGTGTTAAGAACTTTGTTGCAGTAACACTCGGCACAGGCGTTGGCAGCGGTATCATCATCGACGGCAAAATCTATCGCGGCAGTAACTTCTGCGGTGGTGAAATGGGTCATATGGTAATCAACGTTGACGGTATCCCCTGTAACTGTGGCAGAAAGGGCTGTTGGGAAAAATACGCATCTGCAACCGCACTTGTATCACAGGCGGTTGAAGCAATGCAGAACGACAAGGCAAGCCTTTTGTGGCAGACCTGCGACGGTGACCTTAACAAGGTTGACGGCAAATCAATCTTCGACGCTCTTGATTTAGGTGACGCAACTGCAAAGGCAGTTATTGACAGATACCTTTACTACGTTTCAATCGGTATTGCAAACGTTATCAACGCACTTCAGCCCGAGGCAGTTTGCGTAGGCGGCGGTATCAGCGGTCAGGGCGAAAAGATTCTCGAGCCCATCCGCGAAATGGTTAAGGCAGAGCGTTACAGTGTTTATGCTGACAAGCAGGCCGCTATCATCCCTGCCGCATTAGGTAACGACGCAGGCATCATTGGTGCCGCATTACTTGATGATTGATGGTGAATATGATTAATAATTTTCAGGAATTATACAATTACGCAAATTCCATAGGCTGCGAAGCAGTTTTAGGTGAAAAAATGGCCCTTAACACCTCCTTTAAAACAGGTGGTACCTGTGGCATCAGGCTTTCTCCCGAAAATGCAGAGCAGGTTGCACTTATAATAGCCAAGGCTAAGGAGCTGAGCGTACCCTTTGTGGTCCTGGGCAACGGCACCAACGTCTTAATCCCCGACGAGGGAATAGATAAGGCGGTTATTATAATCGGTGACAAAATGGCATCCATAGAGCTCGAGAGTGACGACACAATCAGCTTTTCGGCAGGTGTAAACCTTGTTTCACTTTGCCGCTTTGCCCTTGAAAAAAACCTCAGTGGTCTTGAATTTGCATTCGGCATCCCTGGTACCCTGGGCGGCGCCGTGTATATGAATGCCGGTGCATACGGCGGCGAGATGAAGGACGTCCTTACAGAGGTTACACACCTCACACCAGATATGAGGATTGAAACAATCTCAGCAAAGGATGCAGACCTTTCATACCGTCACTCCGTATACAAAACAAACGGTTGTATCATCCTTGGGGGCAAGGTTAAATTAATCCCTGACACCCGCGAAAGCATTAAGGCACGTATGGATGATTTCCTCGGCAGAAGAAAGGATAAGCAACCCCTTGAATACCCCAGTGCGGGCAGCACCTTTAAGCGTCCCGAGGGTTATTTTGCAGGTGCACTTATTGAGCAATGCAACCTTAAGGGCAAATCCGTTGGCGGCGCACAGGTAAGTGAAAAGCACGCAGGCTTTGTAATCAACAAGGGCAGTGCCACATCCACAGATATACTGAACCTTATTGATTTAGTTGCCGAAACCGTTAAAGCAGAAACCGGTGTCACCCTTGAACCCGAAGTTATTATTTTGAGGTAAGCTATGTCATTCTCGTCAGAAGTTAAAAACGAACTAACACAATCCATTCCCTCCGCCTGTTGCTACAAGGCGGAGGCTTTCGGTATGCTTATTTTCGGCAGAGCATTTTCCCTTTCAGAAATCTCCCTTATGACAGAGCTTAAGGAGGTTGCCGAAAGGTACTGTGCGTGCATACGCGATTTAACCGAGGTAACCCCCACCCTCACCTGCACTGATGCGGGTAATTACAAGGTTACCATCCCCGAAAAAAGCGACCGTATAAAAATACTTGATTATTTCGGTTACACGGGCAAGGAGCTTGCCTTGCGCATAAACCTTGCGAACCTTGAGCAGAGCAACGACGACTGTTGCTCAAGAGCCATCATCAGAGGTGCTTTCTTAGTTTGCGGCAGTGTAACCGACCCCCAGAAGGATTATCACATTGAATTCAGCGTGCAGAAGGCTAAACTCTGCGACGACCTTATGCAGATAATCGGCGATATCGGTCTTAAGGCTAAAAAGTTAATCCGCAATAATAGCTACGTTATTTATAGTAAGGACGCGGAATCCGTTGAGGATTTCATCGGCACTATGGGTGCCAATAACGCATTTTTATCCGTTATGCAGACCCGCGCAATGAAGGATTTAAAAAACCAGATTAACCGCCGTTCAAATTTCGAATCCGCAAATATGAGCAGGTCAATTGAGGCGGGTCTCAAACAGGTTGCACTTATTGAAGAGGTGCTCCAGAAAATAACGCTCAACGATATGACCGATGATCTTTCCAGGCTTTGCTCATTAAGGCTTGAAAATCCCGACCTTTCGTTGGATGAACTCGGTAAGCTTATGACCCCCGAGCTTTCACGCTCCGCTGTAAGCAGACGCTTCAAAAAATTAGAAAAGATTGCCGAGGAATTGAAAGCAAAATGAGAGAATTTACCATAAACAAAAACGATTCGGGTCAACGACTTGATAAATATCTTACCAAGTCCTTTCCCCTTCTGCCCCAATCATTAATGTATAAATACATACGCAGTAAGCGTATCAAGGTTAATTCCAAGCGCTCCGAGATTTCATACAGATTAAAAGAAAACGACGTGGTAACACTTTATATAAACGACGAATTCTTTGAGCCTGTTAAGCCTCGCTACGACTTTCTTAACGCAGGGAAAAGCATAAAAATAGTTTATGAGGATGAAAACATTATCCTTATAGACAAGCCCGCAGGTCTTTTATCCCACCCGGACGAGGGCAACTATACCGACACTGCAATAACCCGCGTGAAGCGGTATTTATACGAAAAGGGCGAGTACAACCCCGATAGCGAAACTTCATTCGCACCCGCACTCGTTAACCGTATTGACCGCAACACCTGCGGTATTATAATCGGTGCCAAAAACGCCGAGGCATTGCGTATCCTTAACGAAAAGCTTAAAAACCGCGAGCTTCACAAATTATATTTGTGCGTGGTTATCGGCAGACTCAAAAAGGAAAGCGGCATCCTCGAAGGCTATTTGGAAAAAAACGAAAAGCAAAACCGTGTTTACGTCAGTGACAAATCGGGCGACAATGCCAAGCACATTTCCACAAAATATCAGGTGCTAGGCTACAAGGACGGCTTGTCCTTGGTTGAGGTTGAGCTTCTTACAGGCCGTACCCACCAGATAAGAGCCCATTTTTCACACCTGGGCAATCCCCTTTTAGGTGACGGAAAATACGGCACAAACGCACAGAACAAGGAATTCGGCTCATACAAAAAGCAATTCCTTTACTCATACAAGCTTGCCTTTGATTTCAAAACCGATGCAGGCGCATTGGAGTACCTTAACCATAAATCATTCGAGGTTGAGGACGTATGGTTTAAAAAGGCATTTTACGAAGGAACAATATAAACTTATCAGGAGATGAAACAAATGAGTGGATGTTCACACAACTGCAGCTCTTGTTCACAGAACTGCTCTTCAAGAAAAGAACCCGAAAGCTTAATCGAAAAACCCCACGAGCTTTCAAACATCAAAAAGGTAATCGGCGTTGTCAGCGGTAAGGGCGGCGTTGGTAAATCATTGGTAACCACACTTCTTGCGGTTTCAATGCAGCGCAAGGGCTATCAGGCGGCAATTCTTGACGCGGATATTACAGGCCCCTCAATCCCCAAGGCATTCGGCATTACCGAAAAGGCGCAGGGCACTGAAGCAGGCATCTTCCCCTGCAAAACCAAAACAGGCATCGAGGTTATGTCGGTTAACCTTCTTCTTGAAAACGACACAGACCCCGTTGTATGGCGTGGTCCCGTTATTGCAGGCGCAGTAAAGCAGTTCTGGACCGACGTTATCTGGAACGACGTTGATTACATGTTTGTGGATATGCCCCCCGGAACAGGCGACGTACCCCTTACAGTATTCCAGAGCCTTCCCCTTGACGGCATTGTTATTGTTGCTTCACCCCAGGAGCTTGTTGGTATGATTGTTGAAAAGGCGGTTAAAATGGCGGGACTTATGAATATTCCCGTTCTTGCACTTGCCGAAAATATGGCATACTTCCTCTGCCCCGATTGCGGTAAAAAGCACAGCATCTTCGGTGAAAGCCACATTGATGAAATTGCCAAGGCATATAACGTTGACACCGTTGCAAAAATCCCCTTCAACAACAAGCTTGCCGCCGCAGTTGACGCAGGCGCAATCGAGCTTTTTGAGGGCGATTGGTTGGACGCAGTTGCAGACAAAATCGAAAAAATATAAAACCAAAAGGACTGCCGATACTCTCGACAGTCTTTTTTAAAAGAGATTATGGATAAAAAAATTATATTACTCGACCTTGATAACACCCTTATTGATTTCAACGAATGCGCCCGCCATTCAATTATGGATGCATTCACTGAGCTTGGCTTCACCTATACCCCCAAGGTTTTTGAAACCTTCATTACCGAAAACGTAAAGATATGGAAGCGCCTTGAGCTGGGCGAAATCACCAAGCCACAATTACGTGCGGACAGATGGAATATAATTCTCGGTAAGCTTGGCATAGATTACGACGGCACCGTTTTAGAGGAAATGTTTGAAAATGGCGTCGCCCGATATGCCTGCCCCGTTGAGGGTGCCTACGAGCTGCTTGACCACCTGAAGGACAGATACAAATTATATATTGTATCAAACGGCTTCAGATTCGTTCAGGAAAGCAGACTTAAAATAGGCGATTTTGAAAAATACTTTGATGATATTTTCGTATCCGAGGATATTGGCATTCCAAAGCCCGCTACGGAGTTTTTCGACTACTGCTTCGAAAAATTAAATAACCCGCCCAAATCTGACACCATTCTTATTGGTGACAGTATTTCGGCAGATATAATCGGCGGTGCAAATTACGGCATAGACACAATATGGTTCAATAAAAACGGTGACCCTTTACCCGAGGACATCGAGCCCACGTACATAGTAAACAAATTGGAAGAAATAAAAAACATATTATAACCATATAAAAACAGACTCTTAAGGCCGTAGCCTTAAGAGTCTTGGTTTTTAATAGTCTATTTTGTACTCACCGTCAGCCTCATCGTACACTACTGTGCACTCATACTCACTGCAATCGTCAAGCGTGGGAGCACCACCCTTAGCCGTAACCCTGTATCTGCCGGCACCGATTTCCTCAACGGATAACGTTTCCTCATATACACTGTATAATCCGACAAAATCGTTAGGAACACAGTATATTTGACCATTAGCTTCAAACCACAAGCCTTCATATATTGTCACCGATGAAACGTCAAAAAAAGTGGTCGTAATCATAAACATATCGTCTATATATTCATCCGTAAAATCAGCAGACAAGGCGTTCTTCATATCGGCCTGTGTATACACACCGGAAACTGAGCCACAAGCAAGGGCACTGTCATAATATTCTAAATCATAAATATTGCCACGGTCCATCATACCACGTCTGTCAAAATAATAGCACATAAACTCACGTGCAACGTAAGCTCTGTCTATAAGTTCAAATGCCCTGCTTCTTGTAAGCTCGGGGTATTGGGGGGCAACTGCAACCTCAATAGTGATAATTTCACCCTGGGGATACTCGCCCTCGGGATGTGAGCAGGATATAACCGTGCCCTCGATATAGTCGGTTGTTTCAATATAGGTAACCTGGCAAACACAAGCCATTGATTCAATATGAATAACGGCATCTGCCTCGGTATAGCCCACAACGTTACTAAGATAACCCATGTCGGAGCCTGCTATTTCACCATAATAGTCATCCTCTGACTCAAACTCGTCGTAAGGTGCGGGTGTAATAACAGAAACGCCGTCCTCAACCTTACCCATACCAAAAGAGGGAACCGACATACCCAAAAGTCCAAGAACTGCAACGGCACCAACACCGAGTATTGCAAGCAGAGCCATTGCACCGAGCACCGCACCTACAATTACTCCTGCGCCGCCCTTCTGCGGTCCTACGCCTGAAGCCTTCCAGAATGCAATGGTATCAAGCATTTTTTCGTATTCGTAGGTTACGTCCTCGTTACCGTAGCTTCCCTGACTGATTGCAACCTTGAACCAGTATGCACCTTCTCTTAAGGCGTCAACTGCACCGGGGTCGTTACTATCCTTAAGGTCGTAAGCAAAACCCTCGTAATATTCTTTAAGCACACGCGGAGCCTCGAAGCTACCCGCTTTTGCCGCGCCCTTAACCAAATCAACAAATTCCTGCTCGCTGTACGATCTTACGTAATAAGCATAACGGAGCATTGCCTGATGATAACCGCCATAAGCCGCAGTGCGAAGCATCTCGATTGCTTTATCGTTATTTTCACCATATTTATCAATAAGTGCGCAGGCATAATCGTAGCAGGCATAAATATTGCCGCCCTCTGCCATAGCCTTGATGCTTTCGGGTGATTCGTTACCGTTCACACCGCTTCTTAACTTAGCGATTTCGGTATTATTGGCAGCAAGCCCATATGCAGAAACGTTTTCTAAAACGTATTTTTCCTGCTCTCTTGCAAAGTCCTTATAGGTGCTTGATCTGTACAATGCGCCTGTGTTTCCCTTTTCCCATCTTAAATATTTAACGTAAACAAACAAATCAAATATTCCGAAGGTTACAACTGAAAGCAAGCCCCAAAGCAGCATTTTACCGAACAATCTGCCGCCCGAGCCTGTGAAAACCAAGGGACTGCCGCCGATAACGGTGTTACCTGTTAACCACTTTGCGCGCATAACAATGGCAAAGGGAAGACCGATGCCAAAGGTTACAAGGGGCAACACAATCATAAGCAGATTGTAAGCAAACCAACCGCCTGCTCCACCTGTAAAACGGCTTGCCTTTTCATCGGGGTCATCTGCATAAACAGTGTGGCTTACCGCCCACTTTTCGATGCTCAGACCAAACCAGATGCTATAAATACCAAAAGTGATAATGCTTAAAAATACACCCAAAATGTATTTACCGAAAAGCTGACCACCGGTACCTGTAAACTTAAGCCTTCTGCCGTTAACAACCGTGTGGTTTACCTCCCAGCGCTTCATCATACAAAGCGCCCACGGAACCGCTATGCCAAAGGAAAAAAACGAAATCAAGCCGAACAAAATCTGATGACCTATGTAGCCGAAGAAGCCACCGTCAAAATATGACTCCTGGTCACCCATAATGCCGCTATCACCAACGGGGGTTGTTGCTCCGTCGTCCTTTTTACGTGTTGCAAGTAAAACAATAAGAACCACTGCCGCTACCACAACAAGTAAAACTATTGCCGCTAAAACCAGAAGCCCCAAAACGCTGAAGCTACTACCTACTTGTACCATACGCCCACCTCTATGTATTTTTATTTCAAACTAACATAATATCAATGCACTGTCAATACCAAAAAAGAATTATCAATCACAAATGTCCGCGAATTTTGGGTTAATAATCCTCTCTGCGTCACTAAGGCTTAATTCCACCTGCAAGCCCACCTTACCCGCACTGAAATATATCATATCAAGCTCCTTGGCGGATATATCAATTGTTGTGGGGAATGCCTTTTTCATACCCACGGGCGAGCAACCGCCGTGAACGTAGCCCGTTAGGGGTAAAAGCTCCTTACTCTTTATCATCTCAATGCTTTTCTCACCAACCGCCTTAGCCGCCTTTTTAAGATTCAGCTCATTGCACACGGGCACTAAGAAAACATAATATTGTTTGGATTTACCCACGGTCACAAGGGTTTTAAAAACCTTTTTGGGGTCCTCGCCCAATGTTTTTGCCACGTCCTCCCCTGCTATTGCACCGCTTTCGGTATAATCGTGCACCACGTACTGAATTTTTCTTTGGTCAAGAATACGCATTGCATTGGTTTTTTCTTGTTTTGCCATATCAATCACCGTATATCAAATAGCATGTATTGTCTTCACTGTACTCAATCTGCTTCGACCAGCCTTTAAGGTTAACTATCCTGTCCCAAAGGGTAAGCTCACCCTTTTCGGCAAAGGCTTTCATATCACAAAGGTAAATAAACATTACACTCTCAACGCAGAAGCACACCCGCTCCGTAACGCTATCGTCAAATACCGCCTTTATAAGGTGACGATAAATGATGTATGCAAGTATTTTAGCATAAATAGCGTCACCGCCCGTTGCCTTAAAGCTATCCTCAGATTTTAAAATATCCTGAAGCCTGTCACCGAGGTTGTTTATAAATACAGTCCAGTTTTCATCAATGGGCTCCGTGGTTTTATAAGCCTCCACGAGTCTTTCGTAGCCCCTTATTTTAATTTTCTCACCACAAAAGCTCTCAGTAAGGCTAAGGATTTTAACAATTCTTTCCTCAAACGTAAGTTCACCGCTTTTTAAAATATCAAAAAGCCTTTCGCGGAATGCGGAATAAAAAATATACCTGTCAGACTCGATAATATCTTCCTCGCCACTAAGGGATATTTCTTCCCCGTCCCTTTCTTCAATAAGCTCAAGGGGCTTTTCATCCGATAGTAAAAGCCTGCACGCTTCCTCGCAGGAAAGCCCCAAGCCACACTCGGTAACCCCGGGAAACCACTCGTAAAAGCGTGGATGATTTTTGCAGATATCACAAATGGCATCCTCACCGTAGCCAATAATTATACGGCAAAGGTTTTGCTCGTCAAGGAAGGGGCATCGGTCATACTGCGCTAATCGGAAGCATCTGCTACCGTCCTCGGACGTAGTTATTTTACTGCGAATTTCGTCACTCAGTGCACCCTGAAGCTTGCTATATTTATCAAACGTATCCTCATCAACGTCAATTTCCCAACCGATACAGCAATTGTCGGTGCACCTTGATGCGATACACTTAAAAGCATTATAGAATGAGGGCTTAACGTAAATCAAATTTTATCACCCGTTATTTCAACAACGTAAATTTTCTGATCCGCATAGCGGAATTTCACCTGATAAGAGTCGAAGCTCAAGCCGTAAATTCGGCCTTCATCATCCTGATATGATGGCCTGGGGTCAAGACTGAGCACCTCACCAAGGGCATTAATCTGCTCGTCACTCAAGGCGCCACGGACATCATCACTGAATTCAACCTCAACAAAATCACCCTTATGCTCATCAGAAAACCCGCCAACCGCATCATCAATGCAGTCCACATAGGGTAAGTAAGGCTTTATATCGTAAATGGGCGTGCCGTCGGCAAGATCCGCGCCGGAAACCACAAGGGAAATACCCTTAGCAGTCTGCACACCTTCAAGCTTAACACATGAAAGACCCAAGCCATTGGGTCTGAATGGTGAGCGGGTAGCCAATACCCCCACCCTCTTGTTTCCCCCAAGCCTCGGAGGTCTTACTGTTGGTGACCATTGACCGTTATTTTTTGAAAATCCCCATACAAGCCACAAATGTGAATACTGCTCCATACCCCTGACAATATTTTCATCACTGAAATCCTTGCAGAATTCAATGGTGGATTTAACCGAGGGCGCAAGACCGCTCTGTCGGGGCACACCAAACTTTTCCTTGTATGCATTTTTTATATACGCTATGGGCGTTATAGTTAATTCATCCACAGTATCACCACCAAAATTAAGTTTAGCATAAAGAAAAGGGATAGTCAATTTAATTAGGAATGGGGAATGAGGAATGAGGAATTTCGGGGCGCAAGCGCCGATTGTATTCTCGTTTCGCTTTGCGAAACATATCACATACAAAGTATATATCGCACCATAGATATATCGCGCTCAAAGGGCATAATATAATCGACGACCGCAGGTCCCAAAATTCCTAATTCCTCATTCCTAATTTCTCATTAAAAAAGCTCCGCATTTCTGCGGAGCTTTTAATCTTAGTATTTATTTCTCTCAGTATAACCTGTGTGAAGGATGTGGTGTGCCTTGTGGCTACCGGGTTCGCCGAAGAACTCGTCATACACAGCCTTAACGTCGGGGTTTTTGTGAGATTTTCTTAAGGGAAGGCTTTCGTCATCCTTGTAAAGACCCTTTGCACGTTCTGCTCTAACGTCAATGAAGTTTGAAACAGATGCGGGAACGATGGGCTGACCGCCGCCGTTTACACAACCACCGGGACAAGCCATGATTTCGATGAAATCATACTTCTTTTCACCGGATTTAACCATTTCAAGAACCTTCTTAGCGTTTGCAAGACCTGAAGCAACTGCAACCTTAACCTCTGTACCATTAAGGTTATATGTAGCCTCCTTAACACCTTCAACACCACGAACTGCGCTGAATGTAGCAAAGTCCTCAAGCTCGTTGCCTGTAACAACCTCGTAAGCAGTACGAAGAGCAGCCTCCATAACGCCGCCGGTTGCACCGAAGATTGTACCCGCACCTGAAGCAAGTCCGAAGGGAGCGTCAAATTCAGCATCGGGAATCATACGGAAGTTGATACCTGCTTTTTTAATCATTCTTGCAAGCTCTCTTACTGTGATTGAAGCATCAATATCGGGGAGACCTGCAACTGCAGAATGGTCTGTTCTTTCTGCCTCGAACTTTTTAGCAGTACAGGGCATAACGGATACAACGAAAATATCCTTGGGGTCAAGACCCATTTTATCTGCATAGTATGTTTTAGCTACTGAGCCGAACATACCCTGGGGAGATTTACATGATGAAAGGTTGGGAATGAATTCAGGATAATAGTGCTCGCAGAATTTAATCCAACCGGGTGAGCAGGAAGTGATAAGGGGAAGGTTTTCGCCCTTGTTAAGTCTGCCGAGGAATTCGGTAGCCTCTTCCATAATTGTAAGGTCAGCGGCAAAGTTTGTATCAAACACGCCGTTGAAGCCAAGCATCTTAAGTGCTGCAACCATTTTGCCTGTAACAACTGTACCCATTTCGTAGCCGAATTCTTCACCAAGGCCTACGCGTACTGCGGGTGCAGTCTGCACAACAACGTGCTTGGTGGGATCGTTAAGAGCATCAAATACCTTCTGAGTATCATCTCTTTCGCTGAGTGCGCCTGTGGGACAAGCAGTGATACACTGGCCACAGCTTACACAAGCAACGTCGCCGAGCTTGTACTCAAATGCAGAGCCGATGTGTGTATCAAAGCCACGGTCGTTAGCGCCGATAACGGAAACGCTCTGAACCTTGTCGCAAACCGCTACGCAACGACGGCAAAGGATACATTTTTCGTTATCACGGTACATATGAGTTGCGCTTGCGTCGATTTCGTATTTAACAACGTCGCCTGCGTAAGCGTTTTCATCCTCAATACCGTAATCCTTACAGAGCTTCTGTAATTCACAGCTACCGCTTCTTACACAAGAAAGGCATTCCTTCTTATGTGTTGAAAGGATAAGCTCAAGTGTTGTTTTTCTTGCCTGAATAACCTTGGGTGTGTTTGTGAAAATTTCCATACCCTCGTTAACAGGGAATACGCAAGCTGCAACAAGGCTTCTTGCGCCCTTAACCTCAACAACGCAGATACGGCAAGCACCGATAGCGTTGATTTCCTTAAGGTAGCAAAGTGTAGGAATTTCAATACCTACCATACGAGCGGCTTCAAGAATTGTGGAACCGGCAGGAACCTGATAATCAAAGCCGTTAATTTTAATATTTACTGCATTTTCCATCGTTAGTTCCTCCTTACTTAATTACCGCTTTAAACTTACAGTTGCCAACGCAAACGCCACACTTAACACACTTGTCGGTGTCGATTGAGAAGGAAGCAAGCTTATGACCGGGTGCAATATATTCGGTTCTCTTAATAGCGTCAACGGGACAGTTTCTTGCACAGATACCGCAACCGATACATTTATCCTTATCGATTGAGAATGTAACAAGATCCTTACATACGCCTGCAGGACATTTCTTGTCAACAACGTGTGCAATGTACTCGTCTCTGAAGCGCTGATATGTAGAAAGAACGGGGTTGGGAGCAGTCTGACCAAGACCGCAAAGTGAGTTTTCCTTGATGTAGTTGCAAAGGTATTCCATTCTTTCAAGGTCTTCCATAGTACCTTTACCGCTTGTGATTTTTTCAAGGATTTCAAGAAGTCTTCTTGTACCTACACGGCAGGGAGTACATTTACCGCAGGATTCATCAACGGTAAACTTAAGGAAGAACTTAGCAATGTCAACCATACAGTCGTCCTCATCCATAACGATAAGACCGCCTGAGCCCATCATTGCGCCCTTAGCAACAAGGTTGTCATAGTCAATTTTAATATCAAGAAGGTCTGCAGGAAGGCATCCGCCAGAGGGACCACCTGTCTGAGCAGCCTTGAATTTTTTGCCGTTGGGAATACCGCCACCGATATCCTCAATAATTTCGCGAAGGGTTGTACCCATGGGAACCTCAACAAGACCTGTGTTGTTGATTTTACCGCCAAGTGCAAATACCTTTGTACCCTTGGAGGTTTCTGTACCCATTGTGTTGAAGAACTCAGCACCCTTAAGGATAATCTGGGGAATGTTAGCGAAGGTTTCAACGTTATTTTCGGTAGTGGGCTTGCCGAAAAGACCCTTGATTGCCGGATAGGGAGGACGGGGTCTGGGCTCACCACGGTTACCCTCGATGGATGTCATAAGAGCAGTTTCCTCACCACAAACGAAAGCACCTGCACCAAGACGGATGAATAAATCGAAGTCAAAGCCTGAGCCGAAAATATTTTTACCTAAAAGACCGTATGCACGAGCATCCTCAATAGCCTTCTGCAAGCGCTGAACAGCGATGGGGTACTCAGCACGAACGTAAACGTAACCCTCTGTTGCGCCTGTTGCGTAACCGCAGATTGCCATTGCTTCAACAAGGCAGTGGGGGTCGCCTTCAAGAACTGAACGGTCCATAAATGCACCGGGGTCACCTTCGTCAGCGTTACATACAACGTACTTCTGACCCTTGGGCTGTGCAGCTGTGAAGCTCCACTTAAGACCTGTGGGGAATCCGCCGCCACCTCTGCCG
>JAZONH010000006.1:0-11297 GCA_045654405.1 Acutalibacteraceae bacterium | reverse complement strand
CAAAGATTTTCTACAGTACGGATTTTTGGTCAGACAAGGCAAAAACGCAGCTAATCCTGACGGATTGGCGAGTATTTTAACGCAGGATGAACGGAAATCCGCCTGTAGAAAACACGGTTCGGATAATTCCTTTCACCCTAAAGAAAACAGATAAAAGGATGTGAAAATATGAAGGTAATGCAGATAAATGCCGTTTACGGTGTGGGTAGCACCGGTGTTATTGTTGAGGATTTACATAACTTATCACTAAAAAACGGAATTGAGTCCTACGTTTCATATTCCACAACCAATAAAAATCCCGCCGAAATTGAAAACGGCTACGTTATCGGTGACACCTTGGGCAAGAAAATACACGCGGTGCTTTCCCGCATAGGTGGTAAGCAGGCGTATTTTTCATCCTCTGCCACCAAAAAGCTCATCGGGCATATTGAGAGTGTGAAGCCCGATATTGTTCACCTTCATAACCTTCACAGTAACTACGTTAATCTTAATTTGTTATTGGATTACCTTGCAAAAAAGGATATTGCAACGGTTGTTACACTTCACGACTGTTGGTTTTATACAGGCGGCTGCTTCCACTACACCGCCGCAGGGTGTAATAAATGGCAGGAGGCTTGCGGTAATTGTCCTAAGAAAAAACAAGATACCCCTGCATTGCTTACGGACAACTCGGCAAAAATCCTTGCCGACCGAAAAAAATATTTCGGTAAAATCAAAAATCTTACAATGACGGGCGTTTCCAGTTGGATGACCGCCGAGGGCGAAAAAACAGTATTCAAGGGACGAAAAAATGCGGTCATATATAATGGTATAGATACCGAGGTGTTTGTTCCCACACCGTCGGATTTCAGGAAAGAGCATATGCTGGAGGATAAATTCCTGATTCTTGCCCTTGCAAACAAGTGGCTCAAGCCCATAAATAAAAAGACACTTGACTACGTTACACAGAATTTACCCGATGACAGCGTTATAGTAATGCTTGGGTGCTCAGAGTCTCAGAGGCAGAGCTTACCCCAAAACGTATTACCGCTCGATTTTATTAAAGACAGGCAGGAGCTCATTAAAATCTATTCCGTCTGCGACGTTTTCGCAAACTGCACGAGGGAGGAATCCTTTTCCCTTGTAAACGTTGAAGCCCAAAGCTGTGGCACACCGGTTGTTACCTACCGTAACACGGGTGCACAGGAAACGGTGGATAATAAATGCAGCTTTTCAGTAGAAAACGGAAATGAGAAGGAATTTTTCGATGCAATTATGAAAATTAAGGAGCAAGGCAAGGGTGCCTTTACCGATAATTGCATAAAATGGGTAAAGCAAAGCTTTGACCGTGACGAAAATTATAAAAAGTATATTGAGTTATACAGAGGGATAAAATGAAAATTAAGCGTTTGATCAGCAAGGACGGTATGCCGATAATAGATTTAGCGGCAGTAATATTCTTTGCGGCATATTATATTCTGCCATCATTCAGTGGCTCCTTTAACAGATTTATTGTTCTGTTTGCGGGCGTGGCTTACTTTGGCTACGTATTATTGAAGGACCGCAGAGTCGGTGTGTCGTTTATCAGTATTTTTACGGCGGTAACGGTTATTGCCTTTGCCTTCCTGATACTGACGGATACTAAAACCATTTCGGAAACGGCAAGCAACCGACTGCTGAAGGTATTTTTATCAAAATTCAGTCAGTACTTCTTTATGTATTTGCCGGCACTTTTGTTAATAAGAGTTTTAAAAACCGCCAACAAGGAGCAAAAGCATTTTCTGTTACTGTTGTTAGTAATTTTTAACGCAGTTGTTCTTTACAATACCTTTATCGTTATTCTTCAGGACCCCGAGGCTATCCGCCATTGGGAGGAGTTTGCCGATATGGAGGACGAAAACATCGGTAACTATTACTACGTTTACTCAGTGCCCATTATCATAGTTGGTCTTTCCGTATGTATGGCAAAGCTTAAGGGCTTTAAGAAGATTATCTGCCTTGGTATGATAGCGGTGCTTTTTGCGTTCCTTTTATTAGCGTCATATACACTTGCTATTCTTATTGCGGCTCTGGGTCTGATAATGCAGATTTTCTTATCCCTCAAAAGTCCCATTACCAAAATCTTGTTCATAGTTGTGGCAGTTATAGGCTTATTCTTTGTGCCTGATTTACTATTGTTTATTTCAGAGAATGCACCGTCGGACAATATGTCCGTGCGCTTCAAGGAGCTTTACAGCTTCTTTACCTCCGGTGACTCAAGCGGCTATAACCTTAACGGACGACTTACGCTCTATAAAATGTCCATAGAGGCATTCTTCAGAAGTCCTATTATTGGTAACAGACGATTGGATTTTGACGGTCACGCAACATTCCTTACAGTTTTGGCTGATACGGGTATCATAGGAGGTATTCCCTTCTACTATCTGTTATTCTCAATGAATAAGCGAATGAAGGCGCTCCTTAATGAAAATGCACGTAACTTTATCCCCGCATTTTTCTGTTTATTATGTATGGGCTTTTCGAACCCCATTCATAACTCATTACCCCTTGCATTTTCGGTATGGTTTATTGTTCCCCTTATCATAAATGCCCTTATAAATAAAGAAGGAGAAAGAGTAAAATGAAAAAAGAATGGAAAATAGACGTCCCCGTCTTACTTATATTTTTTGCAAGACCCGATACTTTGGAAAAGGTTTTTGAATCTATTAGAGAGGCAAGGCCCAGCACACTTCTTTTATGGCAGGACGGTCCCCGTGAGGGCAGACCCGATGATATTGAAAATATCGAGAAGTGTCGTAAAATCGTTGAAAATATCGACTGGGAATGCACAGTTTATAAAAAATACAACGAAAAAAACTATGGCTGTGACCCCTCAACCTTCTACTCACATAAGTGGGCGTTCTCACTTGTGGATAAGTGTATCGTTCTTGAGGACGATTTTTACGTTGATCAGACCTTCTTCCCCTATTGTAAGGAGCTTCTTGATAAATACGAGAACGACACTCGTATAAATCACATATGTGGCTTCAATTTATTGGGTGAAATGAAGGATTGTCCCAACGATTACCTTTTCTCTTACACAGGCTCAGGTGCTTGGGCAAGCTGGAAACGTGTTGCTGACGGTTGGGATGAAACATATGCATTTTTACATAACGAGTACTATATAAACAACCTCAGAAAAAAGTATGGCAAGCGTTTTGATATGTGGTACAACAACGCATTAAGACACGAGGGTACTGGCAGAGCCTTCTGGGAAAGCATTTTGGGCTTTGACTGCATTCTTAACAACAGATATGCTATTATTCCTAAAATGAACCTTGTTTCTAACATTGGTCTTACCTACGGCTCAACCCACTCCAATGCTGAAATGAAGCTGCTTACAAAAAGACAGCAGTCAATTTTTGATAACCCCACCTATTCAATGAATTTCCCCATAAAGCATCCTGAATATATCGTTCCCGATTATCAGTATATGGATGGTCTGGATGAGCTTATGGGTAACGGACACCCCTTCAGGCGAATGTACAGAAAATGTGTGTACTTCTTAAAATGTATCCGTTACGGAAAATTCACAAATATCTTTGGAAGTCTTAAAAGAAAGTTAAAAAGATGAGGTAATTTATGAGCAAATATACTGTCAAGGGCTACGATATGGAAATTGTTCACGACAGAATGCTTCAGATAGCAACAGAGGTGGACAGAATCTGCCGTGAGCAGGGCTTTAAGTGCTCACTTTACGGCGGCTCGGTAATCGGTGCAGTGCGCCACAACGGTTTTATACCCTGGGACCACGATATCGATATGTGTATGCCCCGTAAGGATTACGATAAATTCGTAAAATATATGAAAAAGCACCCTAACGAAAAAATCTTTTTCAGTAACTACTCTGCTGAAAAAAGGTATCCCAACAGCTGGGGCAAGGTGCGTCTTAACGGTACTGTTTTTTTGGAGCAGGAGTTAGCAAGCCTTACGGAGCTTCATAAGGGCGTTTTTATAGATTTACACCCCATTGATAATATTGTTCCCAAGCTTTTACCCTTGCAGGTTAAGTTAAATATGTTCTGGTCCTGTGTTAACAAGGTTAAAAGCGGTATATACAACGGCTCAGCTAAAAAACGAAGTGTTTATAAGCTTTTTTCATGGCTTCCCTACGGAGTAATCAATATGAATCGCGGTTGGGCTATGAAGATGTTTAAATATTTACCCACAAAGAGTGTTTACAAGGTGGCTCACCCCAATAACGGTATTTATCCCATACCCAGATGCACCTTTGAGGAATTAATTGACCATAAGTTTGAGGATAAAACATTCCTTATCCCTAAAAATTACGATGAATTCTTAACCAAGCGCTACGGCGACTATATGCAGATCCCCCCTGAGTCAGAGGTTTATGAATGCTGCACGTCAATTATTGAATGTGAACTTTAAGAGGTAAAAATGAAAGAAAACAATTCCTTAAAAGCTAAAACCATATCGGGTGTTATTTGGAAATTCGGCGAAAGAGTTTCTGCACAGGCGGTAAACTTTATAGTTTCCATTATCCTTGCCCGACTCCTTTTACCCGAGGATTATGGCCTTATTGCACTTGTTACTGTGTTTATAACCATATGTAATAAGGTTGTTGTAAGCGGCTTTGCCACATCCCTTATTCAGAAAAAGGATGCGGATAACCTTGATTTTTCAACCGTATTTTATTTCAGTTTAGGGGTTGCTTCGGTGCTTTACGCAGGGCTTTTCTTTGTGGCACCTGTGATTGCAGGATTTTATGATGATACTGACACCAATCTGTTTATTCAGGTTATACGTGTTATGGGTCTTAACCTGTTTATCATTGCGGTTAACAGTGTGCAGCAGGCGTATGTTTCCCGCACAATGCAGTTTAGAAAATATTTCTTTTCAACCATTATCGGTACTGTAGTTTCTGCAGTTGCCGGTATTACTTTAGCATACATGGGCAAGGGTGTATGGGCGCTTGTGGCACAGAATATGATTCTTGCAGTGGTAAATGGAATTGTGCTTTGGTTTATGGTTAAGTGGAGACCCCAGCTTAAATTCTCATTTAAGCGACTTAAAACCCTTTACTCGTACGGTTGGAAAATCTTTGTGGCTTCAATGATAAAAATCCTTTACACAGATTTAAGAAGCCTTGTAATTGGTTGGAAGTTCAATGCAGAAAGCCTGGCTTTTTACAACAAAGCACAGAGCTTCCCCCAGCTTATTGATACTAACGTTGAGGGTACAATTGATAGTGTCTTGTTCCCTGCCATTTCCAAAAAGCAAAGTAGCGTTGATGATATGCGTGCAATGCTCAGACGTGCAATCAAAACCACGTCCTACGTGCTTATGCCACTTTTGGCAGGACTTTCGGCAGTTGCAAGGCCCTTTATCATAATTCTTCTTACGGATAAATGGGCTGATAGCATTCTCCTTATGCAGATACTTGCATTTTCATTCTTTTTTGCACCCGTTGAGCTTGAAAATTTACAGGCAATTAAAGCCCTTGGCAAAAGCGGCATTGCACTTATAGTTGAAATTATCAAAAAGGTCGTGGGAGTACTTATCCTTGTAATTTCCATTCATTTTGGTGTTACTGCAATCGCAGTGGGTATGGTTATAAGCACTGTGCTTTCTGCAATCATCAATGCAATTCCCAACAAAAAGCTTTTGGGTTATACCTTTAAGATGCAGTTGAAGGATATTTTGCCAAGCCTCGTAATGTCACTTGTGATGTTTGGTGCGGTTTACCCCATTTCACTTCTTGATATGAACGTATGGCTTATGCTTATTGTTCAGGTGATTGTGGGCGCAGTTATCTACGTGGCTCTTTCAGCAATATTTAAGGTTGAAAGCTTCAGATATTTATTAGGCATGATAAAAGGTATTTTAAAGAGAGGTAAGAAAAATGAATCGTGAGTTTCTTGAGGCATTAAAAATACCCGAAACTATAAGAGTTCCCTTTTTTGGCGGTAAATGGTACCAGCTTTTAACAAGGCTCGAAAATAAAAGCATCCGTCAGGAGGCTTTGCCCGAAAACCCCTTAAATACAGAAAAACGAGAGAAAAAAATAATTGCAACCCTTACAACCTACCCTGCAAGAATAGGCTGTGTGCACCTTGCAATTAAATCAATTATGCTTCAGACCTATAAGCCCGACAGAATTATTTTGTGGCTTGCGGATTCTCAGTTCCCCGGCAGAGCTCTTCCCGAGGAGCTTACCGCCTTGGAGAAATACGGTCTTGAAATTTTATGGATGCACGACCTTCATAGTAATAAAAAGTTCTTTTACCCCGTACTTAATCAAAAAGAGGATGAGCTTGTTATTACCTTTGATGATGATATAATTTATTCAACAAAAACAATCGAAAGATTGATGAAAACCCACGCACAGTTCCCCGACTGTATGATTTGTGAGCGTGCCCAGGCTTACGACGAAAGCAACCCCTATCAGCCAGGACGATGGATAACAATTTCTGACAAGGGTGTAAAGACACCCAGCTACAGCCTTAATCCCTCACCCGGTGGCGGATGCCTTATTCCTTACGGTCTTTTCTGCGAGGACGTTTGCAACGAGGAAAAAATCAACACCCTTGCACACCATCACGACGACGTATGGTTTATGTTTATGTGTGTTGCCAATAACCGAAAAATCAAGAAAACCCGTAAATATCACAAAACCTTTTCTGTTATTACAGACTCACAGGTTGAGGCTATTGCGCAGGATAACGTGCAGGGCAACAGTAACCTCGGTGTTGTTAAAAAGCTCAGCGAGGTTTACCCCGACGCTTGGCACAGAATTGTTACTGATACAGACGTAAAATAAAAATTAACAAAAAGGTGTGATGTTATGTCAACCGGAATCAAAAATCCTTTGGAGCAAAAGCATGTTAAAAAGTCGGAATTTATAATGTACCTTGTAGGTGTATTCTTTTACACCACGATGACGGGTATGGTAGGCTCAAACAGAGAAATGTACCTTGTTAACGTCCTTCGTTTAACCGAAGACCAAGTGTCACTTTTCAGAATTCTGACCGGAGTAATTCCTTTTATACTTAATTTCCTCATAGTAATGTATATTGATGGAAGAAAAATGGGCAAAAGAGGAAAATTCAAGCCCATTGTAATGCTTGTTGCGGTTCCTATGGCAATAGTAATGACCCTTTCCTTCTGGGCACCACCCGGTTTATCGGGAACGATTCTTTTCATATACGTAGTTACACTTGCGGTGCTTTGGGCTGTACTTTGTACCTTTGGTAACTCCATTAATATGGTTGCCAACGTTATGACACCAAACCTTAAAGAGCGTGATCAGGTTCTTTCCTTCCGTTCGATTTCAAGTGCTATTGGTAATTCAGCACCCGTTGTGATTTTGCTTGTTATAGGTCTTATATGGAGTAAGGATAATCCGGCATTGATAAATGTTGTAAAAGACACAAGCATACGCACAGTTGAAGGCCTACAGTATATAATTTCTGCCGCGCTATGTGGTGTTGTAGGAATTATAACGGTCTTGATAGGTATGAAAATGGTTCGGGAAAGAACCGAATATAACGCAGAAAAGAAGAATCCTCTTGAAGGCTTCAAGGATATAGTTAAAAACAAATATGCATGGCCCATTATCATTTCTGAATTTCTGAAAAATTTCCGGGGCATTGCTACTTTTATGGAGGGCTTTATTGCAACTGCAGTTCTTGGCGACCCGTCCAAAAAGTTGTTCTTTGTTTTACCGGTTGGTATCGGTACAGCCGTCGGTATGCTTGTAATTAACTTCTTACTTAAAAAGTTTAATGCAAAACAGCTTTATATTGCCAGCGGTATTTATTCAGTTTGTGCTAACTGTATAGCTTTCGGTATTGGATATGCATACTTTAAAACAGAAACAGTTGTTTTACAGGTAATATTTATTATTTTCCTTTTCCTTATCGGTCTTCAGTTTGGTGCTTCAAACCTTCTACCTTCAATGTTTCAGGCGGATGTTCTTGAAGATATTGAGCTTAAAACTAAAAAACGTTTTGATGCGTCCTTCCCGTTTGTTATCGGTATAGGTACTCTTATAAGTGGTACATTTATTGCAGGCGCACTTGCTCCCCGCATTCTTTATGGTGATGGTTCAATTATAGGTTATATACAACCGACCGAAACGGTTCCATCCCCAGAACAAAGTTTTGAAACTAAGGTTGCTCTGCTTTTCTTCTACACCATATTCCACGGCATTATGATGTTCCTTGCGGGCGTTCCCTTCTTCTTCTACAAGCTTACGGGTAAGCGTAAGGATGACGTTCACAATGCAGTTATTAAGCAGCGTGAGAAATTAGCTGAATAAAAAAGCAAAAAAATAAGACCTCTGTTCCAAAGAGAACAGAGGTCATTTTTATGTGGCTTTTATTCTTCAATTTCGATACCGCGCTGTTTGCGAAGCTCAGCTAATTCGCTGAATACCTTTTCCTTCTTTTTGCCTGTAAGGTCGTAGAAGAAAAGGGGAATAGCACAAAGAAGAAGGCTGATACCGGGCACGATGGTTACAAGTGAGAACATACCGAAGTTTTGTAATGCGTCAAGATTCATTGCAACGTCCACAATGCTTTCTGCTTTAGCGTTAAGTGTTGCGGGATCAAGGTCGATAATAAGGTACATACCGATAATCATAACCGTTGCAAATGCATTACCGATTTTATTAACGAATGACTGACAAGCGGAGCCGAGACCTGT
This sequence comes from Acutalibacteraceae bacterium, assembly GCA_045654405.1. Classification (GTDB taxonomy): domain Bacteria; phylum Bacillota; class Clostridia; order Oscillospirales; family Acutalibacteraceae; genus DTU089. The sequence goes on along the minus strand of JAZONH010000006.1, from coordinate 2,612 downwards.
GTTTCTGAAGCCTGTTTTCCACTCCATAAAGTCAAGACAGTCGCAAACCATTGGGAATGAAACGTTGTTGATAACACCAAGGGGAATGCTTGAAATAAGCATAAAGGGGATGCAAAGAAGAAGATTCTTTGTAGTCCAGCCAACAACGATGGTGATGCAGGATGCAATGAAGCCGCCAATACATGAAACAATCATAATATGCTTGTATTCAAACTTCTTGTAAAGCTTGGGAAGGAAGAGCATTGCACCGAACATACCAACGGCGGCACAAATCTGAATAACAAGGGCAACGGTTGAAATGTTTGAGTTGTATTCAGCAAGGGTTGTGGGCTTTTTACCAACGTAGAGACCGGAGTAACGAGCTACGTGGGGAGCCGCCGCCTGAAGCATATATCTGCCGAAGGAAAGAACACCTGCAATAACAACAAGCATAAGGGGCTTGCAGGTGAAAATTCTTTTAAGCATACCCGCTTCACCGGGTGCCTTTTTCTGGGCATCGGGAATCTGGATACGTTCCTTGGTTTTGAAGGTTGAAAGTGTGAAAAGGGGCATACCGATTGCTGCCATAGAAATAGCCATAACAGCGTATTTAACAATATCGGCATTTTCCAGGTCTGCAACAAAGTAGCCAACGATAATGGGGAGTGCAACAGTAACTGCAGAGCCGATACCGCCAACAGTTTTACCGTAGGAGATAAGGTTACCTCGCTCCTTGGGGTTGGGGGTCATAACGTTGGGCATGCTCCAGAAGGGCACGTCACTTGCGGTGTAAACCATACCCCAGATAACGTAAACTGCCGCTACGAAAACGTAAAGCCAGATTGACTTGTTCTGTGTGTCAAAGCCGGGGTTTACAAACATAAGTATTGTAAGGGCGGCAATGGGGATAGCGGTTATTAAGGGGTAGGGGCGCATTCTGCCGAATTTTGTTGAGCGTCTGTCAACAATCATACCCATCATGGGGTCGTTAACGGCATCCCATACTCGTGCAAGAAGCATAAGCATAATAACGAACATTGCGTTAAGAGAAAGCACGTTCATATAGTAGTCTGTTATGTAGCTGGACATACAGCTGTAAACAAGACCCTGACCTAAAGCCGCAATGGCGTAGGCACGGACTTCCTTATTAGGCACGTACTTTTTACCGATTGTGTCGGTAGCAGGTTTAGTTTTAGCCATAATTACCTCCGAAAATAAATATGTATAAAGATTAACACATCCGCGATTATTTTGCAATCACTTTAAGGGTATTTACCACCTATTTTCTACGTATTCACAGAATGTGAAAAGGTCGTCTATGTCAATTCTCTTGCCGTCGTCGAGTATAACGTAGCCCTCCCAGTTGCCGAAAACCTGGTGGCAATTCATTCTGCCGATTTTAAGGTCAATGTCGGAATGGTTGTCAAGGGTGGGGGTCATGGTCATATTGAATCTGCCGTCCTCGGAAACGAATTTCCACGGCTCAAGGAATCTGCCCTTGGGGAATTTTTCAACGTCAATGGCGCCGAATTTATGCACCTTGCCGTCGTAGAAGATGCAGGTTTCGGTAGCGTTGCTTTCGTCACCGATAGCCCAGGTGATTTCGAAGCCAAGAAGGTGTCTTTCGCCATTTTCGTCGGTGATATATTTGTTACCGCTGCCCCAGTACCATACCATTTCGTGGACGGTGTTTACTCGTCCCCAGTCCATTGTGCAGAAGGATGAGTCACCTGAGAATTCGTAAACGTAATCACCCATGGTGAATTTACCCTCGCAGGGCATACACATCTGCTTGGTGGTAAGGAAGTATTTTGTTTTATCCTCATTAAAGGGGAAAACGGTTGTTATATTTTCAAGTCCCTCGGGTATCTCCATACGGGCAAAAACCTCAACGGGCTTACCCTTGTAGGTACCCTTGTACCAGAGTGTTCTTTCGGTTTCCTTGGTGTCAAAGTCAAATTCTGCGTTGCCAACCTTATCCTTGTAGCGGTTGGGTACGTCGCCTTTTGCAGGGGGTACGTGCTTGTTTGTGCCGAGGAAGTACTGTATGGAATCACAAATAACCTCGCCGGTCTGAAGGTTAACAAGCTTTGCCCCAACGTAACCGCCGAGGGTAATATTTGCGAAGCTTACAAGCACCTGCATTTCGTTGCCCACGTGAATGGTGTAAAAATCCCATTCCTTACGGCTCGTAATGCCCTTTTTAACGTAGTCACGATTGTACTCGAAAACGTTTTTTCTTGCCCAGCCCTTTGCTAAAAGGGTACCGTCGGGAGCAAGCAGGGGTGTGCTCTCGGTGTACTCGGTCTGCTTTGATTTTTCTGCCCAGTCCTTGTATGGCACGTATGTTCTTTTGATTTCGTTACTCATTTCATCACCTCATAAATTAATTATACCACAGATTGTGAGGTTTTTGTATACATAAAATAATTATAAAAAATAACATATTGCCGAAAGGATTAATGCTATAAAAATGAATAGCTATATTTGCATTAGTTCTTGAAGAAAAGCTATAATTATGATAGAATTGCTCTTCGCAAGGAAAGATTAGCCCATCTGTTAGAAAAGGTTGATACGTTAGATTTCTGAATTAATATATAAGAAAAAAAGACAGTCGCAAGACTGTCTTTTTT
>JAZONH010000005.1:0-18087 GCA_045654405.1 Acutalibacteraceae bacterium | reverse complement strand
ATCCAAATTTAAAAGATTTAAGGTGCTGTGCAGTTTAAATTTAAATAGTTTTCGTTTAGACGAAATGACAAATGCACCGTAAGGCTGGCGCCTACGGTGCATTTTCATAATGTATTAACGGAAAATATTAAATTTAAACCTGATAAATCCCTAATTTACGCTCCCTTTCAGAGAACTGCGAGTTTTATTATTTGTTGTAATAAATAACCTTGCCGCTTTCAACAGAGTGAGTAAGCCACGTGTTACCGCCGATAACGCAATTATCGCCGATTTTTGTGTCACCGCCGAGAATGGTAGCGTTGGCATAAATAACCACGTTGTTGCCGATGTCGGGATGACGCTTGATATTTTTAACGGGGTTGCCGTTTTCGTCAACCTTAAAGCTTTTAGCACCCAGTGTAACACCCTGATAAATCTTAACGCGATTGCCGATTGTGGTAGTTTCACCGATTACAATACCCGTACCATGGTCAATGCAGAAATACTCGCCGATTGTAGCGCCTGCATGAATGTCGATACCCGTTTTTTCGTGAGCAAACTCAGTCATAATACGGGGAATAAGGGGTACGTTCAGATTATACAGCACATTTGCAAGGCGGTATATTGAAATTGCATAAAAGCCGGGATAGCAAATAAGAACCTCCTGATGGCATTTTGCTGCAGGGTCGCCCTCGTAAATAGCCTCTATATCCTTTATAAGCAATCTTTTTACACGGGGCAATTCACTGATAAATGCGTTGCATAATTCCTCGGGGGTTTTATCCATAACAGTGTGATTAAATTCGCACGCGCCCTCAATCTGACGGGCAAGGCGATTATAAATATTAAGCATAAGCTCCGTTTGTGAAAGCACGTTTTCACTGCCCTCGCTATGCTTGAAATAATCAGGAAAAAGCAAGGACTGCAGATCCTTTATAACCTTTACAACCTCTTTACGGTTGGGAATAAGGCAATTGTCGCAGGTGTTTTTAAGAAAGCACTCGTCATTGACACTCTCAAGCTCCTTGACCGTGCCCGTAACAAGACCCATTGATTCAATAAATTTATCCATAACGTATCACCTCTGAATGATATATTATCACAAAAAACACCTGTTTACAATAAAAAACACCCGAAAGATACATAAAACACTTCAAAAAGCACTATTTCTTTATATTTTTTATAAAATTATCATTAACTGCCCTTTTAAGACAAATATCGACAGCGGCAATAAGTATAATATAGTCATGGATATTGAATATCCGACTAATTATGAAAAGGAGAGTCAATTTATGAAAAGTCTCAATCAAATGCTACTTGCCGCAAAAATTGAATACCACTGGTGGCGCATCGGCAGTATAAGAAAAAGACAGTGCCACATAGTAAAATTCCACGCTAAAAACTCTAGCGCTTCAGAAAATTTACACAGATACAAGGCCGAAAAAGCTTTGATTGAATACGAAATATCCCTCGGACTTCGTAATCACCGTGGATTATGGACAGGTTGAACTTATAGTTGAATAACCCTGAAATTTGTGTTACAATTCCCCAAAAGGGGTGTTGAAGAAATGGACATTATAACCGACGTAAGCGTGTGGGAAAAGCTTGAAAAAACCAACGAGCCCATAGTGATGTACGGCACAGGCAACGGTGCGGACAAGGTTATGGATATACTTGAAAAGCGCAATATTACCCTTTCGGGTGTTACCGCAAGCAGCACCTTTGTCAGAAACCGTACCTTCCGTGGCTTTCAGGTTATGCCCCTCAGCCATTTTGAAGAGAATTTCGGCACTTTTACAATTATTATAACCTTCGGCACTCAGATACCCGAGGTTATGGAAAATATTTATGAAATCGCCAAAAAGCACAGAGTGCTTGTACCCTGCGTGCCCGTAATCGGCACAAGGACTTTCGACAGTGACTTTGTTGCCGGAAATATTGAAAAAATCAACACTGCATACGAGCTTATGGCGGATGATTTTTCAAAGGAAATTTACAGGGGCTACGTCAATTTCCTTTACGGCGGTGAGCTGGATAATTTAAAAGCTATAACCACCCCCGAAAGCGAAGCATTTTTAAACATTCTTAAGCTTCACAAGAACGAGGCTTACATTGATATTGGTGCTTACCGTGGCGATACGGTTGACACCTTTCTTGAATACACCAACGGCTCATACTCGCGCATAATCTGCGCCGAGCCCGATACCAAAACCTACCGCAAGCTTACCGAGCATTGCAAAAATCTTGATAACTTCAAAGCCCTTAACGCCGCCGTTACTGATATCGACGGCGTCGTGGGCTTCGCGGATGTACACGGCAGGCAGTCCTCCATCGGCGGTAACAATCCCACCCTATCGGTAAGCCTTAACACGTTGTGCGACGGCACCCGTCCCACCTATATAAAAATAGACTCTGAGGGCTGTGAATACGATATTTTAAACGGCGGACGTGAAATTCTGGCAGAGATTTCGCCCAAATTGAACGTAGCCGCATATCATAAAAGCGAGGACGTTTTTGAACTTCCCATTCTTATAAACTCTATCAACCCCGAATACAAAATCCATCTGAGGCACCACCCCTACATACCCGCTTGGGATACTATTCTGTACTGTACCACCTGACAAAAAAATTATTTTTTCGACATACATATTGACATTTACCTTAAATATATATATATTTAAATTGCAAATTAAAAATAACGTGTCAGCCGTCACGGGTAGTTATGCCACGGACAAATAAAATTCACCAATTTGAAGAATAGCTTTTCAGGTTCTTTGGGTAGGTGGTTTTTTCTTTTTGATAAATTCAGGTGAGTTTATTCAAAATATTCTTAATTTGCGGAAAGGGGTTGCATAATTGTCCAACAACATTATTGAACTTAAGAACGTTTCAGTTGCCTTCGATGGTCAACAGATAATAGATAATATGAATTTATACATCCGCGACAAGGAGTTTATAACCTTTTTGGGTCCCTCCGGTTGCGGCAAGACAACTACGCTCAGAATGATTGCGGGCTTCCAGGAGCCTGACTCAGGCGACGTTGTCTTTGATGGTAAAATAATCAATGGTGTTCCGCCCCATAAAAGGCAGTTGAACACCATTTTTCAGCGTTATGCTCTGTTCCCTCACCTTAACGTTTACGAGAATATTGCCTTCGGTCTTCGCCTTAAAAAGACCCCCGAAAAGGAAATTAAAGCGGCGGTTACCGAAATGCTTGAGCTCATAAACCTTAAGGGCTTTGAGCGCAGAAATATATCATCTCTTTCGGGCGGTCAGCAGCAGCGTGTTGCCATTGCCCGTGCGTTGGTTGTTAAGCCCCGTGTGCTTCTTCTTGACGAGCCCCTTGGTGCGCTTGACCTTAAGCTTCGTAAGGATATGCAGATTGAGCTTAAAAACATTCAGCAGCGTCTTGGTATTACGTTTATTTACGTTACCCACGACCAGGAGGAAGCCCTTTCAATGTCCGACACAATCGTTGTTATGGACTCGGGCGTTATTCAGCAAATCGGCACACCCACCGACATTTACAACGAGCCCAAAAACGCTTTCGTTGCAGACTTCATCGGTGAAAGTAATATTATCGAGGGTGTTATGCGCGCCGACTTCAACGTTGAAATGGCAGGCCACAAGTTTAAATGTCTTGACAAGGGCTTCGGCGTTGACGAAAAGGTTGACGTTGTTGTGCGTCCTGAGGACGTTGACGTTGTACCCGTTGACAACGCTATGATCTCAGGTGTTGTTACATCCATCACCTTCAAGGGTGTTTACTACGAAATAATCGTGGAAATCAAGGGTTTCAAGTGGATGATTCAGTCCACCGAATTCCAGGAGGTAGGCTCCACAATCGGCCTCAATGTTGAACCCGATGCCATTCACATTATGAAAAAATCTCAGTACTCCGGTCTTTACGGTGACTACAGCTCTTTCAGCGAAGAATTTGACGAGCTTTCGGATGCCACCGCATATGAGGAAGACGACGAATAATTCCATTTAATCTAACCTTGAAAGGAGTGCTGACCGTGAATAAAAAGTCTTCACTTATGTCCCGGTTAGCAGGGGCTCCATACATTGTCTGGGCGGCATTATTCATCATCGTTCCTTTATGTATGGTTGCCTACTACGCCTTTACCGATAACACCGGGGCGTTTACAACTGAAAATGTTACGGGTCTTATAAAGTACACCGATACATTCCTGCTTTCAATATGGCTAGGGCTTGTGGCAACGGTTGTGTGCCTTGTTATTGCCTATCCCCTCGCCTACATTATGGCCCAGAAGGGTCCCCAGAAGCAAAGCACTATGACGATGCTCATAATGCTTCCCATGTGGATGAACTTTCTTTTAAGAACCTATTCCTGGATGACAATTCTTGAGGATACAGGTCTTATTAACACATTTATCACAAGCCTTGGCTTTGAACCGTTGCAGTTAATCAACACCCGCGGTGCGGTTGTGTTGGGTATGGTTTACAACTTCCTGCCCTATATGATTCTGCCCATTTACACGGTTATGCTTAAAACCGACCGCTCACTTGTTGAGGCGGCTCAGGATCTGGGCGGCAATAAGCTTGATATTTTCAGAAACGTTACCGTGCCCCTCAGCGTGCCCGGCATTGTTTCAGGCTTCACTATGGTATTCGTGCCCTCAGTAAGCACCTTCTACATTTCACAGAAATTGGGCGGTACAGGCACAATACTTATCGGTGACATTATAGAAACACAGTTCCAGACCGCAAACAACTTCAATCTCGGCGCATCACTTTCCTTTGTGCTTATGATTCTTATTTTCATCTGTCTTGCAGTTATGAACAGGTTTTCCGATGATGACGGAGGTGTTGTATTATGACGAAAAAAACCTCCATCGGCGGAAGGTTATATACTGCCCTCGTTTTTATATTCCTTTACGCGCCCATTGCCGTGCTTATTCTTTTCAGCTTTAACTCAGGTAAGAGCACGTCGGTTTTCGAGGGCTTCTCGCTTTATTGGTACAAGGAATTGTTCAACGATTCTGCTACCCTTTCCGCGTTTAAAAACACAATGATTGTTGCGGTTGTATCCTCAATAATTTCAACGGTTATGGGTACTGCCGCCGCCACGGGTATTTACGGCTACAAAAACAAGCTTGTAAAAACAAGCGTTATGACCGTAACCAACATCCCTATGATGAACCCCGAAATCGTTACCGGTGTATCTATGATGCTTCTTTTCGTTTTCATTGGTGCGCTTTTCGGCAAAACAGGTACCCTGGGCTTCCCAACGCTTATTATTGCCCACGTTACCTTCGAGCTACCCTACGTTATATTGAACGTATTACCAAAGCTCCGTCAGACCGACCCCCACCTTGCAGAAGCGGCTCAGGACCTGGGCTGCACACCCTTACAGGCATTCTTTAAGGTTGTTTTACCCGCTATTATGCCCGGTATTATTTCGGGTCTTATGATGGCATTCACCCTTTCGGTTGACGATTTCATTATCAGCTACTTTGTAAGCGGTACTGCGTCACAGACGTTGCCCATACGCATTTTCTCAATGACAAAGCGTCGCGTTACACCCGATATGTACGCACTTTCCACGTTGATATTCCTTGCCATCCTTGCACTGCTTATTATCTCAAACATTATCAGTGCCCGCGGTGATAAGAAATTATCAAAGAAGGGCGGTGCCAAGAAATGATTAAACGTCTTTCTGCTGTATTTATTGCAGTTTTAGTTATTTTCGCCTGTATGTCCCCTATGGTATTTGCCAAGGGCGATAAGGATTATTCACACCTTAAGGGCACGACCCTTAACGTTTATAACTGGGGTGAATATATTTCTGACGGTCAGGACGGCACAATTGACGTCAACAAGGCTTTCGAGGAAAAATACGGTATAACGGTTAATTATACCAACTACGAAAGCAACGAGAATATGTACAACAAGCTTAAAAGCGGCGGTGCAAACTACGACGTTGTAATCCCATCGGATTATATGATTGCAAAGCTTATTGAAGAGGATATGCTGGCGGAGTTAAACTTTGACAATATCCCCAACCACAAATACATTCTTGACCAATACAAGGGCCTTTACTACGACCCCGACAACAAATACACCGTTGCATATACGGTTGGTATGGTTGGGCTTATTTACAACACCACCATGGTTGAGGGAAAACCCGACAGTTGGGGTGTTTTATGGGATGAACAGTATGCAGGTAAAATCCTTATGTTCAACAATCCCCGTGATGCCTTTGCCATTGCCCAATTCTATTTGGGACAGAGCATAAACACCACTGATTTAAAGCAGTGGGACCACGCCATTGAGGTATTGAAGAAGCAAAACCCCTTGGTTTCATCCTACGTTATGGACGAAGTCTTCAACAAAATGGAGGGCGGTGACGCTGCGCTTGCACCCTACTACGCAGGCGACTTCCTTACAATGTACGAGGAAAATCCAGACCTTGCCTTTGTTTACCCCAAAGAGGGTGTAAATTTCTTTGTTGATGCAATGTGCATACCCAAAAATGCAGAGAACAAGGAAGCTGCTGAGCTTTATATCAACTTTATGTGTGAAGAGGAGATTGCGGTTGCAAACGCCAACTATCTGTGCTACGCTTCACCCCATAAATTGGTATTGGAATCGGACGATTACGATTACAAGGGCAGCACCATCCTTTACCCCGAGGCAAAGGATATGCCAAAAACCGAAATGTTCCAGAATCTTGATTACGATACACAGCAGTATATGACAACCCTTTGGAACGAGCTTAAAATCGAGGGCAACGCAAACCTTGACGTTTACATCGGTCTTTCGGTTACTGTATTGCTCGTTGTAACGTATTTACTTTATAAGTTTATAAAGAAAAAGAAACGCGAAGCATATTATTAAAAAACAAACCCGATAGGAAAGCGCGGGGTTGCTAAGGACAGATATAATTATCGGGAGACACTTTGTAATGAAGTGCTCCCGATTTTTTTATATAAAAAGAGACACTTTCGGCTCGAAAGTGTCATAGTGGGTTATAGGCTTTGAATGGAATAATGCCCGTCTGAAAATATTTTCTTCGGTGTGTATAAGTTATATTGCAAATTAAAATTTGCAGTGATATTTTTGATAAATCAAAAGTGTTATTGAAGCCTTGTGGCTTCAGTTTTATTTTATTCGCCTGAAACTGTCCGAAGGACAATAACACTATGCGAAGCATAATATCACTGCGAAGCAATATCACTCGCCGTATGGCGAATAAAACTGCCGAGTGTCCTTACGAACACTCGGCTAAGCCTATCGGGTTTTTATTATTACCACTCTTTCATTATTTCGGGATTCCGGAAAATTTCGTCAAGCTTTTGAATAAATGGCATTACGTCGTTGAATGCGCCGATTCTGTGGTCAAACATAAGGGTTATCGGCAACACCTTTTTGGTGCCCATATCAATCTCGCCCTTTTCATTTCTGAAAACGTAGTTAACGTCCCGCGCCTTACCCATTGCCATCAAGAATGTCTGGGGGTATAACAGAGGCGTATAGGTAACGTTGCCGTTAAGACCATCGTAAAGCACGCCCCAGTTTGTAAGGCACACCGTACCCTCATTAATCTCGTCCATAACAAGGGTTGTACCCTTTTGGGGTGCACGACGGAAGCGGTCGGTGATTTTTGCAACCTTGTGCTTACCAACGTAGCCGGTAACGGTCTGTGCCACCGTGGGCACCACTGCGCCACTGAGCATAAGACCCACTGTTCTTTGGGCTACAACGTCAAACATAGCCTGGTCCAGGTCGGTATTACTAAGTCTTTCAAAAAGGTCGTCAACCTGCTCCGACAACTCCTTAAGGCTTTTATTCTCTGCTTTGTTAACCTTGATAGGGAAGGTATCGCCGTTGTCAAGCACAACGGGCACAGCCACGTCAATGTGCTCCTTCATAACAAGTGTACCGCAGGATGAGGTTGTATTAAATTTAATGTGTGCATTAAGCTTGGGAGCCGCCTTAAGGCCCTCGGCAAGCACCTTAATCATTATTGTGTTAAAGGAAAGGCGATAACCGCAGGTTTCCTTAAGATTATGAAATTCATCCCAGAATTTTGTTACGTCTGCCTCGTAATTATAGCCGCAGGTTGGCGAATTCTGCTGAGCCTTTGTAAGAATATAGCCCGATACCCTGCTACGAAGGCCAAAGTATTTTACCTTGTCACCCTTTTCGGGTCTGCCCAAGGCACCATTAAGAAATTTTTTGATACCCATAATTATATCCTCTGTTTTTTTATTTACTTTGTCCAATATACCATTTTTTATACAGGATTGTCAAATAAAAATCCCGATTAAGCTCAAGGCTTAATCGGGATAGCTTTTAGTTTATTTTTTGCTCTTTTTCTTTGAGCCGGCTTTATTTAAAATTGAAACGGTAAGGATTATGATACCAACAACAATAAAGATACCTACCATACCTGCCGCTGAGCAAAGAAGAGCTTCTTCAATATTCTCTGTGGTAAAACCGATTTTTGTAGCCTCTGTTACAACCTCTGAGGTTACTACCTCAGTTGCTGCTGTTTCAACTGTTTTTGCAAGTGTATTAAACATCTTCAAATACCTCCTTAGTTACTACCAAAGAAACTCAGAATCATACCACCGGCAATAACCGATGCAACCTGACCTGATACGTTAACACCTGTTGCGTGCATAAGAAGGAAGTTCTGATTATCTGCTTCAAGACCAAGCTTATGAACAACACGGGATGACATGGGGAATGCAGAAATACCTGCAGCACCGATCATGGGGTTGAACTTTTTGCCCTCGGGAAGGAAGAGGTTGAGGAACTTTGCAAAGAGAACACCACCTGCGGTATCGAAGATAAATGCTACAAGACCGAGACCGAGAATAAGTGCAGTTTCCCATTTAAGGAACTGTGAAGCGTGCATATTTCTTGCAACGGTAATACCGAGAAGAATTGTAACAAGGTTTGCAAGAACCTTCTGTGCAGTTTCTGAAAGCGAATCAAGAACGCCGCATTCTCTGATAAGGTTACCGAACATAAGGAAGCCGATAAGAATTGCGGACTGGGGTGAAATAACACCCGCAATAATTGTAACGATAATAGGGAAAAGTATTCTTGTTCTCTTGGAGATTGCCTTGCCCTCGTATTTCATACGAATCATACGCTCTTTTTTGGTTGTAAGGAGCTTGATAACGGGGGGCTGAACAATGGGAACAAGAGCCATATATGAGTATGCGGCAACGATGATAGCACCGATATACTGTGAGTTAAGCTCACCTGCAACGAAGATTGAGGTGGGGCCGTCTGCCGCACCGATAATAGCAATAGATGCCGCCTCGTTGATGGGGAAGAAAAGTGAAGCAACAGCAAGTGTAAAGAAAATACCGAACTGAGCAGCCGCACCGAAAATCATAAGCTTGGGGTTTGAAAGCACGGGACCGAAGTCAATCATTGCACCGATACCGATGAACAAAAGCAACGGGAACAGCTCGTTAGCCACACCGGCTTTATAAAGAACCTCTATTGCACCCTCTGCGTCAGGGTTCTGTGAAATTGCACCCACAACATTAGCAAGGGGCAGGTTAACTATAATTGTACCAAAGCCCATGGGAAGCAAGAGAGTGGGCTCCATATCCTTTGCGATTGCGAGGTAAATAAGCGTACCGCCTATTGCTAACATAATAAGCATAGGTAATGTTTCACTTAAGAAGTCCATACCCGCAATAGCTTCAAAAATGCTGAGTATTTTTGTACCGAATTCGTCTAAAAATCCTAAAATTTGCTGCGACATTTTTCTCCTTCTTTCTCGTTAATTGTTTTCGCCTTTGTTTGCTTGCGGACACCAGTCGGTTGACAACACCGCCCGATTATGCTAACATCCTTTGGCGAGGTGAAATGTTTTGAGTGATAAAACACATTCTAACTCTTCTGAAAACAGAATAAAATCGATTGTTATGATATCACTTTTTACCGCAATAATTGCAGTTTGCTCCTTTATAAGCATACCCTCTGCGGTCCCCTTTACTCTGCAAGCCCTTGGTATTTTTACCGCGCTTACAGTTTTAGGCGGTAAGCGTGGCACAATCTGCATAGCGCTTTACGTTGCTATAGGGATTGTGGGCGTGCCTGTTTTTTCAGGCTTTGGTGCAGGAGTAGGACACGTAGCGGGCGCTACGGGCGGTTTTATCCTCGGATTTGTACTTTCGGGTCTTTGCTATTGGCTTATAACAAAGCTTTTCGGCAACAGACTTGCTACAAAAGCCGTCGGATTAATCGTTGGGCTTTTAGTCTGCTACATATTCGGCACCCTGTGGTACACGTTTTTTTACCTTGAAGCATTTAATCCCGATGATTTCTTAACCACCGCAAAGGTTTGCGTGTTGCCTTTTATAATACCCGATGCAATCAAAATTGCGTTGGCTCTTATAATCGACAAAAAACTACCTTTATCAGTTAGATAGTTTAACATACACCATCAAAATAAACAATTCGTATTTTCCATAGAAATCCCCTCTGTATAAGAGGGGATTTTAGTTTATTTTACTGTTTTTGGTTTATTTTACAATACCTTCAAGGAAGTTTACTTCCGTTACGTTTGTTTCACGGTCAATACGGAAGGTTTTGATTTCGTGCTTGCCGATATCATACCAAAAGCCGTTGTCAAAGAGCTTTGACATAACATAGCCTCTTGAAGACTCAATACCCTTTGTTTCGTAAAGCCTTACAATAAGGTCACCGCTACCATCCTCGCAACGCTTGAGAGCTGTAACCACAACGTTATCAAGGTTTGTGTAAAGGAAGCAATCCTTCTGCTGAAGCTCGCCCTTATGGTAGCTTTCAGGCACGGTAACAATATTATTGTTAAAAAGGTGGGCCTCTTTTACAACGTCACTGCCATCAGCCTCACCCTCGTGAAGGTAGATACCGTAAGAGAATCTGTTAAGGCCCTCGTCGGTAAAGTTGAAGTCTGCCGCAGGTCTGTCGGAATAGTGGTCTGCGAAAATAACGTTTCTGAGAGCTGTAAGTCTTAACTCAGCACCGGGACAGTCGTAGCTGTATTTTGAATCGCTCATTACCGAGATACCAACGCGCTTGCCGTCCTTATTAACGGTAAGGTCTGCCCAGTTAAGAGCGGGCTCTTCTTCACCATTGCAGGGACGCTTGATGAAGCCGCAGGGAATCTCGTAGGTTGAAATTTCGTTTTCGCCACCAACGGGGAATGCGAATTTAAGCATTGTGAACTTTTCCTGCCACATTGCCTTGCAGTCAACACGAAGAGTCTTCTGAGCCTTTGCAAGAATGAAATCCTGAGTAAGGTATGAGTCGCCAAATTTATGCTTTGTGCGAATTACCGAGCGAAGGGCACCGTTTTCAACACGCTCGATGCTTACGAGCTCCATAAGGCCCTTCACATCGTGGAATTTAAACACCATGTGAGCCCACGTATCGGTGCTTTCGTCATTAATTACTGTGGGGATTGCAAGGAATTTATCGCCCGCATATTCTACACCGCTCTTTTTATCAACAAGGCTCTTAATGTAGCCTGTTTCATTATCAAGCTCAACGGACATAAATTCGTTTTCCATAAAGAAATTCTGCTCGCCGCTTAATTCCTTATCCGCCTTAACCTCGCTATCCAGCTCTAACCAATAGGTAGCATAGCCGAAGGGCGGCACCTTAGCCATAAACAAGGTGTCAAGGTGGTTGTCATTGGAGCGAGATGAACGGATATTCTGGAAAAGAACCTCGTTACCGTCACAATCAGTAACTGCCTTTGAGGGATGATACGTTCTTACGGGAAGTTCAACCTCATAGGAATGGGGGTTGAAAACAACAACGGGACGGGGGAACTGCTTGGGCATAAACTCTGCATAGTGACGTTCCTCGAAAACAGGGTCACTAACACCCTCAAGCCACGTATCAATTTTACGTGAAATTCTGAGAACTGCGTTGTTGTAGCTTTCGTTTGCTATATTCATTGCATAGCCCTCGGACTCCTTAACGTCCTCGTAAGCCTCCATAATTGAGCATCCGCACATAATATCGTGGAACTGATTGAAGCATACCTTCTGCCATGCCTTTTCAAATTCCTTTGTAGAGGGCTTGGAGTCTGTAACTATTGATGAAAGTGTATCCCACTTTTCAGCAGCGGCAAGTACGTTTTCTGCCTTTCTGTTAAGAGCTTTAACAAGTGAGGTTGCGCTATAGCAGCCGCTTGCGTGGTGCTGGAGCTCATCACCCCATGAGGGAAGGTCAAGAAGCTCGTTGAGAATATCCTCAAAATATCCGTCGGGAGAATCAAACTCAAGGTCGTTATAGCCTTCTCTTTCAAGGTTATCTCTGAGGTATTCAATGTCACCCCTTGTGGGGCCGCCGCCGTGGTTACCTACACCGTAGAAGAGCATTAAGCCGTGGCCGACCTTTTCTGCTCTTTCGTTAGTACTGTCAATTCTTCTGCTAAGTGCTTCAATTCCGTTTGTACCATAGCCTTCGGGAAGACGGTATGTAAGAACACGGCTACCGTCGGCACTATCCCACCAGAAAAGATTCTCAGGAATCTGATCATTTTCGTGCATACCGGGACGCTGGAATACGTAGAAATCCATACCGCCCTTACGAAGAAGCTGGGGAAGCATTGCGTTGTGGCCGAATGAGTCAACGTTGTAGCCTGTTTTACAGGTGATACCAAATTTTTCGTTGTAATAAAGCTGGCTATAAAGAGCCTGACGGGCAAAGCTTTCGCCTGAGGGCATATTGCAGTCGGGCTGAACCCACCAACCGCTTACGGGCACCCATCTGCCCTTTTTAACCATCGCGCGAATTTCCTCAAACATCTGGGGGTCAATTTCCTCAACCCATTTGTAGTAAGCCGCAGATGAGCATGTGAAAACAAAATCGTTATATTCCTTTAATCTGTCGAGGGCACTTCTGAACGTCTGTAAAACCTCTGCGCAGCCCTCCTGCCATCTCCATAACCAGATGGGGTCAAGGTGGGCATTACCTATAAGCTTGATTGTTTTATCCATTAGTTTTTACCCTCCTCGATAAATCTGAAATATCTGCCCAACCAGTAGGCAAAGGTATAGGGATAACAGCTTTCAACGCAGAACACACCGCCACTGTCCTCATTTTTGAATTCAAGGGGGTTTCTGTCGTATTTAGCAATAAATCTTTCGTCGTTGGGAAGAAGCGCGGAGGTTTCCTGGTAGCCGCCCTTGTAGAATCTCTTGGGATAGTCACGACGCATATCAAGTGAAACGTTTGCCGCAAGACGTGAAACGCAGAAGCGATAGAACCACGTTCTGATACGCTCAGGATCGGGCTTTGCGTTTGCAGGGTCACTTAAGAAATAGGGGAAATCGTAGCCAGGGTTGAACTCGGGTGCAAGTGAACCACGCCATGTTCTGAATGCGGTTCTGAATTTCTCCTTAAGTTCCTCATCAGGCTCAAGAGTAATGAGACCCCAGAGTGAAAGCACTGCCAGCATATGGTCGCCGTACATAATATCCTCACGGAAGTCGATACCGCCCTGAACACAAACCTGATTGAAACGGTCGTAATGCTTAACGGTAAGGTCTGCATAGCCCTTTTCAAGAAGCTGGTCGTAGGTTTCCTGCCAGATACCCTTTTCGCCTGTAAGGTGCATTGTAACACGTAAATACATAAGCATCTGACCTGCGTTAAGGCAAGCATCCGCCCAACCCATAGGTGTATTGAAATATTCAAGATTCCACTTTGCCCAGGTTGTATATCCGCCGTGTGCTTCACGAAGGGCAAAGTTATTTTTAATCATATGTGTGGTGGTGTTAACCGCCGCTGTTCTTAACAACTCATCGTACTCAGGGTCCTCTCTGCCAAGGAACTCGTGAGCAACAAGAAGGTGAAGATAGTGGTGAGTAATTTCATCACTGCTTGTGTCACCCTTGTATGTAATATCGGTATCCTCGTAGCCGTCGCAGGTGTAAAGCTTGCGAAGTCTTTCGGGAATGGGGGCATCCGCCTTAACCTCAAGACCAACAATTTTTTTATTTCTTGCGTCAGTTGTATTAAGACACGCTGCAGTAGCACCGTTTTTCTTGTAGAACAAGCCGTCGTCCGGAACGGGCTCATCCTTTGTAAGGTATGTTCTTGCAACGAAGCCGTCGCCTCTGCCGGCAACGTACATAAGCATAAGTGTTGCTTCGCTTGCACGCATTGCAACACGTCTTGCCTCGATTGTTTCGTCAGCAAAATCGCCCAAATCCCTTTTAAGGGTTGCGTAGCGGAAAATCTCACCCATTGCATAAGCGGCAGAGAAGCTGCCGTCGTTATCGGAGTGACCGTAGGGAAGAATTGACTTAAGGTTACCCGCCTCCGAAAGCTTCTTCTGGCTCACCATTGAGTGACGCTGAACGTATGTAAGAGTTTCCTCAAGAAGGCGGTCCGCCTTTTCCTGCATGGTCATAAGCACCATATCAATATGTGTTGCACCATTGTCGGTAAGCACCCACACACCGTCCTTATCGGGAACGATTGAGCTTACGTTATTATCAAGAAGGTCGCGACGTGCGGCAAAATGCATAACAACATCTGTAAGGCTTTCTGCCTTGGGATTATAACGGGTTACTCCCCCTTTACCGCCGTACCACATAACGCCGTTATCTGTTTCGCAATAGCAAGAATAATCTTTTTTGCGAAGGGGCAACGGATATGGAAAATCAGAAAGATCGGGTTTCTGAGGTCTGACTTCTAAAAGTGATTTCGGCACTTCTATGTCATATTTTTTAAAGTGGCTTATTACCCTTGTTAACTGAGGGTATAATTTAACTGCCTCTGCCATAGAACTACTCCTTTTTATACAAATTTTTACAGTTTAAATTTTATCAAATAGCCGTAAAAAGTGCAATACAAAAGTGCAATATATATGTAATAATTTTCCCAAAAAGTAAAAAATAAAATATTTTTTTAAAATTATATTGGAATATGGGCAATATAGTGATATAATATTTGTGTCTGTGCACAAGCAGACCCAGAAAAATAAAGGTTGAGAAGGTCTTGCAAGCCGGCAAGACGCTGCTTCTTCCATCTTTATGTTCTAACAATTTTTCGTGAAAATTTGTAATGATTAAGAAGGTTTTGCAAACCGGTAAGACGCTGCTTTAGTCAGAAAGGAAAATGACCATGAACACCAATGCTTTTGAAAAACACGAATCCGAAGTCCGCTCATACTGCCGTAATTTCCCCGCAGTTTTCACCAAGGCGAAAGACTCGTTTATTTATGCCGAGGACGGCAAAAAATACATCGACTTTTTTTGCGGTGCAGGTGCCCTTAACTACGGCCACAACAACGACTTCATCAAAAAACAGGTTATAGAATACCTCGAAAGTGACGGCATCATCCATTCGTTGGATATGTTCACCGCCGCCAAGAGAGATTTTATTGAATTTTTCTACGACAACATTCTTGAGCCCCGTGGCTTTGATTACAAAATCCAGTTCCCCGGCCCCACAGGCACAAACGCGGTTGAAGCCGCTCTCAAGCTTGCCCGTAAGGTTAAAAAGAGAAACAACGTTTTCGCTTTTATGGGTGCCTTCCACGGTATGACCCTTGGCTCACTTTCAATGACCACCGACCGTGATTCCCGTGAGGGTGCAGGAGTTGTGCTCACAGACGTAACCCATATCCCCGCCCCCTATATGTTCCCTGATTTTGACGTACTCAATTATATGCAGACCCTTATTGATGACGACCATTCGGGCGTTTCAAAGCCTGCGGCAGTATTCATCGAGCCCGTTCAGGCAGACGGTGGTATCCACGTATTCAGCAAGGAATTTTTACAGGGTCTTCGTGATTTCTGTACACGCAACGACATACTTCTTGTATGTGACGATATTCAGGTAGGCTCTGCAAGAACAGGCTACTATTTCTCCTTCGAGCGTGCAGGCATCACCCCCGACATCGTTACACTTTCAAAGTCAATCGGCGGCTACGGTATGCCTTTTGCACTCGTTCTTTTCAAGCCCGAGCTTGACGTGTGGAAGCCCGGTGAGCACAACGGCACATTCCGCGGAAGTCAGCTTTCAATGGTTGCCGCAAAGGCAGGTCTTCAGCTTATGCTTGAGGGTAAGGTTGAGGAAAAGGTGCAGCGTCAGAGTGCAATTATTGAAGAATACCTTAACAAGGTTGCCGAGCTTAACGAGGGCTTTGAGGTACGAGGCATCGGCTTTATGTGGGGTGTTGACTGTAACAAGGTTAAGCCCGACACAGTTTCAAGAGCAATCGTTAAGGAATGCTTTGAAAACGGACTTATTGTTGAGCGTGCAGGCAGAAATAACGACGTTGTTAAGCTTATGCCCTGCCTTTTAGCAGATGACGAAACCCTTAAAAACGGTCTTGAAATTTTCGTCAACGCAGCTAAGAAGGTAATTGATACACTTTAAACTAAAAACAACCGAGATTAAAAAATCTCGGTTGTTTTTCTTATTCAAGCTCAATTCTTTCGTAAACTATACCCTCGCGCTCGTGGGTGAAGGTTATATGCAATGTATTCCCATCGGCTACAATTGCGGGGTAACTGAATTCATGGTCACCGGTTGTTCTTTCGCATTTGAAAATTTCCTCAAAGGTATCGCCGTTATCGGTGGACTCAAGAAGCACAAGGGGTGCTCTGTCACCCCATTTTCCCGTTGTAGGATTCATAACAAGGTAAACGTTGCCGTTTTCGTGGCGGTCAAGGTCAATGCCGCTGTTGGGATTAAGCAGCTCGGTTGCATAGCCCTTGCACCATGTTCTACCCCTGTCCTTACTGTCACTACGGTAAATGTGACCCTCATCGGTTCTTATAAGCATATGAAGACCACCATTATCATCCTCCCACAAGGTAGGCTGAATCATACCGACGGTTCTAAGATTCTTTTTAGGTCTTAAAACAAAGTTTGAATGCTCAAAGGTAAGTCCATCATCGTAAGAAATATCCACAAAGCATTTCCAGTTACGGGTTATGGTTTCCTTTGATGCGGGTGCTACAACCACTCCGTCACTAAGACGAATGGGCTTGTTTTTAACGGGACCTCTGCCACCATCCTTATCACCTGCTACAAGCTCCTGAGGCTTTGAGAAGCTTTTGCCCTCGTCAGTTGAAATGCAGTAATAGGTAACCCAATTGGGAATGGGTTTGCCGTATTTGAAGTAAAGTATAATTTCACCGTTTTTACGACGGAATAACACGGGATTCCAGTGAGGAAGCACTTCCCCGTCAACTGCGATGCTATAAGGCTCTGCCCATTTTTCACTGTCGCGGATGCTCACCCATATTTTAACGTCGTCGTTACCCTCGGCACTTCCGCCAAACCATGCCGCAAGCACCTTGCCGTCTGCTAAGGGCAGTACGGTTGATGCGTGACATGAATTGGTGACTGTTTTAGGGGGATATATAAATTCCTTAAGACTGCTTTTTACTTTCATATTAATAACCCTTTCCAGCCTCGTTTTTAGCAATGGATACTATACGGCTTGTGCCGAGTCTTTCGGCACCGAGACCGAGAAATTTTTCTGCATCGTCAAGTGAAGCAATGCCGCCTGCGGCCTTCATTTTAACGCCCTCACCAACGTTTTCAGAGAAAAGCTTTATATCATCAAAGGTTGCACCCGCAGTAGAAAAACCGGTGGAGGTTTTAATAAAATCTGCACCTGCTTCGGTTACGATTTCACACATTTTGATTTTTTCATCATCAGTAAGAAGGCAGGTTTCGATAATAACCTTAAGGATTTTGCCGTTGCAGGCATTTTTTATTGCCTTGATTTCATCAAGTATAAGGTCATAGCGTTTATCCTTAAGCCAACCGATATTTATAACCATATCAATTTCGTCGGCACCGTTTTTGATAGCATCTGCGGTTTCAAAAACCTTGCAAGCGGTAGTATTGTATCCGTTAGGGAATCCGATAACGGTGCAAATGCTCATCTTCCCTGCGCAATATTCCGCGCAAGCCTTAACATAGCTTGGAGGAATGCAAACACTTGCCGTATTGAATTTAATTCCGTCATCACAAATTGCTTTTATTTGTTCCCAAGTTGACTCCTGCTTTAAAAGTGTGTGGTCAACATGAGTAAGAATACTTTTAAGTTCCATTTTTCTGCCACCTTAAATTAGTTTTATATTG
>JAZONH010000004.1:0-22482 GCA_045654405.1 Acutalibacteraceae bacterium | reverse complement strand
TATGTAATCACGCTTTAGCGTGTATGTAATTGCCGTAGGCGTATGGCATCACTAAAGGTGTATTATGAAATCCTTCGTATTGATTACATTCATAATTTCATTATGATTACATTCCGTTTTACAACGGATTACATACACGACTTCGTCGTGATTTATTTTCTTCTATTGAACTGATAGCTAATGGTAAGAGAACTACCCACCACCAAAAGCGGAGCTTTTGGTCCCCCTCCCTATTTGCTAAAGCAAACAGGGATGATAGGCTTCGCGTTACAATTACTTTATCTATAATTCGGCACGAAGTGCCCATTTAATTACGCATTACGCATTCCGAATTACGCATTAAAAAACGCCTGAGCCATAGCTCAGACGTTTTTGATTATTCCATAAAAATGTATTACGTTCATATCCTCTTCCATATCAAGGCCGTGGCTACCGCTTTCGCCGTCAATTTCGTGACATCCGTGGTCGGGCATAAAGCCGTAAAGCACGTTGTGACTTTTCCACTTTTCTTTTATTGCGTCAACCATTTTGCAATAGAAGGCAAGATTCATATCAAGCGCCGCCATTGCTTCGGGAGCCTCGGGGCCTGTTTTATGCATTGTGCCGTCGTAATTACCATTATAGATAACTATCAAATCGTAATTATCCTCGTCAATAAGGCTCATTGCCTTTTCGTTAACCTCTTCGGGGGTATCGTAAATAAAGTAATCCATTTCCCTTTCAAGGAAAATCATTGAAATACTATCCTTGGAGGTTGAAACGATGGCACATTTTTTACCCGCCTTGATAAACGAGTCAAAAATTGTTTCGGTTTTAAGCACGGGCTTTTCGTAACGCTTGATGCCGTGAACGTCAGGCATTACGCCGGTGTACATGGAAGCAAAGCAAACGGGTGTTACGCTTGGCATAACCGAAAGCATGGGCACTGCAACATCGGATTGAAGAGTTGCACCGATAAATTTATCGGTGTATTTCTGATAAAGCCACAGGGCAACCGCATCGGGGTTATAAAAAATCACTCTGTCGCATTTTGCGTCGTTTAATTTTTTATCCGCAAGTGCATCAACAACTGCATTTACCTTTTCACAATCGGGATTTTCACTGATTCCCGCAAGTCTCAAGGCGGTGTTTTTAACAGAAGATATACATATTGAATTATAAAGCTCTGACATATTGCTCACCTTTATAACATCATTTTTCTTAATTCTTCGCCGCTTTTATCTGAAAGATAAGCAGGTGCAATATCAAACACTGTCTTGCAGCCGCTGAAGCCCTCTTTATTAAGTCTGTATGCTGCCCTTGCGTATGCAACGATAACACATGAGGTGAACTCGGGGTTGGAGTCAAGCTTGAGGCTGTATTCAATAACGTGGTTATGCTCAAGATTCTGACCTGTTTTGCCTGTTCTGATAACGAAGCCACCGTGAGGAATACCCTTATGGTCACGGTCAAGCTCCTCCTGAGAAATGAAGTGAACCGTTGTGTCGTACTCGTCAAAATAGTTCTTCATTGTAACAATTTCGTTTTCGATTCGCTTAAGGTCTGCGCCATCCTCGGCAACAACGAAGCATTCACGAGTATGCTTCTGCCTTGTAGTAAGCTGGGGCTGTGAGCCGCTTCTTACTGCCTCAAGAGCCTCCTCAACAGGAATTGTGTACTGTCTTGCATCAATAACACCCTCAACACGTCTTATAGCGTCAGAGTGACCCTGACTTACGCCCTTACCCCAGAAGGTATAGTCGGCGCCATCCTTAAGAATACAGCTGCCGTAAAGTCTGTTAAGTGAGAACATACCGGGATCCCAGCCAACGGAAATAATACCAATTTTGCCGCTTTCCTTTGCAGCCGCATCAACGTTTGCAAAGTGCTCGGGGATTTTTTTGTGGGTATCGAAGCTGTCAACAACGTTGAAATGCTTTGCCATTGCAGGGGTCTGCTCGGGTAAATCCGTAGCACTGCCACCACACATAATAAGCACGTCAACCTCGTCCTTGTGGTTTAAAATATCGTCGGTTCTGTAAACCGCTGCACCTGAAATTGTTTTTACTGTGGAGGGGTCACGCCTTGTAAAAACACAGGTAACCTCCATATCATCGTTCTGATTTACGGAACATTCAACACCACGTGCAATGTTGCCGTAGCCATAAAGACCAATTTTAATCATTTATATCACTCCGTTTTGGAACATAAAATACGCCACTTATTTTATTACTATATTATTTTGCAGTCAAGATTTTTTATGTAATTGTCAGGATTTTACCATTAAAACAACCGTTTCCACGTGGTTGGTGTACGGGAACATATCAACAGGCTGAATTTTCTTTACCTTGTAGCCGTTTTTGGTAAGGTAATACAAATCCCTTTGCTGGGTTTCGGGGTTGCAGGAGATATACACAATTTTTTCAGGCGCAAGGGACAGTGCGCAGGACAGGAATTTTTTATCACTGCCGGCACGGGGCGGGTCCATAAAAAGAACGTCGCATTTCTCGCCCTGCTCCTTCATTGAAAGCATAAACTCACCTGCATCCGCACAGTAAAAGCTGATATTTTCAATATCGTTTATCTTTGCATTCACCTTAGCATCACGAACTGCGTCGGGGTTAACCTCAACACCGATTACCTCCCCTGCACCCTTGGATGCAACAATGCCGATTGTACCGATGCCGCAATAGGCGTCGATTACCCTTTCCTTACCCGTAAGCCCCGCAAATTCAACCGCCTTGCCGTAAAGCACCTCGGTCTGCACGGGATTAATCTGATAAAAGGACTTCGGTGAAATTCTGAATCGGCAGCCGCAGAGAATATCCTCAATATATCCCTTGCCGTAAAGCACCGTTTCCTTATCACCAAGGACCATGCTTGTAAATTTATTGTTTATATTCTGCACTATGGTTGTTATATCGGGATGAAGCCTTAAAAGCTCGTTAACAAATGCATTTTTAGAGGGGAAAACAGATGTGCCTGTAACCAGCACAACCATTATTTCGTTAGTTGAAAAGCCACGCTTAACAAGCACGTGACGAAGGAAGCCCCTGCTATTTTTCTCATCATAAACCGTAAGCTTAAAGCTTTTAACAAGCTTGCGGATGGTCAGAATAATCTCATCTGCTTTTTCATCCTCGATAAGGCATTTGTCAGTTTTAACAATGTTATGAGTGCTTGACTGATACACACCGGATATAATTTCACCGCCACGGGTTCTGCCGAATGCCGCCTGCACCTTGTTACGATAATGGAAGGGTTCTTCCATACCCATTATGGAGTTAACTCTATGAAAGCCCGACAAAAGCTTTACAACCTTAGCCTGCTTATAACGGAGCTGCTCCTCGTAGGTCATATTCATTAACTGACATCCGCCGCACTTACGTGAAACGGGACAGATACGAGTGGCATCAGTATTTTTTTGTACTATCTTTTTCTGAGACATTTTATTTTCCTTTTTTAGCTGATTCGTTTGTGTTCATACTGTTCTTGTAAACCACGAAGCGGCAGAACAGGAATTCAGAAATCATATTTATTATCATAGTTACACCCAAAACGATATACCCACCGAGCTCAATGGGTCCTAATTCAAAGGCTCCAAACACATAGGGCCCTAATTCAAGGTGAATTTTAGGAGTTATTATTTCGCCAAGAATTGTTGATACGGGTGTAAACACGCAGTAAAAGCCGAAAACCTTAAGCATTGCAATGGGTATATTGGTTGCAGACTTAAAGGTGAATTTACGATTCACGGTGAAGTTCCAAAGAATTGATAAAATCAACGCAACAAGATAATATGCACCGTACTCACTTTCCAAAAACCATTTTGTGAAAGCATTATTACCCTGAACATCGGGCATAAGCTCGTTTAAAAGCGTAAAGGTTACAATCTGAATAACACCTGCAGAAACAGAAAACAATGCAAATTTAATTGCTTGCAAAATATTATCTTTCTTACTTAAAGTATTTTCAGCCATAAAAACACCCCCATATATTAAGCAAATTATAACACACATATATAAAAAAATAAAGCGTTGCAGATAAATTACCTGCAACGCTTTTTAGGTTTAGTCAATATTTAATTTGTGAAGCTGCTTCTGAGTGTCTTTATCAAAGGAAACCATAAGATTGCCCGAATCGGTATAGCCAAAAACCACGTCACCGATGTAAGTAGCCCGGTCAAAGCCAAAGCCCATACCTCTTTCGGTAACTGTATCGGTATAATTTTTGGATTTCTCAAGCGTCTTTTCTTTAACGTTCACCTTTATCGCCAATATTCCCAAGGTGTTTTCAAATTCATATACTGAATAATCTCCCGGGGTCCAACGCTCGATCTGCTTGATGTAGGGTATATACATCACGCTCTCCTCAGCGTCCCAGCAAAGAGCCTTGTGTGTATGGTATGCCTTAGAGGACACGTAGCTATATAAGCCTGCACTATTTGATGCCGGTATTGTAACCTTATAGGTTTCTTTGGGGCTTTCGGGGTCGGTAACGTCAAAAAGCGATACCTTAAGGCCGTTCGTCGCGCCGTTTTCGTCGCCGTCAACACCAACGCCTAAAACAAGATTTTCACCAACGGGGTGAAGATAGGTTGAAAAGCCCGGGATTTTAAGCTCTCCCTTGATTTCAGGCTTCTGAGGATTACTTAAATCAATCACAAAAAGGGGGTCAGTCTGCTCAAAGGTTACCACATAGCCAGTGTCACCGGTAAAGCGTACCGATTTAATGGTTTCGCCCGGTGCAATGCCCTCAATTTTACCCACAACGTTCATATCGGAATCAAGAACAAACACGTAATTTGAAATATCGGCACCCCAGCTACCCGTTGATGTAGCAACACGAAGGTAGCCGTTATGCTCATCCATACTGAACTGATTAAGGGTAAAGCCGTCAACCTCGCCGCAGCCGAGATAGCTGATGTTATAATCCCTGATATCGAATTTATAAATTTTCGTGGTATAGGTTGTTACGCCGAAAACCTCGCCCACAATACCCTCGTTTTTATACCTTGTGCTCACGGCATAAAGGGTTTCGGTGGTGCAATAAACGTCACTGCCTGCACCTAAAACCGCAAGATTTTTAACGCTGTCCTTGTTATTTATATCAAGGGTTGTTGCCACAAGGTAGCTTGTGTCCGTCATGCCCTCCATAATGCACAGGTCACCTGCGGGTATTCGTTGCATTTCATCGTCACCGCACGCAACCATGGGCACACAGCTACTGATTATCTTATCCTTATCCTCGGTAATATCCACGTAGTAATCCGAAAGCATCACAAACTGATTGCCGATAAGTCTGGATGAAATGTAATTGCCATCCTGATAAACGCGCCATTTTTCAACGGGTGCGCCCTTATCAGAAATATCAATGCATGCCGCCATTGTTATATTGGTGCCATAATAACCATAGTAATAACGGCTATAATAGCCATTTTCACCATTCATAAATTCATCGCTGAATTTATGGCACTCTGCAATTATTATAAGGTCGTTGCCCTTAACGTACATTTCGACGATTTGCATAAAATAAATATCCTCGTCAGCGGGCTTTGCAACGTTAATTGAAGCAACCTTTTTCATTTTGCCGTTGGCATCGGGCTCAATAACCGCCACTGCACAATCATAGGGCATAATGGGTATACCCTTGCTATTTTTTTCTAAAACGATTTTCTCCTCGGTAGAGTCTCCTATAATCTCCTCCTGAGGATTATAGCCGGGTGTGCTCTGAGCGTCGGAATCTGCGGTGGTTTCCTCTAAAGCAGAGTCTTCTGCATCATTCATCGTATTCCAAAATGCATCCCAATTTGCGTTGGAAGGCTCAACAACGTATAAATACCTGCCGTCATTTTTTATAATATCCGCTTCGCTGACACCTGCAACCTGCTCGTTGGTTTCGCCATAGCCCTTATTGGTGGTGTTCTGAATTGCACTTGATTCATTATCAACACCTGCATCGGGTGCCGCCGTATCGGAAGCTGCACCACTACCCACAACAGCATCCTCCATAACTATTGCATCGCTATCTTTATACTCAAAATATCCACCTGAAAAAAAGTGAAAAATATCGTCAACGCCCTGTTTTGCCAGATATTTCTGATATTTATCGGAATAATCCGAAAACATATTTTCTATTTCCGTATAATTCTCTACCGACACATCGGGATTTGTGGGCACCACAGGTTTTACGGGGTCTTTTTCCCAAGGTTTTATAACCATAACGGATGTTACTGCTATTATGAAGGCTGCAGCAGTTGCAACAGAACTGATTATATATCTTTTTATTCTGCGTTTTTTACCCTTATTTGAATTAACCTCAGGTTCCTGTGGATTATCCTGTTTAATAAAATCAAGTTTATCCGCAATATTCTGAGGATTTAAGCTTTCGGGTAAATCAATTTTTTCTGCTTTCTTAAGGTTTTCGTTTATTATTTTACATTCCTCTTGTAAAAGATCATCGTTAAAATTATCTTTATTCATATTGACACTCCCTTCAGGATAAAATTGCTCTGAGCCTTTCAAGGGCACGCTTCTGACGTGAGCGCACCGTTGCAGGGGGCATACCGTAAATCTCGCCGATTTCATCACTTGTGAAGCCACCTATTACGGACAATAAAATAATATGTCCGTCAGGGGGTGTAAGCGAGGTCAGCGCCTCCTTAAGCTCTGCGGTGTCGAAAGAAAAGCTGTCGCCCTCAACCATAAATTCGTATTCCTCAACGGGTAACACGTCGGGGGCTTTGTTTTTTTTCATAAGGTCTGTTTTACATCTGTTGGAGAGTATTTTGAATATCCACCCTTTAAAAAGTGCGGCATCCTTTAAGCTATGTATATTGCGCCATGCGGAAAATACCGCCTCCTGCACCGCATCCTCCGCATCTTGGGAATTACCCATCATATACACGGCAAAGCGGAACATATCGTTGGCATAAATGGAGTATAATTGAGAAAATGCACGGGCGTCCCCCTGCTTTGAACGTTCAACTAACAAGGTATTATCAATTTCCATTTCATCACCATCCTAATAAAATGCAAAGCATAATCGGCTTGCCCCGAAATTTTACGTTTTGCAGTTTTAATTTTGCATTTTTTACTCTCCGCTTATAAGAGTGCAGTTTTCTGGATTTTGTTGCAAAATTTATAAAAATTTTTCATTTCACAGTTTTATGGTAACAATTTTCAACCCAAATGTAAATAAAAAATTAAATATCACAAATGATTTGCATTGAGTGAATTCCTGTGATATAATATAATTTGTATATGTATAATTTTCCATTATGAAAGGACAGAAACATAAATGTCTTTACTTAAAAAGCTTTTCGGTGACTATTCTACTAAAGAGATTAAGAGAATCAACGGTATTAAAGATAAGGTTCTCGCTCTTGATACAGAATTTTCAAAGCTCACCGACGAACAGTTACAGGCTAAGACTCCTGAATTCAAGGCTCGTCTTGAAAAGGGCGAAACACTTGATGATATTCTCCCCGAGGCATTTGCCGCTTGCCGTGAGGCAGCATGGCGTGTATTGGGCATGAAGCACTACCCCGTTCAGATTCTGGGCGGTATCATTCTTCACCAGGGCCGTATTGCCGAAATGAAAACCGGTGAAGGTAAAACCCTTGTGGCTACCCTCCCCGCTTACCTTAATGCACTTTCAGGCAAAGGTGTTCACATTGTTACAGTGAATGATTACCTTGCAAAGCGTGACTCTGAATGGATGGGCAAAATCTACCGCTTTATGGGTCTTGAGGTTGGCCTTATCATCCACGAAAAGAACAATACCGAAAGAAAAGCCGCCTACAATGCGGACATCACATTCGGTACAAATAACGAAATGGGCTTCGACTACCTTCGTGATAATATGGTTATGTATGCAGACCACCGCGTTCAGCGTGGCCACGCATTTGCAATTGTGGACGAGGTTGACTCAATCCTTATTGACGAAGCCAGAACACCCCTTATCATTTCAGGTATCGGCGACGCTTCAACCGACTTATATAGAATGACAAACGACTTCGTTAAGCGTTTGAAAATGGTTAAGGTCAAAGAGCTTGACAATAAGATGAACGCCGAGGACGTTGTTGCAGAAGCAGGCGGTGACTACCTTGTTGACGAAAAGGGCAAAACCGCCACACTTACCAAAACAGGTATTGCAAAGGCCGAAGCTGCATTCAACATCGAAAACCTTATGGATGCCGAAAACCTCACCCTGCAACACCACATTAACCAGGCTCTTAAGGCGCACGGCACAATGCACCGCGATATTGACTACGTTGTAAAGGACGGTCAGGTGCTTATTGTTGACGAGTTCACAGGCCGTATTATGATGGGCAGACGCTATAGCGAGGGTCTTCACCAGGCTATTGAAGCTAAGGAAGGCGTAAAGGTTGAGCACGAAAGCAAAACCCTTGCTACCATTACATTCCAGAACTATTTCCGTCTTTATAAGAAGCTTTCAGGTATGACCGGTACTGCTATGACCGAAAGCTCAGAATTCCAGGAAATCTACTCACTTGACGTTGTTGAAATACCCACAAACAAGCCCCTTGCACGTAAGGATAACGACGACGTGCTTTATAAGACTGAAGAGGCTAAATTCAACGCAATTGTTGAAACAATCGCTGAATGCCACCAGAAGGGCCAGCCCGTGCTTGTTGGTACCGTAAACATCGAAAAGAGCGAAAAGCTTTCAAGATTCCTTAAAAAACGCGGAATCAAGCACGAGGTGCTCAACGCCAAATTCCACGAGAAGGAAGCAGAAATCGTTGCTCAGGCAGGTAAATTCGGCGCAGTTACAATTGCTACCAACATGGCGGGTCGTGGTACCGACATCATCCTTGGTGGTAACCCCGAGTTTATGGCTAAAAACCAGATGAAGAAAATGGAATTTGATGACGAGCTCATTGCCGAAGCAACTGGCTTTGCAGAAACCGACAACGAGGACATCATCAATGCCCGTAACACCTTCCGCGAGCTTGAAGCAGAATTCAAAAAACAGACAAGTGCCGAAGCCGAAAAGGTAAGAGCCGCAGGCGGTCTTTATATTATCGGTACCCAGCGTCACGAATCAAGACGTATCGACAACCAGCTTCGCGGTCGTGCAGGTCGTCAGGGTGACCCCGGCGAAAGTCGCTTCTATCTTTCGGCAGAGGATGACCTTTTAAGACTTTTCGCAGGTGACCGTTTCTACAACACACTTAACGCCTTCAAGAGCATCGGCGATATGCCCGTTGAAGCAAAGCTCTTTACATCAACCATCGAAAACGCTCAGAAGAAGGTTGAGGGCAACAACTTTGCTATCCGTCGTAACGTTCTTAAATTCGACGACGTTATGAACAAGCAGCGTGAGGTTATTTACGGCCAGCGTAACCAGGTGCTTGACGGCAAGGATATAAGCGCACTTATTCAGAAGATGATTGTTGATACGATCTCTGAGGCCGTTGAATTCTATTGTCCCGCACACGTTAAGCAGGACGAATGGAATATGGCGGGTCTTGTTGCAAAATACTCATGGCTCGCTGAGGAAAGTGAAATCACCGCACTTAGCAAAACCGAGGATATTATCGAGTTTCTTCTTAACAAGGCCCAGGAAATTTACGATGAAAGAAAAGCTGAATACGGCGAAGAGCCCATCAAGGAAATTGAGCGCGTAGGTCTTCTCAGAAACGTTGACATCCGTTGGATGGATCATATCGACGCCATGGACCAGCTCAAGCGCGGTATGGGTCTTATGGGCTACGGCCAGAAGGATCCCGTTATCGTTTTCCGTGACCAGAGCCTTGATATGTTTGAGGAAATGACCAACGGCATCCGCGAAGGTACTGTTGACTTTGTTCTTAAGGCACGTATCAGAAAAGAGGAGCCCGTTGAAAGAAAGCAGACTGTAAAAATCACCTCAACCTCAGGCTCCGACGACGGCACAGTTAAAAAAGAGCCTAAAAAGGCAAACAAAAAGCCCGGCAGAAATGACCCCTGCCCCTGCGGTAGCGGTAAGAAATACAAAAAATGCTGCGGTATGAATGAATAAAAATAAATCCCTGAGGTAATCGCCTCAGGGATTTTGTTTTAATTTTCTTTTATTTTGTTCGTCTTTTAACAAATATAATAACTACCACCAGCACTACTATAATAGCGCCTGTGTAAAACGCAGCATTCTTTATTTTGTCAATAGTGCCCTCGGCTTCTCTTTCGTTAATTACAATCGAGTCAAAGGTCGCGTCAAGCTTATCTAAGTCATCCTTTTTATCCGTTGTGTAGGTAAAGGTAATTATATTTTCCTCGCAAGAAAACATATAAATCTTTTCATAGTTTGCAGGATTAACAGCATCCTTTGACGAGGTCTGCTCAAGCACGATTACAAGGGCATTTTTACCATTTCCATGCTTTATTTTTTCTGCCGAAAGGGCTTTAATTTCCATCCCCACGCCGACACTGTTCAAAACCTCTGCCATATCATTCGCAAAGGCCTTAACCTCATCGTCGTTCATATCGCTGACGCAAAATTCCGAATCAGTGTTAGCCTCCGCTGACACAAAGAAGTTGGAATTATTGTCCGTTGCCATAAACTTATTCTCTTGAACCATACGATAATTTTCCGGTAAATCAAAGGTATAACGCGAGTCCACGTCATAGGTTACGGCATTGGCAAAAACAATGCACTGCAAAATAATAAGCAAGCTTAAAATAATAGTTAAATATTTTTTCATAATATCACTTTTTTAAAAAACTGCACCGTAAGTCATAACTTATGATGCAGTTTTGTCATTTATCAGTCTTTATCCCAAGCATTCTGATTAAGAACGTCCTCGGGGAAATAACCTGTATTTGCCGGTCTTGTGGGCTGAGGTCTTACTGGCTGAGGATTTACGGGTTGGGGATTTACGGGTTGGGGATTTACATATTGTGTGTTTACAGGATTGTAAGCCTGAGCATAACTGGTCTGAGGCTGGTTAGCCGCCTCCTCCTGAGTCTTTGCCAGCTCTGCAGCTTTTTTCTTCTTTGATTTCTTTTTAGAAACCACAACAATTACTATAACCACCACTATAACGGGAACCATACAGCATACAAGGCCAGCTAAAACAAGTAGGATGACACCTCCGCCACCACCTGATGAACCGCCGTATGAACCGCCGCCGGTGGCGTAGCCATCGTCATAGTAGTACTCTTCATCATAGCTATCGTAATCATCATAATAGTAATCATCGTCATAACTATCATACTCATCGTAATAGTAATCATCGTCATAACTATTATACTCGTCGTAGTAATAGCCATCATCGTAATAATCATCATACATTGCGCATGCACTAACCATCAGGCTTGCGCACATAATTACTGCAAGCACAATTGCCAATATCTTTTTCACAAAAACACCCCTGAATTATTCGTCGTCTTCTTCGTCGTCCTTTTCAGGCTCGGGGAAGATTTCGACCTTTATTTTTTCAATTCGTCTGTCCTCAACACTAAGAACAGTAAATTTAACGTTTTCAAAGACAACCTCGTTCATTTCCCCATCCTTAGGAATGCACTGAAGCTCATCCATTATAAATCCCGCAAGGGTTTCATAACCGCCCTCGGGAAGCTCCTTACCGATAAGCTCATCAATTTCTTCAATATCAATTGTGCCGTCAACGGTAAAGGTGTTATCGTCAATTTTTGAGATTTCTTCATCCTCGTGGTCGTATTCATCCTGAATACTACCCATAACTGCTTCAACAATATCTTCAATAGTAACAATACCTGCGGTACCGCCATATTCGTCAACAACAACCGCCATCTGCAGACGTTTTGCACGCATTTCCTTGAATAATTCGCCGCACGCCTTGGTTTCAGGAATAAAGTAGGGCTCACGCATAATATCGCGAAGAAGCTTTTTAGCGGGCATCTGCTTGCCGATGTATTTAAGAAGGTCCTTAACGTAAACAATACCAACGATATTGTCTATATCCTCCTCATACAAGGGAATTCTTGATCTACCCTCTTCAATAGCAAGCTTGATAAAATCATCAACAGTAATATCGCTTACGTCTGCCGCTACAACGTCTGTACGGTGGGTCATAATGTCGCC
Organism: Acutalibacteraceae bacterium; assembly: GCA_045654405.1. Classification (GTDB taxonomy): domain Bacteria; phylum Bacillota; class Clostridia; order Oscillospirales; family Acutalibacteraceae; genus DTU089. The sequence continues at coordinate 10,434 of JAZONH010000004.1, read as the reverse complement.
CGCGTCAATATCGTCAAACTCGAATATGTTGTTAATCATTTCCTTCTGGTCGTCTTCAATAACGCCCTTTTCGCCGCCTACGTCAACCATCATACGGATTTCTTCCTCGGTAACACTTTCCTCGTTGGCATTAGGGTCAAATCCGAGAATTTTAACGATTGTATTGGTTGAGAAGGACAAAAATCTTACGAAGGGACCCGTAACCTTTGAAATAAAAAGCAAGGGTTTAGCCACCATAAATGCAACCTTTTCAGGTATCTGCATACCGATACGCTTGGGCACAAGCTCACCGAGAACAAGTGAAAAATATGACATTATAAGCGTAATAACCACAACCGCAACGGGTGAAATAACGCTTTCAGAAACGTTGAATTTCGTGGTGATGGCGTCTGTAAGAAGCTCTGCAAATGACGTTGCCGCAGAAGCCGATGTAAGGAACCCTGCAAGGGTTATGCCTATCTGTATAGTGGATAAAAAGCGGGTAGGATTTTTGGTAAGCTTTAAAACCAGTCGGGCTTTTTTGTTACCCTCCTCCGCCATTTTTTCCATCTTAGCATCATTAAGTGAAATTACCGCAATTTCTGCCATTGCAAAATATGCATTCACAAGAATAAGCACTAAAAGTAAAAGAATTTTCAATGCAACGTCACCAATAACACCGCCTATATCGGTATCGGTTACGCTCTGCATTACTTGGGCCAAAACAAAATCAGGTCCGGGGTCATCCATAGCTCGGATTTGCTCCTTTCAATATAAAGAAAAATATATAATTGATGCAGCGGAAACACTACACCATAATAGGATATATTATATACTTTTATTCAAATTTGTCAACTATGTCCGCACACCGATATGCACGGATAATAAATTCCAAATAATATGGCTCTTAACTACCACCTGTGATTTTTATGCTTTAAATATGCCCATAATAATAAAAACCAAAAAAATCTGCTTGTATTGTTAAATTTTCGTCATTTTTTTAGTTTTTTACAGTTTACTTTTTGGAAAATTCGTGCTAATATAATCAGTGGTGTTTTTATAATACTTATAATTATTTAACTATATTATTCACAGGAGGAAAAACTATGGCTAGAAAAATGAAAACCATGGACGGTAACAACGCTGCCGCATACGTATCTTATGCGTTCACAGAAGTTGCCGGTATCTATCCCATTACACCTTCCAGCCCCATGGCTGACTATGTTGACCAGTGGTCTGCACAGGGTGTAAAAAACATCTTCGGCACAACCGTAAAGGTTTCCGAAATGCAGTCTGAGGCTGGTGCCGCAGGTACTGTTCACGGTTCACTCGCAGCCGGTGCTCTCACAACAACCTACACAGCTTCACAGGGTCTTCTTCTTATGATCCCCAACATGTACAAAATCGCAGGTGAGCTTCTCCCCAGCGTTTTCCATGTATCAGCTCGTTGTGTAGCTTCACACGCACTTAACATCTTCGGCGACCATTCAGACGTTTACGCTTGCCGTCAGACAGGCTTTGCAATGCTCGCTGAAACAAACACTCAGGAAGTTATGGACCTCGGTGCTGTTGCTCACCTTGCAACAATCAAGAGCCGCGTTCCCTTCATCAACTTCTTCGACGGCTTCCGTACATCTCACGAGCTTCAGAAAATCCAGATCTGGGATTACGAAGATCTTAAAGAAATGTGCGACATGGACGCTGTTAACGCTTTCAGAAAGAGAGCTCTTAACCCCGAGCATCCCGTAATGCGCGGTTCTCACGAAAACGGCGACATCTTCTTCCAGCACAGAGAAGCATGTAACACTTACTATGACAACGTTCCCGCAATCGTTGAGGAATACATGGGTAAGGTTAACGCAAAGCTTGGCACAGATTACCAGCTCTTCAACTACTACGGTGCTGCTGATGCAGAAAACGTAATCGTTGCTATGGGTTCAATCTGCGACGTTGCTGAAGAGGTTATCGATTACCTTCTTGCAAAGGGCGAAAAGGTTGGTCTTCTTAAGGTTCGTCTTTACAGACCCTTCGCTTCTGAAAAATTCGTTGCTGCTCTTCCCGCAACAGTTAAAAAGATTGCTGTTCTTGACAGAACAAAGGAGCCCGGTTCAATCGGTGAGCCCCTTTATCTTGACGTTGTTGCTGCGCTTGACGCTTGCAACAAATCAGGTATCTTCGTATCAGGCGGCCGTTACGGTCTTGGTTCAAAGGATACTCCCCCCTCATCAATCTTCGCTATCTTTGCAGACCTTGCAAAGGCAGACAGCAAAAAACACTTCACACTCGGTATCAACGACGACGTTACCTACCTTTCACTTCCCGAAGAAGAAGCTCCCAACACAGCTGCTGAAGGTACAATCGAGTGCAAGTTCTGGGGTCTTGGCGGTGACGGTACCGTTGGTGCTAACAAAGACTCTATCAAAATCATCGGTGACCACACTGACAAATACGTACAGGCTTACTTCCAGTACGACTCAAAGAAAACAGGTGGCGTAACAATTTCTCACCTTCGTTTCGGCGACAAGGCTATCAAGAGCCCCTACTACGTAAACAAGGCTGACTTCGTTGCTTGCCATACTCCCGCATACATCGAAAAAGGCTTCAAGATTGTTAACGACGTTAAACCCGGTGGTGTATTCCTTATCAACTGCCAGTGGGATGAGGCAGAGCTTGCAGAAAAGCTTAATGCTGAAACAAAGCAGTACATTGCTAAGAACAACGTTCAGCTTTACACTGTTAACGCTATCGACCTCGCTGCTGAAATCGGTCTCGACAAGAGAACAAACACTATCCTTCAGGCTTCCTTCTTTGCTCTTGCAAACGTTCTTCCCAAGGACGAAGCAATCGGCTACATGAAGAACGCTGCCCTTAAGTTCCTTAAAAAGGGTCAGGATATCGTTGATATGAACCACAAGGCTATCGACGCAGGCTTCGGCGCATTCAAGAAGGTTGAAGTTCCTGCTGACTGGGCAAATGCAGTTGACAACGCAGAAGCAGTTGTATCTGAAGGCCCCGCAAAGCTTGTTAAGATGGTTGACAGCATCATGAAGCCCGTTGCTGCTATGAACGGTGACTCTCTTCCCGTTTCTGCATTCGCAGATCACGCAGACGGTACATTCGAGCATGGTGCATCCGCTTACGAAAAGCGCGGTGTTGCAGTTCTCGTTCCCGAATGGAACAACGAAACATGTATCGGCTGTAACAAGTGCTCATACGTATGTCCTCACGCTACAATCCGTCCCTTCGCACTCAGCGACGAAGAAGCTGCAAATGCTCCTGAGGTTACTAAGTTCGGCGAAAAGGTTAAGGCTGTTACAAACAAGGGTTACAAATACACTCTTGCTGTATCTCCCATGGATTGTATGGGTTGCGGCGTATGTATCGGCGTTTGTCCCACAAATTCACTTAAAATGGTTTCTCGTGAAAGCCAGGATATCCAGCAGGCAGCATTTGATTACTGCGTAGCTAACGTTACAGAAAAAGCAGGCATCGCATCTTCTGCAAACCTTATCTCCAGCCAGTTCAAGAAGCCCCTTCTTGAGTTCTCAGGCTCTTGCGCAGGTTGTGCTGAAACAGCTTATGCTCGTCTCGTAACACAGCTCTTCGGTGACAGAATGTACATCTCTAACGCAACAGGTTGTTCATCAATCTGGGGTGGTCCTGCTGCTACATCTCCCTATACAACAAACTTCAAGGGTCAGGGTCCTGCATGGGCTAACTCACTCTTCGAGGATAATGCAGAGCACGGCTTTGGTATGCTTCTTGGTCAGGCAGCTCTTCGTAACAGCCTTATTGCTAAGGTTGAAGAAATCGCTGCTTCTGAAAAAGCAAGTGACGAAGTTAAGGCTGCAGCAGAAGCTTACCTTGCAACTGTTAACGACGGTGAAAAGAACGGCGCTGCTACAGAAGCTCTCGTTGCTGCTATCGGCGACGGCGCTTGCTGCGATACATGCAAAGCTATCATCGACAACAAAGAATTCCTTTCAAAGAAATCCGTATGGATCTTTGGTGGTGACGGTTGGGCATACGACATCGGCTTCGGCGGTGTTGACCACGTTCTTGCTTCCGGTGAAGACGTAAACATCATGGTATTCGATACTGAAGTTTACTCTAACACAGGTGGACAGGCTTCTAAGGCTTCTAACATCGGTCAGGTTGCTCAGTTCGCAGCTGCAGGTAAGGCAATCGCTAAGAAGAGCCTTGCTGAAATCGCTATGAGCTACGGCTATGTTTACGTTGCACAGATCGCTATGGGTGCTGACCAGAATCAGACTCTCAAGGCTATCAAGGAAGCTGAAGCTTACAACGGTCCCTCACTTATCATTGCTTACTCACCTTGCGAAATGCACTCTATCAAGGGTGGTATGACTAACTGCCAGAACGAAATGAAGAAGGCAGTTGAATGCGGCTACTGGAACATGTTCCGTTACAACCCCGCTCTCAAGGCAGAAGGCAAGAATCCCTTCACAATTGACTCTAAGCCCGCAACAGGCGACTATAAGGCATTCCTTCTTAACGAAGCACGTTATTCTTCTCTTACACGTTCATTCCCCGAAAGAGCAGAAGCACTCTTCGCACAGTCCGAGCAGACAGCTCTCGAAAGATATGAGCACCTTCTCAGACTTCAGGACCTTTACGCTCCCAAGGCTGACTAAGATTCATAATTCTTAAACAAAGACCTCATCCGTGAAAACGGATGAGGTCTTTTGGTTACTCAGCCAAAGCCTTATTCACCATGCTTTGGTAATCTCTTACATCTATTTTGTTATTATTGTTCATATCACCTGCGGCAAAGTAATTGCCGCTTAAGGTTATTTGCTTATTTGCGGCTTTTTCAATTTCGGCACAATCAAGAACGTCGCAAACGCTATCACCGTTCAAATCGCCGTAAACCACAAGACTGAAAACAGAGTCAGGCTTGCCGTTCAGATAAACCACAACCGATGAACCTGTTCCGAAGAAATCCTCTTCACCATTTGTATACGAGGGAACGCAATGGTTTGTAGTGTTTTGACCGAAGGTTATCAAATCCGTAATGTTATTTGTATTAGTTTGAGTTGTTTTAATTGAAAGCTTAGCTAAATCCACCGTGGTACTTGAAAGCAAGGACTTAACAACCGGAATAAAGGTGCACACACCACTTGTAATAGTCATAAGCGGATTACTGCCATCCTGACAAATAACTCGGCAGTAATAATAATCGTATACCTTGTTGTAATCTCCGGGTGTAAATTCACTTGAGGTAGCACCGCTTATAAATTTACCGCCTGTGTTACTGTTTTTGGTATTACCGTACCATTGATAAACTCTGTTAAGACCCATTACATCAAAGCTTAATGTATCCTTGGTGCTTTCGCAATACTGCGGAACGTCACCGAATATTGCATTATCGACAGTTATTTCGATAAAGGTCTGGTTATTTTCCTTTGCCCAGGCTTCGGCAAAGCTACCCGTTGAGCCGTAGATTATAACATTTTCAAAATCCGTATCCTCAATAGCTGTAATGGTAATCGGTAATGCTACGGGAATATTTTCGGGCAAATCCTTTATTGAAACCGCATTGTCAAGTATAACCTTGTCAGCAGTAAAATCCGTTTCAAAGGCTCCTGCATTAATGGTTACATCACCGTTGATCCATAGCTCATTAAGGTATGAGCAGCCTGAAAAAGCATCCTTTCCGAGGGTCTGCAGGGCCTGTAATTTAACGTTCACTAATGCCGAACAGCCTCTGAAAGCATAATCTGAAAGCTTTTCAAGATATTGATAGCTTGCGTTTTCAATGCTTATGCAGTTTTCGAAGGCACTCTGAGCTATTTCATTCACCATCGGTGCCGTAAAGTTTTTCAAACGCTTACAGTTATAAAAGCTATTAATATTAACGTACAGAAGCTTTGAAAAGCTTGCTGATACAAGCTTTGTACAATCGCTGAAAGCATAGTCACCTACGCTTGTTGCTTTATCAGCGGTAATTTCCTTTAATGCGGCACAACCGTAAAAGGCAGATTCTTGAATGTACCCTGCATTAGTAATAATTGCAGTTTCGAGCTTTACACAGTTATAAAACTCCTGTTCTAATACAGCTCTGACATTCGGAATTTCAACGTATCTCACTGAGCTTCCTTTAAAAGCCGCACGTCCCAAAGAAATGGTATTTTCCGTTACAAAGCTCTGAATACCCGAATTCAGGAACGCACAGTTACCCAGCGAGGTGATATTTTCAGTATTTACATAGGTTAGGCTGTTAGTATCAGCAAACCCGTAATCGCCTACATTATTAATTCCACTGTTTATAAACTCTTTAAGCTTATTGCAATCATCAAAAGCATAGTCACCGACGCCTTCAACATTACGTGCAATTACATATTCAAGATTTGAGCAATTCTTGAATGCCTTTTCACCGATTTGTGTTACTGTATCGGGAAGTGTTACTTTTTCCAAATAGGTAAGGCCGTAAAAAACGTTTTTTCCTATTGCCGTGGGAGTTATACCCTGTATCGTATCCGGCACAACGATTTCCGTATTATCCACCGTGTTTTCTGCCAGATAGCTTGTTACGGTTCCGTCCTCGGATATAATATACTTATCTTCCTCATTAAGGAAGACTCTTTTGTACTCTCCCACAACCTCTTCACTTTTGGTTTTACCTTTTCTTTGAGCGTAAGCAGTTATAACCGTGTCATATTTAATTTTTATGGGCTCCACATAGTCGTTTACTGCTGCGGAATCATCCTTAAGATATATTATGTAGGCCTCAGGGTCGGCACAAGTGATTTCCAGATAAAACTCAGTGTCAAATTCGCCGGGCTCAACGCTGAATTCCGGAGTCGGTGTTTGCTGGATATCTTCATCAAGTATGAACTCAATATACATACCCTCACGCCATTCGTATTGGTCTATTCTGTCAACAATCTGGTCATAGGTTATTTTGGGATTATCGAGAATAAGGTATGTCAAGGCAGCAGTAACATAGGGTGCCGCCTGTGAGGTACCGTCTGCCATAGCATAGGTATTATCAAGATAAGAGCTTACAACCATATAACCTACGGCGGCAGTTTCACACATAGAGCCATAGTTACTGAATTTCATTCTGTCGATCATAGCCCCGTCAAAAGCCATAACTGTTATAACTTTATCACAACAAGCAGGAGTATAGGATATGATATCCATATTAACACCGTCATTACCTGCCGCAGCAACGAGCTTTATGCCCTTTTTGTGTGCTTTCGCAAGGGCTTCATCCATTGCAGGGTTATCACCTCTGCGGCCAAAGCTCATATTAATAATATCAACACCGTCTGCTATGGCGGCTTCAACACCTAAAACCGTCTGAGCGTCAGTGCCCTTACCCTCACTGTTCAGAACCTTATAAGGCTTAATTGTAACATTATCAAAGGTATTCGCAACTATTATGCCCGAAACGTGAGTGCCGTGACCGTTGTCATCATAGCAGGAAGCCGAAGTGTCAATTGCATTGTAGCCGTTAGGGTCAACCCTGTTCTTCAGCAAATCATGATCGTACGCAATTCCCGTATCAATAACCGCAACAGTCAGCTTCTGAGTGTAATTAACACCCGAATCCGTAAGCTTTTTGCGAAGGGGTGTAAAGCCGAGAGTTTGGGCATCCTCTACCATATATTCGTGAAGTGTGGTATCTGTGTATGATGCTTCAAGTATTTCAAAATCCATCAGTCTGTTGATTTCGTCCTCCTGAGCATATTCAACATCTTTGCAATTCTCATAATACTCAAGGGCTTCCTCGGCAGATTCTGTATTATCAAACTGAAGAATATGCCAATCATTATAGCCTTCAACACACGCAACTGCATCAAGAGTATCAATATCGCCCTCGGCCTTTACTATCAGTCGGTCTGTTGAGTAAGACAAGGGTTCGTCTTTTTCAGCCTCTTCATCTGCACAAACCGTGAACGCGCTTACAGAATTTTCCGGACATTCCTCTGTCGGGGTGTCATTATCATATTCATCAATCATTTCACTTAACTGATTGGTGAATTCTTCCAGGCTGACCTCATTTACTTCACTTTCTGTTGCCTGAGCAAAAATCGGTAAGCCTGCTATTATCAGAACACCGCATAACATAAAGCTTAAAAATCTCTTCATAAAAAGACCTCCGTTTTGGTTTTCTTGACATTTGCTTGCCATTAAAAAATCACTTTCTGTTATATAGTGTAAAAAAAGTCAGTTCTTGACATAAAAATTTTAAAAACCGCCCGAATTTTTCAGTCAGACGGTTTTTAGTTAGGAGTGAATATTTAAGGGGCAAACCAATTATAATTCGGAATGAGTACAACCGTATGGACCAGGCAAGCCCGCCCCCTACCATCTCACATTATTTTTTGGTAAAATATTCTTCGGGAAAATCAATAATATTTCCGTGTGATATATACATTTCCTCAGTTTCTATTTGTCCGTTTCTTAAAACAGATTTTAGCTTTTCTATATCATTTTCATTTAGTGCATCAGTAACCACATTAAATAATTTATAATACATTTTCTTATACATTAAATTCACCTCGGGGTATATTTTATGCAATTACTGCATAAAAGTCAATATGCAAGTTTTGCATATTGTAAAATAATTACGGTGATGCAAATGTATGCAAGAATACGTGAATTACGTGAAGATAATGATTTAAACCAATCTCAAATAGCAGAGATTATAAACGTTAGTCAATCAACCTACTCAAGATACGAAAGTGGATATCTTGATGTTCCAAGTGAAGTATTAATTGCACTTTCCAAATACTACAAGGTAAGTGTTGATTATATACTCGGCATTTCAGATAAACAAAAATGAATGTGTATTCGGTTATTTCGAATACACATTCTTATCTTATATACTATTACACTCGGCACTTGTGCCCCTCAACTCCTCAGGCCTAACTCCTTCGGGCTAACCCCGTACTCCGTTTTGAAGGCGCGGTAGAAGTTTGCATAGTCCTGAAAGCCGCATTTGTGGTAAACCACGCCGGGTGCCATACCCTGCGACAAAAGCTCCTTAGCGTTAAGCAATCTTTTTAACATTATATATTTGTATACGCTTGTACCTACCGAGCGAGTAAACTCATGGGATAAGTGATACTTACTCACAAAAAACTTCTGAGCTATGCTTTCCAGCGACAAATCCTCGTTATAATGCTCGTTTATAAAAGTCAGTACCTGTGCCACAAGCACAGTATCCTTAACGGGCTGAGCCACCTTTTCCTTTTGCAGGGCAAGGCGGTTAATCTCCACCATAAACTGCAAAAATGCACCCGTGGAGCTTAGCTCGTTGCCGTAATCATCACCGTAAAACTCGTTAATCATACTATCAAGAAGCTCGGCAATCCTTGTGCGTCCCATTCCCGTAGGTCTTAATATATTAGTATGAGTAGGCGAATGTATATCAAAGCATTTTGTAAGGCTGTTTTCACCATTGTCAAAGCCCTCGATATAATTTTTATCTATCCATAAAACAATTCTTTCATAAACACAGTCGGGTTTAACTATGGGCTGGTGCAGCTCACGAGGGTTAATAAGGAGCAAATCCCCCGGCTTCAGCAAAAAGGTTTTACCCTCTACCCTGTATTCAACCTCGCCGCTTAAAAAGAAATAAATTTCATAAAAATCGTGGTGGTGCACCGCCACACTCTCGGGCTTTGGGTCACAATAACGAAACACCTCAAAGGTGTTTTTTTCCATATTCTGACGGCTTTGAAAGCTCTGTGTACGGTTTTGCATAAAATCACCCTTACAAAACATTTTTAATATATTACCGCAATTTTTACAATATGTCAAACAATATACACAATTACTATTGTAAAAACGCCGTGATATACTTATAATGTATTAATATAAATTTAATTTTTATAGGGAGGTCATCTCTTATGAAAATGTCATTCCGTTGGTATGGCGATACCGACCCGATTTCACTTCAGTATATAAGCCAGATTCCCAATATGCGCAGCGTTGTAAGCGCAGTTTACGACGTTAAGCCCGGCGAGGTATGGCCCGAGGAAAGCATTTCAAAAATGGTTAAGCAGTGCGAGGATAACGGTCTTGTATTCGATATCGTTGAGTCAATCCCCGTTCACGAAAACATCAAGCTCGGCAGAGATAACGTTGACGAGCTTATTGAGGTTTATTGCGAAAATATCCGTCGTTGTGCAAAATACGGAATTAAATGTGTAACCTACAACTTTATGCCCGTTTTTGACTGGACACGTACTCAGCTTGACAAGGTAGCCCCCGACGGCTCAACAAGTCTTGTTATGTACTGGGAGCAGATGAAAGGTCTTGACCCTCTTAAAGATGACATTCATCTTCCCGGTTGGGATTCAAGCTATACTCAAGAAGAAGTTCGCGAGCTTATTACCGCTTACGGTGAAATTGGTGAAGAAGGACTTTGGGCTAACCTTGAAAAGTTCCTAAAAAAAGTTATTCCCGTTGCCGAAGAAT
>JAZONH010000003.1:0-10839 GCA_045654405.1 Acutalibacteraceae bacterium | reverse complement strand
GCCTTCATACCTGTGATATCTTCGGGTGATGTTTCAAGACGAACAAGAACAACCTTTTCGCCACGTGCATTCCAAGCTTCTGCGTCTTCAGCAGTAAATACTACCTTACCGCAAGCAGCACCGGGAGATGCGCCAAGACCCTTACCAGCAGGAGTAGCTGCCTTAAGTGCCTTTGTGTCGAACTGGGGATGAAGAAGAGTGTCAAGGTTTCTGGGATCGATCATTGCAACAGCCTTCTTTTCGTCGATCATGCCTTCGTCAACGAGGTCACAAGCGATCTTAAGAGCAGCCTTAGCAGTTCTCTTACCATTTCTTGTCTGAAGCATATAGAGCTTGCCTTCTTCGATAGTGAACTCCATATCCTGCATATCACGGTAGTGATCTTCAAGGATGCCGCAAACTTTTACGAAGTGTGCGTATGCTTCGGGGAATTTATCAGCCATCTGAGCGATGGGCATGGGAGTACGAACACCAGCAACAACGTCTTCGCCCTGTGCATTTACAAGGAACTCACCCATAAGGCCCTTTTCGCCTGTAGCGGGGTCACGAGTGAAAGCAACGCCTGTACCGCAGTTGTCACCCATGTTACCGAATGCCATTGCCTGAACGTTAACAGCAGTACCCCATGAGTAAGGGATATCGTTGTCACGACGATAAACGTTTGCACGGGGGTTGTCCCATGAACGGAAAACAGCCTCAACAGCGCCCATAAGCTGCTCTTTGGGATCTGAGGGGAAGTCCTTACCGATTTTTGATTTGTATTCAGCCTTGAACTGACCTGCAAGCTCTTTGAGGTCGTCAGCTGTAAGATCAACGTCCTGAGTTACGCCTTTAGCTTCCTTCATTTCGTCGATAAGCTCTTCGAAGTACTTCTTACCAACTTCCATAACAACGTCGGAGTACATCTGGATGAATCTTCTGTAGCAGTCCCAAGCCCAACGGGGGTTGCCTGACTTTTCAGACATAACTGCAACAACGTCTTCGTTAAGACCGAGGTTGAGGATTGTATCCATCATACCGGGCATTGATGCACGAGCACCTGAACGAACAGATACGAGAAGGGGATTTTCTTTGTCGCCGAACTTCTTGCCAACAACTTCTTCCATCTTGTCGATGTATTCCATGATTTCAGCCTGGATATCATCGTTGATCTTTCTGCCGTCTTCGTAGTACTGAGTACAAGCTTCTGTTGAAATTGTGAAGCCCTGAGGAACAGGAAGACCGATGTGGGTCATTTCAGCAAGGTTTGCGCCTTTACCGCCGAGAAACTCACGCATTGTTGCGTTACCCTCGGAGAATAAATAAACATACTTTTTGCTCATAATTTACCTCCAAAAATATTGTACATTTTAATGGGTATATTAAACCATCAATCATTTTAACACATAATTTCTATTTTTTCCATAGTTTAAATGAAAAAAAGCCTATATTTTACAATTATTTTTTTGTTAAACATTGCTAATTCGTTAAGGTCAGAAATCCGCAAGGGGTCGCACCGACATAAATCAAAAGCTATCGTACACCACAACCTCGTCCAAGGGTCTGAACTGACTGTGGAAATCGGCGGGCTTTGCATCATCTGCAGGGTATCCCATTACAAGAAGTGCAACGGGCTCAATATTGGCAGGGATATTGAATGCGTCCCTCATTTTCTGCGGGTCAAAGTGCATTACCCAGGTTGAGCCGACGCCCATACTGTAAGCGCCGAGCATCATATGGGTTGTTACTATACACGCATCTGCAACGCCGCAGGTTTTGCCATCGTATTTTCTTGTCCAGCATTCGTCCTTGTTATAGCACACAAGCATTGCCGTGGGTGCATCGAAATGGCATCTTGTACAGCTCTTAAGACTTTCAATTGACTTATCGGTATTTATTACAAGTATGCGTTGGGGTTGATTATTGCAGCCGGTGGGCGCAAGGTGACCCGCTTCAATTATTTTTTTCACAACGTCTGCGGACAAGTGCTCGTTTCTGAAGCTTCTTACCGAATAACGCTCTGTAATAAGATTATAAAAATCCATAAAATCTCTCCTCTATAGCATTTAAGCAGTAAGGCAAAACCTTACTGCTTAGATTTATTGTTGTTCATACTCCCCTGCCGTCACAGTCATAACCGAAATAAGGTTATAGCCATCGCCGGCCTCCTTAAGGGTAATATCTGCATATTTATCGGGCTGTGCCGCCTGCACTGTGCCGTCGGGCGCAACCTCAATATTATTTGTGCTTACGTAGCCTATTCTGAGCACAATGAAACCACCTGTTTTATCAACGGATTCAATACGCACCGTAAAGGGCGGAGTAACGCCGGTAAGGGGCACAAGATAAATATTTTTTGTTGCATCGTAGATAAATTCATAGCCGTAGCCCACAACGTTACCGTGAACTATCGGGCTTTCGTTACCGAACATAGCGTAATAATGGGCCTCAACGTCTGCCGCAGGAACCTCAAGTCCCTTTTCGGTCACAACGTATGCACCGGTTTTAACCTCGTCGTCAAGAAGTGAACACACGGCAATATTACGAAGGGAGTCCTTGTTGGCCGTTGTAATATCCGAAAACGGGTCGGGGTCAACACCCACCACCCACGTAAGGTAGTCGGCGTATTTTGCGTACTCAGAAGTTTTATCGTTTTTGGACTCAACGAATGAAACGATTGAGCTGACTATGGACACCACGCCCACAATTGCCAACGCAAGCACCAAAAGACCCGCTATAAAGGGGCCTCTTTTTTTCTTCTTTTTTTCGAGGGTGATTACTTCATCCATAGCTTTACCTGCCGTATTTTCTTTTTGCGCGCTCGGTACGTCTTTCAATTGCTTCCTTACGAGCTCTTTCTTTCTGACGTTTTTTCTTTTCCGCCTCTTTCTGGCGCAAAATAAGGTTGATTCTGAAAACTACGATAGTTCCGCCGATAACCTGAACAATATCACAACCGGTTGCTTCCGCAATTTTCTGTGCAAGCACCTTGGGCTCCTCGGGTGCAGATTCAAGGTGAACCTTTATTTTAAAAAGCTCCCTTGTATTAAACGTATCTTCAAGCTGTGCTATAACTGCATCGGTGATGCCCTCTTTACCAATCTGGAAAATAGGGTCAAGACCATTTGCTTCAGCACGCAATTTTGCTCTTTCTTTACTTGTCATATTATCTTATTCCTTTGACCATGTTGTACCCTCACGGGTATCAAGAAGTTTAATGCCTTTTTCTAAAAGCTCGTTACGGATTCTGTCCGCCTCAGCAAAGTTCTTTTCCTTCTTTGCGGCGGCTCTTAACGCGATTTGCTCCTCAACGTAAATGGTAAGCTCATCCTTTTCGCCTGCGTCACTCTCATCCTTCTGTGAAAGCCTCTTTGCACCCTCAACAAGATCAAGTGAAAGAACACGGTCGAAATCGTTAAGAAGATAAACCTTGGTTTTGTCGTTGGTTTTATCCTTGAGCACGTCGTAAACTGCAGTAACTGCAAGCGAAGTGTTAATATCGTTATCAAGGGCACCCTTGAAGGATGCTGTAAGTCTTTCTACCGCTTCGGCATCAAGCTCGTCGCTCTCAACGGGGTTAAGGGCGGCAATTCTCTTAAGAAGCTTTTCGTATGCAGTTGCGGCACCGTCAAGGTTCTCATATGAGAAAACAAGCTGCTTTCTGTAATGTGACTGAAGGCAGAAGAATCTGTATGCCAAGGGGTTATAGCCCTTTTCCTCAAGAAGAGAAACGGTAAGGAACTCACCCTTTGATTTGCTCATTTTGCCTGAGTTTGTGTTAAGGTGTAAAACGTGGAACCAATAATTACACCATTTGTGGCCAACGAAAGCCTCGCTCTGTGCGATTTCGTTTGTGTGGTGGGGGAATGCGTTGTCGATACCGCCACAGTGAATATCAAGTCTTTCACCAAGGTGCTTAAGGCTGATAGCTGAGCATTCGATATGCCAACCGGGATAGCCAACACCCCAAGGTGAATCCCATTTAAGTGCCTGGTCCTCGAATTTTGATTTTGTAAACCAAAGAACGAAGTCGTTTTTGTTGCGTTTGTTTGTATCCTCTTCAACGCCGTCACGAACACCAATCATAAGCTCGTCACTGTCGTGCTTGTTGAAAACGTAATACTCATCCAATTTACCGGTATCGAAATAAACGTTACCGCCTGCTACGTAGGCATAATCCTTTTCAATAAGACCCTGCACCATAGTGATAAATTCAGCAATACAGTTTGTTGCAGGCTCAACCACGTCGGGAGTTTTGATGTTAAGCTTAGCACAGTCTGCAAAGAAAGCGTCGGTATAGAATCTTGCGATGTCCATAACGGTTTTGTTTTCACGCTTTGCGCCCTTAACCATCTTGTCCTCGCCTGTATCAGCGTCGCTTGAAAGGTGACCAACGTCGGTAATGTTCATAACGCGCTTTACATCGTAACCGCTGTAACGAAGGTGCTTTTCAAGCACGTCCTCCATAATATAGCTACGAAGATTACCGATATGTGCAAAGTGATAAACGGTGGGGCCGCAGGTGTACATGCTTACCTTGCCCTCTACGTTTTCTTTGAAATCCTCTTTTTTGCGGGAAAGTGAGTTGTAAAGTTTCATATTATCTACCCTATTCTACTTAGAAAAATCTATAAGTTTAATTGACTGTTTTACGTAAATGATGCCCGAAATTACACAAAGCACCGCTGTAATCCACAAAAGACCGTTTGAAACGATACTCAAGGGGAAGCCTTCACCAAGAATACCACACTCGTTAAGGTGGGCAAGCACCATAATTACAAGTGAAAAAACCATCTGTGATACGGTTTTGAGCTTGCCGTAAATATTGGCGGGTATAACCACGCCCTGAGCCGTTGCCACCAATCTGAATGAGGTGATAGTGAATTCTCTTAATAATACTATCATAATTATCCAGATATTGCAAAGGTCAAATTTCATAAAGGCAAGAAGAGCGGCAGTTGTAAGAATTTTATCCGCCACAGGGTCAGCAAGCTGACCGAAAACCGTTACGATATTTTTCTTTCTTGCTATTTTACCATCAAGAAAATCTGTGAACGAGCCAACGGCAAAAACTATAAGACCCCACATAAAGTGAAATTTGATATCACTTAAAAATAAGCCGAGAAAAATCGGTGTGAGGATTATTCTTATAACCGTAAGCTGGTTCGGCAAGTTCATATTCTTCATATTGCTTCACCAATAAGGGAATAATCGTCTTTATCAAAAATTTCAACAGGGACAATCTCACCATCGTCAATTCTGTAGCCGGATGTGAAGATTACGTTGTTATCTATATCGGGAGCATCCATATAGGTTCTGCCATAATAGCTGTCGGTGTAGGGATCGTAGCCCTCAACAAGCACGTCAAACACCTTTTCCATACACGCCGCAAGCTTTTCCTCAGAGATTGTGTACTGCTGGTTCATAATAACCTCGGCACGCTCAACCGCAACCTCGGGATCAACCTGATTATCAAAATCGTATGCAGGTGTACCCTCCTCACGGGAGTATGCAAAGCAGCCCACTCTGTCCAGCCTTGCTTCGTTCACAAATTCTGAAAGAACTGTAAATGCGTCCTCATCCTCACCGGGGAAGCCCGTGATAAAGGTGCTTCTGAGCACAACGGCGGGAATGCGGGCTCTGATTTTTTCTATAAGCGCAAGAAGACCATCCTTATCGCCTTTACGATTCATTGCCTCAAGCACCTTGCCGTCTGCGTGCTGCATAGGCATATCAATATAATTACAAACCTTTTCATTTTCGGCAATAGCCTCAATAAGCTCGTCGGTGATTCTGTCGGGATAGCAATAAAGAAGTCTTATCCACTGAAGGTTTTCAATTTCTGAAAGCTTGCCTAAAAGCTCGGGAAGCTTAAGCTCACCGTAAAGGTCCTCACCATATTTAGTGGTATCCTGAGCTACAACGATTAATTCCTTAACGCCCTTTTCGCAAAGCATTTTTGCCTCATCGATAATATCCTCCATCTCTCGACTTCTGAAGCCACCTCTGATTGAAGGTATTGCACAATATGAACAGCAGTTGTCACAGCCCTCGGCAATTTTAAGGTAAGCGGTATATTCGGGTGTTGTAAGCACTCTACCGCCGTTAAGGGGAAGCTCCGTCTTATCGGGGAAGGATGAATAATTCTCGTCATTTTCAAAAAGTGCGTCACAAACCGCAACTATATCAGCATTTGCACCGATACCCACAACGCCGTCAACCTCAGGAATTTCGGCAAAAACCTCATCCTGATAGCGCTGAGCAAGACAGCCTGTAACAACAATTTTTCTTAAAAGGCCATCCTCCTTAAGGTCTGCCATTTCAAGAATAGCGTCAATTGATTCTTTTTTTGCATCCTCAATAAATCCGCAGGTGTTTACAATAACAACATCCGCCTTGTCTGCCTCCTGCACAAGAATGTAGCCTGCGTCAACAAGCTTCTTGAGCATTACCTCAGCATCCACCTGGTTTTTGGGACAGCCAAGACTTATCATTCCTACTTTTCGTGACATAACTTTCACCTCATTATTGTGGCATCTCCGCGCCCACTTCTGAAAAAGCGTCCTTAATATCGCGGTAAGAGTAGCCCATTCGTATAAAACGATTCACCAATCTTTTTCGGTCTTTTTCCGTTTCGAGATTTCTCTCGTATTTTGACCTTAACATATCTATAATACGCTGAATCGGCTGGTTGTCAAGTATTTTCAACGTATTATCAATAGTTTCCGGGTCAATTCCTTTATTTTTTAATTCATAAGTTATTCTTTTAATATCATATTTCTTTACCTTAAAAAGATATTCGGCATATTCGCGACAATATTCTTCATCGTTAAGATAACCAAAGGAATTTATTTTATCTATGGCGCGGCTTGCAGATTCGTCGCCGAAGCTCATTTTAAGCTTATTATACAATTCCTTTTCGGAATAACCGCGCATTGAAAGGTATTTAAGCCCTTTTTCGTAAGCAGAGCGAAAGCCTGCCTCCCCCTGCAGGGAAGCAAGCTCGTCTTCTGTAATTTCCTGACCCTCCGAATACCCCGAACGATACCAAAAGTCATCATACAGGGTAAGGGTATATTTATTATCAATGTATATATGCACCTTGTTGCCGTTGCCCGGCTTAGAAGTAATTATCATTTTAATCAATCGTCAACCGCTATATCAATTTTAGCTCTCGCTTTTTCCTTAGTAACGGGCTCTGCGGCAGCTACTGAGGGTGCGGCATCCCTGCGTGAAACAGGATTTCTTGCAGAAATCGCGTTACGGATAGCCTCACGAACTCTGCCCTCGATTTCGGCACAGAATTCGGGATTCTGGCGAATGTATTCCTTAACGTTGTCACGACCTTGTCCAAGGCGCTCCTCACCGTAGTAGAACCATGCACCGCTTTTTCTGACAATTTCCATTTTCACTGCAAGGTCAAGGATTTCACCGTATTTGGAAATACCCTCACCGTACATAATGTCGAACTCTGCCTCCTTAAAGGGGGGAGCAACCTTATTTTTAACAATCTTAGCCCTTGTGCGCGAACCGATAAATTCGTTACCTGCGCCCTTTAACTGCTCAACACGTCTTACGTCCATACGGATTGTTGAATAGAATTTAAGAGCACGACCGCCGGTTGTAACCTCGGGGTTGCCGTAAATAACGCCAACCTTTTCACGAAGCTGGTTGATGAAAATAACTGTTGTATTTGATTTTGCAATTGCACCGGTAAGCTTTCTTAATGCCTGTGACATAAGACGAGCGTGAAGGCCCACGTGTGAGTCGCCCATTTCGCCCTCTATTTCTGCCTTGGGAACAAGGGCAGCAACCGAGTCAACAACAATAACGTCAAGAGCGCCTGAGCGTGCAAGATACTCGGTAATTTCAAGAGCCTGCTCACCATTGTCGGGCTGTGAAACAAGAAGTGAATCAATATCAACACCAAGAGCTGATGCATAAATGGGGTCAAGAGCGTGCTCAGCGTCGATAAAGGCAGCCTCGCCGCCCATTTTCTGTGCTTCTGCAACAACGTGAAGAGCAAGAGTTGTTTTACCTGAGCTTTCAGGACCATAGATTTCGATAATTCTGCCCTTGGGAAGTCCGCCGATGCCTGTTGCCGCATCAAGAGCAATTGAGCCTGTAGGAATAGCCTCGATACTCATACCCATATTTTCGCCAAGACGCATAATAGCACCCTTGCCGAAATTTTTCTCTATTTGTGTAAGGGCTGTTTCAAGCGCCTTGGTTTTTTCTGATCTTTCTACCATTGTAATACTCCCTTCAAAGTGTACAAATGTTCGGTTACGAGATGTATTATATATGATACGTTTGCAAAAATCAAGCAATTTTCAAAAATTTTTTTAAAATATTGCCACGGAATATGTAAAAGTTCATAAAAAGAGCTTTTTTCTGAAAAAAATGCTTGCATTTGCATTGAAAAGGTGTTATCATACGTTCGTTGTCTTATGTTTAGACTTATTTAGCCCATATTTTATGATTATATGAAGGAGGTGCAGCTCAATGGCAAAATGCGAATTTTGTAACAAAGAGGTTGCTTTCGGCATTAAGGTTTCTCACTCACACAGACGTTCAAACAGAACATGGAAACCCAACGTAAAGAGAGTTAAGGCAATCGTTAACGGCTCTCCCCGTAGAGTTTATGCTTGCACACGCTGCTTGCGCTCCGGTAAGGTTACCCGCGCTATCTAAGTGAATTTAATCACAAAGCAATTCAGCTCCGAAGTTTTCTTCGGAGCTTTGCTTTTTTTATCTTTGTTTTTGCGTTTTATATATAAAGTATAGTCAATTATTGTGTAAAGATTCCAATTGAATTTACTCAGCACTTATTATATAATATGATTAGATAATTATCAGAATACAGGGAGTGATTTTTTGAATAGCAAAAAACTGACTGCTTTGTTTCTTGTTATAACGGTTGTTCTTATCAGCTTTATTATTCCTACTGGAGCTAATGCTCAGGCCCAGATACCCGCAGAAGCCTCACAGGATGACGGAGGCTACGTTATTGCGAAGGCAAGTGACTTCGAGTATATCGCCTCACCAAAAAACAACCCCAAATGGGCACTTATAACAAAATACAAGGGCACCGACAGTAAAATTATAATTCCCGAAACGCTCGGCGGTTATACTGTTAAAACCTTATCAACAAACGTGTTCAAGGATTGCACAAAGCTTACACACGTTTACCTGCCCCAAAACGTTACGTCCGTTTCGGGTCAGACCTTTGCGGAATGCCGCTCACTTGTTGCAATCGAGGTTGCTGAAGGTCACACCACATACGTTTCAGACAACGGTGTGCTTTATAACTATGATAAAACGACAATTATTGCATATCCCAACAGTCTTGAGGGTGAATTTGCAATCCCCGAATCAGTAATTACAGTTGGTGCATACGCATTCTCTGGAGCTTATCGTTTAACAAGGGTTACAATGCCCAACACCCTTTCTGCAATTAACGAGGGGGCCTTCCTTGAGTGCGATGGTCTTGAACACATTCAGTTAAGCGACAACCTAAAGGTATTGGGCAAAAAAGCCATTGCAGGCTGTGATAGTTTAAGGTCATTACACTTGCCCGCATCCTTAAGCTCAATCGGTGATGATGCTGTTTTAGGCGAGTTAACCTCAAAGGATACCAAACAGTACTATTTCACAAACGGTATTTACTGCGTCAGAAACTCCAAGGCTTATGACTACGTTTACAAATTAGGTATCCGCACACCCTACCTTATTTCAGAAGACCGCTCATTCAACGATGTTAACTCCGGTATATCCATTATCGATACCAACGGCACATTGCCCAAGGAGAGAGATTTTATAATTAAGGTTACACCCGTAGCTCCCGAATCATCCGAAGCCTTAATCCCCATACGACACATCGGTATTTTATCATTCGACGTTTCATTGATGATTAAAGAGGAGCCCGTTGGCGAAGGCGATGCCACGTTCACTGAGTACACTCCCGCATCACCCCTTATTGTAAAATTCAACAATCTGCCCGAGGATTCAGTAATCACATCGGCTAAAATTTATCGTACCACAGGTAGCAATGCCTATGAGCTTCTTCGCTCACCCCACACACCCTTTGTTGCTGCTCAGACCAAAAAGCTTGGCACCTTCACTGTTGTTACCAACAACGACTTCTCAAGGCCCGGCGACATTGACGGTGACGGTATTATAACATCCTACGATGCAAGATTTGCACTTTGCATTGCCGCAGGTCTTGTGCCCCTTATCACGGATGCACAGCTTTCAACGGCAGACGTAGTTGACGATAACGGCGTAGATACATCCGATGCTTGCACAATACTGCGATACGCCGCAGGAATTATGAGTTAATCAACCTTTGTGGAGGGGAAAATATGATTGATACTGCAAACAAATACAAAGCCAAAATAAACAATATGTTTTTTAAGGGCGACGCTATTTTCTGCATTACCTGCAGCGACGGAAAATACGGAATGGAAATTGACCTTGAAGGGGCAGAGTTTGAAATGCCCATGGAAATCATTGAAGCCGAGGTTATTGATACCACCTTCATTGCTAAAGCTACAACCGAGCTTTTAGAGGGCAAGGCCGTTGACATAAACCTCACCTTTGAGGATGACAAATGCAACGGATTTTTAAAAATCCCCTTTGTTGGCAAGGTAAAAATCAAGGACGCTGTTAAAATATAAAAAAAGACTCGCAGTTAGGGAGTGTAAATTAGGGATTTAATAGCCTTAAATCATTAACTTTGGCGCATAGCTTTGTTAAAAAGAGAGGGAACCCGTCAGGGTGCCCTCTCTTTTATGTCGCGCTCTGCATCCAAATTTAAAAGATTTAAGGTGCTGTGCAGTTTAAATTTAAATAGTTTTC
>JAZONH010000002.1:0-26900 GCA_045654405.1 Acutalibacteraceae bacterium | reverse complement strand
GCGTGTATGTAATTGCCGTAGGCGTATGGCATCACTAAAGGTGTATTATGAAATCCTTCGTATTGATTACATTCATAATTTCATTATGATTACATTCCGTTTTACAACGGATTACATACACGACTTCGTCGTGATTTATCTCATCCTATCCAAGTGAAGGAAAACAGTAAGAGAACTACCCACCACCACGCCTACGGCGCGGTCCCCCTCCCTTTTTTGCTTCGCAAAAATGGGATGATAGGCTTCGCGTTGCAACCACTCAATCTATAATCGGCTTTGCTCCGAAACTTGCAACTTGCCACTTTTAAATTGCAAATTATAATCGGCACGAAGTGCCCCAATAATTACGCATTACGCATTACGAATTACGAATTATAATTCGGCGTTAGCCCCTCAACTCCTCACTCCTAACTAAAAAACCGCCTGACCCATCGGTCAAGCGGTTTTTAATTTATCTGATATTGCCTGTGTTAGTTTTAAGTGTAACGTCGTGTGCGCCGCCCTCAACAATACTTGTTGCACTAACAAGTGTGAGCTTTGCATCTCTCTGAAGGTCGGGGATGTTAATAACACCGCAGTTGCACATTGTGGACTTAACCTTGTAAAGGCTCTTTGTAACGTTATCGTGGAGTGAGCCTGCGTATGTTACGTAGGAGTCAACACCCTCCTCGAATGAAAGCTTTGATGAACCGCCAAGGTCATATCTCTGCCAGTTTCTTGCTCTGTTTGAGCCTTCGCCCCAATACTCCTTAACGTATGTGCCGTTGATGTTGAGCTTGGGTGTGGGGCTTTCGTCAAATCTTGCAAAGTATCTGCCGAGCATCATAAAGTCGGCACCCATTGCAAGGGCAAGTGTCATATGGTAGTCGTGTACGATACCGCCGTCTGAGCAGATGGGCACGTAAACGCCTGTTTCCACAAAGTATTCGTCACGAGCAGCAGCTACTTCGATAAGTGCGGTAGCCTGTCCGCGGCCGATACCCTTTGTTTCACGGGTGATACAGATTGAACCGCCGCCGATACCAACCTTAATAAAGTCAGCACCTGCATCTGCAAGGAAGCGGAAGCCGTCGCGGTCAACAACGTTACCTGCGCCAACCTTAACTGTGTCGCCGTATTTTTCACGGATGAAGGCGATTGTACGCTTCTGCCACTCGGTGTAGCCCTCGGATGAGTCGATACAAAGAACGTCTGCGCCTGCCTCAACAAGTGCGGGTACGCGCTCTGCGTAGTCACGTGTGTTGATACCTGCACCAACCATATAACGCTTCTGGCTGTCGAGGATTTCCTGGGGGTTTTCTTTATGCTGAG
Organism: Acutalibacteraceae bacterium; assembly: GCA_045654405.1. GTDB lineage: Bacteria > Bacillota > Clostridia > Oscillospirales > Acutalibacteraceae > DTU089. The sequence continues at coordinate 25,589 of JAZONH010000002.1, read as the reverse complement.
CGTAGTCCTTACGGAATACGAAGTACATAAGCTTACCGTCGTTATCTATAATGGGGAGAGAGTTGAGTTTGTTTTCCCAGATGATGTCGTTAGCTTCCTTAAGTGTGGTTGTAGCGGGAGCAGTAATGAGCTTCTCAAGGGGAGTCATAAACTCGCTAACCTTTAAGTCAAGGGGCATACGGCTGATTCTGTAATCTCTTGATGTAACAACACCAAGGAGCTTGCCTGTTGCTGAACCGTCATCTGTAACTGCCATTGTTGAGTGACCGAGTGTGTCGTAAAGGTCAACAACGTCTGCAAGTGTGTTGTCGGGGCAAAGGTTAGCGTCGCTAACAACGAAGCCTGCCTTGTAATTCTTAACACGTGCAACCATTGCGGCCTCATCCTCGATGGACTGTGAGCCGTAAATGAATGACATACCGCCTTCCTTTGCAAGAGCAATTGCTAAGGTGTCGTTAGATACGGACTGCATGATAGCAGAAACCATGGGAATGTTGAGCTTTATGGGTGTTTCCTCACCCTTTTTGTATTTGCAAAGGGGTGTGCTCAGGTCAACGTTTGCAGGAATGCAATCAGGGCCTGTGTAACCGGGGATAAGCAAATATTCACTGAATGTTCTTGAAGGTTCTTGACAGTAATGTGCCATTCAAATCTCTCCTTTAACTATTTAATCTGGCGATGGTTTGTGTAACTTGTTACCCTATATTGTACTTTTTTATTTTCCAAAAGTCAACTATAAATTATAACGATAATATAACACTTTTTTCCACTTAAATTATTGTAATATGACATATTCTATGATAATATGAAAGGACCAAAAATACAATTTTACTCACGCGAGGTGCATTATGGCGCATTTTGAAATCGACTTTCACGATAAAAACAGTGAAAGATTTATGATTAGCGGTCGTATTAATCAGATATTACGTGATATGTACGCTAAATTTGTGATTATTGACAGTGTTGATACGGGGGATTTCCTTTTCCGCGATGGTCAGTACACCGTTGAACAGATTAACGAGGGAGAGTGGACACCCTTTAAGGCTAACAAGGATTATTGGGGCTACCGCGAGTGCTACTGCTGGTTTAAGCAGACCGTTAAGATCCCCGAAAGCTTCAAGGGTCAGCACGTTATTTATAACCTTAAGCCCTATGCCCGTCCCTGGGAGCATATGGTTAACCCCCAGTTTATTGTTTTCGTAAATGGCAAGGTTGTGCAGGGCGGCGACAGTAACCACCAGTACGTTACCTTAACCCCTTGTGCCCAGGGCGGCGAGGAGCTTGAAATTTACATCAACGCCTATTCCGACGATTGGGAATGGAAGGGCGAAATTCAGCTTGGTGCTCAGCTTCAGGCGTTTGACGACGTGGCTTTTGCTACGTACTTTGACATTCTTACACCCTTAAAGGTTGCTAAATACCACGGCGAGGACAGCGACGCACGTGTTAATATCCTTAACGCTCTTAACAAGGCTTGTAATATCCTTGATATTGACACCAACGACCGCGAGGTTTTCCGTCAGTCCTGCATCGAGGCATCACAGTACCTTGATGAAAACCTTTACGGTAAATTTGAGGAAGCAACCTGCTGGGCAGTGGGTCACACCCACATTGATGTTGCATGGCTCTGGAGATTACGCCAGTCAAGAGAAAAGGCATGCCGTTCATTCTCAACCGTGCTTAAATTGATGGAGGAATACCCCGAGTATAAATTTATGTCCTCGCAGGCTCAGCTTTACGAGTACGTTAAGGAGGATTACCCCGAGGTTTACGAGCGCATTAAGCAGCGCGTAAAAGAGGGCAGATGGGAAGCCGAGGGCTCTATGTGGGTTGAAGCGGATACAAACGTTGCTTCCGGTGAGGCACTTGTGCGTCAGTTCCTTGTGGGCAAGCGCTTCTTCCGTGACGAGTTCGGCGTTGATAACAAGATTATGTGGCTTCCCGACGTTTTCGGTTATTCCGCAACCATACCACAGCTTATTAAAAAATGCGGTATGGAATACTTTATGACAACCAAAATCAGCTGGAACGAATACAACAAGTTCCCCTATGATACCTTCAAATGGCGCGGTATCGACGGCACCGAGGTGCTTTCACACTTCCCGCCCTCATGCCACGCAACGGTTAACGAGCGTGAAAATTGGCAGACAACCTATAACAGTAAATTAAGACCCCTTTACGTTATCGGCGGTTATAAAAGATATTCTCAGAAGGATTTGGGTAAGGATTACCTTATGTCCTACGGCTGGGGTGATGGTGGCGGCGGTCCCACAGTTGAAATGCTCGAATACGGCAAGCGTATGACAAAGGGTATTCAGGGCTGTCCCGTTGTTAAGCAGTCAACCTCGCTTGATTTCTTTAAAAATCTTGAAAAGCAGGTTATGGATAATAAGCACCTTCCCACCTGGTGCGGCGAGCTGTACCTTGAATTCCATCGCGGTACTCTTACAAGCCAGGCAAGAAATAAGAAATATAACCGTAAGAGCGAGTGCCTCTATCACGACGTTGAAACCCTCAGGGCAATTGCAAACAAAGAGGTTGGCTTGGCATATCCCAAGGCAAAGCTTCTCGAAAACTGGAAGCTCATCCTTCTTAATCAGTTCCACGATATCCTTCCCGGCTCATCAATTGCCCAGGTTTACGAGGATAGCAAGGATGATTATGAAAACGTGCTTAACGCAGGTTGTGAAATGGCAAGCGAGGCAGAAAGCGCACTTATTTCAAAAATTAATCTTGAGGATAACAGCATCGTTATCTTCAACACCACAGGCTTCAGACGTAAGGATGCGGTTGTGTGCGAAATCCCCGTTGAGGGTGACTTTGCAATTTTCGATAAAAACGGCAACGAGGTTCCCTATCAGAAAACCTACGACGGTAAGATTATCTTCGTTGCTCAGGTTGCTCCCAAGGGCTACGTAAGCTACACCGTAAAGGCAGGTGCACCCTCTGTATTCGAGAGCGTTGACGCAACACCTGCAGCTGCCGAAACCCCCTTCTTCAGCGTTAAATTCAACGACGAGGGCAACATCAGTAGCCTTATTCATAAAGCTACAGGTCGTAGCGTTTCACCCGATGGTGCAACAGTTGGTAAGGTAATAGCCTTCCAGGACAGACCCCATAACCACGAGGCATGGGATATTAAGTGCTACTTTGACGAAAAGAGCTGGGACCTTGATTTTAAGAATGCCGAAATCATTGAAAAGGGCGCAGTAAGAGCCGTTTATAAGGTTGAAAGAGCCTTCAGAAGCTCAAGCTTTACCGAGTATTACTGCATCTACAACGATCTGGAAAGAATCGACGTTGACTACGAGGCGGACTGGCACGAGGACCACGTTGTTCTTAAGGCGGATTACCCCGTGGACGTTAACGCAGTTAAGGCGACCTTTGATATTCAGTTTGGTAATATCGAGCGTTCAACAACCACCAACACCACCTGGGAATTTGCACAGTTTGAGGAAAGCATGCACAAATGGGTTGACCTTTCTGATAATAGCTTCGGTCTTTCCGTTATCAACGACTGTAAGTATGGTTGTGACGTTAAGGACGGCCACATCAGACCCACCCTTTTCCGTTGCGCTACTCATCCCAACCATATTCAGGACAGAGAAAAGCATTCATTTACCTTCTCAATTTATCCTCACTCAGGCAGAGCATCTGATTCTGCAGTTGTTAACGAGGCGTTTAATATTAACCATCCTCTTTACGCTATTCCTGCGGCGGCTCACGAGGGCACACTTCCTGCAGAGTATTCACTTGTTGAATGCGATAAGAATAACGTTGTGGTTGAAACCGTTAAGATTGCCGAGGATAGCGACCATATTATTGTAAGAGCGTACGAAACCTGGAACTGCAAAACACCTGTAGCCCTTACCTTTGCGGGCGAAATCCTTGAGGCTACCGAGTGTAACCTTATGGAGGAGCAGGATGAAGCGGTTGAATATGCAGGCAACACCCTCAAGGCAACCTTCAAGCCCTTTGAGATTAAGTCCTTTAAATTAAAAATAAAATAAGGTGTAATTATGAGCTATAGTTTTTTTGCTATGGTATCGCGTATGAAGTACATCGACCGTTGGGCGCTTATGCGTAACACCGAAAACGAAAGCCTTGACAGCCACTGTAAAGAGGTGGCTGTTATAGCCCACGCCCTTGCCCTTATCGGCAACAGACGCTTCGGTAAAAGCTATAACGCAGACAGAGCCGCAGTCCTTGGCCTTTATCACGATGCACACGAAATTATAACAGGGGATATGCCCACCCCCGTAAAATATCAGAACGAGGATATTTTAGTGGCATTCAAGGCGGTAGAGGATTCTGCCAACGCAAAGCTTCTCAGTAAGCTTCCAGAGGATTTGCAGGATGATTTCCGTGATTTAATTACGGAAAATGACCAGGAGCTTAAGCACCTGGTTAAGGCCGCCGATAAAATAAGCGCCCTCATTAAATGTATTGAGGAGCGCAAGGCGGGTAATACCGAATTTATCGAGGCGGAAAAGGCAACGAGAAAACGCATTGCCGAGGCCAATATCCCCGAAGCAAAGGTCTTTATGGAGGAATTTATTCCCGCCTACGAGCAAACACTTGACACATTATAAAAAAAGTCCCGACCGATTGGTCGGGATTTTTTAGTTAGGAGCGATGAGTGAGGAGTGAGGAGTTGAGGGGCTACGCCGATTATAATGCGGAATTCGGAATGCGTAATGCGTAATTAAAGGGGCACTTCGTGCCGAATTATAGATATAGTAGTTGTAAGGCGAAGCCTATCATCCCTGTCCGCCTTGGCGGATAGGGAGGGGGACCGCGCCGTAGGCGTGGTGGTGGGTAGTTCTCTTACGGTTATCCTTCAGTAAAAGTAACGCGAAGCTTACCTTCCTGCCGCTTGCGGGAGGAAGGGGGACCACCTTCAATCAAGTTGTTATTATGATTCATTTTCAAGCGAGCCCAATGCTATATTTTCAGATTAAGTTCAGCGGAGTGGTGGAAAGTCCTAAAATGCAAAATTATCGGGGAAAATACGCTTCCGATTATAATCACGTTTCGCTTGCAAAATGAGTTTTAGGGCGCAAAGCGCCGAATTATTCATAAAAAAATAAAAGCCAACCAAGTGGTTGGCTTTAAAAAGCTTATGAATTAACAAGGTCGGTCATACTGTAAACGCCTGATTCCTTGGTTTTGAGGAATACTGCGGCGTTAACTGCGCCGTTTGCGAATATTGCACGTGAGCGTGCACTGTGGCTGAGCTTAACAATTTCGTCGTTACCTGCAAAGATAACCTCGTGCTCGCCTACGATTGTGCCGCCGCGTACTGAGTGAATGCCGATTTCATTGGTATGTCTTTTTTCACGCTTTGAGTGTCTGTCGTACTCAAAGTATGCGTCGGGCATTTCCTCTTTAATAGCGTTGCCGAGCATAATTGCCGTGCCACTGGGTGCGTCAAGCTTCTGATTGTGGTGAGCCTCAACAATTTCAACGTCGAAGCCGTTACCGAGCACCTTAGCCGCAACCTTTGAAAGCTCGCAAAGAAGGCTTACACCGATTGACATATTGTAGCTGAAGAATACGGGTACCTTGGCACCTGCATCCTCAACCGCCTTAATCTGCTCGTCAGTAAGACCTGTTGTTGCAAGCACAATGCCTGTATTGGTTTTTACTGCATACTCAAGCATTGCGGGCAAGAGGGAGGGGTTTGAAAAGTCGATAATAACGTCTGCCTTGCCCTGTACCTCGTCATAATTTGAAAAGACGGGGAAGCCGAGGGTTGAATCATCAACAATATCAATACCTGCAATAATTTCACAATCGTTGCGACCTGCAACCTGGGCGGCTACGAATCTGCCCATTTTACCGCAACAACCGCTTAAAAGAATCTTTGTCATTTATACGTCCTCCGAGAGTCGGTTATATCATATTATGTTTTGCTAAAACTGCCTTTAAAAGCTCGGTGTTTTTAGCGTTAAGCGTGCTAAGTGGCATTCTGCATCTGCCAACGTCCGTGCCCATCATACACATTGCCGCCTTAACGGGGATGGGGTTAACGTCACAGAAAAGTGCGTTACAAAGGTCGATATACTCAAGCTGAAGCTCTGCACTCTTCTGAAAATTACCCTCTAAGCCGTACTGTGCAATATCGTGCGTAAGCCTTGGTGCTACGTTAGCCATAACCGAAATTACGCCCTTTGCACCAAGTGCCATAAAGGCGGTAATCTGGTCATCGTTACCTGAGTAGAAGTTGAGATTGTCGCCGCAAAGAGCCATTGACTGAGCAAGGGCGGATATATCACCGCTTGCCTCCTTAGCGCCGTTTATAAGGGGGAGCTTAGAAAGCTCAAGGTAGGTTTCGGGCTTAATGTTAACACCCGTTCTGCTTGGCACGTTATAAAGAATAATGGGGGTTGAAACCCGTTTTTCGATATAAGTGTAGGACTCAATCAAGCCCTCCTGGGAGGTTTTGTTATAGTAGGGTGTAACCATTAAAAGTCCGTCAACGCCGAAGCGCTCCGCATCGTTTGAAAGCATTACTGCGTGCTTGGTGTCGTTACTGCCTGTGCCCGCAATAACGGGTACACGCTTGCCGACTGCTTCAACTGCAACACGTAATGCCTCAACGTGCTCTTCGTAAACAAGGGTGGATTTTTCGCCGGTGGTGCCGCACACAACAATTGCATCGGTACCGTTCTGAATCTGATCTTCGATAATTTTTTCAAAAAGTGAAAAATTGATTTTTAAATCGTCCCCGGTAAAGGGTGTAACAATTGCAACACCCGAACCCGTAAAAATAGGCTTTTTCACAGTAAGACCCCCCAGATATTATTAATGCGTAATTCGTAATGCTTAATGCGTAATTATCGGAACGCTTCGCGTTGATTATAAGCTTCGCGAAACTTTACACTTAAAACCGGCACGAAGTGCCCCTTAAATTATGAATTCCGAATTATGAATTCCGAATTAGTCCATGTAGCCTTCTGCACAGAGAAGCTCTGCAAGAAGAACTGCACCGCCTGCGGCACCTCTTAAGGTGTTATGTGCAAGGCAAACAAATTTGTAATCGTACTGTGAATCCTCACGAAGTCTGCCGATAGAAACAGCCATACCGTTTTCGAGGTTTCTGTGAAGCTTTGTCTGGGGGCAGTTATCCTCTTCAAAGTAGTGAAGGAACTGCTTGGGTGCTGAGGGGAGCTCAAGCTCCTGTGCGCGACCCTTGAAGCTTTTCCACATTTCAATCATATCCTCTTTAGCGGGCTTGTTTTCGAAGCGAACGAACACTGCACCCATATGACCGTCAGAAACGGGTACACGGATACACTGAGCGGTAAAGTGGGGCTCAGTAGCAGAAACAATTTCGTTACCTTCGATTTTACCCCAGAGCTTAAGGGGCTCTTTTTCGCTCTTTTCTTCCTCGCCACCGATGAAGGGGATTACGTTGTCAACCATTTCGGGCCATCTTTCAAATGTTTTACCTGCACCTGAAATTGCCTGATATGTGCAAACAACAACGTCCTTAACAGTGTATTTGTCGTGAAGGGGGAAGAGTGCGGGAACGTAGGACTGAAGTGAGCAGTTGGATTTAACTGCAATAAAGCCACGCTTTGTGCCAAGGCGCTCTCTCTGAGCTTTGATGATTTCGATGTGCTCGGGATTAAGCTCCGGAACAACCATGGGAACGTCGGCAGTCATACGGTGTGCACTGTTGTTAGAAACAACGGGGCATTCTGCCTTAGCATATTTTTCTTCGAGAAGCTTTGTTTCATCCTTGCTGAGGTTAACTGCGCAGAATACGAAGTCAACGCTTGCGGCGATTTTTTCGATATCCTTTTCGGCGTCAAGCACGGGCATATCAAGGTATTTTGCGGGTGTGGGCTCATCCATACACCAACGGTCACCAAGAGCCTCCTTGTAGCTCATACCTGCAGAGCGTGAGCTTGCGGCAAGAACTGTTACGTCGTACCAGGGGTGCTCAGCAAGTAAAAGAGCAAATCTCTGGCCAACCATACCTGTTGCGCCGATGATACCAACTTTATACTTTTTCATAATTGTACCTCCGTAATAAAAAACACTTGTAATTGGAATATAAATAGATTATAATATATCCGCTTTTAACATTAGAATTTTATCATTATATATAAGTTAAGTCAATTGTTATTATATATAATTTTTGCAGTATATTAAGGAAACAAAGGGAGAATTATGAACAAATCCGACTTTTTTTACCACCTGCCCGAGGAATTAATTGCTCAGCACCCCCTTGAGCCCCGTGACCATTCAAGGATGATGGTGCTTTCAAAGGATAATAATGCTATCGAGCATAAGCATTTCTACGACGTGCTTGATTACTTTAAAAAGGGCGACTGCCTTATTCTCAATAACACTCGTGTGCTTCCCGCTCGTATTTACGGCGTTAAAAAGGGAACGGGTGCAAACGTTGAATTTTTACTCCTTAATCAGATAGAAACCGACCTTTGGGAAACCCTTGCAGGCCCCGGTAAGCGTGCTAAAGAGGGTGCTGAGTTTACATTTGGTGACGGTATTCTTGAAGCAACGGTGGTTGAGGTGCTTGATAACGGCAACCGCATTATCCGCTTTTGCTACGATAAGAGTGATAATATTTTCAGTATTCTTGATAAAATCGGTCAGATGCCCTTGCCCCATTACATTACCGAGGAGCTTGAGGATAAGGAGCGCTACCAGACTGTTTATTCCAAGGAGCTTGGCTCTGCCGCCGCACCTACTGCGGGCCTCCATTTTACTGACGAAATTCTTGAAAAATTAAGTGCTATGGGTGTTAATATAGGCTACGTTACACTTCACGTCGGTCTTGGCACCTTCCGACCCGTTAAGGCGGATAAAATCGAGGACCATAATATGCACTCCGAGCACTACCATCTACCAAAGGAAACTGCCGATTTAATCAACAAAACCAAGGCTGAGGGCGGCAGGGTAATAGCTGTTGGTACTACAAGCTGTCGTACACTTGAAAGTGCCGCTACCTTCTGCGGTGAAATTTGCGAGGATGACCGCTTTACCGATATTTTTATTTATCCGGGCTATAAATTTAAGTGCATTGACGGACTAATTACCAACTTCCATTTGCCCGAAAGCACCCTTATTATGCTCGTAAGTGCCTTCTACGGCTATGATAAAACAATGGCAGCCTACAAGGAAGCAGTTGATGAAAAATACCGCTTCTTCTCCTTCGGCGATTGTATGATAATTATGTAAGGTATTTGTTATAAGAGGTATTTTTGTTATGTTTAAGCTTTTAAAAACCGAGGGTACTGCCCGACGCGGTGAATTTCACACTGTTCACGGCACCGTGCAGACACCCGCATTTCAGAATGTTGCAACCTGCGCCGCAATCAAGGGCGGCCTTTCTGCCTACGATTTAAAGGATATTGACTGCCAGGTACAGCTTTGCAACACCTACCACCTTCACGTAAGACCCGGTGACAAGCTTATCAAGGAGCTTGGTGGTCTTCATAAATTCACAGGTTGGGAGGGTCCTATTCTCACCGATAGCGGCGGATTCCAGGTGTTTTCCCTTGCGGGGCTTCGCAAAATCAAGGAGGAAGGCGTAACCTTCAACTCCCACATAGACGGCAAGAAGATTTTTATGGGTCCTGAGGAAAGCATGCAGATTCAGTCAAACCTCGGCTCTACCATCGCTATGGCGTTTGACGAGTGCGTTAAGAACCCTGCAGAGTATAAATATGCAAAGGAATCCATTGCAAGAACCACACGCTGGCTCATCCGTTGTAAAAATGAGATGGAAAGGCTTAATCAGTTACCCGATACCCTTAATAAAAATCAGCTTTTATTCGGTATAAATCAGGGTGCGACGTATGATGATTTACGAGTTGAGCATATGAAGGAAATTGCCGAGCTTGACCTTGACGGCTACGCAATCGGCGGACTTGCAGTAGGGGAGCCCAAGGAGGATATGTACCGCATTATTTCTGCAGTTGAGCCCTTTGCACCTAAGGATAAAATCCGTTACCTTATGGGCGTTGGTACACCCGGTAATATTATTGAAGGCGTTAGCCGCGGCGTTGATTTATTTGACTGTGTTATGCCAAGCCGTAACGCACGCCACGGGCATCTTTTCACTTGGAACGGCATTATTAACCTTAATAACGCTAAGTACGCGAAGGACGATACACCCATTGATGCACAGTGCAATTGTCCTACCTGTCAGCGATTCTCACGGGCATATATGCACCACCTTTTCAAGGCTAAGGAGATTCTTGCTATGCGTCTTGCGGTTACTCATAACCTTTATTTCTACAATAATCTTATGAAGCGTATCCGTGACGAGCTTGACAACGGTACGTTTAACGACTTTAAGAACAAATATGTTGATTTACTGGACACCAGAATATAAATTAATTATTAAATTTTAAAAAAGACTTGTATATTTAGAAATTTGCAGTTATAATGTACGGGTATGAATTTTTTGGAGGATTATTGTTATGAATTTTGTTTCATTAAACTTTTTATCAGGCTTAATGGGTGGCGAAGGCGGCAGCAAATGGGGTAGCATCATAATGATTGCAGTTATGGCAGTTGCTATGTACTTCCTTATGATTCGCCCTCAGAAGAAAAAACAAAAAGAAGAGCAGGAAATGCGTGATTCTATCCAGATTGGTGACGAGATTACAACAATCGGCGGTATCATTGGTCGTGTTGTTACAGTTAAAGAGGACAGTATCGTTATCGAAACAGGCGCAGACAGAGTTAAAATGCGTTTCCAGCGTTGGGCTATCCAGACTAACGAAACATCAAACGCACGTATGGAAGCTGAAAGAAAAGCAGCTGCTGAAGCTAAAAAGGCAAAGAATGAGCAGGATGCTATTGACGTTGCAGTAAACGGCAAAAAGAAAAAGCTCACCAAAAAGGTTAAGAACATCGGTGAGGACAAGGTTGACGAAACTGTTAAGGAAACAGTTGACGAAACCAACGAATAAGAATAATTAAAAACAACTCCGCATATCTTGGTACAAAAAGATGTGCGGAGGTTTTTTATGCCTAAAATTATAAAAACTAAAAGATTGAGCAATAAAAGTCATAGTATGCCAACCCTGTATGCATTTTCGGTTATAAAGGGTATTGTGGTTTTTGTTGCGGGTGCACTTATATGCTCGGCTTTAGCTTTGAAATCACAACAAAGTAATTTCTTCTACTACCTTTTTTATGCCTTTATTGCCCTTGGTGCCTTCCTATGCGCCTTTGACGCTTCAAAGCACATTGGTGGCAGGGGATTTGTAAAGGGGCTTATTTCATCGGCAATTTATTTGGGTATTATACTTTTGGTTACCGTAATTCTTATGAGGCTCAACTTTTCAATGCGGCTTCTTCTGACGGTGCCCTTGTGCCTTGGTGCAGGCTTTGCAGGCGGTAATTTAGCAGTAAAATAAAGGGGAATTACGAATGTTTAAAAAGGGGATTATTATAAAGGCGAACTTAAAACCACAAATGAAATTCAATTTTGATTACAAGCTTATTTTGTATTTTACATTGTTTTTGTGCGGTATTATAACGGGTGTACTCCTTGTAAAAAATGCAGGGGAGGATTTTAACGGTTTTTTCAGTGATCTGATTGTAAATCACATCAACGCTAAAAAATCAAATAGTTTTTTTACAGATATGTGTTTCTCGTTTCTCTGTGTTTTTCTTGTGTTTTTTGTTAATTACCTGTGCTCATTGTCTGCCGTGGGCTTTCCTTTTATTTGGTTGATTTTGGCACTTTTCGGGTGCTTCTGTGGTGCGGTAACGGGCGAATTGGTATTGTGTTACGGCTTCAAGGGGCTTTTATACTGCCTTATTGTGCAAATTCCATGTTACGCAATAACAGCAGCAACGTTAGTTTGTTGCTGCTGCGAGAGTACAAAAATATGTAATAATATTTTCTTTTATTTATTCGGTAATTGCGGGTGTGATACGTCAAAAACACAATATCTGAAGGATTACACCTTAAAATATCTGATAATGTGCCTGCCTATTATTGTCGGTGTTTTGCTTGAAACAATCTGCTTCAAGATGTTTTCAGGCTTCTTCGTCTTTGATTGAGTCGGTATCGAGGTTAATTTCGGGTCTTTTGGGAGCCTTAATGGAGCTCAGGGGGTTAGAGGCTGCTGCATTTTTCAACTGCTCATCCATAATATGGGTGTAAATCTGGGTTGTGCTAAGGCTTTCGTGACCCAGAATCTCTTTAATTGCAAGTACGTCCACGTCACCGTGCTGATACATAAGGGTTGCGGCGGTGTGCCTGAGCTTATGGGTTGAAAGCTCGCGACCGCCAAGACCTGCCTTTTCAAGGGTGCTTTTAACAATAAACTGCACCGTTTTGGGGCTTATACGTGTCTTTTGACGGCTTATAAACAGTGCATCCTTATCCTTAACACCGTCAACGGGTCGGTAGGGTAGGTAGGCGTTAATAGCGTCTATGCACGCATCGTTAAGGTAAACGGTGCGCTCCTTGTTGCCTTTACCGGTTACTACGATGGTGTTATTTGAACGAATGTCGGAAAGGTTAAGGGAAACAAGCTCAGAAAGACGCATACCGCAGTTTAAAAACAACGTAATGATACAGTAGTCCCGTTCCTTATAATTACCGTCAACGGCGTTTAAAAGGGCAATACTCTCGTCAAGTGTAAGGTATTTGGGTAGTGTCTTTTTGATTTTTGGTGAATCCAGCTCCTGCAAGGGGTTTTCATCAATTAATTTCTTATGAACGGTAAGATATTTATAAAATGTCCTGAGGGTTGTGCATTTGCGTGCGCGTGTGCGCTCGTTGTTATCACGGTTGTCCTTACAGTAAACAAGAAACATATAAGCGTCACTTAAGGAAACGTTTGAAATATCAGTAATTGTTAAATCCTTTACGTCGATTTCGTTAAAAGGAGTTTCTTTATCAGCCTTGCCACGGATAACCTTTAAAAATCTGAAAAAGGTGAGTAAATCTGTTGCATATTCAATAACTGTAAGGTCTGAACGGTTTTTGACAACACTGTTATAGTTCAGATAATCCACCACAAAGGAAGGGAATGTGAATATAAAATCATCTTTTTTCAATTTTAACACCTATCCTTTCTTACTTATCCAATTATACAAAATAAAAATTTTGTATAAGTCGGGGTAGTGGAACTTAATAAAAAATAGTGAATTTATAACCTTCGGGCATATTGCGGTATTTTGGAGCTTTCGGGCTCCTTTTATCTTAATCTGCTTAACTTACGGTGTTTTGGGTACAATTTACCTATAATCAGTAAACAAGCATACTCAAATTTAATTTGCGTTGTTTATTTATAATAATTATTTACCGTACTTTTTTACAACTATAACTATTGCGGCTGTTACCACAAGCATTGTTACTGCATAGCCGATTTTTGCAACTTTGTTGTTTTCAGGATTTTTCATAAAAATTCTTTCCTTTCCACATCGAATAGAAATTTTAAAAATGATACATTGTATGCTTTAAAAAAACTGAGAGGATGAGTTTTTTTGCATTTTACGTTAATTCAGGGATTTTTAGCTTAAAATACGGTGTTATCATTAAATAATATTAATTAATACTAATAATACCGCCAAAATCAGTTAACGGACGGGATTTATTATAAAATAATGATACGTTATATTTAGCCGTAAAATCTTTAATAAGCTGGTAATCCGGATGCGCACCTATATCACCGCTTACGTATAATTTAGTCGGTGAAATCAGTGCAGTAGCGCCGCCTATGAAGCCGTAATGCTTGTCGGATAAAGCCACAAATCCCTTTTTTATCAATAAAACATCATATTGATAATTTTTTAACAAATAGGCGAGACCATCATCCTCTGTTATAACTGCCTTGTCTGAAACGGCACATATTGAGCATTTGGTGTAACCCTGATTGGTATGAATAAGCTTTATGCTATTATCCTTTGCGAATGCCTTCAAGTGCGGATTAATATACTTGGTGTTACAGAAGATACGCTCGCCGTCGAAGAACACATTAAGACATATATCGTTGGGATATGGTGATGTAATATACCCGGCATGCAATACGTTGTAGCCTTGAATTTTAGTGCTTAGCTCCCCTGCTACGTCACTATCTGCCAATATTTTGCCGTTACCAAGGTTAATGCAGTTAATATCCCCATGTGCCGCAACCTCGTCTGATAGCCTTTTATTGCTTTTAAAGGTGTGGCATTCAATACACAAATCCTCAAGCTCGCGTATTTCCGCCTTATAAGCATCGCCGATAATGCAGGATTTAATTGGTTTTTGGGGTAAAACGGGTGTATTCATAGTCATTCTGTGGCACATTCAAAGGCCTCGCGGATGTTACGCACACCGATTACCTCAATATCCTTAAAATCGGCTTTGTTAAGCTTTTTAATGTTCTGCCTTGGTATAATGCAACGCTTGAAGCCAAGGCGCTCGCACTCGCGTATGCGTTGCTCACAGTTATTGACGGTGCGTATTTCACCTGCAAGACCGATTTCACCGAAAACGATTGTGCCGCTATCGATTACTGCATCCTTGAAGCTTGAAAGTATTGACAGTGCAACTGCAAGGTCGCAGGCGGGCTCGTCCACACGAAGACCACCGACAATATTAACGTAGCAGTCCATATTTCCAAGGAAATAGCCTGCGCGCTTTTCAAGTATTGCAATAAGCATTGCCATACGGTTGTAGTCAAAGCCCGCCGCCATTCTGCGCGGATTACCAAAGCCCGAGGCAGTCGCAAGACCCTGCACCTCAGCAAGAATGGGCCTTGAGCCCTCTATAAGGCAGGTTACGCAGGTGCCTGATACGTTTAAGGGTCTGCCCGAAATCATTGCAAGTGACGGGCTTTCGATTTCAATAAGACCCTTTTCAGTCATTTCAAAAACGCCTATTTCATTGGTTGAGCCGAAACGGTTTTTGGCGGCTCTTAAAATACGGTAAGTGAGGTTTCTTTCGCCCTCAAAATAAAGCACCGTATCAACTATATGCTCTAAAACCTTGGGGCCTGCAATATTGCCGTCTTTGTTAACGTGGCCTACAAGAATTATTGAAATATCGTTGTTTTTAGCTGTACGCATAAATAAATTGGTGCATTCGCGTACCTGGGTAACGCTACCCGCAGTTGACGAAACCGAAGAAATATTCATTGTCTGCACCGAGTCAATCATTACCACGTCGGGCTTCTGATTTCTTATGTATTCGCAGATGATTTCTGCGTCGGTTTCGCACATAACACTGAGCCTTTCGTTGGTAACACCAAGGCGCTTAGCTCGCATTTTAATCTGGTAGGCGGATTCCTCGCCCGAAACGTATAAAACAGAAAGCCCTGCGGAAAGCTTTTCGCAAATTTGCAAAAGAATGGTGGATTTACCTATACCTGGGTCGCCGCACAAAAGCACAAGCGAGCCCTTAACAAGACCGCCGCCGAGCACTCGGTTAAGCTCCCCTACCCCTGTGTCAAAGCGTATCTCGCGGGATGAATCAATATGTGAAAGGGGCATAGCTAAGCCTGTGTAGGTTGTAAGCCTGTTTTTAGAGGCTTTACTAACAGGGGTATCGATTATCTGTTCTTCGTTTAAAGTGTCCCATTCGCCGCATGAGGGGCATTTGCCGTACCATTTGGCAGATTCATACCCGCACTCGGAGCATATAAAAACAACTTTACTTTTAGCCATTTGGTTCATCCTTTACAATAGACGTAATCTTGTATTCCCGAAGCGATTGAGAAAGCTATTTTTCTTTGATAATCGTCGGTTTTTAAAAGCTCGTTTTCCTGCTTATTTGATAAAAAGCCGCACTCAACGAGCACTGCGGGCTTTACCGCGTTATAAATCAGATAGACTGACGTGCCGCACTTTTTGATTTCTCTTTCGTTATGCGGCTGAAGGGCTTCGGTAACTGCCTCCTGAATATGGCGGGCAAGCAGCGAGCTTTCCTCGGCGAGCTTCGGTGAATAAAACACCTGCAGACCACTGTATTTTTCAACGTGGTATTTATTCTGATGTATGCTTATAAATAAGGCGTTATCGGTGCTTTCCATAAGCTTCATCCTATTGTGAATATCTGAGGTTTTCCGTTGGCGGATGGTGTTAAGACCCTGATCCTCAAGGGAAATATCGTCGCTTCGGGTAAGCACGGTGCCGAAGCCCGATAGCTCAAGATATTCCTGCAGATACAAACTTATTTTAAGGTTAATATCCTTTTCAACAGTGCCGTCGGATGCTACTGCGCCGCCGTCAAAGCCGCCGTGACCCGCGTCAATAATGATAACCGGCATAGTTCCCCTGCCTTTATTTTCGGCGGATGCGTTATCGGAAGCATACAAAAAGGTTGTAGTGTTAAAAATCAATGCACAAATTACTACGGGAATTAAGGGCAAAAGTAGCTTTTTCATTTAATCACCCGTAAATTATATGCTTATAAGTGAAATTTTAGGTTGATTTTAAATAAAATCCTCGCCGTTTTTCATTAAAAGCCTGTGGCGGGTAATGCGCCATAATAAATCGTCATGGCTAAGCCTTTCGGTTAAGGCGTTGCAAAAATTAACGGGGCTTACGGTGAAATCGTTACCCGTGGGCAGGTTGAATTTTAAATAAACCTTGCCGTTTTCGGTTAAAATTTTGAAATCATTAAGATTTTCGGTAACGTTTATCGTCTTAAAGCCGCCTTTTTTAACTTTTTTTTCGTAGGTTATGGTTTCTGTTTCGATGATTTCCTTGATTTTAGCGGGAATATCATCAATATGCTCACCAACAAGCTCAGCGGTGTAGTCTGCCGAGAAAATTTCAAGGGGTTTGTAAACGGGCTCGGTAATTTTAATAAATCTGATGCCCGGTACGGTTACGCGGTTAAGCTCCTCAACGACCTTCTCTACAGGATAGCTTTCATCATTGAGCCTTATATCAAGGGACTCGCACTCACCCTCAACACCAAGGGGTAATGACATACCGAAAACAAGGTGCGGATGAGGGTTAAAGCCCTCGGTGTACCAAAGGGGTATATCCGTTCTGCGGAACGCTCTGACAAGGCATCTTGTTAAATCGAGGTGGGATATGTATTTTGCAGTATCGGTTTTATTAAACCACAGACGAACTGAGCGCATCACATTTACCTCCATTTAACTTATTTGAGCCGCATCCCGCACACTGCTGACGGCAGTGACCGGTGGTTTCGGCATTCTTAGCCTTTTCGTTTTCGCAGATAAGGAACTGCTTTCTGATGCCTGAATTAATATGGTCCCAGGGCAGAATTTCCTCATAGGGACGCTTACGGTTAGCGTAAAACTCGGTGGAAAGACCAACGGTTTCAAATGCATTCATCCATGCATCAAAATTAAATTTATCATCCCAGCTATCGAAGGTGCATCCGTTGTTATAGGCGGTTTCAATAACGTCTGCAAGTCGTCTGTCGCCACGGGCAAAAACACCCTCAAGGAAGGTTAAATCTGTATTATGGAAGCGGAAGGTAATTTTCTTTGAGGTACAGGTTTCAAGAAGCAACTTCTGCTTTCTTTTGAGCTCCTCGCGGGTATCCTGAGCCTCCCACTGGAAGGGCGTGCAGGGCTTAGGTACGAATGATGAAACGCCTGCACTAACGCTTACCCCCTTGCCCTTGGGCTTGTCGGGATTTGAGTAAAACTCCTCAACAACCTTTTGTGAAAGCACGTTAATGCCCACAACGTCATCGTCAGTTTCGGTGGGTAAACCAATCATAAAGTAAAGCTTAACGGCAGTCCAACCACCTACGAATGCTTTTCGGCAGGTGTCAAGAATTTCTGCCTCGGAAATGTTTTTGTTAATAACGTCACGGAGTCTCTGTGTACCTGCTTCTGCTGCAAAGGTAAGGCCTGAGCGCCTTACGAGAGCTAATTTTTCCTTTAATTCGTCTGAGAAATTGTCGATTCTCAGTGAGGGTAAGGCAACGTTAATTTTCTGGGGTACTGCCCAACCAAGCAATTCCTCAAGAAGCTCTGTGATTTTAGTGTAGTCACTGCTTGAAAGTGAACAGAGCGATAATTCATCGTAGCCGCTTGTGCAAGCAAGACGCTGACTCTGTTGACTGATGGTTTCAACGCTTTTTTCGCGGATAGGTCTGTACCAAAAGCCTGCCTGGCAGAAGCGACAACCGCGGATACATCCTCTGAAAATTTCGTGAACAACTCTGTCGTGCACAACCTCAACAAAGGGCACAACAAACTTTTCGGGGTAGAAGATATTATCAAGATCTGCCACTACCCTTTTGTTTACCACCTCGGGTGCACCACCTGTTGCGGTGATGCTACTTATTGTACCATCATCATTGTACGAAATGTTGTACAACGAAGGCACGTATATACCCTCTATCTGAGCGGCGGCGATTAAAAACTCCCTTCTGGATTTACCCTGCTTTTTGTATTCGTTAAGTAAATCCAGAAACTCAAGCATCATTTCCTCCCCTTCGCCAATCTGAAATGCATCAATAAAATCTGCAAGGGGCTCAGGGTTGCAAACACAGGGGCCGCCCGCTATAACAACGGGTATATCTAATGAATCCCCACGGTCCTTACTGCGTAAGGGAATACCCGCGAGATTGAGCATATTAAGCACGTTTGTGTAGCAAAGCTCGTACTGAAGGGTGAAGCCCACAACGTCGAAATCACGAAGCGCATCGCGGCTTTCAAGGGCAAATAAGGGGATATCCCTTTCGCGCATAATTTTTTCCATATCCGTATCGGGTGCAAAAACACGCTCGCACCAGAAATTATCCCTCGAATTTATAAGACTGTAAAGTATCTTCATACCAAGGTGGGACATACCGATTTCGTATGTATCCGGGAAGCAGAAAGCAAACCTTACGTCCACCTGGTCTTTATTCTTAACAATTGAATTAAGTTCACCGCCTGTGTAGCGCGCAGGCTTCTGCACGAGGGGTAAAATTGACTCGATTTTTGTTTTAAACATAGAAATATCTCCAAAGTTATATATTTATTATATTTTACTATATAAGTCATTAATAATCAAGAGAACAAACAGAAAAAAGAGTGTAGCTGAACTACACTCTTACGTTTTCTTTTTCTTTAGTTTTTTTAGGCTTAGCACTGCGCTCTTCAATGCGCTTCTGAAGCTTATAGAAGGGCCGCTCGTCCTCCTTTAGGTATATGATTACCGCCGCCTGCGTAAGGCCGAGAATCAACATGAAATACTGAAGGGGCTTAAGACCATAGAATATGCAGTCGGTCATACCGCACATACACAAGCCCGCAATAGCTACAAAGAAGGTTATTGCAAAATTCTTTGCCATACCACCCTTGCGGTAAAGCTTGTATGCACTGTAAATGAAAACTACAAGAATTGCAACAAAGAGCAACACGCCGATTATGCCGTTTTCCATCTGGAATTCAAGGAAAATATTGTGTGCGTGGGGTTGCTTTTCGTTGTATTCGTTGTGAAGTATGCTTCTTACGGAATCAACGCCCGTGCCGTAGCCGAAAATGAATCTATCGGGTATTTTTTCAAACATTGCCGCCCAGATTCGTTTACGTGCGTTAATAGACTTGTCCGTAGTGCTTGCAAGGGTCAACAGACGCCTGATAACACTCTTTGAGAAAATAAGCACGAACAATGCACCCACTGAGCCGATACCAAGTATCTTAAGGGCTCTTTTGCCGCCGTAAACGAGCAATAAAATGAATACTAACGCGGTATAAAGGTAGGGCCCCCTTGAGAATGAGGTCGCAATACCGCCGATTGCCAAAAGCATTGAAATCCAACCCAACGCCTTAACCTTTTTGGTTTTGCCGTTAAGAAGGCAGAATACACAGAAGGAAAGCATTGCAACAAGGAATGTTGCAAGAAACAAGGGGTTTGAGAAGGTACCGCTTGACCTGTCGGGGAAAAGCTTGAATTCTGTACGGGGTAAAGCGGATGAAAGAGCTTCGGGCAGAATGGTGACCATTTTTTCGATGCCGATGTCAATGATACGCCAGAAGGGATTGATGATTGTAGCTTTATCCTCGCCCACTATAAGGCGGATAATATACTGCATTATTGCAATAAAGCCTGCAACACCCGCGGCAAATGCACCGCCGTGAACGATTTTTTCTAAGTTTTCTTCGGTTTTTACCCAAATTTTGGCAACCCAAACGTTTGAGTACATCATACCCCATAAAAGAAGGTTGAATAATGGCGAGGTAAAGCT
This sequence comes from Acutalibacteraceae bacterium, assembly GCA_045654405.1. GTDB lineage: Bacteria > Bacillota > Clostridia > Oscillospirales > Acutalibacteraceae > DTU089. The sequence continues at coordinate 5,434 of JAZONH010000002.1, read as the reverse complement.
CTTTGCGTAGAAAGAACCGATTACCATCCATATCATAAACGCAAGAATAGTGTAACCAATGGCAAAATCTGAAAGCTTCTGCTTACGCACGCCCGGCTTCCACATAGTCATAATTGCGCCGAAAATTGTAAAGCCCGGCGCGAGGTATTCGGGCGATAAAGCGGCAAAAGTTACCATCACAGGCATAACAAGCCAGTTATGGGGCTTTATCCTGTCACTCCTGTCTTTACTCATACTAAATGACCTTCCTGATTATTTGTTACTTTTTTTCTTTGAAAGGAACTTCTTATAAACTATCGACAAGCTTACCGCAAGCACGGCGGAGGCAACAAAAATTATTATCGCCTTGGTATAGTTACCATCAATAAACTCGGCACCGCACCAGGTTGAAATAATAATATTGGGAATACGTGCGATAGTTGTAATTAAAAGGAATTTCCAGATGTTTATATCTGTAAGAGCCGCAGCATACACCAATAAATCCTTAGGTGAGCTGGGAATTATATAAATGAAAAAGAGAGTTGTATAAAGCTTCTTTTTGTTTTTGAAAAGTGCAAAATCATCAATAACGTCAATGGGTACAAACAGGTCAATAACCTTACGACCGATTTTTTTAGTGATGATGATAATAACAAACGAGCCGATGAATGAGCCGAGCAAGCAATAAAGCATACCGGGCACAACACCGTAAAAGGCACCTGCAGCGAGCTCAAGCGGCTCCGCAGGGATGATTTTGATAACAGTCTGGAAGGAGCGTATGCCGACGAAAACAACCTTGTCAAATCCGCCGAATTGCGCCAAAAATGCCTGCAGATTGTCTTTATCGCAAAGCAGATTAACAAGAAATTCGCGATATCTTATGTAAGCAATAACAAAAGCTAAAAATATCGCACCGATTACGCAAAGCGCAACAATACGCTGTACGCGTATTGCCTTGGAAACCTCACGCTGAGGGAGCTTCTCTTTAATTTTATCGATAAGCTTCAAAATATCCACCAAGTTTTCCTTTATATTCTCCGTCACTCCAGGGCTTTTTGCTACCGTTAAAATGGATTATAACAGAGTTTTTTTCAACCCAATCAAGGTCGATTCGTTTATATCTTTTAATAACTCTTCCGGGTCTGTTGTAATGGAAGAAGGTTTTTTCATCAAGGTTATACTTACGCTCGTCAACAATCAGGGTTTTGCCGTGGTAAAGAATATTGATTGCGTCCTGGTCGCTAAGCTTAAGTCGCTTGATGTTTTTGTTAACAAAGTCAAGCATACGTGGTGTATCAATAAATTTGCGCCAAGCCTTAACATCAATAAGGATAACACCCGCATTAATGTAACGCCATCCCCTTGTGAAGGTAAGCTTAAGGCGGAATCTGTTGCAGAATTCAAGGAAACCCCAGGTATGAGGGCAACCCGCAATAATATTACCTTCAAAATCCACGTTATATAACTCGTCCAAGGGTTTGATAATAACCAAATCAGGGTCAAGGTAAAGAATACGGTCAATATCCTCAGGTAAGTAGCTATCTATTATCAGGCGATAATAGGTTTCCTTACTGATTCGGTCAAGCACGGGCGCGCTGGCAAAAATCTTTTCATCAACATGAATGGGATGAATGGTCATATTACCATTTATATTTTCGCGCATAGCGGCAAAATCATCATCGGTAAGTGATGAGTGTGCAACGTATATATCAAACTTAGTATCGGGATTAGACTTACACAATGAACGTAACATAACGCACAAGGGATACATATACTTTGAGTTCAAGGTGACAAGTAAATTCAAAAAAGCACCTACTTTTATTAATACTACTTTAATACGCAATACGAGTTATACTTTTCGAGTATAACTTCCTATATTATATAGAATTCTATGAAATATGCAACCTTTGTAACAAAAAATTAATATAGGTTACAAAATGGTAACAAAACTAATAATTATACATTTATCCCCTGTTTGCTTGTAAACTTATTAGCTAAAACTATGATAAAGTAAATATTTATAACTATTAAAGTGGGGTTGCAGGTGTTATTAAAAATAAAACACAAGTTAATTACAACAAAACCAGACACAATAATTACAGAAAGCACAATTACTACCGCTTCACTTACTCTTTCGGTAAATTTTACAGTTAATAAATGGTACAATCCCCTTCCCCCGTCCGAGTTATAAAAAGGCAGAATATTAAAGCCGCCAACAAGAATACTAACGTACCCGACGGTGCTCTCTTTATTTAAAATCAGCAGTAAAAATCCTGATAAAATATTAAATAGCGGCGCACTCAGATTTATAAGAGCTTCACCAAGGGGCGTTGTGCTGAATCCCATGTCCCTTATTATATTCCCACCCAATACGGATAGCTTAATCGTATCAATCCTGCAGCCGAGAATAAGCAGAAATATAATGTGCATAAGCTCGTGAGCCAATGAAACCCCGAGAGCAATTATCAAGTGACGATTATTGCCCTTAACCAATAGCAAAAGAATAAGGACAAAGAAAGAAAAGCAGGGCTTAATTCTCGTATTGCCGATTTTAAATTCCACTTATGGCCTCGCTTAAAGCCCCCTCGGGGTCGTATGAAACGTTATTTATCCTGAATTCGAAGTGAAGGTGCGGGCCTGTAGATGAGCCTGTAGAACCCATTTCGGCTATTTTCTGCCCCGCCTTAACCGTTTCACCTTTTTTTACCAAAAGCTTGCTACAGTGGCAATAAACGGTCATTATATTATTATCGTGGGTAATTTTAAGGTAATATCCGTTCCAGCTATCGTAGTCGGAAACACTAATAACGCCGTCAAACGCGGCATAAATGGGCGTACCTGTGTCGTTTGCAATATCAACCCCTGCGTGAAAGCGCAATTCACCATCTATGGGGTGGTTACGAATGCCGAATGGTGATGTAATTTCACCTGCGGCAGGCATAAACATTTTCCGATTCAGGGTGTACGAGTCAACGGAAACGTTGTCGGGTATGTCGTCCTTATTGCTTACTGAATAATCCGCACCGCCACTAGCCTTAATTGTAGCCGAAAGCTCCGATACGAGTTTTTTTGTGATTGGTTGCTCTGTTGCCTTATTCGTTGTAATTTCAGTAGCTTCTGTAATCATTGGCGTGGTAGCATCGGTGTCTTCCTCTTTCTCTACGTTTTTAAAAGCCTCTACCCCGCTCTCCTTGACCTCCACAATAAAATTACGCTCAAGGTTATCGAAATACGCATCCTTAAGGTTATCAAGAGCCCCTGAGCCCGTGGATTTTATACCAAAAAGAATACCAAAAGTAACTGCGCATATTAAAAATTGGAATAAAAGCGTGTGTAAAAGATAGTCCTTTTTGTTTTTATTCATAAAAAATCACCCACAAAAATATATGTGGGTGAAATAAAAATTATTACTCGGACTGAAGCTCCTCCCATGCGGTGTACAGGTCATCCAACTGTAATCGGGCTTCGTCAAGGACGGCGGTAAGCCTTAGTAATTCTTCATAATTGCCTGTAACCTCGGGTGTGCAGAGTGAAGCCTCGGTATCCTTGATAAGGTTTTCCTTTTCCTCAATCTCCGCTTCTATACGGGCGATTTTAGTTTTACGCTTACGCTCGTTGCTCGCCTTTTCCTTTTTCAATTTGTATTCGTTTACGGCGGGCTTTTTGCTCTTTTCTGTAACTATTTCTGCCTTTTCCTGCTCACGGAACTGAAGATAAGCATCATAGTTACCGTTAATATCCACCGCACCGTCGTGAGTCAAGTGAACAATTTTAGTGGCAAGCTTGTTGATAAAATATCGGTCATGGGAAACCACCAAAAGTGTGCCGTTAAAGTCCGCAAGGGCGTTTTCAAGCACCTCTCTTGAAATTATATCAAGGTGGTTGGTGGGCTCGTCAAGAATAAGGAAATTAGGCTTCGAGAGCATAATTTTAAGAAGTGAGATTTTTGCTCGTTCCCCACCACTAAGGTCGGAAACGGATTTGAAAACGTCCTCGCCCCTGAATAAAAACATCGCAAGTGCATTGCGCACGTCAGTTTCATTCATAAACGGGTACATATCCCAAACCTCGTCAAGAACGGTTTTGTGTGAGCTTAATTTATCAATATTCTGGTCAAAATAACCGATTTTAACATTAGAGCCAAGTCGGAAGGTGCCCGAATCGGGCATAACCTCTTTGTTTATTATCTTCAAAAAAGTTGATTTACCGCAACCGTTGGGACCTAAAAGGAAAACCTTTTCCTCACGATAGACAGTTAAATCAAAATCCCTGAATAAGGGCTTTTCGGGGAAGCTTTTTTCAAGTGATTTTACAATAAGCACCTCATCCCCTGCACGAAGGTCAGTTTTAAATGTGAAGTTAACGCTTTTTAAAACCTTATCAGGGACTACAAGCTCCTCTTTAATTCTGTCAATCTGTTTCTGCTTACTTGCAATTGTAATGTAGTTGCGCTCCTGATTAAAGCGCTTCTGCTGTTCGATTATGCCCTCAATACGCTTGATTTCGGTCATATTTTTCTCATATTCACGCTCAATGGTAAGCTCGCGCTCTGCCTTAAGCTTCTGAAATACCGAGTAATTACCAACTGTATGAACGAGCTTCTGGTGTGAAATCTCCATAGTGGAGGTTGTAACCTTATCAAGGAAATAACGGTCGTGGGATACCACCATAAATGCTCCGCGGTATTTGGTGAGATATTCCTCAAGCCATAAGATAGAGTCCGTATCAAGGTTGTTAGTGGGCTCATCCAATAAAAGAAGGTTTGCGTTTGATAAAAGTAGCTTGCAAAGTGAAAGCTTTGAGCGTTGGCCACCGCTTAATGCACCAACCTGAAGGTTGAGGTCTGATTCAGAAAAGCCGAGACCAATTAATGCAGAGCGCGTTTTGGCCTGATACACAAGTCCGTCGCGTCGCTCAAGCTCATCGGTAAGCCTTAACTGCCGTTCAATAAGCGTTATGTCGGAGTTGTTGAGCAGCTGCTCGTTTATTTTCTCAAGCTCCCGCTCCATTTCAATAACGTCGCTAAATACGGTAAGTGCTTCCTCGTAAAGAGTTAACCCCTCGTCGCAGTCAAGGTACTGCTCCATATAGCCGATTCTGACGTCCTTACCACGTACAATACCACCCTCGTTCGGTGAATATTTACCCGTAATAAGGCGAAAAAGTGAAGTTTTACCTGTACCGTTAGCGCCAATAAGACCAACACGATCAGTTTCCTCAACCTTGAAAGCGGCGCCTTTAAACAAGACGCCGTCAAGAAAACCAAATGTTAAATTTTGAGCAGTCAGCAATGACATAAACTCACCTTTTGAAATTATAAAGTGCTGATAAGAACCTTGATTTTGCCCTCAATAAGAGCATTGTAATTGCCTGCGGGAAGGAAGAAACTGTCACCTGCTTTTGCATCAAGAGCATTAACCTTGCCCTCGCCTTCAAGCACAAGAACTGAAACAAA
>JAZONH010000001.1:0-16482 GCA_045654405.1 Acutalibacteraceae bacterium | reverse complement strand
AGGTTTAAATTTAATATTTTCCGTTAATACATTATGAAAATGCACCGTAGGCGCCAGCCTTACGGTGCATTTGTCATTTCGTCTAAACGAAAACTATTTAAATTTAAACTGCACAGCACCTTAAATCTTTTAAATTTGGATGCAGAGCGCGACATAAAAGAGAGGGCACCCTGACGGGTTCCCTCTCATTTTAACAATGCTATGCGCCAAAGTTAATGATTTAAGGCTATTAAATCCCTAATTTACACTCCCTAAGTGGGTGGTTTTGCTTTTGAAGACTAACCCTAATTTTGATACAAATGCACCCCCTTTTGAGGTTAGGGGGTGCAAAGTCGTTTTAGGGGGTGCATTTTTAAGTCAATGGGGTGCAAAGTCGTTTTAGGGGGTGCATTTGACATATTTCTTTCTGATTTCGATTACTCCCGATTCGCTTTTTTCAAAATAGCCATCAAAACAATAACAAGCATTCCACGCACGAACCTTGAATGTAAGATTCGTTAAATCAAGATGGGGGTATCCAAAGTAATTTCTCAAGTCATCATAAGAGATATTATCAAGCAAAGATACTTCAATCTCTCCACCAAATCTGTTCTTTTCGTTTTCAAAAAATTCAATAGCTGCTTTCTCAGCGTTAGCAAAAGAAAGCGCATATTGTATCAATTCTTCTTTAGACGAAGTGTCACAATGTTGCGTTGCAAACCGCAAAAGATAGATATAGTAGTCATCCGGGAAATAATGAATTATGATCGGATCTGAAAACTGAATGTTTCTTATGTAAATAGTTTCAACATTATTTTCGATTTGAATGTCTACATCAAAATCCGAAAATAATTCTTTAATAAAAGAGAAATGCATACCCTCACCACCTTTTTTCTTCATTATACCACAAAAAGAAAATAACCGCAACTTGTATCAAGATTACGGTTATTCTTTAGCGGAGAGCAAGGGATTTTTCCGAGCACTGCCGTGCTCTCTCGCCTCGCTTCGCTCGTTGCCACGTCGGCGAAAACAGTCCACCGGACTGTTTTCTTCCGCAAACTTCGTTTGCTCCCTCCTGGTTCGAATCCCTCCCAATGTATCATCACAAAAAACAACGAACCTACCAAAGGTAGATTCGTTATTTTTGGCGGAGAGCAAGGGATTTTTCCGAGCACTGCCGTGCTCTCTCGCCTCGCTTCGCTCGTTGCCACGTCGGCGAAAACAGTCCACTGGACTGTTTTCTTCCGCAAACTTCGTTTGCTCCCTCCTGGTTCGAATCCCTTGCTTTTTGATTCGAACTAAAAAACAAAACCACCCGAGTGGGTGGTTTTGTTTTTGGCGGAGAGCAAGGGATTCGAACCCTCGAAACGGTTTTGGCCGTTTACACGATTTCCAATCGTGCTCCTTCGACCGACTCGGACAACTCTCCATAGCATATTCACTTTTTAGTGCCTTGATATTATAACTAATTGTTTGTAAAAAATCAAGTGCTAATTAAAATTTTGTTGTTTAAATAAATCATTAATAATTTATTACAATTTTGTTGCTTTATTTGACAGTTTGAATTATTTATAGTAATATATAATGGTATAATTGGAATTATTATGGGTGAAAGGTTTTTTCCTATGGGCATTTTTATTGATTTAGAGGGTCTTGACGGTAGTGGCAAAACTACCCAGACCGAGCTTATCTGCAAGCGTCTTCAGGCGGACGGCATCGACTACCGCCAGATTAAATTACCCGATTACGACAGCGACTCAAGTATTCTTGTGCGCAAATATCTTGCGGGTGATTTCGGCAAAAACGCAGGGGACGTTAACGCCTATGCCGCCTCTGTTTTATATGCGGCAGACAGATTCGCTTCCTATACCGAAAAATGGGGCGAGGATTATCGCAACGGTAAATTAATTTTTGCCGACAGATATACTCCCGCAAACGCTCTTTATCAGATGACAAAGCTCAATAAAGCCGATTGGGATCCCTTCCTTGAGTGGCTTTTCGATTTTGAATATAACAAAATCGGCATTCCCGCACCCGACAAGGTTATTTTCCTTGATATGCCCGTTGAGGTTTCACAGCGTCTTATGACCTCCCGCTACAATGGTGACGAAAGCAAAAAGGACGTTCACGAGGCAAACGTGGAATTCCTTAATGCCTGCCGTGAGGCGGCGCTTTACGCGGCGGATAAATATGGTTGGAGCGTTGTTAACTGCTCTGAAAACGGCGAGCCCTTACCCATTGAGGTTATTAACGATAAGGTATATAAAATTTTATTAGATGTATTGAAATAAGGTCTTTTATGCTTGATTTACAACATTTAAAAACCGAACACAAATCCCTGATTGAAAAATATATTCCTTCCGAGTGTGCTCAGATGTGCGACTTCAGCTTCGGTAACCTTTACTCGTGGAGTGCCGCCGAGCATACGGAATTCTGCGAAAAGGATGGCTTTCTGTTTCTTCGCTCCACCTTTAACGGTGTTACCTCTTACGCCTTCCCCTGGGGTAACGGCGACGTTGATAAGGCACTTGCCCAAATCAGGCAGGATGCCCTTGACCGTGAGGAGGACCTGAGCTTTTATTGTGTGGCACCCGAGCAGCTGCCCCATCTTCAGCGCTTTTTCGGTGACGCCCTTGTAGTGAAGGAGCAAAGGGATTATTTCGATTATATTTACCTTCGTGAAAATCTTGCCACCCTTAAGGGTCGTAAGTTTCACTCTAAGAAAAATCACGTTAACTCCTTTTGCAAAAAATACAATTATATATACGAGGAATTATCCCAAAGCAATCTTCAGGAATGCCTGCAGTTTTCACACTCGTGGCATATGATGGGCGAAAGCACCCAGCGTCTTGAAGCCGAGCGCCAGGTTATAGATAAGGCGTTCCGCAATTTTTCAACTCTTAATTTAAAGGGTGCGCTTATTCGTGTTGACGGGGCAATCGTAGCCTATGCACTTGGGGAGCAAATGAGCCGTAAGGATACCTTCTGTGTTCATTTTGAAAAGGCATCACCCGATTTTCCCCAGGCGTACGCGGCAATAAACAAGCTTTTTGCCGAAAATTCTTTGGGTGATTATAAATACATTAACCGTGAGGATGACGCGGGGGTTGAGGGCTTGCGCAAGGCTAAGCTTTCATATCAGCCCGAGTACCTTGTTAAAAAATACTATGCCAAAATTATTTGACGTGCGTCATCCCGTGACGCGTGAGCTTGATGCGTTAAAGGCTCTGTGGGTTGACACCTTTCATGATTCACCATCGGTGGTTGAACATTTTTTCCAAAATGCCGTTACGGAGCAGGATATAGTGGTTGCCCTTTGTGACAATACTGTTGCAAGTGCTCTGTATATGCTCGATTCCACCATTACAAATAACGGTAAAAGCTACAGGGCGTTATATATTTACGCCGTGTGCACCCACCCCGATTACAGGGGCAGGGGACTGATGCGTGCCTGCTTCGATTTTCTTTTTGAAGTGGCAAAGGCTCGTGGGGTTGACTACCTTTTCTTAGTCCCTGCAGGCGATGAGCTTTTTGAAATGTACCGAAAGCTTGGCTTTAAAACCTGCCTTTACTATTCCGAAAGAAGGGTCTTTGCAAAGGATTTTAACTGCGAAGCCCCCACCACGGAAAGGCTCGATTTTAACAGCTTTATTAATATACGCAATTCCTTTTCAGATGAAATTAACCTTGCCACCCTTGGTGAGCGAGCCTTCAACGGCTTTTTGATGACCGACAGTGAAAGTATCGGCGCAATAAAGGTGGGCAACGGCTATGCAATTTATGAAATTGAGGATGGCGGCGTTACCGTGCACGAGCTGTTCGGTGACAAAAAAATTCTTTTAAAATCAGTGCTTGACCTTACAGGGGTTGATGCACTTACCCTGAGGGGCTTTAGTGACGGTGCTTCGTCCGTACCCTTTGGTATGTATCTGGCGGTGGGCGATGCCCCCGAAATTAACAATGCTTTTTTCGGCATCCCGTATGGAGGATAGTTTATGTTTTATGTTTTTCTTGCCAACGGCTTTGAGGAAATAGAGGCTCTTGCACCCGTTGATTTTCTTAAAAGAATGGGTGTGCAGGTGGTTACCGTGGGCGTGAGCGGTAAAAATATATGCGGTGCCCACAATATAACTGTTGAAGCGGATATTCTTCTTTCAGATGTTGAGCTTAATGATAATCTTCAGGGTGTAATGCTTCCCGGCGGTATGCCCGGTGCCGAAAATCTTGATAATTGCCCCGATGTTCACAGGGCGATAGATTATTGTGTTGAAAACAACAAAATCATCTCTGCCATTTGTGCCGCGCCCTTCGTGCTCGGCAAAAAGGGTCTTCTTCAGGGCAAAAGGGCAACCTGCTTCCCCGGCTTCGAGGGTGAGCTTAAGGGTGCCGTGGTGCTTCCCGATGGTGTTGTAACCGACGGTAATATTATTACCGCCCGCGGTGCAGGCGTTGCGTGGGAGTTTGGTGCCGCAATCGGTACGGCACTTGTAAGCAAAGAAAAAAGCGACAGTGTTCTTAAGGCAATTCAATGGAAAAAGTAATAGACATCAGACCTTTAAAGAAAAAATTGCGTGCCGAGGCAAGGCAGATGCGGCGCTCAATGTGTCCTGACAAAAAGGCTTCTTTTGACAGGAAAATAAAAAACAAGCTTCTTAACCTGTGGTCTGTGCGTGAGGCTAAGGCGGTGCTTTGCTACGTGTCAACGGAAATTGAGGTTGATACCCGCGAGCTTATTAACGCACTTTTGCAGATGGGTAAGCCCGTGGCGGTGCCAAGGTGCGAGGGCGAAAAATCCAATATGAATTTTTATTTCATAAATTCCTTGGATGAGCTTCAGTCGGGTAGCTTCGGCGTTGATGAGCCCGACCCGTCAATGCATAAAATGATAGGGGACACAACGGATTGTGTGTGTATTGTGCCTGCGTTTATGTTTGATAAGCAGGGCTATCGTCTGGGCTATGGCAAGGGCTACTACGACCGATATTTGTCCCGATACAAGGGCTCAACAATCGGTATATGCTACGGCGAGAATTTAGTTGACGAGCTTTTTCACGGTAAGTACGACAGAACAGTCGATATGATAGTTACCGAAAAAGATATAATCAGTGATATTAATCAATCGAAGGATGTTTAACAGGGGGTCAGAAAAAATGGCTGATAAATTTAATGATTATGACGAGCTTTTGGGTAAGTTTGAAAGCAAAAAGCCCACAAATAGCGGCACAACACCCAGAAGAACAGTTGGCGGAACTCAATCTGCAGGCAGAACAACTCCTCGCAGAAGCGTTTCTGAAAACGTAACCAAAACCAACGCTACTCAGGAAAAGCAGCAGGGCTACAAGGGCGGAGTGTATTTTTCAAATCCTCCCCGTAATATTAACAGAGCCGTTAACAAAATGGGTAACGAAACCGTGAAGCGTCGCAGTCCTCGCGGTGTTGCACCACCTGTTGTTAACCAGAAGCCCCCCAAGAAGAGCAAGGCGGCAAACTTCTTCGGCTCACCCAAATTCTTAAGACCCGTTATCTGTATTGGCGTTGTGGCACTTGTAAGCCTCATTCTCTGCCTTTACGGTATCGGCTGTATCAACGACGTGCTGGCACTTAATAAAGACGAAACCGCAGTTGAAATCACTGTTCAGCAGGGTATGACCGATGACGAGGTGCTTGATATTCTTCACGATAACAAGCTTATTAAAAACAAGTTGTTCTGCAAGCTCTTCCTTTCCGTATTTGACCAGGACGGTGAATATATTTCAGGCGGCTACACCCTCAGCCCCTCAATGGGCGTTGAGAAAATGATTGCCACCATGAAGAGCGACTACACCAATGCCGAAACCATAACCCTTACCTTCCCCGAGGGCTACACAATCGACCAGATTGCCGAAAAGCTTGAGGCTAACGAGGTTTGTACCGCTACAAGCTTTATCAACACCTTGCAGAACGTTGATTTCTCAAGCGAATACGATTTTCTTGCCGATATCCCCAACAAGGAGCAGCGTTTCCGCACCCTTGAGGGCTACATTTACCCCGATACATACGAGTTCTATGTAGGGGAAAATGCTTCAAGCGTTGTAAGACGCTTCCTTGATAACTTTGATAACAAGTGGACTGAGGAATATCAGGCTCAGGCAGATGCAATGGGTCTCAGCGTTGACGAGGTTGTGATTATGGCGTCAATCCTTCAGAAGGAGGCGGCAAACTCAGGCCAGATGCCCACAATTGCGGGTATTCTTTACAACCGACTTGACAGACCCAACGCTTTCCCCCTTCTTCAGTGTGACTCCACTGAGGATTACCTTCTTGATACGATCAAGCCCGCCCTCACTTCAAGCGTTGAGGATACTCAGCTTTATATGCAGTATCGCGATACCTACGATACCTATAGCGAGGCTTGTAAGGGTCTGCCCATTGGCGCTATTGCCAACCCGGGCGATGCGGCTATAAATGCGGCGCTCTTCCCCGATGATACAAACTACCTTTACTTCAGACATGATAAAGAAGGTAACATCTACTACGCAAACTCCTTTGCAGAGCATCAGGCAAACGCAAGAAAAGCGGCAAGCGTAGATTAATGAATAACAAATATCCATACAGTTGTGAGACGCTTTTTATAAGGTGTCTCACATTTTTTTGATAAAAAACAGACACTTTCGTGCTGAAAGTGTCATAGTGGGTTATATACTTTAAAAAACAATTACTATTTTCTAAAATAAGTTTTTCGGTTGGTAACAGTGATATTGCAAATCAAAATTTGCAGTGATATTTTTGATAAATCAAAAGTGATATTGAAGCCTTACGGCTTCAGTGTTATTTTATTCGCATAAAACTGTCCGAAGGACAATAACACTATGCGAAGCATAATATCACTGCGAAGCAATATCACTCGCCGTATGGCGAATAAAACTGCCGAGTGTCCTTACGAACACTCGGCTATCCGACAGGTGTTTTTCTTATATGATTTCTGCTATAATACTGTTTGAAAGCAAAAAGCCCTTCTGTGTAAGGCTCAGATTTTTACCGTCAAAGCTCACAAGGCCCATCTCTTTAAAGAGGGGGGCTTTTTTTATTATTTTTTCTGCGTTTTTTTCACCATAAAGCTTTATAAGCTCATTGATGTCAAGACCCTTGTTGAGCCTTAATTTAAGCATAACGTACTCGTCAGCGTCACCGCCGTCGCCGTCATAAATTGCTTTGTTGCCGTTTATAAAGCCCTCGGCGTCACCTTCAAAATAAAAGCGCTTACCGTCAACGAACGAGTGGGCGGCGGCACCAATGCCAAGGTAATTTTCAAGCTCCCAATATTTGGTGTTGTGTCGGCTTTCATAGCCCGGCAGGGCAAAGTTCGAAATTTCGTAGTGGTTAAAGCCCGCCTTTTTCAGGGTGTCGGCGCATTGGTTATATAAATCGCAGGTGGTGCTTTCGTCGGGGAAGCTGTAACGCTCCCTGTGGGTATCGAAGAAGGTGCCCTCCTCAATTTTCAGTATGTATGCACTTACGTGCTTAACCCTGCAATTTATTATGAAATCAAGGCTTTCTCTAAGGCTTTCGGGGGTCTGGTCGGGGATGCCAAGCATAAGGTCAAGGGAAATGTTATCAATTCCGCTATACCTTAAAAGCTCTATAACCTGTGAAATACGCTTTTTGTCCGACTGTCTGCCCAGTGCTCGTCTTTCCGAATCGACTGCGGACTGCATACCAAGTGACACACGGTTAACCCCGCATTTTTTAAAATATGGTATAAGCTCCTCAATAGGGGAGTTGGGGTTACATTCCACGGTGATTTCGCTTGTTGGGGGCATATTGAATTTTGCTTTTGCGCACTCAATAATGCGGCAGATATCCTCACCCGTTAAAACCGAGGGTGTACCGCCACCAAGGTATAGGGTGTCGGCGGTAAAGCCCGATTTTACAAATTCGCCGCAACGTCTGAGAGTGTTGATTTCATCAATAAGCGCATCCACGTAGGGCTTTTGCTCTGTGCTTTTACAACGGTAGGAATAAAAATCACAATAGGGGCATTTGAAATTGCAAAATGGGATATGAATATATACTCCGTTCAAGCTATCACCTCCGTGTAACGATTATACTATTCCACCGCCCCTTTTTCAACTGCTTTTTCCATCCGTGATAATATATATCGGTTTTTGCAGCCTCCATTTGCCATCATACAATTGAACAATCAGGGGACGGTTCTGTGATTGACAAATGATGAGGAAAACAATCAGGGGACGGTTCGAAAACAATCAGGGGACGAAAACAATCAGGGGACGGTTCTGTGATTGACAAATGATGAGCAAAGTGATATAGTTGTTTTGGGTGATGAAAATGCCAAGAGAAGCACGAAAAACAAGCCCAAGCGAAATATATCACATTATGTTGAGGGGTATAAACCAACAACAAATCTTTGAAGACGAAGAAGATTACCGAAAATTCGTCGAAGTATTAAAAAACTATCAGGCAATATGCGGATATACAATATATGCGTATTGCCTGATGGGTAATCATATTCATTTGTTAATGAGATTTAATAATGAAACAATAGGTCAGGTTTTTAAACGAATTGGTAGCAAATACGTTTATTGGTATAACATTAAATATCAAAGAAAAGGTCATCTGTTCCAAGATAGATTTAAAAGTGAGCCGGTTGAAGATGATTCGTATTTTTTAACAGTAATCAGGTATATTCATCAGAATCCGGTGAAAGCCGGTTTGTGTAAAAAGTTAGAGGATTACAGATATAGTAGTTATAACGAATATTTGGAAGAGCCACAAATTGTTGATGTAGAACAAGTTTTTTCTTTGATGAAAAAGGAATCGTTTATTGAATACAACAACGAACCAAGTTCTGATATGTGTATTGATGTGGAAGAATCAAATATAAAGCGAGTTACGGACGAAGAGGCTCACAAGATTATTAAAAAATATTCGAAATGCGAAAGTGTTTCAGAATTTCAAGCCTTGCCGATTGCTAAAAGAAATAAGTTTTTAAAACTTTTTAAAGAAAAGGGAATTTCTATTCGACAAATCAGCAGATTGACAGGGGTAAGTTATTATATTGTTCAGAAAATCTGACCAATCATAGAACCGTCCCCTGATTGTTCCCAGATGGTAATTTATATTTGATGGTGTGGGATGCCGAAGAGCCCAATCAATCACTAGTTTCTTCTGATTTGCCAATTGACGACTCTCCTGTTCAGTGTGTGTTTTAAAAGGAAGGATGTTATGATGAAAAGAAAGTTATTTATTGTGATTCTGGTGTTTTTTCTGTGTTGCTTTCTTCTTTTGGGTATTGGCTTTGTTGCAAAAAATTGCAAAAACAATACCGGAACGAATCAATCGCTCCCCGAAAAAACCGAGAGCATATTTGTAAATGAATTGAAAGATTTTGATAAAGATGATTTACCTACGGTAAAATTAATGGAGTTGCCTACAAACAATTGGTTTGTTGAGGGATCATTTTATACAGTATGCGATACTCTTTTTTCGGTTTATGATCAAACAGTTAATTGGAATGTGGATTTATCTGTTCTTTCTCCGTGTAGTGTTTATGAAGACGGTGTTTTGTTTTCGTCTGATGGAAGGTGCGATAATTCTGTATTGATAGTTAAAGAACAGGACAGGTTATTACTGCTCGTGAGGAAAGATGTTTTATCGCCTGATAAATATTCATTTGAAGACTTTGTAATTGTTGAATCAGATGAAAAAATGTCAGAGGCTTTATTCGAAGAAATATGGAAAGATCATTTGAGCGGTGAACATAATATTTCGTATCTTTTAATTGAGGATGCTACAGCGATAAAAAATGTAAAATTTAAATTAAAATCTCAACCGGAATTAATATATTCTCTGAGTTACTGTGATTATCGTGGTATGTATTATACCAAGCTACCGTTTAACGAAAACTAATCAGGACCAATCAGACTAACTATTAAAAGTCAATAGTAAGAATTGAAAAATGTTGTGGAATTCAAGATGGAAACAATCAGGGGACGGTTCTATGATGACCAATCAGGGGACGGTTCTGTGATTGAACCCTAAACCCTGATAAATCAAGGCCTTTGCTCAAACAATCAGGGGACGGTTCTATGATTGAGTTGTAAACTCTGATAAATCAAAGTTTTGTTGTCTTAAATTTTAAAATCAGGGGCGGTTTGTCTTTGGATAAACCCCAACCACAGACCCGTCCCCTGATTTTTCTCTCTTTATACAAATGCCCCATTAACTGGACCATTACAACAAGTTGTAGACAGTGGTGCAATCCAAGTTTTCCCTTTGGGTTAGGAGGCGGAACAATGAGTATTGATGATATAAATAAACCTAATCTAAATAACCTTTGGTTAGACAATGAAAAGGTTGCGTTAAAACAATATTACGACGAGAATCCAAGTTCGTTAATTCCTCTTTTCGAAAAAGACTTGAGGGATTTAGGTTTTAATTTTTATGTTGATAGTCAAATTATTGGTTTTATGCCCAAACACAAAAAAGTAATATTGCCTATTGCTATTCGATATTACCAAATCGCAAAAGCTCTAAAAAAATATAACGAGCAAAACTATTTTATTCGCTTTTTTCATTTTAAAGGTTTTGAAAATTTAGTTCCTATGTTACTCGAAGATTTTTATAGTAAAGAAACACAAGAATTAACTCGTTGGTTTATAGCAGATACTCTTTTTCAGATACGTTCTTTTGATTTTACAAAAGAATACATAGATATTATCTCCGATAAAGAATTTGGCCATAATAGGCAAATGATTATATTGTTGCTTGGAAAGTTAAAAGAGGAAAGTGCTATTCCAGTATTAATTGACTTGCTGGAAGATGAAGAAGTACGATTGCAAGCAATTTGTGCTTTAGGAGAATTCAAAAAAGAGGATTTTAGACATTATTTTGAGCGTTTTAAAGATTCTAAACATCCAGGTTGGCGTAAATTTTCTAGAGAAGCCCTAAAAAAATTGAACAAATAATTGGAACAAGCATAATTTTTTATTCTAACACAGGAACAAGGGTTCTTTCCTTGCTCCTGTGTTTTTCTTTTAGCACTATCGATTCAAATACTCTTCAATCTTTTGAGCGCACTTTCTTTTTGATACAGTGGTGTAGCAGAAGCGACCGTTGCAGAGTATTCGGTATTTAACTGTACAAGATGCAATACTTCTCTCGATTTTCGTAATTTACAAAAATAGATAAGCGATAATAGATAATTCGTTCACTTTTTAAGGTCGATTTTCATAAATTTAGAGGTATGGTTAAATCCGTACCTTTTTTATTTTCATTTTTGGTGTAAAAATTGATATTCCTCGGTAAAACATATATTGAAGGGTATGTTTTAAAGTAAAGCTTTATCAGAAGTGTGTTTTAATGGCGAATTATGGTTTCGATATATGGAATTTATTCCACCGCCCCTTTTTCAACTGCTTTTTCCATCCGTGATAGTATATAACGGTTTTTGCAGCCGCCATTCGCCATCATGCAATTGTGCAGGTTAAGGCAGCGTAGCCTTTTGTTGCCGTTGTGAAAGGTGATTTCCTCAAGAATAATGTTTTTATCCACAACGGTGCAGTATTGCTCGTAGGTAAAAGAATGCTTGTTCAAAATAATTCCGCCTTTGCTTTTATATTCGTTTTATAGTATGCACAGACCGTGGCGGGTATAATCTGTAATAAAAATTAATTTGGGGCATAGTATGTATAAAAAACGGAAGTGATTTTTATGCTGTATGTTTTGGGGGCATTCTTTTTGATTGTTTCCTTTATAATATTCAAAAAAAGCGGTAATTTCTTCAAAGCCTTTTTAACAAGTGCCGTTGGGGGTGTTGGGGCCCTGTGTGCGGTCAGTGCACTGTCCTTTGTGGTGCCCCTGTCCGTTGGGCTTAACTGGTATTCACTTGCCTTTTCGGTGTTTTACTCGGTGCCCGGTGTGGTGTTCCTGCTTTTAAGCGAAACTTTTATTTTTTAATTACGTCCTCCTTGAAAAAGCTTGCAAAAAGTTATATAATCCTTTTGTAAATTTTTTCCGCTTCGGAGGATTCTATGGCACGTAATTATACTAAGTTTATTATTACACCCAAGGGTGAAAAACACGTTAAATCAGGTCATCCCTGGGTCTTTGGTGAGGAGGTCACCGAGATTCAGGGCGAGTATCAGAATGGCGATATTGTTGACGTTTATACCTCTAAGGACAGATATTTAGGCTCCGGCTACGTTAACGATAACTCAAAAATCAGGGTGCGTATTATTTCACGCAATGCAAACGACAGATTTGACGAGGCTTTTTATGAAAGACGGGTGCGTTATGCACTTGATTACCGCCGCACAGTAATGGGCGACGAGGATTATAACTGCTGCCGACTTATTTTTGGCGAGGCGGATTCGTTCCCGGGTCTTACCGTGGACAGATTCAATAACGTAATTGTTGTGCAGGTGCTCTCGCTGGGTGTTGAAAGGGTAAAGGACTTTATAATTACCAAAATTGTTGAGGTGCTTCGTGAGCAGGGTCAGGTAATTGACGCGGTTTACGAGCGTAACGACGTGGCAATCCGCGAGCGCGAGGGTATGGAGCAATACAAGGGCTTCTATAAGGCCGAGGGCTTGAAAACCGATCTTTCGGGTATTACCGAAATCACCGAAAACGGCATTAAATATGCGGTTGACTACGTTAACGGTCAGAAAACAGGCTACTTCCTTGATCAGAAATACAACCGTATGGCAATCAGAAAAATTGCCAAGGGCAGAAGGGTGCTTGACTGCTTTACCCACACGGGTGCCTTTGCACTTAATGCCGCGGCGGCAGGTGCCGAGCTTGTAACCGCCGTTGATATTTCTGAGGATGCACTTGCAAGCGCGAAGCGTAACACTCAGCTTAACGGCTTCACCAATATGGAGTTTAAATGTGCCAACGTCTTTGACCTTTTAACCGAGATGAAGGAAACAAATTCCTGCGATTACGATTTTATTATTCTTGACCCGCCTGCATTTACCAAAAGCAGTGCAACGGTGCGTAATGCGTACAAGGGCTATAAGGAGATTAACCTTAAGGCAATGAAGCTTCTGCCCCGTGGCGGTTATCTCGCCACCTGCTCCTGCTCCCATTTTATGCCCGACGAGCTTTTTAAGAAAATGCTCAGCGAGGCCTCGGCAGATGCAGGGGTTTCACTTCGCCAGATTGAATGCCGTCAGCAAAGCGCCGACCACCCCATACTGTGGAATGTCCCCGAAACAGATTACCTTAAATTCTATATTTTCCAGGTAGTATAAAATTAAGCGTTGAGAACCGAAAGGAACTCAACGCTTTTTTATCTGTTCAGATATAGTTTCTTGCAAGGAAGAAGCAAACCCAAAGGGCGATTACAAATGCACTTTCTGCAGGGATTGCAAGCTTTGTGTAGGGACATTTCCAGCCCTTGTCAACAAAGAGGAAGATTGTTCTTGTAACAAGCACGGTTGTGGCAAAGAACATACCGCCGATAAGCGAATAGTAGCCGGTGCCCAATGAAAACATAAGGAACAAAAGGAATGCGCCCAGGGCAAAAGAAATACCGCCGTAGTAAACGCGGATTTCGGTTTTACCTGCGTTATCAACGGGCTTTATTGAAAAGCTTTCCGCATTCTTTAAGGGCTTTGAGATAAACACAACCGCCATACCGATAAAGTAAAGGGCAAGGCACACAGTCGCAAACATTGCGGGCGGGTTAGCGCCCCAAATATCCTTGATAATATCCATATTTTAACACCTCTTTTTAAGATTGATTTAATTTTAGCATACCGTGGCGGAAAAATCAACAAAACATTCTCTTGCTATTTTCGTTCCGATATGTCAAAATAAGTGTATTAACTTGCGGAGGTTATATTATGGGAAAGAATATAGTTGTAGCGGGGCTTGGTCACGGCGGTATCGTGGCGGCGGCTCTGCTTTCAGAAAAAGGCTATAGCGTTACTGTTTACGAAAAAGGCAGCGAGGGCACACTGGGTCACGACTGGACCGATATGTTTGACCCTAAATCCATTGAATTTGCAGGGCTGCCCATGCCCCCTGCGGACAAATTCAAATACAAAGAGAATATGACCTTCTGCGGTCCTGCGTCCAAAAAGCCCATAACTCAGTACATTACCGAAAAAGATATGGAAATTATAATGGAGCGCAAGGATTTATATACATATCTTATTGATTACGCAGTGGAAAAGGGCGTTAAAATTGTTTATGACTGCGAGGTTACGGCTCCCATAGTTGAGGGTGAGCGTGTTGTGGGTATAAAAACCCATAAGGGCGATTTCTACGGCGACCTTGTTATTGACTCCTGCGGTATGAATTCACCCGTGCGCCGCAATCTTCCCAAATCACTTATGGTGCAGAATGAAATTGAGGACGACGGCAAAATCACCATATACAGAGCCTTTTATAACAAATGCTCCGAGGATGAAATTTTAGGCAAGTTTAAAATAATCCTTTTTGCAGGCGGTCACCCCGGTATAAGCTGGGTTGCATCCCACGAGAATTACACGGACGTGCTTATCGGCAGATTCAACACCTTTGAAAAAGAAGAAGCAATTGAGTTTACCGAATTTTTGCGCCGTAACAACCCCCGCCTTGGTAAAGAAAGATTGAGGGGCGGTCAGTTTGCCGAAATCCCCGTAAGACACACCCTATCGGTAATGGTTGCCGACGGCTATGCCGCAATCGGCGACTGCGCCTTTATGCCCGTGCCCCTTATCGGCTCAGGCATTGCCAACACCATAAGGGCGGCTAAGATACTTGCAGATACGGTTTCTGAGGATTACACCGAGCTTTACACCGCCGAGATCCTTTGGGACTATCAGGTTGAATATTATAAAAAGGTGGGCGCAGTGCTTGCGGCACTTGAATGTGTGAAGGGCTCACTTTTAAAGCTTAGAGTTCAGGACGTGGACTATCTGTTTGAATCGGAGCTTGTAACAAGCGACGATATGAAAATACTTGCAGGTCTTACCACAAGGGACGAAGCCATAGCTATACTCAAAAAGGGTCTGCCCAAAAAGCTTAAAAGCATAAAAAATAACAAGCGCCTTGTAGGTGTTGTTGGTGGAATTGTGGCAAATATGATTAAGGTGCTTGCCACATCATCAAGAATGCCCGAGATATGGAACAGGGATAAGGTTTACGCCTGGTCAAGGGCTTATGACAAGGCTTTTAAAAAATAATTAAATTTTTTGAAATTTACTATTGACAATCGGGAAAACTGATAGTATAATATCACTCGTTCCTAGCGGGATAGTGTAACGGTAGCACGACAGACTCTGACTCTGTTTGTTGGGGTTCGAATCCCTATCCCGCTGCCAAAAAGAAGAAGCACCCAGCAGGGTGCTTTTTCTTTTTTGTTGAAATGATACAGGGATTCGAACCAGGAGGGAGCAAACGAAGTTTGCGGAAGAAAACAGTCCGGTGGACTGTTTTCGCCGACGTGGGCAACGAGCGAAGCGAGGCGATAGAGCACGGCAGTGCTCGGAAAAATCCCTATCCCGCTGCCAACAAAGAAACCTGATTTGTCTACCTGACAATTCAGGTTTCTTTGCGTGATGCGTTCCTTCGGAACGTGATGCACACTGCGTGCGTGATGCAGGCTTCGCCCGTGATGCACGCCTTCGGAGCGTGTATGGAACGCATCGCATCACCTATCACAGCGCAGCTGCATCACTTATCACTTAATTGCAAAACAAATTTATTTGTGGTATAATTTTTAAAAAAGGTAAGAAGGATTTTATTTCAAAATTTGAAATCGCCCTCAAGGAATGTAGTGAAACCGAAGGCTGGTTACAACTGTTGTTCAACTCACAGATAATGAACGAGGAAACATTTAAATCTCATCGTAATCTTTGTGGTCGAATAAGACGAATGCTAATTGCAAGCTGCAAAATATTAAAGGAGAACACCAAATGATAAATATTGAAAACTGGATGGAAAGCTTTATCGCCAAGCTGAATGAAACCTTTGAAAATCGTGTATGGTTTGTTGGTTTGCAAGGTAGCTATGGTCGCGGAGAAGCAACGGAATCAAGCGATATTGATGTTGTTGTCATTTTAGATAAATTGGTTGTTGAGGATATTAAGTCATATGGCGCAATGTTGGATACTCTTCCCAACCGGGAACTGATTTGCGGTTTTCTTTCAGGTAAGGATGAGATTTTACATTGGGAGCCATCCGATCTGTTCCAATTTTGTTATGATACTACACCGATCCAAGGGAGTCTTGACGAGGTATTAGCACTTGTGGATGAAACTGCCGTGGATCGAGCAATTAAAATCGGCACCTGCAACATATACCACGGATGCGTTCATAATATGCTCCACGAAAAGAGTGAAGATATTTTGCGTGGACTGTATAAATCTGCCTCTTTCGTTGTTCAGGCAATTGCTTTTAAGCAGACAGGGAAATATATTAAACATCAAAAGGATTTACTGCCTATCGTTTCACCCGATGAGCAAGCCATTATCGAAACGCTTGTTAATTACAAGAACGGCATGACAGCCGATT